>CALEUG010000001.1 GCA_937920515.1 uncultured bacterium
TTCAATTAAAAGTTTTAACAAAACCTTTAAGGGAGGAAGCCCCGCTTTTTCAAGTACTGACTTTATAAAAGCCCTGGCTTCCTCAACCCCAATCCCTGTGGCCGGAGCCCCACCCCGCCGCTCCCATACAGACCCCTTAGACCGGATACCATGTCTTAGCCGGAAAGAAGATTTTTATTGACTTTTATTAGCGGATTTTGTATTTATTGAATCACGGGAGGAACTGGGCCAAGGCAAATGGGTGCCTCAGCTAAGGTAAAGGACTATTGTCTTTTTTTCGAGGGTGGAGTATATTAGTATGTGTTCAGTATTCGTCAATATTCAGGGCAACAGGATTTTAACGTAGCAAAAGGCCTCAAGATAAACTCATTTGAAGGAAAGGGAATTAACAATATGCCAAACATCCCCTTTGTTGACCTGAAGAGCCAGTACCAATCCATCAAGACTGAAATTGATGCTGCCATCCAGTCGGTCCTCAACGACACCGCCTTCGTCGGCGGAAAATACGTTGAAGCCTTCGAGAAGGCTTTTGCCGCCAGTTACGGCGTTAATCACTGCATTTCCTGCGCCAATGGCACCGATGCCATTTACATCAGCCTGAAAGCTGCCGGCATCGGACCCGGAGACGAGGTCATCACCGCTGCCAACACCTTTATCGCCACCTCGGAAGCCATAACTCAGGCCGGGGCCCGCCCTGTCTTCGTTGATAACGACGAGTTTTACCACCTCAACCCGGATAAGCTGGAAGAAAAAATCACCGCAAAAACCAGAGCTGTCATTCCCGTTCATCTTTACGGCCAGCCGGCAGCCATAGATAAAATCAAGGCCATCTGCGACCACCACCACCTGCTCATGATCGAGGACTGCGCCCAGTCCCACTTCGCCACCTTCCATGGCCAGAAAACCGGAACCTTCGGACTGGCCGGAACCTTCAGCTTCTACCCAGGAAAGAACCTCGGGGCCTATGGCGACGGCGGAGCCATCATCACCAATGACGACGAGTTTGCCCTCCGGGCCCGCCTGTTCGCCAACCATGGCTCCCGGAAAAAATACATCCACGAAATTGAAGGCATAAACAGCCGCCTCGACGGACTGCAGGCTGCAATCCTGAGCGTCAAGCTAAAATACATTGAAGACTGGAACAGCGCTCGCTACCAGCATGCACTCAAACTCAACGACCTCCTCTCCGACATACCTCAAATCACCACCCCCAGAATACGTCCAGGCTGCTCTCACATCTTCCATATTTACTGCATCCGGGTTCCGGAGCGCGAAAAACTGATTGATTACCTCAAGGCTCAGGGGATCGCCACCAACATCCACTACCCCCATGCTCTCCCCTTCGCCCCGGCCTACGCCCACCTCAACCACAGGCCGGAAGATTTTCCCGTGGCCTACGCCTACCAGGGCCAGATCCTTTCATTGCCGATGTACCCTGAGTTAACGGAGAAGCAAATAGAGTATATATCGGAATCTTTGCATAAATTTTATTCCAACCGGGTTTAGCCAAGGACCCGGCGGAAAAAGGGAGCGGAGACATGATAAATGTCGGCGTTATCGGTTTCGGTTACTGGGGGCCGAACGTAGCCAGAAACTTCAACGCCAGCCCGGAGGCCAGGCTCACGGCCGTCTGTGACCTGCGCCCACAACGGATGCTGGTGGCTACTTCGACCTACCCCTTCATCAAGGCTTATGCCAACCCGGACGAGCTGATCAAGGACCCGGAAATAGATGTGGTGGCCGTGGTCACGCCTGTTTCCAGCCATTATGACCTGGCCCGCAAGGCCCTGCTCAACGGCAAGCACATCTTCGTGGAAAAGCCCTTCACCCTGAACAGCCAGGAAGCGGAAGACCTGATCGAGCTGGCCGCCAAAAAGAACCTAAAAATCATGGTGGACCATACCTTTCTGTTCACCGGCGCTGTCATGAAAATGAAAGAACTCATCGACTCGGGCGAACTCGGAGACATTCTCTTCTACGACTCGGTCCGGGTTAACCTGGGCCTTTTCCAGCACGACGTCAACGTGGTCTGGGATTTAGCCCCCCATGATTTTTCAATTATGTGTCACCTGATCAAGGAAAAACCGCTGGCCGTCTCGGCCCAGGGCGTTTCCCACTACAACGGCGATTTTGAGGACGTGGCTTACATCACGGTTTACTTCAACACCCCTCACCTCATAGCCCATTTCCACGTCAACTGGCTCAGCCCGGTTAAGGTGCGCCGCACCATCATCAGCGGCAACCGCAAGATGCTCCTCTGGGATGACATTTCGGCCGACGAAAAGGTCAAAATCTACGACCGCGGAGTGGAGCTCAAGATCCAGACCTCAGAAGAACACGTCCACAACATGCTCATTAATTACCGCATCGGCGACGTCTACGTGCCCAAGCTGGAACCCACCGAGGCCCTGAAGAAAGAAGTTGATTATTTCATAGAATGCCTGCAGCAGAACAAGGAACCTGTCAACAACGGCCAGGCCGGTCTGATGGTGGTCAGGTTGCTCGAAGCTTCCAACAGGTCTATCGCCCAGAAGGGCCATCTGGTAAAATTAACAGAGTAATAGAATTCAAGCTTAAAGGGAGGACCTGATGGAATACTGTCGCATTGCCCCCGATGTTAAGCTGGGGGAAAACGTAAAAATTTTCGCCTTCGTCAACCTCTACGGTTGCACCATCGGCGACAACACCAAGATCGGAACCTTCGTGGAAATTCAAAAGGGCGCGGTCATCGGCAAAAACTGCAAGATTTCTTCGCATACCTTCATCTGCGAGGGCGTGACCATCGAAGACGGGGTCTTTATCGGCCACGGCGTAACCTTTATCAACGACCTTTATCCACGGGCCACAACCGAGGAAGGTTCCCTCCAGACCGAGCAGGACTGGAAGGTTATTCCGACCACCGTCAAAAAGCGGGCTTCAATTGGCTCTGGCACCACCATCCTGGCCGGGGTCACCATCGGCGAAGAAGCCATAGTCGGGGCCGGCTCGGTGGTTACTAAGGATGTCCCGCCGCGCACGGTGGTGGCCGGCAACCCGGCCCGGGTGCTGCGCACGCTTGACTGATAAGCGGGACTTTGTGATATAAATTTATATCATAGGGTACAGCCGGGAACGGGGCCATGCTGAAAGAACGGGACCGATTTTTAAAGGAAGTTGCCTTCCTTCTTGACATTTTATTTCTGACCGCAGCTTATATCCTGTCCTATGGCCTCAGGGAATTATTCGATGTCAACCTGAAACTTTCCCGGCTCATTCCGGAAGCCGAAGTCAGCGGCACTCCCCTTTCCACCTTTCATCAGTATGCCCTGGCCTATTTCCTGGGAATTTTTATCTGGATCCTGGCCCTATTCCTGAGCAGAAGCTATAAGTTCCTGCGAATTGAACCTTATTATCGGACCGCGGCCAGGGTGATCAACTCTTCTGTGCTGATGTTTTTTGGTTACGGAACGGCCCTGTTCGTCCTGAAAGCGGCCTATCTCAGCCGGCTTTTCTTTTTCATTTTCATAGTGACCGGCACCCTGTCCCTGCTTGTTGACCGGGCCATCGTCGTTGCCGCCCTCAGAAAAATTCACGAGCAGGGTTACAACTGGCGGCATATCCTGGTGGTCGGAACCGGAAATCGAGCGGAGCAATTCATAAACAAGGTACGGAAGAACCCCGACTGGGGGCTCAAGGTTATCGGGGTCATCAACGACGACGAGCAGCGGGATATAAAGGAAGTAAACGGGGTTAAAGTGATAGGCAGCATGAAGGATCTGCTTGATATCTTCCACCGGGTGCCGGTTGACCAGGTGGTTTTTGTCCTGCCGCGCTCAAGGCTCAACCAGATCCAGGAAGCCCTCCACATCTGCGAGGTGGAAGGCAAGGAAACTTCCATAGCCATAGACCTTTACGACATGAAGATTGCCCGCTCGGTGATAACCGAAATAGATGGCATACCCCTTTTGAGTTATAACACTGTCCGCATCGGTGAGTGGCAGCTTTTAGTCAAGCGGGCCATGGATATATTTATTTCTTCGCTGGCCATTCTCATCTTGAGCCCGATTTACGTGGCCGCAGCTGTGGCCATCAAGCTTACTTCCCCTGGCCCGGTCTTTTTCAGGCAGGAGCGACTGGGTCTTCATGGACGGAAATTTAAGCTGCTCAAGTTCCGGACGATGAGAATCGATGCCGATAAGCATCTTTCCCGGGTCAACGACCTGGCCGAAATGACGACACCTGAATTCAAGAACAAGAAATTAAAATATATCACTCCGGTCGGTCGCTTCCTGAGAAAATTCAGCATAGATGAATTCCCCCAGTTCTTTAACGTCCTGGCCGGCGATATGAGCATCGTCGGGCCCAGGCCGACTGTGCCCTGCGAGGTGGAAAAATACGAGGTCTGGCAGCGCCGTCGCTTTTCCATGAAGCCGGGTATCACCTGCCTGTGGCAGATATCCGGCCGTAACGAAATAGACCACAACGGCTGGATGAAGCTGGACCTGGAATACATCGACAATTTTTCACTGTGGCTTGATGTTAGCATAATTTTCAAGACCATACCGGCAGTCCTGTTTGGAAAAGGCGCCTATTGAAGACTGAAGCTTTTAATGGTATAAAGAAACGGGGCAAAAATTGAAATTAGAAAAAATTGCAGCCTGCCTTGTTTTTTTATTATCCCTGTCTGCTTTCATAACCTTTCCTGCCCCGGCCAGGGCCCAGAGCGCCAACTGGATGACTACCTCTGTCCTGGGACTGCTGCCGGCTGCCCCCTGGAAGATGGGTATACTGAGGGGCTACCGGGCTTTTACTCTGGGCAACGCAGGCTACGATTCTGACATCTACTATGGTTTCCGGGGCGAAGAATACCCCGATTTCACCTTCACCGCCGGCCCCTCCTTCCAGTGGTTTGTGCCGCTTAAGAAATTGATAATTTTTGACACCTACCAGCAGCTCCAGGGCGCATTTTACGTCAAAAACGAAAAGGAAAAAGCCTTTAATTACAGGACACACGCTCAGGTCCACTTCCTTTCCAAGAAATTCTACGGTAAAACAGCACTCTTTTATAACAACAGTCGCCGCCGCTTCAGCCCGGAGCTTATACTGAATATCAGGGAAGAACAACTGGCCTGGGATGGCCTGATGCTCTGGCAATTCTCAAGGTCAGGGGCTGTGGCCTGGCAGCTCCGCACCGCCAGGTATAACTACAGCAATGCCGAATACGAAGGAATCTCGCTCGACCGGGAATTAAACCGTCGGGAAATATACGGCGACACTTTCCTTTATTTTCAGCCCAACCCGAAGTTCAGGTTCTTCTTGAACGGCCAGATGGGTTTTTATAATTTCAAATACATAGAATCGAAGATAAAGGACAGCTGGAGCTATGCCGTCCTCGGGGGGCTGGAATTCACGCCCGAACTCTCGCCGACCGGGACCACCTTCCAGGGCGGTTTCAGCATAGGCTACATTTATCTTGACCCGAAAACCCCAACTTACCAGCCAGCCTCGGATATTGTGGGCAATGGCTCGGTAAGCATAACTCTGAGCCGCTGGCTGACTGCCAGGGGGTATTATGCCAGGAATTTCAGTGTTTCCATATACTCCAGCTTGCTGCACTACCTGAGCACGATTTACGGTGGCGGGCTGACCTTTCGCCTGAGCAACAGGGTGAGCCTGGGTAATAACCTAACTTTCGGACAGACCGAGTATCCCTTTGAAAGAGAAGGCTGGGCCACGTCCCCTGCCTACAAGTTCATCACGCTTTCGGCTAACCTGGGAATAAGGCTGGGAAAGGAATGGAATTTTAACTTCTTCGGGAACATGAGCCAGAGGAAAATTTTCCCCGCTGAGCAAAAACTTAACCGCTATTTCATCGGTTTCAGCCTTACTTTCGGCTCGGTCCCCGGCGAAAATGTTTTGCCAATACCTTCGCTGATATGAAATATAAAAGGCTTAAAACGACAAAATATAAGAAAGCTACCGGATGGAGAGAAGCGGAATGAAAAAGCGCAGAAGATCGAGAACTATTTTGGGTGGTATTTTTCTAATTTTTGCCCTTGTTTTCTGGCTGAGCCCTGTCCAGGCCCGGCAGCAGGCAGAGAAGGCCCAGGCCAGCCAGGTGGTTGAATACCGTATCGGGGCCAAGGACCTGCTGGAGATTAAGGTCTACGAGCTACCCGAGCTCAACCAGACGGTGCGGGTAGCCGAAGACGGTACCATTACCTTAGCCGTGGTCGGTCCGGTGCCAGCCTCCGGCCTGACCGCCCAGGAGCTTGAGAAGCGAATCGCCGCCATCCTGAATGAAAAATACACCAAGAGTGCTCACGTTACGGTTATAATCAGGGAACACCAGAAGATCGCCGTTCTGGGAGCGGTCAGTCGACCCGGGCTTTACGAGATGGCCGGCCCCACCACCCTTGTCCAGATATTATCGGAAGCCGGCGGTCTGACCCAGCAGGCCGGCAAGGAAATTCACATCTTGAGGCAGCAGGACAACGGCAATAAAGAAAGAATAGTGCTGGGCGTTGATGACCTGATGAGGCGGAGCCAGGATGCCAACATTATTCTAAAACCCAAAGATGAAATTATCGTACCTTTTGACCAGACCCTGACCGTCTTTGTCTACGGCGAAGTCAGAAATCCCGGGGCCATCCAGTTCCTGGAATCAAAGGGGCTGACCCTGCTCAAGGCCGTGGCCCAGGCCGGTGGCCTGACCGAGTGGGCCAACGCCGTCCAGGTCCTGGTTAAAAGAAAAGACCCGCAGACCGGCAGGGAAAAGAACCTGTGGTTTAACCTGAAAAAAATTATAGATGGCAAACGTCCTGATTTCCCCCTGCAGGATGGAGATATCATTGTGGTCAAGTAGCACCGGAATCAGGCCAAAAGCTTAACTTAGATGGACTCAATAAGAGCAGGGAAGTTTAAAAAATGGGAAAAAAAGAGAAGCTAACAAGAAACGAATTAAATATTCAGGATAGAACATGCATAAATTAACTTCAGGCAACTTAAACAGGCCAGCCCAGCAGAACCTGCTGGAACAGATACTTTATTACTGGCACGCCATGCTCAGGTGGAAATGGACCGGCCTGACGACGGCTTTCTTGATAATAACCCTGACCCTGGTCTATATCTTTATTTCGCCGCACATCTATTCAGCCAAAGGCACCATCTGGATAGATGAGACCCAGAGTGTGCTACCGTTTGAGGAATTATCCCGCCTTAGCGGTGGAATTAATTCCCAGAGCCACGCCCTGCTGCTTAAAAGCCGGTCGCTGGCTTCAGACGTCATCGAAAAGATGCAGCTCCACCAGCACCCGGAATTTATGGGACCCAGACTTCCGGTCAAGCTGGCCTCGGAAAAAATTGAACCCGATAACCCGGTTTTCAAAGAAAGGCTCATAGACGAATTTATCGCCAGCCTTAATGTTTCCCCCATCGCCGGCACCAAGTTAATCCAGGTTAGCTTTGACCACAAGAATCCGCGACTGGCCGCCGAGGTGCTAAACACCCTTCTGGATTCCTACATAGAAATGCTGATCAAGCGCAAGTACACCGCCTCCGAGCAGGCCACCGAATTTTTAAGCACCCAGATCGCAGCCCTTAGACAAGACATTGAAGAGGCCGAAAAGAAGCTGGCCGAGCTGGGAACGGCCCAGGGCATCCTGCCCCTGAGCTCGGCTGAAGCCCCGTTGATTTCCAAGATAACCGAGGTCAACACTGCCCTGACCGCAGCCACTCTGGATCGGGTCAATAAATACACCACTTACAACCAGTTCAAAGCTCTGAGGCCGGAAGAGTTGCCCGAATCCCCGTCCAACCCGGCCATTACCCGCCTGCGCGAGCAGTACGCCCTGCTCAGCCGGGAATATGCCCGGCGGCTGGCCACCCTTAAACCCGAATACCCCGAAATGCAGAAGCTCAAATCCGAGATTGAAGCTACCTACGAGTCATTGAACAGGGAGAAAGAAAACTTAATCAAGACAGCCTATGCCGAATACCAGGGAGCTCTGGCCAAAGAACAGAACCTGCAGAGGCTGTTAGACGACCTCAAGGCCCAGGCTTACAGGGCCAACAGCACGGCCATCCTTTATAACAGCCTGAAAATAGAAACGGAAAACAAAAAAGCCCTGCTGGAAGCCCTGTCCAAGAGACAGAGCGAAACCGACCTGGCCTCTCGCCTTAAAGACCTCCAGGCCCTGAATGTCTGGATAGTGGATAAAGCTTCTTTACCGGTAGACCCTTCTTTTCCCAACCGCCGCAAGACTTTACTGATCGGTTTCCTGCTGGCCCTGGCTGGTGGAGCCGGAACTTCCCTCTTCATCAATTACCTGGTGTCCACCGTTAAGTCATCCCGCGATGTCCTCCAGGCCACCGGCTGGCCCACCATCGGCACCATCCCGGCCTTCGAAAAAGAATACAAGCCGAAGGGGCCCCGGGCCGAGTTTCGAACCCTGTCCAGCTTGCTCAAGGGCAAACCAGGCATTCTGGAAAAAAAGAAGAAAAAGCACAATCCACATAAACCGAAGGACCTATCGTTGAAACCCGACCAGCCTTCCGCTGCCGAGCCTGACCACAACAACCACCAGATCGAGCTTATCATCCAGCGCGAACCGCGCTGCATCCAGTCCGAAGCTTTCCGCTCGATCAGGACTTCCCTGCTGCTGTCGTTAGATAGCCCCGCCCGCCGGGCCCTGATTCTCTCCAGCCCCCTGAGCAAGGACGGGAAATCATCTGTAATCTCCAATCTGGCCCTGGCCCTGGCTCAAGCTCACAAGCGGGTGGTGGTGGTGGATTCAGACCTGAGAAAGCCCCGGATGCAGGAAATCTTTAACCTGGATTACACCTGGGGCCTGACCCATTTTCTGAGTGCCATCGTCGACGCTTCAGAAATAATCCGTCCGACCGCCTACACCAATCTGTTCGTGGTGCCTTCGGGCATAACTCCTACCGACCCGCTGGAGATAATGTTCTCCGACAAGATGAAAGCCTTCATCAACTTTCTGAAGCAGCAATTTGACTTTGTGCTTTTCGACTCGCCTCCCATCCTGGCCGTATCAGACGCCCTGGTGCTCGGCAAACAGGTTGACGGCCTGATAATGGTGGTCAGGGCCGGCCAGACGCCGCTCAATGCCCTGAAACAGGCCCGGAACAAGGTGGAAGACCACAAAATAAACTGCCTGGGGGTGATCATCAACGGCGTTAGCCTCCTGGAACAGGAAGGCTATTACGCCAGGCAGTATTATCACTATTCCAAGCCACTCTAAAGGTCGTAAAAAATATGTTGAAAACAGACCTGGCTTTATAGAAAATAATAAAAGGCCCGGGCAATTCTGGAACGGAAGCCCGACGGGTTGATCATGATTTGTTTGTTGCTTTTACGACGGGCAAAAGCAACATCTTTATCTATAAGATAAAAATAAAAGAGTGCTCAAGCTCAGGAAAATGAGCCTGACCGTTCTCAAGGCAAGGAAGCGATAGATGGCTGAAAAAATATCTCCAGAAATTTTCGAAAAGGTTAAAGGTGATTTTCTCAACCAGCTCCTGGACTATACGGCCGACGGCTGCGCCCTGCTTGACCATGATAAAAAAATAGTCTTCTGGAACAAGGCGGCAGAAGACCTGACCGGCTTCGCCAGGGAAGAGATGCTGGGGAGGTCGTGCCAGGACGAGCCGGCGCTCTACACCGACTACGCCGGCCAGAGCCTTTGCGCAGAAAACTGCCTGTGCGAAAAAGTCCTCAGGGAGAGAAAACCCCAGGTGGTGGAGGTATTTATTCAGAACAAAGCCGGTTATAGACTCCCGGTCAGGTTAAAAGCCCTCCCGGCGCTTAATTCAGACGGCCAGGCTGTCGGCGTGGCTCAGGTCTTTACCAGCGCCTCGCCAGCCATTACCATTCCGCTGCGCGTTCCGGAGCTGGAAAAGATGCAGCTTCTCGATATCGACACAGGAATTCCCAATCGACTCTACATGGAGATTTATCTCAAGAACAAGATCGCCGAATACCAGAAATATAACATCCCGTTCGGCCTGATTTTCGCTGACATTGACAATTACAACAAGGTGCAGGAACGGTTCGGCCGGTTCAACGGAGCCAAGCTCATCCGGATGATAGCCCGAACCCTGCAAAAAAATATCCGTTACCTGGACATGGTCGCCCGCTGGGACAACGAAGAATTCATAATCTGCCTGCTCAACATAGACGAAAACCGCCTGGACATCGTGGCCAATAAGCTGCGGCTGCTGGTGGCAGAATCTTACATTACCGTGGAAACGGGCTTGCTTAATGCCACCATTTCCATGGGAGCCAGCCTGGTCCAGAGGTTCGACACGGTGGAATCCCTGGTCAAGCGGGCCGAACAGCTCATGCTGCACAGTAAGTGGCTTGGCCGCAACCGCGTCTCCCTGACCTTTACCCAGAAAGAGACCTGAAACCCTTTATCCGCATTAGATAAAGCCGGGAATAAGCCTCTTATTCGGAAGAGTGAGGGTCTTTATAATCTGAGTTGGCTTCATTATTACCTGTTTTAACTCCCATTTCTATTTTGTTTTATTTGTGACCCACGCCCGCCGCCTGAATCAAATAAAAATATCCACCTTGAACCGAGCATTGAGCGTTAAAAGACTCTGCACATCAAAGGCTCTGCCTTTCACACTGAACTCAGCGGGACCGATCTTCTGTTTTATTTAATAAAATAAATGTTTTTATCATTCATTTTATAAGTTTTATCCCAAAATTATAAAATCCGGGCTGGATATTGCTCGAAGGAGATAGCAGAGGTTAATTTGAAATTACGGTTATAAGGGTCAGGTGGAACCGACGGGACTTCTTCCCGTCCCTCCAATCACCCACCCCCCCCAAAATAGACGCCCCCCTTCCTTCCGGAAAAGGGGCGAGAAAGGAGGGGTTTATAGGGGGTAAAAGGGGGTCAATGGGAGAAAAAGCTCTTGTATTTCTGGCCGACGCACTCGGCCATAAAAGCCACGCGATTGTCCGAGCCGGTCAGCACCAGTTCTACCTCGGTCTCACCGACCACCCAGCTCGAGCGGAACTCCAACAGGCCCGAGCCCAGGGCCCGGCCCCAGAGTTCCTGCCGTTCCTTAAAGGTGGAATCGTGCCAGACGGTCTGTTCGTCAACCGGAAGCCCGAATCTCTGCACCAGGTAATTTTTGGCTTTTATAAAATCAGTGATGTAGTAATTATTGTCTGTAAATGTATCAATCATGAAAAAGCGGGCCGCGGTCAGCTCACCCCGGATGAAAACATACTCCACCAGGCAGCGGCGGTTCATTATTTCCCGTTGATACTGAAGAATCTCAGATTCGCCAGACTTCTCCCGGGTCAGGGGCTGGCCTTCAACTTCCAGCAGCTTTTCAGGTGGCATTCCCCACAGATAGGGGAATTTCAGTTCCTGGCTGAAATCCAGCTCGCCCGGTTCGGCCACGCTTTCTCCGTTGTAGATAAGCCTGGCGTTGACCGTTGGGAATAGCTTTCTCAGCGGCGGTTCCCAGATGTAGCCGGCCAGGGTCTTCTGTTTCTCCGGGTGATAATAGTAGACAAAAATCCAGTTGTGCCGGAACCTGACGGCGCTGGCCTGGGCCAGAATGGCTCCCCGCGGTACGCTGACCACTACCGGGCTACTTTCGCTTGGCTCCAGGTGCAGCCTGGCCTCGGAAGCCACTACCTGGTACTTCCTGGGCTGGGCAATAAGGGAACCGGCCAGTAAAATTATCATTATCAGCAAGAAAATCCCTGCCGCCAGCTTGCCGATTCCGGTTTTTTCTGACATGGCCTCTTTTACCCTTGCTTACGCCTCTGTAGTGCTGCGTTCACCTCCAGCTTAACCCATCCCGGAACCAGGGCAATACCCCCTCCTGATGATTAGGGGGGTGATATTTTTTAACCCTCAGGGAGATGAAAAAACCAGATGTAAAGAAGGAAAGCCAGCGAGAGGATTCGAACCTCCGACCCGCTGATTACGAATCAGCTGCTCTGCCGGCTGAGCTACGCTGGCTTCTTCAAGGCCTCAGGCAGAAGATTATAGCACAGCCCCCCGAACGGCCACAACGCTGCCCGACGGTCACTTTACCATAAAAAATCAGTCCTGCCCTTCAAAAACTCCCCCTAATTGATTACAATACTCATCTTAAAGCCAGGCCCGGCTGGTGGTAGGAACTAAGGCTTCTGCGGGCAAGGACCAACCCCCAGAAAAACCGCCGGCTGAATTCAGGAAGGACTAAGGCCAGATGTTCATAAAAAAACTGGAAGTTCAGGGTTTCAAATCTTTCCCCGACCGCACCAGGATCCTCTTCCACCCCGGCATTACGGCCATCGTCGGCCCCAACGGCACCGGCAAGAGCAACATCGTTGACGGCATCCTCTGGGTGCTGGGCGGGTTGCGCCTCAAATCCGTCCGCGGCGACCGGACCGAGGATTTCATCTTTAACGGCAACGCCAGGCGCCCCCCGCTGAGCATGGCCGACGGCGTCATCACTCTGGGGAACGAAGAAGAACTGGTCATCTCGCACCGGGTCTTCCGCTCGGGCGAAAGCGAATACCGTCTGAACGGCAAGGCCGTACGACTGAAGGATATCCAGGATGAGCTCTGGAAACATTCAATTGGCGAGAAAGAATATTTTGTCATAGAACAGGGAGCCATAGGTTCCTTTGTCACTTCCAGGCCCCAGGAAAAGCGGATGCTGATCGAGGAAGCAGCCGGCACCGCCTATTATAAGGACAAGAAAAGGCAGGCCCAGAACAAGCTGGAATCGAGCGAGCAAAATCTCATCCGCCTGGAAGACATCATCATTGAAGTTGAGAAATCCAAGAACTCCCTTTACCGCCAGGCTCTGGCCGCCGCCCGCGTCCGCCGTCTTCGCGAAAGACTGCGTGAGCTCACCACCCACCATTTCTACCGGCGGATGAAACAGCTGGAGAATTCCCTGGAAGAAATTCAGGGCCACCTGCAGGAAGCAGAAGCCCGGGAGCAGAAAGCCCTGGAGGCCGTCCGGGAAGAGGAAAAGAAGCTGGCCAGAAAGAGAAAAGAGCTCTGGGACCTGGAAAAGCAGCTCAAGGACCGCCAGGAACGGACCTTCAACCTGAAATCGCAGCTATCACGGCTCGAAGGCGAAATAGAGCGGGAAAGCAAGCGCCTGGAATACCTGGAGACCTCCAGGCAGAAGGCCGAGGCTGACCGGGTTGAGCTCCAGAACGAAAAGAAGTCCCTGGAAGAAGAGAAAGCCGGAATCGTGGCTAAGCTGGCCGAACTGCAAAAACTGCTGGAAGTAACCACCGTCCAGGTCGAAGAAAAGAGGGCAGCCCTGGAACAAGCGGCCCGGCTGACCACCGCCGAAGAAGAGCTTCTGACCGGGTTGCGCCGCCAGCAGATTCAAAAAATCCAGGAAGCCACCGAAATCCGCAACAACTTTTACCGCCTGGAAAAGGAGCTGGAACTTTTCCTGAAGCAGGCGGAAAAACTCGCCCGGGAAAAAGATGATTACCAGGCCCAGAAGCGCCAGGTTGAAAACCGGCTGGTCGACCTCAGAAACGAGCTCGAACAGGCCCGGCAGGAAAAAAACCGGCAGCAGGCGGATCTGGCCGGGCTTACCGGGAACTTAAACGGACTTAATGACAGACTGGCCAGGCTGGAAGAAAATCTTTCCCGGCTCAACCGGAAAATAGAAGAAACCGGCCACCAGCTTCAGGCCCTGGAAAAGATAGCCGAGGTGGAGCGCAACCCTGCCGACCGCGCCCTCGTCCCGGGAGCCCTGGGCTGGTTTTCCGAACTGGTGGAAATTCCAGAAGAGGCGACAGGCCTGTTCGACCTTTTCTGGAAAGAAGAAGCCAGGGCCCAGGCATTTCTCCTGGAACAATTCAAGGAGAATATACCGGCCGGAGACCGCCGGACATTACTCCTGCTATCGGAAAAACCGGCCCACCAGGTACCGGACAGTCTCCTCCGCCAGGTCGGAGTCCTGGGCCTGTTGAAGCAGAAAATCAAAGTCAGGTCCGGACTGGAAAAATACACTTCTTCCCTGCCGGAGGCGGTCATCGTCAAAGATGTGCTGACCGCAGTCAGGCTCTGGGAGCAATATCCCGATTTCAACTACATCACGGTCGAAGGCGACCTGCTCCAGTCCTCCGGCCTGCTCAAGACCGGTCAGAAAAAAGAAGGGTTGTTCACCCTCAGCCAGGAAAAAAGACGCCTGCTCCAGGAATTGCAGAAGCTGGAAGCTGAAAAAGAACCGCTGCTCAGGGAAATCGAAAATTTAAGCGGAGAACGGAGCACCCTGGAGAAAAACTTAGAAGAGGCCAGGAACCGCCTGCTGGAGACCGAAAAGAAAATATCCGACCTGGAGCGGGAAAACAGGTTCGTCAGCTTAGAGCTCCAGAAAATCTCCACCGCCCTGGAAATAGTGGAGCGGGAAGAGAAAATCCAGCAGCAAGAAAAAGAAGCCCTGCGGCTTAAAAAAGAAGAAGTCCTCCGCGGGCTCCAGAGCCTGGAGGCCGGGCTGGAAGAAATCAAACAGAATATAAGAGAAAAAGAAAAAGCCTTAAATCTGGCCAGGGAAAACCTGAAGGCCGAAGAAGAAAAAGCCTACCAGCTTCGCTCCGAATTCAACCTTCTCCAGGAAAAAATCAGCGGCAACCGGAGCAGCCTGCAGGCCCTGGAAAAAAGGCACCAGGCCATCACCACCAAGCTGGGAGTCCTGGAGATGGAAGTTTATACCGGCCAGGAGGAGAAAGAACGGCTGGCCCGGTTGATAGAAGAACTGAAACAGAAAGCCGCCCGGCTCGAAACCGAAGCCCGGAAAGAAGAAGAAGGGCTGATGGAGCAGGACCGGCAGGTCCCCGAACTTCAGAAAGAGCTGGAAGAGATGGAGGCCCGGTTGCGGGAGCTGAGGGCAGAGGAGGAAAAAGCACGCCAGGAAAAAACCAGGCTGGAAATCCGCCGGGCCGAGGTGGAAAGGGACCGGGTCAACCTGGAAGAGACCTGCTGGCAGGAGCTGAAGAAAAACCTGCTGGAACTCAGGCAGGAAATAGAGAGCCAATTCCAGGAAGCCGGGTCGGGTGCAGTCAGCGAGGTGCAGGCCCGGGACCTTCCCGATGAAGCCGAGGAAGTTGAGGAAGAAGCGGCCGAAGTTACTGAAGAAAAAACTGAAGAGAAATCCGCAGAAAAAGCGGAAGAAAAGCCCAGGGAAAGAAGAAGGGGCAAGCCGCCGGTACCGGCCCGCGAGCTGAGCGACGAAGAACTGGAAAAGGAGCTGGAGACTGTTGGTGACACCCTGCAGCGCCTGCGCCAGGTCAACATGATGGCCGAGGAAGAGTACATAGAACAGAAAAAGAGATATGATTTTCTCATCCAGCAGCGGCAGGACCTGCGCGACTCGATCAGCTCCACCCAGGAAGCCATCAAGAAAATAGACG
Organism: uncultured bacterium; assembly: GCA_937920515.1. GTDB lineage: Bacteria > Acidobacteriota > Aminicenantia > Aminicenantales > Saccharicenantaceae > Saccharicenans. The sequence continues at coordinate 15,404 of CALEUG010000001.1, forward strand.
AGGAAAGCAAGAACCAGTTCCTCAAGGCTCTGGAAGAAGTCAACAAGAACTTCCAGGAAATCTTCGCCCTGCTTTTTCGCGGGGGCACGGCCGAGGTCAAGCTGCTGGAACCGGAAAACCCGCTGGAAAGCGGAGTGGAAATCGTGGCCCAGCCACCCGGAAAGAGGCTGCAGAACCTGACCCTGCTTTCTGGCGGAGAGAAATCACTGACCAGCCTGGCCTTCCTGTTTGCCCTTTTCCGCTACAAGCCGTCGCCGTTCTGCATCCTGGACGAGGTCGACGCCGCCCTGGATGAGGTAAACTTAGGCCGCTTCCTCAACCTGATGAAGGCCATCAAGCACCAGACCCAGTTCATAATCATCACCCACAACTACAAGACCATGGAAGTGGCCGATTACATCTACGGCACTACCATGGAAGAGCCCAACGTCACCAGAGTCTACTCGGTCAGGATGGAGAGAAAAGAAGCCGGGAGCCAGGAAGAGGAAGCAGGAACCGGCAATGAACCGGCAGTTCCACCCGAAGCCGGGAGTCAGGATCATGGACCAAACTCCACCACATCAGAAGACGAGATTGAGCCCATAGAAGACACTGAGAAAGGAGCCTGAGAACTTTTGGCCATCTTCCTAAAAGTCCCTTCGCCAATGGCCAAGGTAACCTATCCAGGTTCATAGCAACCATGTTTATTTTTCTGTTTATTCTGGCTCCTTCGCTAACCACCCTGACCTCGCCTTAAGTTGATTTTCCTCCCTCATAAATCCCATAGTGCTGGCTCCGAGGCACTGGTGACACCCCCGGATTCTATAAATCAAATCTCTCCAACCCTGAGAGGATTAACATTTACACATTTCAGTCGTCTTATCTGGCAATCATCGGGATCGGTCATCAGGCAAAGCTTGTTCTCAAAAACCCAGACTGAAAATGTCACGGATGTCTTGACCCAATACAAACATTAGCAATGTTCCCGGCCATCCCCTGTAATCTCTTTGAGCCATAGTGAGCAAACACCTCGTTTCTTTCGTTTTTTGTTTAAAAGGGGAGAAGATTCGACGGCTCATTCCCCCGGATCAGGCCGGGGGACAGGCTCATGGTTTTATAAGAGCGTATACACACATCTGACGGAACGGGTAAATGAGCCAGAGACGAAAACGGGTTAAATAAGAAAAGAGTTGCTTGACCCAGCGCTTTCATGCCTGCGAACTATTTTACAAACCGGGCTCACTCTCCTGGATAAATCGCAGATATACTCTGTACACCAGTTCTCAATCAGATGGCGAATGTTTTTATGGGCCGGCGATTTATTCCAGAAGGCTAATTAAATTTTTTACTGGAGAATATATCTTTTTCTCGTGCCTGCCGCATTATCTACCTGTTCTTTTGTACCCTCTTCCGACCATAAGATTGGCACCGGGTCTAAAAAACACCGCCGCCTTATTTCCTTTGTTATCAAACCGGTCACACCGGCCCCACGGCTCTGCCGGAAAGAATAAATCTTTTGACTGAAACCGCGGGTTTAAGATAATATCACTTACGATGTTTTCGTTAACAGGTTGCTGGCTTTCCTCCCCTCATCCAGCCCTGAATTTCTCTGTATTTTGCCAGAACTCTGCAAACTGCAAGGAGGCCTCATGACCTTTTATCTCTACATCATCCTGGGTTATCTGCTGGTTCTAACCGTAATCAACTTCCTCCGGGCCAAAAAAGTCAAGAGCCAGGAGGATTTCATGGTGGCCGGCCGCAAGCTCAAGTGGTCGGTCATGGTCTTCACCCTGATCTGCACCTGGATTGGCTCTGGCACTTTCATCTCCGGTGCGGAGTTCGCCTCCAAGGCCGGGTTTTCAGCCCTGTGGCTGGCGGCCGGAGCCTGGGTTGGTATCATCATCATCTATTTCCTGGCCGCCAAGATCCAGACCTTCGGCCAGTATACCATCGGCGACATCCTGGAAGTCAGGTACGGACCACTGGCCCGCCTGTTCGGGGCCATCGCCCTGGTGATTTCCTTCACGGCGATCGTCTCCTACCAGTTTGTGGCCGGTGGTTTCATCCTGAACGTGGCCACCGACGGGGCGATTTCTGACAGGATGGGAATTTACCTGGCCGCCACCTTTGTCATCCTGTTCACCGCCCTGGGCGGGATGGTGGCCGTGGCTTACACCGACCTGCCCAACGGAATAATCATCGTCCTGGCCTGCCTGCTGTCGGTGCCCTTTGTCTATGCCGCGGCCGGCGGCCTGAGCGGAGCCCAGGCCAGCCTGTCCCCGGGATATTTTGCCGTGGTCAACGAGCAATTTGGAGCCAACCCCACCCTCAAGGCCCTGGGCTACTTCCTATCGACCATGTTCCTGCTGCTGGGCGTCCAGAGCATGTACCAGAAATTCTACAGCGCCCGCAGCCCCAGGGACGCCAAGAAGGCGGTGGTCTTCTGGACCATAGGGACGGTCTTCGTGGAAACCGTGGTGGTCATAATCGCCGTTTTTTCCTACAGCATGTTCAAGGATCAGATAAACCTCAGCATTCCCAAGGAAGGCGGGAAGGTGGTGCTGCTGGCCGCCCGCAACCTGGTGCCGCCGCCCATCGGCGTGCTGCTGCTGGGGGCGGCCTGCGCCGTGGTCATTTCCACCGGCATGAATTACCTCCTCTCCCCCTCCAGCAACCTCATCCGCGACATCTACCAGAGGTTCATCAATCGTTCGGCCGAAGACCGCAAGTTAGTGGCCCTGCAGAAACTGTTCATCGTGATAATCGGGGTTATTGCCTTTTTCTTTGCCCTGCGCCTGAAATCGGTGCTGGAGATGAGCTACTTCGCCTACACCATCTACGGGGTGGCCATCACCCCGGCCCTGATCGCCGCCCTGGCCTGGAAAAGGGCCACCAGGGCTGGCGGGCTGGCTTCCATCATTTCCGGCACGGTGGTCAGCGTCGGGATGAAGGTCCTGGCCGAGGTCCTGCCGCCGGAGAAAGTCCCGGAAGGCGACCCCTGGGGCATACCCCTGATTTTCCCGGCTCTGGCCGTTTCTTTGCTGAGCCTCATCGTGGTCAGCCTGCTGACCAAAAAACCGGGCGAAGAAGAGCTGGCCACTTTCTTCCCGAAAAAATGATTCGAGCGGATGAAAACCGGAATTGTTTTTGACAGGCGCTTTGCCCTGCACCAGATGGGCGAGGAGCACATAGAAAGTCCGCTGCGGATTATCGCCCTGCACGAGCTCCTGGAGAAGAAGCTCAGGCCCGGATTTTCCATCATCGAACCCAGGCCGGCTACCCGCGAAGAAATTGAGATGGTGCACCTCAGGGAATACGTGGATTTTCTGGCGGAGACATCTGGCCAGGATTCTTATTTCCCGTTTGACCCGGATACCATCGCCGGCCCTCATACTTACGAAGCGGCCTGCCTGGCCGCCGGGGCGGGGCTGACCGCCGCCGACCTGATCCTGGAGGGAAAGCTGGACAACGCCTTCGCCCTGGTCCGGCCTCCAGGGCACCACGCCGAGGCCCACCGGCCCATGGGTTTCTGCTTCTTCAACAATATCGCCATCACCGCCGAATTCCTCAGGCGCCGGCGAGGAATCAGGAAAATCCTGGTAGTTGATTGGGATTTGCACCACGGCAACGGCACCCAGAAGACTTTCTACGCCACGCCGGAGGTTCTTTACATCTCCCTCCACCAGAGCCCGCTTTTCCCGGGCACCGGTTCCGCCTCCGAGGTCGGCGAAAAGGATGGGCTGGGCTTTAACCTTAACTTTCCGCTCCGGGCGGGAAAAACCGATGAAGATTACCTTTATATCTTTCAGAAAGCCATTCTGCCGGTGGCTGAGAGCTACCAGCCGGAGTTCGTCCTGGTTTCGGCCGGATTTGACATCATGAAGTGGGACCCGCTGGGGCGAATGGAGCTTACGGCCGAAGGCTGCGGGGATATCAGCCAGGTGCTGACCGAGATAGCAGGACGCTGGGCTTCAGGTCGCCAAATAATCTTCCTGGAAGGTGGATATAACCTGAAAGAGCTAAAAGACGGGGTGGAAGAGGTCTGCCTGAGGCTCAGCGAGGCTAAAAAACGTGAGCTTCCCGATATTTCCTGCCCTCAGGCTCTGGCCGGAGAAATAAGGCCCTACCTGAAGATTTTTCGCAACTACTGGAAGGACATACCTGAGATTTAGGAAGCCGGAGTCTTTTCGGAATGGCAAATAAAAAAAAACTTGCTATACCAGAATCCCCTTAATCCTATCTGCGCAGGCCGCAGGGCTGGCTTCGGCCAGAACATGAAAAGATGGGAACCCGTTAAGGCATCGGAAGCCGGGGCAATGTTCAGAACGCAAAACCGGCCACCTCTTACAAAGCATCAGGCCCGGAAACTTGCTTATTCCCGGGCAAAACGACTGATTAGATGACAGGCGTCATCCAGAATAGACACCTTTTCTTCCGGGAGCGGCCGTTTTCCCCTGTTAATTTGCCCCCAAAACTGGCACAAATTATGCATTAATTTCGGGTGTAAAGGAGCTTAAGATGAGAAACAAGAGATTTTTCCTGATTGCGGGATTAATTCTACTCCTGGCTTTCTACGCCCCCACCCGGGCCCAGGAACAGCCGCCCCAGGTAGAACAGACCCAGGAAGAAACTAAATATACCAGCGAGTCGATCGGCCGGGTCAGCTTCCTTGAGGGCAAAGCTTTTATCCAGAGAGCGGCCGATATCGGCTACGAGGAAGCCGTGGTCAACGACCCGGTGGCCGAAGGCGACCGCCTGGTGACGTCCGAAGGGCGGATGGAGATTCAGTTCGGCCGTCGAAATTACCTGCGCCTTGATAACGATACCAAACTGGATATCATGAGCCTGCCCCGCAGGGATAACGACCTGGTAAGATTTCGCGTCTGGTCAGGCCATGTCTATTTCGCCATCAACAACCTCAAGCGGGAAAAGGGAATTGAAATTCATACCCCCGATTCTTCCTTCTATGTCCTGGAAAAGGGCATCTTCAGAATCGACGTGGAAGAAGGCCGCGGCACCGAAATCCTGGTCTTCAAGGGGCTGGTGGAAGCGGCCGGCGAGCAGAATTCTTACCTGGTGAAGGGCGAGCAGCGCCTGGAAATGGCCGAGGGCCGCTTCTCTTCCAGGCCTGCTGGTTTCCGCCCGGTGGCTGACGACGGCTTCGACCGCTGGAACCAGGCCCGCGACCAGCAGACCAGCCGCCTCTACGCCAGGCGTTATCTGCCCGAAGACCTGGCCGAGTATGAAGGCGAGCTCAATCAATACGGCGACTGGGTCTACCTGGCTCCTTACGGTTACGTCTGGGTGCCGCGGGGTGTGGCCGATGACTGGCGACCCTACTATTACGGCCGCTGGGTCTGGGTGCCTCTGACCGGCTGGACCTGGGTTCCTTACGAGCCCTGGGGCTGGGTGGCTTTCCACTACGGGCGCTGGCACTGGGCCGTGGGCCTCGGCTGGTACTGGATTCCCCATTATGCCTGGGGTCCGGCCTGGGTCAGCTGGTGGTGGGACATGGATTATTTCTGCTGGGCTCCGCTCGGCTGGTACGGATACCCGGTGGTTGTGATCAACAATGTTTTTTACGCCAGGTACGTGGGTCACTACCCGATTCATTCCCGGGCCCTGGTTGTGGTCAGAAAAGACCAGCTGCGGGCCCGCGACATTTCCCGGGCTGCCCTGCGACCCGAAAACCTCAGAGCGACCAACCTTGAAAATAAGAAGATCAGCCTGACCAGCCGGCAACTCCCCTTTCGCCCGGAAGGCTCTAAGCTGACAGTGGAGAAACTGGATGGGAAGCGGGTCCTGGTCAGGCAGGACAGCCAGGGCACCGGCCTGAAACAGGGTTTGACCGGAACACCTGGAAGAATTTCCGGGAGCAGGGATACGAGCACAGCCAGTCCAGAACGTCTCCGTCCGGCCACCAAGACGGGAGAAAAACCGGCTCAGGCTTCAAGCGAAAAGGGAAAAACAATTCAGCCCAAAAACCAGGGCGGAGATAAAAGCTCCACATCGGCCAAACCTTCAAAAAGCACCCCGGCTTCCGGCAAGGTGACTCCCAGAAAAATTAAAAAAGATGATTCGCCTTCTCCCCTGGCCGCCCGTTCATACAGCCCGGCTGACTCCGACCGGACCATCAGAACCTATCCTTCGTCCTCGAGCCTGAGCTCCCGTAGCCTCAGCCGGCCGGCGAGCGGCTACAGCTCCGGCTATCTGACGCCGGGCCAAAGCTACAGCCCGCCTTCAACTGCCCCCGGCAGAAGCTACGGCAGCACTCTATCCAGGTCGTCGACCAGCTCCATAAACGAACACTATTCTCCCTCCCGCCTCAGCTCGCCCCGCAGCTCAAACCTTTCCAGCACCCGGTCGCATTCCTCGGGCCCCGGCTCCGGTTATTCCAGAATTGGTTCCTCCAGCTCAGGCTCCTCCAGGATCGGTTCATTTAGCAGAGGTTCCGGCTCCAGCGGTTCGTCGCTCAGCTCTTCGTCAAGGTCAGGCTCAGTCAGCCGCAAGAAATAGGACCTAAGAACCCCGACCAGAGTAAGGTACTTTTTTAAGAATGTCGTGGTTGGGAGGGGGGAAGTCCGGGCTATTGCCTGGCCCGGGACCGGAAGTTCGGGCAGCAGCTTAAAGGTCCATACCAGAAATCAACTTCCGGATTTTTAGTTTAGCAGTTCTTCTGGCCTGTCAGGGCAGTCGGCAGAACCATCAGGGAACTTACTACCAGGTATCAGGCCGGGCTGGCACCCGGAGCTAAAATCCCGTTCTCTCTAACCTTCTGACTTTCAGGCTTTTTCTGAAAATTTAAACCTCTACTTAAAATCTTTGAATTCTTCAAGACTTTCAGGTATTGCAGCGGGCCTGATTAATATATGAATAAATCTTCATATATTGTCTCACTTTCCCCTGTCCGGCAATCAGTCGCGATCTCCCCTCTCTTCCCGGGCCTTTCGTTCCGAGTAATAATCCAGGACCCGCAGGTGGTCCTGCAGCGAGCAATAGCGGTTGGGCTCGGTTCCGGGCAGGAAGACTTCCTGGAAGGGATACTTGCAGACGGGCGAGGCCAGCAGCCCGGTCTTGCGGTCTATGGTCACGAAGACCAGGTTGGGCGGAACCTCGAAATCTTCAATCAGGATGGCTTCCGGGTTGGTTACGGTTCCTGTTTCAGCCCCCGGAGATATTTCAGGATAGGAAGCGACAAATTCTTTCTTCTTTTCTTCAATCACCCGGGCGAAGAAATCACGCCAGACAGGCAGGGCCACCACTGCCCCGGACTGCCGGTTGCCAAGGCTTATCTTGGTGTCATAACCCACCCAGACCCCGGCGCACAGCGAGGGCGAAAAACCGATGAACCAGGCATCGGTGAACTTGTTGGTGGTGCCGGTCTTGCCCCCCAGCGGCCAGTTGAGCGATGCGGCTGCGGCCGCCGTTCCCCTCTGGACAACGCCCTGCAGCAGGTAGGTCATCATGTAGGCAATCTGGGGTGAAATGACTTCTTCGGTCTGGGGCAGGTTTTCCTCCAGGACGTTGCCGTCTTTATCCTCAATCCTGACGATAAAATAGGGCCGGGCCCTCAGCCCCTTGTTGGGAAAAACGCTGAAGGCCGAGACCAGCTCCTGCAGGGTGACCTCGAAGGCTCCCAGGGCCAGCGACAGGTAGGGGTAAATGGTGGAAGTCAGTCCGAACTTGCGGCAATATTCAACGCCCACCTGGGGCGAAATGTAATCCAGCAGCTTGGCCGTGACCACGTTCCTGGACCCCTCCAGCCCGGACCTCAGGGTTACCGCCCCGTGATACTCGCCGTCATAATTTTTCGGCGACCAGGGGTTGCCGGTCCACCTGTCTACGAAGTTGGTCGGCTCATCGACGATGACACTGGCCGGGGTGAACCCCTTTTCCAGGGCAGCTGTGTAGAATATCGGCTTGATGGCCGAACCGGTCTGGCGCAGGGCCTGGGTGGCCCGGTTGAACTGGCTGCGCTTGAAGGAATAACCGCCGACCATGGCCTTGATCTGGCCGGTGGCCACGTCGACGGCAATAAAGGCTCCCTCTACCGCCGGTTCCTGGTCCAGATTGACCCGGGCCATCTTGGTAGCTTCATCCACTGACTGCACTTCAACCAGGATGACATCCCCTGGCTTTATCAGCTCGTTCAGGTAGCGCGCCCTGGTCCACTCAATGCCCTTGCTGGTCATCAGGCCGGTATAATTTTTAAGCCTGACCCTGGCTTCGGTCTTCCCGGCTTCCAGGACGATGGCCTGTTCCGTCTTCCCCGGGACGGGGGCCAGGCTGTCCCAGTCGTCAAGCCAGATTTTTTCCAGGTCGCTTTTGCCCTCAGCCAGCAGGTTGCGCTTGTCCTTTCGCCAGCCGTTCTTCTTATCCTGAACTCGCAGGCCGCGGCCGAGCGCTTCCTCGGCATATTTCTGGTAGTTAGAGTTAAGAGTGGTGTAAATTTTCAGGCCACCGCGGTAGAGGGCATCGTCGCCGTACTTGCGCTCAATATATTTTCTGACTTCCTCGTAAAAGTAGGAGCCGGCTTCAGCCGTCTGCCTCCGCAGTGGCAGGACTTCAAGTGGCTGCTTCTTCAATTCCTCCGCCTGCTGCCGGCTGATGAATCCCTCTTCGGCCAGGCGGTTCAGAACGTGGTTGCGGCGGTTGAGTGTTACCTTAGGATTATTGTATGGAGAATATATGGCCGGACCACGAAAGATACCGGCCAGCAGGGCCGCCTCGGACAGAGTTAATTCCGTGACACTCTTGCCGAAATAGAGCTGGGCTGCCGATTCCACTCCCCACGTTCCATGGCCCAGGTAAAACTGGTTGCAGTAAAGTTCCAGGATTTTTTCCTTGGTATAACGTCGCTCAATTTCCATGGCCACGAACATTTCCTTGAGCTTGCGGCGGATGGTCTGCTGGGGATAGAGAAAAAGGCTCCGGGCTAACTGCTGGGTGATGGTGCTACCCCCATGAAGCCGGCTTTTGCCCAGGATTATCCTGTATAAATCTTCCTTCAGTGCTCTCAGGATGCCCCGGTAATCTATGCCCCGGTGGGCAAAAAACCTCGGGTCCTCGGTGGCGATGATGGCCTGTTTAAGGGTTTCGGGAATCTTTTCGTAGGGGATCTGAATTCTTCTTTCGGCCGCAAACTCTTTGGTCGGCTGGCCGTCGTCGGCATAGACCACTGAAATTATTTTTGGCTTGATCTGTTCCAGCTCCCCGACATCAGGCAGGTTTTCCCTTATGGCCAGGTAAGCCCCGAACATTCCACCCAGGGCCAGGGCCACCAGGAGCAGCAGCGAAAGCAGAAGTCCGCTTACAATTTTCTTCCGGTTGAAGGGTGGAACCCTGATCTTGAAAACGATTTTTTTTCTTTCGGGCATCTTAGTCCAGTCTGAAACTTATAACTGCCAGCAAGAAAAATAATATATCAGATTAAAGGGTAAAAAAACAATGCCTGCCGGCTTATGCTGGCCTATTTGCTATTTGTTTCCTTGATAGCTCAGATGGCTCAGGTGTCCTGTCAAGGCGCGACACCTCCCGGGCTCGCTCCGCCCATTCCTTCGTGGGAAACACTTGAGCTACGGGTCTACGGGTGCAGGAGACAGACACCAGACCGCCCTCCGGCAATCGTTGTTGCCAATAACATTAAAAGATAAACAGCCCCGCTTATTTTAGCTCAGGGAATTTCTTCAGAAAATGCGACCAGATTTTCCGGTGAATGACCGCGGGGGCGGGTCGGCCGTCGACCACCAGGCACTGCGGGTCCCGGAAAGAAAGGAAAATTTTCCGGACCTGTTTAAGATATTCTTTTTCCTCAAAATGCCCGTAAATGACCGGCCTGTCCTTGATCCGGCGCAGCCCGGTGGAGACCGGGACATCCAGGATGAAAACCAGGTCGGGGACGACAGCAAATCTCAGCTGCCGGCGCCAGATTTCTTCCAGCGGCAGCCCGCGGGCCCCCTGGTAAGCCAGGGTTGAATAATAATAACGGTCCAGGATTACTGTCTTTCCGGCTTTGAGGGCGGGCCTGATGTTTTTTGACACGTTCTCTTTCCGGTCCCTGATAAAAAGTTCCAGTTCTTCTTCGGGAGTGATCGAGCCGCTGGTCAGCGAGAGCTCCCTTATCTTTTGTCCCCATTTTCCCCCGGTGGGTTCCCTCAGTGTAACCACCTCCAGACCCCGGCGGCGCAGCCGCCTGGCCAGAAGTTCTACCTGGGTGGACTTGCCGGAACCGTCGATTCCCTCGAAGACGATAAACAGCCCACTTCCCGTCTTTTTCCCTTTCAGCCGGTTTTTTTCTTTCATGACACCATTCTCATTGTTCTCCTATCTTACCGGCTAAACCCGGCCAATGCAACCATCCCTCTGGTCTTCTGGTTATTCTATAAACCAGGCCAGGAGCCTGGATTCGTTGAATTTTCTTACCGGTTATGTTAATTTTAATTATCTCCGAGGGAGGCCTATCATGAAGAAATACCTTTGGATCGGCGCCATAAGTTTTCTGGCTGGCTTTCTGCTGGCCGGCTACTTTCTCCTTTTACCTGAAAAGCCGGCTCCGGTCACAAATTCAAATAAACCGGGCCCGGCCCTGAACAATCACCTGCTGGCAGCTGAAAGGAGCCTTCCAGCTCCAGAATTTTTCTCCGGCCAGGATTTTGTTCGGGTTGTAGAAAAGGTCGGCCCGGCCGTGGTCAGGGTGGTGACCGAGAGAGTGGAACAGGTTCGGTCCTTCGGTTTCGACGAGGACTGGCCGTTCCAGGATTTCTGGGACAGGTTCTTCGGCGCTCCGCCCCGGTCTCGCGATCGTCAGCCGCGTGAATTTCGTTCCCAGGCTGAAGGTTCGGGTTTCTTCATCTCCCCCGATGGATACATTCTGACCAACAACCACATAGTCGAAAAGTCTGTCAAGGTGAGTGTCACCACCATTGAAGGTAAAGACTACGAAGCCAAGATTGTCGGCCGGGATGCAGCCACCGACCTGGCCCTGCTCAAGGTTGAGGGCAAGAATTTTCCCTATGCCGTCCTGGGCGATTCCTCGGCCATCAAGGTGGGCGAATGGGTTCTGGCCATAGGTAACCCCTTCGGAATGGAACACACGGTAACCGCCGGAATAATCAGCGCCAAGGGACGACAGCTGGGGCTGGGGGCCAACACCCCGACCTACCAGGACTTTATCCAGACTGATGCCGCCATCAACCGCGGCAACAGCGGTGGCCCGCTGATCAACCTTAAAGGCGAGGTTATCGGCATCAACAGCAACATCCTGACCCCGAGCGGCGGCAACATCGGCATCGGCTTTGCCATCCCCTCCGACCTGGCCAAGAAGGTTGTGGCCCAGCTCAAAGAAAAAGGACGGGTGGTCCGGGGCCGCCTCGGCCTGCGCGGTACCGACATCACCGAATCGATGAAGAAGCAATTTAACCTCAGGGTCAACAAGGGCGTAATCATTTCCCAGGTAGAACCCGAGGGCCCGGCCGAGAAAGCCGGACTCAAAAAATACGACGTCATCGTGGAAATCAACGGCCAACCGGTGGAAAGCTGGAAGGACCTCAGGTTCAAGGTGGCTGACCTGCAACCCGGCGACCTGGTGACCATCAAGATTGTCCGCGACGGCAAGGAAATGACCGTCAAGGCCCGGCTGGATGAGCTGGAACCGGAACAGGCTCCCGGTCCCAAAGAAAGCCTGGACAAGGATGTCGGCCTGGGTCTAACGGCCATTACCCCATCGCTGGCCAGGCGCTACGGCCTGAGCACCACTGAGGGCCTGCTGGTCACCGAGGTCCGGCAGTTCAGTCCGGCCGCCAGGGCCGGACTTCAGACCGGCGACATCATTCTGGAGGTCAACCGGGTCAAGGTCAGCTCGGTCAAGGAATTTCAGGACATCCTGAAAAAGACCGAGTCCGGGGAGGAGATCATACTGTTAGTGCGCCGCGAAAGCGACGGTGAAAAGATAGACTTTATCGTCACCCTGAGAGTACCCTGATGCAGTTCGCCAAACTTCACGCCCTGGGCAATGATTTCCTGGTGGTAGATGATCCGGCCCGGGTGGATGAAGCCGACCTGCCGGTAATATCCAGGCAGATGTGCGAGCGTCATACCGGCGTGGGGGCCGACGGAATTATAATCCTGAAGCCCCCGCACAATCATCCCCTGCGTTTTGGCTTTCGCATCTTTAACGCCGACGGCTCCGAGGCCGAAATTTCGGGAAACGGTTTGCGCTGCGCCTCGGCTTACCTCTTCTACCGCCAACGGGTAAAGGGAACAAACGTCTTCTTTGAAACAGTGGCCGGAGAACGTGGCTGTCAGCTGGTGAAACGCGAAGGGAACCTGTTTGAGCTCAGAACTGAAATGGGCGAACCCCGATTCTCTTCCCGGGACATTCCCTTTGACGACGGCCAGGAGCATGAGCACATAATTGATTATCCACTGTCCATAAATCGCAGGGTCTACCACATCACCTGCGTTTCAGTCGGCAATCCCCACTGCGGCATCTTCGTGGAAAGGTTCTTCCCGGCCAGGATAGAGTGGCACCAGGTGGGCCAGGAACTGGAACATCATCCTTTCTTCCCCCACCGAACCAACGTTGAATTCATCCGGGTCCTTAACCGCCAGGAAATAGAGGTCCTGTTCTGGGAAAGGGGCGTGGGCGAAACCCTGAGCTCGGGCAGCGGTTCCTGCGCCGCGGCCGTGGCCGCCATACTCAAGGGCCTGACCGAAAGAAAAGTCCGGGTCTGGACCAGCATGGGCTCGCTGCTGGTGGAATGGGAAAAGGACCGGATTTTCCAGACCGGTCCGGCCCAGCTGGTATTCGAAGGCAATTTCCTGGTCTGAAAAAACCAGATTTTATACGGTCCCGGGGCAGGATTCTGCCTCCGGGTGAGTCCAACTCTCTGCCCGGACACTATCAACCAGTTTGGGAACTGCCAAGATGGCGGGGAATTATCGAGGAATAGAACGCAAAACATAAAGAAGCAAAAGCGGAGGCAACTTAAAAAAAGATCGGCCTTATTTTCGGGCTACCCGTCGTCCCAGACCTCCCCGGTCTCCATTCAGAACCGTTTCTGGCTGGCCTTTAGGTTATCATGACCATTGAAGAAGATTCGCCTTTCAGTAAGCTACAGCCCTGAGCTTAGAAAAATTCTTCAACATTTATGGACATACCGGTCCCGGCTCTGGCAGTTTAATTCTTCTTACCCTTTTTTGAAACCCGTTTCCGGCGCCTGGGGCTGGCTGAGACTGCCTTTCCTTCTTGAGTAAAAGGCCTGGCCAGGGCTTCCCGGAAAACCTGCTTGATGTCTTCCACGAAGATGAACTGCATTTCCTGGCGGATCCTGGCCGGGATGTCGACCAGGTCCTTCTTGTTGGGCAGCGGCAGAATCATCTTCTTGATGCCGGCTCTCTGGGCAGCCAGGACCTTTTCTTTAATCCCGCCAACCGGCAGGACATTACCCCTGAGGGTTATCTCGCCGGTCATGGCCACGTTCCAGCGGACCGGTATGTTGGTGCAGACCGAGATGAAAGAGGTGGCTATTGTTACCCCGGCCGAGGGTCCGTCCTTGGGAATGGCCCCTTCCGGTATGTGGATATGAAAATCATTTTCCATGAAAATTTTGGGGTCGATTCCAAACTCGCGGGCATGGGCCCGGGCATAGCTCAGGGCGGCCTGGGCCGATTCTTTCATCACCTCTCCCAGGGAGCCGGTCAGCATCAGGTTCCCCTTGCCCTGCATCCTGGTGGCCTCTACAAACAGGATTTCACCGCCGGCCGCCGTCCAGGCCACACCGGTGGCCACGCCCACCTGGTCTTTCTTGGTGAGCTGGTCGCGGAAAATCTTCGGAGGACCCAGGAACTTTTCTATGTTCTGAGCGGTCACTCTGACCTTTCTCTTCTTGCCCTCGGCAATCTGCCGGGCCACCTTGCGACAGACGGTGGCAATTTCCCTTTCCAGGTTCCGGACGCCGGCTTCCCGGGTGTACTGGGAAATTATGGCTTTAACCGCCGCCTCGGAAATGTCTATGGACTCTGGTTTCAGAGCGTGCTCGGCAATCTGCTTGGGAATAAGATGCCGGACGGCAATCTGCAACTTCTCTTCCTCGGTATAGCCTGGAAGCTCGATGACTTCCATCCGGTCCCGGAAAGCTGGCTGGATGGGGTCGAGCAGGTTGGCCGTGGTTATGAACATGACCCTGGACAGATCGAATGGAACTCCCAGGTAATGGTCGAAAAAGTTGTTGTTCTGCTCGGGGTCAAGGACTTCCAGCAGGGCCGAGGACGGGTCGCCCCGGAAATCGGCCCCGATTTTATCCACCTCGTCCATCATGAACACCGGGTTGTTGGAACCGGCCCGGCGCAGGCCCTGGATAATCTTCCCGGGCATGGCCCCGACATAGGTCCGGCGGTGGCCTCGGATTTCGGCTTCATCGTGAACCCCGCCCAGGGAAATCCGGACGAACTTCCGGCCGAGGGCCCGGGCTATGGACTTTCCGAGCGAGGTCTTGCCCACGCCTGGCGGGCCGACAAAGCACAGGATCGGGCCCTTCAGTTTCTTGGAAAGCTTCCTGACACTCAGGTATTCTATGATTCTTTCCTTGACCTTTTCCAGGCCGTAGTGGTCCTCGTCCAGGATTTTCCTGGCTGCCTTTAAGTCAAGGTTGTCCTTGGTGCTGATATCCCAGGGCAGAGAAAACATCCAGTCCAGGTAATTCCTGATGACGGCTGTTTCGGCCGACTCGGGGTGCATCTGGCCCAGGCGGTTGATCTGCTTTTCCAGCTCCTCCCGCACCTCGTCGCTGACCCTGAGTTTTTTCAGCTTCTCCTGGTAGGTTTTGATTTCTTCCTGCAGCTCCGAGCCTTCGCCCAGCTCCTTCTGGATGGCTTTCATCTGCTGCCGCAAAAAATACTGGCGCTGCAGCTTGTCCAGCTCGCCCCGGGCTTCGTTGGAAATTCTGGACTGCATTTCCAGGAGCTCCAGCTCGCGGACCAGGAGCTCGTAAACTCTCTTCAGCCTCAGCCCGGGATCGACGATTTCCAGGACTTCCTGGGCTTCCTTGACCTTGAGCTCCAGGTTGGAGGCAGTCAGGTCGGCCAGCCGGCCGGCATCCTCCAGGTTGGCGGCAATGACCAGGATTTCGGGCTGGATGGATTTCCCCAGGGAAGCCGCTTTTTCCAGGCCGGAGCGGACATTCCGGATGAGGGCCTCCAGCTCGATGGTCTTTTCGGCCGCCTCGGGCTCCTGCAGGGTCACTATCCTGGCCTGGATGAAAGGACCTTCATCCTCAAAAGTCTCAATCCTGGCCCGGACCAGCCCCTGGGCCAGAATCCTGATGCGTCCGTCGGGAAGCTTGAGCATGCGCATGATCAGGGCCACCGTGCCCACTTCAAAGACGTCATCCCTCTTGGGCTCTTCAATCTCCGTGTCCTTCTGGGTGAGCAGCAGGATCATGCGGTTAGTGGACAGGCTGTAATCTATGGCCGCCTTGGACTTCTCCCGGCCGACATACAGCGGGGCAATCATGTAGGGAAAGATCACCACGTCCCTGAGTAAAAGAACAGGGAGCTTATCCGGGATCTGCAGTTTCTGCTGCTGTTCTTCGGTCAGTCCGTTAACCGCTTCTTCCGGGGAATTATCGAACTCGGACATCTTCAACCTCCTTGACCTTCGTCCTTTTTTGACTGGACCTTAACCTCGATTTCTCTGGTCGTTTTCTTTTGCTTTCTGAGAATAATTGTCAGCACTCCGTTCTCCAGCAAGGCCCGGGTGTCTTCCGCAGAGACCCAGACCGGCAGAACAATCTCCTTGTGAAAGAAACCCATCTCCCTTTCCAGGCGGTGGAAGCGTAACCGCGAAGCTTCCACCATTTCTTTCTTCAGGCCGCTGACCTCCAGGCGGTTGCCCCGCTGGACAATCCGCAGGTTCCTGGCCGGGACTCCGGGCACCTCTACCTCGACCACCACTTCCTCATCCTTTTCGTAGACGTCAGCCGCTGGCTCCCAGGCTAAGTAGGGGCTGCCCGGGCTTTCCCGCCTGAACATGATTTCGCCGCCTGAGCCTTTGATCTTAGTTTCCACCCTGAAAATTCTGGCCACCGGTTTGATTTTCTTTTTCATCGGAGTCAGAGAATGCTGGCTTTATTTTTCTTTGAGCAGGTTTTCCAGCACATGCTTAAATTCTACCACATCCTTGAATTCGCGGTAGACCGAGGCAAACCTGATGTAGGCAACCTTATCCAGTGCCTTGAGCCTTTCCATGACTATCTGGCCTATTTCCGAGGATTCCATTTCCTTGTCCGGCCGGTCCTGGAGAATGGATTCAATCTCTTCCACGATCTCCTCCAGCTGGCTGATCTGGATCGGCCTTTTCTCACAGGCCTTCATTATTCCGCGGAGCAACTTCTGGCTGTCGAACGGCTGCCGGGTGCCGTCCTTCTTTACCACCATATAGGGCAGCTGTTCCAGCCGCTCGTAAGTGGTAAAGCGCTTCTTGCAGGACAGGCATTCCCGCCGGCGCCTGATGGACATGCCTTTCTGGCTTTCCCTGGAATCGATGACCTTGCTCTCCAGAAATCCGCAGTAGGGGCAGCGCATCAGCTCTGTCCTTCTCCCATTTTCCTGGCCTGTAACAGGCTCAGGCCGTTTTTCCATAATATAACATAACCGAGGAGGCATGTCACCACGAACTGCAGGGAATGGATGACGATGGTCAACCCCACGGCCCGGTCAGGGTCCATCCCGTACAGGCTGGTCAGGGCCAGCTTGCTGAAGTAATCAAACCCGCCAGCCATGCCCGGGGTGGGAATGGAAGCCCCGATCATCGTCAGGAAAATATAGGGGACGATGAAAAAATAGGGAATTTTCAGGCCGTAACCGGTATAGAACACCCAGTACAGGAGCGATATGCCCAGCCAGACCACCAGCGACAGGCCGAAATAGCCAAGCAGGCGCCAGAAAGAATGGAAGAACTTCAAACCCTCTATGAACTCCAGGCCAAACTTCTCTATGCCCGGCCTGACCCTAACGGGGAAGGGACGGCCAATGAACCGGAACAGGCCGCTGGCCCGGTCCTTCAAGAAATACAGGGTTATGATAATCAGGAAGAACACTGCGGCCAGTCCCAGCCCGAGCTTACCCCAGAAGTAAAGCCGGAGGAGCGTTTCGGGCTGAAGTTCCAGGTTATGCCGGAAAAAGGGCCTGGTCAGCAGGAAAGCGCCCAGGAGAAAGCAGTTGGTGAACAGGTCAAAGGCCCTTTCCACCACTATCGTCCCCATCAGGTAACCGGCGCTGAGGTTCTCGGCCCTGGCCAGGTAAATGGGTCTGACCACCTCGCCCACCCTGGCCGGAAAGAGCAGGGTCACGGTGAAACCGACGGTGGTGGCCTCAACCGCCTTGCCGAACCTGAGGTCGGGCTTGACCGGATGGAGCAGGAATTTCCACCTAATTGACCTGGTTACCAGGTGAAGCGGGCCCAGCAATATGGTCAGGATGAGGAACAGCAGCCGGAACTCCCGGAGATACCCCCAGACCTCATTCCAGTGGACGCTCTTAAAGAAAAAATAGAGAAAGACGGCGGTCAAAAGCAAAATTATCAGGTAGTTAAGCCGGCCCCTGGTCATCCCGGTACTCGTCCCGCCGCGAAAATTTCAGCTTTCTATTATACAGGCAAGCACCCCGGGCTTCAATCTGCGGCCAGCCCTTGAAAAATCGAACAAAATTGGCTATATTTAAGCAAGCGCTGGGAAGTCGTCCAACGGTAGGACACATGACTCTGGATCATGTTATCTAGGTTCGAATCCTAGCTTCCCAGCCAATCTCCCCCAAAACCCTCCTTCTTGTATTGACAAAGGCAGCTCCTCCCCTCCGGAGCTGCCACCTTTTTAAATTCGTCAGATAGGCAGTGTTTAGAAGAAAAAATTGGGTGGAAGCTGGCCTTCTCTGAATTGAAGCTCCTCAGGTCTCGATTGAATTCAGAAAGTCGATAGCGGGCTCATCCGGTCGTTTCAGCCTTTACCATCAGAATCTCGATGCCTGTCTCATTAAGAATCCCGGTAAAAAGCCAGAGTCTTCAAAACCTATAAATTTGATACCGGAATTATTTTGGTTTTTTCAGTCTTCAATAATCCTGGTCCCGGCTTCTATTCTGACCACGTGGATGGCCGGTTCTCGCCCGGTTTCCCGGCGGTAGTCGGCGGAAACCCTGGACTTGAATTCTTCGACAGCCCCGGCTTCCACCAGGCTGATGGTGCAGCCGCCGAAGCCGGCTCCCATCATCCTGGAACCCAGCACTCCGGGAACGGCCAGGGCCGATTCCACCAGCAGGTTTAATTCGGGCGAGCTGACTTCGTATTCATCGCGCAGACCGCGGTGTGATTCTTTCATCCTTTCCCCGAAAGAATTAAAATCTTGGCGGAGAAGGTCGCCGCAGGCCAGGTCCACCCGGGCATTTTCGCGGACCACATAGGCGCACCTCTTCCAGACCACGGGGTCAAATTCCACGCGGTGCTCTTCCAGCATCTCCAGGCTGACATCGCGCAGGCTTTTTATTTCAGGGTAATGCCGCCGCAGAAGGCTGACCCCCTGCTCGCACTGGCGCCGGCGGACGTTATACTCGGAGGAAGCCAGTTCGCGCCGGACCAAGGTATCGCTGATTACCACCCTGAGCTCGGGCCGGTCAAAAGGATAGTACTCGTGCACCAGGTGGCGGCAGTCTATTTTCATAACTTTCCCCGGCTGCCCGTGAAGGTTGGCATACATGTCCATGATGCCGCATCTCAGCCCGACGAATTCATTCTCGGCTCTCTGGGCCAGCAGGGCCAGCGACAGCAGGTCCAGGTTGAGGTCGAAGAGATGGTTGATAGCAAAGGCCAGCCCGCCTTCCACCGCGGCCGAAGATGACATGCCGCCGCCTATGGGCACGTTGCCGCCGAAGGCCAGATCCAGGCCCCGCAGCGAGTAGCCACCCTTAAGAAACTGGTCCAGCACTCCCTGGAGATAATCCGGCCAGCGCCACTCCGACTTATGAAGATGGTCCAGGTCGGTGACATAATCCTGGTCAAAATCCAGCGAGTAAAAACGGCAGCTTCGATCTTCACGCGGAGCCAGGGCAAAGATTACAGCCCGGTCGGTGGCCCCGGGAAGCACGAAACCCTCGTTGTAATCGGTATGCTCGCCTATCAGGTTGATTCTGCCGGGTGAGGCCAGAAGCAACGGTTTCCGTCCGAATTTTTTCTCGAAGCTCTTCCTGACGTTCTCAATAAGTTTCTCCATGATTTCCACCTGGTTCGAATTACTCCTTAAAGCCATGAAGGATTAGAATTATCAATTTGCTTCCGGTTTGTCAAAAGAGAGTGTTTTAATTCCGGGTCTTATCACCCTATTATTAGTTGATAAAAATTAGTTGATAATACCCAGAATATCCGGGAAAGCAACTCAAAGATTGCACCGGGATAAGCCAAAGATTCAGGGCCAAAAATCAAAACAAAGAGACTGCCTGCCGGGTTTTGTGATCGGGCCTAAGACTATCAGGAATAATAATTTATCAGCCTTTTCTACCTTATGAGATTATAAATTATCACCAGCTAATTTTTTAAGAAGAGCCAGTATCGGGAAATCCCAAAGGCCTGCCATAACCGGGGCGAAACAGGCTGGAGTTCTTTCCAAAGGTCTCACATCGGCAGCAGGAAACGCAGGCGAAGAACTCTTTCTGCCGGCTTCCCGAAAGGAGAATAGCTGGTATCGTCGGGACCGCCGATGCTCAGGTCGGGAAACCACTGCCACCAGTACATGCCGGCCAGGTAGGGCCGGCCGGCCACCATCCGCAGGGCGGCTTCGTAACACTTGCGCTGTACCACCAGGTCGACCGGGCCTTCCTTCTGCCAGTCCCAGGGATTATGGGCCGCCCCCTGGACGCTGCGGTAGCCGATTTCAGTGATCAGCACCGGTTTCCCCCATTTCTCCGACAGAGCCTTGATTTTAACCAGCAGCCGGGCCCAGCCATAACAGAGGTCAGAAACCGAGGGATTGGTCCTGGAAGTCAGGGTGGGGTAAAGATCCTGCCCTATTAAATCCAGGGCATCCCAGAAAGTCACCGCTTCCGGCTTGCTTTCCACCTGATCATCGGCATAGACCAGGGTGCCGGGGTAAACCTGCCTGACCTCAGCGATAATCTGCCGCCAGTCCTGGGCCCGGGCCACGGTGCCGTCGAGCTCGCAGCCAACGGAGAACTGCTCGGCGCCGGTGGCCGCGGCGATTCCGGCATAGTGAAGTATGAATTGACGGTAGGAGCTCAGCCACTGCTGCCAGGACGCCTCGTTGAAATACAAACCGATCTGCCCGCGCCAGTGATCGGGGTCGTTGAGCAGGTCGACGTGCGGTTTGAGCATGACCTTCAAGCCCAGCTGATGGGCATAATTGATCATGTGCACCACGGAATCGTCGTTAGGAGTGTAAGCCCCGCTGTAATCGATGACGGTTGAATAGACGTTGTCCTGGTAACCCGTTACCAGCAGGCTGACCCAGGTGGCATTGGTCTTCTTGAGATTCCGGAGAGATTCTTCAGCCTGCCAGCCGTTATAGGCCTCGCGGGTATATCCGGTGAAGGCCACTCCCTTCTGAAACTCCCTTACCCCTCGGATCTGGTTCAGGCCGATTGGACTTGAAAATAGAATGAGACCGGCCATCAAAACCGCGGCCATAGCCAGAGATAGCATGACTCTTCCCCGTTTCATGTTGCTATTTATATGTTAACAGATTCCGCCAGGCGAAGCAAAAGACTGGAAGGAAACATCCATGAATTTGACTTTAATTATACCGGGTGTTAATTTATAAATTGGGAAAAAGGAGCACATAAATGAATAAAAAAATTCTTTTAGTCCTGGCGCTGGTTTTTATTCTTTCTTCAGCCTGCGGAGTCAGCATGCTGCCCTCAAGGGACTCCTGGTATGCCAAACATTACTTCATCATGCAGGACTTTGAAAGAGAAGCCTATAAAAAGCTCACTACCGAGGGCCGGGTGCAATTCCAGACCCTTTTCTGGGAAGCCCGGCAGCCCGTGGCCAGGGAGCAATTTGACACCCGTATTGCTTACATAGAGCGGGTTTACAAGACCGAAAACAGGTCCCAGCCCTGGAATACCGACCGGGCCCGGGTTTACCTTCTGAACGGCCCTCCGGCTTCCATAGATTACCGGCAGAACACCGACTGGGCGACAACCGTTCAGCAGACCACGGGAGCCACCGGCAGCCGGGAAATGGGCGACCGGACCAACGAAGACATTCAGGCTAACACCGCCGAAATCTGGGTCTATCCCTACGATAAGTATTTTGTGTATTATGTTTTCACCTTCTCCCCGCCCAACACCTGGAAACTTAACCCCGCAACCTATCAGAACAACCAGTACGTGCAGGCCTTAGAAAATCTGAACAAGGACCTGACTTTCGGGATAGTGGACGAGACAGCCTACAAGGCTAAACTGGAAGCACTCCCCCATAAATAAGAAAAGCAGCGCTACGGGGATTCGAACCCCGGTTTGATGGCTGAGAACCACCCGTCCTAGGCCTCTAGACGATAGCGCCGCAAGGCTAAAAAAATACCAGATTCTTTCCTGGCTGTCAATCATTTATCCCGACTGCCATCCTCCCCCTCTTTATCTACCACACTTTTGGCTGAAAAGCCTCAGGTGATATGGCAAAATCCTCGCCCAATCGTCGCATCTCGGAAAATCTTACAGGAAATTCACAATCTTTTGCCAGCGCTTGTTCGCCAACTGTTTCTCCTTTTGCGCTTCAAGGCCGCAATCCGGGTAAAAGTTCCTTACTTTTCCGCTAAAACCTTGAAATTCTGCAGGTAAAAGGATTCCCGGCAGCAGGCGGCAAGTGGCTGATAATAAGTCGTGGCGATTGCCGGGCCATTAAGCTGTAAGTAAAGAGATTGTTTCACCGAATAAACGGCACTCAGATTGCCACCGGACACCGAAAACGGAGGGGAACCTTAAATTAAATGGAGTGCAGGAACCGACGGGACTGGTTCCCGAACGCATGGCGACAACCGAAATAATGAGTCGTGGCGATTGCCGGACTTAAATATCATTAAGCAAAAACTTATTCCGCTGCGCAAAGGGCACACGAGCTATCGCCGGGCTTCCATAGTGGAGGGGGACCCGCTTTCTGAGCGGGGGAACCGACGGGACTGGTTCCCGGATGCATGGCTACAGCTCATGTGCCCCTACCAAAGGCTTATCCAGACGTACGGGCCAGCCCCGCATCCCTGCTACATCCGCCTGGCCTGCAGCAGCTTGGCCTGGGTCTCGCCGCCGTTCAGCCGGTAGAGCATGGGCAGCGGCCGGTCGAGGCCTTCCTGGTACTCAGGCAGGTTCTCCCAGCGGTAGTTCAGGACGCAGGCATAATCGGAGAAGTACTGCCAGCGCCGGCGGTTGAGCCCGGTCACCATGTGGAAATGGTTGGCCGGCATGCCCATCTTGACCAGACTGGCCGGCAGGTGGTCATAAGTCACGAAGGTGTGAGGCCAGGAATAATCTGAAGCCCGGCAGACTTCTTCCGCCAGAAGCGGCGGCAGCGAGACGCTCTCGGCTTCGCCCTGGACCATGGTAAACAGGCCACTCAGGTCGGAATAAGCCAGGCGTCCGGCCAGTCCCCTGATGCCAGCCGGGGAAAGATAACTTACAGAAAATCCCAGTCCCGGGAAGTAATATTCAATTGCCTTGAATAAGAAGGCTTCCCCGGCATAATCAAGCGAAGCCGAGCCGGAGTTGTTGCCGTCAACAAAGCCGCGCTGCATCCAGCCCTCGTTCTCGAACGAAGCCAGGTCGACCTCAAGCTCTCTGGCCTTCTTCCTGATTTCCCGGGGTTCGTAGACCTTGCGGAAATCCATGAACAGCGTCGGCTGTCCCCCGCTCAGGTAACAATAACAGATCATGGTCAGCAGGGCCTGGATGTCATTCTCGGTGGCAAAGGGAATGACCGGCTTTTTACCGGTGTGGTCTTCGGTTGAATTAAACAGGGATTCGGCAATGTCGGCCGTGGTCAGGGGAATCCCCCGCCGGTCAGAACCCCAGGCTAACTGGCTGGTCCAGCCTCCGCCCACGGCCTTAACGTCTCTGAGGTAATTCCTGATGATCAGGTAAAGGGCAAGGCCTTCATCCAGCTTTTTCTTATCTTCGGCGGTCAGGGACGGCGGCTTGACCCGGTCCAGCCCGGTGAGCAGGTTCTTTCTGGAATTTATTATTTCTTCGGTGTTGGTAAAAATCCGGTTCTTGAACTTGACATTCACCACCCAGTCCCGCAGGGCTTTCAGCTCTTCCGGGTCATAGCCACCCTTCTTATGCAACATGTCGGCAAAAAGCTTCATCGACTCGCGAGTTGATTCCAGGCCAAAAAATTTCCTGGCGGCATGAACATGGTTCAGGGCCGTTTCCATCTGCATGGAATCGGTGTCAATGGCAACGTATCTTTTGCCGCGCAGAGCCACCCGGGCCAGCATGGCATAACCGAGGTCCACGATTTGCTCGGCAGTCTGCTGGTCAAATTCCGGTTCCAGACCGGTTTCCGGCATGTTGCCAATTATCATCTGGCAGAGCCGGCCGGTCTGGGCATAGGCCCCGACCAGGGCGTCTATCCCCACCACTCCCGGCTTCGGGGCATTATTGCCGCCGACGCAGGCCAGCGGGGTGTCAACCGGGAAATGGGCGGTCAGGGCCAGGGCCGATTTCCCGGGGAAAAACCAGGTGTCAGGGACGATGAAGAGGCCGGCCACGCCGGCCTCTTTCATTTCCCTGGCCCCGGAATCAGCCGTGCTCTCCGAGTCCACCAGGCGGGAGCAATAGAAGACGTTGGGTGCGGCTCCGTCTGGCAGGCGAAGATGCCGGGCCAGCAGCCGGGCGGTCATCCGGCCGATGTTGAAAGCCCTGGTCCTGGAGGTTTCGTCAATCCTGGGGTCGCAGGGCACGAATACTCCCAGAGTGGGGTTGTCAGGATTTCTCTTTCCGATGAAAGGCATGGCTCCTCCTTTCAGGCTTTTTAATATATGAATGATTGTTCATATGTCAAAGGATTCGGCGATGTTAAGCTCAGAGGGCCCGGCCGTGTCTGGAAACCGCCACCCATGTCGGCCTCTTTAAAAAGACCTCATGACAAAACCTAACCGGCCTGGTTCCGGTGGCACCGCCCGCCGTCGTCAGATGTATTCTATGGTGGCCGGCGGCTTGGGAGTAATCTCGTAGGCTACCCGCACCACCGACGGAATCTCCCTGGTAATGCGGCTGGCCAGCCTGGTCAGGACGTCCCAGGGAACAGGAGTCGGCTGGGCGGTCATGGCATCCAGGCTTTCCACCGACCTGACGATGATTATGTTGCCAAATTTTCTCCTGCCTTCCTCCACCCCGGTCCCCATGTCGTTCATCAATACGGCAAAAGCCTGGAAAGGCTGGAGGGGAGCCAGCTCTTCTTCCACAATCCTGGTGGCCCTGCGGACCAGCTCCACACGCTCCGGGGTGACCTCGCCGATGACCCTGGTGGCCAGGGCCGGGCCGGGAAAGGGCATCCTTTTGAAAATCAGCTCGGGCAGGCCCAGGGCCCGGCCGACTTCCCGTACCTCATGCTTGAACAATTCTTTTAAGGGCTCGATTATCTTGAAGCCGAAGCCTTTTTCCGGGTCAATCCCGATCTGCTCCAGGATGTTATGCTGGGTCTTAACCCCGCGCCTGGTTTCAATAATGTCGGCGGCTATGGTCCCCTGGATCAGGTACCTGGCCTTACTCTTCAGAACCTGGCGGCCAAAGACCTTGTAGAAAGTATTGCGGAAGGCTTTCCTTTTTTCTTCCGGGTCAGTCTTTCCCTTCAGAGCTTCGAAAAATTCGTTACTGGCATCCACTATTTCCAGTTCTATGCCCAGGCGGGCAAAGGTAGCCCTGACCTCTTCCGGTTCTTTTTCTCTCATCAGCCCGTGGTCAATAAAGATGGTCTTGAGCTGCGAACCAAGGGCCCGGTGGGCCAGCAGGGTGGCCACCGAGCTATCCACTCCACCAGAGAGGGCGGAGATAGCTTTATCCCTGCCTACTGTTTCTTTTATTTCCTCTACCTGGCGCTCGATAAATTTTTTGACGTCCATTTATTCCTCCGTTTCAAGGGCATAACAGGGTATAAAGATGATACAATAACCGCCGGAATTAAGTCCATAAAAAATTAATTTTTGCACATTTTCCAGTTGATTTTTGCTGACAAAAGTTGGATATTATTAGCAGAGATTTAAAAAGAGGAGGGCCTCCATCCAAGGCGTAAGATTGACCGGAGAAGGACGCCCCCCGAGAGTCCTTCTCCCCTGCCCTCCTCGGGAGGATTTCCTACTCATTTAGTCGCCTCTTTCCGGAAAAAATTGAAAAATTTTTTCTGTATTTTTTCCCCTCCCGGAAGTAAAATCAAACCTTTAATTTTGATTTTATCTGGAATATGCCATGAAACCTGCAACCAGGCTGGAAAGAATTTATCTCGTTCTTACTTTAATTTTGATGATTCTGGCAGCCCCGGCTCCACTCCTGGCGGTCGGCCAGGCAAAACCCCCCGCCTATTACCAGAAAATCAAGGAACTTGCAGTCAGGGTTGAGCCGGAAATAATCGCTATCAGGCGGGACCTCCATGCCCACCCCGAGCTGGCTTTCCAGGAAAGGCGAACCGCAGGCATAGTGGCTGATTATTTCCGCAAGCTTGGACTGGAAGTCCGGACGGAAATCGGCGGGACCGGAGTCCTTGGTGTGCTTAAAGGAGGACTGCCCGGGCCGGTTCTGGCCATGCGCGGCGACATGGATGCCCTGGCCATCACCGAGGAAACCGACCTGCCCTTTGCCTCCAAGGAAAAGGTAATCATAAACGGCCAGGAGACCGGCCTGATGCATGCCTGCGGCCACGATATCCATACGGCCATGCTGCTGGGTGTGGCTTCAGTTCTCAGCCAGATGAAAAACCAGGTCACGGGCACCATCCTGTTCATAGCTCAGCCGGCTGAAGAATGGGGCGACGGCGCCCAGAAAATGATTCAGGACGGAGTCTTCCGCGATTACCGTCCCGAGGCCATTTTTGCTTTCCACGTGGACGATACCCTCAAGGCCGGTTACGTTCATTATGTTCCGGGCTATTCCGGGGCCAACTGCGACACCTTTTTCCTGAATATTTATTCCGAAGGTTGCCACGGAGCCGACCCCGACCAGTGTGTCGACCCGATTGTCGTCGGAAGCCACGTCGTCCTGGCCCTGCAGGCCATGGTCAGCCGGGAAATAGACGTTCACGACCACACCGTCATCACCGTGGGCTACTTTCATGCCGGCACGGCCACCAACATCATTCCGAAAAAGGCCGAGCTCAGGGCCACCGTCAGAAGCTACGGAGATGAGCATAGAGAGCGCCTCAAGAAAAAAATAACCAGGACCATTACCGGCATCTGCCAGTCTCATGGAGCTCCCTTCGAGCTGGACTACCAGTTCGGCACGCCGTCTCTTTACAACCACCCCGAACTGCTCGAAGCTATCAGGCCGACGGCCGAGGCCGTCCTGGGCGGACCTGACAGGCTGATTAAGGACCGGCCGGAGATGGGCGGCGAGGATTTCAGCTATTTTGCCAGGGAAATACCGGCGGTGATGCTGTCGCTGGGGGTGGTTCCGCCCCACCTGGAAAGGACCTCAGTCCACTCCCCCACCTTTGTGGCCGATGAAAAGGCGATTGGACTGGGAATAAAGCTTATGTCCTGCATCCTGATGGATTACGCCCGCAAACCGGCCGCCCGAAGAGTCCGCGCTTTCAAGAAATCATAAAAGCCAGCCGGGCCGCCGTGTTGATTGATAATAAATTCGGGTCAGAATTAGTTCAGAGCAGCTTCTGATTTTCTTGTCATTCAACAACTCCGGGTTATTTTTTCAGGAAGCCAATGTTAGCTGTTTCCTGGTTTAACCCTTTTACCCCCAGATAAACCTTGCCTGTGAATTAAAGCCTTAAGATTTAGTGAACCCAACTCTTCAGACCTGCCGTCCCGGGAGTGACCGCCCGGCCCTGGCCTGATCTGGTCTGACTGCAAACCGCTGAAGGCAGGTCCTTGAGCATTCCTGAACAAGAGGTCCCGGACTGCCAGGCCTGTTTAACGGGTTAATTCAATTGATAAAAATGGTGCCTGATGGTAAATTGATAACATTCAGCCATGAAATTGCTAAAACTAAACATCTCCGGCGTCCGCGGCATCGTCGGACAGACCATCACTCCAGAACTGGTCATAGATTTTGCTTCAGCTTTTGGAACCATGCTGCCGGCCGGAAAGGTCCTGGCAGGCCGCGACAGCCGGAAATCAGGGTTGATGGTGCAGGAAGCGGCGGTCTCGGCCCTTCTCTCCACCGGTCACGAAGTTGTCAATCTTGGAATCTGCCCCACCCCCATCATCCAGTTCCTGGTGAAGCAGCACCGGGCCGCCGGGGCCATTGCCATCACCGCCGGGCACAACCCGGCCGAGTGGAATGCCCTGAATTTCATCAACAGCCAGGGCACCTACCTCAACGAATTCCAGGGTTCGGAGCTGCTCGATATTTACCACCTGGGGCATTTTGCCCACCAGAAGCTTAAAAAATCCCCGGCAGTGGTCAATGAGCTTAACGCGGAAGAGGTCTATTTTTCCTGGTTGAGCCGCCGGCTGCGAACGGAAGAAATCAGCCGGGCCAGGTTCAAGGTGGTGGTCGACCCCTGCAACGGGGCCGGGGCCGGGCTGGTCAACAAGTTTTTCCAATCCCTGGGTTGCGAGCTGGTGGCCGTCAACAACGAGCCCAGCGGCTATTTTCCCCACGAACCGGAACCGCGCCCCAGGAATGCCGGTGAGGTGTCCTCGCTGGTCAGGGCCACCGGGGCCAGCGTGGGCTTTCTTCTTAACAGCGACGTCAGCCGCGTCTCCCTGGTGGCCGAGACCGGGGAAACCCTGTCGGAAGAATACACCCTGCCGGTTGTGGCCGGTTATTACTTAGAGCAGCAGCCGGGACCGGTCATCACCAGCCTTTCCACCTCCCGCATGATTGAAGAAGTGGCGGCCAGGTCCCGGGTCCCGGTCATCAGAACCAGGGTTGGCCAGTCGGCCCTCGTCCAGACGATGCTCCAGGAAGACGGGGCCCTGGCCGGAGAGGGCAGCGGCGGGCTGGCCCTCCGCCGCTTTCAGCCGGCCTTTGATGGCTTTGCGGTCATGGGCCTGGTCCTGGAAGCGATGGCCGTTAAGCAAAAAAAACTTTCAGAGCTGGTAAAAGCTCTTCCCCGCTATCATATAGTCAAGGATAAAATAGTCTGCCCGCCCCACCGCCTGCACTCGCTGGTGGCTGAAACCAGAAAACTTTACCCCCGGGCTGAAATCAATCTCCTCGATGGATTGCACGTTACCCTGAAAGAGGCCTGGGTGCACATCAGGGCTTCCAGCACCGAGCCCCTAATCAGGATAATTGCCGAAAGCCCTTCGGCCACCAGGGCCCAGCTCGAGGTAGACAGGGTGGTAGCTTTCCTTAACCGATTACTCGGGTAAAACATGAAAAAGAGATTTCCACTCAAGGTTAGCATCTCCGGCGTCCGGGGAATTATCGGAGAAAGCCTGACCCCTCAGATTGCCGCCCGGTTCGCCTCGGCCTTCGGCACCTACCTCGGACCGGGACAGGTCCTGGTCGGGCAGGATACCAGACCCTCGGGCACCATGCTCAAAAAGGCCGTCCTGAGCGGGTTGCTGGCCACCGGCTGCCAGCCGGTTGAAGTCGGCGTGCTTCCCATCCCCACCATTCTTTTCCTCACCCGCGAGAAACAGGTCCGGGGGGCGGTGGTAATCACCGCCAGTCATAACCCCCCGGAATGGAACGGGCTTAAATTCATCGGGCCGGAGGGGCTTTACCTCCGTCGCTCCCAGGTGGAAGAATTCCTGGACATATTCCACCAGGGAGAATTCACCTTCGTGGCGGCCGAAAGAATCAAGGCCCCGCTCCAGGAGAAAAAGGCCGGGGAGCTCCACCTTGAAAAAATTCTGTCGCGACTTAAAGTTAAAGCCATCCGCCGCCGTGGGTTCCGGGTGGTGGCTGATTGCGCCAACGGGGCCGGCGCCACGCTCCTGCCCCAGCTTCTCAGGGAACTCGGCTGCGAGACTCTTCTCATCAACACCGACCTCAGCGGGAGCTTTGCCCATCAGTCGGAGCCAGTCCCGGAAAACCTCAAAGAGCTCTCCCGCCGGGTTAAAGAATTCAGGGCTGACCTGGGCCTGGCCCAGGATGCCGACGCCGACCGCCTGGCCCTGGTGGATGAAAGGGGTCGCCCCCTGGGAGAAGACCTGACCCTGATTCTGGCAGTGGCCCATGTGCTCGGTAAGAAGCGTGGCCCGGTGGCCGTAAATCTCTCAGCTTCCATGGCCATAGACGAACTGGCGGCCAGGTACCGGGTTCCGGTCATCAGGACCAGGATCGGAGAAATCAACGTGGTCGAAGCCATACTGGAGCAGGGCGCGGTCATCGGCGGCGAAGGTAACGGCGGAGTCATCTGGCCGGAAATCCACCCCTGCCGTGATTCTCTAACCGCAGCCGGCCTAATGCTGGAAATGCTGGCCGAGAACCAGAAGCCACTGTCGGAGACGGCCGCTGAATTTAAGAAGTATCACCTGTTGAAGGATAAAATGGACTGCCCGGCTGAACTGGCCTTCCGGGCGCTGGTTGAATTGAGACGACGCTATCAGTCTGAAAATATTTCCACCCTGGATGGAATTAAAATAAGCTGGCCCGACTCCTGGGTCCATATCAGGCCGTCCAATACCGAACCCATCATCAGGCTGCTGGCTGAATCCCGGTCGCCGGTCCGCAGCCGGCGTTTAATAGAAAATTTTAAGAAAGAAATCAAGAGCATCATCAGGAAGCTGGCCTGAGGCGGCCGTCTGGGCTCAAGCGGCAATTCGGTTTAATAAAAAATACAAAATTGAGCAATAAAAAGAGGCAGGGTTCAGACATGAGTCTTAAAGAAAAATCTGGCTTTAGAAGCGTACCGGGAGTCCTGGCCCTGGTTATGTTAAGCCTGGCAGGTCTTCGGGCCCAACCCCCGGCAGAAGCCTGGCTTAACGGCTACCAGAGAACCATAGAAAGCCAGAAAATTTTTTATCATTCACCCTATCCCGATCAGCTACCGGCCCTGCTGGTCAGAGCCAGCGACGGCACAATGAAATCAGTCTGGGAAACACAGGTTGTCCCGGCCGATTTCAGCGCTTCCGCTGCGGTCTTTGTCTTCATGGGTGGCCTGGCCACGGGCAAGGGCAGTCATCGCTTTTACCTTAAGGTCAACGGGGCTCAAGCCCTGGAATTCACCACTTCAGAAAACCCGGCCAGAAGAGAGTGGACAGTTCTCGGTCCGGAAGGTCTGGGACTTACTTTCAGAACAGCTCTGGTTGACCAGTTTGACGAGCTATTCGGCTATTTCTTCCTGACCGTCCCTCGTCGTTTCCTGGAGCCAGGGAAACCGCTCCGGCTGGAACTTACGGCCGAGAAAGGCGGAAGTTCCGACTGGGTGATGGTCTTTGAGCAGCCGCTTTCTTCCTGGGCCAGGCTGAAGGTCCTGCCGGCCATCCTGAACACAAGGCCCCGGCGGCAGCCCCTGCTGCTGGAAATAAGTCATTTCGGACCTCCGGTTTCAGTCCGGATAAAAATGGGCCGGAATATTTCCGTCTCCAAGACCTTGCAGACCGGTTACAACCAGCTATACCTGGAAACCGAACCGGTCAGCAATCCGGCCCGGGTTGAAGCCGTCGTCCTCAGGGGAAAAGAACTTCTGTTCCGGGCAGCTTGCGAGCAAAAACCGGTTCGGGCGATAGAATTATGGCTTCTCCCCCATTCCCACCTGGACATTGGTTATTCAGATTACCAGGAAGAAGTAGAAAAGAAACAGTGGCAGAACATAGAAACCGCCATAGAACTGGCCGAGAAATCGCAATCCCTGCCTCCCGAGGCCAGGTTCAAATGGAACGTGGAACAACTGTGGCATGTTGAAACCTATTTGCGAAAAGCTGACGAACAAAAGCGAGAAAAATTATTGCGAGCCGTAAAGAATGGCTGGATAGGACTCCAGGCCACCCTAACCAACCAGCTGACCGGTCTCTGCCACCCGGAGGAACTGCTGGAACTCACAGCTTTTGCCAGGGAGCTGGAAACCATGGGTTTCCCGCCGGTCACATCGGCCATGATCACTGATATCCCGAGCTACAGCTGGTCCTTTGTTCCGGCGCTGGCCCTGGCCGGGGTTCGCTATCTTTCCAGCGGTCCCAACTTCATGCCCGTCCTGCCCGACGGCGGCGACCGGGTTGGCCGGGCTCTCAGGACCTGGGCCGACCGGCCGTTTTACTGGGTCTCACCTTCCGGCCAGGAAAAGGTTCTTTTCTGGATGGCCGGGCGCGGTTATTCCTGGTTCCACGGGCTGAACCTGGGAAACTTCAGGGTTGACAAAAAAAGAGAAATCCTGGAATACGTGGCCGAACTGGAAAACAAGAACTATCCCTATTCTCTGGTGCAGGTCCGCTACACCGTGGGTGGAGACAACGGCCCCCCGGACCCGGACCTCAGCCGGGAAGTGGCCGCCTGGAACAAAGAATTCCTGACACCTCGCCTGGTGATCGCCACCAGCGAACAGCTTTTCCTGGAAATGGAAAAAAGGCACGGCCTGGAAATCCCGGCCATCCGCGGTGATTTTTCGCCATACTGGGAAGACGGCGCGGCCTCCACCGCCCGGGAAACCGCCCTGAACCGGAATCTCAGCGAGCGGCTGCTGCAGCTCGAAACTCTGTATTCGCTCCTGGTGCCGGAAGAATTCATTAAAAAATCAGCCGATTTTTACGAAGCCTGGCGCCAGGTAGTACTTTTTCACGAGCATACCTGGGGAGCCCACGACAGCGTCTCCAACCCGGATGGAGAAAACGCTACCCGGCAATGGGAATACAAGAAGTCCATCCTGGAAAAGGGACAGGAACTGGCTAATTCGCTGGAAGAAGACCTGAAGGCCATAATGAGCTCCAGAGAGGAGGAAGCTTTATCCAGAAGAAAGGTGCTCGACATCATCAACACCACCTCGCTGACCAGGTCAGAAATCATTTTTATACCGGCTGAACTCTCGGCCGGCCTTGACCTGGTACTGGATGAAAACAACCGCTCCCTGCCTTCACAGAGGCTGGTTGATGGCACCCTGGCTGTTAAAATAAGCCGGCTTCAACCATTTTCTGCCCGCCGCATCTACCTTAAGACCGGCAGTAGCTGGCCCGGCGGCCTGGCCCGGGCCGGGGAAAACTTCCTGGAGAATGAGCAGCTTCGCCTGGAAGTCAGCCCGGAAACAGGGGCGGTGAGCAGCCTGATCTTCAAGCCGGCCCGAAACCTGGAACTGGTGGACAGCGAGAAATTCTCCGGGCTCAATGCCTATCTCTATGTTCCCGGGACCGACCCGGAAAAAGCCCGGCCGGCCAGGGTTCGCCAGGTACGGGTACTGGATTCCGGCCCTCTGGTGGCTTCGCTGGAGATAGAGCTGGAAGCCCCAGGATGTCACAGCCTGAAGGCAGTAATCAGGATTAACGGAATCAACGGCCGGATAGACTTCTTTAATCACATTGACAAGATAAAGGTCAGGGAAAAGGAAAGCGTTCACATAGCCTTTCCGTTCCGGATGCCTCCAACCGGAATCCGCCTTGACCTCGGCTGGGGCGCAGTCAATCCTTTCTTTGAAGAAATCCCGGGAGCCTGCCTGGATTTTTTTTCTGTTCAAAAAGCGGTGAGTTTCAGCCGGCCGGATTTTAACCTGACCTGGGTAACGCCGGATGCCCCACTGGTGGAAATTGGCGAATTGACGGATGAAAGAAGCGTCGGAGGCTTTCCCCGGGCCTGGAAAAAAGAGCTCCAGCCCTCTTCAACGATTATTTCCTATGCCCTGAATAACTACTGGCATACCAATTACAAGGCCGACCAGGAAGGAGAAATCGAACTTCGCTATTCCCTTTTCCTCAACTCTAATCTGGACCCGGCACTGCTCAAGACCCAGGCCCTTGAGGTCTGTCAGCCTCCGGTTATAATGCCGGTTGACGAAAGACGGGTACCCCTGCAGCCGGTTCTTAACCTCGAGCCGGAAAGGGTCGTGGTCACCAGGTTAAAGGCCATCCCGGGAGTTTCCGACTCCAGGCCGGCTCTGCTGCTCAGACTGTACAACGCCGGCGGACAACCAGAAACAATCAACCTCAAGGGGCTTCTTTTTCCCGGAAGAAAAGTCTATTTATCCAACCTGAAAGGAGAACCACTGGCCCAGGTCACCCGGCCTTTCCGGATGCTGCCCTGGGAGGTGGTAACTCTTCGGGTGGAATGAAAGTTTAAGATATAAGGTAAGATATAAGATATATGTTCTGGTAAAATATGAACCTCAGGAGGTCTCAATGAAGAAAACCCGCTGGCCAAGACTCGGAATAATATCAATCGTCTTAGTGTCTGTTCTTATCTGGACTGAGGCCTTCGCCCAGCCGGGCGGACAGTTCGGTGCGCCCCGTCGCAGCAGCTTGATGATGCTCCCGGAAACCCAGCTGATTCTGACCGACTGGTTTATCCAGTCTTCGGCCCGCCTGAAGGCCGACGGGGCCGCCCTATCCCGGCCGGGAATCATGACTGACCGCTGGTACCCCACCCGGGTCCCGGCCACGGTGCTGGGCACCCTGGTTGAAAATAACATCTATGGCGACGTATTCTTCGGGAAAAACCTGGAGAATATCAAAGTTGAGGACTTTCAGACCTCCTGGTGGTACCGGACCGAATTCCTGTTGCCCGCCTACCCCGGACGAACCAGAACTTTCCTGGAACTGGACGGCGTTAACTACCGGGCCAACATCTGGCTGAACGGCCAGAAGGTGGCTGACGCCTCTGAAATTTACGGCGCCTTCCGGCGCTTCCGCCTGGATGTCACCAAACTGGCCAGGTCAGGCGAGAGAAACGTCCTGGCCGTTGAGGTCATCCCGCCGGCTAAAGGTGAGCCGACCATCGGTTTTGTTGACTGGAACCCGGCTCCGGCCGACAACAGCATGGGTCTATGGCGGCCGGTCAGAATCAGGCAAACCGGAGAAGTTACCATTGAAAACCCTTTCGTCCAGACCACCCTGGATACCACCACCCTGAAGGAAGCCAGGCTGACCATCCAGGCCGAAGTTCGCAATCACTCCGATGTTCCGGTCACCGGCACCCTGGAAATAGAGCTGGAAAACATAAGGATTTCCAGAGAAGTCAGGCTGGGACCGAAGGAAGTCCAGAAAGTGGTTCTCAGCCCGGAAACCCACAAAGAACTGGTTCTGAGTAACCCCAGGATCTGGTGGACTCATGACCTGGGTCGCCCTGAACTTTATCTCCTTTTGATGGCCTTTAAGCTAAAAGCGCCAGCCGGGGATGAAAAGGCAACCACCAGGCCACCGGCCGCGGCTGAACCAGTCCCGCCATCCGCCCGGGAAAAAGAACAGGAAAAGGCCCCGGACCGGGAAAAGGATAAAGACCGGATGAGAATCCCACCTCAGTTCCAGGCGCTGATGCCGGTTTCCGACTGGCTGGCGCTGCGCTTCGGCATCCGGGAAATCAAGGACTACCTAAATGAACAGGGTCACCGCGGGTATCTCCTCAACGGTAAAAAGATTTTAATCCGCGGTGGAGGCTGGACCGATGACATATTTCTCAATAACAGGTCCAAAAAGCTCAGGGCTGAACTGATGTACGCCCGTCATATGAACCTTAACGCCCTGAGGCTGGAAGGTTTCTGGGGAACCAGCCGGGAGCTTTATCACCTGTGCGACGAGCTGGGCCTGTTGATTATGGTCGGCTGGAGCTGTCACTGGGAATGGGAGAATTATTTCGGGAAACCGGTTGACCCCAGGTACGGCGGGATTATCAGCCCGGAAGACATGGCCTTAGTAGCCACTTCTTTCCGTGACCAGGTGCGCTGGTTGCGCAACCACCCCAGCATCTTTGTCTGGGCCCTGGCCAGCGACCTGGTGCCCAAACCGGAACTGGAAAGAGAATACCTGAAAATTCTGGCCGAGGACGACCCGACCCGCCCCTTCCTAAATTCCACCGGAACCAGGGTTAGCGAGGTCAGCGGGAAATCGGGCGTCAAGATGAACGGCCCTTACGACTGGGTGCCACCCAACTACTGGTTCGAAGATAAGAAGAACGGTGGAGCCTTCGGCTTCAATACTGAAACCGGACCCGGACCCCAGGTGCCGGTGCTGGAAAGCCTGAAGAAAATAATTCCGGAAGAGGCACTCTGGCCACCGAACGATTACTGGAATTTTCATTGCTCCCGCGGCCTGTTCAAATCCCTCGATAGATACAACGAGGCCATGCGGGAACGCCTGGGCTGGCCCGAAAGTGTGGCCGAGTACTGCGATAAGGCCCAGTTCCTCAATTACGAAGCTATGAGGGGCATGTTTGAAGCCTTTGTGGCCCGCCGGCCGGTAGCCACCGGAATCATCCAGTGGATGTTCAACTCGGCCTGGCCCAAGCTCTGGTGGCAGCTTTACGATTACTATCTTATGCCCACCGGGGCCTTTTACGGGGCCAGGAAGGCCAACAGCCCTGTCCATCTTATTTATGACTACGAAACCCGGGAAATTATTGCCTCTAACCTGTCAGCGGTTAAGGCCGAAAAGCTTGGTGCCCTGGTCAGGGTATTCGACCTGGAACTCAAGGAAAAATTCAGGCAGGAATTCCCGCTGGTGCTGGAAGCGGACGGCAAGACGGTTCTTACCCGCCTGCCGGATATGCCCGACCTGACTGACCTCTATTTCCTGGACCTGAGAATCATCGGGCCAAAGCAGTCGCTTGAAGACCATAATTTCTATGTCCTCAGTCAGGAGCCCGATGTGCTTGATTTCAAGAAGACGACCTGGTATGTAACTCCGGTCAAAAAATATGCCAACCTGAAAGCCCTGAACCACCTGCCCGAATCACAGGTCAGGTACAGGTGGAAGGCGGAAGGAAAAGACCCCATCAGAAACCTGACTATCGAGCTTCACAACCCGGGGCCGCACCTGGCCTTCAACCTGGAAATCCAGGTCCTGAAAAAATTAAGGCAGAAGTCGGTTCTGCCAATATTTCTCGAAGACAACTACATTTCTTTGCTGCCCGGGGAAAGGCGCACGGTTAAAGGCTATTTCTTCGGTGAAGACCTGGAAGGAGACGAGCTGGAAATCAGGATAAAGGGCTGGAACGTTAAAACCCTGGAAGTTAAAAAGTTTTGAGTGAACGATAAATCTTAACTGAATAGGGGGCGAGGCCAGACAGAATAGAAATTGAATTCTGAAAATTACAGGCCTTAAAAATTATAAAAATATCAACTGCTATTTTGCTGGCCGATTAATGAGCTGATTCGAAAACAAAGAATACCCGGGAATTTATGCCGGGAATAGAACCTTCCCGGGAAAAATCCCGAAGTTGATTTCCAGGTATTTATTTCTTTTTCAAAGAGTTGACCAGCTCTCTCAGTTTTTCCTGGTTCGGGTTCAGGCCGAGCGATTTCTCCCAGAGAGCCAGGGCTTTATCCCTGTCACCCATCTGGAAATAGCAGCTTCCGAGAAAGTTCAGGATTTCCAGGTTGACCCCGAAGCGATTCAGGTACTGTTCATAATAGACGGCTGCCCTAAGCGGCTGGTTGAGGGAATGGAAAGCCCTACCCAGCAGCGAGACCAGTTCGGGCGGGGCCTCGGGCTGGTCATATGGTCCGAGCAATTCTATTACCCGCTGAAATTCTCCCGCCCTGAACAGAGCCTCGGACAGGGCCAGGGCTGTCACCGGACCCGGGTTAAGAGAGTGGGCCCTGGCCAGGCGGCTGGTGGCTTCCTGAATGTTACCGCTATTTAAGTGCTGAATTCCCGTGGCCAGAAGCTCGTCGGCCTCGGTCAGACTGCCCCGGGACACCAGGATTGGGGCCGGCAGGTTGCTCAGGGGAGAAATTTCTAACTCGGCCCGGCGGCTGTCCCGGAGCTGGCCATCAACCAGCAGCTCAGCCTTCAGGCTGTAATACCCTGGCTTCAGGGCCGCCAGCGGCATTGATTCAACAACCAGACCTTCGGCTGAAATTTCCAGGGCAGGACATTCCTTGCTCTGAACCGCCTGGTTCTCGGCCAGCAGGGAAATTTTTAAGGTTGACTTCTTCTTCAACTCATCGCTCCAGCCGTTTAGCTGAACGCAGACCACCAGGGAATCGGAAACGGCAAACGACTTGAGGCTCCGGCTGAGAAGCTGCCTGTCGCCGACCTGGTACGGGAGAAGACCGGTGCCATCCTTTGCTTCCAGCTGGCCATAGGCCAGCAGAATCTGGCCGATTTCCGCGGGGCCCGGATTTTCCGGCAGGGTCAGCTTTTTGGAAAAGCTGGAGAATTCCCGCGAGACCGGGTTCTTGACCAGCAGGTCCAGGGTACAATTCCCGGGAATCAGGGGAAATACATCCTGAAAAGCCACCGCTCTTTTGCCGATCTCGCCCAGTTCTTCCCTGGTCAAATTCAGGGGGATGCTTTTATCGAACTGATAAATGGTTCGGCCCTTATCATCAGCAACCCGGCCGTTGAGGTCAAAACGCACCAGGTAATTCTGCCCGTCCTGACTCACTGACAGCTTGCCCGGCTCCACCGAATAATGAACAAGGTAGTGGCCTTTCTGGCTGCGCACCGTCCAGACCTCAAAATCAGAGCGGATGTAATTGGTGCTGTACTCCACTTCTATCAGGTCCCTGTGGCGAAACCAGGCCTCGGCGTAGGCATCTTCCACCTTGCGCTGTGGCAGCGACATGATGGTGGCCAGAAGCCTGTTGGAAGCCAGGTTGATGACCCCGGGTTCCAGACGCTCGTTTGGTATGAGGCTGAGTGACTGCTCGGCCAGGTTGGGGGAAAGCTGGTAAAGCCGCTGGTAGGCGTCCCGGGCATCCCTGGCGTTATACATGTAATCGGCCACCAGGGCCTGGGGACCGTGGTCAGAAGGCGAGTAAAGAATGTACTCCCCTGCTCCCTCTTTCTTGAAAAAAATTACGTTAAAACCGGTCGGCAGCCCGTAGCGGGGGTCGCCATAGTAAAACCAGACCTGGGCGGGATAGACGCCCATGATGTTTTCATAAGTTTCGATGTTGCTGGGCGGGCCGAGGATGATGTAGACGCGGCCCCGGTCGGTCTTCCAGCCAGGTTTGCCAGTTCCCCGCCCCAGGAACTGGTTGGCATAGTTAAGCCGGCGGTAATGCTCTTCCCTGAATTCATTCTGCGGGGTGCGAGGATCGGGGTCGCGCTGCTTCCAGAAGGCTTCGATGAAGATATCCCTTTCCCGGTCGGTCTGCAGCTTTAGAAAAACCTCTCTCTCCCTGGGAGTTATGATATAAACCACCTCTTCTTCCAGCCACCTGCGGTACCTTTCCGGCAGGCTGGCCGCCGCCAGAGAAAGTGAGAACAGAAAAATCAGACATAAGATAATTAGAAATCGGGGGACCCTTGTTTCAAAACGATGCTTCTTCTGGTCCATCTTCATCCATTGATTATAGCTTTTTTGTCTTGCTGTGGGCAAAAAAAGGGCGCCCGGGAAAATCCCGGACGCCCCTGAGCTTCAACCTCAGCTGAATCAGAACTCATAGCTGAAATTCAGGCGGATCTTTCTCGAAGGATAGGTGATACCGGAAACCCGGCCAATCTGAGGTTCATGAGGACCGCCGTAGCCGGCATTAACCACTGCATGCTCGTTGAACAGGTTCAGGATGTCAACCGCCAGCCTGATGTAGCCGGCCCTTTTCAGGCTGAAAGCCTTGTCGAACCTCAGGTCAACCACTTTTTCGTGGGGCAGGTACCAGGGCTTGGTCGGGTCGATGGAGACGATGTAATTGTCGCCGGTGTTGACCACCAGCCCGGCCGGATAGCCCCACTGGGTGATGACCGGATAGGTTTCCAGCGGCCACAGCGGTCGGCCGGAGTTGTACCTGAAGCGCAAACCGATGTCCATCTCCACCACCGGGATGCGATAGGACCCTGACAGCTTGAACTCGAACTTCTGGGTATGGGGCAGCGGGCCCTTCATGTTGTTGATGGTCTGGTTCAGCCCGGCCAGGAAGGTGGTGTCCATGACCATGGGGCCTTCAAAGTTGAAGTCCTGGCGGACCGACCTCATGGCCATGCCGTCTGACCAGGAGAACAGGGCTGAAGCCAGCATCTGCCAGCGGTCGGAGAAGCGCTTGTTCAGCATGAACTGCAGGCCCTGGTACAGGCGGCGCGGCTTGATGCCGTCCACTTCGGGCATGTTCTGGACCATGTAGTCCAGGTGTGAGCCTATCCAGCCGACATCGGCCCCATTGATCACTCCATCCCCGTTGTAATCCTTGAGCACCACGCTGTAGAGCGAAACCGTTTCTCCATAATACGTGGTGTAGGACTTGCGTTCGTATTCAAAGGGCTCCTGGGTGACTTCATTTAGCGGCCAGTTGACGAAGATGTTGCCCGTTCTTTTCCAGATATAAGTGGCGCTCAGCGACAGGTCCTTGACGAGTTCCCTTTCCAGATTCAGGGTAATCTGGTCGGTGTGCTGGTCCCTGGTGCCATCCTTGACCTTTAACTGCCAGGAGTAATCGATGGTCTGGTACTCATCCCACCAGCCCGGGCGGGAACCAGGGTCAACGTAAGTATCGCCATACAGATACCTGGCAGCGTTGGTGACTTCATCCGGGTCCACGTAGTTATTGCCGTTGAGGTCCACCAGGTCGAACGGGATGTTGTAGAAAATGTAATGGATGTTGGCAATTGGCATATCAGGGCCAAACCTTCTCAGGTACTCGACGCTGAGCGGCAGGTAGTAACGCCCGTAGCTTACCCTGAAGATAGTTTTCATATCCCTGGTCAGGGCATAGGTCAGGCCGATACGAGGCGAGAACAGCTTGAAGTCAAAGATATTGCCCGTGCCTTCCCTGTCCCTGAGAACCTTAAGACCGGTGTTAATCTCTTCAGGCCTGTTGACATACTCATAAACTTTGCCCTTGCCGTACCTGGTGGTCATCCGGTCGAAGCGCAGGCCGAGGTTAATAGTTAACCTCTTGGCGGGCGTCCACTGGTCATCGAAGAAAATGCCCATCTGGTCGGCCGTCCTGACGGTCAGAAAGGGGTTGAGCCAGGTCTGGCGGTTGTAGAAAACCAGTCCGGTAGCTCCATACCAGTTGCGCAGGTAATTGATGTTCTGAGTCCAGGGAGCGGGATAGGCGAAGTTGGCATAGTTCTGGAAGTAGCCACCCAGCCAGTTACCGCGACCCATCGTGTACTGGACACCAAACTTGATATCGTGCTCGCCCAGGAAGTTTTCGGCGTAGTAAGAAACATCAGCCTGGATGGTATTACGGCTGGATTTCTGGGCTTCGACGTAGGGAAAGGCTCCGTTAATCCCGTAGACATTCCATTTCCACCAGTTGATGTAGCCCGGATGGTCAGGAGCATCTTCCGGGATGAAAGGCTGGTCATCTCTCCAGAAGCCTAAGTACTTCAGGGTAAAAATGGTCTTGCCGGTGGCCATGTACTGCCACTGGGCGGAGACGCTGTGGGTGGAGCTGTTCTGGCCGTAGGTCATGGTTTCATCCCAGTGCGGGTTCCAGGTCCAGCCATCTCCCTTGTTGCGCTCGTAGTGGTAGGAAATCCAGGCCCGGTGATTGGTCCAGGGCTCGGTGGTCAGCTTGATATCTCCAAAGCGACCCCAGTACCTGTTGGGCACCGGCCAGAACGGAGTCTTGGACTCGGCCCTGATGTAATCGAGGCCACCGTAGAACCAGACCTTATCTTTCTTTATCGGGCCGCCCACGGTGAAATTAAACTCGTATTCCTTGGTGTTCTTGTTGAGGATGTCATCACCCGGGCCGATGTACAGCCTCTCCCCGAACGGCCCGAAGGCACCCATATCCACCGCCTGGCCTGGACTGGCCGGCTTGGGCTGGTTGTCGGCAATCCATTTCTTCGGGGCCCCGTTGACCATGAAATTGCCGTGGAACTCGTTGCTTCCGGACTTGGTCAGGACGTCAATGGCCACGCCGGAGTAGCTGCCGTACTCGGCCCTGGAGCCAAGGGCGATTACCCTGACTTCCTCCACGGCGTTGTAATTGACATTGACCAGTGAGCCGTAGGCCGATGATCTGGGGTTGGTGGTATTAACGCCGTTGATTAAGAAGACGTTTTCGTTGGAAGAACCGCCATAGGCGTTGGGGCTGGGCAGCCAGCTCCCGTCCTTACCCTGGGCTACCATGCCCGGGGTGCTCAGAGCCAGATCGTAGAAGGCATCACGGGTGGTCGGCAGCTTGGCCAGCAACTCGCTGCCGATGCTGGTGGCCACAGTGGAAGTCTTGGCATCGACCACCGGCCCGGCCGCGGTTACCGTTACCATCTCCTCCAGCTTGCCGATTTCCATCCGGACATCGACCACCAGAGATGAACCGGCCGTAACCACGATGTTTTCCTGTTTGCTGGTCTTGAATCCGGGCAGGGAAGCGGTCAGCGTGTATCTGCCCGGCGGCACATTCATGAAAACATAGCCGCCCCGGGCAGAGGTGGTTGTAGCTCTCTTCCCGCCCATCAGAGCTGGTCCGGTAATTTCCACGGTCACCCCGGGCAGAGGAGCTCCTTCTTCATCAACCACTACGCCGGTGATCTTGCCGTATTCAATGGTCTGCGAGACAGCCAGCGGTGCCAGAAGCAACAGGATCAGGCTCAGTGAGAAAAGCTTTTCCCTCATTGACATTTTTTTCATTTGACCCTCCTTTTTCCTTTAACCGACTCTTCCGCCTGAAAAGACGCAGGCAGGAAGAAACCTTCAGACACTTTTGTTTTTAAAAACGGCCTTAATTCCCACCTCCTTTCCTGCAAAATCAGGTTAAACATATTCTACATCTTAACCATGCCGTCCTGTCAAGACATCCTTGACTCATCTGTCAGCCGCCACACCCTCTCCTCCAGGCCACAGTCAACCGGACCCATATATACTCCTCCGCATTGAAAGCTTATTTTTTAATCTGGACTTTCAGGGTGGCGATAAAACTGTCCAGGAACTTAATCTTTTCTTCGTTCCGGGCCAGGGCCCGGGCCTTCTCCAGGTATTCAACTGCCTTCGTCAGGTCGCCCTTGTTTATGTAACACCTGGCAATCATCTCCAGGGTGTCCAGGTCGTCGGACCTGGTGCTCAGAGCCTGCTCAAAGTAGCTCAGGGCTTCATCCACTTTATCCATTTCAAAAAGGGTCAGTCCCAGATTGTAAAGGTTGACCGCGTTGGCCGGGTCCAGCTCGACCGATTTTCTGTAGTTTTCGAGGGCTTTATCCATGTTCTTCAGGCTCTGGTAGCAGAAGCCGAGCTGCTGGTAGGCCGGGGCAAATTCCGGGGTCAGCTCGGTTACCCTGGTCAACTCCGGAATGGCCTCTTCGTAACGGTGCAAACGACCGAGGGTAACACCCAGGAGGTAATGAATGTTGGGATCGTCGGGATACCTGGCCGCCAGCTCCTGCAGCCTGGACAGGGCCGTTTCCAGGTCATTGCGGTTTATCATTTCCATGACCTCGGCCACCGCCTGCTTCAGTTCTTTCAGCGTGGTCAGCATTTTCAATTTTTCGGTGGAAGCCAGGATGATGGTCTCCATCTCCACCTTCTGCATTCTCTCCTGCGGCTGGGAAAAATCCCACTCGAAAGTCCTGGTCTCGTAGCCGTCCTTTTTAACCGTCACCTGGTACCGACCGTGGGGCAGACCCGACAGAACGTATTTCCCGCTCTTATCTGTCTTCACCCGGTAATTCCGGCTGGTGTTGAGGTCCTGGAGAAATATATCCACGCCCGCAAGGGGGTTGGATTCGGTATCAACCACTATTCCAAAAAGATGATATTCGCGGTACTGGCTGAAGCCAGAAGAACACAGCAGAAAAACCAGGATTGCCAGAAAAGAGAGCCTCCAGGCTCGATCCGGTAAAGATTTGCCTTTTTTCATCTTTTTGACTCCTCTCCCTGACTCTTGTATTGGTTGGCCCGGGTCAGGGCTTCCTGGACTCTTTGGGGTTGGCCCAGCCGGTTGTAAACGTCGGCCAGGAGAAAATACCCCAGTGCTTTGAGTTCGGATGTCCTGGCCCGGCTTAAGCCGGCCTTAACCAGCTCCAGGATTTC
Organism: uncultured bacterium; assembly: GCA_937920515.1. Classification (GTDB taxonomy): domain Bacteria; phylum Acidobacteriota; class Aminicenantia; order Aminicenantales; family Saccharicenantaceae; genus Saccharicenans. Next base: position 58,554 of record CALEUG010000001.1, read on the forward strand.
AGCCGGGTTATCGTTGCGGAGAAGTTTTCCCCGGGCCAGGAAAAGATAGCCCTCCGCCTCGGCCGGAGCCACTTTCATCACCTTCTCCATGTTCTCAAGATAACCATTGAAGTCGCCCTGCCTGAGCAAAAGTTTCCCCAGGTTGAAGCGGGCCCGGAAGTGGTCGGGATAATACTCGATCTCCCTGGAATAAGCTTCACAGGCCTCTTCAATTCTTCCCTGCTCTTCATACAATAAACCAAGATGAAAATAAGTCAAAGGAAATTTTGGGTAATCCTGCAGCACCTGGCGCAGCAATTGTTCGGCCCGCGAATATTCCTTGAGCCCGATCAGGCAAACGGCCAGGTTAAGCACGTTGCGGGTCATCTTGGGCTGGATTTCAACCGCTTTCTCCAGGTAGGGCCGGGCCTTATCATGTTCCATCCTGGCCATGTAAACTTCCCCGATAAGAGTGTAGGCCTGGGTGTTGCGGTTATCTATGGACAGGGCTTTTTCAGAAAGGGCCACCACGTCATCGGCCCGGTCTTCCTCCAGCAGGATGTTGGCCAGGCCAATCAGGGCCTGAACTGAATTGGGGTCTTCTTTCAGTATTTCATCCAGGAGTGATTTAGCTTCTTCCCTGCGCCCGAGCTCGAGGTAACAGGTTGACAGCAGAAGGCGGGCCTGGGGAATCCCCGGTTCCAGCCCAAGGGCCTTTTCCAGGTTCCGGGCGGCCTGGCTGTACTGCTCGCGGTTGATGAGGTCTCCGGCCTGCTGGATAAGCTCATAGACTTCAAGCTTATCCTTCGGGTCAGCCAGCTCCCGGGCCGGCCTGGTTTTCATCCTGACCGAAGCCCCGATATAGCCCAGGGCCGCCAGCCTTTCCACTGTTTCCGAATCCAGATTGGCAGCCTGGGGCTCGGGTGCCCCCAGGCTTATTTTCTCAACCAGGGTATCAAGTTCCCTTTTTAACCTCAGCCCGACTCCGGGATACCTGTTCTGAACATCGATTAGCTCTTTCGGGTCATTTCTCAGGTTGTAAAGTTCCGGACGCGGGGCATCTATGAACTTGAACTCGGGAGTCCTTAACCCCAGAAGAGGACTCCAGCCGTAATGAAGATTTGGACTCAGGGATTCACTGTAGGCCGGGATTTCCCTTTCCTTTTTTCCAAACATCAACCCGAGAAGTGACCGGCCCTGGGTGACCGGAACCTTAAGGCCGGCCATCCCGGCCATGGTCGGCAACAGGTCGACGACGCTGACCTGAACCGACACCCTGGTCCCCTGAAGTTTTCGGTGAGGACTGACCACGATGAGCGGCACATGAACGGCATAGTCATAGATGAAATAACCGTGGGCCAGTTCACCGTGATCGCCCAGGCCCTCGCCGTGGTCACCCACCAGAATTATGATGGTCTTCCGGTCCAGTTCTCTGCTCTTCAGCCAGGAATACAGCCGGCCGATCTGTTCGTCCATAAAAGCTATCTCCCCGTCATAAAGGCTGACCGGCGGATAATACCTGTATTGTGAAAAATAGGGCTCCGGAGGCTCGTAGGGCAGGTGCGGGTCGTAGAGATGAACCCAGGCGAAGAAAGGCTGGCCGCGATTCTCTTCCAGCCACTTCAGGGCCGAATCCACCACCTCGTTTCCCGGCCGCTGGACCGTGCCCAGATCCAGTTGCCTGTATTTCTTCAGGTTGAACTGGTCGTCATAATAATCAAACCCCTGCTTCAATCCCCAGCGGCCGTCCAGGACAAAGGCGGCAATAAAGGCCGCTGTTTTATAACCGGCCGCCGCAAAAATTTCAGCGGCCGTGGTCTGGTCATCAGAAAGGGCATTATTGCCATTGACCCTTACCCCGTGATAGGGCGGATAATAGCCGGTCAGTATGGAGCAATGCGCCGGCAAAGTCAGGGGCGAGACGGTGGCGCATTGTTCAAAGACCACCCCGCGCTGGCCGAGCTCATTGAGATGCGGAGTCTGCACCCCGTTATATCCGTAAAGCGGCAGGTGATCGGCCCTGGTGGTATCCATGGTTATCAGCAGAACGCTGGGTTTTTCCACTCCCCGCGTTTTCCAGTAGCGCCCCAGCGAAGAAGACGGCTGAAGCCAGAACCTGAAGACCAGCCAGACACCGGCAATAAGAATGGCCGGGGTTAGCAAGATGACCCAGATAGAACGTCTTCCCCTGGCCGTTTGTTCGTGACTGGCCTTCTGAATCTTATCCTTCCTGCTCATGCCTCACCCGCAGCTTATAACCTTCACTGAGAATATACACGCCCGAAAAGAGGTGGCTGATACCAGAAAGGGGTTAAGAACAAAGACCCGGTCTGTTTGCCAGCACTTAACTTTTCTGACCAAGCCAAAACCTCTTTTAGATTTCCCATCTGTCCTGAATTCCCTGCAGGCAGCTTACAGCCAGAAATTAACCTGGCGGGTCTGGCTCCAGTTCTGGCCATAGACCGATTGACCGGGCTGCCTGCGCCCTTGCGGTAACAGCGACCATACTCTTTTCCATCCATTATTTTTCGGTCATGAGGAAGGCGCGGTAAACAGCCCAGACTGCTCCCGGCCTCATATACTTCATTGCCCGGAAAAGGTTTTGCCCGTATTTTTGAGCTGGGTTATTCCAGACCTGTTCTTCCGGGTTGAGATAGGCTTCTGGAGTCTTGAAAAAATAGCCCTGTCCTTCAGGGCTCCAGACCACCCGGTAAATCCCGTAGGCTGTCTGCCAGGCTTCTTTTTTCAAACCGTGGAGCAGGCAGTTGGCCGAAAAAGTGTAGGTTGTGCCAACCCAGACCTCGTCGCCCTGCTGGCTCAAAAGTTGCCGGCCTGAAGCCGTCCGGCCGTTGACCGCTCCCATCAGGCCGTCGCCAAAACCGGCCACGTTGTTCTGGAAAATGGTGGTCAGGGCTTTTTTCACCTTATCAGGGCTGACTATCGGTTCCCTGTCTTCCAGGCCAAGCAGGCCGGCGTACCAGGCACCGAACAGCTGGTCGGTCATGATGTCATCAGTATAACTGTCGATATGAAAATAGCCTTTCTCCTCGTTCCAGAGCTTCAGAATCTCTTCCCGACCAGCTTTGAGCCAGTCGGCATATCTCTTCTGAACTTTATCCACGCTTAAACCCTCGACCTGGCTTATCCCCTGTTCCAGAAGCAGGTCACCGAGCTTTATGGTCGCTTTTAAGGACGCCAGCCACAGCAGGCCTACATAGGCGCTGGTGCCCTTCATCCGCCAGGTGTCATAGGTCTGGTCGGGAATGGCCTCGTTCTGTGGAATATGAGAGACCGGATGGCCGAACTTTTTCTTTAGGGTATCCAGGGCCAGGACCGAAGCCGAAAAAACTTCCCTAAGATAATCGGGGTCTTCACGCCCGGAAGCCAGGTAATCCCTGAGGGCCCGCAGCGGGAACTTGGGGTTGAGGTCCTTCCAGGCATTACCGTTCTGCCAGTCAAAGGCGTTGAGCACCACCCAGGGCCGAACCCGTGGTGAGCCCAGGTCGTGGGGAATCATCCCCGGCTCCTTGTTGATGTTCCAGTAATAGCCTTTCTTGTCTGGAGGGACCTCTCCCGGGAAGGTCTCATTATACTGATAGACCTTATAGGCCGGGTCCAGGAATCTTATGGTCCGGGCAAAATACCTGATATTACGCCATTCCAGCTCCGGCCAGAGTTCCAGCAATTGCCAGCAGTAGGAATCAACGTCAAAGGTTCCGTACATCAGATAATCGGCGCTCTCCAGATAGGTGAACAGGTCGGTGGAAGCCTCCCAGACCCCGGTTTCTGAAAGAATGTAGAGTTCGTTGAACAGGAGCTGTTTGAACCAGGGTGGAAGACGTTTCTGATTAAGAACCTGAGCCTGCCAGCTGTCAATGGCTTTTTCCCATTCGGAATACCTGTCGAGGGCCTCAAAGGCTATCTTCAGGGCCTGCTGGCCGTCATCGCCGAAAAATTCCGTGTATTTTTTGCGGTATTTAACGCCTCTTTCAAATTCGTAAAAGGGAAAATCCCAGCTGACAACAAACGGAAGCTCGACCTTCTGTCCCGGTTTCAGTTTCAGGGACACGGACAGGGCCGAGGCGGTCCGACCGCTGCCTGCAGTCCTGGCGGATTTCTCCGAGGGCAGGCGGCCGCTGCTGGCAAAAGGCTCCATGACTTCAGAGCCATCGCCGGTCGGGTCAAAATCGACGAGGTGGGTGACCGCCGCTCCAGGGATTTCCAGGGTGGCAATTCCCATGGTTCCGCTGAGAGCATTGCCTGTCCTAAGGTCAAGTCCCTTCCGCTGGAAGAGAATCCCCTTCTTCTGGCCTTCGCTCCTGAACTCGCTGAAGTTGCCCTGGCTCTTTTTATCCCAGACAAACTGAGTCTGGGGTACCGTTCCGCCAGGCCAAACAGCTTCCCAGCCAACCATGTTCTCCCAGGTGAGCATCAGGGAGACTTCGACTTCAGCTCTGGAATGGTTATGAATTATCCATTTATAAACGGCCACCGGGTAACTGCTTTCTCTGTAGTTATGCGGAATGACCGGCGAGAACTGGACTACGGCCAGATGGACCGGCCAGTCTTTTTTCTTTTCAAAAGAAAAACCACTCTTCGGATAAAGCGCAAAATAGTCTCCACTGCCCGGGGGCAGGCCATAGTTCCAGCTCTGCAACACTTTTTCGGGTTTATCGGCGGAGACCGTCTGGACAATTTTCTGGTTTCCCTTTTTTATGAAAACATGGAAAGCATCGGCCGGCAGCCAGTCGTCAACGAACCAGCCTGACTTTAAGAACCAGTAACGGAAATTGCCGCTGATGGTCCATTCGTAGCCGCCGGAACCCAGACCGCCCACCGGGCAGGAGCTGCCTTCAGCATTATTATCAATGTTGCCGGCGGCCGAGGTCCTTCCAAACTTTTCCATTTTATAGCCAAAAGGCCTGGTAAAGGCGCAGTCCGGGAATCCGGCCAGGTTGGCCGGGGCCGGCTGAAACCTGAATTCAAAACCCGGAAGAACCTGTTTTCCCTTCTCCCCACCTGCCTGACCCGAAAAGAGGTTGCCTCTTCCGAGCAGAACCAGGACAGATAGAAAGGCCAGCAGGCAGAAAAAACGTGCTGCTTGAAACTTTAAAATACTTTGATTTCTCATTTCCCCCACCTTTATTCCCTATCGGGAAACACTTTCTTTCCCCTTAAATATGTGGCCACTGTCTCAAAGTTAGAGTCGAAGACAGCCACGCTGGCCAGCTTGCCGGGTTCCAGGCTGCCCATTGTCTTGTCCAGCTCAACGCTTTCGGCCGGGGTCAGCGAAGCCATCCTGACCACCGCCGGCAAAGGCAGGCCAGTCCATTTGCGGACGTTTCTTATAGCCTGGTTCAAACGCAGCACCGAGCCGGCCAGAACTCCCGAGTCCTTGAGCCTGACCTCGGCCCCTTTCAGCACAATCTGCATATCCCCCCAGTCGTATGTTCCATCGGGCAGACCGGCTGCCTTTAGCGAATCGGTGATCAGGCAGGTGCGTTCGGGACCCTTGCGGAACACGGCCAAACGGATAAAAGACGGATGAACATGGATGCCGTCGGTTATCAGCTCGGCAAAGACCCGGTCGCTGTCCAGGACTGCTCCCGGCCCGCCAGGCTCCCGGTGATGGAATTCCCGCCAGGCGTTAAAAAGATGGGTGGCATGGTTGGCCCCGGCCTCAATCGCCCTGGTGGCTTCATCATAGGTGGCATCCGAATGTCCGATTGATACCACCCAGCCCAGACCCACCATCCGGGGAATAAACTCCAGGTTGCGCCCGGCTTCCGGCGCCATGGTGATAAGAGTTTTAAGCGGACCGAGGGCAGCCTGCAGCCTCTCCAGGTCTCTTTCCTGTATTTCCCTTACGTATTTCGGGTCCTGGGCTCCTTTTCTTTTCAGGCTGACGTAAGGCCCTTCCAGGTGGATTCCGGCAATATCCGAGGGCAGGTCCTCTCCTGCGGCCTCCCTGACTGTTTCAATGGCTCTGATGACCTTTTCCAGAGAGGCGGTCAGGGTGGTCGGGAAAAAGGCAGTCACGCCACAGGCCGCCTGGTGCCCGGCTATTTCTTTCAGGCCGGCCACCTCCAGATCCATGACTTCACGTCCCAGAGCTCCATGCAGGTGAATATCTACCAGTCCGGGTGAAACCCAGTGACCGCTGTAATCCTGTAAATCGGCGGAAGGCAGGTCGTTTCCCTGGCCTGCTTCTCTAACTTCTTTTATAACCCCGTTGTCGATCAGCAGCCAGCCGTTTTCAATAATTCTATCGGGCAGGATTAAATTCCCTCTGATAACTTTTCGTTTCATCTGCTTTTTCTCCCGGATTAAAACCATTCAGCTACTTACTATATAAATTTTACCACTTTTACCACCTCTCCGGTTAATCCTAAAATCTCCCGGCACGAATGGTGGCGGGCAACAAGTCAGCTCGATAAAAACGTGGACAACTCGGCAGGCTTCTGATTGAAAAACTGGCAGTCAACTCCATCATTCTGGCCAATTATATTCCAGCAACCACGCCTGCCGGCAAGGATCTCAGAATATTTCAGGTAACAGCTCTTCTGTTGACGAATGCTCTGTCTCAGTCTATTTTTATCCGGCCCTGTTCCCTCAGATCACGGTAGCTGAGCAGCTTTATATTCCGTTTGGCTATGACCTTCTTGACTCTGGGGCTGGTTATGGCTTTGACTTCGGCCGATCGGTATTTATAGACATCTTTCAACCCGTCGGGGTTCAGGTCAACGATGGCCTTTTCTTCTGGGGTGTCCAGCCCGGGATGAACCACCAGCAGGTAAAGGCCAGGTCTGGCCGTTTGCAGCTTCTCTATCAACACTCTTTCTTTTTGCCCGGGTTCAACCGCGTAGATGTCGAAAAATTCCCGGTCCTCACCACACTGGCCGGAAATGGGCAGCCCGTATTCCCTGGCTATCTTCCGGACGACAGCCCTGTATTCTTCCCTGGTTTCCAGGCTGTCCATGTGGGTATCAAGATAATCAAGGCGCAGGCCGCAGCTTAAAGCCCGGTCGACCTGGGCCCGGAGTTCCTTTTCCAGTTCCTCTATACTCGGATTATTATCCAGAAAAGCCCGGGCCGTCGGGAAAAAATAACCATCCCTGTCGACCAGGCTCGGGACCAGGTTAAAGGGCAGAACCGGACGCCAGCGATAATCCCGCCATTCGGCGTTGACACAGAGATGAACTCCCACCGACCATAGCCTGTTTTCCCGGCAGCGCCTGGCCGCATCCTCAAACCAGGGAGAAGGAACGATCAGGCCCCCGGCAGTCAGGATCCCCCGGTTAAAGGCCAGCTCGAAGGCTTCGTTGGCCGAATGGGTCATTCCCATATCATCGCCGCGAACGATGAGCTCCACCGCCTGTCCCGCCTGCTTCCCGTCCCGGGCGAAAAGAACCATAAGTGCCAGGGCACCCAGAAAAACTATCCAGGTACTGGCTTTCCTTTTCATCAGGACCCTCCTCATAAAAACACAGTGCCTGAATTCATGTACAATGTCAAACCTTCGAGTTTAGCACCATTAAATCAGGACTTTCCATTGCCCCTGTTCTTTTCATCAGCCTATCTTTTCAGGCTTTTCTGTAATCATGGCTACTCCACCCCATATTTTACCCTGCTGATTTGTTCAATCAGCTATTCAAAAAGAACTTTCATTCCCTCCATTTTAAGGCTCTTACTTTTTTTATTTTCCTTTGGCACCATCAATTGCAGGACCGGTATCATGGTCAGGTTGAAAAGCGGCACCAGCAACCCCACCCGCAGCGAATCCTTTTTAATGTATCTGTTGAGCATTCCGTCCTATTCACTGCTGACAGCACCGACTAATTCTTTTTTCTCTACGAAATTATTAAAGAGCTTACAGCAGACCATTTTATATTTTTTTCATCAGCAAGACTTTAACTCCCTGAGGTTCCAGCTCCAGGTTGAAGCTCATCCGGTCCCGGTCCTGGTTGAAAAGAATTTTTTCTCCGCTCTCGAGATTTTTCAGCTCAACACCGGGCCAGGGTCGGGTGGTGGTCAGGGTAAACTGTGCTTTTTCCTCTTCGCGGTTAAATACAAAAAGTACCCGGTAATCCGTCCCTTCCAGCCAGCGCCATTCAGCCAGCGAATTTTCTGGCCGGGATTTTATTTCTAAATCAGCCCTTATACCCAGCCACCCGGCCAGGCCGGCCAGGAACTTTCCGTTGTTAGGATTTCGGAAATGATGATAGGCCGAGCTTAGGAAGGAGCCGGCTATCAGGGCCTGGCCCTTACCATGAGGAGCCAGCACCAGCATCGGCTGTCCGTCGGGGCTGGTAGCCAGAACCCGGGCCTTATTGTCGGTAATTTCAAAAGTTTCTTCAAAAAATACTGTATCCAGCGAATCTCCAGGTTTTAGCCAGGGCAAAGACGGGTGACTCTGGCTGATTGTCATCTGGCCCGTTTTCTGGATGGGCAGCAAGCGGGCTTCCCGGCAGCCCAGAACTCTATCCAGGCCACCGCCCGGGATGACCGGAAAGGCAAAGCCCTTCTCATCAATCCAGCCGGCCCGGGCCTCAACCAGCAGGGTTCCACCCTGCTCCACGTACCTTACCAGGTCCTGAACGTAGGGCTGCGAAATCATCACCGGGTAAGGGGCGATCAGCAACCGGTAGCTGGCCGCTTTATCCTTCAGGTCACGGACATGGATAAAATCCACCTTGATTCCCCGCTCGAAGAAGGCCCGATGCACCCCCTGCAGAGACTCGCTGAGGTTGTTGTAGCCGACCGGCTGGCCTTCCGAAGTGAAGGTCTGCTGGCCGCCCACCAGGTGCGAAAGCGGATTATAGACGATGGCTACCTGAGATCTCTGCGGCCTGGCCTTCAAAAACAGCTCCATGTTCTGGCTTATGGTCCGGGCAATCCGCCCGGCTTCTTCAGCCCGGGGCGTGATTTTGCCGTCAAGCTCAATTAACCCGTAGCCGCCGGCTTCGTAGCCTGAACTCATCGGATAATAAGCGTAGATGTTAATGGCCCTGGCCCCGCAGGCCACCATACTCCACATCCAGTCGCGAAGGTCCGCGGCCGTAACCGGGACACTGACCTTCATACCAAAAACACCGTAACCGGCCTGAAGCTCGCCCACGTAAAACCCTTCGTTCTTGAGGCTCATCGACCGGACGAAATCCAGGCCGGCCGCACGGAAAAAGGGCGTCCAGGGCCGGACGGCGCCGGCATGCTTGGGATAGATGGAAACACCGTAATAATCGACGCTGTCGTTCATCTTGCGGTCGTCGGGCGTTCCGTCCCAGGACGGCCGGCTGAACAGCCCGGGAATGGCCGAATGGCTGGTGACCACCGATTGCGGAAGAACCTTCTTTATGGCTTGAGCCTTAAGGGCCAGGTCCTCGGCCAGCTTGTCAGAAATGTATTCCTGCCAGTCGACATAATCGGTGTAAGTGAGGATGGTGCCGAAGCGCGGCGGCTCCACTTCCTCAAAATTGCGGAAGGTTCGGTGCCAGGACTGATTGAGCTTCTCCACCGTATCGTATTTTTTCTTCAGCCACTCCCGGAACCGAGCCTGGCTCGAAGGACAGTAGCAGAACTGGACATACCTCAGGTCCCCCAGGTGATAAACCTCCGACCAGTTGATGATATGGGGTTCGCTCCACAGGTCCCAGCCGTAGAAGGCCGTCCTGTCCCTGACGGCCCGGGCAGCGGCGCTGAAAAAATCCAGGATTTTTTCCCGGACACCGGGGTGGTCAAAACAGAAGCCGGGCGCAGACTGGGAATAAACCTTGAGGTCGTTGGAAGCGACAAAAGCCGCCTCTGGATATTTTTTCCCGACCCACTCCGGAGCCGAATCTATGTAAACCTGGCAGATGACCTTCAGCCCGACCTCGGCCGCCAGGTCGGCCAGCAGTTGCAGACTGGAAAAATCATACCGGCCCTCTTCCTTCTCGTTGTAAGCCCACTCCAGCCAGCAGCGCACGGTGTTAAAGCCGAGTTTTTTTATCTGTTCCAGGTCTTTTTTCCACCCGGCCCGCGATTTTTCGGTTACCGGTTCAACCATCGGAGCCCTGACCCTGCCGCCGGTGTACCAGACCGAGACGGGGAAAAAGTTACGATGTTTATCCTGGCCCGGTACCTGAGCCCTGGCTTCGAGGGGTTCAGAAGCTGATATGAACCCCAGGCTTAATCCGAACCAGGCCGCCAGAATTACATGGGTTGACTTTCTCCTTGGCATGACACCCTCTCTTTCTTCAATCCGGAGAGCATGTTTTTTTACAGATAAATTATTTCCGATTTACAGATTTTTTTCACCTTTTTATTCAGCTTTTCGCTCTCCTTTCATATTTTGAGGCAAAAGCCAGCACCATAACGGGGTCCTATCACCAGCCTTCATCTTTATCGATTCTGCTAAATCCTGCTTGCAACCGGGATGGTTTTCCAGATGGATATCAATAATAAATCAATCCCGTGGGAAAACAATAACTTCAGAATTTCTACCAGCTTAAGAAAAAATCTTCAGGTCACAGCCAATCACGATCTTAAATTAAGTCAAACAGTCAGATACCAGTTAAGACTGTCATTTCTGAACCGGAGTGCGAAAAGTCCTGGCAACGGTCTGCAGAAGTTCCGGCCGCCCCCTGTGCAGGTCGGCAGTGATTTCCCAGATGATAACCCCGGCCAGGCCCTTATCCAGCACATAGCGGCACTTGTGGAAAACTGAACGGATATCATCAAAGGACAGAAGGGTGGTCCTGGTCGGGCTGAGGAGGAATGGCACCTGGCTGCAGAAATCCCAGTTGTATTTCCAGCCTGAAGCCATAAGTTTCTGAATATCGGCGTAAGTGTAATGCTGGCTCTGGGTCGACGGAGCATACAGCCTGCCGGTATTGAACGAACGGCCAAAAAACGGAATCCCCAGAAGAAGCTTATTCAGCGGGATTTCTCTTATGACCGCATAGCTGAAGCTATCATCCCAGGAACCGCAGGGGTCGTTCTGGCAGGTATAAAGCGGGGAGTTATGGCCGGAATGGTCGGACCAGGTCCCGTGATAATCGTAGGTCATCAGGGCGATATAATCGAAATAGGGATGAAGCCCCTCGTAGTTTATCCATCTTCCCCAGTACGGCCCCGAAGGCGCAGCCATGGTCAGCAGCCGCGGCGGGTCCATGGCCCTCAGCGCGGTTGAAAGCTCCCTGACCAGGTCGGAAAAGTCCTGCCTTTCCTGCTCGCTGGAGACGAATTCCCAGTCGAGGTCCACCCCGTCGTAGTTGTTCTGAAGGCAGAAATTCACAACCTGGCTGATAAAACGAGCCCGTTTTTCGGGCGAAGCGGCCGTTGGCGGGAAGCCCTGGCAGTTGCCCCAGCCGCCGATGCTCATGATAACTTTAACTGAGTGAGCATGAGCCGCAGTCACCATTTCCGGGTAAAGGTAATTCGGGGCCACAACCAGATTGCCCTGGCTGTCAGGCCAGGTGAAGGCGTGGGCCAGGTGGGTCAGGCTGGAAAAATCTATCAGGCTGTGGCTGAATTCCGATTTTTTCCACCCCGGGTAATAGCCCATGACAACTCTGGCCAGCTTCGGTTGCCGGTCAGTTGTTTTTTCTTTCTGGAGAAATTCCCTTCCCCGCTGCTGGCTGCTGACCTGGCTGAAGGAAAGGACAAGCAACAGCAGTCCCAGACCGAAAATAAGAAGGCAAGAAGGAATCGATTTTACTCTGATTTTAATTATGGCCGGCCTCATCACACTCCTTTTTAATTTCATTTTAGTTCTTCTCTGGTCTCGCCCTGCCATTTTAAGATCACTTCGCCTCTGTTCCCTGAGCTTAATGCGCCGCTTCCATATCTTAAGTCGATCGACTTATTCAATAAATTAGTCGAAACAGCCTGAAAATTTTGCTTATAACATCCCAGCCTTCCCGCTCTTAAGCAGTCAGACCGGGCGCTCCCCCCGCTGGCTTCCAGGGCTGTCACTCCCGGACTCAGGTCAGCAGGCTTTTCAGTTCATCCAGGCGGCGGGCTATGTTTACAGCCCGCAGGCAGCGGGCCGTGCACTGTTCACAATCCGCGCAGGCCTTTATTGACCGGCCAGCTTCCAGCCCGTCCAGGGTTTCCCTGGCCTGGTAGAAATTACCGTAGCTGGCGGCATACATGTGAGCCCTGAGAACAGCCGGAACGTCCACGCCCCTGGGGCAGGTGGGCTGGCACTGGCCACAGGCCCGGCAGACCGCTGCCATCTGCTGCTTGACCAGACGGTCTTCCAGGAATTTCTTCTCTTCCTCTGTGTATTCCAGGTTGTAAGCCACCGGCAAATCAGTATTAAGCTGCTCAAAAGTGGTGAACCCGGGCACGGCCGTGGTGATAAACTCGTGGCGCACCGCCCATTTTAGAAGCGCGCTGTGGATTATTGGCCCCTCATAAAACCTTCTCATTTCGGCCGGAACCGATTCGCGGTACCAGGCCTGCTGGCACTGGGTCTTCATGGCCACCAGGCCAATGCCCTGGGCCGCAGCCTTTTTCAGCGTTTCCAGGTATTCAGCGTAGTCATGGAGAGAATAATTCAGGGTGGTCAGGACCACGTCATAAATTTTCATCTCCAGGCCTGTCTTGATAACTTCATTCATGTTCTGATGAGTGCTGAAACCGATGAACCGGGCTTTCTTCTGTTCCTTAATTTCAAGCAGCGATTCAACCAGGGCCGGGTTTTTGAGCCAGGCCGGGTCAGAGACATCGTGCGAATAAAGAATGTCCACGTAATCAGTCTGGAGGCGACGCAGGCTTTCGTCAATCATCTTCCGGTGCATTTCTTTTATTTCGTTGGCCGGGAGGCTACGCTGGGGAGGCCTGATATTAATCTTGGTGGCGATGACCACTTTATCCCTGGCTTTTAACTCCTCGACCAGCACCCGGCCGACCATTTCTTCATTCCGGCCCCGCTGATAACCATAGGCGGTGTCAAAATGGCGGAGGCCCAGCTCGTAAGCCCGGCGGACCAGCTCGGGGTTGTCGGCATTCATAACGCCCATGGAAACGACGGGAATTTTATAACCGGTGCGGCCCAGGGTCCTGGTTATCAGGTCACCCGGTTTCCCTTCTGGCCGAGCCTTTTCGGTGGATATTGCCGACCGGCTCAGCGACAGCGCCCCGGCGATTGTGCCGGCGGCCGTTCCCAGGAATTTTCTTCTATTCAGGGTTTTTCTGTCCATAAAGATTCCTCCTCAGGTCGAAATGCCGTCTATTTTTTTACCGATAAATCGGCGCCCGGTCAAGAAAAAAATAAGCCACCGGGCAATCTGGGGTTATAGCCAAGGAATCAAAAACCTGATTTTATAAAAAGGTAAAGAAAGAGAGGCAGGCTGACGATGGAGACCAGGGCGCTGGCCACGAACAGCTGGTTGACATAGGCCCGGTTGCCCCCGGCCCGCCCGACCAGAACCGGGACAACCGTCAGCGGTGGCACCGCGCATTGCAGGATTATAATCAGAGATACCGGCTGGGGAATTCGAAGAAGCTTTATGGCCAGCAGGCCAAGGGACGGGAAGATGAAATTCTTGACCAGGACAAACCAGGCCACCCGGCCGGCATAAAATTTTTTCATCCCGGCCAGGTCCAGGTAGATATTGCCACCCAGGATGAGAAAAATGATCGGGGTGGAAATCGCCCCCACCGCCAGGAAGGTGCTTTTAAGAAAACCCGGGAGGTAAACATCCAGACCGCCCAGCTTGAGCAGGATGGCCAGGACCGTGGCCAGGAAGACCGGCGAAAAGATTCTCTGCCACCTGGCTTTTTGTTTCATCCCCAGCACGGTCGGAATTACCATAAAGAAGAAGCTCGGGTAAAACATCATGAAGACAAAGAGCGCGGCCACCTCGGGTGAATTGGCCCCGAAAAGTCCGGTCAGCAGGGCCACCGGGAAAAATATTCCGTTTTGAAAAAAGAGCGAAAGGAAAAATTCCCTGTTGCCGCGGGAAACCAGGGTGAAAATTAAAGAGAAAATAGCGAGCCCGGCAGTCAAACCAAGCCACCATAGCGGGTAAACATACCAGTGGTGGAAGGACACCGGGTCGAAGTTTTTGATGATTATGCTGAAAGAAAAGAAGGGCAGGGCCAGGTCAATACCCAGGGTGGAAAGAAATTTCAGGATGCTCTCTTTGTCCTGGATTTTGCCGCGGAAAACGAAAAAGCCGACAACGGCTATGCCCAGCTGGGCGGCCACCACCTCAAAGGCCCTGGCAAAGATATTCATGATTTTCGCTTCGGCTCCTTCTGCCGGATTTATTTAAACTACCCTATTGGGCGACTGCTGGCAACGATTTTTTATGACCGGGTTGAGAAAAGTTCCTCTCCCAGAACCTCATTTTGGACTCGGTCTGCCTGAACCTTCCGGGGGTATCTCCTAACCCCGGCGAAGCAATGAGGCTATTAGCTCCTACACCAAGGAAGGATTGTATTTCATTTAAATTCCCACGCCTGTCTCCCGCCGCAGCCCGTTCTGGCATCTATTTTTTAAATTCAATCCTATTGGCCGGTTAGCCGGCCCGCTAAATTCCCGTTCATAAACAGGTTTTAATATCAGAACCTGCTCTCGGGTAAAAATGCATACACTGTAATTATACATCCCTTATTAGTTCTAATCGTCATCAGGCTGAAAAATAAGCTTCAGCCCCCACCTCTTCAATGTCAACACCGGAATGTTGCCGTGTAGGTTAAAAGGTAATAGAATTAAATCCAGAGAGGGTATGGACAATGAAAAATAATCTGGAAAGAAAGTTCCTGGCGAGCTTGATACTCAGCCTGCTTATTGGCCTGAGCCCCAGCCCCGGCCCTGCCGGGCAGAAAGCAGCTGATTCCAGGCCGGGAGAAGAAAGGGTGGCCCGGGCGATCGAAGTCATCAAGGACCTGGCCAGCCTGAAGGAAGAAGGAATCCCGGCCCGGCTGCTGGAGAAGGCTGAAGGCCTGGCCATTTTCCCGGGCGTGGTCAAGGCCGCCTGGGGAATCGGTGGTCAGTACGGTCGGGGAATAGTCATGGTCAGAAGAAATGACGGGCAATGGAGCAATCCCCTGTTCATCGACCTTATCGGCGGCAGTTTCGGCTGGCAGATAGGGGTGCAGAAAGCCGACCTGGTCCTGGTCTTTAAAAACCGGAAGGGCGTGGAAAATATAGCCTCCAATAAAATCACCCTGGGAGCCGACATGAGCGTTTCTGCCGGTCCGGTCGGCCGGAGCGCCGAGGCAAGTACTGATATAGAAATGGAAGCTGAGATATACTCATATTCCAAGAGCAAGGGACTGTTTGCCGGAATTTCGTTAAAAGGTGGGACTTTGCGGGTAAATAAGGAAGCCAGCGCCGGATTTTACGGAGCCAGCCATAATCCCTCCAGGATCCTGTATGAGGACATCAAGACCCCGGTGATAGTAATCCGCTTGCACCAGACTATCGAAGAACTATCCCGGACGCTCAAGAAATAGGTTACCACGCCTGTCGGCAAATTAATCACAAATTAATCAAGACAAAGGGCTTTATCGGCAGAAATCGCCCCCGGGTATCTGTCAGAAAGCATAGAGCATATTCTGGCCGGTGCCGAGCTGTAATTCTTGAACTCCGGTTATTTGAATCTCCGCAGTCTGTCCTCGCCAATTTATCAAAAATATGCTTAGCATTATATTTTCATTCGGGAGGACCTACTAAAAATTCAAAAGATATCAGCCAGCCCGCTCCTCAAGCGACTAAAAAGCGTTGAGCCCTCACCAGGTCAGGAAAAGGAGAACGATAAGCAAACCGGCCTATCCCTCGTCCAGCACTTAATCTCTTGAGCCAATCGGCTTATCAGAGCCGCGGTTCCCTTTTTTCCAAACTTATTAAAGCTTGTTGAGGCTGATGGAGCCGTTGGTGGTCTGAAGCTCAATCCGCGGGCCCTGGCCGCTGCCCATTCTGCCTTCAATCCTTCTCCGGGAGAGGCTGCCCTCTACCGTAACCGGGAAGTCAACCCGGACGCTGCCGTTGGTGGTGCGGGCGCTGAAGTAGCCACTGGGCTGGTTTCTCAGCCGGATGGCGACGCTGCCGTTGGTCGTTCGGGCTTCAAGGTTGGCCGCAATTTCCTCCAGCTCCAGCTTGATACTGCCGTTGGTGGTCTTGAGGCTGGTCCGGCCCTTAACGTTGATGATATCCAGGCTGCCGTTGGTGGTGGCCGCTTCCAGCCAGGCGACATCACCGCGGACCGTGATGCTGCCGTTGGTCGTCCGGAGCTGGGCCCGTTCAAACTTTCCATTCAGGTTTACCCGGCCGTTTACAGTCTTAATCAGTTCCAGGGCCATGTTTTCCGGCACGGTGATTTCATAATCGACCTTGACCTGCAGGTTGCGCTTTTCATGGATGGTATCAACTATGACCGATTTTTCTCCGCTGACCACATCTATTCTGATTTTGTTGAGGTCTTCTTTTCTCCAGCGAGCATACTTGGTAGCCCTGATGACGACCTCCAGCGCCGCCGAGCTGGTCACGGTAATGGAGCCGTTGATGCTGGACAGGGAAAAGGAACCGGGTTCTTTCAGGGTTATGGTCTGGCTGAATGGCTCCTCGTATTTATAGGTGGCATCGATGAAATCCTGGCAACCGGCGCTAAAAACAACGGTCATCATCAGCAGGATTGAAAGACTAAGAAGGTTGCCGACTCTTAAGATTCCTGATATCCTGTTTTCGGTCATTTTGCCTCCTGACAGGTTAAATTATCATAGAAAATCACTCTCTTTATACTTAAATAGACGAAATGGCAGGACAAAAAGTTCCCCGGGGATGGTGGCAATTATTGGTTTTATGAAATTATCATGACCGGAAAATCAGTTTTTGAACCTTCTGATGAATATATACGTATATAAAGAGGTAAAATCATGAATCTACCGGGGCCCGCCGGGCCATTTTTGACAGGATAATCTTCGCCTGATTAATCCTGGTATCAGGCGGTATGAAATTGTCAGAAATTATTGAATTGATACCAGGGCCAGGACGCAATATGCTATGCCTAAAAGAATAATCAAGAAGACCCAGGAGGAAAAATTGAGAAAATCATCCTTTATTTTGGGAATTTTAATTTTTCTGTTGCTTCTGGCCGCTCCCCGGGAACATTCATTACAGGCGCAGACAGAGGATATCAGCCAGAAAATCGCCGGGCACTGGGAAGGGGCCGTTGAGCTTCCCGGAATGAAGCTGGAAGTCCTGATTGATTTCAGGCTGACGGCAGAAAAGAAGCTGGAGGGGGTAATCTCCATACCCGTCCAGAAAGCAAAAGACCTGCCCCTTGAGAATATCAGGATGGAAGGTATTGAGGTAAGCTTCGCTATTGCCGGGGTTCCCGGCAACCCGGTTTTCAAGGGCAAGCTGGACGAAAGCGGGCAAAAAATAACAGGCAATTTCAGCCAGTCAGGCCAGAGTTTCCCCTTCAGCCTCAGCAAGGGTGAAAACCCCGTGGCCAGAGCCCGAAAGGCGCTGGAAGGGATAGATGAAGTCATCAACAAAGCTCTTACAGATTTGAAGGTTCCAGGTCTGGCCCTGGCTGTAATCAAAGACAAAGAAATAATCCTGCTCAAAGGATACGGTCTTCGCGACATTGAGAACAAGCTGCCGATGACCCCGGATACCCTGTTAGCCATAGGCTCGGCCAGCAAGGCTTTTACAACCTTTGCCCTGGCCAGGCTGTCGGATGAAGGCAAGATGAGCTGGGATAAACCTTTGCGAACCTATATCCCCTGGTTTAAGCTATCGGACCCGCTGATAACCGAAAGAATAACCCCGCGCGACCTGGTCACCCACCGCTCCGGGCTGCCCCGCCACGACCTCCTCTGGTACAACAATTATCAGGCCAGCCGGGAAGAACTGGTGCGGCGTCTGGCTCATGTTCAGTTCACAGCCGACCTCCGGGAGAAATTCCAGTACAACAACCTGATGTTCCTGACCGCCGGGTATCTCCTGGAAGTCCTGACCGGAAAGACCTGGGAAGAAGCGATAAAAGAGCTGGTGTTCGACCCCCTGCAGATGAAGAGGTCGAATTTTTCAGTGCTGGATTCCCAGAAAGACCAGGATTTCGCCCGGCCCTATGCTTACCGCGATGAAAAAATTGTAAAGATCCCGTTTCGCATAATTACCAACATGGGCCCGGCTGGCTCCATCAACTCCAGCGTGCGCGAGATGAGCAACTGGGTTATCGTCCACCTGAACGACGGGAAATTCGGCCAAACCCAGCTCCTGAACCGGGCCACGATGGAAGACCTGCATCTTCCTTACACTCCCATCGCCCAGACTCCGACCACCACTCACCTGAGCACTTCCAGCTATGCCCTGGGCTGGTTTGTCGACCATTACCGCGGCCATCAGAGAATCCATCATGGCGGCAACATAGACGGTTTTTCGGCCCTGGTGAGCATGCTGCCCAAAGACGGATTCGGGTTCGTGGTCCTGACCAACCGTAATGCCACCGGACTACCAGAGCTTCTGGTTCGCACTCTTACTGACAGGCTGCTGGGGCTGGAACCGGTGGACTGGATTGGCGAAGCTGTCCGTAATCAGGCCAGGGGTGAAGAGGTGGCCAAACAGGCGGAACAGAAAGCCCGGACCAGAAGGGTCAAGGGCACCAGCCCCGCCCATGTCCCGGAAGAATATGCGGGGACTTATTTCCACCCGGGATATGGTGAGCTTAAGGTTGTTTTTAAGGATAAAAAGCTGTCCTTCACCTACAACGGCATCAGCACTCCGCTCGAGCACTGGCATTACGAGACCTTCAACGGCCTGCGCGGCGAAGACCCGACCTTCGAAGACATGAAACTTACCTTTGAAACCGACGTTAACGGCCTGGTGGCCTCGGTGTCAGCGGCCTTTGAACCGACGGCCGACCCCATCGTTTTCAGAAAGAAGCCGGATGAAAAGTTTTACGACCTGGCCTTCCTCAAGAAATTCGTCGGAAAGTATGCCCTGATGCAACAGGTGATTTCAGTTGACCTTAAGGCCAGCACCCTGACCATGACCGTCCCCGGACAGCCGGTTTATGAGCTGATTCCCGTTCCGGGAGATGAATTTGCGTTAAAGGGAATCTCGGTTGTCCGGATCAGGTTTATCATGGACCAGAAAGGCGAAGTTGTAGCCCTGGAGGCCTCTCAACCCGGCGGCGTCTTTGAATACAAGCGCCTGGCGGAAGGGCAGGAGAAAAAGCCCGAGAAGAAGTAACCAGCAGGTCCTGGCTTTTTAATTTGAATTACAATCTACTAACCTATTCGATTTAGAAAATTTAGATTATTGATGTTGACATGTCTAACAGCTTATGTTAATTTATCAATAGAAATTAACGTTAGTTAATTTGTAAATATTAATTAACATAAATTACTTAAAAGTCAGGAGTGCCCATGATCGAAAATAATGAATACATCAGCGTTCCCCAGTTAGCCCGCCTGCTCGGAATGAGCAGGGTCACCGTCTTTAAAAAGGTGAGGGCTGGAGAAATCAAAGCCATCAGGATCGGCCGGAACTATGCCATAAATATGAAAGAAGCGTCATATATCCTCGGGAAAGAATTATCTAAAGAGTCAAAACAAGAGATTGAAAAGGCCGTGGCCACTACTGTTGCTGAATATTCAGAAGTGCTGCGGCTTCTGGCAAAAGAATGATCAAGCCTATCAGTCTGGCTGAAGTCGAATATATTGCTTTCAGGTTGGCAAGAGAAATGCTGGCATTCGATGAGCCAATACCTGACTTTTCAACGCGCTTTCCAAATATACTCGAGAGCTGCCTGGCCGTTCCCTTTCAGACCTTTTCGAAAAAGGTCCTTTATTCAGGATTAATTGCCAAAGCCAGCATACTCTTTTATTTAATGGTCAAGAATCACCCTTTTCAGAACGGAAACAAAAGAATCGCTTTAACAACTCTCTTGTATTTCTTATACAAAAATAAAAAATGGCTCAAGGTGGAACAACAGGATTTTTATAATTTCATAATCTGGGTAGCCCAAAGCCCGGCGCAAGTCAAGCAGGAAACGGTTCGGGGCATTGAGAAATTTCTACGATCTCACCTGGTTGACCTGTAAATCTCTTTGTCCCTCAATATCTCCCGGGAAAGACTACCGGGTAGCTGACTTAATCAAGGACACGATGGCCTCGACCTCGGTGGCCTGGCGGAGGGAGTCGCGGAATTCTTCGTGGATGAGCTTGCGGGACAATTTCGGCAGAAGCTGGAGTTTCGGACGGACCTTTTCTCCCGAAGGAATGGCCAGGCAGATTATCAAATCAACCGGCTGGCCTTCCTTTGATTGCCAATCCACTGGCTTTTTGAGTCGCATCAGGCCTATGCTCGGCGTCCTGACCGTCCCCGACTGGCAGTGCGGAATGGCCAGGCCGAAGCCAATCTCCGTGGCCACGTCCTGCTCGCGTTTCCAGAGTGCCTGTTCGAAAACGGCCCGGCTTTCCACCCGGCCAGCCCTCTCAAAGGCAATGGCCAGTTCCTGCATAACTCCAATCTTGGAGCTGCAGTCGGCTTCCAGGATTACCAGCTCCGGCGTGATCAGTTCCGGGGAAAATTGCTGCTGGTAGTAATCTTCGAGCAATCTCTCATTTTCTTCTGCCGTTGCTGCCTCCAGAAACCGGGCCACCAGTTTCTGACAATCTTTTACCTGGAGACGGTTCAAAACCGCCTTGACTTCCGGAATGAACCCGGAACTCATGCTGAGCTCGTCAAACCACAGGCCAACAAAAATCGGGGTCAGCCTGGGGTCGCCGGCCAGCTCTCCGCACAGGCCGACCCACTTTCCGTTTTCATGGGCCTTATCGATGGCAAATTTCAGCAGCCTCAATAACGCCGGGTTGAGCGGCTGGTTGAAATGCTTAACCAGCGGGTTGCCCCGGTCAGCCGCAAAAAAATACTGCACCAGGTCATTGGAACCGACGCTGAAGAAATCCACTTCGGGGGCGAACTTATCAGCCAGCATGGCCACGGAAGGAATCTCCAGCATGATGCCGATCTCAATGTCGGCCCTGCAATCCAGTCCTTCTTTTTCCAGCTCCTGCCCGAATTTTTTAACCTGCTCTTTCAGCCAGCGCACTTCTTCCACCAGGGCCACCATCGGGAACATCAGCCGCAGCTTCCCGAACCGGGCGGCCCGAAGAATGGCCCGCACCTGGCTTCTGAACAACTCGTAATAGTCTCTGTAAATCCTTACCCCGCGGTATCCAAGAAAGGGATTTGGTTCCGGCGGTAATTTCAGGCAGGGAATCGGCTTATCGCCACCGATGTCAAAAGTACGGATGATTATGGGACGACCTTCAGATTCCTCGGCCACCCGCTTGTAAAGGAGAAATTGCTCCTCCTCCGAGGGCAAGGTCGGTTTCCCGTAAAGCAAGAGCTCCGTCCGGAAAATCCCGACCGCTTCGGCCCCATCCTGCCAGGCTTTTTTTAGCTCTTCCGGATGGCCGATGTTGGCTGCTATCTCAATTATTTTTCCGTCGGCAGTAGCTCCCGGCAGCGAAGCCTTTTTCAGCCGGATTTTTCTCAATTCCTCTTCGGCCGCTTCTTCCCTTTCATAATACTTTTTAACCTCTTCTCCCGGAGAAACGACGGCCACACCTCTGTTACCATCGACAATAGCTTCATCGCCGGAAGTTATCAACCGGCAGGCATCAGCCAC
Source organism: uncultured bacterium (assembly GCA_937920515.1). Lineage (GTDB taxonomy): Bacteria > Acidobacteriota > Aminicenantia > Aminicenantales > Saccharicenantaceae > Saccharicenans. The sequence continues at coordinate 80,174 of CALEUG010000001.1, forward strand.
CCCGGTTATCGCCGGAATACCCCGTCCCCTGGCCATGATCAGCGTGTGAGAAGTCTGGCCGGCCTTCTCCAGAATTAAACCCAGAATCCGGCCGGGCGGGATATCAAGGAATTCCGATGGCCACAGGTCTTCGGCCACAATAATGGCCGGCCCGGTTAGCTCAGTGCCCTGGCCGACCGCCTTTTCGCAACCCAGCTTCTCCAGGAGTCTACGGGCCAGGTCGCTCAGGTCGGCTACCCGCTCCCTGATATATTGCGTCTTGCTCCGGAGAAGTTCCTGGCTGAACTCCGATACCGTCCTGACCAGGGCTGCCGGGGCAGATAATTTTTCCTTTTCTATAAGTTCTTCTATCCGCCCGGAAAGTGCCGGGTCTGAAGCCAGCGAATGATGCGCCTTCAGAATGCTCTTTTCCACCCCGGTTTTTTCCTTTAATTCTTTTTCTATTTCCTTTTGCAATTCTTCCAGGGTTCGCCTGAAAGACTCTATTTCTTTCTCAGAATTCTCTGCCTTCCTGTCGGCCAGCTCGGCATATCCAGACAGGTCCGGATGCCTGCCCAGCACCACGACCCGGCCCGAGGCAACTCCCGAAGAGGCCGGCTGACCCGTTAAAAATACTTCAGGCTGGCCCTGGACTACAACCGGAATAATGGCCTCGGCTGGCTTTTCAACTTTAAGGGCCTGCTCCTCTTTCAGCGGCAGTTCTCGCAGCAAAAAAGATTCAAGTTCGGCCGCGAACTGTTCCTCGTCTTTTCCCCTGACCACCACCCGGCAGAGGTCTCGGTGCTGGGTATCTGTGGTCAGCAGGGCTATGGCGCTCTTAGCCTCGGCCCTTTTCTGAGTCCTTTGATTTTCCCAGATTATTTCGCCGGGATAATCCTGGCACTTTTCCTGGATAAAGCTGGCCGGTCTGGCATGAAGCCCCAGGGGCAAGGGAAATTCAAACCTGAATTCAGCCGCCAATTTCTTCCTTCACCTTCTGTAAAATGCCTTCGGCGTTCTTGATGGCTTCCTGGACGGAAAATTCAAAAACCCTCTTGCCCTCGAATCTTTCCGGTTTCTGCACCGTTATGCCCACGGCGAAAATCACTGCGGCTGCCTCGTTTATTTCATCCTGCTCCAGCTCGTTTTCTATGCCCATGGCCCCCTGGGTTTCCACCTTGAGGGAAAAACCCAGCTTCCTGGCCACGCGCTCGAGCTGCTCGGCCGCCATATAGGTATGGGCAATCCCGGTCGGACAGGCCGTAACCGCCACTAATTTCATCGCTTCCTCCGATCAATTCAATCTATGGTCTGTGATTTATTCTCAGGGATAAATTCTACCACCTCAGACGGATAATAAAAAACGCAGGCTTTAATATTAATATCAGAGCCAAATTTCATCAAGCCTTCTGGCTATCAACAGTTATGACAGAAGAGGCCAGGAATTCAGAGCGCTGTCCTGAATTAAACGTGTTAAACGCTGAATGGCCAGCCATGTCTTTCTCCCCCGGGGAATCCAGCAGAAACCATTTATTGGCTGTAAAGGTCCTGGCGCTGCTAATCCGGGAGAGAAAGCCAGGCTCCTGGCAGATGAGCAAAAATTGATTGCGCTCTTCGCGGGCTTGGCCTGCCAGCAAGTCTCTGTTGCTGCAGAAGTTAACCCGGAACAGGAAAGGATTAGACCTTAAGAACCGGGCCAAAAATCAAGAAGGCGGGAGAGCTTCAAGCAGAGGCAGGCTTAGCCCCGGCTTTTTTCTGGCTCCGGGTCCGCAGGAAGGTCATCAGTCCCGCAACGACAATTGTCCCGACCAGAATGGCCACCACGTACATGAAACGGTTGTCCACGACCGGCAGAACGATGGGCCCGCCGTGCGGGGCGTGGTCGCCAACTTTTCCCAGCATGGCAATCACCGAGCCGACGCTTGAGCCGGCCATAATAACAGGAATGACCCGCAAGGGGTCAGCCGCGGCAAAAGGTATGGCTCCCTCGGTAATCCCTATTGTCCCCATGCCCAGCGCGGCCAGGCCCGCCTCTCTTTCCTGCTCGGTCCAGAGCTTTCTATTGATGAGAGTGGCCAGGCCCAGCCCTAAGGGCGGGATGCAGATGGCTGCGGCGCAGGCCCCCATGATGTAATAATTACCCTGCTGGATCATGGCTGCCCCGAAAAAGAAGGCCACCTTGTTGACCGGGCCACCCATGTCAAAGGCGATCATCGAGCCCAGGATGATGCCCAGGACGACTTTATTGCCCGTTCCCATTACTTCCAGCCAGCGGGTTATGCTGAGCATCAGGTCATGGATTGGAGCCCCGATTATCTTATACATGATAAAGCCGATTATCAGAGAAGAAACGACCGGGTAGATGAGGATGGGCATGACCGGCTTGATATAAACCGGCACCCTGATCTTTTTAAGATAAAAAACCAGGAAACCGGCCAGTAACCCGGAAACCAGCCCGCCCAGAAATCCGGCCCCGACCTGGCTGGCAATGTAGCCACCGACAAATCCGGGAACCAGCCCGGGACGGTCGGCAATCCCGAAGGCGATATAGCCGGAAAGGACCGGGATCAACAGCGAAAAAGCGACCGTTCCGATGTCGTTAACGAGCTTCAGAAAAGGCGCCCGGCTGAAATCCGGCCCCTGGGAAGTCATGGGCGCCATGGCAATTGAAATGGCGATGAGTATACCGCCAGAGGCCACGAAAGGAATGGCGTAAGAAACACCCGACAGGAGATATTGCTTGAACTTACTGACCTTCATGGCATCCTTCTCAGAATTGATTTTGGACAATTATAGAAAAAGGTGAATTCTTTTACAAATGAAGAAGGTGAAAGAAAAGCAAGATAAGAGCCCCCCGCGGTTGCTGGACAAAATGATAATATTATGGCCTCGATCTGAATGATTTCTGGTTTTAATACCAAAACAGCTATATATCCGGCCGGGCCCTGGAGCTGCCTGTGTTCTGTGAACTTACTTAATCTTGAAAATGATGGACAGCGTAAAGATTATCGACCGGGGATGGCCTTTGATTATTATCAGCATAGATCCTGAAAAATAATCAGGATTTTGCCATCAGCCTTACCTCGGTTTCGACCTCTTTCTCAACAGGCAAAAACAAGATCAGGTCAATGCCCTGTAAGGTGGGCTTGAAGCCGGCCCGATAATTTTTCGCCTCCTGGCCATCCACCATCACCCTGACCGAAGTCGAATTCCAGTTCTTGAGGTAAATGGCCGGATTGATTACCGGAGAT
>CALEUG010000002.1 GCA_937920515.1 uncultured bacterium
GGGTCAGGCAGGAACGTCCCCATCCCCTCAGCCTGATGGGTTTGTTGTGTTATATGGAATGGCAGCAAGCATAAAAAAAAGGGACAGCCGACCGCGTCAGCTGCCCCTTGATGATCAACCGGGTTTTTCTATTGATTACTCAACAATCAGTTCAAAGGGGACTCTTTTTTCCAGGGTGGTCCCGCCGATTTTATCCTTAATGCTGATGACCAGTTCGTAACCGCCGGCTTCCAGCGGACGGCTTTCGATTCTCTCTCCCTTGTCGTCTGTTATTTTAACCTGCTTGGCGGCCGGGATGGGGATGGGCTGCTCGATGAAAGGCGAATCATAAGTCATCGGGGTGAAGGCCACAATCTTGGTTTCTCCCTGGCGGATGTCGAAGTTGATTTCCAGCGAAGCCTTCTGGCTCTCGTCGAACCTGGTTCCGTAAACCATGAACATCAGGGTGGGCTGCTCGTTCGGCCTGAACCGCATTTCGGTGTAAGGGTAGGCCTTAAGGATCATCCAGCCAAAGTAATCCTTGTGGAAGTTGGGATAGTTTTCGGCGGTGTCCAGTTGCTCGTAATTCTTCAGCAGCAACAGGCTGGTGGTTTCCATCTGGCCGTTCTTGTGGATGTCCTCGTAGCGGGGGATTTCGAATTCATAATAGGTCGTTCCCATCTTCTTGGTTTTCCTGTGGCCAAGGGCCGCGGCCAGAATATATTTGCCAGCCGGAAGCGGATAACCGAGGTAGTAGTGGCTCTCGCCTTCGGGGCTGTATTCAGCGGCCGGTATAGAAAACTGGCTGTAAGCTTTATTTTCGGTTACCAGCTTGGGCGTGGCCCCATCGTTCTGATAGATCTGGAAGAAGATATCAGCTTCTGTCTGGTAGCTATCACCGGCGCTGATGGACTGGGCCGGAACGTATTCCAGGTCGGCGTTCTTAATTCTGGTTACAAAAATAGCTATATAGGTTCCTCTGGCTGGAAGAATATAATGGCCGTCAAAATTGAACGGCAGGTCCGGCTTAACCCGTCTGGTGGCCAGTCCCTGTTCCAGCAGTGCCTTGACGTCGGTGGGCAGGGTGGTTCTGGCTTTCTGTTCTTTCTTCTGGTCTTTCTTCTGAGGCTCAGCCTGAGCCAGGTTAAAAGCTAAGGTCAGGGTCAGAATCAGAACCAGTGAAAGGGCGAAAAATTTCTTGAGACTCATCTTTCCTCCTGTTTATTCTTTTCACCTGCTTCTTAACTGCAATAATTGTGCCAGCTAAGAAGGGGGATTTTTTCTTATCGTTCGCCTGGTTTTCTCTCTTTTATGTAAATTTATTTTACAGGATAAAATAAATAATAAATTAAATGCCTCATTTATTTTACCTTAAATTCCTGCTATTTTTCAACTGGTATCTTGAAACTGCTCTCAGGTGCTCCTGGTAAGAGCGATTGAAGACATGACTGCCGTCGTTTCTGGATACAAAATACAGATAATCAACCGGAGCCGGGTAGAGGGCGGCCTGAAGCGAGCTCCGGCCAGGATTGCAGATGGGGCCGGGCGGCAACCCGCGATAGAGGTATGTGTTGTAGGGTGAAGCCAGGCTCTTGTCCTTGAGCCGCAGGTTTCCGTCGAAACGGCCTTCAAGCTTCAGGGCATAAATGATGGTCGGGTCGCAATCGAGTTTCATCCCCAGGCGCAGCCGGTTATGAAAAACCGCCGAGATGAGAGGCTTTTCTTCTTCCCTTGCAGTTTCCTTTTCGATCAGGGAGGCCAGGGTCACTATTTCCCTGACCGTCAGTTTTAACCGGTTGGCCCGGGCCAGTTCTTCTGGTCCGAAATTCTTCCTGAACTGCCCCACCATGGCCCTGACCATTTCAGAAGCTTCTACGCCGCGAGGGAAGTGGTAGGTCTCGGGGAAAAGATAGCCTTCAAGGTTAGCCGCTTTGGGGTCGAGGTCTGATATTAGCTCTGTCTTCAGGCAGGCCTCCGGGAAAGAACCCTCGAAGGGGTAGGCCTTTTCTTCCAGCAACCTGGCAATTTCTTTAAGGGTGAGGCCTTCGGGTATGGTTACGGGATGAAGCAGAATTTTTCCGGCAATCATCTGCAACATTATTTTTTTGGGATTGACCGGCGGCTCAAACCTGTATTCCCCCGCTCTTAAAAAACGGGGTGAATAATAAAAAGAATAAGCCAGGCGGAAAGCGATTCTCCCCTTTAAGAAGCCTTTTGTTTGCAGGAGCCGGGCGATGCCGGCCGGGCTCTGTCCCTTCTCAATGATAAGGCCGGTGCCGGCCTGGGCCGGGGTCGGTGAATTCATGACCCGGGACAGGTAGTAAGCCAGCCCGAGATTGGCTGCCGTTAGGATTATCAACAGAATTTCAATTATCTTCTTTGGTGTTATCGGCATGGTGACGTTTCTTTTCCAGATAGGCTTCCAGGATGATTACTGCGGCCAGCTGGTCCTCCTTCCGCTTCTTATCCCTAAAGTCCCCTTTGAATCCTTCCAGTTTTCTCTGGGCCTGTTGAGTCGTCAGCCGCTCATCCCAGAAAATAACTTTCCTTCCGGTGACCTTTTCCAGCCAGGCGGCAAATTCCCGGGTGACCCCGGCCCGGCGGCCCTCGCTGCCGTCCATCCGCAGCGGCCAGCCCAGCACTATTTCTTCGACCTTTTTCTCTTCAACCAGTTTCTGGAAAAAAACCCGGTTTTCTGCCTCGTTTTCTTTAAGGATATAGGTGCCGTAGGGCTGGGCGGTAAACTGCAGCGGGTCGCTCAGGGCCAGGCCGAGGTGGCGGTCGCCGAAGTCTATGGCCAGGATTCTACCCATATCTCAGGTTCTTTCCAGACAACGTTTTTTCAGGTGGTGCCGGCAAAGGGCCAGTTCGATCAAGCAGTCCAGGAGCCGGGAGAAACTGACCCCGCTGACTTCCCACAGTCTGGGGTACATACTTATTTCGGTAAAACCGGGAATGGTATTTATTTCATTTATGTAGATATTCTGGGTTCCCTGCTCCAGGAAGAAATCAACCCTGGCCATCCCGCAGCCATCTATGGCCTGGAAGGAAGCCACGGCCAGCTCCTGGAACCGCTTATTCAGGTCGGGCGGCAGTTCGGCCGGGATTAAGAACCTGGTCTTGCCTTCCAGATACTTGTCGGCATAGTCGTAAAACTCCCGGTGGGGGATGACCTCGCCCGGAAGGGAGGCCCGGGGCCGCTCGTTACCCAGTACGCTGCATTCTATTTCACGCCCTTTTATAGCTTTTTCTACCAGGATCTTCTGGCCGTAGCGAAAAGCCAGCTTGACCGCCGGGCTCAGCTCTTTTCTGTTTTTGACTTTGGAAATGCCAACCGAGGAACCCAGGTTGGCCGGCTTGACAAACAGCGGCAGTCCAAGCTCCTGGATTATTTTTTTCTCGAGGTGTTGCCGATTTTTCTTCCAGTCTTTTTCATAGAGCACAAGGTAAGGCACTACCGGCAGCCCCAGCCGGCTCAGCAGGTGCTTGAAAATTGCCTTGTCCATGCCGATGGCTGAAGCCAGGACCGGGGCCCCGACGTAAGGTACATCGGCCATTTCCAGCAGGCCCTGGATGGTTCCGTCTTCTCCGTAGGGCCCGTGTAGAACGGGGAAATAAACGTCGGCTTTTATGGCCGGTCTTGTCCTGCGGCCGTCCCAGGGCAGAAAGGAGAAGCTGCGGCCCGCCCTGAGCTGGTTGGCCGGAACCTGGGGAGAGGGGACCAGCTTCCAGTTTCCCCTTTTGCTAACGTAGAGGCAGAGGACCCGGTACTTTTTCCGGTCAAGATTCTTGTATATGGCCCGGGCTGAAATTATTGAGATCTCGTGTTCGGCCGAGCGGCCGCCGAAGATCAGGGCCACGGTCAGCATGTCTTTCATTCGTCAGAATTTTAGCCCATTTTTAGGTAAAAAAAAAGCCGGTATAACTCCAATTAATAAAATCAGCCCCGACTAAATTTATGTTGACAGGCAGGAAGAAGCAAAATTATAATACCCGCAGGGTGGAAGAAATAACGCCAAGAGGTGCCAAGATGAAGAAAAGCCTTTTTATACCCATCTATCTTTTTGCCGTACTCGTTTTCGGCCTGCTGGCCCAGGAAAGCCAGGTGCAGAAAGCCAGGGTCTTTGCCGAGGAATATCCTCTGCTGACAGATACCGACCTTTACTGCTCGGTCCTTATCTGGGATAGGGGCCTGCCCGAAGTTCAGATTATCGGTTCCGAGCGGGAAGAGGAACGGGCCATGATGGTGGATTCTGACACGTTTTATATAAATAAAGGTAAAGAAGACGGAATGGAAATCGGTCAGATGTTTCTGGCTGTTGACATCGGCCGGCCCATTCCCAGGCTGGGATTCATCGCCCAGAAGAAGGGCAAGGTCAGGATTATTCGCCTGGAAGACCGGATCAGCGTGGCCAGGGTGGAAAAAGGCTGCGGCGATATCAGGGTCGGGAATTACCTGATTCCCTTTGAAGAAAGGCCGACGGTTATCGGCAAGGACCGGGGCTATGACAACAGCCTGAAGCCGGGAGAAAGCCTGGAAGGACAGATAATATACCTTGACACCGATTTTAACATAGTTGCCTCCGGTCACTGGGCGCTCATCAACCTGGGAGCGGCCCAGGGGCTCAAGCCGGGGCAGCAGTTGACGGTTTTCCGCCAGAAAAAAGCCAGCCTGCCCCGCGAAGCCATAGCCAATGTCGTGGTGATAGATACGCAGGTTAATACTTCCACTGTCAGGATTCTTTCAGCCCGGGAAGCGGTGGAAAAGGGAGATACCGTCCAGGTCAAGTAAAAGTCTGTTTTTTAGTCTGCGGTCAGCCAGTCAGTTGACAGAAGCCTGTAATTTTGTTAGTTTTTCTATACCTGTTGAAGGCCTGAGCGGGCGTAGTTCAGTGGTAGAACGTCTGCTTGCCAAGCAGAAGGCCGTGGGTTCAAGTCCCATCGCCCGCTCCAGTACTTTCTCCGGGATAATGGCAGTTATGAAAATAAGGGCGCGGTACCCAAGCGGCTAAGGGAGAGGTCTGCAAAACCTCGATTCGTCGGTTCGAGTCCGACCCGCGCCTCCATTTCCTTTGACCATTTCCTCAGCGGCCATATCAGTGTTCAAGCTTTTTTTAAAATCCGAAATCGGGCAAGGCTAACACCGGAAAAAAGAAATTAAGCCTGATTATCTGTTCGGCCAGGGGCCAGCTGATTTATTCAAGTAAAATAACGGATTTTAAGAACAGCCCGGGCGATCCCTGGAAACCACCATATATGAACGATAATTCATATATTAATTGCTGATTTGCAAGCCTTGAAGCCTGTATCTGATTTTACGAAATATAACAGGCGGCTGCAGGCTTCGCCCTGCCCGGAAATATCCTGGCCTGGATAACCGGCCTGAAAGTCGGAACCTATTCCCCGGTTTTGTCTGGGGTTTTACCTTAAAAAAAATTAATTTGACTGTGATTTCTTATTTTTTATATACTCCGTTTATCCGCTTGAAAGAAGGAGGAAAAATGAACCTGGTTCCGAGAGTTCAGGGTCTTATTCTTAAGCCCGGAGAAGAATGGGACAAAATAAAGGGCGAACCGGCCACCGTGGCCGATATCTTCAAGTCCTACCTAATGATTATGGCGGCCATCCCGGCCGTGGCCCAGTTCCTCGGTTACTGGTTGATCGGGCTCTCCTTGCCCCTGCGGGGTCCGGTCAGGTTAGGTGTGGGGGCATCGCTGGGCCGGGCTGTCGTGTCTTACATCCTGAGCCTGGCCGCAGTCTTCATCCTGGCCCTGATCATCAACGCCCTGGCCCCGACTTTTTCATCCAGGCCCGACCAGATTCAATCGCTCAAGCTGGCCGCTTACAGCCTGGCTCCGTATTATGTGGCCGGGGTTTTCTATCTGGTTCCGGTGCTGTCCATCCTGACCATTCTGGCCGGTATTTACAGCCTGTATGTCCTGTACCTGGGGTTCAAGGCGGGTTTGATGGAAACGCCGCCGGATAAGGTCATGGGCTATTTTGTGGTAACGGTGGTTGTGGGCATCGTCTTGATGCTGGTGGTCGGCCTGGTGGTCGGGGCGATTTTTTCCTTAAGCACCTTCTACAGCGGCCTGTAATTCTTTCAGGACCCGGCTGAAAGCCTCCCGGGGCACCGGGGCCCGGGTAATCGGCCGTCCGATGACCAGGAAATCGGCCCCCTTTTTTATAGCCTCTTCCGGAGTCATGATTCTCTTCTGGTCCTGAGCCTCGGCCCAGGCCGGGCGGATACCCGGGGTGATTATCCTGACTCCTGAACCCAGCTCAGCCCTCAGCGGGTCCAGCTCCTGGGGCGAGCAGACAATTCCTTCTATCCCTGATTCAACTGCCAGCCTGGCCAGCCGCAGTACCTGGTTCCTGGAACTGTCGCTGAAACCGATTTCTTGCAGGTCGTTGTCTTTCAAACTGGTCAGGACGGTGACTCCCAGGATCAAGGGCAATGGCTTATTTTCTTTTTCCGCGGTCTCCCGGGCCGCCTCCACCGCCTTTTTCATCATCTCACGGCCTCCGGCAGCATGCAGGGTCAGCATGGCTACGCTGTGGCGGACCGCTGACTTTACAGCCCCGGCTACCGTGTTGGGAATGTCGTGAAGCTTTAAGTCCAGGAAGACCTCTTTCCCGAAACTCTTAACCAGGTCAATCATGGCCGGGCCTTCGGCCGTAAACAGTTCCAGCCCGACCTTGAAAATCCGGGCTTCGGGCAGCGATTCCAGCACCGACCGGGCTTCTTCCCGGTTCTTAACGTCCAGGGCAATTATTATTTTTCTGGCGATTTCTGATTTAGTTTCTCTCATCTCAACACCTTTCTAAAAATTGATTGGTATTTTATATCTGTTAGCGTCTGATGGCAAATCGTGACCCCCGGGCGGCCGGAAGATGCGGGCAGCGGCACTACCGGGGTGGTCTGCCCTCCCGGCTGCAGGAAAGGGCTTAAAGTCAGGGCTGGCCAGTATTGTTGGTGTCGGGTAAGTCGTGGAAAGGGGGGAGAAAATACAGGTTTTTCGCGCCTCATTTTTTTACAGACAGGGCCGACCTGTAAAATTCCGCCCTGACATCATAAAAGCTGGCTCAGGCCATAAGGCTTCCAGTTACTTCTCTTATTTTTTTAAGACCATGAGCTTCTGCCCAGGTTGTCAGTCCCCCGATGATTTTCAGACAGGCATCGGGGTCGACAAAATTGGCCGTGCCCACCTGGACCGCAGCTGCCCCGGCCATCATGAATTCCAGGGCGTCTTCGGCGCTGAAGATGCCACCCATGCCGATTACCGGCACCTTAACGGACCGGGCTACCTGGAAGACCATCCTCACTGCGATGGGCTTGATGGCCGGTCCGCTCAGCCCTCCCATAACATTTCCCAGCTTTGGCTTTCTGGTTTTCAGGTCAACGGCCATGGCCAGCAAGGTGTTGATAAGCGATATGGCCTCGGTTCCGGCTTCTTCGGCCGCCAGGGCCACGGCGGTAATGTCGGTGACGTTGGGCGAGAGCTTGGTGATGAGGGGCAGGGAAGTTACCCGCTTTACTTTTTTTACCGTGCGATAGGTGGCCTCCGGGCTCTGGGCCGGGCAGCGACCCCCTTCCCGGACGTTAGGGCAGGAAATGTTGAGTTCCAGGGCCGCTATACCCTGGTGCCGGCCAAGATATTCAGCCACCCGGGCGTATTCGTCTTCTTCTTCGCCGCAGACATTGACGATGACCGCGGTCTTCAATCCGGCCAGCTCTGGCAGAATTTCACGGCAGAAGGCTTCGACTCCTATACCCTGAAGCCCTATTGAGTTGATTAATCCGCCGGGTGTTTCCACCAGGCGGGGCGGCCTGTTGCCTTCCCTTGGTTTAAAATACAGCCCTTTGACCACGAAACCGCCCAGGAGATCCAGGTCATAGAACGGCTTGAATTCCAGGCCGTAGCCGAAAGTCCCGCTGGCGGCTATGACCGGGTTTTTGAGCTTCAGGAAACCCAGGTCGACTGACAGGTCAACCATCGTTGCTCTCCTGCCAGACTATTTCTTCAAGTGGAAAGACCGGTCCATCCTGGCAGACCTTCAGGTATTTTTCCTGGCCGTTCCTCCGGATTTTCCTGACACATCCCCAGCAGGCGCCGAAACCGCAGCCCATGATTGATTCCAGTGAAAACTGGGCCTCCAGGTTTTTCCGGCGGCAGATTTCAGCCAGCTTTTCCATCATCGGGTCCGGTCCGCAGGCATAGAGATAGGCGGGCTGCCTTTTCTTCAATTCCGCTTCGACCAGCGAGGTGACAAGACCAGGAAAACCGTCGCTGCCGTCATCGGTGGAAACCAGGACTTCAAAGCCGGTCGTTTGCAGCCTGTTCTTTAGCGGGAGGTCAGTCCGGCTCCGGCCCCCGTAAAAAATAACCGGCCGGGCCCCGCTGGATCGAAGCTTCCTGGCCAGGTAGTAAAGGGGGGCGATACCCCGGCCACCGCCGACGCAGAAAATCTCCCTGCCGCTTAATTCGGGCTGAAGGCTAAAACCCTTTCCGAGCGGCCCGAGCAGGTCTATGGATTCTCCAGGCTTTTTCATCGACAGCAACCTGGTGCCCGTCCCGGCTACCTGGAAGAAAATCTGTAATTGGTTCTCTTCGGCATTGTGCAAACTTATGGGCCGCCGGAGCAGCGGTTGGGTGTTCTCGGAAACCTTTATCATCAAGAACTGCCCGGGCTGGGCCTGACGGGCGATTTCAGGCGAATAAAAGGTGAAAAGAAAGTAATCGCCCCAGCTTTCAACCTCAACCAGCCTGGCCTGTCTGTCTATAACCATTCTTGCCTGGTCCTGGAAAATATTCGCGGTGCCGGCATTCCTGAATTAAATACCAGAAAAATGGTCTGATAGCAAATTTTCTGCTTTTTAGGACTGGCCGGCGATAACCACCCGGGTGAGGCAAGTTAATTTTAGAAAATGAGAGTGGAAAGAATGAAGCCCGGGTGAGCTGTCAGCAAGGGGCATTGCGAAGAATAAAAAGTTGTTTTAGCCGGGCCGATTTTTTATAATTAAAACTAATAATAACTTCCAGGAGGACTCATCCATGTTTATATCCCGCCGGGCTAAAGAAATACAGGCTTCGCCCATCCGCAAGCTTAAACCCTTTGCCGACCAGGCCAGAAAAAGAGGCATTCACATTTTCCACCTGAACATCGGCGACCCCGACATCCCGACCCCCGAGCCGATAATCAAGGCCTTTCACCAGTACAACGGGCCCATCCTGAGTTACGGACCGTCCCAGGGCTTTGAGGAGCTGCGGCAGGCTATAGCCGATTACTTTGGCGGATATGGGATAAAGCTGTCGGCCGATAACGTTCTGATAACCATCGGCGGTTCGGAAGCCATCCATTTTTCCTTTTCGGTTGTGGCCGACCCGGGAGACGAGATCATCATCCCCGAACCCTTCTACACCAACTACAATGGCTATGCCACTTTTGCCGACGTCAGAATAGTGCCCCTGCCGCTTAAAGTTGAAGATGGTTTCAGGCTGCCCGCTTCCGAGCAGGTCGAAGCCCTGATTACGCCCCGTACCAGGGCTATTCTCCTGTGTTCGCCCAATAACCCCACCGGCACAGTTTATACCGGGGAAGAGCTCCGGCGGATGGTAGAACTGGTAAAGAAGTACGACCTGTTCCTGATAGGCGACGAAGTCTATAAAGAATTTGTCTATGACGGGTTGAGCCACAAAAGCATCCTGGAATTCGGAGAAATTGAGGACCGGGTGATCGTGGTCGATAGCATCTCCAAGCGCTTCAGCTGCTGCGGGGCCCGGATCGGGGCGGTGGTCACCAGGAACCAGGAAATTTACCAGGCCATCCTGAAATTTGCCCAGGCCCGCCTCTGTCCGCCCTCGGTTGAACAGTATGCCGCCCTGACCGCCTACCGCATGGGCCTGGACTACTTTGGTCCTGTTCGGGAGGAATACCAGAGGCGTCGCAACATTCTTTACGATGGCCTGGCTTCCATCCCGGGGGTTTTCCTCAGAAAGCCCCAGGGCGCTTTCTACGTAATCTGCCGGCTTCCGGTTAAAGACTCCGAGCATTTTGCGGAGTGGATGCTGACCGATTTTTCACTCAATAATAAGACGGTCATGGTGGCTCCGGGGCCGGGTTTCTACGCCACTCCCGGACGCGGCCTGGACGAGGTGAGAATCGCCTACGTCCTTAAAGAAGCGGACCTGGTGGAGGCCATTGAAATCCTGCGCCAGGGACTGGAGAAATACCAGAAATTATTTGGCTGATTCCGGATGAAACTTCAACAGATTCTCAGGGACAGGGAAACCTGGAAAGGTATATTAATAATTCTTGCTCTTTCTCTGTTTATCGGGACAGTCAGCAATTCAGGTCTTATAAGGAAATTCCTTCGGGGTGAATACCGACAGGCCTTCTTCTCAAGGGAAGACTATCCCGGGCTGGTGTTTATAACTCTTCCCGAGATGGAAGAACTCTGGCATAATCAAGCAGCCCTGATTGTGGACAGTCGCTCAGTTCCAGAGTTCAGGTCAGGACACATCCCGGGCTCGATTTCGGTTCCCCTGGAAGAAGTAAAGGGCGGTAATTCCTCACTCCTGGACCGTCTCAAACCTGGCCAACCGCTTATAATCTATTGCGAGGGCAGGGACTGCCTGACCAGCCTTAACCTGGCCCGACTTCTTCACGAGCGGGGATTCCGCGACCTCAGGGTTTTCAGCGGCGGCTGGGAAGAATGGGTGGCGGCCGGGCTGCCTGTGGAAAAAGAAGATGACGCTATTCAGGAATAAATATTTTCTCATGCTCCTCCGGCTTATTGTTGGCGGGGTGTTTATCTGGGCGGCAGTGACCAAGATTGCCGACCCGCTGGCCTTCGCCCAGGATGTCAGGAATTACCGCCTGGTGGGCCAGTCCCTGAGCTTTCTGACGGCCATCGTCCTGCCCTGGGTGGAGCTTATAGCCGGAGTCTGCCTTATAATCGGCGTCTTCCCCCGCTCCAGCGCCCTGCTCATAAGCGGTCTCCTGGTCTTTTTTATCGTGCTGGTGGCAATAACCATGGTCAGGGGCATTGACGTGGACTGCGGCTGTTTCGGCACCTTCAGCCGAAAGGCCAATCTCTGGTTGATTCTGGAAGACTCAATCTGGCTGGCCATGTCACTTGTTCTGCTTTTTTCTCCGGCCAATGATTTCTGCCTGCTTAAGAAAACCTCTTAGATTAATCTGATATTTTACATATCTGGCAGTCATCGTCCTTGAAATTTTTCCTCTGAAAGTGTATATTTTCTTGAATTTACTAAGCTGTTGGAAGGAGTAAGTATTATGGCAAAAAAATTCGTTTATTTCTTCGGACCCGGTGTGGCTGAAGGCAACAAGGACATGAAGGACATCCTCGGCGGCAAGGGCGCTAACCTGGCCGAGATGGCCGGCATCGGATTGCCCGTTCCACCCGGTTTTACAATTTCCACCGAAGTCTGCAACCTGTTTTTTAAGGCAGGAAACAAGCTCCCGAAGGACGTGGAAAAGCAGGTGATGACCGCCCTGAAAAGGCTGGAAAAAGCCGCCGGGCTGAAATTTGGCGACCCGGTTAACCCCCTCCTGGTTTCGGTCAGGTCGGGAGCCAAGTTCAGCATGCCCGGAATGATGGACACAATCCTGAATCTGGGCCTGAACGACCGGACGGTTGAGGGTCTGGCCCGGAAAACCGGGAACCGGCGCTTTGCCCTCGATTGCTACCGCCGCCTGATCCACATGTTCGGCGACGTGGTTCTGGATATTCCCAAGAAGAAATTTGAAGAAATTCTCAGGGCCAGGAAGGAAGCCGGCCAGGTCCAGTATGACCATGAGCTTACTGACAGCATGCTGGAAGAGGTGATAGCCGGTTACAAAAAACTGGTGGTGGCCGAGACCGGCCGGGAATTTCCCCAGGATGTCCTGGAACAGCTGAAGCTGGCTATCGCTGCTGTCTTCAAGTCCTGGCACAATCCCCGGGCCATTACCTATCGCCGCAAGTACCACATCCCCGACTATCTCGGAACAGCTGTCAACGTCCAGCAGATGGTCTTCGGCAATTACGGCCCGACCTCGGCCACCGGGGTCGGCTTTACCCGCAACCCGGCTACCGGAGAGAAGGAACTCTACGGCGAATACCTGGTTAATGCCCAGGGCGAGGACGTGGTGGCCGGAATCAGGACGCCCGCCCCGCTGAAGAACCTGGAAAAAGAAATGCCGGCGGTTTTCAAACAACTGGTGACCGTGGTCAAGAGGCTGGAAAAGCACTACGGTGATGTCCAGGATTTTGAGTTTACCATCCAGGAAGGCAAGCTTTACATGCTCCAGACCAGAAACGGCAAGAGGACCGGCATGGCTGCGGTCAAGATTGCGGTGGACCTGGTGGAAGAAGGGCTGATCAACAGGGAGCAGGCCCTGCTCAAAGTCGAACCGGAAGCCCTGAACCAGCTGCTCCACCCGATTTTTGACCTCCAGGAGAAAGCCAAGCATCCCGTCCTGGCCAGGGGCCTGGCTGCTTCGCCTGGCGCCGCTACCGGGCAGATCGTTTTTACTGCCAACGAGGCCGTGGCCTGGTCCAGAGAAGGCAAGAAGGTTATTCTGGTCAGGGAGGAAACTTCCCCCGATGATATCCACGGCATGAGCGCTTCCCAGGGCATTCTGACCGCTACCGGCGGCATGACCTCCCATGCGGCCGTGGTCGGTCGCCAGATGGGCAAGCCGGCTGTGGTCGGTTGCGGCAGTATCAAGGTTCACGAGGAAGAGAAGGCCTTCTACATCGGCGATCGCAAGTTCAGCGAAGGCCAGTGGATATCGATTGACGGCTCAACCGGCGAGGTGCTGGAAGGTGAAATTCCCACCAGGCCCTCGGAGATTCTGCAGGTGGTTAAAGGAAGCCTGAAACCGGAAGAATCCAGCCTTTACCAGTATTTTTTTAGGCTGCTCTCCTGGGCCGATAAATCCCGGCGGCTTGGAGTCAGGGCTAACTCCGATACCCCGGAGGATGCCAGGGTGGCCTTCGCTTTCGGAGCTGAAGGCATCGGCCTGGCCAGGACCGAACACATGTTCTTCGGTCCGGAGCGCCTGCCGATAGTCAAAGAAATGATCATGGCCGAAACCGAAGAAGCCAGACGCCAGGCGCTGGCCAGACTGCTGCCCTTCCAGAAGCAGGATTTCTACGAGTTTTTCAAGGAAATGAAAGGCCATCCGGTGACCATCAGGACCATTGACCCGCCTCTCCATGAATTCCTGCCGAGAAAGGAAGACCTGATGGTCGAACTGGCTGTGCTTAAAGCGACCAGCGGTTCCTCCGAAAAGATCGCCGAGCTGGAGAAACTCCTGGCCCGGGTTAAAGCCCTGTCCGAATTCAATCCCATGCTCGGCCACCGCGGCTGCCGCCTTGGCATCACTTACCCGGAGATAACCGAAATGCAGGCCCAGGCCATTTTCGAGGCAGCCTGCGAGTTGATCAAAGAGGGACATAAGGTCTTTCCGGAAATTATGATTCCTCTGGTGGGCGATGTCCTGGAGCTGGCCAACCAGAAAGCCATCGTTAACCGGGTGGCCGACGAGGTAATGAAGAAACATGGTGTAAAGTTCAAGTACACCGTGGGCACCATGGTGGAGATCCCGCGGGCCGCTTTGACCGCTGAAGAGGTGGCCAGAGAAGCTGAGTTCTTCTCCTTCGGCACCAACGACCTGACCCAGACCACCTACGGCATCTCCCGCGACGACAGCGCCAAGTTCCTGAACTATTACCTCAACCACGGTCTCTGGCCTGACGATCCTTTCGAGACTCTGGACCAGAAAGGGGTTGGCCTGCTGATGAAGTGGGCGGTGGAAAAAGGCCGGTCTACCAGGCCTGACCTTAAAGTCGGTATCTGCGGCGTGCACGGTGGTGACCCCAGGTCAATTGTCTTCTGCCACCAGGTCGGGCTCAATTATGTCAGCTGCTCTGCCTATCAGATACCGATAGCCCGCCTGGCAGCCGCCCAGATAGCCCTCCAGGAAAAGATGGCCGGAGTAAAAACCGCGGCCGGAAAAGAGCCGGTCAAAAAACCGCTGGCCGGGAAAGAAAAAAAGGTTTCCAGAACTGGCGGTAAGAGCCGGAAGGCCCGTAAATAACTGAACTGACCGCTCCTTGGCCCCGGACTACCACCAGTCCGGGGCCTTTTTTTTTGCATTCAGCCTGCCTGAGCACAGGCAGTCTTTCGAAGATCGGGTGGAGTGGGCAGCCTGAATTAAATCCTTTTAAGAGATGCTGTTTTCTGGTATCTTAATTAAAAATGCCAGATTTTTTCGATTCGGTGCTATCTCTATTGGGCTGGAAGCTACCCTTCAAGTTCGTCTTCAGCAATGAATACTGGATGGCTGACCTTGGACAGCATATCTTTCCCGTCAAGAAGTACCGCCTTCTGTACGAGCGGGTGATTGCTCTCGGGGCCGAACCCGGTGATTTCATCCAGGCCAGTCCGGCCAGCGAGGAGGACCTGCTCCTCGTCCATACTCCGAAGTACGTAAAAAAGGTCATGAGCTGTAGCCTGTCTTCACTCGAGCTGCAGGCACTGGAATTGCCCTTTTCGCTGGACCTGGTCAGGTTTTTCCTGCTGATGACCGGCGGCACCATCCAGACCGTGGAGGAGGCCCTGAAGACCGGGCTGGCCGTGCATCTGGGAGGCGGCTTCCATCATGCTTTCCCCGACCATGGCGAGGGGTTTTGCCTGTTCAATGACATCGCCGTGGCCATAGAAAAAATGAAAAAGACCGGCAGGATAAGCCGGGCCCTGGTGGTCGATTGCGACCTGCACCAGGGCAACGGCACGGCCTACATTTTTGCCAGGAAAGATTACGTCTTCACTTTTTCCATCCACCAGATGGACATCTACCCCTCGGAAAAACCGCCCAGCAGCCTGGATGTTGGGCTGTGGTCCGGAGATGACGACCTGGACTATCTTCAGGCCCTCGGGCCCCATTTTCCCGGGATCTACCAGGAATTCAGGCCTGACCTGGTTGTCTACCTGGCCGGGGCCGACCCCTACCGGGGGGATATGCTGAGCGGACTGGACGTTTCAGCTGAGGCCCTGAAAAAGCGAGACCGAATCGTGATAGAAAATGCCAGGAAGTTGAATATACCGGTGGCCATTGTCCTGGGCGGCGGCTACACAGCGGAGGTTGAGGAAACGGTCAGCATTAACCTCAACACCATCCGGGTAGCCATCAGGGCTTCAAGGCGCAGTTCTTATTCCCCGGTTACCTCTTTGACCCAGTCCGAATAGTCCTCGCTGGCTGCGACTACCGGTAGAGCGATGATTTCGGGCACCCGGTAGGGGTGGATTTCTTTGATTTTTTTCTCCAGCCCGGCATACAACGAGGCCCTGGTCTTGATCAGCATCATAACTTCGGCTTCTTCACAGGTTTGTTGCTGCCAGGTATAGAGTGATTTTCCCGGAATGATGGTACAGCAGGCGACCAGTTTGTTTTCAAGCAGAATCCGGGCGGCTTCTCTGGCCTTTTCGGCTTCGGGAAAAGTGGTCAGAACCAGAATCAGCGAAGCTCCCTCTGTCATCCTCCGCCTCACTCCTGGACGAAAATGTGGGCAAACACCTTGGCATCGCCCACCATATTGTCAATTATGCAATACTCATTGGGCATGTGAGCCGTTTCATCCAGCCTGGACCAGCAGGCGGCCGGGAACCCGGCCCGGCGGAAAAGGGCGGCCACTGTTCCGCCACCGATCCCCATGGCCCGGGCTTCTCTGTGGTAAACATCCCGGACCGCTTTCTTCAGGGCCTGGACCACGGGAGCCCGGGGAGAGGTCGGGGGAGCGGCCGGAGCTTTCTGTACGATGTCTATTTCAATTTTGACCCTGAATTTCTTTTCAACGCCGGAGGCAATTTTTCCAGCCCTCTTCAGGACTTCTTCAACACTGTACACGGGCAGGACCCGGCAGTCCATGTAAAACACGTCTTCTCCGGGAATGGTGTTGATGTTGGGCACGTTAGCCTCTTTTTTGGTAGGCTCGAAGGTGGAAATGGGCGGATTGAACAACCGCTCCTTTTTATCAAATATCCGGTAGAGTCTCTGCAGTTCGGTTATCAGGAAGCTGGCTGCCTTGAAGCTGTTGATTCCCTTTTCCGGCGTTGAGCCGTGAGCCTGGCGGCCGAGGGTTCTGACCTTCAGCCAGAGGATGGATTTTTCAGCCACCTCAATCATCGTACCCTGGCTGTTGCCGGCGTCCGGGACGATAATCAGGTCATTATTACGAAAGACTTCGGTATTGTTCAGCACGTACTCAATGCCTTTTTTACTCCCGGTCTCCTCGTCGGCTACCAGGGCCAGGCCGACGTCGTACGAAGGCTTCAGGTTTTCGGTAATCAGGGCTTTAACCGCAAAGATGGAAGCCACCAGGTCCTGCTGGTTATCTTCCACGCCGCGTCCGTAAATGCGGCCTTTTTCCACCCAGGCTTTAAAAGGGTCTCCGCGCCACTGGGATAGCTCTCCCGGCGGGACCACGTCCAGGTGAGACATAACCCAGATGGTCCGGCTGGAGTTGCGTCCGCGGTAGAAAGCCAGGATGTTCGGGCGGTAGCCGGAGGGAGCTTCAACGTCCGGGGCCCTGATGACTTTGAGGTCAGTAATACCCATCTCCCGCAGGTAGGATTCAAGGAATTCCGCCTTCCGGGCTTCTCCCTCTCCGCCGCTGGCCGGAGCTATGGCCGGAATGGCGCAGAGCTTCATCTGGAGTTCGACCATCTGGTCGCGAAAACTTTCAAGCCTCCTGGCCAGGCGATTAAAAACTTTCCTGTCGGGCATCGATAACTCCTTCTTGTTATTCTTTTTACTGAACGATGATAACACCGGCCGCGGCTTTAATTCAATAAAAAATTGAAACAGTTATCGCCTGATTTTATTTCCAGCTCCCGGTCTGTACCGGGCGGAAAATTTTAATGGACATTTCAGCCTTCGTTCCGGAAGCGAAAAAGCGCAATCTCAGTCTGGCCGCTCTTCAGCCACAAGTGTGGTTGATATGAGTGGATGGATGGCTTGACTTAATATCACAGGAGAATAAAATCTTGGTGTAACTTTACTGCCCCTGCTGGCCGGAGGCCAGGAGGTATTTTTGAACCTGGAAAAAAAGCCCGAGGTCTTATTTGTTGCCGGCTCGGGGGAGTTCGGCAGCGGCGAATGCCAGATGCTCGATTATCTCAGAACCCCGGGTGACAAGCCTTTTTCCGCCGGGCTGATTTTTCCGGCCGATGGCCGGCTGGTGGCCCTGGCCACTGCAGCGGGGGTGCCTGCCAGTGTCATCAAGAGCCATAATTACCTGACTGATTTCAGTGAATTATGGCGGCAGCCTCTGGCCTGGGTTTATAATCTCGGCAGTTTCGTCCGGATTTCGGCTGTTATCAGAAAAAAGAAGGTGCAACTGGTGGTCAGCCTGTCCTTTATCAACTGGACCGGGGCCCTGGCCGCCCGACAGGAAGGGGTAAGTCATATCTGGATGATAAGGGAAGTGCTCGCCGGCCGGACCAACTGGTTGAATTTCTTCTGGGGCCGGTGGCTGGCCAGCCGCCTGGCCAACGACCTGTCGCTGAAAGTTCTGCTGGAATCTTCCCTGGCCGCCGAAATGTTCCGGCGGAAAAGGACCAGGGAAAAATCAATGGTTTTGCCTCCAGCCATAGATGCCGGGCGGTTTGAGAGCGGGTTAACAGCTGAAGGCTCAGTCTCTCCGCCTGCAGCCGTGGCCATGTTTTTCAGCGGGCCCGACCTGAAAAGAGTAAGAGAAGCGGTTCGCTCCCTGAGTGAAGTCCAGTCCAGCATCAGCAACGGCTGCTGGCCTTTCCAGACGGTTTCCATATTTTTCCCCGGTCTGAGCGAGACCAGCCGGCGGAAGCTTGAAGACGGCCTGCGCCTGGAATTTGCCGGACATGGTCTGGAACTGGAATTCCCCGATTTTTCCGCGCTCCAGTCTAAGTGGAGAAGCTATCGGGCGGCGGTGATCTTCCCGGGCTTTGACCCGCTGAGCCGGGTGGTGCTGGAGGCCGGGCTGGCCCGGGTCCCGGTTGTGGTGGAAAGAGGTGCGGCTTCCGAGCTGGTCATAGCCGGCCGCACCGGTTTTGTTTTTGATTACCGGGATTATGCCCAGCTTGGTGCTTTCCTGGGAATCCTTATAAAAAATCCGGAAAGGGGCAGCCAGATGGGCCTGTCAGCCAGCGAGCACGTTAAGAGGCATTATGACCTCGCCCCCTGGAAAGCACGGTTTGAAGGGATAATAACTGAAATTTTATCTTCTTCTGAGCGCTGAAAAGCCTACCCGGATATACTGAAGACCCGAGAGCACGGTGGCCAGGACCGTCAGGTCATACAGCCAGCCCAGCAGGCCGGTTTCCCTTTGCAGAAAGTTAAAGAACAAAACGCTCAGGACGGTCAAGACCTGGCAGACAGTGCTGGTTTTTCCCAGGAGCGTGGGCGGGAAACTCTGCCTGACCTTCAGGAAGTAAAGAACGGCGGCCCCGATGACAATTAACAGGTCCCGGCCAAAGACCACCCAGAAGACCCGCCAGGGCATGGTATTGGGATGGGCAAATTCGGGGATGCTCAGCAGGAAAAAGCTGCTGAAGATGAGCAGCTTGTCGGCCAGCGGGTCGAGCCAGAGACCGGCTACCGAATGCTGATGCCAGATGCGGGCGGCCAGACCGTCCAGCACGTCGGTCAGCCCGGCGGCCAGGAAGACCAGGAAGGCTTCGGTCTGCTTGTTTTTAAGCAGGAACATCACGAAGACCGGAACCAGCAAGATCCGGACCAGCGTCAGGTAATTGGGAATGGTTCCGAAACCTGATTTCAGCTCGACCGTCTGTCTGGCGGTTTCGTCCATCGGTTCTGCCGTCTTTGTCATTTAGCCAAGTTTAGCAGAATATCGGCAATTCTTAAAGCCTCAATTCCGGAAACGGGCTGGTCGGGGTTGAATCGCTTCTGGCCGGCCAGTTCCATCAACTGGTAGGCAATCATGTTTATTGCCGGCTGGTAGTAATAGTTATCGGCCGGAATGTCGTTGATCTGGACTTTTTCTGGCGGGACTATCGGGACCAGTTTTTTGCCCTTGCCTTTCAGGTAACTGATCAGCCGGGAAAAGGCGTCAGCCAGCTCGGCCCTGGTAACTGGCCGGGTCGGTTCGAAGGTATGGTTGTCATATTTATCCATCAACCTGACGGCAACGACCCTGATGATAAACCGGGCCGCCCAGCTGGTGGAAATGTCAACGATGATCGGCGGGGTGGCCGGCTGGGGCAGAAACTGGTTGAACTTAACGGCCAGGATGGCGGCCAGGTCCTGCCTGGTAATGGCCTGGGAACCGGTTATCTCGTTATACATGCTCGGCAACTCGATTATTCCCAGGGAATTTTTAAGAAATTCGACTTTTTCCTGTACCTTCTTGTCTCCGGGGTCCAGTTCTTTCAATCTCTCATAGATGTCGAGGCTCTTGCTCAAATCGTCGCTGGCTTCCAGGGTCTCGGCATATTCTTTAAGGACCTGCCTGTCCCTGGGGAGCAGGTTGTATAAAGCCTGGTAATGGGTCAGGGCCTGCGCGAATTTCTTTTCGCTGCGGTAGAGGCGGGCCAGCTGCAGGTGAGCCTCAGCCAGCTCCGGCGAATAGAAGAGGGCTTTAAGCAGGGCTTCACGGGCCAGGTCCGGCCGTTTCTTTTCCAGCCAGCTCCGGGCCTCCTGCATCAGGGCCCCGGTCATCCGGGAACGCAGGTCTTCAAACCTGGGTTTGGCCCAGTTGTGGTCCGGTTCTTTTTTAAGGATTTCGCGCAGTTGCAGGAATTCTTTCTCCTGGTTATCAAGCTGCTCGTAGACGATGGCCAGTCCTATTCGGGCTGAAATCAGGTCGGGGTTGAGCTCCAGGGCTTTTTGAAAAAAGGCTTCGGAGTCGGAGAGCTGCTGCTCGTAAAGACGGCAGTAACCTTCGCCCAGGTTGAAAAAGGCATTCTGGCGGTCGAGCTTGCCGAACTCTTTTCTGGCCCGGTCGATGTTTCCCTGTTTCAGGCTTTTCCATCCCTCTTCAAAGGCCAGCCTTTCGTTCAGGCTGAGCTGGGCCAGAACAACCGGCTGGGGATTTTCCAGGTGAAAGGCTGGCGGCGCATACTCGGTTTTGAGCGGCAGGTTGAGGCAGGCATTCAGGAGAAAGACCAGCCCGGCCAGGGCCAGGATTGCTACCATTCGGGTCTTGTTCATGGCGACTCTCCTTTCTGGAGGTAGGGGAGATAGGGAAACACCCGGCTGCGGTCAGCCGCCACCTGGTATTCCCAGCCTTCCTGGGTTTCAGTCCGGGTGAGGATGATGGCCTGCCGGGCCAGGGAGCTGGCCAGCTCGGCCCTGGTCCTGGGAATGCGCAGCCTGAAGGTCTCGTAATTTTCAAACAGCATTCGCCGCAGGCGGCCTTTGAGCCGTTCCAGCCCCTCCCCGCTCAGGGCCGAAACGTAAAGGGGTGAATTGCCGGATTCTCTGTTGGCTGCCAGCAGTTCTTTCTTTTCATTTTCCGGGAGCAGGTCTATTTTGTTGAATATTTTTATGACCGGGAGCCCGGAAATCTCCAGCTCCTCCAGGATGCGTTCGACCGCGGCGGCCTGGTCCAGGGCCTCGGCCGAGGTGGTATCCACCACGTGCAGCAGGCAGTCGGCTTCTCTGATTTCCTCCAGGGTGGCTCTGAAGGCCGAAATCAGTTCCACCGGCAGCTTCTTGATGAATCCTACGGTGTCCGAAAGGAAAAAGTAAAATCCGTCGGAAAAGGTCACCCGCCTGACCATCGGGTCCAGGGTGGCGAAGAGATGGGGCGAGGTGTAACGGCTCTCCCTGGTCAGCTGGTTGAACAGGGTTGATTTCCCGGCGCTGGTATATCCGACCAGCGAAACGGTGGGCACGGGGGATTTGCGGCGGCCTTCTCTCTGCCGGGACCGCCTTTTCTGAAGGCTATCGATTTCCTTTTTTATTCTGGTAATCCGGTCAGTGATTCGACGCCGGTCTTCTTCCAGCTTCTTTTCGCCCGGACCCCTGGTCCCTATGCCGCCGCCCGGCCTGGACATGGCCTGGCCTCGCCCTTTCAGTCTGGGCAGCAGGTAAGTTAACTGGGCCAGTTCTACCTGCAGCTTGCCTTCGTTGCTGCGGGCTCTCTGGGCGAAGATGTCCAGGATAACCTGGGTCCGGTCCAGCACCTTGACCTTGAGGACTTCTTCCAGGCTTCGCTGCTGAACCGGGGTCAGGTTGGCGTCGAAAATCACCAGGTCGGCCCCGGTTTTTTCCACCAGGGAGGCCAGCTCTTCCACCTTGCCCTCGCCTATGAAAAACCTGGAACTGATGGCATTCCGGGTTTGATAAATTTTCTCCACCACCGTGGCTCCGGCCGAAACAGCCAGCCCGGCCAGTTCGGCCAGGGATTCGGCCGCTGCCTCCCTGTCTTTCCTGGAAACGGCCAGGTTAACCAGAATTGCTTTTTCCATACTTTTATAAGCCCAGGTTCGTTTCCACGAATTTTTTCAGCCCGGGTCGGTCCTGGGCTTCAAACCAGGTTATCCCGGGCGACTTTTTGAACCAGGTCAGCTGTCTCTTGGCGAAGTGCCTGGTTTCCAGCTTGGTCTTTTCAATCGCTTCTTCCAGCGTTATTTCCTGTCGCAGGTATTGCAGAACCTGCCGGTAGCCGAGGCCTTTGAAGGGAGTGGCTGATTCTGGCACTCCCCGGGCCAGCAGGTTCCTGACCTCTTCCACCAGGCCCAGGGCGAACATTCGCTCCACCCGGGCTTCTATTCTACTGTAAAGTTCTTTCCTTTCTAATTTTAAACCAATCTGGACAAGATTGAAACCCCTTTCTCTGGCCGGCGACCTGGTCTGGAGGAATTGCCTGGATAGAGGCACACCTGTCAGGTAATAGACCTCAAGAGCCCTGATAATCCTGATGCTGTCAGATGGGGTAATCCGGGCGGCATAGTCCGGGTCCACTTCTTTTAATTGCTCATAAAGAGACAGCAGTCCGACCCTCTCGGCTTCCTGGCGTAGCTTTTTCCTCAGTTCCGGGTCCCGGCCCGGTCCGGGAAACAGCCCTTCCACCAGGGCCCTGTGGTAAAGACCGGTTCCCCCGACCACCATCGGCAGTCGTCCCCGGGCAACTATTTGTTCCGCGGTCTCTACCGCCAGGCGGGCAAAGTCGGCGGCCGAGAACTGTTCTTCGGGCTCGATGATATCGATCAGGTGGTGGGGCACTGCTTTTCTGGCTTCGGGTCCAGGCTTATCCGTGCCCAGGTCGAACCCCCGGTAGACCTGCATCGAATCGCAGCTTATAACCTCGCCGCAAAACTTCCCGGCCAGGTAGAGGGCGGTCTCGCTTTTTCCGACGGCAGTAGGTCCAACAATAATCAGAAGGTTACGGGATTTAACGTCCAAGGCTCGCCCTGAGAAACAGATATATGAATATCAGGCTCAGGATAACCAGAAGTCCCAGCAACTGCTTTCGCTTCATGCCAGCTCCCCGCTTCTGGCCAGGTACCTGGCCACGGTTTCCTCGTGCTGGCTGCCGAGGTTTTTCTTTACCAGCAGCAGCTCGGCGGCCAAAATCTCGTCAAAACCACGAAGCAGGTTTTTCTTGTCTTCCGGGCTCAGGTCGTTCAGGCTCATCTTGAGCATGGCCCGGGGCTCGAAACTTCCATCCGGCCTGATTTCCAGGTTGCGGAAGATGGGGTCCAGGTATTCCTGAGCTTCCCTGTAACATTTCTCTATCAGGCTAAAGGCCACAGGGCCCAGCTGCTTGGCCACGTAGCGATAGATAAAGGCACTCTTTTCGTTGAAGGCCAGCAGGCTTTTTTCGAGGTCAGGCAGGCAGGTACGACTGTTATTTTCCAGGGAGGCCTGGTTGACGTTAAAATCCACCAGCTTCAGGCAGGCCAGGGCCAGGAGGGTTTTCCTGGTCTCGGTCGGTCCCAGCCAGGATTTCTGCAGCAGCTGGCCGAAACTCTGCGGTATCTGGAGCTGGTTCCAGAGATAGAGCTCAGGACTTTTCAGGTCAAGTTTTCGGGTGTAAGCCGGCGTCTGGCGCATGATGGTTTCTCTTTCTGCGGGCAACCACCTAAAGAGGTGTTCCGGACGGGAAATCTGCCGGAAGCCTCGAAGGATCAGATCGGGGGTGAACAGGCCCCTGACGATAATTTCCTCTCCGGGAATTTCTTCTTCCTCGAACAGCAGCCGGACCGGGGGCAGGTTAAAATAATCAAGCAGCTTGGCGGCCAGGAACTCGGCGGTCAGGTCCAGGGCTTCCCGGGCCGGCAGGAAGCCATGCTCGATAAGCACCGCCAGAATCGAGCTGATGTTATCGGCCCCGATGAGCTGGCGGTTCAGCCTCAGCGGGGGCTCTATTCTCCCGGTTTCCTGAAGCCAGTCCAGAAAATCCTTTTCCGGGAAATATTTTTTAACCGGGGTTAGCTCTCCCCTGACCAGGCAGAACTGTTTTGCGTAAGGACCGGGGTTGATCAACAACCGGCCGGTCTTCTGGTTTTCCCAGAGATGGAACAGGTAAAAAGGGAGATAGCTATTCTGGTTGTTTTTTTCTGAAGGCTCAGCCATAGCCTTAATTTATAGAGGCCTGGCCGGGTTGTCAACCATTGTCGCCTTACTGGTAGCGACCCATCCCCCAGATGTTCAGGGCTATATTGACGGCGGCCTTAAGCGCCCAGAAAAGGTAGGAAATGAACAGGGATTTTTTCAGGTCAACCTTGAATATGGCCGACAGGGCATAGCCCAGGATACCGAATACCCACAGCTGGAACAGGTCTATATTGTTAAGGATGATAAAGGGGGTGGAATTGAATTCCAGTTTCGGGAAGAACACCGCCAGGCCGGTGGAAATCTTGTATACCGACTGCTTGGCGGTTATCAGGAAAAAGCGCAGGGCATTCCCCAGGACAGCATTAATGAAACTGGCATGAAACATGGCACTGAGCAGCTGGCGGTAGTTGCCCTGGACCGAGCCGGAGACCAGGCGTCCCAGGACCAGGAGCAGTATGGACTGAAGAAAGAGGGAAATCAGGGTCATTATTCCGACGCTCAACCCGCTCTGGATCCTGGAACGCAGAGAGGGAGATTCGGCTTCTTTGTGCAGATTGTCCAGGTACCTGGCAAAACCTTCTTCTCCCATAGTCTTTCTCAGGGTTTCTTTCATTTTGGGGCTGTTATCTGTGAGCTCGGCCGTATCGCGGGTGGCGTAAGGAGCTATCAGAAAGCCGAAAATAAAGCTGGCCAGAAGAACTATGACCATGGCGTCCAGCCAGACCGGCTTTTCGGCCAGTCCGCTGAAGGTCTCTCTGGGCCCGGTAAAAACCCCGATGAATCTTTGCCCTAAGTTCATATCCAGTCTCCTTTCTTTTCTTCTTTTTCTATCATTCCGTCCCTGATATGGATTATTCTCTGAGCATGGCTGGCCACCTCGCGGTCGTGGGTGACCATGATGATGGTATTGCCGCTGTCGTGAATCTTGTGAAAGAGCCTTAGAATTTCCTGGCCGGTCCGGCTGTCCAGGTTGCCGGTGGGCTCGTCGGCCAGCAGCAGGGACGGCTCGTTGACCAGGGCCCGGGCGATGGCCACCCTCTGTCTTTCACCTCCCGATAGTTCGGCCGGCAGGTGATGCATCCGGTCTTTCATTTCCACCATTTCCAGCGCCCGGCGGGCCTTTTCCCGGCGCTCTTCCTTGCTGGCCCCGGCATAGATCAGCGGCAGTTCCACATTCTTGAAAGCATCGGCCCTGGCCAGGAGGTTAAAAACCTGGAAGACAAAGCCGATTTCTTTATTCCTGATGTAGGCCAGCTCGTCCTCGGTCAGGGTGCTGACCGGCTGCCCGTTGAGGTAATACTCGCCTGAAGTGGGTGTATCCAGGCAACCGAGAATGTTCATCAGGGTGGACTTACCGGAGCCGCTTGGGCCCATGATAGCCACAAATTCGTTCTTCTTTATGGTAAGGCTGACCCCGCGCAGGGCTTCCACCTGCTGCTTGTCCAGCTGGTAGATTTTCTTGAGGTCCCTGGCCAGTATAAACTCGTCATCGGCAGGCAGAACAGGCATCGCTCATTTCCTTTCCATCTTCAGCAGGTTCCCGTCCTTCAGGTCGCGCAGGGCTGAATAGGGCCCGGTCACGATTTCCTGTCCTTCTTCCAGGCCGGAAATTATTTCCACCATCATCCCTCCCATTATTCCTTTCTTAACCGGCTGGAACCTGGCCCGGTTGTTTTCTAACCTGAACACGCCTTCTACTTCCTTAGCTTTCTCTGCGGCCGGCGAGCTGGTTTTATCTTTTCCCTCGTTTTTCCCGGTTTCCCTGATAACCAGGGCGGCAATGGGTATTGCCAGGACTTCCTTCTTTTCAGCCACTATGATGTCGGCCGAGGCCGACAGCCCCGGTTTGAGCTGATGCCCGGTATCTTCCAGGGTGATGACCACCTTGAAATTCCTGGATTCCTGTGAGCCCCGGGTGGTTCTGTCCATGGCCGAGCTGCCGATTTCAGTGACCTGGCCATTAAAAACCTGTTCGGGAAAGGCGTCAACTTTCACCCTGGCAGCCTGGCCTATCCGGACGTTGACCACATCGGTCTCATCCACTTCGACTTCCACCTCCATAATTGACAGGTCGGCTATGGTCAAAAGGATGGTGCCGGGGTTGTTCATGGTGCCGACGATAGCCACCTCGCCCTCTTCCACCCTCAGGCTGGTCACCATGCCGTCGATGGGCGAGGTGTAGGTTGTTTTTTTTAAATCATCCAGTGTGCTCTTCAGATTGGCTTCGGCCTGTTTGATCTGGTACCTGAGAGCCTGGAGAGTAGCAGAGGAAACCTCATACTGGACGCGAGCCACTTCCAGCTGGTCCCTGGAAATCAGAGCGCTGTCATAAAGCTGTTTCTGGCGTTCATAAAAGCTCTTGTCGCGGCGGTACTGGGCTTCGGCTCTGATCAGCTCTGCCTTGAACTGGTTGATGTTGGCCCGGATGCGGTCCACCTGGGCCTCGAAGTAGGCCGGGTCAATTTGCAGCAGGAAATCACCGGCCTTCACTTCCTGACCTTCTTTTACCCCTATTTTTACAATCCGTCCGGCTACCAGGGCGCTGATGTTAATGTTTTTCTTGGGTTTAACCTCGCCCGAAGCCGAAATTATGGAAGTAATGTCCTGTTTCTTGACCTTATCCACGGTGACCTTTATGGCCTTTTCGCGGGAAGCCTGAAGGTTCAGGAATATGACTGCCGCTATTATCAGGATAATCACGGTAAACAGGATCAATCTTTTCTTCTTCCTGGAGCCTTTTTTTTCACCCATTTCTGTGTCCTTCAAGGAAGTCATTTTTTCATAATTATACTTCATTTTACGAAGTTTTGCCCAAAAGGTTTAATTTATTGCCTGGAGCTGGCCAAGCTGGTAAGATTCTCTCATGGACAACCCGAGAATATTTCTGCCCGTGGCTCGCCGGGCAGCCCTGGAAGCCGGCCGCTACCTGCTCCAGGGATTGAACCAGAAAAAAAGGGTGGCCTTCAAAGGACAGGTTGACCTGGTCACGTCCTTCGACCGGAAGTCAGAAGAGATGATATACAGCCGGCTGGGCCAGGCCTTCCCCGACCATAGTTTCCTGGCCGAGGAAGAAATACACCAGGAACGGGCTTCTGATTACCTCTGGCTGGTTGACCCTCTCGACGGAACCACCAATTATGCCCACGGCCTCCCGGTTTTCTGTGTATCAATCGCTCTGGCCTTCAGGAATGAAATCATCCTGGGCCTGGTCTACGACCCCAGCCGGGAAGAACTTTACACGGCGACCAGGGGTCAGGGTGCTTATCTTAACGGAAAACCCATCAGGGTTTCGAAGACCAGGAAACTTGGCAGGAGCCTTCTGGCCACGGGCTTCCCTTACGATGTCAGGACAAGTCAGGATAATAACCTTGACCATTTTGCCAGTTTTGCCGTCAGGGCCCAGGCCATCCGGCGGCTGGGGTCGGCCGCTCTTGACCTCTGCTATGTAGCCTGCGGCCGCTTTGACGGCTACTGGGAAAAAAAGCTTAAACCCTGGGACCTGGCCGCCGGAGCCCTGCTGGTTGAAGAGGCCGGGGGCAGGGTCAGCAATTTAGAGGGTGAAAAATTCAACCTGTCCAGTCCTCATATCGTGGCCAGCAACGGTTACATTCACCGGTCGATGCTGGATATTTTAAGCCCGGGTTTAGTAAAATAGTGGCGAGAGAGAAGGGAAGATGAAGCCCGGCAGATTTTCAATATTTATGACCGCCATCCTGGTTTCTTTATCTTTATTATCGGCCCGAGCCCGGGAAATTAGACCAGCAGCCTGCCAGGAACAGGATGAGAACCTGGTGCTGGTCAAGCATATGGAGGTAAAAGCCGCCCTGGGCTGGGTGGACACCGGCCTGGATGTTAAAGAAGGCGAAAAATTGGTCTTCCGGGTTTCTGGCTCCATTTCGCTCCAGAAAGGTAATCCCGTTGCCAGCTGCGGTCCGGAAGGACTGGACCTGCAAACGCCGCAACAACCCCTGCCCGACCGTAACCTGGGAGCGGCCGTGGGCCGGGTGGTCAAGGTTCTGAGCATTAACAGGGATGAAGAGACCGGAGAGGAAATCAGGGAAGAGGTGAGCACTGTCTTTTATATCGGCTCGGCGGCCGAAGTGGAGATAACCCTGGAAGGGCGACTACATCTCGGGGTAAACGACAACGTCTATGCCGATAACGACGGTCAGTTTACGGTGGGCATTTTCAGGAAGAAAAATATAGAATAGACATTCCGCCCTGGTGATTTTCAGCCTCCGGGGTTCGCTTCTTTCTGGCTCAGGAAATATTCCATAAACTGGGTGTTGTAGTTTCCCTTGACAAAGTCGTCGCTGGAAAGAATGTTAAGCAACAGGGGGATGTTGGTCTTGATACCCACGATGGTGGTGGTTTCCAGAGCCGCCTTCATCTTGGCGATGGCCAGTGGCCTGGTGGGAGCGTAGGCGATAATCTTGGCCAGCAGGGAGTCGTAGTGGGGCGGTATCTCCCAGCCGGCGTAGGCGGCTGAATCCACCCGGATGCCCTCGCCGCCGGGGAATACCAGGAAGTCTATTTTCCCTGGAGAGGGGATGAAAGTATTCGGGTCCTCGGCGTTGATGCGGCATTCAATGGCATGGCCGCGCATTTCCAGTTCCATCGGGAAATTGATCTTTTCCCCGGCGGCCACCCTGATCTGGGCCTTGATCAGGTTTATGCCGTAGACCATCTCGGTGATGGGGTGCTCCACCTGGACCCGGGTGTTGGCTTCCATGAAATAGAAGCGCTTCCTGTCGTCAACCAGGAATTCAAAAGTACCCAGGCTGCGGTAACCGATTTTTTCGGCCGCATCCCGGGTCTCCTTAATCATCCTGGCCCTGGTGCGCTCATCTATAAAGGGTGAGGGCGTTTCTTCTATTATTTTCTGGTACTTTCTCTGGACGCTGCATTCTCTCTCGCCAAAAGCGATGACTTTTCCTTTGTGGTCGCCGATGACCTGGATTTCGATGTGCCTGGCCCCGGTGATGTATTTTTCCAGGTAGAGGGAGGGGTCGCCGAAGGCGGACTTGGCTTCATTCTGGGCCATGGGGAATTGTTCTTCCAGGTGAGCGGCGTTACGGCAGATTCTCATGCCCTTGCCACCGCCACCGGCGGCCGCCTTGATTATGACCGGATAGCCGATCTTCTGGGCAACTTTCTTGGCCTCGGCCACGTCTTCCAGGATGATGTCGCTTCCGGGAATAACCGGCAGGCCGGCTTTCTTCATGGCCTGACGAGCCCGGTTCTTGTCGCCCATCAGCTTGATGATATCCGGCGGCGGGCCGATGAAAACAAAGCCGGAGTTCTGGCAGATTTCGGCAAACCTGGCGTTTTCAGCCAGGAAACCATAGCCAGGATGGATGGCTTCGGCCCCGGTAATCTCGGCCGCGCTCAGTATATTTGGTATGTTGAGGTAACTGTCCGAGGCTTTGGCCGGCCCTATGCAAATGCTCTCGTCAGCCAGCATGGCGTGGAGCGAGTTGCGGTCGGCTTCAGAGAAGACGGCCACGGTCTTGATCCCGAGCTCTTTGCAGGACCGGATGATTCTGAGGGCGATTTCGCCCCGGTTGGCTATCAGAATTTTGGAAAACATGTTACTCAGGCGCTCACTTTGATGGCAAAAAGTCTCTGCCCGTATTCTACCGGTTTGCCGTTTTCCACCAGGATGTCCACCACCAGGCCGTTGACGTCGCACTCGATTTCGTTCATCAGCTTCATGGCTTCCACGATGCACAGGGTCTGGCCTTTCCTGACCGAGTCGCCTATGTCCACGAAGGGCGGCGAGGTGGGAGAAGGCGCCCGGTAAAAGGTTCCGACCATGGGTGAAGTTACGTAGTGTATGTTCTTGTCTTCGGCCGGGGCCGGGGTGGGAATTTCGCCCTTGGTTGCCATCATCCTGGCCGCAGATTCGGATACGGCCGGGGTGAACACCACCTGGGCCGGGCCTGCAGCATTGCCCGGGCTGCGACTGAGCCTTATCTTGAAACCTTCCACTTCCAGCTCGAACTGGGTGAGGTTTTTCTCTTCGAGGAGCGCTATCAGCTTGCGTAGCTCTTCGTAGTCAATTTTCGAGCTGAAGGGGCTTTCCTGGCCTGAAGCGTCAGGCTTACCGTTTTTTTGTGCCATTATTCACCTTCCTCAAAATTAGTAAAACTTTACCCAGAACGGGCAGGATTGTCAAGATGGAAGCGGGGTCCGGACTGATATTATTTTTAATCAATTGGTTAACTTAATGAACCCGCCTTTTCGACCGGATTCCCGTTTGACTCCCGGGTTGGCAGATGGCCCTCAGGGCGGCTCCAGGCCAGGGTCAGGTCTGGCCCGGGGCGGCGTGCAAATTGGATGGAGTTGGAAAACGGGTCCCGGGCAGACTTCCGGGTGCCGGGGATTTATAATCATTCCAGTTCCGGATGATAGTCGGCCGGGGTTGCTGCAGCCTGCACCCCGGCATGAGCCAGCCTGAACAGACCATATCCTGGAGCGCCCTGAATTATCATAATCTTATTTTCTCTTGGTTTGCCCGGAATTCAATCAAGTTATGGAGTCAATACATATGTGACACTTTTACTCTGGAGTTTTGAGAAAAAAGATTTTTTTTACCGGGGATACGGACTGATCGGGAAATAAGACAGCCATAACCGGTAAATCGCATATTCTTTTAGGATAATAGATATCCAGAACTATGGCTTTTACAGAGATCCCCAGGTGTTACCCATATATCTGACCCGGCACATCCGGTTAACAGGAAAATAGTTAATACTCAACCACCACCGCTTATCTCCGGAGGGGATTAGTCCCTTTTCCGGTTTGATTGACCTCGCGGGCAGGCTGGCGTAAGATTTAAGGCGCTAAGGTGGAATGAATGTTTGAACAGCTTACTGAGAAAATCCAGAAAACTCTCAAGTACATCCGGGGCGAAGGCAAAATTACCGAGAAGAATATAGCCGAAGCCCTGAAGATGCTGCGCCTGGCCTTTCTCGAGGCCGACGTTAACTATAAGGTCGTTAAGGAGTTTGAAACCCGGGTCAAGGCCAGGGCTCTCAACCAGGAAGTCATGATGAGCCTGACCCCGGCCCAGCATTTCATCAAGATAGTCCGGGATGAGCTGACCGAAATCCTTGGCCGGGAAGCCAGGCCCCTGGTCTTTGCCAGCCACCCGCCATCGGTTTTCATGCTGGTCGGGTTGCAGGGAAGCGGCAAGACCACCACCGCCGGCAAGCTGGCCAGGCACCTTAAGAGTCTCGGCCGGAACCCGCTGCTGGTGTCCTTTGACCTCAAAAGGCTGGCCGCCCAGGACCAGCTGCGGATAATCTCCAGATCACTCAACCTGCCTTTTTATGAGATGACGGCCGAGAAGATGAAGAACCCGGCCGAGGCCCTGAAAGAGCTGATGACCTTCACCAGGAATCGCGGTTACGACCCGCTGCTGGTGGACACGGCCGGCCGCCTGCACATAGACGAAGAGCTGATGGAAGAGCTGAGGCTGGTCCGGGAAATCCTGGAACCCACCGAGGTCATCTATGTCGGCGACGCCATGACCGGCCAGGATGCCGTCCGCAGCGCCCGGGGTTTTGAGGAAAAAATAGGCCTGACCTCCATCATCCTGACCAAGCTGGACGGCGACGCCCGGGGCGGAGCCGCCCTGTCCATTGTCTACGTAACCAATAAGCCCATAAAGTTCATCGGCGTGGGCGAAAAGTTCGACAAGCTGGAGGTTTTCCACCCCGACCGGATGGCTTCGAGGATTCTGGGTATGGGGGATATCCTCAGCCTGATCGAAAAAGCGGAGCAGGCGGCCGACCTGAAGGAGGCCGAGGAAATCGCCAGGAAAATAAAGAAGCAGCAGTTTACCCTGGAGGATTTCCGCAAGCAGCTTCAGCAGCTAAAAAAGATGGGCAGCCTGTCCGGGCTGCTGGACCTTCTGCCCAGAGCCGGGCCCTTCAAGAAAATGGGCAACCTGGACCTTGATGACAAAAAGCTCATTTATTTCGAAGCCATCATCAACTCCATGACCCCGGCCGAGAGGGAAAACCCGCGGATTATCGACGGCCGGAGGCGGAGCAGGATAGCCCGGGGCAGCGGCCGCCCGGTCCAGGAAGTAAACCAGCTTCTCAAGCAGTTCTTCGAAATGGAAAAGCTGCTGAAAAAGAGCGATTTCCAGAAGCTGATGAAGAGCATCTGAGATTTTCTCCTTCAGCCATAGCTTAAGCCCGGGTCGCCGTAAATGGTTGTCATTTGACCTTGTCAGACGTGGGGAAGGGTGTTTTACTAAGCCAGATTTAGCCGAATTCTTCCGGACTTATTCCAGAAAGTTGTCTTCTGCCAAAAAGTCCTGCCGGTCGTGCCATTTCGTGGTAATGATATGCCATGAATGGCAACAAATTATCCTGGATAATTATTACTGGACTTTCTGCTTTATATTTTCAGGTAACCGAGCAGATACAGGACGCCCAGGATTAGCGGCTGGTGCAGGAGGTAAATCCAGAGGGAGTGCCGACCGCACCAGTTAAAGATGTTCGGAGGCAGTGGCCGGGCCAGAAGACTTTTTCGGGATGAATAAAGCCAGCGGCCAAGAGCCGCGCCGATTAAAAAAACGCCCAGCCACGGGATAAGCGGGAAATAATCGAAAGAGGCAAAGTCCGGGCGGTGGAAGCCGAGAGGCAGCAGCCAGTTGGAGTTTATGGCCAGGGCCTTATGGGCT
This sequence comes from uncultured bacterium, assembly GCA_937920515.1. Taxonomy (GTDB): domain Bacteria; phylum Acidobacteriota; class Aminicenantia; order Aminicenantales; family Saccharicenantaceae; genus Saccharicenans. Next base: position 32,255 of record CALEUG010000002.1, read on the forward strand.
GCCGGCAGCAGAAAACTCAGGCCAGTTATAACTGTTCCGGAGACCAGGCAGGCAGCGGCCTTAGATTTCTTGAAGAGCAGACCGTAAATCAGCGCTGAAACACCCAGGCAGTGGATGATGCCGAACAGGATGACCGAGGCCGGGTCAAAAACATAGCTGGCCGCGGTTATCAGCAGGGCCACGGCCAGGTATTTCAGGCTTCGCCGTAAATTGTTCTGGCTGAAGTTGGAGCTGATCCCGGACAGGATAACGAACAGGCCGGCAAAAAAATGCTGGGCCACCAGCCAGGCCGGCGTGGTCAGGTCGGTGGAAAAGCCCAGGAATTTTTTCAGGCCGACAAAATCGCCCAGGTCGTAGAGCAGGTGGTAGCCGACCATCAGGATGATGGCCAGGCCGCGCAGAAAATCTATTTCCCAGATGCGGGCTGGAGTTTCCCTGGTCACGACCGTGAGTATATTATGGCGACTTTATCTCAGTCAAGGTGAGAAACGGCGGCCTGGCTGGGGTTCAGGTTTTCGGAGTGGTGAGCAATACCATCTGGCAATAACGGGAGTTGAGGGCCCGGATTGAGTATGTGTTTTTTTCTGGCGGGTGATAATCAAAGTCATTTAATTCTGGTCAGGGAACGATCGTCGGGCCCGGTTTATGACCGGGTGCGACCGGGCTTTTGACAGTCGTCTGTCTGATGGGATAAAGTCAGATAATAGAAGCGACAATGTCATGAACCACCTGCCTTTCAAGAAATTACAAGAGAAGAGGAATGGACAAGCACGTTCTCCAGGAACGGGAAAATAAAGCTCGATGAGCGAAAGACTGCGAAATAAAACTGTAAACAGGAGGCAACATGAACTTGAGATTACCATTCTTTTTTCTCAGAGAAGCAACCGGGAAAGAAAGGCCTGCCGGCAGAAAAAGAAAAGTCCCGGGTCAGGTTCCGGGAGTTAAGTTCCGGGTTTTTACCCGCTTTCCCGGTCTTTCTTTGCTGGCTCTGGCTTTCAGCCTCTCAGCCTGGTCAGCCAGCCTGCCAGCCGCCCGACCAAGCGAGGTCGGGCTGTCAGCCAGCCGGCTGGAACGGCTGGGACAGGTGCTTCAGGATTATTGCGACCAGAAAGGGGCGCCGGGCATGGTGGTTCTCGTTGCCCGGAACGGGCGCGTTGTCTATCACCGGGCTTTTGGAAAATTCAGGCTCGACAGGCAGGACCCGATGCCCCTGAACGCCATTTTCCGCATAGCTTCCCAGTCCAAGGCGGTGACTTCGGTGGCGGTCATGATGTTGATGGAGGAAGGAAAGCTGCTTCTGGATGACCCGGTTTCTAAGTACATTCCTGAATTCAAAGAGACCTTTGTGGCTGTCAGGGCCGAAAATAAGGAGGCCAGGGGCTACAGCCTGGTGCCGGCCAGGCGACAGATTACCATCCGCGACCTGCTGACCCACACCGCCGGCATCTCTTACGGCGACGGCCCGGCCAGAGAAGAATACCTTAAAGCCGGAATTCACGGCTGGTTTTTGAGCGATAAAGATATGACCATCGGCGAGCTGGTCAGGAAACTGGCCAGACTGCCGTTTGATGCCCAGCCGGGCGAGCAATTTATATATGGCTACAACACCGACATTCTGGGTTACCTGGTGGAAGTGGTTTCCGGGATGACCCTAACCGAGTTCGTGGAAAAGCGGATAGCGGGGCCGCTGGGAATGAAGGATACCCATTTCTTCCTGCCGGAGAGCAAGGTTTCCAGGTTTACCCCGTCCTACGGCTCAGATGAAAACGGGCAGCTCAGGATGACCGAAGACCCGGCCAAAAGCCCTTACGTTTATGGACCGGGGAAGTGTTACTCGGGCGGGGCCGGACTGGTCTCAACGGCCGAGGATTACGCGCGGTTTCTGCTCATGCTCCAGAATGGGGGCGAGCTGGGCGGGTCTCGGCTTCTGAGTCCGAAGTCAGTTGAGTTGATGACTGCCGACCAGGCCGGGCAGCTTTATTCGGGCGGAAAGACCGGCTTTGGCCTCGGTTTCTGGGTGACAAAGAGCCTGGGAGTTTCAGGTCTCCCGGGAAGTGTGGGCTCTTTCGGCTGGGGCGGGGCCTATTTCACCACCTACTGGGTTGACCCGGCAGAAAAACTGGTGGCGGTGTTTATGACCCAGGTCTTGCCGGTGCCGGCCGGTCTTGCCGACCTGCAGAACAAGTTCCGGACCCTGGTTTACCAGGCCATAGAGAGGTCTTATTCCCAGAAAGGCAATTGAATCCGGGGCAGGGCTGAAACGACCGGCTGTTAAAATTTAATTGAAAAGGACAGCAGCCAGCAGACGGAGAGACTGCTGAGAGAGAAAAATTGTACCCGGGCTGAATAAGCAAGCTGAATTAACAATATGGTAAAGGTGGCTGATGATATATGAATGAATGTTCATATATATCGAAATTTTCTCTGCCCGTGATGCCCGATCCCGTTAAATCAAAGACCGGCAAATGAAATCTGCCCCTGGCTTCGGGAAGCAGGCTTTAACTGTCGGAAAGAATAAGCTAAACTTATTGGCTCCAGAAGGGGCCAGGAGCCCGGGAGCGGTGTGGTCCGCCGGTACTCTGTGATGGAGGCCGATGGCTGCCGGAAAATCCGGCCCGGGCCGCCTGTCGGTTTCGGGTTGTTCCGGGAGATTTTTGATAATTACTACCCGGGAGGAGAAAATGTTAGAGCAGGTAACGCAGGAAAAAGAATTCTGGGAGAAAGTCAGAGCAGAATTTCTGCTCGACCCCGGCCAGGTCTTTTTCAACACCGGCACCCTGGGAGCCATGCCCCGCCGGGTGCTGAAGCGCGTCGTAGACCACCTGCGGCTGACGGCCGAAAGGATTGCCGAGTGGGACTATTACGGGGCTGACTGGATTTCCGGTTACCAGCCCTGGACCGAAATAAGGGAAAAGATTGCCCGGCTGCTCAATTGCGAGACCAGAGAAATCGCCCTGACCGAGAATGCCACGGCCGGAATGAACTACATCTCAAACGGTCTTGACCTCAAACCCGGCGATGAAATCCTGGGCACCGACCAGGAACATCCAGGCGGAGAGTCCGGCTGGCTGCTCAAGGCCAAACGCTGTGGCCTGGTTTACCGCCAGTTGCCGCTCGGAAAACCGATAAAATCGCCCCGGGAAGTCATAGAAACTTTTGTTCGGGCGATGGGTCCGAAAACCAGGGTCCTGGCTGTGCCACACCTCATCACCGGAAGCGGAGCCATCCTGCCTGTTAAAGAACTCTGCGCTGAGGCCAGAAAGCGCGGCTTGTTTACGGTCATAGACGGGGCCCAGACTGCTGGTCAGGTCCGGGTTGACCTGAAAGAGCTCGGCTGTGACGCTTACTACGGCAGCTTTCACAAGTGGCTCTGCGCCCCGGCCGGGAACGGCTTTCTCTATCTCCGGCAGGACAGGGCCGGCGAAGTCTGGACCACCCTGGCCAGCACTCAGTGGGATAACCGGGAAGACCACGGCTTTCGCCTGGGCCAGCGGGGCACGGGCAATCTTTCGCTTCTCTTCGGCCTGGATGAAGCCCTCGATTTTCATTTTGAGCTGGGCCCGGAGCGGGTTTATGCCCGGATTAAAGCCCTCGGGGATTACCTGAGAACCAGGCTGCAGGAAATTCCCGGAATAAAGATATTCACCCCGCTCCACCCGGAAATGGCCGCCGGCATCACGGTTTACAACATAGAAGGTCTGACCGGAAATTTTATCCAGGACGAGCTCTGGAAGCGGGGGCGACTGCGGCCGCGGTCAATGGGCGAGGTGTACGGAGTTCGCCAGTCCACCCACATTTACAATTCCTTTGAAGAGATCGACCGGACCATAGAAATCCTGAAAGACCTGGCTGCCGGTCGCTGACAGAAAAGGATAATATCCCGGTGTTACGAATCAAGGGAATCCAGGACTTCATAAAATATTAAATATCAGGTCCTTTTTGATGCTTCCTTCTTTTTGCGGTGCCCCGGATGTATTGTCCGCCTGGCCTTTTGATATGACTTGGCAGTTGCGGCTTGAGATTCGAAAAACTCAAGACCCGGGGACTGTGATTACCTCTTCTTATCCTGCATTCTGCCTGCGAAGATTCAGATTCCCCTTTACCTGTTTTCTGCGGGGCCGGCCCCGGGAAACAAAAAACACCCGGGCCTCAGTAATAATACAGGCCTACTTTTAAGGCTGGTATTTCTGGCCTCAGAAAATCACGAAGACCAGGAGCTCGGCCACCAGGGCCGGCCTGGGGTTGCCCTCGATTTCCAGGGTGTTTTCGATCTTGACCAGCCAGCGGCGGAAACCTTTCCTTTTAATTTCTTTCAGCACCGCCCTGTTTCTGATGCGGTCTCCCGGCCTGACCGGCTGGACAAACCTGATGCGGTCGAGACCGTAATTAAAAATCATCCGGACCTTGACCCTGGCCAGCGGCGACTGGGCCAGAAAGTGGGGCAGCAGGGAAAGCAGCAGGAAACCATGAGCAATGGTGCTCTGGAGGGGGCTCCTGCTTGCCCTCTCCACGTCAACGTGAATCCACTGGTGGTCCTCGGTGCAATCGGCAAAGGCGTTGATCCTGTCCTGGGTCATGGTCAGCCAGTCGGAGAGGCAGAACTCCTGGCCGAGCATTTTCTTGAGCAGGCGGGGCTTTATGTTTTTTTCGCCCACTGCCTGTCTGTCGTTTCCATTTACCTTCTCATCCGTCATTTTAACCTCCCCGGGCCCTGGTTCCGGCCCTGCCCGGTCAGGCTGTCCCGGCTTCCCCGGACCATCTGACCATTCTTTCTGGCTGTCTTCTTCCGGAACCTTCTCTGGTTTTAAGGCATTATATATCTATTTAATTTTTGGCTTTACTTCAACCCTTTTTATTGTATGAAGATTCATTCACATGTATCCTGGACTCTGGCGTACTGAGACACGAATGGAATCCGGGTTGGCCAGATTCAGAGAGCCTGGCCGGAGGCTGATAGCACCAGCTCTGGCCAACATGGCCACAGGCAGCATAAAAGCCAGACCGCTTCAGCCTTTTGGCCGCCTGTTAAGAGATTGTCCCCTGGCCAACCGGAGACCTGATAAGCCCGAAGCCCGGAATGACATAAACTGGACCCGTGTTGAATGTGGATATATGATGACACCTATTCCTGCCTTCTTAGCCTGATGTGTCACCGATTTGTCTGACCCGGCATACCGCAAGGTGAAGGCTGGCCTTTCATTACTGCAAGCGGGAAAATGCCCTTAACTCTGTTCCAGGAGCGCTTCTATCTCTTTCATCCTGGCCGCCAGGCGCTTGGCGCTGACCGGAAAAGCGGTCTTGATTTCGGGGGCAAAGAGCGAAATCTTGAATTCTTCAATCATCCAGCGCAGCTCAAAGAGCAATTTTTCTTTTTCGGGTCCTGGCTTCCTGCGAACCAGCCGGCTCAGGCGCTCGTATTCGGCCAGGAAAGGTTCAACCCTGGCAACCTTGGTCCGGTCCTTTTCGGCCGACAGCCTGGCCCTTTCGGCCCTCAGGCCCAGGGCCTGCACCATCCGTGGCAGGCGGACCAGGAAGTCCAAAGGATAAACAGACAGAAAGTCTGGCGGCACCAGGTGTCCCAGCTCCTCTTTCAACAACTCCGGCAGGGAGGAGCTCACCCCCAGTTTTCTCCGGGCTTCTTCCATCTCCTGGATGAGGGCTCTTGTTTTCTGATACTCCTGGAGAATTTCCCGGGTGGCAGCGAAGACCCGGTGGCCTGTTTCAAAAAGCTGTTTCAGGGCATTTTCCGTAGCGAAATATTGAAGCTCTTCCCGCCGCCTGAAATTTTTCCGGAAAACTTCAGCCTTTATCCTCTGCAGGATGCGGCTTTTCAGGACGGCCTCGCCGCCAAAGAATAGCATCACCGGCCGCAGTTCTTCTGGAAAGGCATAGCTTCGCTTGATGAAATCCAGGTCTTTCTGAAATTGCCGGCTCAGAATTTCTTCCACGGCCTGAAGGTGAGACTGGCGGGCCTCGTCCGCGCTCTGGAAGAGCCGGAGGCTGAACTCCGTGCCGCTTATGGAAAGGGCTGGATAGCCTTTCAGGAAATCATCAATGGCCACTTCTTCCGGAATCTCCGGAATGGTTTCTTCCCAGCCGCCAAGACCGCTCTTTTCCCACCGGGCCCTGGCTTCCCGCCAGCCCGGTGACTCTTCGGCCGCTGGCTGCCCGGCCTGGCTGCTGAGCATTTTCTTCAGGAAATTCAGGTCGCGACCGCTGAGAACTTCCTGGCCGGCTTCATTGACCACGGAGATTCTCATTTTCAGGTAGCGCGGTATTTCCAGCTTTTCCCAGATATCACGGGGAATATCCATTTTGTAGCGCTCCTTGAGGAGGGTGGCCAGGGCTGAGAAAAAAGAAACCGGGGCCGGCTTCAGCTCCCGGGCCACCTGCCCGGCTCTTTCTCCCAGGGGGTGCAGGAGCCGGCGATATTCCTTGGGCAAAGCTTTGAGGCAGGCTTCAACCTTTTCCTGGAGCATACCCGGAACCGGCCAGGTGAGCAGCGCCTCCGGTATTTGCTCTATGAGTTTTCGGGGAACAACCACGGTCACCCCGTCGTCGTCCTCGCCCGGAGCAAACCGGTACCGAAGCTGATAGGTATGGCCGAGAATTTTCAGGCTGTCGGGATATTTTTCCACCAGCTCTTTTTCCGGCCGGGTCAGGTAGAGGTTTTCTTCCTGGAGCCTGAGGAATTCGTCGCTGCCGGCATTTTTAATCCTCTGTTCCAGCCCTTCCAGGCTGTAAACTCCCTGAAGGCGCCCCGAATAGAAATCAAAGAGATATTGCTCGGGAATCATGATATTCCGCTGGCGGAGTTTATCCTCCAGCAGGCGCACCCGGCTGACCAGGCGGTGGTTGTGTTCCAGAAAAGGCAGCGAGCGATTAACCTGGTTTTTGACCAGGGCCTGGTCCACGAAGATTTCGTGGGCCAGGGCCGGGTTCTGCCGGCCGAAGGGAACTTCCCGCCCGCTGATTATGTTCAGGTTAAAAATGGTGACTCTCTCCCTGGCCCGGACCTGGCCACGTTCCCGGTCCCAATAAGGGTCTTCGTAAGAATAGTGGCAAAGGTGTGGAGCCAGTTCTTCCACCCAGGCCGGCGAGATGCGGGCCACCGTCCGCAGGTATAACCGGTTGGTTTTGATGAGCTCGGCCGCCACCACCCAGGCCGGTGGTTTCCGGAACAGGGCTGAACCGGGCCAGAGCATGGCCTCCTGGCCGCGGGCCGCCTCAAAGATGTTCTTTTCCTTGTGGGCCGCCAGGTGGGAGATAAAACCGCTCAGGATGGACTTGTGGATGGCCGAGTAGCGGTCTTTTTCCGCTTCGGGCAACCGGGCCGGCCTGGCCACCTTAATTTTCTGTTCTTCCAGAATTTCTAAAATCTGGTTGTGGACGAAGACCCATTCCCGCAGCCGGTTGTAGGAAAGAAAATAATCGCGGGCAAATTTCTTGAGGCCGGAGCTCGCTGGTTGGCCCTGGCTGGCGTTGTGGAGCGCCTGCCACAGGTTGAAGAAGGTCAGGAAATCCGATTCCGGATGCTGGAAGACTGACTGGACCCGGTCAGCGTCGGCCGCTTTTTCCAGGGGCCGCAGGCGGGGGTCCTGGATGCTCAGGGCGGCGGCGATGACGGCCACTTCTTCCAGGCAGCCGCGTCTTTCGGCTTCGAGCAGCATCCGCGACAGCCGCGGGTCAAGCGGCAGGCGGGCCATCTTCCGGCCCAGGTCGGTCAGCTTGTGGCCGGATTCCGAGCTCTCAATGGCAGCCAGCTCGACCAGGGTTCGGTAGCCGTCGCGGACCGCCCGGGCTGCCGGCGGGTCAAGGAACGGAAACTTGAGAGGGTCGCCCAGTTCCAGGTCAAGCATCCGCAGGATGACCTCGGCCAGGTTGCTGCGCAGGATTTCGGGCGGGGTGTGTTCGGGCCGGGACCTGAAATCTTCTTCTGAATAGAGCCTCAGGCACAGACCGGCGCTAACCCGGCCGCAGCGTCCCTTGCGCTGCTCGGCGCTGGCCCTGGAAATGGGCAGGACTGGCAGGCTGTGAATTCCGGAGGAAGTATGGTACTGCGAGATGCGGGCCAGGCCGGTATCAACCACGTAACGTATTCCGGGAATGGTTAGAGAAGTTTCGGCCACGTTGGTGGCCACCACGATTTTGCCTTCCCTGACCTGGTAAATCTGCTTCTGCTGGTGGGCCGGCATCCGGGCAAAAAGCGGCAGAATGACCGTACCCGGGTAATGCTTGCCCTGCAGGCGCTGGCAGGTTTCCAGGATGTCCTGCTCGGTGGGCATGAAGATTAAGATATCTCCGGGCGGCTTTTCCCGCTTGATGAAGGCGACGGCTTCCACCGCCAGGTCCAGGTAATCGGGCTCTTCTTTTTTCTGGTGGGCAGGCTCCGGTTCATAATAAATCACTTCCACCGGGTACATCCGCCCGCTGACCTTGAAGAGCGGCGGCTGGCCGAAAGCCTTTGCGAATTTTTCAACCTCCAGGGTGGCCGAGGTGATGACGAGTTTAAGCTCTGGTCTTTTTTCCAGCAGGCGGCGGCAGAGGCCGAGGAGAAAGTCAATGTTCAGGCTGCGCTCGTGGGCCTCGTCGATGATGATGGTGTCATACTCGGTCAGCAGGCGGTCGCCCCGGGTTTCAGCCAGCAGCATGCCGTCGGTCAGGATTTTAATGTAAGAATCGGGCGAGGTGCGGTCCTGGAAGCGAATCTTGTAGCCGACGGCCTTTCCCGGGGGCTGGCCGAGCTCTTCAGAGATGCGCTGGGCGATGGTCATGGCCGCAATTCGCCGGGGCTGGGTGCAGGCAATTTTCCCGGCCAGGCCGCCGCCGGCTTCCAGGCACATCTTGGGAAGCTGGGTGCTCTTGCCGCAGCCCGTCTCGCCTGAAACTATGATGACCCGGTTATCCCTTATGGCCCGGACGATTTCCTGGCGGTGCCTGGTTATCGGCAGTTCCCGCGGGTAGAACAGGCGGGGCTTTTTCCGGTGGCGGGCTCTTTTCTCCTCGGCTGATTTTAAGAGTCGCTGCTTCAACCGAAGCAGGACCTCGGCCGCCTTAGCCGGGTTCTTTCGGGGCAGGCTGGACGAAAGAAGCTCAACCAGGCTTTCCCGCACCTGGTAGGAATCCCGGAGCATGGCTTCGGCGAGAAGGCCGGTGATTTCATCTCTCAGGGCCAGCAGCCGGCTTCGCTCCTGGGTAGCCGGCTCTTTTCGGGTCTCCCCGGTCCGCTCTTTGCCCATTTTAATATCTCTTTCAGTACTCAAATTTTATCCTATTTTTGCCCTGACTGATATAGAGAACGAGCTCGAATCTTCATCAGGGGCCAGAAATCGCCGCCATTTTCGACAGCTTATTCATAAAGTCAATCAAAATGAGGCTCTGCAGGTTAAGGTCATACAGTTAGGGGAGTTTAACAGCAATTCCCTCTCGCGCCGGAAATAAGATCCTTCGCCTTTTCTCTTATTCCAGCAAAAATCCCGCCTCTGGCCTGTCCGACTTAAATAGTTTGACATTTTCATTCTTACCGGTCGGAAGCAGATTTGCTAACCGAAAGACTTCCCCGGGCCTGAAAAATCCTGTTCATCTTAAGGGTTTATTGCCTTCGATCAGGGCAGGATAAAGACCGGTCGTTGCCCGTCAGACGGTTCTTCTCGAAGGGCGGGCAAATGTCCTGACAACCAGGGCCACAAGGATTATCAACAGGGCGGCCACGACCGCGGTTTCTACAGCCCGGTCGGCCGAGGCCGTATCCTGCACTCTCTTATACAGTATCCCTGAAAGGGCCCAGACGGCTGTCAGCCCGAACAGGAGGTCTTTTTTCTTAAGAACGAAAACCAGGGCTAAAATCGTGATCAGGGTGAGGACAGTCACCGTCCAGAATTGCGGACTCAATCCGAATCCAGTCCAGCCGTAGCCAACCAGGACCGCGGAAGTGTTGGCCACCGTGGCCACGCTTATCCAGGCCAGGTAGAGGCTGAAGGGCAGCCGGGCCGGGAACCGGTCGTGCTGTTTTTCTTCGTAAGGACGGCTGGTCAGGCGCTGGTAAATTATTATGAGCAGAACCAGGAGGGTCAACATCAGCAGGAGCGACAGGAAAAGCTGCTCGTAGTGCCAGGCGAAAATCCAGCCGGTGTTGGCCAGGCAGGTCAGAAAAAACAGCAGGCCTGTGGTCTTGAAAGCCGGAAAAACCTGGCGCCCGGTGATGGCCTGCTTCAGCGAGAAAAAAACAAAGGCGGCCAGCAACAGGTAGATGAGTCCCCAGATGGAGAAAGTGAAACCGGCCGGGACGAACAGGTTGGGGTACCTGTCGGAAAGCTGCCCGGTATCCAGGTTGTTGATGGGCAGGGCGTTGGCCAGGTAGTTAACCACAACCATCAGCAGGAATCCGGCCAGGTTTAGCCAGGCCAGCCAGTTGCCGGTTGTTTGCTTCTTGATTTCAGGTTTTTGGCCCCTGAGGAAAGCCTGATTTTCTTCCATGTTTTTCTCCCTTTTTGCCCGGTGCTATCCGGTTTTTCCGTTAACTCGCTTTTATCTTAATCTATTTTCCGGTTCATTTTCCAGCCCGGAGCCGGTCCGCGCTTTTTTCATAAGCAAACAGGGGAGCGGATAATTAAAGAACAATCATCCGTTTTCCCGTTGTTTCAACTGATTCATATGGGGCTTATATTCCACTCTTTCTGGCAGGTCCTGTGGCCGGCGCAGGTAAATGCCCGGAAGAAATTAAGCAGTCTTATTTTCATAGGGCGGGCCGCCCGCTTTTCGTAGAGATTTCGCCCCCGATCCCGCTGATTATTTTTTTAGCTGCACCAGGCCGATTCTTTTAGCTTCGGCCCTGATTAAAGCAATCCCCAGAATTTCTTCCAGCAGGGCCTCGGAGATGAGCGACCAGACGTCAGAAGGAGACATGGTGTCAATTAACGCCGGTCCAGGCAGGCCTTAAAATAGATGTCAGGGAAAATCTGGAGTTGCTCCTGGTGGGCCAGAACGCATCACAAGCCGCAGATAGACTCAAAAACGCTTAAAATCAGCCGGCCTTCTCCTCCCGGTCAAGGGGTAAAGATTATGAGAAATAATCGGCCGAAGCCCCGGAGTCCATCAAGTAGTTAATTTTTCTCCATGTTTCTTTGTGTTCGCAGTGGTTTTTATTTTTTCACCACAGAGGGCACAATAAAAACATTATTGTTTTCTTTATTTGATAAATCTCCACTCTGGTCATCTGAATCAGCATATTCTATTAATTGATTATTAAGTTTATCTACATTAAGTCCAACCAGAACTTTTAAAATAACATTAGGGTTTTTTGTTAAGGAGATATAGAGTTCTTTTAAGCCGGAGAAATAAAAAAAGCCAACCAGAAATTTTAATTCTTCACTACTTATTATAAGGTCTGATAAACGGTTTTTAAGATTTATTGCGTTGCTATTTGTTATAAAGTTTTTCATGATATTTTGTTTATTATTGCTTTATCCCTTTAGAACGAGTTCTTTAAAAGTTCATCTTTTTGTGGCAATGCCTTTAAATTATCCAATAAAGTTTCCATAGTTTTACCTCATTAAATCATCTTTTAATGAATTAGAAGTTTCGTAAAGCATAATTTAGAAAATAATTTTCATTACTTTCAAGTATAGGAATTTGCTTTTCAGCTGCGGTAGTCGGGAGGACGTCATAAAGGGCATCACAATTGCAATGTTCCCCTTCAACCATCTCGTTGAAATATAAATCACAACAAAATAGATGTCAAGGACACGAATTGCCTCACTTAAAATCTACTTGAAAATGATTCGTTGCCTCACGAGAAAATCTACGCCAAAAGGAGTTGTCTTCTGGCCGGACTGAGGAATAGATATCAGGATGAGATTAGCCAGGGGGCAAGGCTATGGGGTTAGATGCTCGAGTTAAGAGAGCGATCTTATATGGGCTGGCTCAGAGGTATCTGAGGAGTCAGTGCAGTGAAAAAACGATGTGATAGCGCCAGGGCTCCCTTTTAAAAACTATTGGAATTGCCAGCCATCCCCTTAAAGCAGAAGGATTGGCCGGGGAGGACCTGACTGGAACTCAACGTGGGGAAGTTAAAGGCAGAGATATACAGGCTCAAGGGAAGGCTGTGGCGGCTGCCAGAAGCTAAGAAAAACCGCCCAAATTTTCGTATGGATTCTTACATGAGGCAATGATTATGCTTTCATATAGATTTTCTCGTGAGGCGACAGGATTGTCAGGAGTCCCGGGAAACTGCTAATTTCTTTTTTATCAATTAATTAAATTGCATCTGTCAAAATGATTTTTTCGTAAAAAATCAGCTAAATCCCGTATTTTTACAGGGTTTGATTTCACATAATTCCTTCGGTATCCCAGAAGAATTTGTTGATACCCGCTGAGCCGATAATGTGTCTTTTCGCTCAGACCCGGACAAATTTCAAACCCATTATGGCGGCCAGTTTCTGGATCTTGGAGGCAATATGGCCGACTCCAACCGCGCAGTGATGAGCCGGGCCTTCCTTGCTCCAGGCTTCTATGAACCCTTTTACCCCGAGCGGGAATTTATAGCGGCTGTTGGTATTGCCTATCTCAAGAATAGGGCCGGGAACCGATTCTCCTTCAGCCACCAGCAGCTTGAGTTCCCCGTCCCTGGTTTGCACCACGGATAGCAGTGTCACCGGTCCGTTTTTTACTTTCATTTCGATGCTCAGACCCCGACCGGGTTTGCCGTGGAAAACGCCGAGCGGCTTGAGCAGTGGCTGGCCTTCGGCTATACCCACATGTCCAGGCCCGTCGTGACCCATCAGCACCACGTCCTGGTTGAAGTCCATGGCATAGAACTCGGTAAAGGAACCGCCGGCGCCGAAAGCATCCATTATTTTCATGGCCACGGCATTCTTGACCTCGCACTCCCCGGCCATCGGCACGTGGCGGGCAGTCAGCAGGGAATTTCCGGCAATCATCGAGGTCACGATATCTTCTTCTTCGCTTCCCGGAGTGCCTTCGTAATAGTAGGCCACGCAGCCCAGCTTTTTTTCAGCTACCAGCCGGTCGAGGGCGCAGGCCGTTCGGGCCGCTCTTTCAATTTCGGCCGGGGAACATTCTGGCAGGATCTGGAAGACGCTTTTCATTTCCCGGATTTTGGCTTCAATTTCTTTCCTGGTTACTCTTTGACGGATGGCTTTCAGTTCAGCCATTTCCAGAAACTCTATGTGAAGACCGAGCCCGGCCGCCAGCCCGGTCGGGTCAGAATAGACATCGAGCATACCGTTGTAATAATGCCCGAGAATGCCGAGGGTGGTCTGGCTGAGAATTCTGGCCACCCGGGCGGCTTCCACCCATTCGCTTATTTCTTTCCAGGCCTGGGAATCATCAAGGGTTCCGGTTACCAGATGAAAGTCAATTCCGGCACGGTTAAAAACACTGGCTATTTCCGGAACCGCGCAGGCCTGGCAAAAGGCCAGCCATTCGCCGGTCATCCGGCCCCGGTCGCCGAGGGAGTTAAACCATTTATAATCAATGGCGGCAGCCGGTTGAAGGTTGAGGACAATAACCGGAACTTTAACTTCCTGAACCACGGGCAGAACGGTTGAGGACAGGGCATAGGTGGAAACATAGAGAAAGATTATTCTTGCGTCCCGGGCCTTAAACAGCCTGGCCGCATCCCGGGCCTTCTCGACCGAGTCCACCAGGCCGGCCGAGATAACCTCCACCTCCCGGTTTGAAGAGAGCCTGGTTTCAATCGTTTTAAGATAGCCTTCGAGCCTCGACCGCAGGCCCTCAAACTGACCCCAGTAGGTGTTGAGCCCGATGCCAAACAAACCTATTTTCACCGGCGCAGGATTAACTTCGGCCTGAGAGACCTGAATAGCTGGCGGGACGGCGTGGCTGGTCAGGGCCAGGCCCGGTAACATAACAATCAGTGTGGCTGTTAACAGTATTGATAATGATGATGATAAGAACCAGTTACGGATTCTTGTTCTGAGCTTCATTCTTGCCTCCTTTACCGCCAGTTTGTGCGCCCGGCTTTTCTTCTTCCCGTGAATTCAACCGATGAATGTTTTCGGGTCGAGGAGTCATCGCCGTTTATCAAGGCAACATTCCGAAGCAGTTTGGATAAAGCCGGCCAGGATGTTCCAGCCGTAAGTTGCAGGTCGGGATTCCCTGTTGAGCAGGACCTTTCCAGCTGAAGAGCAGAACGGTATCATCAGGAAACCTTACCTCAAGCCGGTCCTCGGATTTTACAGCCGGATTATAAGTTTTGACATTGGCCGCTGTCAAACCGCCGGGATATTGAGTTTCCCGCCAAGGACTTTCTTGACACAGGTTCTTCAGGGGTTTTATTCTGGTCAGGTCAGATTCTTAAACGGAGAATAAGATTCAAAAGTTAAGGTGAGTAATATGATAAAGAAAATGAAAAGATTGATTTTAACCATCAGCCGCATGACATCGATTGCATTAATCTGGGGCGGAGTTGCAACCATTCTTCTGCTCGGCCTGGCCTGCTCTCCTTCAGGAGAGTCTACCCTGAAAAAAGGTTTCCTGAACCCGCCTGATGATTACTGGCCCGGCGTCTACTGGTATTTTATGGATGGCAACCTGAGCAGGGAGAAAATGACTGCCGACCTGGAAGCCATGAAAGAAGCCGGTATCAGGTGGGCCCTTTTCCTTGAAGTCAATGTGGGTGTGCCCAGGGGAAAGGTTGATTTCCTGAGTGAGGAGTGGCAGGAGCTTTTCACCCATGCGGTTAGAGAAGCGGAAAGACTGGGAATAAGGCTCATCCTGGGTTCCGGTCCGGGCTGGGCTGGAAGCGGCGGTCCATGGGTTAAACCGGAACAGTCTATGCAGCACCTGGTGGCCTCGGAAACCAGGGTTAAAGGTCCCGGAAGGATGACCGTTAAACTCCCGCTTCCAGAGCCCAAAAAGCCATTCTTTGGCGAAGAAAGTCTCACTCCAGAACTCAAGAAACTGCGCGATGAATGGTACCGGGATGTGGCCGTTCTGGCCTTTCCGACGCCAGAAGAAGATTCCAGAATTTCGCTGATTGAGGAAAAAGCGCTTTATTACCGGGCTCCCTTCACTTCGCAGCCGGGAGTCTGGCCCTATCTTCCGCCACCGGCTGATAATGGGGGAGATAAGGAGGCCACCGGCGGGGCAAAAAGGCTGGCCAGGGCAGTCATATCACCAGAGCGCATCGTAGACCTGACTGACCGCCTTGAGCCAGACGGAAGCCTCGTCTGGGAAGTGCCGCCGGGCCACTGGACGCTGATGAGGTTTGTGGCCAGGAATAACGGGGCGGTCACCCGTCCTGCTCCAGTTCCGGGTCTGGGCTTTGAGTGCGATAAGTTCAGCCGGGAAGCCTTCAAGGCTCACTTCGAAGCTTATGCCGGCAGGCTCATCGACCGGGCCCGACCGCAGAAATCGCCGACCGGCGGCGGCTGGGTCATGATTCATATCGACAGCTGGGAGATGGGTGCCCAGAACTGGACCCCGGGATTCAGAGAAGAATTCCGGCATCGCCGGGGCTATGACCCTCTGCCCTTTTACCCGGTTTATGCCGGCCGGATTGTGAGAAGCCTGGAAGAAAGCGAGCGCTTTCTCTGGGACCTCAGGAGAACCTCGAGCGAACTGATCGTGGAAAATCATGCTGAATTTTTCAAAGAGCTCGGTCGCAAATACGGTTTTACCCTGTCCATTGAGCCCTACGATATGAACCCGGCCTCGGATTTTGACCTGGGGGCGGTGGCTGATGTGCCCATGGGCGAGTTCTGGAGCGATGGCTTCGGTTTTAATTCGGCCTTCAGCGTGATTGAAGCGACTTCAACAGGGCATGTCCTGGGACGGCCGGTAATAGCGGCCGAATCGTTTACGGCCATGCCGCAGGAAGCCTGGAAAAAATATCCGGGAAACATGAAAGACCAGACCGACTGGGCTTTCTGCCAGGGACTGAACCGGCTGATTTTTCATACCTTTGTCCATAAT
The DNA here is from genome assembly GCA_937920515.1 of uncultured bacterium. Classification (GTDB taxonomy): domain Bacteria; phylum Acidobacteriota; class Aminicenantia; order Aminicenantales; family Saccharicenantaceae; genus Saccharicenans. The sequence continues at coordinate 48,212 of CALEUG010000002.1, forward strand.
CCGCTTGACGAGCGGCTGAAACCGGGCATGACAATGGGGCCATTCGGGGTGCACTGGGACCGGAGCCAGACCTGGTGGTCGATGGTCAGGCCCTACCACGAATACATCGCCAGGTGCCAGTTTGTGCTGAGCCAGGGGAAGCCGGTGGCGGATATTCTCTACCTTACGCCTGAAGGGGCGCCTCAGGTTTTCAGACCGGCGGCCGGTGCTACTGATGGCACTGAGTTTCTCCCTGATAAGCGCGGGTATGCTTTTGATGGCTGCTCCCCGGCGGCCCTGATGAAGCTGGCCGTGGTTAAAGACGGGAAAATTGTTTTTCCGGGTGGTGCTTCATACCGGGTCCTGGTTCTTCCGGCCCTGGAAACCATGACACCCGAACTCCTGGCCAGAATTGAAGAGCTCGTAAGAGAAGGAGCAATGGTGGTCGGCAGCCCACCCCGAAGGTCGCCATCGCTCGAAAATTATCCTGATTGCGACCGACGGGTTAAGGAAGTGGCGGGAAAGGTCTGGGGAAGCCTTGATTGGCCCGGTGAAACCGTAACGCGTGCTTATGGAAAAGGAAAAATATTCTGGGGCGGCAGCCTGAGTCCGGCACCGGTAAAAAGTGATTCCAACCCGCTTGAAGCTCGCCTTTATCCTGATTATGAAGACACGGTGGCGGTGCTCGGAGAGATGGGTGTCGAGCCCGATTTTGCCTGCGCTACCGGGAAGATTCGCTACACCCATCGTTCGCTTCCTGAGGAAGGGCGCGAAATCTATTTTATTTCCAACAGAACGGACGAACTGGTTGAAGACACCTGCCTGTTTCGAGACGGCTCTTTGCGGGCCGAACGATGGGACCCGGTTACCGGAGAAATCCGGGCGATGGGCGGGGTTGGTCAGGTCCCGGCAGGCTTTGAACTTAAAGTCAGGCTTGAACCGCACCAGAGTTTCTTCATAATTTTTGAGAAGGGCCAGAGGCCGTTCAGGGCCCCTGAAGAATCTGAAAATTTCCCCCGGCCGGAAACCCTGATGGAAATTACCGGACCGTGGAAAGTGAGGTTTGACCCCGAATGGGGCGGACCGGGTGAGGTCACGTTTGAAAAATTAATTGACTGGTCCAGGCATCCGGCTGAGGGAATAAGGTATTTTTCAGGCACCGCTTTATACAGCCTGAATTTTGACCTGCCGGATGGTTTAAAAATTTCCCGGAAGGACCGTCTTTACCTTGATCCTGGTGAGGTGCACTGTCTGGCCCGCATAAAGTTAAACGGAAAGGAACAGGGCATCGTCTGGACTCCACCTTTCCGGGTGGCTATCAGAAAAGGTCTTAAAGAAAAGGGAAACCGCCTGGAAATTGAAGTGGCCAACCTCTGGGTCAACCGGCT
>CALEUG010000003.1 GCA_937920515.1 uncultured bacterium
TTATACTGCAGAATAAATATAAAAGAAACCAAGGGTTATTTCTGGAGGGCAAACAGAGTCGATTCGAATCTCAACTGTAACCAAGCGCCAGTGCTAACTCCCGGACCAAAGAAATAGCCTTTTTTTCAAGGAAAGGAGTCGCCCATGACCGACCCCGCGTTTAGGAAAAAGAAGGAAGGGGAAAAGGATTCAAGGCCGGCCAGAATCTCCAGAAGAAAATTCCTGTCCTATGCCGGAATTCTCGGAGCCACCCCGGTAATCGGCCAGTTACAGCAGATTCAGAAGAAGGTCATCCCGCAAAGACAGATAACCTTGCCCCAGACCGAACTGTTGATTAAAGCCCTTAGACCGGATGACCTGCTCTACCTGGATTTTGAGTTCATCAACCTCAAGCTGGTAAACCTGCCCAGGCCCCACCTCATCCGGGAAAACGCTTCCCAACCAGCTTACCTGATTGTCCATTTCCCGCCACAGAGTATCGCCGAAGAGGCTTTCTATGAAGCCGGCACTCCGGCCGAATCAGAGACACCCAAGCCCCCGCCGGTTTTTTCCAGAATTTCAGGACCCAGCCGCCTGGCCTTTTTGATCCCCGATGAAATCAAAGAAATACCGCTGACCCTGGAATCGCTTCTGGCCTGGCATCTTTACCAGCCCAGCCTGGTTCCGGTAGCCCTGCCTCCCGCAGTTTCCGGGCAAGCTGCTCCCGGGACGATTCAGCCCAAAACCGGAAAGCAACCTTCCTCCACCCGTTCCCTGCTGACTCAGACCGGGCCGTCAGCCCAGACCATCTACCTCAAGCAGAGCAAACTGGCTCAGGCCCAGGTCAGTCCCTCTCTCAAGGCTTTGCTCAAGCCATCTCCACCCGAGAAAGTCCACACGGCCATCGAGATGCCCTACCGGCTGATTCTTTCCCCAAACGCTTACAACGTCTGGCTGCACACGGCCGGGGCCACTTCCTCCGCCGGCTGGACCGAACTCTGGCATACTCGCCTGGCCGCTCTTAATCCCGACGGCACCGTCAGCGAATCTGATAATCCTTTCCTGGCTGTCCGGGCTGTCTGGTCGCCCGACGTTGACCTCGACAACCTGGTGGGTCCTGACCCCGAGCACAAAGCCCGGCCCCGCCTGTCGCTCGACCCTAACGACCGGCACCAGATCGTCCACCTGAGCAGCAATTTTACCCTAAGAAACCCCGATAAGTCCGCCTACGAACCGAAACCGGTTAAAGTCAACAGGATGATTTTGAGCCCGCTGGGTGCCTGGCTTGATTCCATAGGCAACTGGAGCCCTATGTCTCCACTCTCGGTTGTAACCTGGCAGCACCTGGCCACCATGGGTCGCGACCATTCTGTCAAGGTCGTTTACAAAGGTTATCTCCTCCCCTTCGGCCACCGGGCTGCCCTGGTCAAAGAGACCGAGAGAAAATTCTACAAGGGCAAGGATGGCCAGAACATTGCCTATCTCTTCCAGAAAAAATACATCGTCATCCGCGACCCGGACCGCACCTTCCCGGCCCCATTCCAGCAATATGACGGCCGGGAGGTTCCCTTCAAGCTGGTCAGGATAACCACCAAAAGGACTCCTCCGCTCGACGCACCCGAGAGCACGCAGATTCTGCCCGACTCCGGCCAGCAGGCTTTCTGGCCGAAAGTCGACGGAAAAGACTTCCAGTTCCACGTGGTGGCCACTGACCAGGAAGGTCATGAAGTTGAATTCCGCCTGCCCATGGTCTTCATCGAAAGTTACTACGCTTTCAACCAGGCCAGGCTGAACCAGGTAATAGGAGCTTATAATTCAAAATCTGTAACTCCTGTGACCAGGAGAAAACCTGACCTCATGGGGCAGAGCATTGCCTTCGCCCCGGAGAAGAAAAAAGGCGACACCAGCTTCGAGACCGAATCCCTGACCTGGCAGGTGATGGAAGCCAAACCCAACTCTTCCCCGCCGGCTTTTGAGATTGAGGACCAGCCGATGTGTTTCCCGGCCCTGGAAGAAGCCACCATTGCCATTCCGGCTCTGAAAAACCTGGTCGGTTTTGACAGCACCCGGGTTAAATATGCCGAGGCTTACATCAAGAATGGGCTGAGCCCTTCCGGAAATAAGGGTGAACTTGTCTTTCAGGTTCTCAACCCCCCTCGCCTGGATTTTGCGGCCGGCGGCCAGGCCGAAAAATCGGGTGGAATTGCCACGCCCAGCTTTTCGGTTGTCGGGCTGTCCCGAATCCTCGGCCCGGTGGGTGCCGCCCTTACTGAATCAGTCCCGGACCCTGTAGCCCAGGCCGCTGCTGCCCTGAACGACATAGTTAACGGAAAGTTTGACCCCAAAAAGTTTTTCAGCGACAAGGCTAAAATCCTCGGCGGAATTCTGCTCCAGGATGTCATCGACCAGGTTAATGATTTCACCAGCCCGGCCAACACCGGAAAAGCCCTGACCATCAAGAACGAACAGGTTTACGAAAGCGACGGCAAAACCCCGGCCGGACTCAAGACTCTTCTCAAATGGACTCCTTCCGTCCATGACGTCCTGATATTCATCGCCAGCCGCGACGGGACCAGGTCCACACTGACTTTGAACGTGGAAGTCATTAACTATTTCAACGGAAAAGAATCGACTTACAAAGTCAAGGGAGAACTTACCGACTTCACCCTCGACCTGATCAAGGGCATCACCACCTTTATCCTGGTCAAATTCTCAAAATTTACCTTTACCTCAGAAAAAGGGAAGAAAACAGATGTCGACCCGAAAATCGCTTCCATCGATTTCCAGGGCCCGCTCAAATTCATAAAAGAACTTCTTGATAAAATTCCGCTACCAGGAGGCTTCAGCGAGGCCGACGGAGGCTTTGGCGGAAAGCCGATAGTCAGGGTTGATACCTCCGGGGCCAGGCTGGGCTATGCCCTGTCAATTCCCGACGTGGCCTTCGGAGTCTTCACCCTGCAGAACCTGAGTTTCAGCGGAGAAATTTACCTGCCTTTTACCGGCGACCCGGTTTCCCTGCGCTTTGCCTTCAACGAAAAGAATAACCCCTTCCTGGTAACCGTGGCCATGTTCGGCGGCGGGGGGTTCTTCGCCATCGTGCTGCAGCCCCACGGCATCAAGCTCATCGAAGGTTCCCTGGAGTTCGGCGGCAGCTTTGCCATGAACATCGGCGTGGCCAGCGGCGGGGTTACCCTGATGGCCGGTATCTACTTCAAGTACGAAGACGAGGCCCTGACCCTGACCGGGTATGTCCGCTGCACCGGAGAGCTGGACGTCCTGGGACTCATCAGCATCTCGGCAGAATTTTACCTGTCGCTTACATACGAAGAAGCCCGTAACCGGGTCTGGGGCCAGGCCTCGCTGACCGTCAAAATCAAGATAGTCTTCTTCAGCATCAAGGTAACGTTGAAAGTTGAAAGAGAGTTCGGACACTCACCGGCGCCGCTCTTCTGTGACCTGATGGAAGAAAAAGACTGGCTGGCTTACTGTGAAGCCTTTGCCTGAAAGGGAGGACGAGAATGGCTAAATCAACAATAATGTGGACCGTTTGTCCCAACGGAATTAAGGATGGCAAGCTGCAGTTTTCGGCCGCAGTCTCCATACGCCTGGAAGAAGGCTCAGGCGGAAAAACCCCGAGCCTCAATTTTTTCCCGGAAATACTTAACTGGCCAGAAACCGTTAAGGCCATAAATTTTGGAGTTATTTACGATAAGAGAAAGGCTGCCGGGCCAGCCGAAATCAGGAGAACCTCACCAGACCCGGAACCTGAACTCTGGCAGGCCATCTTCAAGCCTGAAGCACCCGTCTTCAATTTCAAGATGGCCGACCTGAGCAAGAACCTGGTGATATCCTACCCGGTAAAGAATGTCCTGACCTTTGTAGCCTCTCAGTATCTTAACGTGGCCGCAGAATCGCCCGAAGAACCACCGCCGATAGAAAAAGTTTTCCACACCGAGGGCCTGGCTCAAATCAGGCTTAAGCCCATTACCGATGTCCGTTTTGCCCAGACTGTTCAGCTCCGGACCACCCGGCAGGTTATGGCCCAGTCAGTCAGGCGGGAGGCCGAGAGTCAGAAGATAAGAGCGGTCCAGGTCACTCCCCTGCCCCAGCCGCCTAAAGATTTCTTCTTGCTCCGTGATTTTCACAGGCCAAAAAACAGGATAACCTTTGACCCCAAGACTAAACAACCGATTGTCAGGAGGGTGCCCATCACCAGACCGGAGATAGATTTCCACCAGGCCCTGGCCTTCCTCACCAATTATCCAGCACTGATGAGACTCCTGGGCCTGGCCGTTGATTTTGAGATGGAAGTGCCGTCAGATTTTCCGGCCAGCGGCTGGATTAAAATTGTACCCGGGGGCCGGAGCGACGAAACGCCGAGAACAGCATATAACTTTGACCCGGCCCGTGGAATCTTTGAGGCCGCTTCCAGCAAAAGGCCACCAGAGGTGGTCAGAGGCTTCTTAAACCTGGCCGATGAAGAACAATATGACCTTGTTCAGCTCGATGTCGATGCCATAGCCCTGAAAACGGCCGAGCTGGCCGACACGGCCGAGACCAGGGAAAAAGCGGAGCTTCCAGCCCTGCGCTCAAGTGGCCTGGGCGTTGTAAGAAATGAGCAGGCCAGGAACATGGCCGAAGTCCTGGTTCGGGCCGTGGAACTTAACAATGATTTGGTGCGCAAAAGGGAAATAACACTCTTCGCTGAAGATTTAGTGCAGGGCTACCGGGTCGATGTCTGGGACGAAAAATCCAGGAAATGGCATTCCCTCTGCCAGCGTATCGGAACTTACCGCTTCCTCCGGCTGGACAGAGAACTAACCCTGGAAGACGAAGGTTTTATATCACCCGCCGTGACCCAGTCGGCAGACGAATCATCCGAAGATATTTTCGCCCATGAATCTCTTTTTCACTGGGACGGCTGGAGCTTAGTGGCCCCCCGACCCGGAAAGACCATCGACCCGAACGATAATCCGCAAACTATCGAAAACAAAGCCCTTACCGATTTTCTGCTGGAAACCAGGTTCAGGCCCAGGCCGGGTTCTCTGCCCAGGTTAAGATACGGAGTTGGCTACAGGCTAAGGGCCAGAGCCGTCGACCTGGCCGGAAACAGCCAGCCCCTGGAAAATCCTGACGACAGCTGTGCTATTCCACCTCCTTCCAAGCCACCCTTTACCTTCAGCCGTTTTGACCCAGTGCCCTCGCCCCTGGTCATACCCCGTGAAGCACCTAAAAGCGGAGAGAACGTGGACCACGTGGTCATAAAGAGTTTTAACGAATCCATAGAGAAGGACAATGTGCCCACCAACCAGGTTTCCGACCGCCACCTGGCCCCGCCAAAAATCTCCCAGCTGGACTCTGAATTTCATGGGATGTTTGACAGCGCTTCCGGGTTGAAGCCCGAAGTCTATTCTCTGATATGCCAGCGGGATGGAGGCCGGTTTAAAGAAATGGAGCCGGGCGAGCAGATAGAACTTCCTTACTTCCCTGACCCCTGGGCTCGCGGGGCCTGTATCCGCGGCTTGCCTTACGGAGCGCCCGACCCGATGCTGATTGAATTTTCAGGCGACTGGCCGGATTACAGGCCGTTTAGAATCAGATTGCAGGAAGGCAGTCAGCCTGCCCGCTGGGATAATTCCTCCCGCCTTCTGACTGTTTACCTGAAAAAGGGAGAATCGGTTACGTTGCGCCTGAGCTGTTATTTCCCTGAAAGATTACTGCCCGTCCAGGGACTTTACCGCTGGCTGGAAAAACCTGAAAGGATTATCCCGCAAAAAGTCATGCAGCCGCCGCGGGGTCTACCCGAAGGCCAGGTCCAGGTCCTGAAAACCCTCCAGCCGCCCCGAATTGACCTGGCCAGAGTGCGCACGCTTTCGCTTCAGGGGCGCAACTGGTTGATGACACCCTTCAGAGAGATTACCCTGATTCATGCCACTCTGCAGCCTGTCGGTAAACCGCGTCATAAATCACTGGAAGCCCGGAGAACGCTCGGCCAGACCTCAGCCATTCTATACGGAGAGTTTGAGCTCCACGGGCCTAGCACCTCCAAGGCCGAACTTCTGGCCGACTGGAAAGAGCCGGTGGATTACCTTAACGAACCCGGACCCAGGGTCCTGGATGGCAAAGCTCATGTCCTGGAATTCAAGGTAGACCCGGCCCAGACCTCGCTGACCCTGACTCCAGGGCCTGAAGCCGGAAGGACAGCAGCTCAACCAGGTACGACCCAACTTCAGACCAGGTCGGCTTCAGTGGCCATGGTCAGGGCCCCGCAGACTCCGGTTTACCGCCATGAATTCGGCGACACCAGGTTCAGAAGGGTCTACTATCGCCTGCTTACGACCACTAGGTACATGGAGCAATTTCCCTCGAACGAACTGCCGGAAGAAACCGGATACACCAGAAGCAGCGACCCGGTGGAAGTCAAGGTGCTCAACACAGCTCCACCGGCCATGCCGAAAGTCGTTTACGTGGTACCATCTTTTAAGTGGGAAAGGAGCAAGAAAGGCTCTCAGATTACCAGCTTCAGGAAGAGCGCCCTCCGGGTTTATTTAGAAAGGCCATGGTATTCAAGTGGCGAGGGGGAGCTCCTGGCAGTAATCCTGCCGCCGGGAATCACGGTAACCCCGAAAAAGCCGGTGGTCGCTCCGGCCAGCCGGGCCGACGCACCGCAGGTTTCCCAGAGGATTCAGCCCCAGCTCCAGAGGAAAACCGTGCCCGGGGCTCTTCAGGTGAGTGTTCCTCCGGTGGCCGAGAAATACAAGCCCTACGTTACCATGTGGGGAGCCGACCCCATCTGGAGGTCAGGACCGGTGGCTCCGCCCGAGTATCCGTTGCCGGATGCCTTCCCTTCGGCGGTGGAAATAATGGGAGACCTGCCGCTTCTGGAATTGCCGGAAGATAAGAAATTCATCGCCGTCGGCCACCAGGTTGAATATGACGCCGAGCGGCAGTTGTGGTTCTGCGACTTAGAACTTGATTCCGGCCAGGCTTACTTTCCGTTTATCAGGCTGGCTCTGGCCAGGTTCCAGCCAGATTCAGTAGCCGGAGCTCATCTGTCACAGGTGGTGGTGGCCAATTTCGCCCAGATTCTGCCCGAAAGGAACCTGACCGTGACTTTCAATCCTTCAAGCCTCAAGGAAATCAGCATCAGCCTGTCGGGTGTGTCTTACATCCAGGGTTATGCCGGCAGCGGCCCGGGTGAGGTGGAGGTGGCCCTGGAAACCAAGAAATTGAACCTGCCCGACGAGCTGGGCTGGGAACCGGTCGAAGATGCGGTCATTACCCTGAAACCGCAGCGGGCCGGGGCCACAGAAGTCGGCTCGTTTATCTGGCAGGGAGTTCTTAAACTCCCCTCGGGCCTGAAAATCCAGGATTACAGAATTGCGGTCCGGGAATATGAATTATTCGACACCGACGAAATGGATAAAGCCGCCAGGACCGTAGCCGCCGTCACCCATAAAAAGTATAAACGTTTAATATACGCCGAGACCATCAAGCTTCTGGACCTTTAAAAGGATCTGGCTGAAAACTTAATCTTATTTACTGTGCCCAAGGAAAGAGCCAGGTCTAAGGGCCATTTCTCCGGTTCAGCTAACAACACCCTGGAAAACGATTTTTATATTTTACCTCTTCTCTTTACTAAACTCTTTTTATGATTTTTCTGATTTCTTTTGTTCTCAACATTTCTGCTCGGGCTTAAGTTCTCCTGTGGTTAATTTTTAATACCGGACAAAAAACAAAAAATAACAATTGAGGCTGATAAAATTGATAAAATACTGATCAGGTATTGAATGAGGAGATTTTGAATTTCGATATCAGCCCAGATAAGCCTTTTTGGCCCTTATGGCGGCGGATCTGTGATCGACGATGGGTTGGTGGTAGCCTGGAATGTCCAGCGCCTTAATTGCACCGCAATCAACCTTCTTCAGCTCCGGCAGGTATTTTTTTATGTAGCGGCAGTCGGGGTCGTATTTTTCAGTTTGCAGTTGCGGGTTGAACATCCGCAGGGGCCTGGGGTCGGCTCCGACCGAGGCTGACCACTGCCAGTTACCGGTGTTGACCACCTCATCATAATCCAGAAGATATTTTTTGAATAACTTCTCCCCTATCCTCCAGTCAATCAGCAGGTCCTTGGTCAGGAAAGAAGCCACAATCAACCTGGCCCGGTTATGCATCCAGCCTTCTTCTTTGAGCTGGTTTATGGCGGCATCGATAACGGGATAACCGGTGCGGGCCTCTTCCACCGCCCTGATGTCTTCGTCGCGGTTGAGCCATTTGAGGCCCCGGCGTTTCTCCTGGAATTCCAGGTTTTCGGTCCAGGGGAAATGATAACGAATGTGGTACCAGAACTCCCGCCAGGCCAGTTCTTTTACGAACTGGCTGTCCGCTTCCAGTCTCTTTCTGACCGCCGCCAGCACTTCCCTGATGGAGACCAGCCCGAACCTTATGGCCACCGACAGGCGACTGGTACCGTCTGTGGCCAGCTTGTTCCGGCCTTCGTCGTAAACGCGGAAATCATACTGCTTGAGCCTTCGCCCGGCATAATCAACCTTCCAGTATCTGTTAATCTCGTGGGGTACTAACTTCAAGGTTTCGGTTAGCGATGGCAATTTAAGGACTGGCGTTTTAAGAAGTTCGGGTTCCGGTTTGAGGCTTAAATCCTCAGAGGCTAAAGCCGCGTTCCACAGCCTGAAAAACGGGCTGTAGACTTTACGGGCCTCAATTTTTTCCGGTGGCACCAGCAGGGAGTCATTGAAATCCTTAAAAATAACCCCAGCCTGGCGGCAAAGAGCTTCCACTTTCTTCTGGGTTTTCTCTCCGGTCCAGGAATAGCTGCGGTTGGTGTAAAGGGCGTCGGGTTTAAGCCGGGTAATGAGCCGGGCAAAAATTTCTTCAGGTTGCCCGTAGAAGCAATAGAGCCGGCTGGCCCGGGCCCGGAGTCTGGCTTCCAGCTGCTCCAGGGCTGAAGCCAGAAAACCGGTTCTCCAGGCAGGGCCATTCAGGCCGGACAATAACTTCCTATCAAAAATGAAGACGGGAATTATCTCGGCCGAAAGAGCGGACAGCTCATACAGGCCGCGGTTGTCCTTGAGCCTTAAATCTCTCTTGAACCAGAAAATAGACCGCACTTCACCTTCCCGGCTTGAGCTGATCGCCGGCCTGAACGGATCATAAATTAATAGCTAATCTTTTTGACCACGATGCTGGGCACCAGGCGATATCCGTTACCATCCGGAACGGCGGATTGAGCTGCGTCAAAATCCAGGGTCACTTTTACTTTCCCATCCTCGAGCACCGTAAAATTAACAGGAACCGTGATGGTCAGCGGCGTATTGATGTTTATCTGGAAACTCCGGCCATTGACGACAACCTCGGCATTGGTGATTACCAGCTTGATACCGGTATAAGTCCCAGGCGGAAGATCTGCCTGGCAGACCTTCTCTTCCCTGTTTCTCAGCAGGAGCAGGTCATAGGTCCTGGGCCCGGCTAAAAGATTATCAGTCCAGGTGCCGTCCTCCAGCCTTAAATATATCTGGCTGATGGTAACATAAAAATGCTCCAGGCCGGCCAGAGGAGCATCGGTCAGATAAAGCTCGAAGTTAGATGACCTGTCAGGAGAACAGCCAGACTGAATTAAGAGAAGAATCCCCGTTAAGATCAGGACCTTCCTTTTCATGTTTAACCTCCCTGGCTGCTTTAAACTTAAGACATCCGCGGTCAGCTGTCAATAACGGAGCGAAAGCCGGCCTTAATAAAATGACCCGCGAGACCCGGCTCCTGAAAACAGCCCTGCTATTATTTTCTTCCCTCCACGTACTTTTTTACCCTGGCCAGGGAAGAACGGACGTTGCTCCTTTCAAGCCAGTTGCGGAGAAAAGCCGGGACAGGGAAAGCAGGTTTGACCAGGCTTCCGTAACGGGCCACCGTCCTGTGGTCGTCGTACCTGAACAGTTTCCAGAAACCGTGGAGTTCTTTCAGGTCGTGCGGTTCGTTGCGGTCGAGCTCCCACCACAGGTAAAACTGCCCGGGGTTGAAATGATGGATGACAGTATAGCGGACCTTCTGGCCCATCACTTTGACCAGAAAAAACATCCGGTTATAATCCTGACCCTGCTCAACCATCTTTAACTCTTCGATTTCTTCGATATAGTCTGCCTGGCGCTCGGTGGCCGAAAGAATTGCCCAGGCCTGCTCGACGGGAACCTCAAAAATCAGGGCAGCCGAAATTATGGTTTTGCCCTCGGACTCCACTTCGCGGGGAAAAACCAGCACCACCTGGCCGGCCAGCACTTTATTCTTCTGCTCTTCAGTTAGCCCCTTCAAACCATCGGGGCCAAAGTCGGGCCCAGCCTGATGTATTTGAAGGTCCCCGGCGGGCTGAAATCTTAATCCGGTTAGGTCTTCACCGCAAACCCGATTGGAGGCAATTCCGGTTGCCGGTGGCCTGGCACAAAGAGTGATAACTAAAATGCTGTTAATAATAATCAGTAAACTTCTTTTCATCAGTTAAACCTCAAGATTCTCCAGCCCGGGTTCATGAAAATTCCTTCTGATACTGGCATCAAACTGACCATTTATGGTACCCTACGAGAAAATTATCCCGCGGGTTGTCCTCAGTCAAGTCCGCCGCAGTGTTGACCGGCCTGCCCGATTGTGTTTAAATTATGAGGAGCCGCCGGGGTGGCGGAATTGGTAGACGCAAGGGACTTAAAATCCCTCGGGGTGTAAACTCCGTGCCGGTTCGAGTCCGGCCCTCGGCATTTCCTTTCTTTATCTTTCTTTCCCCTTCAGTCTTATTAGCTTCACCGGCAACATATCTTCTGTACCTGGCAACAATCCGCCATCTTTCTCAAAGACTGAACAAATCTAATCTATTTTTGCTTTACGATAAGGCTTTCTTTTGTGGCCGGCCTGATCAGGGCTGACCCAACAGCCGGTCAAGAATGTCTTCGGCCGCTTCAGCCGGCAGTTCTGGAGAGAAATTTTAGTTGTCAGAAACCCGGTCAAACCCTGGTAAAACTGAAGGCCGGCAGGTTCATATTCATACTTGTGTTGTTTAAGGGCCTGATTCCCTGCCTATAAATTAGGAACAACTTCCCTATTCCAATCTGGTCCAAGGTGGATATTGAGAGAATGGACCCCTTCAAAATAAAAATGGTCGGCAGTCACCCCCGGTTGACAGCCCCCGGCCGGGGGACTAATCTGGATAGGGAGGGGAAAATGAAATCCACAGATGAATTGAAAAAGGAACACCGGGCAATTAAAATTATGTTGAATATAATGACCGAGCTGGCCAGGAGGCTGGAAGCAGGCCAGGGGGCCGACCTTAAAGACCTTAACGACATCCTGGAGTTTTTAATGATATTCGCCGACAAGTGCCATCAGGCCAAGGAAGAAGAGCTGTTATTTCCGGCCTTGGAAAAAGCTGGCATCCCGGGTGAACAGAACCAGGTCAGAGCCAGGCTGGCCGAACACCAGGCTGGCCGGGCGCTGGTAAAGGATATGGATGAGGCCGTGAGCGGGATAGCCCGCGGTGAAGACCGGGCCGGATTGAATTTCGCCAGACAGGCCAGGGCTTATGCCGAACTTCTGGCTGCTCATATAGATAAGGAAGATAATGTGCTGTTTCCGCTGGCTGATAAAAGGCTCAGCCAGAAAGCCCGGGGCAAGCTTAAGATAGGGTTTGAGAACATAGAGCGCCAGATTGTCGGTCCCGGCCGCCACCAGGAATTCCACCGGTTGCTGGACAGACTGGCGGGAAAATACCTGGTTAGAGATGAATCAGGCTGAACGCAGATTATGAGAGAAGAAAAAAAAGATGGATGAAAAAGACCTGAGCCGGATGAGCGACGAAGAACTCAAAGAGTTCATAAAGAGATTCTACGCCGAAATGGATAAGAAGCCGGATTGCGCCCTTTGCCCGGTGACCTCCTGCCCACGGCGCCGCTCTCCACAGCTCCAGGAAAACGGAGAACTTTCAGATGACGACGAATCACCGGGTAAAAATCGGGATTCCAGATAAATTCTGAAACCGGAACAAGCCGCAGACTGTCAGCTCGGAATAATCTTTATTTCCCAGGTCAGGGGCATGGCTTTTTTGATGGTGGGGCTGACCCCGCAATACTTTTCCTGCGACAGCTCTATGGCCTGCCTGAGCTTATCAAGCGGCAGGTTTTTGCCGGTAAATTCATAGACGAGATGTATGCGGTAAAACTGCCGGGGATGCTCGGCCGTCAGGTCGCCCTCGACCACCAACCTGAATTTTTCCACCGGCACCCTCATCTTCTGCAGCATGGAGATCACGTCCATTCCAGTGCAGCCGGCCAGGGCCACCAGCAGCAGGGGTTTGGGGCGCGGCCCCCGGTTCCTGCCACCGTAATCCTGCGGAGTGTCAAGGATTATCCGGTGTTCATCCACAGCCGTTTCAAAAGCCACTCCGTCCAGCCAGCTGGCCATGATGATTTCCTTTCCGGCCATGACCATATACCTCCTGAGGGTAATTAACACCTAAATTATAGACCCTGATAATTAAAAACTTTAATAATTTTTTTATCTGTGGTGCGGCCGGAGAATGAATCTCTTTAAGAACTTGAGCGGATAGATAATCGAACCCGATCTTCAGCCCGGCCCCACTACCGCGCCTTCAACGGTATTAATAAGTTCAAAACATCAGCTTTTCGTATTTCTGGACTTAATTGACCATGAACCCGGGCCGCTGTGAGGCAGATAAGAAATGCCTGATGAAAATGGCTAACTCTGCGGCCAGACAAATCGTGCTTTCCACTTCAGCCACTGAAATTAATAATGGTTATCGGCGACGGAGAACCTGTTGCTTCTTGATCTCTCTTTAAGTTATATTAATTTACCGGTGCCAGCCGGAAAGGCTGAACCCTTAGGGAGGATGTTTATGAAAAAGCGCGGTCTTCTTTTTTCCATAACGGTCATTCTTTTTCTGGCCCTGAGTCTGGCTCTGGCCCTTCAGGCCGCCGACCGGAAAGAACTCAACTGCTTTACTGTCCTGGTGGGCAAGAAGGCCAGTGCCGATGGCTCGGTTCTGGTGGCTCACAATGAAGATGACAGCGGCGACATCATCGTAAACGTCAGGAAAATCTCCCCTCGTAACTACGGACCGGAAGTTAAAATTAATCTGGGCTACGGGGCCACTTACCAGACCGACGGCCGGACCAATGGCTTTATCTGGGTCGAAGCTTCCACCCAGGAATTCGCCGATAGCTTCGTCAACGAGCACGGGGTGGTCATCACCTCCAATGCCTGCGGCTCCCGCGAGACCAACGAAGATTATACCGACGGCGGCCTCGGCTACATGCTGAGAAGAATCGTGGCCGAAAAGGCCAGAACGGCCCGGGAAGGGGTCAGGCTGGCCGGAGAGCTGGTGGAAAAGTATGGCTACCGTTCTTCCGGAAGGACCTATTCCATCGCCGATAAGAACGAAGCCTGGATGCTGGCCGTTATCAGGGGCCGGCACTGGTTGGCCCAGAGGGTGCCGGACGATGAGGTGGCCGTCATTCCCAATTTCTACACCATCAGGCAGGTCAGGCTGGATGACCCGGAAAATTTCATGTCCAGTCCCGGTATAATCGAATATGCCATAAAAAACGGCTGGTACGATGAAGGAAAGGACGGACCTTTTGATTTCAAAAAGGCCTTCAGCCGGCCTTCGCGGCGAGACCCGGTCTCCGACGGAAATAGCCTGCGGATGTGGCGGGGGCTGGTCA
The DNA here is from genome assembly GCA_937920515.1 of uncultured bacterium. Taxonomy (GTDB): domain Bacteria; phylum Acidobacteriota; class Aminicenantia; order Aminicenantales; family Saccharicenantaceae; genus Saccharicenans. The sequence continues at coordinate 13,716 of CALEUG010000003.1, forward strand.
TCCTCAGCGGGAAAGACTGGAAGGTTGAAGACGATTTTCCTTTTTCCTTCAAGCCGGCCCGCAAAGTCACTGTCGAGATGCTGATGTCCCTGCTTCGCGACCATTATGAAGGAACTGAATATGACGCCACCAACGGGTACAAAGAAGGTAGCCCCAACCTGACCAGGTTCCGCACCATCTGCACCAGCTCTACCATAAATTCTTTCGTGGCCGTTCTTAACGCCCGGAAACCGGAGCCAATTTCTATACTGTTGTGGCTGGCCCTGGGGAAACCGGATACCACCATCTATCTCCCGATATATTATGGAATAGAAAAAATGCCCGAAGGCCTGGGAGCAGGTCCGACCGACCATGATTACGAACTCTTCTACCGGCAGCACTTCCAGCCGGAAGAACTGATCGCCGCCCGCGACCGCCTCCTCCATACCAGGGTGCTCAGGTTCGAAAGGGTGGTCGAGGGCAACTATGGCCGGATGATTCAAGTGGTCAATAAAGAACTCCGGCCCTTAGAAAAAGAATACCTGAACAGCCAGAAGCTCTTTGAATCGAAGTTCAGCGAGTTACACCGCCGGAACCAGGCTGCTGCCGGGGAGGCTCTCAACAGGTATGTGACGGAGGCTTTTGACAGGCTCGGAAAGATTTACAAGAAACTGGAAGCCAAATACTGATAGAATGACAGGAAACTGGCGGGCACAGGACATCAACAAAAAAACCCGGCGGGCAGGGTCTCAGATTCAGCCCTCTGCTTCAGGTTCAAAATAGCTTCATCCAGGTGTAATCGGAATCTTAACAATTATCTAACCGCAGCCGATTTGAATCGGGGTGAGTCTGAAGCTGGATGATTTCACCAGCAATAAAACCCCGGGCCTGTCTGTTTATTGCTATGACCTGCAGACATCCATCTTGGTTACCGGACATGGTTCCCACTCAGATAAGCTGCAGGGAAAGTTAAACCTCCCTTTCCACCCTGACACCTTATATTGATTACCTTACATAAAGCTCATCAAACAGCATCCAGGCTTTCTGACCGGCATTGGGGAAACCCTCCGGGATTGTGCCAGGATTAACAGCCTTAACCCGGAGGAAGCGGCCTTCCGCACCGCGAAGTGAAACGTAGAGTGATTTCTGGGCTGGCCCCGGCGGCTTTTCGGGCAGGGCAAATTGTTTCTCGGCTACCTTTTCAAACTTTCGGCCGTCCAGAGAAACTTCCACTTCCACCCTGACCGGCAGGAAGACCCTGGCATTATTATTTTCGAGGCAGCTGAGCTCCAGCTCGTACAGGTCCTGTTTTCGTCCGAGGTCCAGTACCACCACCAGGTCATTCCCTTCGTAGCCCTGCCAGTTCTGATCCCTAACTTCAGGCCCGGCCTTAACCAGGTCAATGAGGGTCTTTTCGCCGGCCGCACCGGGACGGGAAGAAGCCGGAGGGCTGAAATATACGATATCTTTTATCGGGTAGGACTGGCTGTAAAAAGCCGTGGCCACCGGGCTCGGCTGCCGCCTTGGATGAAAAGCCATGGCTTTAAGAACCGCCGTGCCCCTGATTATTATCGGTCCCCCGTAGACCGGAGACTTTTCAGTCGGCTCGCTGCCATCCAGCGTATAGTGAATTTCGGCACCTTCCAGTCCAGCCCTGATGTTCACGCTGGCCGGCTCTGCAGGGCTGACATAGGCCCGGGCCGGCTCGATAACCGGCAGCGGGACTACCTGCCATCTTTCATACTCGGCCTGGTTTCTTTTCAGCACGTCAAAGAGATTCCGGGCAGGACGGCTGTTGTCATTCTCGTTCCAGGCCACAGTCATGGCCAGGATTTTGATGGCCGGATTTACCGGCAACTTAACAGTCCGGGCTCCGGCCGGCAGTTCCACCGCATACTTCAACATGTATCCATAGATATAAGCTTCGTTGCCCTCAACCGGATGATGGAGATGAGTGGTGAAAAAGGCCACGTTATCCTGCCGGGTATATCCCGGAACAACCCCGGTGTAGGTATATTTTTCCCGGTCAAAATCAATTTTACCCGCCGGACCTTCGGCCCAGGTCCGGTTATCCCACTGGCCGATAAAGCCCGACCAGTAAGCCACCGGGATTTCCACGTTCTTTTCCCCCACCCTGAACAGACCTTTCTGATTTTCTTCGGCCGCCGCCGCCAGAATGTACAGACGGTTAAACTTTCCGTCAGGAATCTCTATCTCCTGGCCCTCACAGGCCACGGCATTTCTCGCCCCGTCTGTCCGGGGCCCGAGCTTGAAGCTGAGGCTATCAGTCACAATTGTGTCAGGCACCCACTCGGCCGGGAAGCTGCGCCCGCTGGAATCAAAAGCGCCGTCCTGCCGGTTTTGGTCATGGCTGAAGACATCAACGTTGTACGGGAGTTCCACCGGAACCGAGAGCGGCGGGGTTAGCTGACTGGCAATCGGAAGAAGCTTTAAGGCAAAGGTTTTTATTCCAAAAGGATTCAGGTCAAAGACCAGCTTCCCCTCGCGCACCACGGCCGGACCAATTTCCTCTTCCAATCCGTTCACTTCCCGGGCAGCGCTGATCCCGGTCAGGAAGGACAGGGTGGCTTTTTTTAAGCTCTGGCCTTTGGTCTCGACCAGTCTGATTATCACTTCATCTGAATTTTCGGCTTTCTTTATGGCCGAGATGTGGAGGTTATCGTGGCTGACTCTCAGGAAAGAAACATTCTGGCCCAGGCTGCCCTCATGGGAAACGGTCTGGAAGGCCAGAAGGGGCTGGTTAAGACGCAGGGCTTGTTGTCCGGTCCCACCCTGCCGCCAGTCCCCCTGGTGACCGTAAATGGCATACATAATTTCGTGCCGGCCGAAGTCCTGGGTGGCCTGCTCTCCGGGCCAGGACCGCACTCCAGGAGTATAAAGCAAGGTCAGACGAAGCATGTTGTCGGCCGGCTTATCGGAACCGTACTTGCAATCTTCCAGGATGGAAACACCGTAACCGCCTCTCTTATCGGTCAGGTCAAACCACAGGTGTGACGGCACCTCGAACTTCTTGGGGTCGTTGTTTCCCCGCTGAATTGTTCCCAGTCCCCAGTTGTAAGTGGCCAGCGGATTGGAGACTGTCAGCGGGAAGGCAGCTTTGAGAGACGATTCCCTGGTAGCCCAGTCAATCAGGTTGTAAAATTCCAGCCGGTCTCCTGCCGCACCGGCAGCCAGTCTTATATATTGAACAAACTTAGAGCCACGGGCTTCCCTTTCGATTTCAATGGCCACCCTGGCCGGACCATTCTCTACCACAAAAACCCTGGCCGGTCCGGTCACATATCCGGAAGGGGGCTTCATCCGGTCTTCCCAGTCCATATTCCAGGCTGGCCACTGCTGCGGTTTTTCATGGTGGAAAGACAGCCTGGCGGAGGAAGCCAGCAATTCCCGGCGGGCTTTCTTGTCGAAGATACTCGACACCTCGCCCTCCCGGTTAAGCTTTACCAGATAGCGGCTGTTTTCCAGGTGGTTAGGGCTGACCTTCAAACCTGTGGCCAGGCGACAGGGCTCAGAGGAAGGCCTGACATCATAAACGCTGAACCCGACAGAAGGGACCGCGGCCAGAAAAATCAGCCTGACCGTATGTTCATTTTTTCCAAGAATCTGGGACGGCACTTCCCTGCCGTCCGGGGCAAAAACTCTAAGGTATTCAGCGGACTGCGGCAATTCCAGCTCGGCTTCCACCACATCTTCCCGGTCAAAAGCCAGCGGGTTGTAAACCACCACCGGATAACCCTTTACCCTGGTATCCAGGGCCCTGATGACCGCTCCAGCTGAATCCACAAGAACCGCGCTGAACTGGTTGGCGGCCAGGAACTCGTCGTTCCAGGAGAACTCATAGGCCCGCGGGATGCTGGTTCCGGGCAGAATATCATGAAACTGGGCGCCGAGGACCAGGCGCCAGGCTTCGTTGATTTTTTCCCTGTTGTAGGATGCCCCACCCAGCCAGTCGGCTACCACTGCCGCCGCTTCAGCCGAATAGCCCAGGAACTCATTCTTGCGGTTCCAGCGTTTCATGGCTGCCTGGGAAGTGATGGAGCCAGCCGAATGGTTGGTCAGGAGAAACTCGCCACTGTAGGTGGGCAATCTTTTTTTCTGCGCTTCATTCAGGTTCAGGAAAAATTCATCGGCCCGGGCCGAAACCACCTTGAGGTCCGATTGCTGGCTGCTCTCCAGACTGAGCACCAGGTTCCGAACCGAGTTTTCATCCGGAGCCCCGCCGACATCTCCGGTTCCGAAATACATGTAATCGCCGTAGACACCGTACTTCTGCCCGTTTTCGCTGACTCTCAGCCTCCAGGTTGGATGCCGGGTCAGGTCGCCCGTTATCTTGCCGGTATAATCACCGGGATTGAGGGCGGCCACCACGAACTGGCCGTCCGGTCCGTACCAGGTCCCGACGTTAAAGGGAACCCCGACCGCCGAACCCCAGGTCAGCTTCTGGGTGGAAAAGCCTTTCAGGCCGCAATGGGCCAGGATGGAAGGAAGGGAAGCCGGGAAACCGAAGCAGTCGGGCAGCATGTACTCCTTGCTGCTGAACCCGAATTCCTTCTTGAAGTACTCGGTGCCATAAAGAATCTGCCTGATGATGGATTCAAAGGACGGCACCATGACATCGTTTTCTTCCATCGATGAGCCTGAAGGAAACCAGCGCCCCCTGACCACGTAATCTTTAACCTTCGCATATTCCTTCGGGTAATATTCCTTCATCATACGGTAACGGTTGGCTCCGCTGAAATTAAAAACGTAACCCGGGTACTTCTCAAACAGGGCAAAATTATCGACCATGGTGTTCCAGATGTATTCTTTAATGGTCTTCTGGTAGTCCCAGCGCCACTGGGTATCGAGGTGGGCATAACCCACCGCAAACAGGACTTTTTGCCGGCTGAGGTCATAACCGCCCTGGCCGAAGGCTGGAAGTGCTGCCAGACCGGGGAGAAAAGAAAACAGGGTTATGATAAGGGCTAAAGTTTTTTTTACCTGGATAATTTTTTTAACCATATTAAACCCCTTGTTATGAATAACAAAATAATTAATTCACAAACGGCAGCGGGTGTCAACCGGGCCCGGGATAACAAACCGTAGGGCTCTTTATCAATCCTGCCTCTAATTATCAGACCGGCGGACCAGAACTGTCTTGATGCACTCCATGGTCAAGCCGGGCCGGACGAAGAGCCCAGGCCCCGGGCCATCAGGCTAAAAGCTATCCCGGGTGAAAAAAAATGAAAACAAGAAAAGCAAGCAAGCAGAAAAACATCCGGTTAAGCCCCAAGTATTAATCGGGTTAAAAGAAATTTCTAAACCGAATCACGTTCCAGCACAAAGCGGTAATATTAACTTTCTGTGTTCAGGTCTGTTCAACCACAGAGAAAGCGACTGGCGCCGGGGCACCGGGCCCTGGCAGGGCTCACCGCCTCAATCGTAATATTCCAGGCCCAGGTGGGTAATCAGTTCTTCGCCTTTGATGTAGCGCAGGGTATTCTTGAGCTTCATCAGCTGGATGAACAGGTCATGCTCCGGATAGAGTTCGGGGGCACACATCGGAGTCTTGAAATAGAAGGACAGCCACTCCTGGATTCCCCTGAAACCTGCTCTCTGGGCCAGGTCCATGAACAGCACCAGGTCCAGCACGATGGGCGCAGCCAGGATGCTGTCGCGGCAGAGAAAATCAATCTTGATCTGCATGGGATATCCCAGCCAGCCAAAAATGTCGATGTTATCCCAGCCTTCCTTATTATCTCCGCGCGGCGGATAATAGTTGATGCGGACCTTATGATAAAACTTACCATAAAGCTCGGGATAAATTTCCGGCTGTAATATGTATTCCAGGGCACCGAGCTTGCTTTCTTCCTTGGTCTTAAAAGACTCGGGGTCATCCAGGACTTCCCCGTCCCGATTGCCCAGGATGTTGGTGGAAAACCAGCCTTGCAATCCGAGCAGCCTGGCCTTAAGCCCCGGGGCCACGATAGTCTTCATCAGGGTCTGTCCGGTCTTGAAATCCTTTCCAGCTATGGGAACGTTATGCTGCCTGGCCAGTTCCACCATGGCCGGGATATCCACGGTCAGGTTGGGAGCGCCGTTGATGAAAGGAACACCCGACTTGATGGCGGCATAAGCATAGACCATGCTGGGAGCGATGGCCGGATGGTTTTCCTTCATGGCCTTTTCCAGGGATTCTATGGTCTGATGCACTGGTTCCGGCTTGAGGTAAATCTCGGTACTGGCACACCAGATCATGACCAGCCGGTTCAGGGAATTTTCTTCCTTGAATTTCTTGATATCGTCCATTAATTTAAGGGCCAGCTCGTACTTATTGGACCCCGTTTTCTTATTGGGTCCATCCAGCTTTTTGACATAATTGCGGTCAAAAACTGCCGGCATCGGCTTTATCTGCTCCAGCTCATCCCTGACCGGCTCCAGGTGCTCTTTTCTCAAAACTCCGGCTTTGACCGCGGCTTCGTAGGCGTTATCGGGGAAAATGTCCCAGCCGGCAAAAACCAGGTCATTGAGTTCGGCCAGCTCCACAAAATCCTTTATCCGGGGAACTCTTTTTTCGGTCCTTTTGCCCAGACGGATCGTTCCCATCTGGGTAAGAGAGCCAAAAGGTTTGCCCAGTCCTTTTCTGGCCAGAAAAACCCCGGCCATGAAAGTTGTGCTCACCGCCCCGATGCCCGGAATCAGGACTCCGAGTTTTCCTTCCGGGCTCTTGATTTCAACCTTTCCCTTCATGACCGCCTCCTCACTCTTAATAAAAAACCGGATAGCAGGCTCAAGAATTTGCTGAACAAAGCAACAGATTTTAAGATTATCATAGGGTTTTTTTGGTTTCAAGCTGTCCTTCCAGCCCGGGTTACCATTTTTGCTGTAAGTACCACTGGCCAGGGTAAGCGGTCGTCATAATCGAGATTCTAACGGGTAAGATTTTCCTCTCGTTAAAGCTTCTTCCTGACGGCCGGGGCTCTTTATTACCCGGGACCAGAGCCTAACTTTCCGGCTCACCCTGTCGCCCAATCCATCCCCAGACCGGCCAGAAGGCAACTCGATTTCGCGTAGATTTTCCTGTGAGGCAACTAATCATTTTCAAGTAGATTTCAAGTGAGGCAATTCGTCAAATTGATTTTTTTACCCATAATAATTATAATTTTCAAATGATGGTCAGCTATGACAACAAAGGATTCAGGCTTCTCCCCAGGAATCTGATTATCTTCGTCCTGGAAGTTTTTGACCGTTTCTCCCTGTTACTGGTCAGGTTAAAACTGAGCCCTAACCTTCTCAGTTTCCTGGGGCTTTTGGCCGGCCTGCTGGTGGGACTGTTCTTTGCCCTCGGAAGATGGGGCTGGGCGCTGGTCTTCCTGATTATCTGCGGGATTCTGGATATCCTTGACGGCAAGGTGGCCACCAACAGTAACCGGCGGACGGTTTTCGGAGCGGTTTTCGACTCCAGCCTTGATCGCTACTCGGAGTTTGCCATCTACCTCGGCCTGGGATTTTATTTCGGACCTCATTGGGTTCTATGGGTTCTGGCTCTGGCCTTCCTTGGCTCGACTATGGTCAGCTACACCAGGGCCCGGGCTGAAAGCCTTGGAGTCAGCTGTCAACTGGGGATTATGCAGCGAGCTGAAAGAATGGTGCTGCTCATTATCGGCACCCTGTTAAGCCTGATTGTCGCCCACCGAGAAAAGGTAATTATAACGGTCATAATAATACTGGCGGTGGCCTCCAACCTTACTGCCATCCAGAGAATTATCCACGTCTATCAGGCTGAAAGAAAGAGGGCCAGTCTCCAGGGCTGAGCCGCACGGCCTCAAGTATTATTACTTACTTTTTTGCTTTTTTCACCCTGGCCGCTTTTTTCCCGGCAGACTGTATCCTGACCTTCCGTTCCCTGGCCCAGCCTGGTTTCTGCACCTGGCGGGCCCGGGCGATGGCCAGGGCCTCCGGCTTTACGTTTTCGGTGATGGTGGAGCCGGCAGCCACATAGGCTCCGCGTCCTACCCGGACTGGAGCCACCAGCTCAGTGCCTGAACCAATGAAAGCCTCTCGTCCGATAAAAGTCCTGCTCTTCCTCACTCCGTCGTAATTGCAGGTGATGGTTCCGGCACCCACGTTGACGTTCTTTTCAACCCGGGTGTCACCCAGGTAGCTGAGGTGCATGGCTTTAGAACCTTCACCGAAGACCGTTTTCTTCATTTCCACAAAATTGCCAACCCGGCTTCCCCGGCGCAGCCTGGTTTCTGGCCTCAGCCTGGAAAACGGCCCGACCTGGGCTTCGTCATCTATTCGGCAGCCCTCAATAACCGTGGCCCCGTGCACCGTGACCCTGTTTCCCAGCCTGCTATTAATGATATGACAGTGGGGATAAACCAGGCAATCTTTGCCAAGCTGACTTCTGCCCTCAATAACCACTGATGGATAGATGACTGTTCCCCGCCCGATTTTGGCCCAGGGATCAATCCAGACCGAGGCCGGGTCCAGAAAGAACACCTCCCTTTTTTCCAGCTCGGCTATCTTGGCCTTCCTTAGAAATTCAGCCACCCTGCCATAATCGGCCAGGGAATTAACCGGAATGAAAGACTCTTTCTCGGCCTCCTTTACCCAGTAAAAGCCTATCCTCAATCCAGCAGTCCAGGCTGCCTCAACCAGGGCCACCACGTCAAGCTGACCAGAGGGCTTGAACGGACGGACCTGCCTGAGCCATTTGCGCTGGCCGTCAAGGGAAATCAGGGCCAGGCCGGGGCGGACAAAATAATCCTCTAACGGCCGATCTCCACGGGAACTGATTCTTTCACCGATCAGGGTAAGGTCATAACCCGATTTTTGATGAAAGGCCAGAACCTTTTTGAGGAAACCAGCATCCCTTGGAAAAAATTCTGCCGTAATCAGGATCAGCTCCCCGGTTGTTTTTGCCTTTTTAATCTTCTCCATCAGGGTAAAAAGAGAACACGAGAGAGCCTCAAGCGGAAGGACCCAAACCAGTTTTTTCCAGACTTCAGGCAAATCTTCAGGCCGGGAATGCAGCAGGCCGACTCGCTCCGGGTTTAGTCTGGCCAGGGTTTCCAGCCGGCTGTTCAGAAGCGAGGAGCCAGAAACGATTGAAGGCAATTTTATTTTCTGGCCGCCCGAAACATCATCTCCGCAGGCCAGAACCAGGAGTTTGTTTTTCATGAAAGCTTTACCAGGACCTTAAACCTTTTATCTTCCCAGATGGACTCGAAGTCAGGCTCATTCTGGGCCATGACCGCCAGGGATTTATCTTTCTGGAGAGCTTTTTTGAGGGCCTCCAGCCCCTCTTCCACCTGGCCGGCCTGGACATAAGCCGTGGCCATCAGGTAGTTCACCCTGGCTTCCTCGCGCTTGAGTTCCAGAGCTTTTTCCAGAAGCTTTAGAGCCCCCTGATAGTCACCCTGGTTGATTCTCATCTGGGCATAAAAAAGATAATCTTCAATATTCCGGGGAGAGATAGACTCTTTTTTGGGACCCCTCTCGCAGATGCTGATGTAAACTCTGGCCCGGTCAACCAGCTCGTGTTCTTCAGGATAATTAGCTATCAGCTCTTTGAAGGAAACGAGGGCCCTGTCGTAGTCGTTCTTGCGAAAATCCTTTATACCCTGGTTGTAAAGGGCCAGCGCCTTCTGGTAATCATCTTTTTTCTTCGATTCGCTCACTTCTCTCTCCTGATGACCATAACTTAAGTTTTTGCTATTTTACAACATAGAAACCGGTTAATCAAGCCAGCCGGGTGCCGGGAAAATATTGTGGTAGGGTGATGCCAAAGCTCGATTTTTATGCTAAAATTCCTGCGTGAAAGCGCTTCTGGTTGACCTCCTCGATAAGCTTTACCGGAAAGAAATAACCCCCCAGCAGGCACTGGAAAAGCTCCAGGACTTCCCTTACCAGGACCTGAGTTTTGCCAAGGTAGATCATGCCCGAGAGGTGAGACGGGGAATGCCTGAGGTCATCTTTGGCCAGGGCAAGACCCCGGAACAACTGCTCAAGATAGCCTCGGCTATTCTGAAAAAGGGCAGCAACCTGCTTATCACCCGTCTCTCTCCCGAAAACTACAGGAAAATAAGGACCCGGTTGAAAAACTGCCATTACCATGAACAGGCCAGATGCCTGACTTTTATAAAAAACAGGCCTTTAGAGGGAAAAGGCCGGGTGGCCGTAATCTCAGCCGGCACTTCTGACGTTCCCGTGGCTGAAGAAGCGGCCCTGACGGCCGAGTTCTTTGGAAATGTCGTAGACCGGGTCTATGACGTGGGCGTGGCCGGGCTGCACCGTTTGCTCGCTCACCTTGACCTGATAAAACAGGCCCGGGTACTGGTGGTGGTGGCTGGAATGGAAGGGGCCCTGCCCAGCGTGGTGGCCGGCCTTGTACGGGCACCGGTCATAGCCGTTCCCACCAGCGTCGGTTACGGAGCCAGTTTCCAGGGGCTGTCGGCCTTGCTGGCCATGCTTAATTCCTGCCCCGGCGGAGTGGCCGTGGTTAACATAGACAACGGTTTTGGCGCTGGCTACCTGGCCAGCCTGATAAACCACCTATGATTTTTCTGGCTGAAAAAATTAAGTTCATTACGGCAGCCAGCTTGACAACTGCCGGGGTCGAACCTATTTTATATGAGAAAAGCATACCCTAAGTAGCCTAATGGAGATAACCGAAAAGATCAGGGCGGCGGCTTCTATTGTCGAAATAGCCTCCCAGTATACGACCCTGAAAAAGCGAGGCAAGAAATGGGTCGGGCTCTGCCCTTTCCACCCGGAAAAAGATCCCTCCTTCACCATAGACGAAGATAAACAGCTTTTCCACTGTTTTGGCTGCGGCATCGGTGGGGACCTGTTTTCCCTGGTGATGGAAAAAGAAAACCTGACCTTCCCCGAGGCCGTCCGCTTCCTGGCCGAAAAATGCCGGATTCCCCTTCCCGAAACCCGCCAGGCAGCCAGAGAATCCCGGCTGGAAGAAAAAATTTTTGAAATAAACGAGAAGGCGCTTAATTACTTCAGGAATAACCTGTTCCGGACTCCCGAAGGTAAAAAAGCCCTGGAATACCTGAAAGGCCGGCAGTTCTCCGAGGACACAGTCAAAAAACTCAGGCTTGGTTACGCCCTGAACTCCTGGGATTCGCTCTACCAGGCATTTAAGACAGCTTACAGCCCTCAGATACTGGAGAAGGCCGGGCTGATAATTCCCGGTCAGAAACCCGGAGAATACCGTGATCGCTTTCGCGGCCGGATCATTTTTCCGATTTTCACCCTGACCGGAAGGGTGGTGGCTTTTGGAGGACGGACTATTTTTGAAGCCCAGCCCAAGTACTTGAACTCGCCCGAAACCCAGACTTTTACCAAGGGCCACATCCTCTACGGGCTTAATTTCAGCCGTGACAGCATCAGGAAGGCCGGCGAAATGATACTGGTAGAAGGGTATGCCGATTTTGCCGCCCTGTTCCAGGCCGGCATTCTGAACATCGCCGCTTCAATGGGCACCAGCCTCACACCCCAGCAGGCCGCCCAGATTTTCAGGTATGCTCCAAGGGTTATCATCAATTACGACGGAGACGATTCCGGATTGAATGCTGCCCTCCGGGCCGTGCCCATCTGCCTGGAAAAAGGGCTGCAGGTAAAAATCCTGGTCCTGCCTGAAAAGCTTGACCCCGATGCCTTCATCAGGAAGTACGGATCAGAAAAGTACCTGGGCCTCGCCCGGCGAGCCCTGGACGGGTTTCGCTTCCTGCTCGTCCAGTACTCAAGGGGTGCTAACCTTAACATTCCGGAAGAAAAGAGCCGGGCCGCACGTCAGGTTATTCAGGAAGTCATGCGGATCCCCGATGCTATCGTCAGGAATGAATACCTGAAAAAAACAGCTGAATACTTCAGGATTAACGAAGCGACCCTTAGACAGATGCTGGAGCAAAGCAGGAAACCGGCAGCAGCGACCAGCCGCGAAGAGAAAGATATTTTCCTGCCAGCGGAAAAGAGACTCCTGCAGTTGCTTTTTAACCAGCAGGAAATTGCCAGGATGGTTCTGGGCGAGATGGACCCGGATTGCTTCCGGGGGCTGGCCAGCGAATCGGTCTTTCGCTACGTCCTCGAGTCCTTCCAGCAGGGGCAGTCCTGGAGCCCGAGCTCACTTCAAGAAAAGATTGATTCCAGGTTGCTGGGCCAGTTATGCCGTGTCCTGCAGGAAGACATTCCCGACGGTTCCATAGGCGAAGCCCTCGACTGCCTGATAACCCTCAAGAAGAACAGCCTGCAGAAAAAGCTCAGGGAAATCCAGAGAGAAATTGCCCTGACCGAAAAGAAAGGTGACCAGGAAAAACTCATGTCCCTTCTCTACCAGAAACATGAGCTTACCCGTCAGATCATGACCCTATGAATATATATCCGAATACAATTCAGGCCACAGGCCTGCGGAGTTTAAGGAGGCTTTAAGTGTCGTCTGACGACAGGTACCAGAAAGAAGAAATTCTCCAGTTGATTTCCAAGGGCAAGAGACAGGGTTTCCTGTCCTGGGAAGAGATTGACCAGACCCTGGGCGATGAGTTCGGAGCCGAGGACGATTTTGACGATTTCCTGAACTCCATGGATAGCTACGGAATCAAGATCCTCGATTCCCAGCAGCGAGAAATCATACCCTTCCCCCACAAGAAAGTTCCGGTCTGCACCCACGGCCTGGAAAGAACCACCGACCCGGTCAAGCTCTACCTGCGGGAGATGGGCAACATCCCCCTTCTGACCAGGGAGGGCGAAATCGCCATCGCCAGGGAGATAGAGCGCGGAGAACGGGCTATAATCAAGGCCCTGTCCCGGACCAGGCTGGTTCTGACCAACATCCTGCAGATAGAACAGAAGATCAAGGAATTCCCGGACACCATCCAGGATTACTTCGATTTCAACGACGAGGAGCTGGCCGAAGACAAGCTTCTGGAGAAACAACAGGAACTTCTGGCTCAGATAAAGAACATCAAAGACCTGGCCCGCAAGATAGAAGCCCTGCCCCCCAGGAAAAAATTCAACTTTGCCCGGGGAAGAATTATCGTCAAGATGAGTCGACTGATCAGGACCCTCAACCTGCAGCCGGGGATGCGAGAGACAGTAATTGAGCAGATGAAGGACACTCTGCGGGAGATTAACGAGCTGGAATACCGCCGGGAAGAACTGGAGCAGAGCCTCAGCCGGAAGAACTGGGAACAGAAGAAACAGACCGGCTCTGGCAAGAAAAAAACGGCCGGCCCGGCCTGCCCCAGCACCAAAAAGAAAGCCATTGAGAACGAAATCAAAAAGATAAACCAGGAAATCAGGAAGATAGAAAAAGAGATAGGCCTCGACTCCCAGGCCCTGAAAAAGGCCGTCCGGACCATCATGATGGGCAAGAGCACCAGCGAACAGGCCAAGAAGCAGCTGGTGGAGGCCAACCTCAGGTTAGTGGTATCAATAGCCAAGAAATACAGCAACCGAGGCCTGCAGTTCCTGGACCTGATCCAGGAAGGCAACATGGGGTTGATGAAAGCGGTTGACAAGTTCGAGTACCGGCGCGGCTACAAGTTTTCCACCTATGCCACCTGGTGGATCCGGCAGGCCATCACCCGGGCCATCGCCGACCAGGCCCGGACCATCAGGATACCCGTACACATGATAGAGACGATAAACAAGCTGGTGCGGATTTCCAGGCAATTGGTGCAGGAACTCGGCCGCGAACCCACTTGCGAGGAAATCGCCAAGAAGATGGACATGCCGGTCAGCAAGGTCAGGAAAATCATCAAGATAGCCCAGGAACCCATTTCCCTGGAGACGCCGATCGGAGAAGAGGAAGACAGCCATCTGGGTGATTTCATAGAGGACAAACTCATGCCCTCTCCGCCGGAAAGGGTATTTTACCAGAGTCTTCGGGAACAAATAGACGAGGCCCTCAAGACCCTGACCGACCGGGAAGCCAGGGTGCTGAAGATGCGCTTCGGCCTGGGGGACGGCAACGAGCACACCCTGGAAGAGGTCGGGCAGCAGTTCAGAGTCACTCGCGAAAGAATCCGCCAGATTGAAGCCAAGGCCCTGAGGAAGCTCAAGCACCCCACCCGTTCCAAGAAGCTGCGCTCCTTCACCAACAGCTTTTAGAGGTGAATTGACTAACCTCCTAATATCTGGTATAAAATCAAAAAAGGGCCTATAGCTCAGCGGCAGAGCCACCGGCTCATAACCGGCAGGTCCCAGGTTCGAATCCTGGTAGGCCCACCAAAAAACGGCTAAATGAATCGAGAGTCAAAGTGGATGGAGTGGATGCTGACTTTGAAAAATTAATCCAGCTCCAGGAGCTGGATAATGCCCTCAGGCAGATTACTGCTGAACTGGCCGACATTCCCCACCTTATAGAACAGATCGAAAAAAAGATAAAGGCCGATTCCGACCTGGTGCTACGGGCCAAAGAGCGCCTGGCCCAGAACCAGAAGAAAAGAAGGGACCTGGAGGCCGAGGTCAAGGACCTGAAGGCCCAGATGGCCAAGTATAAGCGCCAGCTCAACGAGGTCAAGTCCAACAAAGAATATACTTCCCTTCTCAAAGAAATCCAGGAAACCCAGGAAAAAATCGACCGGCTGGAAGAAGAAATAATCCGGGAACTTCTGGTGGCCGATGAAATCGAGGAAGAGATCAGATCCGCCGGCCTTAAACAGAAAAACGAAGAAGAACATCTGAAACTGGAGATTGCTGCCCTCACCCAGAGAAGAAAGGCCCTGGAAGCAGAAAAAGGCCAGCTCTCAAGGAAAAGAGAAGAGCTGATTCCAGGAATCGCCAGGGCCCAGCTTCAGCTCTACCTGAGCATATCCAGGAAACGGGGCGGAATCGCCCTGTCCAGGGTAATTGACGAATTCTGTTCCATGTGCCAGCTAAGAATCAGGCCCCAGATGCTGAACGAAATCCGCGACCGCAGCAAAATCCACCTGTGCGAAAGCTGTGGCCGTATCCTTTACTTTGACTCTTCGGAAGAATCCAGGGAAGAAGCCGAAGAATCCTCCCGGTAAAGGCTGTCTATCAATTCCCGGTAACGATTCTCAACAGCCGCCCTTCTGACCTTCAGTGTCGGCGTGATTTCACCCTTTTCGATCTCCAGTTCTCTATCCAGCAGGGCCACTTTTTTGACTCTTTCATAGGAAGCCAGACCGACGGTAGCCCGGTCAATCTCAGCCTGGACGAAAGCCACTATCTCCGGGTTGTTGATTAGTTCCTTGCGATCGGCAAAAGAAATTCCGCGGCTTTTAGCCAGCTCTTCCAGTTTTTCGAAGTTGGGCACCACCAGAGCTGAAATAAAGCGCCTCCGGTCACCTATTACCACCACCGTGCTGATGTAGGGACAGGTCTTGAGCAGGTTTTCGATGGGCTGTGGAGCCACATTCTTGCCACCGGAAGTTACAATCAGGTCTTTTTTCCGGTCGGTAATGACCAGGAAGCCATCTTCATCCAGGTGGCCTATGTCGCCGGTATGGAACCAGCCTCCCTCGAAGACCTCCCTGGTCTCGGCTTCCTTCTTGTAATAACCCTTCATAACGTTCGGACCCCGGGCCAGGATTTCACCGTCGGGGGCAATCCTTATTTCAACCTCAGGGATGGGCTTGCCCACCGTTCCGAACTTGACAGCTCCCGGTCGGTTGACAGTTAGGACCGGAGCAGTCTCGGTCAACCCGTAGCCTTCATAGATAACCAGGCCGATGGCGTAAAAAAACTCGGCAATGTCCTTGGCCAGTGGGGCCCCACCCGAAATGAAGAACCTGATCCGGCCTCCGGTCCGCTCGATAATTTTTTGGAAGACCAGCCTGTGAGCGATTTTTCGCTTAAGTTTCAGCAGGGCCGGGATTTTCTCTCCGGCCAGGTCTTTCCGGGCATACTTTTTTCCCACCCTGTAAGCCCAGAAAAATATCTTCTTCTTAATGGTTGAACTGGCCAGGATGTTGTCCATTACCCGGGCATAGATTTTTTCAAACACCCGGGGGACACTGACCATGATGTTGGGCCTAACTTCAAGCAGGTTCTGGGCCACGGTATCTATGCTTTCGGCAAAGCCGATGGTGGTTCCGGCATAGATATAAGCGAACATGACCATCCGTTCCAGGACATGGGAGAGGGGCAGAAACGACAGAACCGTGTCTCTGGAAGAAATGTCGAACAGGGCCACGCAGGTCTTAACGTTGGAGATAAAATTGCGATGGGTCAGGATGACTCCCTTGGGATACCCGGTTGTCCCGGAAGTATAGATGAGCGAAGCCTCGTCTTCGGGCGAGATGGCCGAGGCCAGACTGGCAAAAAGCCCGGGGTTTTCGGCTGCTTTTTTCTGGCCGATATCCAGGAGCTCGGACAGGTTCATAAACCCTGGAACCTTTTCCGATTCAAAGGTCAGGAAATGCCGAACCCGGCCCAGGTTGCCCCTGATGGCTTCTATCTTGGCCCGCTGTTCCGGGTTGGAGACCACCACCACCGAGGCATCCGAGTCCTGGATGATGTATTCCGCCTGCTGGGCGGTCAGGGAAGTATAGATGGGTACGGTCAGTCCACCCTGGCAGATGGTGGCAAAATCAGTCATCACCCATTCCGGTCGGTTCTCCGAAAGGATTACCAGCTTCTCGCCCTTCCTGAACCCAAGATGGTTAAGGCCCAGGGCCAGGTGGATTACCGCTTTTTCAAACTCGGCCGTGGAAATGGGTATATACCTGCCCTCTTTCTTATAGAGCATCAGGTCGGGTTTCCGGTATTCCCTTACAGTATTTAAAAATAGCTGGGATAAAGTCTCAATCATACTCTGCCTCCTCTGACGGTATTCAGGCAGATTTTAAGAAATTGTCGGGCTGAAATCAAACTTATTTTTCGGGGGGCGGTAGCTCAATCCTCCCGGACCTTGGCAATAGAGCAGACCCGGTCTTTATCTTCCAGCTGGATCAGCCTGACTCCCTGGGTGGCCCGGCTGAGCGGCCTGATTTCGGTGGTTTTTATCCTGATAACCTTGCCGCTTATGGTGATTATCAACAGGTCGTCCTCGTTAACCCCGACCATGGCCAGGGCCGGTCCGATCTTGTCGGTAATCTTGAGGTTGATAACACCTTGACCGCCCCGGTTATGGGTTGGGTAATCCTCGACCGGGGTTTTCTTGCCGTAGCCGCGTTCAGAGGCGGTAAATATGAACTTGTCTTCGGCCCCGACCACGATCATACTGATGACCCGGTCCTTGGGTTTCAGGGTAATGGCCTTGACTCCAGCCGCCTGGCGCCCCATGGGCCTGACCAGCTTCTCCTTGAAACGGATGGCTTTGCCCATCCTGGTGCCGATGATGATATCATTCTGGCCGCTGGTCAGGGCAGCGGTGAACAGCTGGCTCCTGGGCCTGAGGTTCATGGCGATAATACCGCCACGGCGGACGTTCTTGAACTCGCTCAGCCTGGTTTTCTTGATCAACCCGGTATCGGTCATGATGACCACGTACTGGTCATCCCGGAATTCCTTGACGGCCAGAATCGACTGCACCTTTTCATCCGGCTGCATTTCCAGCAGGTTGACTATGGCCTTGCCCCGGCCGGAAGGCCCGACATCTGGCACGTCCAGGGCCTTCAGCCAGTACATCCGACCCTTGTTGGTGAAAACCAGAAGGTAAGAATGAGTGGAGCCCACGAACAGGTTCTCCACCACGTCCTCGGCCTTCATCTCGATACCCTTCCGGCCCTTGCCCCCGCGGCTCTGGTAGCGGTAGGCGCTGAGGGAAGTCCTCTTGATATAGCCGGACTGGGTGTAGACAATGGCCACGTCTTCTTCTTTAATCAAGTCCTCGGCCTTGATCTCGGTAATCACTTCGTCTCTGATCTCAGTTCGTCTTTCATCCTTATACTGTTCCTTGAGATGCCTGAGTTCATCCTTGATGATCTGAAGAACCATTTCCGGGTTCTTCAGGATGAGTTTCAGCTGCTTGATCAGGGCCAGAAGTTCCTTGTGCTCCTGCACAATTTTCTGTCTTTCCAGCCCGGTCAGTCTCTGTAACTGCATTTCCAGTATGGCCTGGGCCTGGATGGCCGTCAGCTTGAACCTGGTCATCAAACCGTTCTTGGCCTCTTCCACCGTCCTGGAAGATCGGATCAGGCTGATGACCGCATCCAGGTAATCCAGGGCAATCAGCAGGCCTTCCAGGATATGGGCCCGGTGTTCGGCTTTCTTCAGGTCGTGCTTGGTGCGCCTGATGATTACATCCCGGCGGTGGGCGATGAAATAGTTCATCATCTCCAGCAGGTTCAACAGCTTGGGTTGCCTGTCGACAATGGCCAGCATGATGATGCCGAAGGAGGTCTGCAGAGCCGTGTGCTTGTAAAGGTTGTTGAGGATAATCTCCGGCAGCTCGCCCCGCTTGACTTCAATCACCACCCGTATGCCTTCCCGGTCAGACTCATCCCTGATGTCGGCAATGCCCTCTATCTTCTTGTTGTTGACCAGGTCGGCAATATTCTCCAGCAGCCGGGCCTTGTTGACACCGTAAGGAATCTCGGTGATGACAATCCTGTCTCTTTCGCCTTTATCCGCTCGCTCGATGGTGGTCTTGGCCCGGAGGTGGATGACCCCTTTGCCCTCCTGGTAGGCCTGGCGGATGTTCTGCCGGTTGAAAACATAACCGCCAGTGGGAAAATCCGGCCCGGGGATAAATTTCATTATGTCATCCAGGCTGGCCCCGGGATGGTCTATGAGATAGACCAGGCCGTCGCAGACTTCGGCCAGGTTGTGAGGCGGAATGTTGGTGGCCATGCCCACGGCTATACCCGAAGCCCCGTTGACCAGCAGGTTGGGAAACTTGGCCGGCAGGACCTCGGGCATCAGAAGGCTCTCGTCATAGTTGGGAACAAAATTGACCGTGTCCTTCTCTATGTCGGCCAGCAACTCCTCGGCCAGCCTGGTCATCCGGACCTCGGTATAACGCATGGCCGCCGGAGGGTCGCCGTCGATGGAACCGAAGTTGCCCTGGCCATCCACCAGCGGGTAGCGCAGGCTGAAGTCCTGGGCCATCCTGACCAGGGCGTCATAAACGGCCACGTCGCCGTGGGGATGGTACTTACCGATTACATCACCCACAATCCTGGCCGATTTCTTATAGGGCTTGTTGTGGGTGGTGCTGGTCTCCCACATGGCATAGAGTACGCGCCGGTGGACCGGTTTCAGTCCGTCCTTTATATCCGGAATGGCCCGACCGATAATGACGCTCAGGGCATAGTCCAGGTAGGACTTCTTCATCTCTTCTTCCAGGCTGACCACGGACAGGCTCTGGGCTATCGGGGCCAGCTGTTCCTGGCTCTGGAGTTTCCGGGGTTCCGGGCCTGTCTTTTCCGGCTTGCTGGCCGCCGGCCTGGACTGTTCGGGCTTCTCTTCCGGCTTTTCTTTTTTTCTTTTCCCGGTCTTTTCTGGTTCTGGTTTTCGTTTCTTCGCGGCCATCAGTTCAACCTTTCCCTTAAATCTTTATGACCGTGTCAGATGTCCAGGTTCTGAGCCAGCAGGGCGTTCTCCTCGATGAATTCCCGCCTCTGCTCCACCTCTTCCCCCATCAGAATTGAGAAGACCTTGTCGGCTTCCACCGCGTCCTGGATGGAAACTTTAAGCAGGGCCCTCTTCTCCGGGTTCATGGTGGTCTCCCACAGCTGTTCGGGAGTCATCTCGCCCAGACCTTTGTATCTCTGAATGGCGACACCTTTCTTGCCTCTCTCAAACAGGTATTCCAGCAGCTTGTTCTCGTTTTCGATGGTGACCGACTCGGTGGTGTTTATCACCTGGTAGGGAGGCTGGAAATCTTCCAGCTCTTTTATGATCCTGTAAAGATTCTTGTACTCGATGGAATTGATCAGGTCCAGGTTGACCCGGGTGCGGCTGGCAAAGCCGTTGACCTGGAAGCTGGCAATGATTTCGAAAGCTTCGTACTCCTCATCGTGCACCAGGTCGGTCTGAAACCCCAGGCCGGTTATCAGGCCCTGCAGCCTCTTCATGTTCTTTTTGTCCTGCAGAAATTCCAGGTCGGTCACGTTTTCCCTGATCAGCAGCTCGATCAGGCTGAACGGCGTGTTTTTCTTCTCCAGGTAGGTTACGTAATTTTTTTTCTGGATGACCTTGAGGATGAACTTGCGCAACTTTTCACCCTCGACCGGCTCCTTCTGATTCCTGACCTTGATCTTGAATTCTTCAGAAATTTTCTTGACGATCCATTTCTCGTAGTCGCGTTCCTCTTTGAGGTACTGGACCTCCCGGCCGCGGGATATCTTGTAGAGCGGAGGCTGGGCAATGTACAGATGCCCGTTTTCAATGAGCGGTTTCATCTGCCGGTAGAAAAAGGTCATGAGCAGGGTCCTGATATGCGAACCGTCAACGTCGGCATCGGTCATGATGATGACCTTGTGATAACGAAGCTTTTCCAGGCTGAAGCTTTCTTCACCGGCACTGGTGCCCAGGGCGGCAATGATTGTTCCTATTTCCTCGTTATGGAAAATCTTATCGGGCTGGGCCTTCCAGACGTTCAGGATTTTACCCCTGAGGGGAAGGATGGCCTGGAACCTCCGGTCCCTTCCCTGTTTGGCCGAACCGCCAGCGCTGTCACCCTCCACTATGAACAGCTCGGCCAGGGCCGGGTCTCGTTCCTGGCAATCGGCCAGTTTTCCCGGAAGCGAAGCCGTTTCCAGGACGCTCTTTCTCCTGGCCAGTTCACGGGCTTTTCTGGCCGCTTCCCTGGCCCGGGCGGCATCTATGGCCTTGGCGATTATTCTCCTGGCATTGGTCGGGTTCTCTTCTAAATAAGCGGTCAGCTGCTCGTTGACCAGGGATTCCACGATGCCCTTTACTTCCGAGTTGCCCAGCTTGGTCTTGGTCTGACCCTCGAACTGGGGCTCCCTCATCTTGATGCTCAAAACCGCGGTCAACCCTTCCCTGGCATCGTCGCCGGAAATGCCCCCGGCGCCCAGGTCTTTGGTCATGTTGTGAGCTTCGGCATAATTGTTCAGGCAGCGGGTCAGGGCCGATTTGAAACCGACCAGGTGGGTCCCGCCTTCTACGGTATTGATGTTGTTGACGAAGGTGAAAATATTCTCGGTGTAGCCGGTGTTATACTGGAAGGCCAGCTCCACCATTATGTCGTCTTTCTGGGCTTCGAAATAGATCGGCCTGGGATTCAGAACTTGCTTGTTCTGGTTGAGCCATTGCACAAACTCGAGAATTCCGCCCTTGTATTGAAACTCATGGCTCTTGTTAACCCGCTCATCGGTTATGGTAATCTTCAGTCCGCGGTTCAGAAACGACAGCTCTCTCATCCTCTGGGTCAGGATTTCAAAGTTGAACTCGGTGGTTTCAAAAATCTCGTCGTCCGGCCAGAAGGTTATCTTGGTCCCGGTCTTATTGGTCTTGCCGATTTTTTTTAGCGGAGTTCTGGGGTTGCCCCGCTCATAGACCTGGGTCCAGATGCCGCCGTTTCTTTTGATTTCCAGTTCCAGTCTTCTGGAAAGGGCATTGACCACCGACACGCCGACTCCGTGCAACCCGCCGGAAACCTTATAGGATTTATCGTCAAACTTGCCACCGGCATGGAGCACGGTCAGGACCACTTCGGCCGCCGGCCTCTTTTCCCTGGGATGCATTTCCACCGGGATGCCGCGGCCGTCGTCGATGACCGTAACCGAGTTATCCACGTGGATGATGACGTCAATCCTGGTGCAGTAACCGGCCAGGGCCTCGTCCACAGAATTGTCCACCACTTCATAAACCAGATGGTGCAGGCCTTCCGGCCCGGTACTGCCGATGTACATGGCCGGGCGCTTGCGAACGGCTTCCAGGCCCTTGAGAACCTTTATACTTTCTGCGGTATACTTTTCGTCTTTCATGGCCTTACCTGTAAGGAAAAATTGAAGGGTTATGAAGGAGCGAGAAGCTGCATAACCCGTATGGCATTTCAGCGCATATTATAGCTTAATTCACTCTAAAAGTAAAGAAAAAATTGACCCGAAAGTGGCTTTTTTCTTGTATCTATATTATTTATTATCTTATGTTTATAAATGATGCGGCCGGACCAGAAGCCTGTTTGCCATTTTCCGGGCAAAAATTGATTAATTTTACCGGCAGAAAAGAGAAAAGATAGCTATTCTGGCGACTTAAAAAACCGCTGGATCTAAGTTAAAATAGGTTATCTCTGGAGGTCAAAAAGTGCCGGCCAACCTGCCGCCCGAATACTTCGAAGTGGAAAAAACCCTGCGCCAGGCCAGGACTGCCGAAGAGAAAATTGCCATTATGGAAAAGTTGCTGTCCATCATTCCCCGGCACAAGGGCACAGAAAAACTGGTGGCTCTGTACCGTTCTAAGATTGCCAGGCTGAAAGAAGAAATCGAGCAGCGACCGGCGACCAGAAAAGGACCGCTTTTCCGGATTGAAAAATCAGGGGCTGGCCAGGTCATAGTCATCGGCCCGCCTAACGCCGGCAAGTCAGCCCTCATCCAGGCCCTGACGGGAGTGGAGGTTGAAGTGGCCGACTTTCCCTTCACCACCAGGATGGCCGCGCCCTACATGATGCCCTTCGAAAACATCAAGATCCAGCTCATCGACACCCCGCCTATCACTGCTGACTACCTGGAATCCTGGCTGGTCGAGATGGTCAAGATGGCCGAGGCGGTGCTGGTGGTTCTGGATGCCAGCAGCCCCGACTCTTCGGCCCAGCTGGAAACGATCATCAACCGCCTCCAGGAAAAAAAGGTTGAACTTGTCCCCGGGGAAACGATTATCCCGCCAGAAAAATTCCCTTTCGTGAAGAGGACTCTTCTGGTCTTAAACAAAAGCGACCTTCGGGGAGCCGGGACTCTCCTGGAAGAGCTGGATATCCTGTTCGGAAAAAAACTGGACAGACTCCCGGTCTCAGCCTCAACGACGGAGGGGCTGGAGACCTTGCGACGCCTGGTATTCGACCTGTTGCAGATTGTCAGGGTTTACAGCAAAGTCCCCGGGAAAAAACCAGATTATGAATCGCCGTTCATCCTGAAAAAAGGCAGCAACATAATGGACCTGGCCCGGCAGGTTCACAAGGATTTTGCCGAGAGGCTCAGCTACACCCGGGTCTGGAACAAACAGGGCACGATTAACGGCCTGCGGGTGACCCGCGATTACCTGCTAAACGATGAAGATACCGTTGAGCTGCACCTCTGAAAATTCACGGCAGCCAGTCATAAACCAATAGCGGGAACAAACGGACCTGAAATTTCATGGAGCAGAGGCCGGCAGCTATCGCTTCTGTCTGACAGTGTAACCAGCAGGCTCTTAATCTAAATCTAACTTCAAGGATAAATGAATTTCCATGTCCCGCCGTTTCCGCCTTATCTCAGGCTTTCGGCCGGGGCGCTGGCCAGCTCCATAACCGCCAGGAACATCAGCCTGGCCATATCCTCGAGCATCTCGGGGTTGATCAGACTGATATTATCCCGGGTGTTATGATAGGTCGGATAAGGAAGCTTCAAGCCGGAAGTGGAAAATGACAGCGAAGGAATATTCCTGTCCATGAACCTGGCCGCATCCAGCCTGGGCCGGGTCAGGTTGGCCCAGTAATTGGTGCCCATCTCCCGGTGCAGATAGGTGGCGTTGGCCTTTTCAAAAGGAGCATACAGCCATGGGAAATTCTTCCCGGCCAGGGCAAAAATCCGCTCCCCGCTGCCCACTCCATCCAGGTTTATAAGCCCCATGGTTTTTTCAATGGGGAAGACCGGGTTCTGCAGGTAGTACTCGGAACCTTTCACACCCTGTTCCTCGGCTCCAAAGAAGGCAAACAGGATGGTTCTCTTCGGTTTTATTTCGCACTTGCTGATGGCCTCAGCCAGACCGAGCATGACAGCCACGGCCGAGGCATTGTCGTTGGCCCCCGGCATCAATTCCGGGAAAAGCCCCAGGTGGTCGAGATGCCCGCCGATTATGATGACCTCATCCCTGAGCACGGGGTCGGTGCCGGTTATTTTACCCAGCACGTTATAACCAACGCCTTCCGGATGATGCTCGGTCTTGTTTCTTATGGTGAAAACCTTGCCGGTGGCAAAAGACTGTGGTTTCAGGTCGGTCCTTATTTTCTCCACGGTAGCCTGGTAGCTGCGGCCGGTGCCGGCGAAGATGTCATCAACCACGGTCCGGCCGACATGGCTGTAGATAAATCCTTCGATATAATCGTTGTTGGGGTTGCAGATCGGTCCATAATAATACAGCATTCCCCTGGCCCCGTGGGCGGCCGCATTCTGCAGCTTGTACTGGTGGAAAGAGTAGGGGCGCCACTTCTTAAAGGTCTCGGGGTCTTTGTCCGGGCTGTAAGGAACTTCATTTTCCATCAGGACAATTTTCCCACGAACATCGACTCCCCGGTAATCATCGTAACCCAGCTCGGGAGCGGTAATTCCATAACCCACGTAAACCACTTCGGCCGTGACCTCGCCCGAGGCCGAGGTGCCGCCGGGAAAATATTCATCTTCATAGAGATAATACTTTTTGACCGTGGCCTGATTCTTCGGGTCGGCTTTGCCGACCCTGAGATGCATGGATACCTCGCCCCTATCCAGTATCAGGGTGTAGGGATTGGGAAACGCCTGGAGGTAGGTCCCATTATCTCCGGCCGGCTCCACTCCCCACTCTTTCAACCTGGTGATGACCCATTCGGCCGAAAGGTTATAACCCTCAGTCCCGGTCAGGCGGCCGGTGTATTTTTCCGAGGTCAGTTCCCTGACATGCTCAAAAAGCGTGTGGCTGGAAATGGTATGGAATACCCGCAGCAACTTCTGGCTGTCGTCGGCGGGGCGAGTTTGAGCCGGAGCGGCCAACGGCTTAAGGTAAAAGGCCAGCACCAGAACAACCAGCCAGCTTTCAATTTTTCTGAAGTGATTTTTCATAGCGCCTCTCCCTGCTTAAATCTCAAGGAAAGTATATTACCGCAGATTGCGAGCCGGTGTAAAAAAATTTCTAAAAGCAGGAAGAGTTTCTGAGTCCGTGAATGGCGGCAGTATTTACAGAAGGGCGGCACGGCCTTTATCTCCCGAGACCCGCAGACCAGGAGCCTCCTCACCGGGCGATATTGGAGCCAGGGCAGAGAGGGGCATGCCGTGGCCAGAACCTTCATCCAGTATTGGCCATCAAAATAAACAGAGCAGCCTGATATATGAAGAGTTATTCATATATGAATTCCAGGCTTTCTCCAACATCAGCCATCAAAAACAAAGGCACACTCCTCCAAGTCGGTTCATATTTTTTGCCCCTCACCCGCTCCTTTTTTCGCTTCATTCAGAGGCGGAGCCGGATTTATATTCTGAAGGACAGACCTCCGCGGAAAAGAAACCCGTCAAAGATTCCAACGTCGGCCACCAGGTTCAAGGTCCTGGACAGCCTGGCTCTCAGTCCCAGGTTAAATTGAAAGATCGGTAAAAAATTAAGCGGGAAGTCTCTGCCCTCTGCCAGGCGTTCGTCCTTGATCTGTCTCAGCGTCTTGCTGTCAGATTCGGAGTACTGTTCGATGGAACTGTCGGGGAGGGTCAGTGTTCCGCTGTATTCGTATCTGTAACGGGCATCCAAAAAGCTCCTGGAGGTGGAAATACCGGCGCCTATGGTCAGGCAGGGAGAAATAACTCTGGAAGGCAGAAATTCCCAGCGCATGTTGAGATGAAAGGATAGCGGCTTGATGACGAATTCCCCGCCGGCCTGGCCGTTGAAGGTGGCTGGCTGGTTGAGGTTGAGGTCGATGAGGTCCAGCCTGGCGGTCACCGAGGGAAAGGAGATTTTCATGGTGGTCTGCTCGACGGCCAGCCCGAGGCTGAAGGCCCCACCCCGTCCCCCCGGATAAAAACGGAGTTCAAACCCCACGTTATGGCCCGGAGCATCAAAGTTGACATCCTGCTGGTAGCCGCTCTCGACCAGGGTCGGATAATCTGCCTGAATCTGTTTTAGGAAGCGGTCTTTGAGGTCGCTCTTCAGGGTATCGCTGACCATTTTCTCCACCAGGCCCCTGACCACGTTCAGCGTCCAGTAGGAATAATGGACGTTAAACTCCAGGTGACCATCGGCCAGAAGCGGAGAAGATAAAACGTATAGAAGAAACAGGGCGCCTGTAATTCTGACTGCCGTTTTTGGCATGTCGCAGCCTCCTTTTCACTCATTTTATCCCACGCCGTCTCTGGAAAGTCAAGCCTTCTTGCCGGCCTGGCAATTTAACGACCTCTTTTTTTCAGCCGGCCACTATTGATTTGATTATTTTTTACCTATCTGATATCGTAAACTCCTATTCGGAGGTAGAAAATGAATAAATGTCTTTTCATTTTTTTCAGCCTGCTCCTCGTCTTCTCCCTGAGCTCCCTGCTGGCGGCCAACCCAAGGGTCCTGATGAAAACCACCAAGGGAGACATAGTGATCGAGCTCTACGCTGATAAAGCCCCGATTACCGTCAAGAATTTCCTGAATTATGTCGGAGACAGGTTCTACGACGGGACCATTTTTCATCGGGTTATCAAGGGATTCATGGTCCAGGGTGGCGGCCTGACCCCCGACCTGCAGACCAGGCCGGAAAAACGGCCACCCATAAAGAACGAGGCCAACAACGGCCTGAAAAACCTGCGTGGCACAATCGCCATGGCCAGGACGGCTGAAATCGACAGCGCCACCTGCCAGTTCTTCATCAACCTGGTGGACAATCCCTTCCTCGACCACGTGCCCAACGACCCCAAGAAGTTCGGTTACGCCGTTTTCGGCAAGGTTGTCCAGGGGATGGAAGTGGTCGACGCCATCGCCGAGGTGCCCACCACCACCAAGGGGATGTACCGCGACGTCCCGGTTGAACCGATCGTTATCATTTCTGTTACCAGGATCCAGTAAATTGAACGCCGGCTGGCCTTGAGGTTCCAGCCCGATAACGACCGGATAGATGTTTGAATGGCTGTTTGCTTTTGTGCACCTGGCTCTTTTCCTGGCACTTCTTGCTTATTCTATATTGAACCTGGCAAAGGGCCGCTGGCTGGCCGGAGCGGTTCTCCTGGCTTTCCTGGTTGCCTATTATTTTATTGTCCTCCATCCGGCAGTTCTTAAAGAAATAAGCCGAAAGAAAAAGAAAACCAATAAGATAAGAAAAAATTAATTTATCGAAGGAGTCAGTCTGAGGCGCCGGCAATTTTGCCTTCAGCCTGAACCCGGTCCTGTGATATAATTGCTCTAAAATTTTAGCTGGAGAGAAACCTTATGAACACTAACCCGGACCTTAAAAGAAGAACAATCTGTCTGACCTTAGTCCTGGTACTTACTCTATCTGTCTTTAGCCGGCTGTCCGCGGCCGAACTGCCCGCCCGTCTCCAGAAGGCGGTTCAAAGCATAGACCCGCTCCTGGCCTACCAGCTCACCAGAACCATGGCCTCGGAAGAATTTGCCGGCCGCCTGACCGGCCACGAAGGCTACACCAGGGCAGCCCGCTGGGCCGCAGCCAAATTCAAGGAATGGGGCCTCAGACCGCTCGATGCCAGGAACGGTTATCTACAGCCCTATCCCTCTCCCTATACCATCATAGACCAGGCCTCAATGACTCTTCACCTGCCGGGCAAGACCGGAAGTGACGGCCAGCCTCAATATGAAACGGTGGAGCTGAAGCCAGAAAAGGATTTCCTGCCGCTTCTTTACTCGGACTCAGGAAACCACACGGCCGGCCTGGTCTTTGCCGGCTGGGGTATCTCCGCTCCTGAACTCAACTATGACGATTATGCCGGAGTGGATGTAAAGGGCAAGTTTGTTCTCTGTTTCCGCGGCACGCCGGACCCGGGCCGGCGCGAGTTCCAGCACCACGACGAACACCGGACCAGGATGAAGGTGGCCAGAGATAAAGGAGCCCTCGGTCTTATCTACATTTATCCCGAAGCCCAGGCCAACCCCAACGGTGACTGGTTGTCCGGTTTCATGCCAGGCATGATAACCGAAAAAACTGCCGACCTGGTTTTCAAAGAAATCAATTCCACCACGGCCGAATTGAAAAAAGCGCTGCAGACCTTCAAGCGGCCCATTTCCTTCGACCTCAAGGCCCGTCTGTCTTACCGGGTGAGCTCCAGGCATTTCCCCGAGGCCATCGGCTATAACATCGCCGGCTGGGTGGAAGGCTCCGACCCGAAGCTGAAGAAAGAACTGATCATCATCGGCGGCCATTTCGACCATTGCGGCCAGCACCTGGGCCTTCTCTTTCCGGGGGCAGATGACAATGCCAGCGGCTCGGCCGTGGTGATGACCCTGGCCAAAACTTTTGCTTCCCTGAACCCGAAGCCCAAAAGGTCGGTCATGTTTGTACTTTTCGGAGGCGAAGAGCTGGGCCTGCAGGGTTCCACCTACTTTGCCGACCATCTTCCGGCCGGTTTTAACCGGGTGGTGGCCATGTTCAACTTTGATATGGTAGGTGCAGGTGACGGCGCCTGGTGCGGGGTCAGCGCCGAGCCACCCTCACTCAAAGAAGCCATCGAAAAAGCCAACCAGGAAATAAACATCATAAGGGGCTACGGGGTGATCAGGAACATCGGGGTCAGGAGTTCAGATTTCGCGCCATTCTTCCAGAAGGGGATTCCCTGCGCCAGTCTCGGCTCCAATGGACCCCATCTGGCCTACCATGGAACTGGCGATACCATCTACCGCATCAACCCCGAGATCATGGGCAGCATCGCCCGGGTATCTTTCCTGGCAGTCTATTTCCTGGCTGAAAAATAGCTTTACAATAATAAAAGGTGAGGCTGAGAAAATGAGAATAGCCAGAGAAGGTTCAATATTTTACCTGCCATCACTCGTTGTTTTTTTCCTGACCCTGGTACTCGGCTGGTGGCTGGCCAGCCTGTTTTTCCTGCTGCTATCAGCGGCTTTTCTTTTCTTCTTCCGCGACCCGGACAGGCAGCCGCCGCCGGGCGAGAACCTGGTGCTGTCGCCGGCCGACGGACAGGTTATAAAAATAGAAGAATTTCCCAGTCATCCGGACCTGGCCGGTTCCGGGACAGTCGTCAGCATCTTTCTCTCTCTGCTCGACGTTCATTTCACCCGCTCTCCCTTCTCGGCCGAGGTTAAAAGAGTTGATTACCGGCCCGGCAAATTTTTCCCGGCCTACCGGAAAGAAGCCAGCAGCCAGAATGAATCCAGCAGCCTGTTATTGCACGGAGAAAGGGGCCCGGTCTTCTTAAAGCAGATGGTCGGGATTGCTGCCAGGCGCATAAAATGTTATGTTAAGCCCGGAGACAGAGTGGCCGCCGGGCAGAAAATCGGCCTGATGTATTTTGGCTCGCGGGTTGATCTCTACTTGCCCGACCGGGTTGACCTTAAAGTTGGTCTGAACCAGAAAGTTAAAGGCGGCCTGACCATCATCGGAGAGTGGCGAGATGAAAGTCAGAATTAAGCAGCCGGTTCGCCGGCTCTATTTCCTGCCCAGCGTTTTTACTCTGACCAACGTCTTCTTCGGCTTTCTCAGCCTGACCTCAACCTTCTATGGACGTTACCGCTGGGCGGCTCTCTGGATCATCATTGCGGCCCTGCTGGACGGGCTGGACGGCCTGGTGGCCAGAGCCACCAGGACCAGCTCTGATTTCGGCATACAGCTGGATTCCCTGGCCGACGCCATCTCCTTCGCCGCGGCGGCTTCCCTTCTGATGTACTTCTGGGGTCTCAAAGTCCTGGGACCGGCCGGAATATTTTTCAGCTTCCTTTTCATAGTGGGCGGCTTGCTCCGGCTGGCCCGTTACAACATCAGAACCAAGAGCCTGCCCGACCGGCGCTTTTACCAGGGACTGACCGTGCCTTCAGCCGCCATTTTCCTGGCCTCGCTGGTCATATTTAGCCCGGAGCCGAACTATCAAACCTGGAACGCCTTTTACCTGTCCGCCCTGGTGGTAACAGTAAGCCTGCTGATGATCAGCACTCTTCGCTACCGGAACTTCGTTTCGTTAATCATTAACCGGCCGGTGGACATGAAAACAGGATTGTTGCTGGCCGTGGTCCTGACCGGACTGCTTTTCCGTCCGAAATACTTCCTGCTGCTCTTCACCACCATCAACGTTCTCTATGGACCCGTGGATTTCCTGGTGCTGAAATTAAGAAGAAAGGCAGCGCCCAGAACCGCGGCTGAAAAGCACGAGGCCGGCAAACCCCTCGACTTCAAGGAATAGTCCCGCTGACTTGATGAGAGCCAGAGCCAGGGTCAACCGGAAAAAAGTACTGGCAGTTGCCATCCTTCTTCTTCTGCTGGCCATTACCATCATTTTCTTGCTTCTCAACAGAAGCTCTGACCAGCCGGCAGCCGTCCCCGGAATTCCCGAAGTTAAACAGGAGCTCGAAACCCCGTCACTCGTAACGGAAGAATTCACCATCCCGGCTGGCAAGACCATAACCGAGCTCCTGGCTCCTGCCGGTTTTTCCCCGGCCCGGGTGATTGAAATCAGGGAAGCCAGCCTGAAGGTCTACGACCTGGCCAGAATCCCGGCCGGCCGGAAGTTCAGGCTGCTCCGGCAGGGCGAGACCTACACCGTTTTTCAGCTCGACCTTGACCCCGAACGCTACCTGGAGATTGACCTCACGGCCTCTCCCCCTGCAGCCAGCATCAAATCCCATCCGGTCACCAGGCAGCTGGTTCTGGTCGAGGGAATTATCAAGGATTCCCTGATCGGAGCCATAAACCAGGCCGGAGAGCAGGACCTTCTGGCCCTGATGATGGCCGAAATTTTTGGCTGGGTTATAGATTTTTACGTTGACCTCAGGCCGGATGACAGCTTCCGGCTGCTGGTTGAAAAGAAATTTATCAACGGCCAGTTCAGCGGTTACGGCCCGATCCTGGCTGCCCGGTTTGTCAACAGGAACCGGGTTTTTGAAGCCTACCGCTATGTATTTCCAGATACCGGTAAGGCCGATTATTTTGAGGCCGGCGGTGGATCGCTTCGAAAGGAATTCCTGAAATCGCCCCTGCGTTATGCCAGGATTACCTCGCGCTTTAGCTCCAGCCGGCTTCACCCCATTCGCAAGATTTACCGTCCCCACTACGGAATAGATTATGCTGCTCCCGTGGGCACCCCGGTCCAGGCCACGGCCGACGGCGTGGTGACCTTTGCCGGCTGGAACGGGGCTGCCGGCCGGATGGTCAGAGTCCGCCATAAAAACGCCTACGAAACCATGTACCTCCATCTCGGGTCGATCGCCCCCGGGATTAAAACCGGGGCCCGGGTTGAAGGCGGTCAGGTCATTGGTTACGTCGGGTCCAGCGGCGAGTCGACCGGTCCCCATCTTGATTACCGTCTCCTTTACCACGGCAAGTATGTCAACCCCCTGAGCTGGAAATTCCAGCCGGCCGAACCCCTCCCCCCGCGATACCAAGCGGATTTCGAACAGAAGGTCAGGGTGCTGCAGATGCTCCTTCTTTTCCCGGCAACTTACTTTTAGTCTTCCCCACCGGCAGAAAAATTTTCCTGGCAGCCGCGGCCCGGAGGTGCACGTCGCTGGTCAGCCCACCTATCAAATCAAACAGAGCGCAATTTCGACCACAATTCCCTGCCCAGGAGAATTTTCCCTGGCCGGCAAATCTCTCATCACCCTGGCAATTCCGGCCCTGGCTGTTAACCGGAACTTCACCCGTATGAAAAAAAGGCGTTTGACTTGAGATAGCCATCCGCATAAATTTATTAGCGGGAATCAACTTCTGGAGGCAAACATGAAAATCACCATCAGTGTCTTGAAAGCCGATATCGGCAGCATCGGCGGCCATATCAAGCCCAGCCTGGCCCTTCTCCAGGAAATCAGGAATTTCATGGCCGCCAGCAGCCGTGACCTGTTGATTGATTATTACATCAGCTCAACCGGTGATGACATCGCCATCCTCTGCACTCATACCCGGGGAACCGGGGACAAGCAGGTCCACCAGCTGGCCTGGGAAGCCTTCCAGGCCGGGACAGCCGTGGCCAGGAAGACCGGGCTGTATGGAGCAGGCCAGGACCTGCTAAAGGATTCTTTTTCTGGAAACGTCAAGGGCCTGGGACCGGCCGTGGCCGAAATGGAAATCGAGGAAAGGGAAAACGAACCGTTTCTTTTCTTCGCAGCCGATAAAACCGACCCCGGGGCCTATAACCTGCCATTTTACCTGGCCTTCGCCGACCCCATGTACTGCTCCGGTCTTATCCTCAGCCCGAAAATGAGCCAGGGTTATAAATTCCGCATCATCGATGTCAGCTACATCGAAAAGAACAGGGTAATCGAACTGGTGGCGCCAGAAGAACTTTACGACATCGCCGCCCTGCTGCGGGACACGGAAAAATACGTCATCGAAAGCATCTGGTCACGCAGCACCGGAAACCAGGCCGTGGCCATTTCCACCCAGCGCCTGCACAACATCGCCGGCAAGTACACCGGAAAAGACGACCCGGTGGCTCTGGTCCGGGTCCAGGGAGAGTTCCCGGCCACCGGAGAAGTCCTGGCTCCGTTCAACATCGGGCATTATGTGGCCGGCTTCATGCGCGGCAGCCACATCGGACCGCTGATGCCCTGCCGGCTCAACGCCACCGTATCTTATTTTGACGGCCCGCCGGTGGTGACCGGAGCGGCCTTTTCCATGAAGGAAGGGCGCCTCTCAGAGCCGGCCGATGTTTTCGACCATCCCTACTGGGACGCTATTCGGGCCCAGATTGCTCAAAAGGCCTCGGAAATCAGGCGCCAGGGATTCTGCGGACCTTCGATGCTGCCCTACTCCGAGCTGGAGTACGGCGGGGTGGTGGAAAAATTGAAGCAGCTGGAAAAGAGGTTTGCCCTTTCTGATTGACTTTTTTTACCGCAGGCGGTATTTTAGCCGGGAAGAACCCGGAATGAGCGAAAGAAAGCATCCTGTCCCGGCTGTCGACCTGATCATTGAAATCAGGCTGCCCGACGGAAGGACAGGCATAGTCCTGATCGAAAGGAAAAATCCGCCACCGGGCTGGGCCCTTCCCGGCGGTTTTGTGGATTATGGCGAAACTCTGGAACAGGCCGCCATCCGCGAAGCCAGGGAAGAGACTTCTCTCAACGTGGAACTCGTTCGGCAGTTCCATACCTATTCGGACCCCGGACGGGACCCGAGAGGCCACACCATATCCACCGTGTTCATCGCCCGGGCAGAAGGAATGCCCGAAGCGGCCGACGATGCCCGAAAAACCGCTGTTTTTACAAGGGAAGAAATAAACTTTCCTCTGGCCTTTGACCACCGGCAGATTCTTGATGATTACTTTGCCTGGCGGGAAAAACATCCCGCTGAACAGGACCAGTATGAATCCATATCCCCTGAGCCGTCGCTTCAGACAGATCAGGTCCAGGAAGATACGCTGGCCGAGCTGACACGGGTCTGGAGCCTGGCCGAGGCCGAAGTCATCAAGAGCTTATTGGGCACAAACGGCATATATTGTCTGCTCAAGGGCCAGATAGTTCATTCCATCTATCCTTTCACCATGGACGGACTCGGAGAAACCATAATCATGGTGCTCCAGAAAGACCTGGAAAAAGCCCGTCAATTACTGGAAGAGTACTCACCTCCCAGGACCGGAGACTGACCCGTTCCGCCTCCCTATTTCTCTCTGTTAACATCCCCGAAAAATAATTTACTTTGATGGGATTTTTTTCTTGACTTTTACAATTTTCTTTCTTATATTTAACTCAAAATGGGATAAAACGGGATAAAATGGGAAAAGAAGCCGCCAACAACCTGCTGATCGGAAGCTACTCAGCTCGCCTCGACCGAAGCGGCCGGTTGAAAATTCCCGAAAAATTCCGCGACCTCATCGAACAGGTTTACGGTAAAGATGTTTTCATAACTTCTCTTACCGATGAAGCTGTTCAGCTGTATCCACTGGCGGTCTGGGAACAGATGACCAGCATCGCCAACGAGGGAGCCCTGACGCTCCGTCCCGACGTCAGGCGCTTCCTGTTGCGGGTTAACCTGAAAGGAAGTCATCATCAGATCGACGCCAAGGGAAGAGTGTTGATCAGCCAGACGCTCCGCGAAAAAGCCAGGCTGAACACCGAAGTGGAGGTGATAGGACTTAATAACCATCTGGAAATCTGGAATAAAGAAGTTCTGGAATCAATAATCGAGAAGCGACCCCTGAGCGAGGAGGATTTCGAAAATATTGCCCGTCTTGTCCCCCGAGGAAAGACTGAATGAAAGATTACGGGCACAGGCCAGTCCTGGTTGAAGAAGCACTGGCCTTTTTACAGGCCTCGCGCCCGGGGCTCTACATAGATTGCACTATAGGCCTGGGGGGACACGCTCTGGAGATTCTGAGGAGAAATCCCGGAGCCAGAATAATCGGGTTTGACCTGGATGAACTGTCACTCAGGGCTGCGGCCAGAAGGCTGGCCGAATACCAGGACCGGGTCAAGCTGTTTCAACTGGATTTCAGAGAGATGCTCGACGTGGAGGAGCTTGTTCCCTTTGAGGAAGTTAAGGGCGTGCTGGCCGACCTTGGAATTTCTTCCTTTCAGCTCGATAACCCGGAGCGAGGTTTCAGTTTCAACCTGGAAGGCCCGCTGGACATGAGAATGGATACGAGACAGAAGACCACCGCCGAAAAGATCCTTATGACTTATCCTGAAGCCCGGCTGGCTGAGATATTCAAGAAGTACGGAGAGCTGCATCACACCCGTTTGCTGGCCCGTAAAATTGCCAGCCAGCGCAAGCTGGGGCTCTTAAAAAATACCACCGACCTGAAGAAGCTGGTGGAAGAGGTCTACCGCTGGGTTCCGCAAAAGAACCATCTGCACCCGGCAGCCAGGGTTTTTCAGGCCTTGAGGATAGAGGTCAACCAGGAGCTTAAAAACCTGGATGTTTTTCTCGACCGGCTGGTCAGGAAATGCCTGCCCGGCACCAGGCTGGTGGTGATTTCCTTCCATTCCCTGGAAGACCGTTTGGTAAAAAAAGCTTTCCAGAGCCTGGCTTCCGGGGAAAACGGTCAGCCGCTGGTCAAAATTCTGACCCGCAAGCCGGTCCAGCCATCCCCGGAAGAAATAGAAGCCAATTCTCGCAGCCATTCGGCCAAGCTCCGGGCCGCGGAGCGAATATGAGCATGGTCAGGAAAAAATTTAGCTGGAAACAGGTAGCCCTGGGAGCCGGGCTGGCCTTGCTGTTACTGGGCAACCTGACCTTTTACATCTGGTACCAGAGCGAGTCGGTTCGGCTGGGCTACCAGATTCATGAGCTGGAGATGAAAGTAGATAAGCTTAAAGAAGAAATCAAGAGGCTGGAAACCAGGAAGGAAGCCCTGCTATCTCTTGAAAGGATTGACCGGGTGGCCCGGAACGAACTCCAGCTCCAGGACCCTCAGCCCGACCAGGTCATTTTCGAAAAGCAGGTGGTAAAATGAAACTGATTCTCCAGGACCGGTCACCGTTTTCCACCAGCCACCGCAGGAAGGTTAAGTTCATTCTGGTGGCCGTCCTCTTCTGGTTTACAGTCATAGTCGTCCGGCTGCTGGAACTCCAGGTCCTGGAACACAAAAAATTAAAGGCCGAGGTGCTGGAACAAAGTCAGGACCTGATCACCGTCCTTCCCACCAGGGGGACGATTTTCGACCGCAACGGAAAAATCCTGGCCCGGAGCCTTCCGGCCGCCTCGGTGTTTTTTTCCCCGGTTAAGGGAGAAAACCTGGACCAGCAACTCCAGAGCATCCACCGCTTAAAAAATCTGCTGGACTTAAAGGACCAGGAAGTAAGAAAAATCGTCGGTTCCATAGAAAAGAGGAAACGGTTTACCTGGGTCAAAAGAAAAATATCGCTGGAACTGGCGGAGAAGGTCCGGAGCCTCAAGCTTCCCGGTATTTACCTGCTGGAAGAAAACAAAAGGTTCTACCCCCAGGGCCAGCTGGCTGCCCATGTCCTGGGCGGGGTCAACGTGGACGACTTCGGCCTGGCCGGCGTGGAATATTATTACAACTCCCTGCTGCGGGGAGAAGAGGGTCAGCAGCTGATAATGAAGGATGCCCGCAAGAGGGAATTCTTCATCGAAACCATCAAGGAAACCAGGCCCGGCCAGGACCTCTACCTGACGATAGATTCCACCATCCAGTATATCGCCGAAAAAGAATTGCAGCGGGCGGTGGAAAAACACCAGGCCAGCTGGGGCACCATCATCATCTCGCTGCCGCAAACAGGTGAAGTCCTGGCCATGGCCAGCTACCCGTCCTACGACCCGAACCACTTCCCCCCGCCAGAGAATATTATGCCCAACCGGGCCATCCAGCATACCTATGAACCCGGCTCGACTGTCAAGATGGTCACGGCCGCAGCCGCCCGGGAACTGGCCGGAATTGACTGGAATACTTATTACGATTGCAGCCAGGGTTACCTGGTTTTCGGTGGAACAATGGTGCGAGACCACGTCCGGATGGGTGTGCTGAGCTTTCCCCGGGTCTTCATTCATTCTTCCAACGTCGGCACCATAAAAATCGCCGAACGGGTCGGCGCCGAAAATATTTACCGGATGTTTCGGTCCTTCCGCTTTGGCGAGAAGACCGGCATCGACCTGCCCGGAGAGGAAGCCGGTATCCTCCATCCGCTGGAAAAGTGGCGGAAATCGTCTCTCCGGGTGGCCATCGGCTATGAAATCTCGGTCACTCCCATCCAGATACTGAGGACTTTGAACGTTTTTGCCAGCGGCGGTTACCTGGTAAGACCCAGGGTCAGGCTGGAACAGCCTTCTCCCCTGTCCGGAATCATCAACGCCGCCCTTGAGCCTCCGGCCGGGAGCCAGCCCGTTCTCAGTCCGGAAACCGTCCGAAGTTTAATTGACCTGGTTCTGCAGCCGGCGGTGGAAGCGGGCACCGGCCGGGAAGCCGGCCTGCCCGGCTACCCTATGGCCGGGAAGACCGGAACCGCCCAGAAATATGACCCGGAACTCAGGGCTTATTCCAGGAAAAATCACGTGGCCTCTTTTGCCGGATTTGTTCCGGCCGACCAACCCCTGGTTTCCATGGTAGTGGTCATAGACGAACCTCGGGGCCAGTTTCATTATGGAGGGCAGGTGGCTGCCCCCGTTTTCAGGGAGGTGGCCAGGAAAGTCCTGCTCTA
Source organism: uncultured bacterium (assembly GCA_937920515.1). Lineage (GTDB taxonomy): Bacteria > Acidobacteriota > Aminicenantia > Aminicenantales > Saccharicenantaceae > Saccharicenans. Next base: position 50,769 of record CALEUG010000003.1, read on the forward strand.
CCTCAATCAACCCCCGAAAAAATTGCCAGAAGGCCTGATTCTGGCCAGAAAAGAAGCCTCGACCGCAGGAGTGACTGACTGAAATGAAGCTATCGGAATTATTGAAATATGTTCGGGTGGTAAGCCTTTCGGCAGCCGCAGACCCGGAAATTACGGGAATCGCCTACTCTTCTAAGAAGGTCGAACCCGGTAACATCTTCATCGCCCTTAAAGGACAGAGAGCAGACGGCCATGATTTCCTGCCAGAAGCCCTGGAACGCGGGGCCGCGGCCATAGTCTCTGAAAGGCCACGCCCGCCGGCACTTGACCGGGCCTGGGTCCAGGTACTGGATGGCCGCGAGGCTATGGCCCTGCTGGCCGCCGGCTTCTACGGCCACCCCTCTTCCCGTTTGAAGGTGGTCGGCATTACCGGTACCAAGGGAAAAACAACCATCACCTATATTCTGGAAGAAATTCTTAACTCCGCCGGCTTCAAGCCTGGAGTGGTCGGCACCGTGGAATACCGCTGGCCCGGCCGGCAGTTCTCGGCTGAAAGAACCACGCCCGAAGCGCCGGACATCCAGAAATTCCTGCGGCAGATGGTGGAGGAAGGGGTCAGCCATTGCCTGATGGAGGTTTCTTCTCATTCCCTGGAACTCAAGCGGGTCTGGGGAATCGGTTTCGACGTGGCCATCTTCACCAACCTCAGCGGGGAGCACCTCGACTACCACCAGACCATGGAAAACTACTTTGAGGCCAAGAAGAAATTATTTTTCCTGAACCATAAACGGCAGGCTTCGATCGTCAACATCGATGACCCCTGGGGAGAAAGGTTGCTGTCGGAACTGCCGATGCAGACCATCAGCTTTGGCTTCAAGCCGGAAGCCGTGGTCAGGGTCGAAAAGTTCAGCATCAACCAGGAAGGAATGACGGCCACCGTCTCCTCGCCTCTCGGGCAGCTGACCTTCACTTCCGGCCTGATCGGCAAACACAATCTTTATAATTTCCTGGCAGCCATTTCGGCCGCCCTGGTCCTGGCCATTCCGGTTCCGGATATCATCAAAGGAATTTCTTCCGTCAAAAGGATTCCCGGCCGTTTTGAGAGCGTCCCCAATCGTCTGGGAATAAACGTCATCGTGGATTACGCTCACACCGACGGGGCCCTGGAAAACCTGCTGCAGGCCATCCGCAGCCTTAACCCCAGGAAAGTCATCCTGGTCTTTGGCTGTGGCGGCGACCGCGACCGGCTGAAACGACCGCGGATGGGAGAGGTGGCGGCCAGGCTGGCCGACTGGACCATCATCACTTCCGACAATCCCCGGTCCGAGGAACCGGAGCAGATAATCACGGAAATAGAACACGGATTCCACCGGCTGGGCAATCACAACTACGAAAAAATTGTCGACCGGCGCCGGGCCATAGAGGCCGCCCTGGCCCAGGCCAGAAAAGGAGACTGGGTGGTCATTGCCGGCAAGGGTCATGAGAATTACCAGGTTTTCAAAGACCGGACTGTTCCCTTCAGCGACGTGGAGACGGCCCGGGAAATAATACTCACTCTGGAGAGGAAATAGAATGGCCGTTTTGTCTCTGGGACAGGTAGCGCAGCTGGTCGGAGGCCGCTTGCTTCAGGGCCGGCCCGAGGCTCTGATCCTGTCCTACATCTTTGATTCCAGGCAGGCCACCCCGGGAGCCCTGTTTTTTGCTCTCAGGGACAGGCGAGACGGCCATCAGTTCGTCCGCGACGCGCGGGAGAAAGGCGCGGCGGCCGCCTGCATCTCCCAGGATGTGGGCAGTTTCCCGCCGGACTTCGGGTTGATAAAAGTCGACGATACCCTGAAGGCCCTGCAAACCCTGGCTGCCCGGTGGCTCAACCTCCATCCGGTCAAGGTCGTGGGCATCACCGGCAGCGTGGGCAAGACTTCAACCAAGGAATTTACCGCCCGCCTGCTCCAGGAAAAATTCCAGGTGCTGAAATCGCCCGGCAATTTCAACAACCAGATCGGCCTGCCCATCTCCATACTATCAATGAACGGCTCCCAGGAAATCGCCATCCTGGAAATGGGGATGAGCCAGCCTGGAGAAATCAGGCAGCTTACCGAAATCGCCCCGCCCGACGTGGCGGTTATAACCCGCATTGCCCCGGTTCACCTGGAGTTCTTCCGGGACCTGGAAGAGATAGCCCTGGCCAAGAAAGAAATCCTGGACGGGGCCAGGCCGGGGGCCCTGGCGGTACTGAACGGTAATGACCCTCTTCTCAGAAAAATCGGCTCGGCCTGGAGAGGTGGCCGGGTGATGTATTACGGCCTTGGGCAGGATTTTCCGGTCAGGGCCGAAAACATTGAACATCTCGGGCTTCAGGGCATTCGCCTTGAACTTGTCATGGGAGAGGAACGGGCTTCTCTCCGGGTGCCTTTCCTGAACCAGGCCCTGGTCTCAAACCTCCTGGCTGCCTGCGCCGTGGCCCATTCCTTCAGACTTAAAATCCAGGAGCTTCTGCCGGCTCTCCATGACCTGCCAGCCATAGAACACCGTGGCCAGCTCCTGGAATTAAAGAACGGAATTAGAGTCTACGATGATTCTTACAATTCCAACCCGGTGGCGTTAAAAGCCGTGCTGGAGAGCCTGGGCCGCATTCCGGCCCGCCGGAAAATCGCGGTCCTGGGCGACATGCTGGAACTCGGCCCGGAAGAAATTAACTTTCACCGCCAGGCCGGGGCCAGGATTCCCGAAAACAGCTGGGATGTCCTGGTAACCGTTGGCCCGAGGGCCAGGCACCTGGCCGAAGCGGCAGTAGAAAACGGATTCAACCCCCGGTCTGTCCATTCCTTCGATGAAGCCCTGGAGGCAGCCGGCTGGCTGCTTGATTTTATCCAGGCCGGGGACCTGGTTCTTATCAAGGGTTCCCACGGCCTGGCCCTCGACCGCATAGTGACTTTTCTAAAAAAAGAGAAGGAGGCCTGAAGTGCTGTACTGGTTGCTTGTTCCGCTCAGGGAGTATTACTTCTTTTTCAACGTCTTCCGTTACATCACGGTCAGGACTGCCCTGGGCGGAATCACCGCCCTGCTGTTGATGTTCACTTTAACTCCCCTTTTCATCAGTCTCCTGAAAAAACACCAGGTCGGACAGGAAATAAGGCAGGAAGGACCGTCCAGCCATCTCAACAAGAAGGGCACACCTTCCATGGGCGGGTTGATGATCATCGGGGCAACCCTGTTGTCCACCCTGCTCTGGGGCAACCTGAAAAATATCTACGTCTGGCTGGCCATGGGCGGGATGCTGTTCTTCGGGGCAATCGGTTTTGCCGACGATTACATAAAATACCGTTCGCGGCGTTCCCTGGGCCTGACCCCCCGGCAGAAACTTGTACTGCAATTCCTGGTGTCAGGGGCGCTGGCCCTGGCCCTGGTTCTGATCGGATTCAGGGGTCAGTTCAGCCTGAACCTGACCTTCCCGTTTTTTAAGGAATGGACACCGTACCTGGGCTGGCTTTACCTGCCCTGGATCCTGTTCATACTGGTTGGCTCGTCCAACTCGGTCAACCTGGCCGATGGCCTGGATGGGCTGGCCATAGGCTTGACCCTGATCGCCTCTGTGGCCCTGACCGCCCTGACCTATGTCGCCGGCCACGCCGTCTGGTCCCAGTACCTCAACATCCTGAGAGTCCCCCTGGCCGCCGAGCTGACCGTGTTCGTCGGCGCCCTGTCCGGAGCCTGCCTGGGTTTTCTGTGGTTTAACTGCCACCCGGCCGAAATATTCATGGGCGATGTCGGAGCCCTGTCGCTGGGAGGTACCCTGGGACTGATTGCCATCCTGATCAAGCAGGAATTCCTGCTGTTCGCCGTGGCCGGAGTCTTCATCCTGGAAGCCCTGTCGGTGATGCTCCAGGTTTCCTACTTCAAGCTCTCTGGCGGCAAAAGAATCTTCAGGATGGCTCCCCTGCACCATCATTTTGAGCTGGCCGGATGGCCGGAAGAAAAGGTGGTCATCCGTTTCTGGATAATAGGCATAATATTCGCCATGTTCAGCTTAACCACGTTGAAGTTGAGGTAAGAATGGAGCTCAAAGGGAAAAACGTCGTGGTTGTGGGCTTCGCCCGAACCGGCCAGGCCGTCTGCGATTTTCTGCTGGAAAAAGAAGTCGGCCGGCTGACTGTCAGCGACCGCAAACCAGAAGGCGAGCTGGAGGGGGTGGCGGAATACCGGAAAAGGGGCGTGGAATTTGACTGCGGTCGGCACCGACTGGAGCTTTTCCTGGCAGCTGACCTGATCGTGGTCAGCCCGGGAGTTCCCCCTCTCCCGGAAATCCTGGAGGCTCGAGAGAAGGGTGTAAAGGTAATTTCTGAGATAGAACTGGCCTATCGCTTCCTGAACTGCAGCCTTATCGGCATTACCGGCTCCAACGGGAAATCCACCACCACTACCCTGATCTACAACATGCTCAAAAATAGCGGCCTGAAGGTCCACCTGACCGGGAATATCGGCAGGCCGCTGATTTCCTTCGTTAAAAAGAGCCGGCCGGGCCACACCATAGTTACCGAAATCTCCAGCTTTCAGCTGGAATTTACCGAAAATTTTCGCACTGACATCGCGGTCTTTCTCAATCTTTCACCCAACCACCTCGACTGGCATAAGACCTACGAAAACTATATCCGGGCCAAGAAGAAACTCTTCGACCAACAACGGCCCGGAGACCTGACTGTCCTCAACCGCGACGACGCCGTCCTCTGGAGCTGGCGCCGCGATAAAAAATCAGAACTCTATGCTTTCAGCCGAAAGCATAAAGTACCCCGGGGTTGCTACCTCAAGGACTCAACTGTCTGGTTGAAGCTTGAGGAAGAGCTTCCGGTAATAAAAAACAGGGACATCAAGCTGAGAGGGGTTCACAACCTGGAAAACGTCATGGCTGCTGCCCTTACCGCCCGTCTGGCCAGGGCCAGTCTGCCGGCCATCCAGCAAACCATCAGAGATTTCAGGGGGTTAGAACACCGACTGGAAGAAGTTCGAACCATAAACCGGGTCCTGTTCGTGAACGACTCCAAAGCTACCACCGTGGCCGCTACCGTTAAAGCTGTTCAGTCCTACTCACGCCCAATCGTGCTAATCCTCGGGGGGCGCGACAAGGGGGGAGACTTCTCCCCCCTGCGTCGCGCGCTAAAAAACAGGGTCAGGAAAGTCCTGCTGATAGGAGAAGCCAGGGAGAAAATAAGAAAAGCGCTGGCCGGAGCTTTCCCGCTGGAGGAAGTCAGTACCTTCCGGGAGCTGGTGACCAGGGCCTACCAGGTGGCCAGACCGGGTGACGTCGTGCTGCTGGCGCCGGCCTGCACCTCCTGGGACATGTTCAGGAACTTTGAGGAACGAGGCCGGCTGTTCAAAAAAGAAGTAAATTATCTGGCCAGGAAACTGGCCAGGAGGAAATAGAGCTGATGGAAGTCTTCAAGAGATTTGCCTTCGACAAGGTCCTCCTGGTCAACACCCTGCTGCTGCTCATACTGGGCATTATCATGGTCTTCAGTTCCTCGGCCATCCTGGCCAGCGAAAAATACCGGCAGAGCTTCTACTTCCTGACCAACCAGATTGTGGCCGCGGTTTTCGGGTTGATACTGATGGTCATAGTGGCTTCCATCCGGGAACCATTCTTCACCATGACCAGGCTGATCTACCTGGCTACCGCTTTTACCTTCCTGCTTCTGGTTCTCTGCCTGGTCATGCCGCCCTCGGCCAATGCTCACCGCTGGGTCCAGTTGATGGGGGTTCGTTTCCAGCCGTCCGAGCTGGCCAAGGTGGTCCTGATTCTTTTCCTGGCAAATTTCTGCTACCGGAAAGCCGACATCATCAACCACTGGAAAACACTTTTGGTTCCGGTGGGCGTGGTGCTGGCCTTTATCCTGGTCATCCTGTTAGAGCCGGATTACAGCACGGCCGTTTTCATCTTCCTGATTTCTTCACTGATGCTCTACCTGGGCGGGGTCAAACTCAAGTACTTCGCTCCGCCGGCCGTGGCCCTGCTGGTCATATTCATAGTCTTCCTTTTCTCGGCCGATTACCGGGTGAACAGGCTGCAAGTATTCTTATCGCCGGACCAGGACCCGCTGGGCAAGGCCTTTCAGGTCAGGCAGTCCAGGCTGGCTGTCGGGGCCGGGGGGCTGCTGGGGGTGAGCATCGGCTCTTCCACCCAGAAACTCTACTTCCTGCCCTGCGCCCACACCGACTTCATCTTTGCCATCATAGGCGAGGAGGTCGGGTTGCTGGGCACCCTAAGCACGGTCGGACTGTTCCTGCTCTTCCTGTTCCGCGGTCTGAAGATAGCAGGCCGTACCTTAAACGCCAACCACCGGCTGGTAGCCTACGGGCTGACCCTGAGTATAATCATCCAGGCTCTCCTGAACATCAGCGTGGTCCTGGGGCTGGGACCGGTTACCGGCATTCCCCTGCCCTTCATTTCTTTCGGACGTTCGGCCCTGGTCTGCAACCTGCTGGCCGTGGGCCTGCTGCTGAATATTTCTCAAAGAAAGCTGGAGGTTACCCCGTCAACATGAAACGGAACACAGTGATCATAAGCGGCGGCGGAACTGGCGGACATCTCTACCCGGCCCTGGTCCTCGGCCGCACCCTGCTCCGCCTGCAACCCGACCTCCGGCTGGTCTATGTCGGCAGTTCCAGGGCCGTCGAAAAAAAGATCATGTCGGCTGAAGTCAACCGCTTTCTGACCCTGCCGGTGGAAGGACTTAAAGGCAGGGGGCTAAAGAAACTGCGCGGCCTGGTCCTGCTCCCGCTGGCTTTTCTGAAGTCATTCTACATATTGCTGCGATTCCGTCCGGACCTGGTGGTTGGAGTCGGCGGTTTCAGCTCCGGTCCGATTGTGCTGCTGGCCGCCCTGATGAAAAAGCCAGCGGTCATCCTGGAGCAGAATGCCCTGCCCGGTTTCACCAACCGCCAGCTCAGCCGCTTCGTCGACCTGGTGGTGGTCTCCTTCGCCAGTTCGCTCCACTATTTCGGAGACAAGGCGGTGCTGGTGGGCAACCCGGTCCGCCCGGAATTCTACGAAATTCCAAAAAAACAAAGAGAACAGGCACTGACCCTGCTTATTTTCGGAGGGAGCCAGGGGTCAAAGTTCCTTAACGACCGGTTGATTGAGTCTCTTGACCGGCTGGAGGAACTCAGGGATTCGCTGGTCATTTATCATCAGACCGGAGAAAGGGACCTCGATCGGGTCAGCCGGGCATACAGCCAGCACGGCTTTTCCCGGGCTGTGGTGGCCGCCTTCTTTTCACCCATGGCCGATTATTTGGCCCGGGCCGACCTGGTCATCTGCCGGGCCGGGGCTACCACCTGTGCCGAGCTGGTGGCGGGGCGGAAACCTGCGCTGCTGGTTCCTTTTGCCGCGGCTACCGACAACCACCAGGAATTCAACGCTCGCGAACTGGAAAAGGCCGGCGGAGCCGAGGTTATCCTGGAAAAGGATTTTCAGCCAGGGCTGCTGGCAGAAAAAGTAAAGTACTACCTGAACCATAAAGAAGTTCTCGACCGGATGGAAGAAAACCTGGAAAGAATCCGGCCGGAGGGCGTGGCCGAAAAAATTGCCGGTCTCTGCCTGGAGAGGATGAAGGCTCGCACCGGAGGCACCCGTGGTTAAGAAAGTTTACCGCAAGTTGAATCGCATTCACATGGTGGGCATCGGCGGCACGGGAATGTGCGGGATCGCCGAAGTCTTGCTCAATCTGGGTTACCAGGTTTCCGGCTCGGACCTGCAGGAAAACGAGGCCACCCAGAGGCTGGCCAGGCTCGGCGCCATAATCCACCGCGGCCATGCCGCCGAAAATGTCGGACAGGCGGACGTGGTGGTCATCTCTTCCGCGGTGCGGGAGGACAACGTGGAAGTGCTCCAGGCCCGGGCTCGCAAGATCCCGGTTATTCCCCGGGCCGAAATGCTGGCCGAGCTCATGCGGATGAAATACGGCATCGCTGTGGCCGGGGCCCACGGCAAGACCACCACCACTTCCATGACGGCCATGGTGCTGGAAATGGCCGGTCTGGACCCGACGGTCATAGTCGGCGGCCGACTCAACACCTTCGGGGCCAACGCCCGCCTGGGCGAGGGAGATTTCATCGTGGCCGAGGCCGACGAAAGCGACCGCTCCTTCCTCTATCTTTCGCCCTTCATCGCTGTCCTGACCAATATCGACGCCGAACACCTGGACCATTACGGCACCCTGGACGAAGTCAAGAAGACCTTCGTCAGCTTCGCCAATAAAGTGCCCTTTTACTGTCCGGTTATCCTGTGCCTGGACGACCCCAACCTGCAATCCATAATCCCCGCACTGGAAAGGAAGATCATTACCTACGGCTTCAGCTCCCAGGCTGACATCCAGGCCCGGGATTTTTCCTTTTCCGAATTTTCCAGCCAGTCAACTCTTTATGCCTTCGGGAAGCGGCTGGGACACCTGAAGCTCAACGTTCCCGGTAAACATAACATACTCAACGCCATGGCGGCCACGGCCGTCGGGCTGGACCTGGACGTCCCGGCCCGGACCATCCTCAAGGCCCTGGAGGAATACTCCGGAACCGGCCGCCGCTTTGAGCTGAAGGGCACGGTCAGGGACATCATGGTCATAGAAGATTACGCCCACCACCCGACCGAAATCCGGGCCACCCTGGAGGCGGCGAGGACTGGCTGGAGTAGAAGGCTGGTGGCTGTTTTCCAGCCTCACCGCTACAGCCGGCTGGCCCGCCTGCTCCCCGATTTTGCCACCGCCTTCAATCAGGCCGACATTCTTCTGGTGACCGAAATTTATGCCGCCGGGGAGGACCCTGTCGAGGGAGTCAGCGGCCAGGCCCTGTTTGAGGCCATCAGGCAGTTTGGCCACAAGAATGTGCTCTTTGAGCCGATCCTGAACCGGATACCCTCAAGGCTGGCCGAAATCCTTCGTCCGGATGATATGCTCCTCGTCCTGGGAGCTGGAAATATCAGCCGGATTATTCCGGACATCCTGAAGCTGCTGCAGGGAGAAGACAACCATGGCCGTTGAGAACGGATATCCACTGAACCCCACCGGGACAGCAGTCTTCCACCGCTCGGCCCGACCGGTCGGGCTTAAGAGCAAGAGCGGGAAAAAGACCCTGCGCGGGACGCACCTGCTCGCTCTCTTCTTCAGCCTGATACTGCTGTTCCTGGGCCTGGCCCAGCTGTATTACTACCTCATCACCTGCGATGCCCTGAGAATCAAGAAAGTGGAAGTTATTTCCTCCAGCCCGGAGCTCAAGCAGCGGGTTGAAGATTTCCTGAGAAGCCGGAATTTGGGCAACATCCTGATCTGCAACCTCGATTATCTCCGGTTGAATCTGACCTCCCTGCCCGGGGTCAAGGAAGTTCGGGCGGAAAAGATACTGCCCTCCACCCTCCGGGTTGAAGTCTATCCCGGGACGCCCAGGTTCTACATTCACAGGGGCCTGTATTTTTTGGTGGATGAAGAAGGAAAGCTTATCAGAAGCGAAGCTGAACCTTCCGACCAGAACTACCCGGTCCTGGAAGATGAAGCCGGTTTCAACCTGAACTACCAGGAAAAAGTCAGGCTGGCCTGGCAGGCCCTGAGCAGCCTGGAACCTGAAACCAGGCAGGCTATTCGCCGCCTGATTTTTTTGGCTGACCGGAGGCTGGAAGTGGAGCTGGCTGAAGACCCGGTCCGGATCATAATTAGCGCCGAAAATTTCCAGAAACAGTTGCCTTTCTACCTGGCTAACAGAGAAGCCTGGACCCGGCTGTTCGGCCCGCTGGAGTATGTGGACTTAAGAATTGAGGGTCGGGCCTACGTTAAGCCTCTGGAACTCTCGGCCCGGGACTCCAGGGGGCAGAAAAAGGAGGTAAGTTAATGGCCAGAAATAACTATCTGGTAGGTCTGGACATCGGCACCAAGAAGACGGTGGCCATCATCGGAGAAATCACCGAAGAGCAGAAGGTCGAAATCATCGGCATCGGGGTGGCGGAATCCAAGGGCATCAGGAAGGGAGTGGTGGTCAACCTGGACCTCACCATATCAGCCATAAAAAGAGCCCAGGAAGAAGCCGAGCTGATGGCCGGCGTGGAGATAGAATCGGCCTACGTTGGCATCTCCGGCTCGCACATCAAGAGCTTCAACAGTCGCGGGGTGGTGGCCGTGTCCGGCAAGAACCGGGAGATTTCCCGGGAAGACATACGCCGGGTGATCGACCAGGCCCGGGCTTTGTCCATTCCACCCGACCGGGAAATAATTCACATCATTCCCCAGGAATTCATCGTGGATGAGCAGGACGGTATAAAGGACCCGCTGGGCATGAGCGGTATCAAGCTGGAGGTCAACGTCCACATCGTCACTTCGGCCATTACCTCCATCCAGAACCTGAAGAACTGCCTGGACAGGGCCGGAATCGGCATCCAGGAAATAGTCCTGAACCAGATCGCCACCAGCCATTCGGTTTTGACCCACGACGAGCGGGAGCTGGGAGTGGGTTTGATCGACATCGGAGCCGGCACCACCGAGGTGGCCATTTTCGAACGCGGTGCTCTATGGTACACCTCGACCATTCCTCTGGGCGGCGATAACTTCACCAACGATATTGCCGTGGGACTGCGGACACCGATTCCCGACGCCGAGAAAATCAAGAAGAAATACGGTTGCGTGGCCCTGCCGGTAACCGAGGAGCAGGACACCATCGAAGTACCAACCGTCGGCAAGGGTCGGAAATCGCGGATGATGTCCCGGCAGATCCTGGCTGACATCATCCAGCCCCGGGCCGAGGAAATCTTCCGCCTGGTGGACTCTGACATCAAGAGGATGGGCTACGAAAAGTCGCTCAATTCCGGTCTGGTCCTGACCGGGGGCACCGCCCTGCTGGACGGCCTGGAAGAGGTGGCCGAGGAAATATTCGACCTGCCGGTCAGGAGAGGAGACCCGAACTACATCGGCGGACTGATCGACCGCGTCAGCACGCCCGATTACGCCACGGCTGTCGGGCTCATCCTTTACGGATACAACCAGATCAGGGAACGCGGTTTCATCAAAGATAAAAAGAAAGGCTTCTGGACCAGGATTAAAGACTGGTTCAATGAATAAGGAGGCAAAAATGCGCGATGACTTCGGTAACAAGATCAAGTTTCACCTGGCAGAAGAAAATCCGGGAGCAAAAATCAAGGTGATAGGAATCGGCGGCGGCGGGGGTAACGCCGTCAACCGGATGATAGAGAGCGGAATCGAAGGAGTGGAATTCATCGCCGTCAACACCGACCGCCAGGCCCTGAACAACAACCGGGCCCATCTCAAGGTCCAGGTCGGGAGCAAGCTGACCAAGGGCCTCGGCTCGGGCGGCGACCCCGAGGTCGGTCGCCAGGCAGCAGAAGAAGATACCGAGCGACTGGCTGAAATTCTGGAAGGGGCCGACATGGTCTTCCTGACCGCCGGCCTGGGTGGCGGCACCGGAACGGGGGCCACTCCGGTCATCGCCAACCTGGCCTCCGGGATGGGCATACTGGTCATCGCCATCGTCACCATGCCCTTTGCCTTCGAGGGCAGGATCAGGGCCAAGAAGGCCGAAGAAGGCCTGCAGGAACTTAAATCGGTGGTGGATACAGTCATCGCCATTCCCAACCAGAGGTTGATTGATACGGTTAACCTGGATACCACCATTCCCGAGGCCTTCCGCATGGCCGACGATGTCCTGCGCCAGGCGGCTCAGGGTATTTCTGACCTGATCACCAGACCCGGCCTGATCAACCTGGATTTTGCTGACGTCAAGTCCATTATGAAAGGCATGGGTATGGCCTTCATGGGCACCGGTATTGCCAGCGGGGAAAACCGGGCGGTGGAGGCAGCCCAGAAAGCCATCAGCAGCCCGCTGCTCATAGACACTTCCATAGAGGGAGCCCGGGGTGTGCTCATCAACATCACCGGTGGTAAGGACATGACCCTGCACGAAGTTTCCAAGGCCTCCCAGTTGATAACCAGCCTGGCCGATCCAGAAGCTAATATAATTTTCGGAACCGTCCTGGACGAAGAGGTCCGGGAAACCATCAAGGTTACGGTAATTGCCACCGGCTTCAACCGCAAGAAACCAAGGACCGCTACCCCGGAAATCATCAGGAGACCGGCCAGCAGCCCGCCGACCCAGACGGCCGTCCTGGTCAAGAACGAAACCCCGCCTTATCTTTTTGAACCCAGGGGTGGGCAGGCCGTGCCGGCCATGGTGGAGCCGGCTCCCTCCGAAATCGACTGGAACGAACTCAACACCCCGGCCTTCATCAGGAAAACCAGACAGGGTTCGATGAGGAAAACGCCCAATGACCTGCGCTGACCTGGTGGTAGCCGACCTCAACCAGCTACTGACCTGCGGCGGACCGGCTCCCAAAACGGGCCAGGCCATGCGGGAAGTCGGCCTGCTGGAAAAAGCCTGGATTGCTGGCTGCCAGGGCAAAATCGTTTTTATCGGCCCGGAAAGAGAATTCCGGAAAAAGGTCAAACCGTCCGACACAGCCCGGGTGATAGACGGCCGGGACCTGGTCGGGCTGCCCGGACTGGTCGACTGCCATACTCACCTGCCTTTTGCCGGCAACCGGGAGAAAGAATTTTCCCTGCGCCTGCAGGGATATACCTACCAGCAGCTGGCGGCCATGGGCCTGGGTATCCAGACCACGGTCCGGGCCACCAGGGAAGCCAGCCGGGAAGAACTCAAAGACCTCTGCCGGAAACGCCTAAAGACCATGCTGCTCAACGGTACGACCACAGTCGAAGCCAAGAGCGGTTACGGCCTTAATCTCGAAGACGAAATCAAGCAGCTGGAAGTGGTGCGGGAAGTGGCGGACGAACAACCGGTCAGCCTGGTGGCGACTTTCATGGGCGCCCACGAAATTCCCCCGGAATACCGGGCCGAACGAAGAGCCTACCTTGAATTGTTAAAAAACAAAGTCATGCCTGAAGTCAAAGCGCGCCGGCTGGCTGAATTTTTCGATATTTTTTGCGAGCCGACGGTCTTCAACCTGGAAGAGACCAGGGAGCTGGCCGAAGCCGCCCTGAAGCTCGGCTTCAAGCTAAAGGTACACGCCGATGAATTTGTCCCCATCGGCGGTACCGAGCTGGCCGTCGAGCTGGGAGCCCGCTCGGTCGAACACCTGATAAACATAACTCCCGCCGGGATGGAAAAGCTGAGCCGCAGCCGGACCGCGGCCGTGCTTCTGCCCGGGGTATCTTACTTCTTGATGATGGACAAAAAGGCGCCGGCCCGGGAACTGCTCGACCGGGGAGCCATCGTGGCCCTGGCCACCGATTTTAACCCGGGAAGTTCTCACCTGCTGTCCATGCTTTTTGTGCTGCAGCTCGGCGTTTTCACCCTGCGGCTGACGGTGGAAGAAGCCATCAACGCCTGCACCATCAATGCCGCCTACGCCATAGACCGCCAGAACCGCGGCGGCTCGCTGGAGCCCGGAAAAGATTTTGACCTTATTCTCTGCGACCTTCCTTCTTACCTTTCCCTGGCCTACGAGCTCGGCCGCAACCCGGTTAAAATGGTCATAAAAGCCGGACGGGTGGTGGTCGAAGATGGCCGCCCGGTCAGCTGAACTCTTACCCGTTCTTTCCCTTCCCCTCAGCACGCCTCCATTTAATTTATTGATTTTCTCCTTAAATCTATTCCTCTGTATTAAGGCCGCCGCTGATATATGAATATTCATTCATATATTTCTATTACCCTGCATTTACCCTGCATTCACCCAATTATGTTTTCCAGGAACCGCTGGCCGGACAGGCCGAGAGGTTCGAGTCCCCCGGGCCACGCCTTCCATCAGAGTCAGTCCTGTCAGTCAAGGATGCTGATGATTTCTTTTCCCGGATGTTGTAAATTCAGAAAAGCAAGGAGAGGTCGCCAACCCGGATCAGTTTCAAGTCCGGCCGGGCCGGCGGAGACCCCTCACCAGAAAATCAGGAAACTGAAATTCTGAAAGCTCAAATTTATTTTCCCAGGTTTTGTTTCCTGATGTAGAGGAATAGCTCAACCAGATCCCGGCGCTTGAGCTCTTCCGTCTCGACGGCAAAGGCCGAGGACCGGTACATATCCCAATCGCCGAAAATCTCAGCCGGAAGCTCCAGGCTGCGCTGAAGCTCGCTTCCGGGCGTCAGATAAAAAACCGAGGGCCCCACCAGCACCCCGGCTGCCAGCAGTTTTTCCGCAGCGGCCACTATTTCTTCCCGGGTCTGTCCGGGCAGCCCCAGGATCAGATAAACGGTAACGAAAAATCCCAACCGCCGGGCCTCCTGCAGCAGGTTGAAAAATTCGGCCTCATCCTTTTTCTGAGGCCGGTGATGCTTTTGCCTGACATCCGGGTTCCCGGACACCCAGGACAGGTCAAGTTTTCTGACCCCGGCCCTCTTCATCAGTTCCAGCAGGAACCCATCAAGGTTTTCATAGCCAAGGCCGTTCATGAAGGTCAGCTCGCTACCCTCGAGCTCCGGGTCGGCAGCCACAGCCTCGAGGAACTCAACCAGCCAATCCCGGTCAAAGGCCAGGTTGTCGTCTTCAAAATTGAACAGCCGGATGCCGCGGTAGCGATGATTCCAGCGCATTTCTTCCAGGACTGAAGAGACCGGGCGGTAATCCGTCCGGCGCCCGAAAACCAGATGGACGTTGCAGAACGAACAATTCTGCGGGCAGCCGCGGCTGGCCTGGAGTGATATGTAGTTTTTCTTCCCGATACGGTAAGCCGCCGGGTCCAGCAGCTCGTGGGCCGGCCGCAATTTTTTCCAGTCCAGGGCCCGGCTCTCTGTCCCTTCAGCTTCAACAGGCAGCAACCTTTCATTTTTTACCAACTGTGGCAAACAGCTCTCGGCCGGCCCGGGCAGCACATAATCAATTTCCGGCACCCTGATTTTTATTTCTTGGCGACAGCAGGTGGCCTGGTTGCCACCCACCATGACCGGTATTCCAGATTTCCGCTTCAGGGCCCGAACCAGCTCGACCACCGTGCTGAAATAGGCGGCAAAGGAGCTGTTGATTGCTATTAAATCAGGACCAAGCTCTCCCACCCTAACTACAATCTGATCCGTCTCCAATCCGAAACGCTGGAAACGCTTGAAAAAATACGGTTGTCCAAGATACGGTTTCAGGTAAAAGAACTTCTCGGGCAGAGGCAGTTGTTTCTTTCTCAACGGGCTTAAACAGTCCAGGATTTCCACCTGAAACCCTAAGGTTTTCAGCACCGCAGCCACAGACAGAAGACCCAGAGGATAAAGGCGGATGGGCGTGGTGTAAAAATCCTCAAGCGGTGGCTGGATCAGAACGATTCGCCTCATCGCTCAGAAAGCCGGACCGGCTAACCCGCTACCAGTTTTCGCGGCCAGGCTGGGCCCGACCGGCGGCCAGGTTCGGATTTGAAGCTTCTTTTCTTTTCCAGTAAAAATAGGCCGGAAGGCCCAAAGCAATGATAGCCAGCCCGGCCAGCGAGTTCCAGAATTCTTTTATCAACGAATTCACAGAAATCAGGAAGGCGGCCAGGACAAAAAGGGCCGGGGTCAGGGGATAACCCCAGGTTTTGTAAGGCCTGGGCAGGTCGGGGCGTTTCTTCCTCAGGACAAAAACGGCCGCCCCGGTCAACCCGAAAAACAGCCACTGCCCGAAGACCACGTAGGTGAAAAGCTGTTCGAAAGTCCCGGACAGGCTGAGCACCACACTCCACAGGCTGATGGCAATTATGGAAACATGTGGCGTCAGGTAGCGGGGATGGACGCGGGCGATATTCCTGAAAAACAAACCGTCCCGCGACATGGCAAAATACACCCGGGGGGAGCAGAGCAGATTCTGGTTGGCCGCACCCATGATTGAAAAAAGAATTATAAAGGAAATGAGGGAAGCCCCCACCGGTCCCACCGCCACCCTCATGGCTTCTGCCGCCACCCGTGGAGTCCTGGCAATCACCGAAGCCGGCAGGACATACAGGTAGGCCAGGTTGGCCAGAAGATAAAGGGCGATAACCGCAGCCAGTCCTATCAGGATTCCCAGGGGCATGTTCCGCTCGGGGCGCTTGACCTCTCCGGCGCTGTAGGTGGCCGATTCCCAGCCTTTGTAGGCCCAGAAGGTAGCCACCAGGGCCACCCCGAAGGCACTCAGCAGGTCCATCGAAAACCGTTCGGGCTGGGGATCTACCAGGTTGGCCGGGTTCCCTTTCCCGAACAGGAAAATGGCCGCGCAGATACCGACGATAGCCGCCGTCTTGATAAAGGTCAGCAGGTTCTGGAGGTTGGCTCCCCAGCGGACGCCGACGTAATTAACCGCGGCTAAAAAAGCTATGAACAGAACCGCCACCAGCTTGGAAGCCAGGAGCGACATTTTAAAAAAATATGGAAGATAATTGGCCGAAAAAGCCACGGCCAGGGTGGCGATGGCCCCGGAGTCAATCACCAGGAAAAGAGTCCAGCCGAAGAGGAAAGAAAGCAGCGGGCCATAGGCTTCTCGAAGGTAGACATACATCCCCCCGGCTTCGGGCATGGCCGCCCCCAGCTCGGCAAAGGCCAGGGCACCCAGGAAACTGAGAAAACCACCGACCACCCAGACCAGGAGCATCACCGTCGGCGATTTCACTTCCAGGGCGATCCTGGCCGGCACCAGAAAAATTCCCGAGCCAATTACCCCGCCGATCACTATGGAGACCACGTCCAGCCGGGTCAGCACCCTGGGAAGCTTTTTTTCCGTCTGTCTGCCAGCAGCGGTATTTTCAAACATCGAACACCTGTCCTTTACCAAAATTTATTTAATTGTATCAACCACCAGTTGAAAGGGCAAAGGCTTTTTGTGCTGGCGCGACAATTGATAAAATGCAATCTTCTTATCCTCCCCATCCCCATTCTCCATGAAGAACAAGTCCGGAATACTTTTTTACCGGGCCCAGGCTGATCTTGATTATAAACGAGCAGAAAATATCCTGCCTTTCTCAAAATGCCTTAAATTGTAACCGGTATTATTATCAGGCCGGAAAAGCCCTGCCTTTTCCGGCATTCAGAACCTGTCCAGCATACGGTACTGGATGGCTTCAGCCACGGCCGCAGCCGAAATTCTCTCCTCTCCGCCCAGGTCGGCCACTGTCCTGGCCACTTTCAGGATGCGGTCGTAGGCCCGGGCGCTGAAGCGGAAACGTTTCATGGCCGTTTCCATCAGACCGGAAGCTTCCTGGTCAAGCGAACAGTATTGCCTGATATCGCGCGAGGTCAGGCCGGCGTTGGAAAATATTTTTCTTCCCCTGAATCTCTCCAGCTGAATTTTGCGGGCAGCCGAAACTCTCTTCCTGATATCAGCCGAAGGCTCACCCGGAGGCCGGCCCACTATGTCCTGATATCTGACCGAAGGCACTTCAATCTGAATGTCAATTCTATCGAGCAGGGGCCTGGACAGCCGGGCGTAATATTTTCTTCTCTCCCTATCGGTGCAATTGACCTCCGGACCGGAACCCAGGAAAACTTCGGCGCAGGGATTCATGGCCGCCACCAGCATGAAGGCGCAGGGATAAGACAGGCTGCCGGCCACCCGGGAAATGGTAACCCATCCGTCCTCCAGAGGCTGGCGCAGGCTCTCCAGCGCCTGGCGACTGAACTCCGGAAACTCGTCCATAAACAGCACGCCGCGATGGGCCAGGCTGACCTCCCCGGGCCGGGGGTAGTTGCCACCGCCGACCAGCCCGGTGTCGGTTATGGTGTGATGGGGTGAGCGAAAAGGTCGCTGGCTGATGGCCGCCCTTTCTCCCAGCAGGCCGGCCGCGCTGTAGATCCGGGTCACCTCGATTATTTCTTCAAAAGTCATCTCGGGAAGAATGGTCGGCAGCCTGCGGGCCAGCATGGTTTTTCCTGAACCTGGTGGCCCGATCATCAAAAGGTTGTGACCACCGGCCGCCGCCACTTCCAGGGCTCGCTTGGCCTGCTGCTGCCCGCGAACTTCGGAAAAATCCAGATCGCTGCCACTCTCTCCGATGAGCTCTTCCAGGCTGAAGCTGGAAGGCCTGACTTCTTCCCGGCCGTCAAGGAGTTTTATAACTTCCAGCAGATGGTTGACCCCGAAGACCTTTGTTTCCTGGACCAGGCAGGCCTCCCGAGCATTTTTCCCTGGCAAAACCAGTCCGGCCAGCTTTTTACGGCTGGCCAGCAAGGAAAAGGGCAGGCCTCCCCTGACCGCCTTCAGGCTTCCTTCCAGGGTCAGCTCTCCCACAAAAATAAACCTGCTCAGCTTCTCGGCCGGAACCATTCCCAGGTAGGCCAGCAGTCCCAGGGCGATCGGCAGGTCGAAGGCCGAACCTTCCTTCTTGCGGCTGGCCGGGGCCAGGTTGATGATGATTTTTTTGGCGGGAAATTCAAAACCACAGTTCCGCAGGGCCGCCCTGACCCGTTCCTTGCTCTCCCTGACCGCGGCATCAGGCAGGCCAACAATGACGAAGGCCGGAAGACCGGGCGAGATATCAACTTCCACTTCGACCTGGTAGGCCTCGATTCCATGAAGGGAGGCACTTATGATTCTGATGAGCATGATGCCAGAAGTAAGGACGCAAAGGGACGGGTGGAATTCTCAGCGGATTATTTCTTGGCGGTCAAGCCGAACTCTCTGGACAGCCTCTCTATTTCCTGCTCAATATCCTCTATGGATTGGACTTTTATCTTGGTGGTGGGAAAGGGAGTCTCGTCCCCGGGCCGGACAAATTCAATTCCAACCTCTGGCTGTCTCTTGCTACTTCTTTTATGGGCAGGGGGCGGAGTTGAAGCTACAAGCTGGGCCGGCGAGGTGATGATTTCAGCCGGCGCAAATCCGCGGCTTCCCTTTTCTTCTGCTTCTGTTTCCACGGGTCTTTTTTCACCCAGCACCCGCTCCCGGACCACGGGCACGGTCAACCGGGCTATTTCCTTGAGAGTTTCCAGTACCCCCCTGCCGTTGATGGCCTCGGCTTCTATGTAAGGCGCATTCCGGTGGTTCAGCAGGCGGTTGAAGGTCTCCACCGGAATCAGGTTGGGCAGATCCCGCTTGTTATACTGGAAGACCAGGGGAATGCGGTTGAGATCAATGTTATGCCCCAGGCAATTCCGTCTCAACCCGTCAAAACTCTCCACGTTGGCATCGAGCAACGGCATCTGGGAATCAGCCACGAAGACAATACCATCAGCCCCTTTCAGCACGCTCTTGCGCGAGGCCTCGTAAAACACCTGGCCGGGCACAGTAAGAAGCTGGAAATGGACCTTGAAATCTCTGATCAGACCGGCCCTGATGGGCAACAGGTCAAAGAAAAAGGTCCTCTCGGTTTCGGTTTCCAGGCAGACCAGCTCTCCCCGGTAAGCCGGTTCCAGTTTGAAATAGATGTACCTGAGGTTGGTGGTTTTTCCGCTCAGACCAGGGCCGTAATAGACGATCTTGATCGCTATGTTCTTGGTGACATAGTTGACATAGGCCATCTATTTCAGTCTCCCCACCACGCTTATTGTTAACATACCACAAAAATTTAGTCAACCGGCCGAACCCGAGGTTGAAAAATATGGCTATAAATTGCAAACCCCCGGAGGCTGTGCTATTTTTTCAAGTGGCTATCTATGGCCTTTTTCCAGGCCACTGGAGATTATGGACTAATAAAGGAGATGGATTTGGCTGAACCTGCTTATCGTTCCAAACCCAGGGTGGCGGTTATTGGCGGAAACAAACCCGACCCGGAGTCCCTGAAAACGGCCTACCGGGTAGGTCGGCTGCTGGCTGAAAAAGGGGCTATCCTGGTCTGCGGTGGTCTGGGTGGCGTCATGGCCGAAGCAGCCCGTGGCTGCCGGGAAGCCGGCGGTCTCAGCCTGGGTATTCTTCCCGGGCAGAAGGTGGAAGAAGCTAACGATTACATAGATATACCGGTGGCTACCGGCATTGGCTACAACCGGAACTCCATGGTGGTGCTAAACGCCCAGGTGGTAATCGCCATAGACGGGGAATATGGCACTTTAAGCGAAATTGCCTTTGCCAGGATTTTCGGCCGGAAAATCATCGGCCTCAACACCTGGTCCATTCCCGGGGTCATCCCCGCCAGCTCTCCGGAAGAAGCGGTCAACCTGGCCCTGGAAGGTCTCAGATGAAAACAGATATCAAACCGGAAGAACCCGGACTGGCTGAAGACGAACCGGGCCTGGCCGAAGAACCAGACCAGGTCCAGTTGCTGGACCTTCCACTCCTCGAAAATTTCAAGCTGACCATTTCCTACGACGGCACCGATTACCATGGCTGGCAACGGCAGTCGAACCGTATGACCATCCAGGGAAAGCTGGAAGAAGCCCTGATGAGAATCATGGGTGAAAAAATCAACCTGCAGGCCGCCGGTCGCACCGACGCCGGGGTTCATGCCCTGGGCCAGGTGGCCAGCTTCAGGGCCAACTGCCGCCTGAGCGAGGCCGAACTGCTCCGGGCCTTGAATGCCCTGCTGCCCTTTGACATCCGCATCCTGAAGGTGGAAAAAGTCCCCCCGAATTTTCATGCCCGGAAATCAGCCCGCTCCAAGGTTTACCGTTACCGGATAAAGATTTCTCCCATCATCAGTCCCTTCGATTACCGGTATGTCATGCACTACCCTTACCCGCTGGACATCCAGGCCATGGAAGAAGCCGCCCGACGCTTTGAGCGGGAAGCGGACTTTTCAGCCTTTTCTTCCGGTGAATATCCCAACCCGATAAGGAAAATTTTCAGCTCCAGGCTGGAAAACTGCGACGATGAACTGGTTTACACGGTGGAGGCCAACGGATTTCTGCGCTACATGGTCAGAACCATCGTGGGCACCCTGATCATGACCGGGCGCGGACGGCTAAAACCCGAAGACATCGAAACCATCTTTGAACAGAAGAAAAGGACCCTGTTGAGCCCCAGCGCCCCGGCCCGGGGGTTGTGCCTGGTCCGGGTCAACTACTGACCCGTCAGTCCAGGACCAAGCCCATAACGTAGGCATCTTCCACCGGCCGGCTGTAATAATCCTTCCGCACTCCAAGGATGGAAAAGCCGAGCTTCCGGTAGAGGGACAGCGCCCGGTGGTTGCTGACCCGGACTTCAAGCGAGACAAAGTGCACACCATTTTCTTTTAAACGGTCCAGCACGTGGCGCATGGCCAGCTCCCCCAGGCCCTGGCTTTGGAAATCAGGATGGATGGCCACATTGTTGACCTGGGCCTCGTCGCCTATCTGCCAGAAAATCACGTAACCGGCTATTCTTTTCTGCTCGCGGTGAACCACCACCAGGGGAAAAGAAATGGCCCGGTTCTGAATCTCACCCAGAAAAGTCTCCCGGCTCCAGGGATTGGGAAAGCAGAGTTCTTCTATGGCCAGAACTTCTGGCAGGTCTTCCTCTCTCATTCTCCTGATGAGCACAGGAGATTCACTATTCGCCGGCAGTTTTTTTCTCCTCAGCCTGGGATTGACGATAATAAATCGGCTGAAGCGCGGCCGGGCTCAGGCCCTGTCCGCCGGCCAGGAGCTTCTCGCCGATCAGGCCAACCTCAGCCGCGATGTGAAAACTCCGCTTAGAAAAAACGGCCTGTTCTCCAAGCCTGTCCGTAACCAGCGGGCGATACAATTCTGCCCCGGTTCCGATAAAGGTGGTGGAAACGCCGGCAGGCAGCCGGGCCAGAAAATCCGCCGGGCGATAGGCGCCGGCTGGGACCACTTCCCTTAACCCCTGCCCGGCAGCCCGGTAGGCAGCGGCAAAAACCTCCCCCTTGCGGGCATCAATCATCGGTGCCATCACTTCGACAGAAGCCAGCAGGAGCTTTGAGGCCAGGGCTTCCAGGGCTGAAACAGCCGCCAGCGGCCGGCCTGAAGCCAGGGCCAGGGCTTTCATCAGGCTCAGACCTATCCTGATCCCGGTAAAAGATCCGGGACCGGCCGCCGCGGCCAGCCCTTCCAGGTCATCAAACTTGAGTCCGGTTAGCCTGATGACTTCGTCCACCGCCCGGAAAACCTGACGCGAATGGGAGGAGGGAGAAACGTAATTGACTTCCGCCAGGACTTCTCCGCTGGCCACCACGGCCACCGAACCGAAGCGGGTGGTGGTGTCAATGGCCAGCAACAGCATCTTCCTGCTCAATCATATACCGGAATAATTTTTTATATTTTCGGTAACCTGCCCTTATAGCTTTTCGGCCACAGCCCGGGCCACATCCAGGGTTTTGGCCGAACCGCCCAGGTCGTAGGTCCTGACCTTGCCTTCCCTGATCACCTCGGCTATGGCCTTTTCCAGCGCAGCAGCCCTGTCGGCCTCACCCAGCCAGTCCAGCATCATCCTGGCCGCCAGCAGGGTGGCAATCGGGTTGACCTTATACATACCGGTGTACTTGGGAGCCGAGCCGTGGATGGGCTCGAAGACAGCGTACTTATCGCCGATATTCCCGGCGCAGGCAAAACCCAGCCCCCCGACCAGCTGGGCCCCGAGGTCGGAAATGATGTCGCCGAATAAATTCTCGGCCACCAGGACGTCGTAGTCGTGGGGGTTTTTCAGCAGCCACATGCACATGGCATCGACGTTGGCCTCGTAGAACTTAACGTCCGGAAACTCGGTCGCTACCTGCCGGGCTATCCTCAGCATCAGGCCGCCGGTTTCCCGCAGGACGTTAGGCTTTTCCACCAGGGTTACCGATTTCCTATTATACTTGCGGGCGTATTCAAAGGCAGCCCGCACGATTCGTTCACAGCCCTTACTGGTCATGATCCTGGTGGAAATGGCTATTTCATCAGCCGGCACATCCTTAAAATCCTTCATCTTGGGATGAAGGAGAAGAGCCTCTCTCACTTTATCCGGCAGCGGATAGAATTCCACCCCGGCATAGAGGCCCTCTGTATTTTCCCTGAAAATCACCAGGTCTATCCCTTCCCTGTAATTCAGCGGGTTA
Source organism: uncultured bacterium (assembly GCA_937920515.1). GTDB lineage: Bacteria > Acidobacteriota > Aminicenantia > Aminicenantales > Saccharicenantaceae > Saccharicenans. The sequence goes on from CALEUG010000003.1 coordinate 73,633, forward strand.
CCAGGATAAGCCTTGCAGGGCCTGAGGTTGATGTACAGGTCAAAAAGCTGCCTCAACTTGACGATCGGGCTGAAGTAGGACAGGCCCTTTCCCTGGAGCTCGGGGGCCAGCTCCCTGGCCGCATCTTCCTTGGGCTTGGAAGTTATGGCTCCGAACAAGCAGGCATCGGTTTCTTTCAAGAGCTTGATGGTCCGTTCGGGAAGAGCGTTTCCTTCCTTGCACCAGAACTCCCAGCCGATGTCGCCGTAGATATACTCGGCGTCCAGGTTCAGCCGTTCCAGAACAATCATGGCCGCTTCGACCACTTCTTTGCCGACGCCGTCTCCGGGCAAAATTGCCAGCCGATACTTTGCCATTATGGTTCTCCTTAATGAAATATTGATGTTTTGGTTTGTTATTATGTCTGAAAAATTTTTTTCTGTCAATTAAACCGGGGAGGGTTCCGCTGACCGGTTCACCCGTGACCTTCGTCTGACCAACCAGTAAATAAAAAAAGAGCTCCCCCCAGGAAGCCATTCTCAGATATCTCTAACCAGGCCAGCTATTCCAGCCAGACCTTCACCTTTTCATCTTCTTCGTTGACTTCGATGATGGCCAGGGGCCCGACTTTCTTGAGCTCGGTCAGCAATTTCTGAAGGTTCAGGCTGCTGCCGTCTCGTCCCAGCTTGACTTCCTTGTTATCGGCACAGCGGGCGAAGATCTCCACCAGGGCGATGGGCATGGTAATCCTGACTTTCTCTTTCCCGGTTTTTGTTTCCGTGACCAGCACCTTGAACCATTTAACTTCTTTAGCAGGCTCAACCTCCGAGGTATCCTGAACGGCTTTCTTGATAAACTGATAATCGTCCCTGTCACCAGCCGGGAACAGGCTGGAAGTCATAAACAAGAGGACAAGAAGCACCACGGTGATCACAATTACTTTTTTCATTCGATTTCTCCCTTCTTGATCTTTATTTATTCAATCCAGATTTCGATGATGTTGCCGTCTTCTTCTATCCGGACCAGTTTCTCTCTGGACCTGGCCAGGTCGGAAATGATACGGTTGAGGTCATAGCCTTTCTCTTTCATCCTGGCCTTTTCCTCTTCTGGAATGGCCTGAATGGCCAGGTCAGCCAGGGCCAGCGGAAGATTCATCGATAGGCTGGGGTCCTTCTTCCCCTTTTCGTAAACCCTTATTTTCAGCAGCCGCAGGCCTTCCTTTCCCGGCCGGTCGGGGATATCTTTCAGGGCCTGGGGGGAAATTCTCAGGACGGCAATCCTGGCCCGGTCCACCAGCTCCTGGTCTTTTTCCGTTTCTATCAATTTCAGCAGCACCGGCAGGGCCTTTCCGGCCAGGTCCTTATCCTTCAGGTAACTCATCTTCATTGCAGCATAATATTTGATGACCCGGTTGGGACTGGACAGCCTGTTCTGGAGCAACTGGCTGTATTCTTTCTGGCCCTGGTTGAAAAGCTTGAAAGCCAGGTCGATGATGGCTATTTCGGCTTCTTCCACCAGCCCCTGGGGTCGGTCCGGCCTCTTCAAAAAAGCCTGGAAAGAATCAAGGGCTGCTTTTTCCTTTCCGCTTTGTTCAGACTGGCACTTGCCGAGATAAAAGAGGGCCTGGGCATAATAGCCGCTTTGCGGGTGGTTACTGACCAGGCTGGCCAGCTTCTTCTCGGCCTCGGGCCAGTTCTTGTCAAAGATAAACAGCTTGGCTTCCTGCAACAGTTTAGCGTCTTCACCGGCCAGCGCCTGGCCGGGAAGCGGACTGGCCGCCACCAGGGCCAGGAGCAGCGTTATGATTAATATCGTAGTTCTATTCTTATTCACCTTAAACCTCATCTTGCTGGAGTTCTTTCTTGACCAGGTTTATTTTAAGCAGCAGCTGCTTTTCCTCGACCATCTCCCGGACCATTTCCAGTTCGCGGGCCGAAAGCTCCGGGCTTAACTGGCTGAGCTCCAGAAAGAGAAGCTCGATCTGGTCGCAGATGGCCCGGGCTTTCATCAACCGCCAGTCGTCAAGCTGATTATTAAGATACTTCTTTTCGGTCAGCAGCTGCTTGATCCTTTCCTGGCGGATGAGGCTTGATTCCCCGGGCTGGCCGTTCTGCATAAGGTCGAGCAGAAGATACTGGCTGCGCTTCAGGTAATCAATGGTTTCCCTCCGGGCCAGGGCCAGCTCAACCCGGTCCACCATGTCGGCCGGAAAGGAAAGACCAGCTTCCGGCCGGGCTATTAAGCCGCCGGGTTTCTGGGGCTTGAAGACCAGAAAGGTCAGGGCTCCGCCCAGCAACAATCCGAGGAATAGCCCGGCCACCGCCGGCTGCCATTTCCAGAGCCGCCCGAGAAGAGGGACAGCGGCCGGAGCCGGCCGCACCTTCCGCTCACACGCTTTATCAGTGATGTCTGCTGGTAGAGCTTCCCAGTCAACCGTATCCATAACCTCCAGGAGTTCTGCTTTGAAGCTTTCGGTCATGGCCATTAACTTCTGGATTTCATCCAGCTCGGCGCGACAGGCGGCACAGGTCTGAAGATGGGCGGCCATTTCTTCGGTTCGCCCCGGAGAGAGCTCCCCGCCGACAAAAGCCGGCCATTCATTTTTATATTTTTTGCAGATTTTCACCGGGCACCTCCCAGACTGGGAGACAGAGCCTTTCTCAGTTTCTGGATGGCCTTGAAGTGAAGCGACTTGACCGTGCCCTGGGCTATTCCCAATCGCTCGGCAATCTCCTCGTACTTCAGTTCATCAAAATGGTGCAGGATGAATACCAGCCGCTGTTTCTCCGGCAGCGCCAGAACCGCCCTGCGAATCAGCTCTCCAGTCTGAAAACGGTCGGGGTCTTCCCGGTCGGCGGCCAGGTCGGCCCGGTCCAGGTCCAGACCGTCCAGGCTGTCCTTTTTTCTGATTTTACTCCGCCGGAGAAAATCGATGCTCAGGTTCCGGGCAATCTGCATCAACCAGGCCTGGAAGCTTTCCCCGGGCCGGTAGCTCTGAACTTTTTCATACAACCGGAGGAAGACTTCCTGTACCAGGTCCAGGGCATCTTCCCTGTTCCGGACCAGGGAATAGGCCAGGACAAATATTTTCTGCTGGTAGGCGGCCACGATTTTCATGAAAGCTTCCCTGTCTCCGTTTTTAATCCGGTCAACCAGGTGTTCAACCTGAAATTCAACTGTCCGTTCATTTTGTTCCATTCTCTGACTCTGACCCCGGTTGCATCTTCATCTTTCCGTCCATAGTATATTCTTATTCCAGCCATAAAAGCACCTTTTCCCGGTCGGTCAGAACCTCGGCCAGCAAGCCCGGGGGCATCTCGGAAACAGCCCGGCTGAAGCCTCTCATGTCAAGTTCGAAGTCAGCGCCATGGAGCCGGGCGGCTCTTTCGGATTCAGCTCTCAGGCCCTTTTTAACCAGCCAGAGAGGCAAAGAAATTTTCAGGAGTTGCCCCTCATCAGGGTCATAGACCAGCATTTTCAGGCGGTAAGGCCGGGATGAAGCTGAAGAATGAAAGGATAATTTCAGAACCCGCTGCCTAACTTTCTGCAGCTCAGCCTCTGCTTCCCTGTCGGTTTTTTTCACCGCCACCATCAGGCAGGAAGACAGGGTCAACAGGATAACGACAATTATCAGCAGGGTTTTGAGTTCAACCGGCATCTTCTTCTCCTCGTTTCAGGCTATCACCAGAAGCTACGTATATCGAGAACGGAAGGTTTACCGGTTGGCGGAATTTGGCCTTTTAAAGACGGACTTCCCCCTTAAAAAGGTTCAGGGGGTAATTAAAGTCCGCTCCGGCCAGGAAATATATCAGAATTTGCGGAAATTTCTTCTCTGCTGTGGCCCGGAACTGAACCGTCGTTCGCCGCCGCTTCTCTTCTCGCCTTTCGGCCTGGCATCATTGACTATGATTTTGCGGCCATCGAACTCGGTCCCGTTGAGCTTGTCCTTAGCTTCCTGGGCGCCCTCTTCAGTTGACATTTCCACAAAGCCAAAGCCCCGACCCTGCAGGATGTTAACTGAGGTAACTTCTCCGTACTGAGAAAATAATTCCTTCAGTCTGTCCTCGGTGGTCCTGTAGTTTAAGTTACCCACATAAAGCTTTAAAGACATAAAAAAAACCTCCTCGACCTCTCCATATCGGATGCCCCCTTTAGTTAAGGAACAACTCGACTGAAAAGGCAGGATTAATGATGCCATATCAAAAAACCAAAATCAACAAGAATTTTTCGCTGTTCAGGTGGAGGGATGAAGGCGTTTTTTGAACCAGACCCGGAGCTGCTCCATTCTGGCCCGCTGCCCGGCCGGGGCCCGGCGCCGGCAGGCCGACATTTCCGCTGTCCCCGGTGCTGCGCCCCGGCGGATTTCGGGGCAATCGTTAGGGATATAGCCCATTTCGAAGGCTTCTTTTCTTTTAAGGATTTCATTTAGGGTCAGAGTCTGCAGCTGGCCGTCGGAGCCGGGATAGGCGATCCGCAGGCTGCCGGCCAGCTCCGCCGACAATTCCTTGAGCCTAACCCCGGTATCTTCTGGATTTTCTTTTGGTTTCAGGCGGTACATTTCCGGGTGGGCAACGACACTATCCGGAAATTCGTCAATTGTATCCCTGGCAATCAGCAGGCGCAGATCACGGTTGGGGGTGGAGAAATCCTCCCGGGGTCCGATAGTTAGAAAGATGCCGGCCCCGGAGGACATCGGCAAAACCTGCCCTGGATGAACCCTCATGTATTTTTCTCCATTCTCAACCTATTCCACCCTGACCAGGAGCTGCTCGTAAAGAGCCTGGAATAACTCCCGGAGAGCAGTCTCCGGGTCCAGCGGCGGGGGTTGATGAGCCGTTTCATTTTAATATAAAAAAGCTCGGGCTTCAGTCCGCGCTGTTCGATAGAGTAATTTCCGTAATCGGGGTTTTCCTGGATTTCCCGGTTGCCCGGCAACCTCAACCCCCGGGAGACCTGGCTATCGGCCTGAAGGCCTTAAACCCGGGCCCTCCCACCACTTCGGAAGTGGCAAAGAGAAAATTCCCTCTCCAGAATCGCTTCAGACCGACCGTTCCGTCGGGCTGGGCGTCAACGGCCAGAAGGACCCCGGGCCTGGATTCTGTCTGCGGTTTCCGGCAGCGCTGGCCGGCCGGACTCCACCGGCACCACCTCTGACTCGATCGTCTTTCTGCCCAGAAGCACTTCGAGCCGGTAACGGCCTGGCTCCAGAATTCGCCCCTCCCACCAGGACCAAAAGGGAGGGCCTCCGCCCTTCTTTTTAAGCCCCAGCTTCAACTTCTCTCCGCCTCCCCTGCGGAAGACAATTTCCAGTTAGCCGGCATCCGGTCCATCCTCCGATACTGACAGCAGACGGAAAGGGGAGTCCGGGCTCAGGCGGACCGGAGAAATGAAAACGCAGAGCGTTCGGTCAGCGGCCGTGGTTCCGGAGGGCTGACCCGAAAGCTCCAGCCACAGAAAGCAGGTCAGCCAGAAAACTTGGGCCTTTCTTTTCATCTGGGCAGCCGGAGTTCAGGCTATTTTTATTCAACCGGCCTGCTCGGTCAAATGGGCCAGGGACCATCTTTTATTTCTGGTGGTTCCTGAAGTAAAATAACCGCGCAGGAGGTTACATGAAAAAACGAGTTCTCTGGATATTGCTGATTGTCTTCTTTTTCATATTAATCGCTGCCCTCAGCTTTTCTTATTTTTTATTTTATAAACTCGGGCCAAAAGAAGCGGCCGTGGCCTCAAATTCCTACCTGGAAATAAAGCTGGAAGGGCGACTCGATGACTATTCCCCTTCTATCCCCTTCCTGGAATTTTTTCCAGAAAGAACTATTTCCCTTTATGATACCTGGATGAACCTGCGCAAGGCAGCCCGGGACTCAAGGATTAAGGCAGTGGTCATAAAATTCGGGACGCTGGAAGCCGACTGGGCCAAGATGGAAGAGTTGAGACAGTCGGTCCTGTCCTTCAGGGAATCAGGCAAACCGGTAATTGCTTATTTTGAAGAATTACCCGAGGCCGACAAGGAATACTACCTGGCCACTGCCTGCGACCGGATCGTCCTGCATCCCCTGGGCTGGCTGGGAATAAATGGTCTGGCCACCTATGTTCCCTTTTTCAAGGGCACCCTGGACCGTCTGGGGATAAAAGCCGAGTTCGAGCATATCGAGGAATACAAGACCGCCTACAACCAGTTTACAGAATCTGGTTTCACCCCCGCTCACCGGGAAATGCTGCTGTCAATATATGAAGATATTTTCAATTATTATTTGAAGGAAATCGCTTCCGCCCGGCACAAAACTCCCGAGGAGATGCGGCAGCTGATCGATAAAGGCTACTTCAAGGGCAAAGAGGCCCTGGCCAGCGGACTGGTGGACGAGCTGGCCTACGAAGACCAGCTTTTCCAGCAGAGCGGTCTGGAAAAATACCGGGAACTATCGCGTATCACCAGCGAAAAATACGCCAGAGTAAGGCCAGAGGGGCTGGGACTGAACCTGGGGAGGAAAGTCGCCCTGATTTTCGCCGGCGGGACCATTCTCAGTGGTTCGGGCGAACAGGTGTTCCTGGGGAGCGAGACTTTCAGCCGCTGGTTGAGGGCAGCGGTCAAGGATAAATCCATAAAGGCCATCATCGTCCGGGTGGACAGTCCCGGTGGCTCGGCCGTCGGTTCTGACATCATCTGGCATGAGCTGGTCAAGGCCCGGGCCGAAAAGCCGGTGATCATTTCCATGTCTGGCCTGGCCGGCTCTGGCGGATACTGGCTTTCACTCGGCGGGCAGCGGATTGTCGCCCAGCCCCAGACCCTGACCGGCTCCATCGGGGTGATAGCCGGCAAGTTCAGTTTTGAAGGGCTGATGCAGAAACTGGGGCTTACAGCCGATAAACTGGTCATCGGGAAAAATGCCGACGCCTTTTCCCCTTACCGCAGCTTCACACTCGAGGAAAAAAAGATTCTGAGAGAAGAAATCGGTTATATTTATGAACAGTTCCTGGAACGGGTGGCCGCCGCCCGCAACCTGCCCCTGGAAGAAGTGGAACGCCTGGGCCGGGGCCGGGTCTGGACCGGGCGCCAGGCCAGGGAATTGAAGCTGGTGGACGAGCTGGGAGGCCTGTTCCAGGCCATGGAAGCGGCCCGCGAACTTGCCGGGATTTCTCCGGAAACAGAACTCCGCCTGGTGGTCTGGCCGGCCAGGCGCAGCCTGTGGGACCTAATCCTTGGCCGAAAAACGGAACTGGCCAGGGCACCATCAATACCCGAGCTGCTGTCTCGCGCCCGGAAAATGCTGGAAGTTTATTCCCGGGCCAGGGTCTGGGCCCTGATGCCTTTCTGGGTATACTGAGTTAAAAATTGAATTCAGGACGGGGGGAGGCCGGGTGATTAATTTTTTTCCCTGACTATGACCTTCTCCTCCGGCTTTATCAGCCAGAGTTTTTCCCGGGCTTCTCTTTCCAGGGCGGCAGGATTTTTTTCCAGCTCACTGATTTCGGCCTCCAGTTTTTCTTTCTGGGCGGTCAGGTCCTTGAACCGGGCCTGGAGTTCCTGATACCTTCTCTTTGATTTCTGGATGTCGAGGAAGCCCTTTTTCCCGAAAAAGGTGGTGAGCAGGGTGGCCAGAAGGAAAATGGCCACCAGCAGGTAAAAAAACTTCTTCCTGGCAGATGGATGTCTGACCGGGACCGCTTTTTTCATCCCAGAAGCTCCAGCCCGGCCCGGAGCAAGGCCCGGGCTTCTTTCTCGTTTCCGGCCTCGGCATAGCACCTGATCAGGGGTTCGGTGCCGGAAAACCTTAGAATCAACCAGCGGTCTTCGTCAAAATCAAGCTTCAGCCCATCCATGGTCTCGACCGATAGCACCACTCTTTTTCCCAGCCGGCCGGGCGGATTCTTGACCAGTGCTTCCAGTTTTCTGGCCCTGTCCGGTGTGAGCTTCAGGTTCTGCTGAACCCCGACCATAAGGCCGTACTTCTTGAAGAGCTGCTGCAGCAGCTGCGACAGGCTCAGTCCACAAACGGCCACCATCTCGGCCACCAGCAACCCGGCAAAAATGCCGTCCTTTTCTGGCAGGTGGTCCCGAACGGCCAGGCAGGCGCTCTCCTCTCCGCCGAAAATTATTTTATTCTGGAGAAACAGGTCGGCCATGTACTTGAAGCCGACCGGGGTGCGGTAGAGAGGCAAATCGTAATGTCTGGCAATCCGGTCGATCAGGTGGGTGGTGGTCACCGACCTGGCCACCCCACCGCGCCAGCCCTTAACCGCCAGCAGGTATTCAAGGATCAAAGCCAGGATATAATTCGGAATGACCACCTCACCCTTCTCGTTCACCACGCCGAAGCGGTCTCCATCGGCATCGGTGGCCAGGCCGAGAGCACAACCTTTATTCCTTACCAGCTGTCTGAGCTCGGCCAGGTTGGTTTCGGTGCAGGAAGGGGAAATACCCCCGAAGTAGGGGTCTATATAGCCGTGAATCACCTCGATCGGAACACCGTTTTCTTCCAGGATTTCATCAAGGTATTCCCGGCTGGTACCGAACAGCAGGTCGATACCGATCCTTATTTCCGATTTTTTTATGGCCGCGAAGTCGATCTTGTTCTGCAGAAATTCCAGATAATCTTTCTGCAGGTCTACCCTGTGGATAAAGGAACGGTCAGGGTAATAATGCGGAGCCACATCTTCCGGGCTTATCTTCTCCACTTCCTTTTCAACCTGGTCAGTAACTTCCGGCAGGGCCGGAGCCCCGCTGGCCACGTTGAACTTCAAGCCGTTGAATTCCGGAGGGTTGAACGAGGCAGTAAAATTTATCCCGCCGGCATGCCCACCGCGGATGATCTGGTAGGCCAGAGCCTGCGACGGGCAATCGCGGTCAGCCAGATAAACCCGGACCCTGTTTCTGGAAAGAAGGGCGGCAGCCTCTTCGGCAAACCTTTCCGACAGGAAGCGGGTGTCATAACCGATAGCCAGCGATAGTTCCCTGCCCGGATATTGCCCCCGGAGGTAGTTGGCGATAGCCTGGACCACCCGGCGGACGTTGGAGAAAGTAAATTCTTCTCCCATAACCGCCCGCCAGCCAGAAGTACCAAACCTGATCATCGGCCCTTTTTTCTATCTATTTAACTGCTAAAAAGAAATTATCACAAGAAAGAACCTATTTCAATTAACTCGCCTCCATTGACTGAATATTCTGAATATCGTAACCTTGAAGCGAATCGATGCCGGAAAAATCAAGAATCCTCGCGGGCGTTTCTCTGGTCTCGGCCGAGATTCTGGCCCTGGAGTTAACCCTGACCAGGTTCTTTTCAATCTCTCAGGGCTACCATTATGCTTTCCTTGTGGTCAGCATTGCTTTTCTGGGATTCGGCGCCGGCTCCTTGTTTCTTTTTTCCGGGCCGCTAAGGAAATTCCTGAAGGGAGAGGAAGCCCTGGCTTACCTGACTCTCGGTTTGAGTCTGGTCGTTCCACTGTGTTTCTTCCTGTTAAACCGGCTGCCCTTCAATCCGCTGGAGCTTCTCTGGAACCAGGCCAAGCTGGGTATCATGCCCCTTCACTACCTGATCCTGAGTGTGCCTTTCCTGCTGGGGGGATTGACCATTTCTCTGACCCTGACCAGGCTGGCTGAGATTGTCCACAGGGTTTATTTTGCCGACCTGGCCGGCGCGGCCACCGGCATAATTTTTTCTGCGTTGAGTTTCAGGCTGGCCGGAGACCGGGGAGCCATCTGGCTACTTGTCCTTCTGCCGCTCACCGCCTCCTGGCTTTTCCTTCCCCGGGCCAGCCCCGGCCGTCCGGGGAAAATCGGACAGGTCCTGGGAACCGTGTTCATCATATCCGCGGTGGCTCTGTCCGGAAGAGAACTCTGTTTTCGGATTTCCGATTATAAGTCCCTGCCTTTTTTCCTGAAGCCAAAGGGGGCCACCCTGACCGCCACCCGGTGGAACGAAAAATCGCGACTGGATCTGTTTGAATCACCAGCCGTCCGTTATGCGCCAGGTCTCAGCTTGAATTACGACGGCCCGCTTCCCCGGCAGACCGGGCTTTCCCTGGACGCCGAAAGAATTTATGCCCTGAACGACCAGGACGAGCCCGGCAGTCTGCCGGCTTTCCTGGAATATCTCCCGCTCTGGCCGGCTTTCGAACTCAACCGGGGCGGACGTTTCCTGCTGCTGAATCCGGCCGGCGACCTGGAACTGCTCTTAAGCCTGAAAGCAGAAGCCTCTCTGATTAAAGTCTTTGAGGAAAACAACCTGCTCCAATCAGTGCATAACCTACGGCTCGGACAGCTGCTCGGAGCCGGGCAAGCAGCTCCTGCCGTCCAGCTAAGGACGGTCGAGCCCCGGGCCGGGTTGAGCTATGAAAGAAAGACAGGCGCTGAATTTGACCTGGTCGTTTATCCTCTCCCGGACCTTCCGGGCAGTTACAGCACGGGATTTTTCGGGCCCGGCGAAGATTACCTGATGACTGCCGAAGCGGTCGACCTGATCTACGAGCTACTGAGTCCGGGCGGCCTGGTAATCGCTCTTCTTTATTTCCTGCCGCCGCCCCGCCAGGAACTTCGCTTCCTGGCCCTGTGGGTCGAAGGCCTGGAAAGGCGCGGTCTCAGGCCTGAACGACACATTGTATTTTTAAGAACCGTCGAAACCATCACCTTTTTTATAAAAAAGCGGGAGTTCAGGCCGGAAGAAATCAGCCGGCTGGAAAATTTTGCCGGTGACCGTCTGTACGACCTGACCGTTCCCGGTTCGAAAGCCGGAGCAGAATTAGCGCCCGCAATTCAAACCAGCTTTCCGGCCTGGCAAGAACTGGCTGAATTGCTCTTCGACCGCGAGAAACGACAGGCTCTCTACAGCAACTATATTTTCGACATCAGGCCGCCGGATGACGACCGGCCTTTTTTCCGTGATTTTATGAAGTGGAAGCGCTGGCCGGATATCAGAAAATTCTTCGACCGGAAAGCCTATCCTCTCTTCATCGGCAAATACCTGCTGGTCTTTCTTCTGATTCAATCGCTGGCCATAGGGCTGCTGGCCATTATTCTTCCCCTCGCCCGGTTAGCCCGCAGGCAGATTCCTGAAGTCCCGGGGAAAGCGCTGCCTTTCTTCTACTTTTCTGTACTCGGAGCCGGTTACATGCTGGTGGAAATCACCCTTTTTCATAAATTCATACTGCTGATCGGACACCCGACATATTCCCTGAGCGCGGTCCTGTTCTTCCTGCTCGGCGCTTCGGGGGCCGGCAGCTTGAGCCTGGCCAGACTTCGTCGGAAAATCGGCCAGGCCGGACTGGTTTACTGGCCACTTCTCTGTCTCCTGGCCATACTCCTGGTGACTGCCGCTCTGAAGCTGTCTGCAGATTATTTTCTCGAGCTCGGTCTGCTCTGGCGTCTGCTTCTCTGTTTGCTGCTGGTTTTCCCCCTCGGCTTCTGCCTGGGAATCCCCTTCCCGGCCGGCCTCAGCCACTTCAGATCCCGCTCGCCGTTAATGATACCTCTGGCCTTTTCGGCCAATGCTTTTTTCAGCCTGCTGGCCTCAGTCTGGGGCCTGGTCCAGGCCCAGCTCTGGGGCTACCAGTCGGTGCTTGTTGCCTCGGCCGGATGTTACCTGTTAGCGTTTCTCTTTTTCAATCTCTCCTACCATCGGGACAAAGCGGACATCGAGTAATTGTTTGACCACCGGCTTGCCGCCGATTTTCCTCACCAGCGTCAGAGTCTGGAAAAAGACGGTGCTGCCCACCGGTATCACCAGCCGGCCGCCTTCTTTCAGCTGTTGAAAAAGCGGGGGTGGAATATGATTGGCAGCACAGGTAACCAGGATGGCGTCAAAAGGCGCTTCTTCCGGCCAGCCGAAATAACCGTCCGCCCAGCGAACCTTAACCCCGGTATAATTTAATGATTGCAGAACGCTGGATGCTCGCCCGGCCAGTGTCTCCCTGATTTCTATTGAAAAAACCTGGTCGGTCAGCTGATTAAGAACGGCGGCCTGGTAGCCGGAGCCGGTGCCAATTTCCAGCACCTTATCACCTGGTTTGACCTCGGCCACCTCCGTCATCAGGGCTACGATATAAGGCTGGGAGATGGTCTGACCCTCTCCTATGGGCAATGGATAGTCTTCATAGGCCTCCCGGCGGTATTGCCCTGGAACGAAAAGGTGGCGGGGAACGGTCAGCAGGGCCTTGAGCAACCTTTCATCTTTTAGACCGCGGCCCTGTATCTGGTGTCTGACCATCTGCTCCCTTTTCTTCTGAAAAAAGGCTTCTTCTTTATCCTGCTTAACATATGGACTGAGCCCTGTCAGGTTGATAAACATCAATATCAGAAGTCCCGTGAATAGATTTGTCCTCCTCATAACTTTAATTTTACCGCAGACTGTCCTGAAGAGCCAGAAAATGATATCACCCCTGAAGGGTAAGGACTGTCCCGAAAAAATCACCTCTTGATTAGCCAGCAGCGGTGATTGACCCCTTTCGGAACTGTTTTAAGCTCTGTACAGGCTTGAAAAGGGCATAAACTAACTGTGAGAAAAAAATATTTGACAGGGAGAAACATTTTTGATAATTGATAATCAAGCATGCAAGGAACTGAGCTCCTTAATGGGAAGAAGGCAATCTATCCGGGATCCTTTGACCCTATCACCAACGGGCATGTCGATATTATTCAAAGGGGGAAGAAAATTTTCGACAAAATTATAGTGGGTGTGCTCGACAACCCCAAAAAGATGCCTCTCTTTTCTGCGGAGGAACGGGTGGAACTGATTAAGAAGACTTTTGAAGGCGACCGGGCCGTGGAGGTCAAGACCTTCAGCGGACTGCTGGTGGAGTTCGCCCGCCAGAACCAGGCTGACGCCGTCATCAGAGGATTAAGAGCCATCTCCGACTTTGAATACGAATTCCAGATGGCCCTGATGAACCGCAAGCTGTGGAGCGAAATTGAAACCCTGTTCATGATGCCCAGCCTGAAGTATTCTTTCCTCAGTTCTAACCTGGTCAAGGAAGTATTTCAGCTGGGAGGCTGTATTAAGGACCTGGTTCCGCCGGTGGTGGAAGAGGCCCTTAAAGATAAATTTAAGAATTCCAATAAATAAGGCGGTAAAAATGTTGGGTTTAGCCAAGGAAAAGAGTGTGGTCGGACTCGATATCGGGTCCTATTCCGTCAAGGCAGTCGAATTAAAGATCAAGCAAAAAGGAGATAACACCCAGTACGAGGTCCAGAAGATCGGTTATGAACCCCTGCCCCACGATTCCATCGTGGAAGGAACCATCATCGATTCCACCGCGGTCAGCGAAACCATCAAGCTGCTCTTCGAGAATGCCAAGATTACCACCCGCGACGTGGCCATCTCCATCTCCGGTAACTCGGTCATCATCAAAAAAATCTCCCTGCCGGCCATGGACCAGCAGGAGCTGGCCGAATCCATCATCTGGGAGGCCAAGCATAACATTCCCTACAACTACGAAGAAACCAACGTCGATTACCACGTGGTCAGGTCTCCCCGGGGCGCGGAGGGCACGGTGGACATCCTGCTGGTGGCGGCCAAGAAGGATAAAATTGCCAACTACAGCAACTCCGTCAGCGTCGCCAGGAAGAACCTGGTGGCCATCGAGGTGGACATCTTCTCCCTGATCAACGCTTTCGAGGTCAATTACCCGGAAATCTTCAAAGAGAAAACCGTGGCCCTGATCAACATGGGGGCCAACATCACCAACGTCGGAATCGTGGAACACGGCGTGCCCCAGCTGTTCCGGGACCTGTCGCTGGGCGGATATTTCTTTACCGAGAACATCCGCAAGGAACTGAACGTCTCCTTCGAAGAAGCCGAAGCCGCCCTGAAAGGCATTCCCGGCAAGAACATCAACGCCGACCAGTTTGCTTCCGTGTTGACCATGAACATCAGGGACCTCCTGGATGAAATGGAAAAGACCTTCTCTTTCTACGAGGCCGGGGAAAAGAGGGAGCGCCGCATAGAACAGATTTTCCTGAGCGGCGGCCTGGCCCTGATTCCCAACATGGTCAGCGCCTTCGAGCTCAAATTCCGGATCAAGACCGAGTTGCTCAATCCTTTCAGGTCGATTAAATTTGACGAAAAGAAATTCGAATCCATCTACTTTAACGAAATGGCCCCTGTCTTCGGGGTGGCCGTTGGACTTTCAACGAGAAAGGCAGAGAAATGAGCCATGATCAGGATTAATTTATTAAAACCGGAAACCAAAGAAGTTAGGGAACCTGAAAAACCAGGTTTACCTAAGGTTGCCAGGGAAAGGAAACGAGCCAGCATCGGCACCATCATCTTTCTGCTGCTGCTTGTCAGCCTGGCCGGTTACTACTTTTACCAGCACTGGCAGATACAGAAGGAAAAACAGCTGATTGCCCAGGCCCAGCAGGAAAAGAACCAGCTGCAGTACGTGGTGGCCAAGCTGGAAGAGGTCAAGCTGCAGAAAGCCAACCTGGAGATGAAGATCAACCTGATCAGACAGCTGAAAGCCAATCAGGATATCGCGGTCAGGATAATGGATGAAATCAACCGCCGGATACCTGATTACGTCTGGCTGAAAGACGCCAGCTACGACGGGCAAACCCTGAAGATAAAGGGCGAAGCCATTTCCAACAACCTGATTGCTGATTTCATCAGCAACCTGCAGCGCAGCGAGACTTTCGGTCAGGTCAATCTGATAGTCTCGACCCAGAAGACCCAGGGAGGGGTTGTCTACCTGGAATTTGACATGACCGTCCCGGTAAAGAAGCCCCTGGTCGAGCAGCCGCAGCCGGCCAAACCCAAACCCGCTCCCCAGACCACGAGAAGGAGATAGCCATGAGAAACTGGCCCTGGTATGGATACTTGATTCTGGCTGTAGTCATCTTCGCCCTGGCCTTCTTTTTCTACTTCAAGCCACGTAACGAGGAAATTCAAGACCTGAGACAGCAGCGGGAAAAGCTGGAAAAAGAAGTCCAGGTGTTAAAGGAAAAAAAGAAAGAACTGGACAAAATCGAGGCGGAACTGGTGGTGTTGAACGCCACCCTGAAAGACCTGGAGCAGATCATCCCCCAGCAGAAGGAAATCGCCGAAATACTGAGGCGCATCCAGCAGCTGGCCTACGATTCCCGGCTCAACGTCCTGAAGTTTCAGCCCAGGGGTGAAATCAAGAAGGAATTTTATGCCGAGTGGCCGATTAACATCGAGGTCTCCGGTACCTACCACAACCTGGGCATTTTCTTCGATAAACTCAGCAATTTTGCCAGGCTGTTCAACGTTAACAACTTCAGCATCAGCGCCCTGAACAACCAGACAGATACCCTGACCATTGGTGCCAAGTTTGTCACCACCACCTATTACTTTCTGGAAGAACAGCCTCAACCGGCCAGGACTCCGGCCGGTCAACAACAGCCGAGGAAATAACATGAGAAAGATAAGCATTCTGGCACTGGTCTTATTGATGTCAGGAGTGTCCGGCTGGCCATTCCCGGCGCCGGGCCAGGAGGTTCAGCAAACCGGGCAACAACAGGAACAGCAGCAGGAAACCATAATTTCTCCGCAGCAGGCTCTGAGCACGCTCCCGCCCCGCGCCTATTATAACCCGGGCGGGCGACGGGACCCGTTCAAGGACCTGATCGGCACTGGGAAGGGCGGAGGCAAAGCCACCGTGACCGAAGGGCAATTGACCATAGAAACTGCCACCCTGGTTGGTATCGTCAAGACAGCCAAGAGCTTCGTGGCCATAGTTTCTGGACCTCAGGAATTCCCCTACTTCCTGAAAATCGGGGATAGACTGGCCGACGGTTATGTCTATTCCATCAGCGAGTCAAAAGTGGTCTTCCGCAAGACCCACGAAAGGGGCATCCCGCTGATGAGGCCCAGAGACGTTGTAAAAGAAATCAATCCGGAGGAGCGTTAACATGAAAAGGAAAGTTTGTTGGCTTATTCTGGCAGCGATAAATTTAATGCTGGTCTCGGCTTTGCTGGTCCAGGCAGCCGGGCTGAGCAAGATTGAAGTTAAGCCGGGCTTGCTGTCCACCAGGGTCATCCTGATAGCCGATGGCCCGATCCAGGTCAAGGGGCTGAGCTATGTATCCGATACTCCCCCGGTGCTGTCGATGGAACTGGCCAAGACCAGGCCGGAGGAACTCCCGGCTATAATGGAACCGGGCAGTCGCCTGGTCAGAAACATCCGGGTTGAACCACTCGGAGAAAACCTGAGAATCCAGATGCAATTAAAGGATAAAGTTCCCTTCCGGCTGCTGGTGGAAGAAGGGAAAACCATCCTGGAATTCAACGAATTCTTGAGAGCTTCCTCCTACCAGATTGACCCCGCTCTGACAGCCCTGATCCGGCCGGAAAATCAGGTCAGCTTCGCCGACCTGAACGTGAAAAGCGAAGCCGACAAGGTCAGCTTCCTGGTCGGCCTGACCGGCGAAGCTCCCCTGCAGACTTTCGCCCTGGAAAATCCCAGCCGTCTGGTAGTCGACCTGCTCAACACCAACTTTCCGAAACCCGGCCAGTCCTACCAGGTAGGCCGGGCTAACGTGGAAAAGGTCAGGGTGGCCCAGTTCAAGGCTGGTGACCCCTGTCCCATCACCAGGCTGGTTTTTGACCTGAAGGATGCCGGCTGGTATTCTCTCGATTCCACTCCACGCGGTCTACAGATTTCCTTCTATTCACCCGAGGCAGTGACCATAGCCCGGAAAGTTGAGGAGCCGGCTAAAAAGACCGAGCCGGTCAAGACTGCCCTGGCCAACGCCATGCCGGCTTCTGAAGGCCAGGCGAACAAGAAGCCAGCCATAAAGGTCGAAGACCGGACTGAAGCGCCTCCAGCAAAAATTGAACCGGCGCCGGTTGAAAGTAAACCCGAGCCTGAACCCAGAGCGGCTAAGCCCCAGGCCCAGGAAAAGGAGCAGTTCAAACCGCGTGTCATTCAGGCAGCTGAAGATAAGTATTCGGGAGAGCTTATCAGCCTGAAATTCAAGGATGCCGACCTCCGCGATGTGGTGCTTTTCCTGGCTGACTTTGCCGGCCTGAACGTGATTTTTGACCCCGAGGTCAGGGGAAACGTGACCTGCAACCTGCAGGAAGTGCCCTGGGACCAGGCCCTGGAAATCGTCCTGCGCCAGAACAGGATGGGCAAGGTCATCGAAGGTAATGTGCTCCGCATCGCCCCCATGGCCACTCTCTCCCGCGAAGATGAGGACTTAAGAAGGTTAAAAGAAAGCAAAGAACTGGCCGGCCCGATCCAGGTCAAGACCGTGACCCTGTCCTATTCAAAAGCCAGAGACGTGCAGAGTCTGCTAAAGAGCCGGCTGTCTAAAAGCGGGGAAATTGTCATCGACGAAAGAACTAACACCCTGATCATAAGCGAGGTCAGGGACCGAATGGAATTGCTGGACAAGTTAATTTCTGTCCTGGACACCCCCACCCCCCAGGTTTCAATCGAGGCCAGGATCGTGGAGGCCACCTCCACCTTCATCAGGAATCTGGGCATCCAGTGGGGCTACAAGGGTGTGATCGATCCCTTCTACGGCAACCAGACCGCCATTTCCTTCCCCAACAAGATTCTGGCCGATGGGTCCATGATTCCCCAGGGAATTGTGACCAAGGGCATCGGCGGTCCGCTGGGTGGCTATGCCATCAACCTGCCGGCCCCGGCCTTCAACACCGCGGTGGGTTTCTCCTTTGCCAACGTGCTCGATACCTTCAGGCTGGACGTGGCCCTGTCCGCCCTGGAGACTTCCGGTAACGGTCGCATTATCTCTTCTCCCAAGGTGACCACCCAGAACAACCAGGCAGCCGAAATCGTTCAGGGTCGCCAGATCCCGGTCCAGACCGTGGCCAACTTCACCGTGACCACCAGGTACGTCAACGCCGCCCTGGAATTGCGGGCCACTCCCCAGATCACGGCTGAAGGCACAATCATCATGAACATAGAAATCCAGAACAATGCCGCCGATTTTGCCAACCTGGTCAACGGTATCCCGCCCATCACCACCCAGAGCGCCAAAACCACGGTCATGGTCCCCGACGGCGGCACCACGGTCATCGGCGGAATCTACCGGACGGAGGATTCAATCACCAGAGAACGCGTTCCTTACCTGCACAGTATCCCTGTCCTGGGGTCTCTGTTCAGGTCCTTTGCCCGGACCAAACAGAACAGGGAACTGCTGATATTTATAACTCCAAGGATAATTAAGTAAGCGAGAGGAGAAGGAAGCCATGAAGAAAATCATCTCCGGCCTTAAAATAATATCGGTCCTGCTGCTGTCCCTGGCCCTGTTTTCCTGTAATCCGGTGGAAAGGGGCACCAATTCAGGTAGCTTTCTGATCATAGAAAACATCATCGGCAAGGATAACCTGGGTAACGATTCCAGCGTCGTTTTCTCGGATGTTATCACCAACGGCGTGGCTTATTCCGACTTTGTCAAACTGACCGTTCGGGCAGCCACCCTGGACCCCAACCCGGTCATGGGTGTTTCCCGGTACAGTGATGTCATGATCACCAACTACAAAGTGACCTACATCAGGAGCGACGGAGCCACCGGACAAGGAACCGATGTCCCCTATAGCTTTGAGGGAACCATGTCCACCCTGGTGCCCGTTGGGTCCTCGGTAAGCATCCCGCTACTGATTGTCAGGGATGTGGCCAAGACCCAGCCTCCCCTGGCCGCTCTGGCCGGCAATCCAACAGGTATGCTGGAATGCAACGCCCGGATTGAACTTATAGGTCATGACCTGAGAAACAGGCAGGTCAGACAGACCGGCCAGATTACAGTCCGCTTCGCGGATTATATTGACCAGCAGTAGAAAACTTTAACCGGGATCAGGGCAACCTTATTGCCAGACTCTGACCCGGAGGCGGGTGGAAGGTTTTTCCATCCGGAATTTTTTAAGCCAAGACAGTAGATTCCCGACCTCGGTTTCCGATGACAGTCTGACCATTAATCTCACCTCGCGCTGCTCCCTTCGCCAGGTTTTACGGGAAACTTTTGGTCCCAGTACCTCGAGCGACGGAAAATCTTTTCCCAGCCGGTCCAGAAGTAAACGGGAGAAACGTCCGGAGCTTCGCAGCGAGCGGCTGTCAAGTCCAACTTCTAACAGGAAGCTGAACGGCGGGTAGTTCAGCAAGCGACGGTATTCTATTTCCCTCTCATAGAAACCAGAATAATCACGGGAAATGGCCTGGATGACCGGTTCCGGCGGAGGCCCGCCGCTTACCACCGCCACCCCAAACTCTTCTTCATTCCTGGCCAGTTCCAGAACCGCCTGAACCAGGGTCATGGTCCTCTCGGCCGCCCGGAAATCGGGTCGGTTGAGTTCATTTTCCGGGTTGACCAGAACCAGGAACGAGAAATGATTCAAAGGCAGTCGGCGCAGAGCATACTCAGTGCCGACAACCAGCCGGCTCTTGCCCGATTTTATTTTATTCACACTTTTCTCTGCGGCTTTTTCTCCCGCCCCTTCTTCCAGGACCTCAACCGCCTGGCCGGGAAAGGCCTCCTGCAATTGTTCTTTCAAATACTGGCTGCCGCGGATGCGTCCCGGCCGCAGTTTTCGCCCGCAAACCGGGCATTGGGCCGGGGCCGGGGCTTCCAGCCCGCAATAACCGCAAACCAGCTCTCCGTCCTTCTTCTGCAGGTTCAGGGCAATCCGGCACTGAGGGCAACGAACAACATGACCGCAACCCGGGCAGTAAAGATAACCGGCATACCCTTTGCGGTTGACCAGGAAAAAAACCGGGCTTCCGGCCTCAAGGAACGGAGCGATTTCTTCCCGGAGTTCATGTTTCAACAGCCTGGCAATATCCTTCTGATAAAAACTGGCCCGGGGCCGGGGCCCCAGTCCTCCCAGTTCTATCAATGTCCCGGACTGGCGGTGACGATAGTACTGGCTGACCCTCGGGCAGGCCGAGCTGAAAACCAGCAGGCTTTTTTCCAGCCCGGCCCTGATGCCGGCTGCTTCCCTGGCATCAAACGAAGGGCCGTCAGCCTGGTAATAGAGGTCGTCATGTTCTTCGTCTATTACCACCAGGGATATGGGCCGGACCGGCAGGAAAAGAGCTGACCTGGTCCCGAAGATAACCCTGGCCCGGCCGGATACCGCCTGGTTCCAGGCATTGTCCCTGATTTTATCGGGAAGCTGGCTGTGCCAGGCCACTGCCCGACTGTTGAGTCCTTCCTCCAGCGACCGCCATTTCTCCAGCCTCTGGATGTCGGGCACCAGAAACAGGACGAAGCCAAAGTGCCTGGCTGAATAATCAATGATTTTCTTCAGGAATTCCTGTCTTCTACCCAGACTGCCGCTCAGCAGGTAAGTACCGCCCTGGCCGGTCTCCAGCCTTTCCAGCAAGGGCTGGCTGAGGCCGGGCAGTCCATCAGGCCGGACCGGCAAAACCAGCTGACGGCAATTTTCAGGCGCGGCCACCCGGAACGTTTTCTTCCTGTCCGCCTTTTCCCTTATTTCCAGCAGGCCTTCCTGGCTCAGGCTTTTCAGGTAAGAATTGATTTCCCGGAGCTTCAGCTTTCTTTTGATGTAAACCGGACTTAACTGGCGCCCGGCCAGCAGGCTCATTATCTGGCCCCGGCGGCCCTTGAGACGGCCCGAAACCAGCTCCTCCAGCCCTTTTTTAGTTATGGTCAGTCTGAGCTTAGGCTTTCCCCTTGAGACCGGAGGTTCGGCCATCTCCAGCAACAGCCCGGGGGCGGTCAGGCTACGTTCCGAAAGTTCCAGGGCAAACTTCAGGATGATTTCCGGCAACCGGAAAGAGTCCGGCGAGCAGGAGGTCAGCTCTTTAACCTTGAATTCAGGTTCCCGGGTCAGCTCTTTTATTTCCAGCACGTACCCGGTAAGCTTCCTCGAGCCCAGTGGAGCCACCACCCTGGAACCGACCTGCACCTTCCCGGCCAGCTCCGGCGGCAGACGGTAAAGAAAGGTCTGAAAGACCGGCAGCGGAAAAAGAACTTCGCAGTAAGTTGACATCAGGATTTAAGCAGCTGGAGGACTTTCTTCATGTCTTCCCAGACCATCTTCTTGATTTCTTTATTTCCTTCATTCCGGACCAGGTAAGAGGGATGAAAGGTCGGCATAACAGGAATTCCCTGGAATTCCCCGAAGTTCCCGCGCAGCTCGGACATGCTCTTCGAACTCTGCAGCAGAAAATCGGTGGCCACCTTCCCCAGGGCCACGATGACCTCTGGCCTGATCAGTTCTACCTGCCGGAGGAGGTAAGGCGAGCAGGCCTTTACCTCGTCGGGACGGGGGGTGCGGTTTTCAGGCGGGCGACACTTGATGACGTTGGCAATGTAAACCTCTTCCCGGCTGAAACCCATGGCCTGAATAATCCTGGTCAGGAGCTGCCCGGCCCGGCCTACGAACGGCCTGCCCTGCAGGTCTTCGTCCCGGCCGGGGGCCTCGCCCACGAACATCAGCCTGGCCTGGCGGTTACCCTCTCCGGGCACGGCCTGGGTCCTGCCCTTAAAAAGAGGACAGGCCTGGCAGGCCATGATTTTGCGGATCAGTCGCTCCCACTCCTCCCGGACGTCAAGGTCTGGACCACCGGAATAGCCTCCCGCTATCAGCAAAGGGGCGCCGGCCGCTGAATCCTCCCTCCTAACGGCCGGTTTCCGGGGACTTACCAGAAATTCAACCCCCAGGTCGCGGTAAAACTCCAGCCGGGTCTGCAATTTTTGCAACCTCTCAGCTCTTTCCTTTTCGTTCATTTAACAGAACCTCTATTTCGGCCATTATTTCCTGGCTTATTTTACGTTTGCTCATCCGGGGAACTTTCCTGGAACGACCATCAGGCCAGAAAAGTGTCACCTCGTTTTCCTCGCTACCGAACCCGACCCCGGGTCGTGAGACATCGTTGCTGACCAGGAGGTCCACCTTCTTCCTTATCATTTTCTCCCGGGCCCTGTCCTCCGGCCGGCAGGTCTCGGCGGCAAAGCCCACCAGCAATTGCCGTTGCTTCTGATGTCCCAGCTCCTCCAGAATATCGGGAGTGGGCTCGATGTCAAGGATCTGGCCAATTTCAGCCTTCCTGGCTTTATCGGGCAGGGTCTTCCTGAACCGGAAATCGGCCACGGCCGCGGCCATTAAAACCACATCGGCCCGGGAATAGTGCTTGCGCACGGACTCCCTCATCTCTTCGGCCGTGTTGACTTTTTCAAGATAAACACCGGCCGGAGCTTTCAGCCCGGTCGGCCCGGAGACCAGGATGACCTCCGCCCCCAGCTGCCAGGCTTCCCGGGCCAGCTCGTACCCCATCCTGCCCGAGGACGGATTGCTGACAAAACGGACCGGGTCCAGAAATTCCCGGGTGGGGCCGGCCGTCACCAGGAAGACCTTACCCCGAAAGGGTTCCCTGCTCTTTATCAACCTGAGACCGTGGTCAACAATGACCTCGGGTGAAGCCAGCCGGCCAGGGCCTTTCTTTCCGCAGGCCAGGTAACCGGTATCTGGCTCAACAAATTCCACCCCGAGACTCTTCAATTTCCTGATATTCTCCTGGGTTTGCGGATGGAGAAACATGGCTTCATTCATGGCCGGGGCCACCAGCACCGGGCACCTGACTGCCAGGTAGAAAGTGGACAGGAAATCGTCGGCCACCCCGGAAGCCAGTTTGCCTATGAGGTTGGCCGTGGCCGGAGCAACGAGCAGCAGCGAGATTTCGTCTACCAGCGAGATGTGCTCGATCGGTCTCTGCCGGTCGTCGAAAAGTTCAACAATGGTTCTTTCACCGGTCAGAGAGGTAAAGAGGTAGGGATTGATGAAGCGGGTGGCCTTTTCGGTCATGATCACCCGGACCCCGAGTCCTTCCGACTGGAACAGCCGGATTATCTCGCAGGCCTTGTAAATACTTATGGAAGAACAAACGCCAAGGGCAACTTTTTTCATCGCTCCACCTTTCTCCGGTCAGGGCCAGGACTTAAAACTTTTCAGTATTTCCCGGAATTCTTTCTGCCGCTGCTGAAAAAGGCAGCGGTGGGCCAGGACGATGGCCTTCAATTCTTCCAGGGCCTGATTGAGTTCACCGTTAATCACCAGGTAATCGAAAATGCTCGATTCCAGGATTTCCCGGCGGGCATTCTTCAGGCGAAGGGCCACCGCCTCCGGCCTGTCGGTCTTTCTCTGTTTCAACCTCTTTTCCAGCTCCGGGTAGGATGGGGGCACCACAAAAACAAACCTGGCCCCGTCCAGCTTTTTCTTTACCTGGTGGGCACCCTGGACATCGATGTCCAGGATCAAATCGCCCTGCCGGCTCTTTTTATCCACCTCCTCCCGGGAGGTTCCGTATAGATGTCCATGCACTTCGGCCCATTCCAGGAAAGCGCCGCCGTCCTTCATTTCCTCGAACTTTTCCCGGGTGATAAAGTAATAGTCCTGTCCTTCCACCTCGTCCGGCCGCCTGGGCCTGGTGGTGTGAGAAACGGAGAACAGCAGGCCGGGCAGACAGGCCATCAGGTTCTTGATCAGCGTCGATTTGCCGCAACCCGACGGTCCGGAAATAACGTATATCATCCTCGCGGCCTCCCTTCCTCAGCCGATTTTCTCTATTTTCCGCAGCCCTATTCCAGGTTCTGAACCTGCTGGCGGATACTCTCGATCTCGTTCTTGATTTTCAGGCAGCGTTTGATTATGCCCAGGTCCTGGGCCTTGGAATTCAGGGTGTTGGCTTCCCGGGAAAGTTCCTGGGCCAGAAAATCCAGGTTCTTACCCACGGGCTCGTTTACCTCTGGCCTGATCAGCTGGCAGAAACCGCTAAGATGGCTCTTCAGCCGGTTTATCTCCTCGGCCAGGTCAAAGCGCTGCATCAGGTAGGCCACCTCTTCCGAGAGCCTTTCTTCCGACAGGTTGTTGTGATTGAGGTCCTTGAGCTTTCTTTCCAGCTTGGTCTTCAACCGGTCTGGCTGGCGACTGAAAATCCTCTCGACCTCGGCCAGCGACTTCCTGATTCTGGCCAGATGCCTGTTAAGGTCCCGGGCAATTTCCCGGCCTTCCCGCTCTCTCTGCTTGACGATATCATCTACGGTTTTCTCGAAGGCCTCCAGGATGAAGCGCCTGTCCTCCCGGCTCAACTCCTTCTGGTTGATCTTGACCAGCTGGGGAACCCGGAGCAACTGCTCCAGCGACAGGTCAATCGGCAGGTCAACCTTCCGGGACAGGTTCTTCATCTCGGCCACGATCTTCTCCAGCAGGGGCCGGTTGACCGAGAACTCCCAGCTCCCGGCCGAGAGATAATCAATTTCCAGCATGACTTCAACCCGCCCTCGCACGATCTTTTTCTGGCAGGCAGCCCGCAGCTGGTTTTCCAGCTGGCCTAAGTTATCGCCCTTGTAAACCCAGTCGAAAAACCGGTGATTCAGGGTCTTGATGAAAATCTTAACCCGCAGCCCGGGCCCGTTGAAGTTCCTTTCGGCAAAACCGGTCATACTGCGTATCATTAACGACTCTCCCTGTCGACGAATTCAATCCAGTCCGAATAATTTCCGGGCAATTTCCAGGGCGTTCAGGGCCGAGCCGACCGTCAGGTTGTCGGCGGCCACCCATAGCCAGTAACTGCCGGGAAGCAACCGGTCTTTTTTCAGGTGGCCGACAAATATTTTTTCCTGGCCGGCCACCCTGACGTTGGACACCGGACGGGGGCTACCCGCAGGCTGAAAGTGGAAGATATCCTTGTTCCGGAAGGCTTTTTGCAGCTGCTCCAGCCCCACATCTTCAGCCAGTTCCAGGTAAACGGCCAGCGAATAGACATGGAAAACCGGAGCCTGCACCAGCGACAGGCTGAAGTCAAAGTCCGGTTCGAGGATCTTCCTGACTTCCTGAATAATCTGGCTTTCACTGGCCATAAAGCCATCCCGGTCCGCCTTCTCCACTTCCGGCAGGAAATTAAAAGCTATCTGCTCCCCGAAAATTTTGTGACTCGGGCTGCTGCTGGAAAGCAGGGCATAGCTCTGTTCAGCCAGTTCTTCTATACCGGCACTGGCGTAGGCCGAGACCGGCTGCAACACCACCGCCAGAACTTTCTTTATCCGGTGGGAGGTCCTGATGGCAGCCAGCACCCGGCTGAGGAAAATGGTCACCGGGTGGGGGTTGGACACCAGGCTGACTTCCGGGTCATCCAGGACCTGGTCGTTAACTCCGGCCACCACCAGCGGCACTTCCGACCGGTCGACAAAGCTTTCTTCCAGGTCAATGGCCTTGAAACCCTTTTCCCGGGCCAGCTGCCCGAATTTCCGGTTGGTCTCGCGGTCGGCGGCCAGAAAAACCAGGTCCAATCCCTCCAGAAGCTCGGGATAGGGATGATGGATAACCTTTGGCTCGTCCCGGAACTCGGTCAGTTTGCTGTATTCCTCGGCCACCTCGGGATCGTAGAACTCCATCGATTTAAGGGGCAGTTTCCGGTCGCTAAGCAGGTTCTTTATTTCCTGGGCCCTAAGAGAATCGGTCCCTATCAGGGCCACCCTTAGCTGCCGCTCGGCTTTCTTACTCATTACCACCGGTCCGCTTTTCGTATTCCAGAATCATCCGGTGCATTTCGTCCTTGAGCCGCAATTTCTTCTTCTTGAGCATTTTCTCTTCAAGACATTCTTCCTCGGTCAGAAAAGACCTGGAGCGCAGCCGCTCCAGGGACTGCTCGCACTGCTGGTGTTCCCGGTGAATCTGACGGAAAGTTTCGTTGCTTTTCAGGAGAATTTCTTTGATTCTTTCTTCGCTCATAAAAAATCTCCCTTTTCAGGATAACACAGGCCGATTTTCTTTTCAATTTGGCAGCCACCAGACTTAAGATGATGGCGGAGACAGGTCCGATTAACCTTCATCCAGGCCTGTTCTCCGAAACGCGAAACAGTGATGGCCACGACCGGAAAATGACCGGCGGCAGTTGACTTTGCCGGGTTGGATTAATATACTATAAGACGATTTTTAGCTGACCTGGATGGCCAGGTAGCTCAGTCGGTAGAGCGAGGGACTGAAAATCCCTGCGTCGGCGGTTCGATTCCGTCCCTGGCCATTCCCCATCCACACAGATTATCACCTTCCCGGAATCCAGGCGAAAATCATTTTTTTAAGTTCAGACCACGACCAGCGTTTGGTTTTTCTCTCAGAACCTGTAGGAAACAGAAACGCTGGGCACTATAAGATGCATGCGGTAAGTTCCGGGCATGGCCCGGGTCAGGGTTCCGGCCGAAAGCAATTCCTCAAAGGTAACCTCCCGCTTCTTGCCCGACAGGAATTCCAGCCCCCAGTTCAGGGACAGCCCCTTTATCTCATAGCCCGCTCCGGTGTTGAAAGAGTGAAAATCAAAACTGGGCAGAAGAATGTTCATGGTGTAATCCGGAGCCGGCGAGGGGTCGGAATAATAACCGGCCCTGAAGGAAAATTCCGGGGTCAGCCGGTATTCCAGGCCGAAGCGCAGTTGCCAGCGGTCTTTCCAGTCCAGGAGAATGCTGTCGTTTCCGGCTTCGGACATCATCAGGTTCCAGAACGGGTCCAGGTAGGTGGTGTCAAGGCTCTTTAAGGCCGACCAGCCCGTCCACTGAAGGTCGGCGGTCACCACCAGGTCTTCCACCGGTCTGAGGGCCACCCCGCCGCCTACAAACCAGGGCCAGCGGATATTCCTCCTTAGGTCCGAGCTGTCGGGATAACCGGCATATCCCAGGTAAATCATTTCGGCCGTGCCCTTGAACTTAACGGTGGAGACAGTCTTGACTGTCAACCCGGCGCTTACCCAGTCAGCCGGACGAGCCAGAACTCCCAGGGTCAGGCCGAAACCCCAGCCGTGAAGGGTTTCGTCGTACTGACCGAGGTCCATGGGCCCTTCACCCATGTCCACCTCTCCCGCCCATCTCTTCAGGCTGAACATCCCGTAATTAATGTTCAGGTTAGCCCCGACACTCAGCCGGTCGCTTATCATCCAGGCTATGGTCGGAGAAATGGTAAACAACCCGACTTTGCTGGTCCAGTCGTAGGCCACCCCGGCGGTCATCTCCTGAAAATCTTCACCGCGCCAGTTAGCTCCCAGGCCCGAGGGAGTGTAGACTCCAATCCCAACTGTCAGGCGGTCGTTAAGCGGGCGGTAATAGGCCACCATGAAGCCCAGGTAATGAGAAAGCCTGGTTTCGGCCTTGATCGACAGGTCCGGGGGTATGGTCACCTGGTACTTGTTAACCGGGATGAGGTCGGTCAGGTAGGATCCAAACAGCGGCTGTTTCAAAAACCCGGCCCCGGCCGGGTTCCAGTAAACCAGGCTGAAATCATCGGCCAGTCCGATGAAGGCTCCGCCCATGGAGACAGCCCTGGTGCCCAGGCCGTTGAGGTTGAGGCCGTTGGCCAGCCCTGAGCCGGTCAGAAAAATCAGGCTTAGCATTCCGGCTGCCAGGATTCTGGAAATTCTGTTTCTCATGGTATCTTGCTCCTTAATCCGTTATCTATTTCCTGTGGAAAACAATCCGGCCCTGCCGGTCGACATCGATTTCCACCAGATCACCTTCCTTGAACTCCCCGGCCAGAATTTTCATGGCCAGCGGATTCTGGACTTCTCTCTGAATGGTTCTCTTGAGAGGCCTGGCTCCATAGACCGGGTCGTAGCCGCGCTCGGCCAGCACCTCCCTGGCCCCGGGGGTCAGAACCAGGTCGATTTTTTTCTCCTGCATTCTTTTTCTCAACAATTCTATCTGCAGGTCGACGATCTTGAAAATTATCTCCTTGCTCAGCGGCCGGAAGATGATGACCTCGTCCACCCGGTTCAGGAATTCTGGCTTGAAATGGCTCTCCAGAATCTGGCGGACTTCCCTCTCCATGGCTTCATAATCATGGCTCAACTCCTTGATGACCTGGCTTCCGAGGTTGGAGGTCATGATGATCAGGGTGTTGCGGAAGTCAACCGTGGTGCCCTTGCCGTCGGTCAGCCGCCCGTCATCAAGAATCTGCAGCAGTATGTTAAAAACGTCGGGATGGGCCTTCTCCACCTCGTCCAGAAGGATAAGGGAATAGGGTCGCCTCTTGACGGCCTCGGTCAGCT
This sequence comes from uncultured bacterium, assembly GCA_937920515.1. Lineage (GTDB taxonomy): Bacteria > Acidobacteriota > Aminicenantia > Aminicenantales > Saccharicenantaceae > Saccharicenans. Next base: position 101,584 of record CALEUG010000003.1, read on the forward strand.
GTCCGCCCTCCTCATAGCCAACGTATCCCGGCGGGGCTCCAATCAGCCTGGCCACGGTGTGTTTTTCCATGTACTCCGACATGTCCAGCCGGACCATGGCCTTCTCGTCGTTGAACAGGAATTCGGCCAGGGCCCTGGCCAGCTCGGTCTTACCCACTCCGGTCGGCCCTAAAAACAGGAAAGAGCCAATGGGCCGGGTTGGCTCCTGCAGTCCAGCCCTGGCCCGGCGGATAGTATCAGCCACAGCCCGGATAGCCTGGTCCTGACCGACAACCCGGCGGGACAGGATTTCTTCCATTTTGAGAAGCCTTTCCAGGTCCCCTTCCAGCATCTTGGAAACGGGGATTCCGGTCCAGCGGCTGACCACCTGGGCCACGTCTTCTTCGTCCACCTCTTCCTTCAGCATCTTGCCTTTCTTCTGGAGCTCGCTCAACTCGGCGGACAGTTTCTGGACCTGCCTGTCAATTTCAATCAACCGTCCGTAGCGGATCTCGGCTACCCGCTCCAGGTCTCCCCGCCTCTCGGCGTTCTGTTCCTCCACTTTGAGGGCATCTCTCTGTTCCTTGAGCCGGCTGATCTGGTCGATAATGTCTTTTTCCCTCTTCCACTGAAACTTAAGAGCCTGGCTTTTCTCTTTCAGCCCGGCCAGCTCCTTTTCAATTTTCTGCAGCCTGTCGGCCGAAGCCGGGTCTTTTTCCTTTTTCAGGGCCTGCTTTTCAATCTCCAGCTGGGTAATCCTTCTTTCCAGCTCGTCTATTTCTTCAGGCAGGCTGTCGAGCTGGACCCGGATCCGGGAAGCAGCCTCGTCGACCAGGTCTATGGCCTTGTCCGGCAGGAAGCGGTTGCTGATATAACGGTTGGACAGGACAGCCGCGGCCACCAGGGCTGAATCTTTTATTTTCACCCCGTGATGGACTTCGTACTTTTCCTTCAGCCCGCGCAGGATGGAAATTGTCTCCTCAACCGAAGGTTCTCCCACGAAGACCGGCTGAAAACGTCTTTCCAGGGCCGGGTCCTTCTCTATGTATTTTTTGTACTCGTTAAGCGTGGTGGCCCCGATACACCTGAGTTCACCCCGGGCCAGAGCCGGTTTCAGCATGTTGGAAGCATCAACGGCGCCCTCGGCCGCGCCAGCCCCGACTATGGTGTGGAGCTCATCTATGAACAGAATAACGTTGCCTGATTCTTTTATTTCCTTGAGAACGGCCTTCAGGCGGTCCTCGAATTCACCGCGGTACTTGGTCCCGGCCACCAGCGAACCCATATCCAGAGCCAGCAGCCTCCGGTCCTTAAGCGATTGCGGAACATCCCCGTTGGCAATCCTCTGGGCCAGGCCCTCGACTATGGCCGTCTTGCCAACCCCGGCTTCCCCGATCAGCACCGGGTTATTCTTGGTCCGGCGCGACAGGACCTGAACCACCCGCCTGATCTCCTCTTCCCGGCCGATGACCGGGTCAATTTTTCCCTGTCGGGCCAGCGCGGTCAGGTCCCGGGTGTATTTTTCCAGGGCCTGGTACTTGGACTCGGGCTCGGGGTCGGTTATCCTCTGATTTCCACGGATGTTCATCAGGGCCTTAAGCACATCTTCTTCCCGGACCCGGAAACGCTGCAGCAGGCGGCTTACCTCCAGGTTTTTAAGCCGCAGCATGGCCAGGAAAACGTGCTCGGTTGAGAGGTACTCATCCTTTAGTTTCCCGGCCTCCTTCTCGGCTTCGTTCATCACCTCCCGCAGCTGCCCTGAGAGGTAAACCTCCCCCCCGCCCTGGATACGGGGCAGCCGGGTAAGAACCTTTTCCAGCTCCTGGTTCAACTCCGCCGGGTTAACCTCCATCTTTTCCAGCAGGTTTTTAATAATATTCTCTTCCTGGTTTAAAAAACTCCACAGCAGGTGTTCCGGCCGCAACTCCTGATGGCCGAGCTCAAGAGCTCTGGCCTGGGCCTGCTGGAAAGCTTCCTGCAGCCTGACGGTTAATCTATCCCATCTCATGGTCAACTCCTCCTGGTATTATATACAGAACGCTCAGTAAACTAAAATTTCAGGAATTAAGACAACCCCGGACAACCAGGGTTGATAGGCTTTTTATTTAATATACTCCAGCCTCCCCTTTTTGCCAAGAGCCGCCCCGGCCATCGAGCCGGGTCTCCGGTTAAATCCATTTGGCGCAAAACCGCAGCTGTCTGCCCCCGGGCGCCGGCGATGTCCGGCCTTAACCCGTCATCTTCTGGTAATTTTTTTTGGGTCTTGACAAGGGACTAAAAATAAATATTTTTTTCTTCAAGGAGTTACTGATGGAAGAAATTGAAATTTCCAGCTGGGCCACACTGGATGCTCTCAAAAAGGCCGCCGATATCATCGACACCGTCGGCGACCTGCACGAAGCTCATCAGGTCTCCATTTTCTGCGTGATCGAGGACGACTACCTGGAACTCTGCTACACCGATTCCACCACCAACTATCTCCGGCGGTACGATGACAACGAGGAATTTGAAGAAGCCATTGAAGAGAGAAAAGAGGAGATCGAAGAAGGATTGTATTCCGGCCAGGATTATGATGACGATGAGGATGACCCGGGAGAAGCCCTGGATTTTGAGGACGAACCCGAAGAGTATTAACCTTCTTCCAGTTTCTTTATATCTTCCCTGAGTTCGGCGATTATCTGCAGGGCCTGGAGCGGGGTCAGCTTTTCTGGCTCCAGCGATTTAATCCTGTCCCTGATTTCTTCCAGCCTGGCTCGTTCCCGGTCTTCGGGAAATAACAGCAGCTGTGATCTATTCTGGCTGTTTAAATGATAAGCCAGCCGCGGCCGTCCCTGTTCGTCCAGTTCCCGTCTTTCCAGGTTGAACAGAATTTCCCTGGCCCGCTTAATTATTTCTTCCGGAAGGCCGGCCAGCCGGGCCACCTGCAGCCCGTAGCTGCGGTCGGATGGACCGGGGTTGATTTTGCGGAGAAATATGACCGTATCCTGCCATTCCCGGACGGCCACGTGAAAATTCTTTATCCGGGGGAAGGTCAGGGCCAGCTCGGTCAATTCGTGATAATGGGTGGCGAACAGCGTCCGGGGCCTGATACTTTCCATCTGGTGCAGATGCTCGGCCACGGCCCAGGCGATGCTCAGGCCATCGAAGGTGCTGGTTCCGCGCCCGACCTCGTCCAGCAGAATCAGGCTGCGCCCGGTGGCGTTGTTGAGAATGTTGGCCGTCTCCACCATCTCCACCATGAAGGTGGACTGCCCGGCGGTGAGAAAATCCATGGCTCCGACCCTGGTGAAAATCCGGTCCACCACCCCTATTCTGGCCTCCCTGGCCGGAACGAAAGAACCCATCTGGGCCAGCAGGCAGATCAGGGCCACCTGCCTCAGGTAAGTTGATTTCCCGCCCATGTTGGGGCCGGTGATGATGAGTATCTGGTTTTCGTTCCGGTCGAGGTGGGTGTCGTTGGGAACAAAGGGCTCGCTCTGGACAACCTCCACCACCGGGTGCCGCCCGTCCGAGATGAAAAGGATATCGCTCTCGTCCACCTCGGGACGGGAATAATTCCTCTGATGGGCCAGCTCGGCCAGCGACAGCAGAACATCAAGCACGGCCAGGTTCTGAGCCATCTGCTGCACACGGGGAACCTGCTTTCCTATTTCTTCCCGGACCTGAAGGAAAAGCTCGTATTCCAGCTCGTTTATCCTGGCCTCGGCTCCCAGCACCCTGTCCTCATATTCCTTTAACTCCGGCGTTATAAACCTCTCGCTGTTAACCAGGGTCTGCTTCCGCTGGTAATCCGCGGGCACCAGCGGCAGGTTGGGCCTGGTAACCTCTATGTAATATCCAAAGACTTTGTTGTAGCGAACCTTCAAAGAAGAGATACCGGTCCGCTCCCGCTCCCTTTTTTCAATCTGGGCAATCAGGGTTTTGCCGGAGTGACTGATTTGCCTCAGCTCATCCAGCTCCCGGTTGAAGCCCCCTTTGATCAGGCCTCCTTCCTGAATCAGGTGGGCCGGCTCATCCAGAATGGCCCGGTCTACCAGCCCGGCCACATCCTGCAGGTTGTCCCAGGATGACTTGAGCCCGGCCAGATAGTCTGCCTGAAACTCCTGGAGAAGAGCTTCTATTTCGGGCAGGGGCCAGAGCGACTTTTTAAGGGCAACCAGGTCTCTGGGCGTGGCGGCAGCCACTGAAATTCTGGTGGTCAGCTTTTCCAGGTCCAGGATCTGGCAGAGCCTGTTCCGGATTTCCTGCCTGGCAATGGGTTTTTTCAGGGCTTCTTCCACCGCCTGCTGTCGCCGCCTGATTTCCTGGCAATCGAGGAGTGGATGCAACAGCCAGTTTCTGAGCAGCCGGGCTCCGAAAGCGGTCTGAGTCAGGTCGATTACTCCCAGCAGTGATTCGGCCACCTGGCCGGTCCTCAGGTTCCTGACCAGTTCCAGGTTGCGGACGGCTATAGCATCCAGAACCATGGTCTGGCCTGAGGTCTGGAAGGACATTTTCCTGATATACCCGGCCGACTCCTGCCTGTTTTTCTTCAAATAATAAAGAAGGGCCCCGGCTGCCGCTACGGCCAGGGTCCGACCCTGGAGGCCAAAACCATCAAGAGAGGCCACCCGGAAATGTTCCAGCAACAGGCTTGAGGCCTGAGAATAATCATAAGACCAGGGCTCCACCCGGCTCAGGGCCAGGCCGGAGAGGTCGGTCGAAGCCAGCAGATCCCTGACGACTGACTCCTGGTCTTCCGGGCAGATGACTTCCCTCGGGCCAAGACGGAAAATATCATCCAGCAAAGCCTTGCGTTCTTTCTCCTCCCTTTCCAGGGTCAGGATTTTCCCCGAGAGAAGATCAGCGCAGGCTGCCCCCCATCGGCCATCGGCCAGGACCAGGCTCAGGACTCCCAGGCTATCTCCTCGCTCTTCGCCCTCTATTTCCACGGCCGTTCCCGGGGTCAGCACCTTGATCACTTCTCTCCTGACCACCCCCCTGACCTGTTTCGGGTCTTCCACCTGCTCGCAGATGGCCACCTTTTTCCCGGCTTTCAGCAATCGGGCCAGGTAGGAATCCACAGAATGATAGGGAACGCCGCACATGGGCACATTTTGCCTCGAAGTAAGTGCGATACCAAGAAGAGAGGAACCGAGGTAGGCGTCCTCGTAAAACATTTCGTAAAAATCCCCCAGCCGGAAAAAAAGGAGGCAGTCGCGATACCGGGCTTTTATCCGGTGGTACTGCTCCATCATGGGAGTGAGGGCATCTTCTTTTTTGTTCATCATACAGACCGGACAGCTTATAAACTATATTATATCCGGTCCCGGATTTGCAACCGCACCGGAGCTTCCCGTCCCCGGATTTGACAATAAGCTCCAATAGTTTTAGTATAGGAAACTGATTATTTCCCGGAATTAACAAATGAATACACCAACGATCCTGACCATATTCAGGCTGCTGGCCATCCCGGTGCTGGTGGTGGTCATGCTTACCCCTTTTCCGGGATCCGAGGTCGTGGCCTTCACGATTTTTGTCGTGGCCTGCCTGACTGACATGCTGGACGGTTTCTGGGCCAGGAGAAGAAAGATGGAAACGGTGCTGGGCTCGTTGCTCGACCCGCTGGCCGATAAACTGCTCATCACCTCGGCCCTGATCTGTCTGGTGGACAGCGGAGTGGTGGCTCCCTGGATGGCCATCATCATCATCGGTCGGGAGATAGCCGTTACCGGCTTCCGGGCCATCGCTTCTTCCCGGGGCTACCATATAACCGCCTCGGGCTGGGGAAAGCTCAAGATGATCTTCGAAGCGGTGGTGGTCTCTATACTCATTCTGGGCGAGCACTACCTGGGACTTATTTATCGGCTGGCTCACACCTTCGGATTATGGCTGGTGGTGATTATTGCCCTGGCCTCGGCCCTGGAATATTTCATCCGTTTCGGTCCGCAGGTGGTCAAAGAGACGTCAAACTGATATCGACCGGTGGAAGTTTTCCAGGGAAGTCATATCCTCCACGTTAAAAAGGACCGGCGCCTGCGGCCATTGCCTGGAAATTCGTTTCAGCAACCCGGTCAGTACTTTCCCGGGCCCCAGCTCCACGGCCTGCCCTACTCCCAGCTCCTGCAGGCGCTGCATCGAAGGGTACCAGAGGACAGGGCTGGTAATCTGCCAGTACAGCAATTCCCGGGCTTCAGAACCTGACCTGACCTCGGCCGCCGTAACGTTGGAAATGATCGGGAATTCAGGGTCCCGGAAATTGATTCGTTCCAGGTCAACTTTCAACCTCTCGGCCGCCGCTTTCATCAGGCTGGTGTGAAAGGGACCGCTAACCTGGAGCACCACCGAGCGCGGCGGTTTCAACCGGGCCAGGGCTTCTTCCACGGCCGCCTTTTCCCCCGCTATGACCACCTGGTCCTCGGCGTTCCAGTTGGCCACCTCAACCGGGCCCGCAGATACGGACTTAATTCCCTCCTCTACCTGCCTCCGGTCGAGGCCAAGGACGGCAGCCATGCTCCCCCGTCCAGGGGGTACAGCCTCCATCATGTAGCGGCCGCGGTTGTAGACCAGTTTCACCGCCTCGGCCAGGTCCAGACTGCCGGCGGCCACCAGGGCAGAATACTCCCCGAGGCTGTGCCCGGCAGCCAGGTCTGGTTTGAGCCCGAGCAAACGGTAGGCGATGCAGCTGACCACAAGCAGGGCTGGCTGGGTATTACAGGTCAGCCGGAGCTCTTCTTCCGGCCCTTCGAAACAGAGTCTGGACAGGCTAAACCCCAGGACCTCATCCGCCAGCCTGAAGATTTCCCGCGCCTCCTGGCTCTTCTCATAAAAATCCCTGCCCATGCCCACCGCCTGGGAACCCTGACCGGGAAACAAGAAAATTCGTCTCATCTGTTTTCCTCTTCCTTTCTTTTCTGAAACTTTATTTTATTCGATTAAGGCAATCTTCATAAACAACTATCTCCGCCCTTTGCCTGAGTTCTCCCGTCCATTCCTTAACCCGTTTTTGCCGGCGACTGGCCTGAAGCCTGGCCTCTATCTCGTCCAGAACAGTGACCAGTTCTGGCGGCGTCCTTCCAGCCGCTTTCTGCTCGGGCACATAAACCTGCAGGTAATAATCTTCGATTTCTTTCAGCGACACATACAGTCTCTGATTGAACCTGGTGCCCATTACCTTCTCAAAGAGGATTTTATCCTGAAGATAACCAGACAGGTCTTCAGGCTTGAGACCCAGAAGGTGACATCTCTGTTCCAGGACTTCGGGACCAAGCCGTTCTTTCAACCGTTCCAGTTCCACCCTGACCTCTTCCTGACTGATCTGGAGCTGTTCCCGGGTCAGCCTCAATACCAGAAGAACTTCTATGTACCTGTCAAGTCTTTCCCCGACTGTCAGAGCTCCAGCGTTTCCGCCAGGCAACAGATCAAACTTTTCCAGCACTTCCAGGTCAAAGGCAGTAACCGGTATGTGGTCAACACTGGCCACCAGGCAGTTCAACAGCTCCTGCCCATCCGCCGGATGGAGCAGCAGGAGCAGCAGGGCCAGTAATGGTGTCCACCGGCCTGCCCGTTTATTATTCATCGTAACCATCATTTTAACCATGCCAGAACCTCAGAACATGTTGCCGATGGTCAGGAAAAACCGCGGCTTCCATCTATTGTCGGGTGGATTCAGGTTCCAGCCGACATCAAATCTGACCGGGCCGAGCGGCGTGCGATAACGCAAGCCGAAGCCGGCAGCCTGGCTGAACTTCAGGAAGTTGAAATCCTGGATTTCCGGGAAGACCTGGCCCACATCATAAAAAATCGCGCCATAAAGATTTGGCAATTTTTTCAGCATCAGGAACCTGGCTTCCATGTTGAGCAGAAAAATGGCCCGGCCCCCGACCGGCAGGCCGGATTCCGGGTCCTTAGGGCCCAGCATTTCAAAGGACTCTCCCCGGAAAGAATTGCTGCCGCCGGCAAAAAACCTTTCCGGTATGGGCACCGTTCCCGAGGCCAGCCCCAGGCGCAGTGTGGTGTGGAAGTTGACGCTGGCTGCCAGCGGGTAAAAATACTGATACTTGGCAAACATTTTCAGAAACTTGGATTCGGTCTCCAGCAGCGGATAGGCTCGTTCCAGGGCCAGGCTGAAAAAATAACCGCTGGAAGGATTGAAGGTGTCGTTCCTGCGGTCGCGGATGAAAGTAGCCGACCCGTAAGCAATGGAATAAGGCAACCTTTCCCTCTCCACCTCGGATTCGGCTATCTGCAGGTTGGTCAACTTGGTCCTCAGGGCTCCGGCCGCCAGCAGCAGTGAAAAACCGGCTGGCAGGTTTCTCATGGTCGACAGGGTCAGGCCCCGCCGTTCGTAACTGAAGCTGGTCCGGTCCTCCTTCTCCAGGTAGCCGCTGAAATAGGTTCTCATCCGCAGCCCCAGAAAATGAGGCTGCTGCCAGGTGGCCACCAGCCTTTTTTCCACCAGGCTGAGCTGGCCGACCAGGCTGACCTGGGAAGCATTCTTAAACAGGTTGTACCTGATATATTCGGCCGTGATTCTCGGTCTCAGGTCATTTTCCCAGAGGGCCAGAGACCGGGCCTCCTCCCTGGTCTCGATTCCCAGCCCGATTCCGGCAAAATTCTGTTCCCCTTCTCTTACCTGGATCGACAGGTTGAGGGAATTATCGGCCGCCGGCAGTTCTTCCAGCCTGACCTCGGAGAAAACCCCTATGCGCTCCAGTCCTCTCTTGGTTTCGAGCAGCCTGTTGTATTCAGCCCAGTCCCCTGGTCGCAACCGGACCTCACGCAGAATGGTGCTCCTGTGGGTCAGGTGATTACCGGTGATAAAAATGTTGTTGACTTTCAGCCGCTGGCCCTCGCTCACCCGGATGACCAGGTCCAGGTTGTTGTCTCTGTCGGGAGAAGCTTCAACTTCCAGCTGGGTCCCCCTGAATCCCTTATTAAGATAGAGCTGATTTATCTTTTCCAGGTCTCTCTGCAGCTGGGGTTTGTAATAGGGTTGGCCGGGTCGGCTGTTCAGAACCTTGAAAATCTCGGCCGGTGGAACGGTCACCGCCCCCTGGATTTCCAGGCTGCGGATGAGTTGCCTCGGCCCTTCTTCTATAAAATAAACAGGCCTGGCCGTATTGTCCTTGCGGCTAAAATTCAGGGTCACCCGGGCCTGGGCGAAACCATGTTCGGCGTAAAAAAGCCTGATCTTCTCGGGCAGGTCATAAACCTGCTGCCCATCAAGATACGGAAAGAATAGAAATTGTTCGCCAATGCCCAGGCCTTTCTTGACTTCCTTCTCGGTAAAACTTTCCACTCCCCTGAATTCCAGCCCTTTAATTTTAAGCCTCGGGCCCTGGTGAACTTCATATATGACCAGGAGTTCATTCTCCTGCCTCTGGAGGCGAGGTTTGACCGTGGCCAGCAGGTAGCCCTGCCTCCGTAGCTGTTTTAAGAGAAGGGCTTCGCCTTCGGACAGGGCCCACTCTTCAAAAACTTTCTGTTCCCAGACGGGCCAGACAATCTTCGGAGAGAGTTTGGTTCCAAGGAGCCTGATGGAAATCCTGGTTGAAGGGTTGAGGCCAATTACCAGGTCCACCATTCCCTTTTCCTGATTAACTTCTTCTCGCGCCAGTTTGACCTCGGCCCAGGTATATCCAAGTTTGTTAAAGGCATTTTTAATTCTGGCCAGAGCACTTTCCAGTTTCCTGGGTACGTAATAATCACCGGGCTTAAGGCCGAACAGCTGCTGCAGGCGGGACAAGGGAATGATGTCAGGTCCTTCGAAAATTATCTGGCGGATGGTCAGGCGTCTCCAGCCGGGAAAACTGACCGAAACATCGGCCAGGTTCATTCCCTCAACCTTACTAATTTCCAGTCCAATCCGGGGCGAGAAAAGGCCCTCATCCACCAGGATTTTTTCTATTTCAGGAATGGCTTTGTCTTTTAAATTCTCGGAAAGAATTCCGCCCTTTCTTAAGAACGGCAGTTCCTCGTTGATTCGCTTTCTAAGACTGCGGGGACCGGAAATCCGCAGGTTACGGATAAAGGTATTCCTGGTCAGGGCAAAGGTCAGTTCTCCTGAAGGTTCCGGATTGTAGTAGACTTCGGCCCTGGAAAAAAGGCCGGTTCTCATCAACTGTTTCAGACCACGGTCAATCTGAAAATCAGAATAAGTCTGCCCGGGGGTGAGGTTCAGCAGATTACTAATGGCTGGCTCGGCCTCTTTCCCATCAACCAGTATTTGGATTTTTTCAACCGGCCGTCCGTTTTCAACCGGATAAGCAGAAATAGCGACCAGCAACAACCAGATAAGAATCGCCGGCCGGATACTCATTCTCATGACGCTAAAACCTTCTTCTCAGCTTGAGGTCCAGGCTAACCCGTCCCAGCTCGTTTCGGATGGCCACCAGGGAAAGTCCCCCCGACAGCTCCCACTCCAGCCTGACTATTTCTTCCCTCTGGGTGGCCAGGTTGGTCGAATAGACGATGAAAAAGTTCCTGGACAGGCGCTTGCCAACGGTCAACCTGGCCGTGATTTCGGAGGTTGAACCCATGAGAAAGGGGTCGAGACGGAAGCGATCCAGGCTGAACAGGCTTTCCGATTTCCTGGCCAGCTGGTAGGAAATCATGGAGGCGGTGCTCATCTGGGTCGGGTCAAGAGAGTACCTTCGCTGGTAGGACTCGCCCAGGGCCAGCAGGGACAGAATTTCCTCTTGCGGCAGGGGCGGCGAGGAAGAGAATTCGGGTTTCAGGCTGCTGGCCAGCCCGCTCAGACTGAAAATGACATGGTAATCCTTGACATAAGTTTCGCCCTGGAAATCGATATATGGGTCTATCATCAGAGGATTGAAGAAACTCAGGCGTCCCCGCAGGACCCGGAAATCACGGTCCTGAAAATAGACGGTGCCGGACAGCGCCTCGATCTCTCCTGTAATCACCGGGGCCCCGACCGTGCCGGTAATGGTCAGGTCCAGTCTGGCCCTTATCCGGCCCAGGGAGTTCTCCATCCAGACGTTGTCACTGGCCCTGAGCCGGAAATTCAGGTTGAGGTCATCTATCCAGCTTCCCCGCCCCCCGGCATTGTAGGCCTGGGAAGAAAAAGATAGTTTTTCATACAGCTCTTTTTTCCACAGCGCTTCCCTGATCAGAAAATCTCCTTCCAGGACTGACCTGTTACCCTTTTTCAGGAACCTCATCTGGCCGTCGGCCAGCAACCGGGTGCGCTCAAACACCGAAAGCTCCATGCTCTGACCTGACATGCGAATTTCAGCCTCGCCCAGCCCTTTTTCTCCAAAGGACAGTTCGCCGGAACCCTGGACGGGACCTCCTCCCAGAAAGCCCTGGAAGGACCTGATGGAAACCTGGCCGTTCTTGACGAAGGCCAGCCCTGAGAAGCCGTTAAGGGCATGGGCAAAACCCGGGATCGGAATCAGGTTGCCCCGGAGCTCGAACGCGCCGTTCAGGTCGATTGAAGCAATCGGCCCCTGAAAGCTCAGAAGATAGTCAACGTTGCCGCTGGCTCCTTTCCAGGGAAGGAGCAAATCGAGGTTGGTCAGGCGACCCTTAACTTCGCCCGAAAGAAAGTCACGGTCAAAGGGGATGTCCAGCTTGAGCTCAAAATCGCTGTCACCTGGCAGCAACCTTCCCCTGAGTTCGACGCTGAGATTATTATCAAGAAAATTCAAATGGTAATCGCCGGCTGCTTTCTGAGCCTTGATAAAAAATACACCGAACTTATCAACGGAAAATTTGCCGGCAGGCCGGTCCTGACCGAAAACGCCCTGACCTTTAAGGTTCAGGCTGATCCGCCCGGCAAAATCGGCCGAAAACGGCTTCAGGTCAACATCGGTAGCTTCGAGGTCAAAATCATAAGTGGCTGGAGCGTAACCGAGAGCCAGCCGGCCGTTCACCTTTCCGCCGTTAAGATTAAAGCCAAGCTCCGGAAAACTCAGCCCGCGGTCATTCCAGATAATCTTCCCGCCGACATTCCTGATGGGACTGCCCAGCAGAAGCATTTCCTCAGAAGCAAAGTCCCCCCGGAAATCCATCTGCCCGCCACCGGTCAGGTAAATAAAATTGCCGCTGACCTGGCCCCGGACGGGGAAAGTTACTTTCAGGTAAGACAGGACCGTTTCCACCAGGGCCCTCTCCAGGGCCAGTCTGGTTTCAGTGCGGCCTTCAGAAGTCATTATGTCTATCTGCCCCTCAAAGTTCTTATCCAGGACATAGACCTTACCTTCAACCTCTCGCCCCTTAACCGCAACCTGGCCCCTGGCCGTGGTTACCTGGAAACGCTCGAAGCCGGCCGGAGAAAGGGAAAATCCAAAATTCAGCCGGGGGCGGTGGTAGTCTCCCTTTATTTCAATCTCGGCCCGTCCGGCTCCCCTTATTTCGGGGAAATCAAACTCCGTCCGCAATAGCTTTTCGGTAAACTGCCGGGCTTCGCGGACATCACTGACCTGACCGGTGATTTCCAGGTCCAGAAGCTTATCAATGACCACGCGGCCTTCCACGTTAAGACGGCCAAAAGAAGTTTGCAGGTCTCTGGCCTGGATTTTCAGGTCTTTGTTCTTAAGATGCAGGTTCACTTCAACCAGCCCGTTCAGCCTGTATCTGTCCCGAACCTCGACTTCATTCATCACGTCGCGGAATTCAGCCGTTGCCTGCAGTTCTCCCTGGCTCAGGCTGAACCTGCCCCAGGCCGGCGATTCGACCGGCCAGGGAACCGAGGCATATTTCATGATCGGGTCAAGATGAAAACCGGACATCTGTCCATCTATTCTACCGCCGCCGTAAGTAATGATGACATTCTCCGCCGGCCGGCCATTCTTCTTCACCTCGGCCAGGATCTTACCTCCCCGGCCATTCTCAACCACCACCTGGCCTTCAACCGACCCCATATCCACCTGGTTGAGTCGAAAATCCCTGGTCAGGTAATCGGTCCTGACCACCAGCGGACCACCCTCGTTGGAGATGGTCACCTCGCCCGAAGTTTTGCCGGCCCATTCAAACGGAAGGTCAAGAGCACTCATGATAAAGCTGGTGTCAAGGTTATAGACCGCCCTCAGGTCAACCCTGGTTTTTTCCAGGAGAGCAATCCTTCCTTCCAGCCGCACAGCGGAATTTTCTCCCTGAACTATCAGCCGGCCGATGTTTATGGTCCTTCCCCGGCTGGTCACCATGGTTTCCAGTTCGCCCTCCAGGGCTTCGGGAGAATCATAGGGCCTTATCCTGGACTTTCCGGCCCTGAGCAAAAGGGTCAGCCGGTTGGCCTCCAGCCGGAAAAAAGCCGAAACCCCGGATAGTTCATAACTCCCCTGCTTGAGTTCGAAAGAAAAATGCCCTTCATTTACATAGCCGCCTTCGATAACCAGGGGCAGGTCGAGGGACAGCCGCTTCTGGCCTCCACCTGCTTTCTCGCTCTTGCCGTCATAAAAGAGCTCCGGGCGGTGGACTTCCACGGTCACCGGCTTTTCCTTTGTAAAGAGCGACAGCAACGGCAGCGAGACCTTCAGGTTCTCCACGGAGAACCCGGGGTTATCAGTCTTTGATTTCAGGTTCTTTATAACCAGCGAAGGAGGCAGGTAATTGAGCTTTAATTCGCCCACCTCGAAGCTCCGGTCCAGCCGGCGCCCGAGTTGTTTCAGGAAAAGGCTCTTGGCAAAGGACAGGGCTATGTAGAGAAAGGCAACCACCACCAGGATGGCCACCAGGCCTTTCCGCTTTTTCAAGAAGCCCATTAATTAAAACTCAATTCCAATTTATTCAGGCTATTTGCCGGCGACCTTTTTCCAGTCCTGGAGAAACCTGTCGATGCCGATATCGGTCAGGGGATGCTTGGCCAGTTTTTCCATGACCGAATAGGGCACGGTGGCAATGTGGGCCCCGAGCAAAGCCGCCTCCACCACATGCCCGGGATGGCGGACGCTGGCCACGATGACCTCGGTCTCGAAGCTGTAATTTTCATATATGGTCAATATCTGTTCCACCAGCTCCATCCCGTGATGAGATATATCGTCCAGCCGCCCGATGAAAGGGCTGACAAAGGCCGCCCCGGCCTTGGCCGCCAGCAGAGCCTGCGAGGGAGAGAAAACCAGGGTCATGTTGACCTTGATGCCTTCGGCCGACAGAACCCTGGTGGCCTTGAGTCCTTCCAGGTTGACCGGAATCTTGACAGCAATGTTGGGAGCCAGCCCGTTAAGCTTTCGAGCCTCGGGGACTATCTCCTCGGCCCGGGTGGAAACGCACTCGACGCTCACCGGCCCGGAGACCAGGTCGCAGATTTCCTTGACCAGTTTTTCGAAAGGCACGTTTTCCCTGGAACATAGAGTGGGGTTGGTGGTGACACCATCCAGAATACCCCAGCTGGCCACTTCTCTGATTTCCTGCAGGTTGGCTGTGTCCAGAAATAGTTTCATCCTACCTCCTTGTTTCTATTTTTTTAACCTGATTGGATAGTGTTCCGATGCCTTCAATCTGCACCTCCACCCGGTCGCCCGGCTGCATCGGGCCGACGCCGGCCGGCGTTCCGGTGGCAATGATGTCTCCCGGTTCCAGGGTCATTATTCTCGATATGTACCTGATCAGAAAAGGAACGGGGAAAATCATGTTCCTGGTGCTGGCCGCCTGCACCAGCTTCCCGTTAAGAAAGGTCTTGAGCTGGACAGCTCCGGGGTCGAGGTCGGTGGCCAGGCAGGGCCCCACGGCCGCAAAGGTATCAAAAGACTTGGCCCGGGTGAACTGCACATCTTTCATCTGCAGGTCCCGGGCGGTTATGTCATTGAAGCAGGTATAACCCAGCACGTACTCCTGCCAGGGAGCCTCCTCCGGCAGCTGACTGGCCCTCTTTTTGATAATTACGGCCAGCTCGCCCTCATAATCCACCCGTTGTGACACCTCGGGGTAGATGATGGCCTGCAGCGGCCCGATGACGGCGCTGGGCGGTTTAAGAAAAAGCAGCGGTTCGGCCGGCACCGGGTTGCCCAGTTCCCCGGCATGTTCGCGGTAATTCCGGCCGACGCAGACTATCTTGGATGGAATGATCGGGGGCAGCAGGGTTACCTCCGAGATGGGAATGGGACTATCCTGGATCTTATAATTCCTGAAAATGGAGCCCCTGATCGGGAAAAGAACATCTTCTTTCAACAACCCGTAGAGTATTTTCTTTCGATAGCGAAAACGATAAATTTTCATCTTTCAGGTCTTTACCTTTACTCTGGCCGCCGGGCTTTCGTTCCCGGCATTATCCACCGCGCATATAGAATAAACATAGCCGGTATTCTTTTCAACCGAGCGGTCCAGAAAAACGGGGACGGCCAGGTTCTCCGGAGTCAGCAGGACGGGAGGCTCTTCGCCGCCCGCTCCCTCCTTTGATCGGTAGACCCGGTAACCGGCCAGGTCCCTTTCAGGGTTTGGCAGCCAGGAGATGGTCACCCCGTCCACCCCGCTCAGAGCCCTGACCTCGGCCGGAGCGGCCGGCGGGAAAACATCCACCGCCCTGACCTCGAGGATTTCCGAATCGTCGCCCTCCCTGTATTCCCCGGACCGGGAGACCACGCTCCTGACCAGGTAACGATAGGTAAGCCCGAAGGAAAAGTTCAAATCTTCAAACCGTGGCCGGGTCAGGGGCTGACTATTCAGGAGCCTGAATTCACCGGCCTCGTCCCGGTAAAGGTTATAAAATACCTCCCCGGCCAGGGGTTGACCGTCCAGGCCGGTTGCTGGTGGTTCCCAGCTCAGGCTTATCTGGTATTCCTTGACCTCGGCCCTCAGGCCCGAAGGTGGAAGCGGCAAGACCTCCAGACGGACTGAAACCAGGTTGGAAATTTCCGACCAGCCCCCCTTCCTGGCTTTTGTCCGCAGGCCGAACAGATAACTTCTCCCGGTTACCTTTTCCATCTCAGGCCAGAGAACCGCCCGGTTCAGGCCGGCTTCCAGCCGGCCCAGTTCTCGTTCGGCCAGCGGCCGGGAATATTTCATAAAGGAATCAGACGCTTTCTTTTCGGAAAGGCCCTCGCCCTTTATTTCCATCACTCTTATTTCAACCGATGACAGATCCAGCGGTGCCCCGCTCAGGTAGGAAACGGGTGCCGTCCAGGTGAAAATCAGGCGCTGGCCCTGCTGAACCGCCCTGAAATCCGAAACAGCCTGCGGCACCCGGGGCACCGGTTCCTGGAGCTGTCCCTTCCGGCCACACCCGGAATTGAAGAAGGCTAAAAGGAGGACGACAATTACAGGAACATTTTTCTTCATCACAGGATGAATTTTCTGAGGTCCTGGTCTTTCAGGATTTCGCTGAGCTGCTTCTGGACGTATTCCCTGGTAATCACAATTTTCCGGTCAACCAGGTTGGGCGCCTCAAAAGAAATTTCCTCCATCACTTTTTCCATCACGGTGTGCAGTCGCCTGGCTCCGATGTTCTCGGCTTCCTGGTTGACCTTTTCGGCGATGGCCGCGATTTCATCGATGGCTTCCGGGGTAAATTCCACCTCCACTCCCTCGGTGGCCAGCAGGGCCTTGTATTGCTTGATCAGGGCATTTTCGGTCTCGGTCAGAATGCGGACAAAATCTTCCCTGGTGAGGGGAGATAGTTCAACCCTGATCGGAAAACGTCCCTGCAGTTCCGGAATCAAGTCGGAGGGTTTGGTCACGTGGAAGGCCCCGGCCGCAATGAACAGGATATGGTCGGTCTTAACCAGCCCGAAGCGGGTGTTGACCGTGGTTCCTTCAATGATCGGCAGCAGGTCTCTCTGCACCCCTTCCCGGCTGACGTCGGGGCCGACTCCCGATTCCCGGCCGGCCACCTTGTCCAGCTCGTCCAGGAAAATTATTCCTGACTGTTCAACCCTTTCTATGGCCAGACGGGAGACCTGGTCCATGTCCACCAGCCTTTTTTCTTCATCTTCCAGCAGGATTTCCCTGGCTTCTTTAATCTTGACCCGCCGCTTTTTGGTCTTGCCGCCGAACATGCCGGGCAGGATTTCCTGGATCTGTATCCCGATCTCCTCAAACCCGTTGCTGCTGATAAACTCAAAGGGCGGGGCCGGTTTTTCCTTGACTTCAATTTCCACCATCCGCTCATCGAGCTGGCCGGCGCGGAGCTGGCGCCGCAAGCGTTCCCTGGTCCTGAGCATTTCTTTCTGTTCCTCGTCTACAGCCGCGGGCTCTTTTCTGCGGTTGGCCAGCGAGCGGCCGGGTAGAAGCATATCCAGGAGTTTTTCCTCGACGTTGGCCAGGGCTTTGGCCTCGATTTCCTTTATCTTTTCCTGCTTGACCATGTCGACCGCAATCCGCACCAGGTCGCGGATCATCGATTCCACGTCGCGGCCGACGTAGCCGACCTCGGTGAAGCGGCTGGCTTCAATCTTGAGAAATGGAGACGAAGTCAGCTTGGCCAGCCGGCGGGAAATTTCGGTCTTGCCAACGCCGGTCGGTCCGATCATGAGGATATTCTTGGGGGCAATTTCATCCCCCAGCTCTGGTGGAAGTTTCCGGCGACGAAAACGGTTGCGCAGGGCGATGGCCACCGCCTTCTTGGCGGCTTTCTGGCCGATTATGTACTTATCCAGCTCGGCCACGATCTGCTGGGGAGTAAGCTCCCCTTCCTGCTCGCCGAAAACCAGCTTGTTTTCGCTTATTACTTTTCCTTCCAGTTCTATGGCCATCAGATTTCCTCTACCGTAAAATTATCGTTGGTGTAAACGCAGATTTCAGAAGCAATGCGCAGCGCTTCCAGGGCTATCTCTCTGGCCGAAAGGTCAGTGTGCTTTACCAGGGCCCGGGCCGCGGCCAGGGCGTAAGGACCGCCCGAACCCACCGCCGTCAGCCCGTCGTCGGGCTCAACCACATCACCTGTCCCGGAAATGAGAAAGGTATTGCTGGCATCGGCCACGATCAACAGGGCATCGAGCTGGCGCAGCGACTTGTCCAGGCGCCAGTCCTTGGCCAGCTCTATGGCCGCGCGGGACAGGTTGCCGCGGTATTCTTCAAGCTTGGCTTCAAACCGCGAAAACAGGGCAAAAGCGTCGGAAGTGGCCCCGGCAAAGCCGGCCAGGACCTGGCCTTTATAGAGTCGCCTGACCTTCTGGGCCGTGCTCTTGAGGACCGTCTGGCCCATGGTCACCTGGCCATCTCCGGCCATGACCACCTGGCCTTTATGCCTTACACAGAGAACCGTGGTTGACTTAATCATCGGTTTCACCTTCTTTTTTTGATTATACAATAAAACATCCCCGCTGGTAAGGACGGGGACAACCGATATACCTTCTCCGGACCAACAACATGGATTCTTGGAGCGACGTTTTTTATTTTATTATTAATCAACAAATTACATTTTCTTGAAAACCTGTTTTCGTTCACGGCTAACGACAAAAAGCGCTGACTCCAGCAGGGAAAAACCTGGATTTTTACCCGGCAACACCCGGGAATAGGCTCCCGGGTTTCGCTGTCTAAAGGAATGCTAATAGTTTCCGGATTTCATCCTTCCCTTAGTAATCACCAGCCTCCGCAGCCCAACAGCCGCAGGAACTTTCCCCGGTTATCGTTAATACAGAGCATAATTCCGGGTCTGAAAAGAAATTTACAACAACCAGATGACGCAGGTTCAATAGAAAACCATCTCAAATGTTATGCTAATTGTTTTTAATTAATTTTTTAGTCATTTTTTATCCGGGCCTGTCCCTAACACTTCTGTCTTCTAACGTCATCAATTTTATGGTAATAATCCAGCTAAAGAGGTGTTGAGATGAATAAATTGACCCTGGTCATCATGGCCGCCGGCATTGGCAGCAGGTATGGCGGTCTCAAGCAGGTCGATCCGGTGGGGCCGAACGGCGAGCTCATCATCGACTACTCCCTTTTCGACGCCAGAAGGGCCGGGATTGAAAACGTGGTTTTCATCATCCGCCGCGACCTGGAAAAGGTATTCCTGGAAAAAATCGGCTTCCGGGCCGAAAGGTATTTCAGCGTCGATTATGTTTTACAGGAAATGGATAAGGCCCTGCCCCCGGGATTCAAGATTCCTGAAGACCGGGTCAAGCCCTGGGGCACCGGCCATGCTGTGCTTCTCTGTCGTTCCGTGGTCCGGGGAAATTTCCTGGTAATCAACGCCGACGACTTCTACGGCTTCGAGGCCATCAGGAAGCTGGCCGATTATATGCGAGAGGTTAAAGACGAAACCACCCATTATAACTACGCCCTGGTCGGCTACAGGCTCGGGAATACTCTTAGCAGGCACGGGCACGTGGCCCGGGGCATCTGCCGGATATCGGAAGATGGCTACCTGCTCGACCTGCGCGAGAGAACCAGAGTTCAGAAACTCCCCGACGGTATAAAATACACCGAGGACGGCCAGACCTGGCACCCGCTCTCACCAGATGACATAGCTTCCATGAACATCTTCGGCCTTACCCCGAGCATCTTCGACGAGCTGGAAACCAGGTTCCGGAATTTTCTTTCCGACCCGGCCACCAACCTGAGCAGGTCGGAATTTTACATACCGGAAGTGGTGGGCGCCCTGTCCCGCGAGAAGAAGGCCAGGGTCCGGGTTCTGACCACCGAGGACCAGTGGTACGGCGTGACCTACCAGGAAGACAGACACTGGGTTCAGGATGGCATCCGGCAGCTGATCCAGGACGGTCACTACCCGGAGAAACTGTGGCCCTGAAAAATAACCTGGAACTCAAGCCGAAAAGGGCAGCTTTCCAACCAGCCCGCAATGTTTCTGATTGACGAAACCTGGCAAAAAGAAAAAAATAAGTGCAAGGAGCTGATAATGAAAATGTTTGCCAGAAGACTAACGCCGGGCCTCAGAATATTAAAGTTAGCGATAATTCTTGCTTCGATTATTTTGGCCCTGTCCACAGCCCGACTTCCAGCATCGAGTGAAGGAGAAACCACGGTGAACGACTGGGAAAACCCCCGGGTGTTTGCCATAAACAAAGAAGCCCCCCGCGCCACTTTTATACCATTCCCCGAACTTAGCCAGGCTCTGAGCTCGGAGCCAACTAAGTCGCCCTGGTACAGGTCCCTCAACGGGCGCTGGAAGTTCAACTGGGTTCCCCGGCCGGCCGACCGGCCGCTCGATTTCTGGCGTCCGGATTACGACGACAGCCACTGGGACGAGATAGATGTTCCCGCCAACTGGGAACTGCTGGGATATGGTATTCCCATTTATGTCAATATCCCCTACGAATTTGCTCCAGATAACCCCCAGCCACCCCGGATTCCCCATGACCACAACCCGGTGGGCTCCTACCGGACAAAATTCACCATTCCTGTCAGCTGGAAAGATAAGGAGGTTTTTATTCATTTCGGAGCGGTAAAATCAGCTTTTTACATCTGGGTCAACGGACAGAAAGTCGGTTACAGCCAGGATTCCAAGACTCCCGCTGAGTTCAGGATAACTCCTTATCTTAAACCAGGCGAAAACCTGTTAGCCCTGGAAGTCTACCGCTGGTCCGACGGCTCCTACCTGGAATGCCAGGATTTCTGGCGAATTTCCGGCATTGAGCGCGACGTCTATCTTTACGCTGCGCCCACGACCAGGATCAGGGATTTCTTCGCCCGCACCCTCCTGGATGAACATTACCGGAATGGACTGCTTAACCTGGAGGTGGAGGTGGTGGACTATACCCTGGCCCCGGCCGCTCGCCCCGGAAAACTCCGGGTTTTTAACCTGACCGTCACCATCATCGACCGGAGCGGGGAAAGAGTTTTTCTGGAGAAGAAGACCTTCACTCTGAAGCCGGGCGAGAAGAAAATCCTTAACTACAAGGGAGAAATTCCGGATGTAAAACCCTGGAGCGCCGAGACGCCCGACCTTTATACCCTGTGTCTGGAGCTCAGCGGAGAGCGAAACTCTCCCCTGGAAGCCATCACCCGGAAAATTGGCTTCCGCACGGTGGAAATAAAAAACGGCCAGCTTCTGATAAACGGTCGCCCGGTTTATTTCAAGGGAGTTAACCGGCACGAGCACGACCCCTGGACCGGCCATGTCGTGTCCGGGGAATCCATGATTCGCGACATACAGCTGATGAAACAGAACAACATCAATGCCGTCCGGACGAGCCATTACCCCAACGACCCGCGCTGGTATGAACTCTGCGATTACTACGGAATTTATCTTATCGACGAGGCCAACATTGAATCACATGGTATGGGCTACGGGGAAAAAAGCCTGGCTAAAAACCCCGAGTGGGGGCCGGCCCACTTAGACCGCATCATGAGGATGGTCGAAAGGGACAAGAACCATCCCTCAGTGGTCATCTGGTCTATGGGCAACGAAGCCGGAAATGGCCTCAACTTCGAAGAGTGCTACCGCTGGATTAAACAGCGAGACCCCAGCCGGCCGATCCATTACGAGCGAGCCCAGTTAGAGTGGAACACCGACATCTACTGCCCGATGTATGCCAGGATAGAGCACCTGGAAAAATACGCGAAAAGCAACCCGTCCCGGCCGCTCATTCTTTGCGAGTATGCCCATTCCATGGGTAACAGCACCGGGAATCTCCAGGATTACTGGGAGGTCATCGAAAAGTACCCGGTGCTGCAGGGGGGCTTCATCTGGGACTGGGTGGACCAGGGTCTTGCCAAGAAAAATGAAAAAGGTGAACTCTTCTGGGCTTACGGTGGAGACTACGGCCCGCCGGGTACACCGTCGGACGGCAATTTCTGCTGTAACGGCCTGGTAGCTCCAGACCGGGAGCCGCACCCTGCACTCCGGGAGGTTAAAAAAGTTTACCAGCCGGCCCGGTTTGAGCTGGCCACACCCTTTCACCCTGATACTGCTGAAGCTGGAATAAAAATAACCAACAAATACGACTTCCTGAGCCTCGGACCGGAAAAGTTTCAAATCCGCTGGAAGCTTTTGAAAAACGGACTGAAGGTGGCAGAGGGTTCTGCTGCCTGCCCTGCCGTTGAACCCTGGAAATCGGCCGAGCTGAAAATCGCCCTGCCCCAGACGGTCGTAGCGGAAGACGGCGAATTCTTCCTGAACCTGGAACTGCTCAACCTGAAGGACCTGGCTTATGGCCTGGTTCCGGCTGGCCATGCTATCGCCTCGGAGCAGCTAATAATCAAAGAAAGCAGCTCGGTCTTAACCGGCATGCTCTCAACTGAAACTCAATCCGGCAAACCCGCAGTAAAGCTACCCGGGCTAAAAATTAAGGAAAATAAGAAGAATAAGAGTGAGCTCACCGTGAGCGGGCAGGACTTTGTCCTGACCTTTAACCGGGCTGAAGGTCGCCTGGCCTCTTACAAATTCAAGAATGTTGAGTTACTGAAAGAAGGACCACTCCCCAATTTCTGGAGAGCCCCGACCGACAACGACTTCGGAAACAGGATGCCGCAGCGGCTCAATGCCTGGAGAGAAGCCAGCCTCAACCGCCAGGTGAAAAGTTTTCAGGCGCGCCAGGAAAAATCGGGACGGGTGCTGGTAAAAGTCGAGTTCTTTCTGCCTTCGGTCGAGGCCAGCCATACAGTTATTTACACCGTGTCCCCGGACGGAACGGTTATGGTCAAAAACGAATTCAAGCCGGCTAACCCGGACAGGCTCCCGGAAATTCCCCGGCTGGGAATGCTCATGGGACTGGCTGACGGGCTGGAAGAAATTGAGTATTACGGCCGTGGCCCGCACGAAAATTACTGCGACCGGAAGACCTCGGCTTTTGCGGGAATTTACAGAACAAACCGGGACGAGCAGGTAATTCCCTACGTGTCCGCCCAGGAATTTGGCAACCGGACCGATACCCGCTGGCTGGTGGTCAAGAACAAAAGCGGTTTTGGCCTGAAATTCAGCGGCCAGCCTGTTTTCGAATTCACGGCCATTCCCTATACCCCAGAAGACCTGACCCAGAACCGCCGCGGGGAAAAGCACTTCGTGGATGTTCCGAGGCGCAAAAACCTTTATGTGACCATCGACCTGGCCCAGATGGGAGTCGGCGGGGATGATTCCTGGGGAGCCAGACCCCATCCTCAGTACCTGATCAAGCCCCAGGCCTGCTCCTGGTCCTTTATCCTGGAACCTGTTGGACATTGATAAAACCGGAGTCACCGGGCCGGTTATCTGATGGTCAGACCTTTATTTTTTGCTGTCACCAGCAAATTGAGGCCGCTCTTCATTCCGACCCTTTCTATTCTTTGCAGTTAACTGTTATAAAAAACGACGGGCCTCTCTCCCCGGTCGCACCCTGAAATTTATTATTCAATCTTGAATAGATAATTAGCGTTGTATGACGAAATGCAGCCCTTATGAATTGTTATGACAACCATCAACCCTTTTTTATGATTGGCAAAAACGTCTAAAGAATTTTGACTTTTGCCTGAATTATTTTTTATACTCTTGACTCATGAGTTCTGAATTTCGGATGAAAAAGTTTCCAGCATTTATGCAAAATTTTATAAATCCTGACAGGTTTATAAATTCCTTACAGCCGACGATTTTATCATCAGTCATAAGCCTGATAAAAAAGTAGCCCCGAGGAGGTAGCCCTATGATGTTGACCTTTATAGACTGGGTGGTTATTGCTGCCTATTTCGCCCTGATCATGGGCATAGCCTGGTGGACGATAAAGCGCCAGAAAGAAAAGACAACCGATCAGTACTTCCTGGCCGGGCGTCATCTGGGCTGGTTCATAGTCGGCGCCTCAATTTTTGCCTCCAACATCGGTTCCGAGCACTTGGTCGGCCTGGCCGGCTCCGGTGCTACCGACGGGGTGGCCATGGCCCACTACGAGCTCCACGCCTGGTGCCTGCTGGTCCTGGGCTGGATGATGGTCCCCTTCTACACCCGCTCCCGCGTTTTCACCATGCCGGAATTCCTGGAACGGCGGTTCTCGCCGCAGGCCCGGACCGTGCTGTCAGCCATCTCCCTGGTGGCCTATGTCCTGACCAAGATCGCGGTCGGGGTTTTTGCCGGCGGCGTGGTTTTTTCTGTGCTGCTGCCCGAGGTCAACTGGTTTGGCCTGGACAGTTTCTGGGTGGGTTCAATCCTGGTCATCTTGATAACCGGGTTGTACACGGTCCTGGGCGGGCTGAGCGCCGTGGCCTACACCGAGGCCATCCAGACCATCGTTCTCATCATCGGCTCGGCCCTGGTGACCATTTTCGGCCTGAAGGTCATCGGCGGCTGGTCCGAGCTGCGCTCGATTGTCGGCCCGGAAATGTTCAACCTCTGGAAGCCTCTCGTTCCCCACGGCATAGACGGCACCTGGGCCCCGGTCAGGGAAGCGGGGCGAATGGCCTGGTATTTTAATGACAACTACCCCTGGCTGGGTATGCTGTTCTGCGCTCCCATTATCGGGCTGTGGTACTGGTGTACCGACCAGTACATCGTCCAGAGGGCCCTGGCC
The DNA here is from genome assembly GCA_937920515.1 of uncultured bacterium. Taxonomy (GTDB): domain Bacteria; phylum Acidobacteriota; class Aminicenantia; order Aminicenantales; family Saccharicenantaceae; genus Saccharicenans. Next base: position 125,877 of record CALEUG010000003.1, read on the forward strand.
GCCAGGAACGAAACACAGGCCCGGCGTGGTTCCATAGCCGCTTCCTATTTCAAGCTGCTGCCGGTTTTTATCTTCATCATCCCTGGCATCATCTGCTACGGGCTGGCTCTGAGCGGCAAGATCCCTGCCCTGCAACAGCAACTCATCGGGCCGAACGGCCAGATCATACGCGACCAGGCCCAGCAGGCCTTTCCGCTGATGGTGGCCCACGTCCTGCCGATCGGGGTGCGGGGCATAGTCGTGGCCGGCCTGCTGGCCGCTCTGATGAGCTCTCTGGCCGGCGTTTTTAACGCCTCTTCCACCCTGTTCACCATAGATTTTTACTCTCGAATCAAGAAGAACATCTCGCAGGAAAAACTGGTTCACATCGGCCGGGTGGCCACCACGGTCATGGTTCTGATCGGCCTGGCCTGGCTGCCGGTCATCCGCGGAGGCAAGGGACTCTATGACTATCTCCAGGGTGTCCAGGCCTACCTGGCTCCACCCATCTTTGTAGTCTTCTTTGCCGGCATTCTGAACAAGAGATTGAACGCCAGGGGCTGCCTGGCTGCCCTTTATACCGGATTTTTACTCGGCCTGTTCCGGCTGGCGGTGGACACTCCGGTCAAGCTCATTCCGGGCTTCAAATACGCCGAGGGCTCATTCCTCTGGATACTGAATAACATCTACTTCCAGTACTACAGCCTGTTCATCTTCCTGGTCTCCATGGCCGTGATGTACGCCGTGAGCTACGCCACCGAAAAACCGGACGAGCAGAAAATCATGGGGCTGACCTTCGGCACCGTTACCCCCGAGCAGCGGCAGGCCACCAGGGCCAGCTGGAGCAAATGGGATGTGTTGGCCTCGGTGATAGTGGTCCTGCTGATTATCGCTGCCTATCTCTATTTCACCGGTTGAGTTCCCGGCCACAAATCCGAAAAGCCTGGAAAACTGACAGGACAACCCTGAGAAAAGCAGACTGGACCGTTTTTTTTATTGATCGCAATCCTGGTTCCATACAGGTAATTGTCTGGCCAAGAGCTGCAGACACCCGGTTTACATACTAAATCCGACACAGGCGCTAACCATGGCGGGCCCCGGCTTCCGGATTCAAGCCATAATCAGCCGATGTCCCGGAAAATATTATTTTCCGACAGAGTGATTATTTCGGCCCCCCAGCCAGGGTGAGAAGTATCTGATCTTTTCTTTAAGAAGACCTTTTGACAGTTTAAACTTAAATCTGCCTGAGCTGAAACAATAAAGGATAAATCTGAATCTGACCTAACTCCCGCCTGTAAGTAAATATAAGTTGACTGAGGCAGCCAATCTCAGTTAAAAGATATCTCTTGTATTGCACATCCAATAATGTTGTTCAGGGAGGCCAGAATGATTGGCGCTAATTTCAGAAAAAAATGGCCCGGCCTGGTGTTAATTATCCTGGTGCTTTTTGCCCTGGCCCGGGCCCAGACCGGGAAAAAACCGGTAGGTTACGATGTTTATGATTCCTGGAAATCCATCCAGGGGACAAAGCTCAGCGGCGACGGTCGCTGGCTGGTCTATTCGCTGGTGCCCGGGGAAGGAGACCCGGAACTGGTGGTTCTGGACCTGCAAACCGGAAAAGAAAGTCGCCTGGCCCGGGGCCGGGAGGCAGCAATCAGCGCCGACGACAGGTTCGTCGTTTACACCATAGTCCCTCCGAAAGCCGAGGTGGACAGGGCCAAAAGGGAAAAGAAAAAGCCAGAAGAGCAGCCGAAAAACGGGCTGGGCATAATCAACCTCCAGACGGGCCAGGAGGTCAGAGTTGACCGGGTCAAGAGTTTTAAGCTGCCTGAAGATTCCGGAAAATACGTGGCCTACCTGCTGGAAGCTCCGCTGCCCGAGGAGCCAGCCAGGGACCAGCCCAAAAAGGAAGAAGTGAAAAAAGAACCTGAAGTGAAACCGGCCGAAAAGAAAGAGCCCGAACAGAAAGCCGAAGAGAAAAAAGAAGAAAAGAAACCGGAGAAGAAAAAAGAACCCGGGACCGAGCTGGTCATCAGGAATCTTGAGACTAATGAAACGATTTCCGTTCAGGAAGTTTCAGAATATGCCTGGGCCAAAAACGGGCGTTACCTGGCCTACGTCGTCTCCTCGAAGAAGCCAGAGAACGACGGAGCCTTCATATATGAACCGGCAACCGGCCAGACCATCACCCTCCTCAAGGGACAGGGGCATTATTCCAGGCTGGCCTTCGATGACAAGGGACAGAAGCTGGCCTTCCTGAGCGATCGCGATAGTTACCGGGACAGGGTTTCTCCATACCGGCTCTATCTCTGGCAGGAAAAGACGGCCGCCGCCGTCGAAATCGCCGGGCCCGGGACGCCGGCCCTTCCGCCCGGACACAGCCCCAGCGAAAACCGCGAGCCTTCTTTTTCCAAGGATGGCACCCTGCTCTTTTTTGGCTACGCTCCGCTGCCCGAACCGGCCCCCGGGGATGCTCCCGAGCCGGTCAAGGTGGACATCTGGAGCTGGACTGACCCGGAACTCCAGCCCATGCAAAAGGTGAGGGCCGAGGAAGAAAAGAAGAAAAACTACCTGGCCGTTTGTCATCTCAGCACAAAATACAGAAAGGTCATCCGGCTGGCCTCAGAAGACCTTCCCGAGATAAGACTTTCTGAAGATGGACTCAAAGCCCTGGGCAGCAACCCCCTGCCCTACCGGAAGCTCATTTCCTGGGACAGGAGCTATTCCGATTATTACCTGGTGGATATCAAGACCGGGGCCAGAACCAAAATCCTGGAGAAGTTCCCGTCCCCGGTCAGTTTTTCTCCGGGCGCAAATTACCTTGTATATTACGATGACCAGGCCGACGCCTGGTTCAGCTACCGGCTGGCCGACGGCCGGAGATTTGACCTGACCTCCAAACTCGGGGTCAACTTCTTCCGCGAAGAATGGGATACGCCGAACGAACCGCCGGCTTACGGTCTGGCCGGCTGGTTGGAAAATGATGCTTCCGTGCTGCTCTACGACCGCTACGACCTCTGGGAGATTAAGCCAGACGGCTCTTCAGCCAGAGTCCTTACCGGAAAGCATGGCCGCGAAAATAAGACCAGCTTCCGTTACCTCCGGCTGGACCCGGAAGAAAAATTCATATCATTAAAAAAACCACTTATTTTAATTGGAACAAATGAAACCACCAGGGCCACGGGCTTTTTCCGTCTGGATGTATCCAGAAGCGATAAACCTGAAAAACTCATCTATATGGACAAAATGCTGGGTGGACTGCAGAAAGCTAAAAAGGCCGACCGATACGTTTTCACCATCCAGACCTTTGAAGAATTCCCGGACCTGTGGGTCAGCGGCCCTGATTTCAACGACGCCAGGAAGGTCAGCCAGGCCAACCCGCAGCAGGCTGAATACGTGTGGGGCAAAGCGGAATTGATAAGCTATCTGAACGCCGACGGAAAAGAGCTGCAGGCAGTGCTCATCAAGCCCGAGAACTTTGACCCCGGGCAGAAATACCCGCTGATGGTCTATATTTATGAACGGCTGAGCGACCAGCTACACCGCTATTACCCCCCCGGCCCCGGCACCAACATCAATTTCACCCGCTATGTCTCCAACGGCTATGTCATTCTGATGCCTGATATAGTTTACGAAGTGGGCTATCCAGGATTAAGCGCCCTGAAGTGCGTGGTCCCGGCCGTGGAAACCGTGGTCAGGATGGGATTCATAGACCCAAAAAGAATCGGCATCCAGGGCCACAGCTGGGGCGGTTACCAGATTACCTATTTAATCACCAGAACCAACATCTTTGCCGCCTGCGAGGCCGGTGCCGCTGTCTCCAACATGGTCAGCGCCTACGGCGGAATCCGCTGGGGAAGCGGAATGTCCCGGGCCTGGCAGTATGAAAAGGCCCAGAGCCGAATTGGCGGTCCCCCCTGGGAGAGGTCTCTTCAGTTTATAGAAAATTCACCGATTTTCTGGGTGGAAAGAGTCCAGACCCCCTACCTGACGATTCACAACGACGAAGATGATGCCGTGCCGTGGTACCAGGGGATTGAATTCTTCACGGCCATGAGGCGTCTGAGCAAGCCGGCCTGGATGTTCGTCTTCAACGGGGAGAAACACGGCCTGCGCCAGCGCGAGAACCAGAAGTACTGGACCATCCACCTGGACGAATTCTTCGACCATTACCTGAAAGGCACCCCGGAGCCAGAATGGATGAAAAAAGGTGTTACCTACCTGGAACGCGGGAAGCGAGACGTCTCGCCATATTACAAGCCGCAAGCGGAAAAGAAAGAGTGATTAACTGGCAGGGCTCTAACCTGTTGCAAATTAAAGAAATAGATCCGCCAGCCTGATTCGGAAGTGCTTTGCCCCGGCTCCTGGCCTCAGGCCACTCAACTGCTGCCCGGAGAAAAAGGCAGCAATTTATGGCAGAAAAGAATTGAGGTTAACCCCTCTCAACCTTCTGGCGGGATAATATCGTATTGGCCCGAAGGTGGCGTCGCCCAGTCTGCTGAAGGGGCGGGTATCATTTTCCTGAAAAATAAGTCAAAAAGAGCACAAAAAGCACCTGAAATCATTGAAATTAAGGCGGTTATTCTGGTATATTTATTTTCCTGATATCTTAAAAGGAGTGGAATTAAACATGAACGTATTTGTCTTAAATTGCGGAAGTTCATCCGTCAAGTTCCAGATCATCAACACCGACCTGGACATGTTCGAAACCGACAGCGACCGCCGGGTGGCCAAGGGTCTGATCGAAAGGGTCGGCCAGGACGATGCTATCATCAACCTGGAAGCAGAAGGGCAGGAGCCGGTTAAAACCGTCGAGCCCATCCACGACCACCGCGAAGCCATCCTCAGAATCAAGCAGTGGATGGAAGACCCGAAGACCAGGATCAACGGCATTCACAGCTGGGACGACATCCACGCCATCGGACACCGGGTGGTCCACGGCGGCGAAAAATTCGCCAAGTCCGTCAAGATTGACAAGGAAGTTCTGGCCCAGATTGAGGAATGCGCCGACCTGGCTCCGCTGCACAACCCGGCCAACCTCAAGGGCATCTATGCCTGCTACGAGATTTTCGGTGATAAGATTCCACAGGTGGCGGTGTTCGATACCGCCTTCCACCTGACCATGCCAGAAGAAGCCTACCTGTACGCCATCCCGATGGAACTTTACGAAAAGTACAGGATTCGTCGTTACGGTTTCCACGGGACCTCCCACCGCTACGTGGCTTACCGTTACCGCAAGCTGGTTGGCAAGCCCCGGGAAGAAGTAAATGTCATCACCCTTCATCTGGGCAACGGCTGCTCGGCCGCAGCCATCAAGAAAGGCCAGTCAATTAACACCACCATGGGCCTGACCCCACTGGAAGGCCTGGTCATGGGCACCAGGTCCGGGGACATTGATGCCGCCATCGTCGAGTACATGTTCAACAAGGGCATCGGCAGTGTGGCTGATATCTTCAACATCCTCAACAAGAAAAGCGGCATGCTGGGGGTCTCCGGCTTCAGCAACGACATGAGAGACATTGAGAAGGCCGCGGCCGAAGGCAACCACCGGGCCCAGCTGGCCTTGAGGATTTTCGCCCTCAGGGTCAAGAAATACATCGGGGCCTACATGGCCGAGATGAACGGCGCCGAGGCCATCATTTTCACCGCCGGCATCGGCGAAAACAGCGTGCTCATCAGAAAGATGGTCTGCGAAGGACTGGAAAACCTGGGAATCGAACTGGATGAAGAGCTCAATAAACAGGCCGTTCGCGGAAAATGCATGAAGATTTCCAAGGACAGCAGCAAGGTGGCCGTCTATGTCATCCCGACCAACGAGGAGCTGCTTCTGGCCAGGGATACGGTCAGGGTGGTCAAGGATGTGCCACGGCAGTGGTAAGAAATAAAGGCAACCATACAGGAGGATAAAATGAGCGGAAGCAATTTCGTAAAAGAAATAAGAGAAAAGGCCGCAAAAAAATTCTTGAAGATCGCCTTCCCGGATGCTGAAGACATCCGCACCATCAAGGCGGCCAGGACCATCATCGCCGAAAAAATCGGCCAGCCAATCCTGGTCGGCAACCCGGAAAATATCAAGAAGATAGCTGCCGAAAACAACGTTAAAATCGACGATATCGAAATCATCGACCCGTTGACTTCAGAGTGGAAAGAGGATTTTGCCCGTCACGTTTACGAAAGGCGGAAAGCCAAGGGCCTGACCCTGGAACAGGCCACCGAGCTGGTGAAAAACCCGCTTTATTTTGCCGGCTGCATGCTGGCCAGGGACAGAGTCGGCGCCGTGGTCGGCGGGAATATTTCCTCAACCGGCGATGTTATAAGGGCAGCCCTTTATACCGTCGGCACGGCCCCGGGCATCCAGACCGTTTCCAGTTACTTCATCATGGCTTTCCCGGACAAATTGCTCTGCTTTGCTGATTGCGCCGTCGTTCCCAACCCGACCGATGCCCAGTTAGCCGACATTGCCATCAGCTCGGCCAAAAACTTCCAGGCCGTGACCGGCCTTGAACCCCGGGTGGCCATGCTGAGCTTCTCCACCAAGGGTTCGGCTACTCATGAACACGTGGACAAAGTCATAAGCGCCACCAAAATCGCCAGGGAA
>CALEUG010000004.1 GCA_937920515.1 uncultured bacterium
AATTTTTTTTCCATGTCGCGGAAGTGAGTGCCTTTCCAGAAGACGCGACCGCAGGCCGGGCAGAGGGCGAACGACTCAGCCTTTTCATAGACAAAGGGCGGAACCAGGTTTTTAGCCCTGGCTTTGGGCAGAAATTTAAGCTTCTGGTTGCACTCCAGGCAGCGCGAGTTGGGGTCAATTTTCTGGCGAAGCTTAAAATGGTCCAGCACCTGCTCCACCTGCTCTTCCCAGCGTTCGCTTTCTACGAGCAGGGTCTTTGTCTTGAATGACTTTCGCTTGCTGGCCTTCTTGATCAACTCATGGTCACGGGTGAGGATGATGCGTCTTTCCCTGGCTGCCAGTTCAATCAGCTTTTCATCCTCAATCTTTTTATAATAGCTGACATCAAAACCGAGGAGGCGAAGCCATCTGGCCAGCTTCCCCACCATGCAGTCGGCAATGAATTTCATCGCTTTACCAAAGGTAGCTTTCAACAAATTTCGCGGCCATCATAGGGTCATTCATTCGGGAGCGTTAGATCCGGCCTTATAATTTATTATACAACCACGCCTGTTTCCGGAAAATAAAAAGCTAACAGGCCTCGTGGGGAGCTTCCTCAACTATCCAGCAAATTCAATTCAGATTTCGATCAGCAGGCCTGAACATTGATAAGAAAGATCTTCCCTCTTCCTTCAGGTTACCTAAAATTTATCCTTATTGCAGCCACGGAATCCACAGAAAAACAGGGAAATGAGTATTGTGTCCCCCGTTTTAAAGGCCGAGGAACTGGACGGCCAGGCCGGAGATAAGTATCAGGCCGCCGGCCAGAGCATGGGAGTAGCGCTCGAGAAAACCGAGACGAATGAAGCTCAATCCCCAGGTGGAAAGGGCGATAATCGTCAGCATGGTCAGAATGGTGGTCAGGCCAAAGGCGGCGGTGACCATGATTACGCCACTCGTCGAATGCTGAGCCGCCGGGTACATTACCAGCGGTATCAGCGGCTCGCAGGGCCCGAAGACAAAAATCAGAAAAAGCACCCAGGGCGTAATATTTTTCTTCTGGCCATGTTCGCCGTCCTCTTCATGAAGATGAAGATGGCCGTTTTCATGGGTGTGGGTATGAAGGTGAACTTCACCGTCCGGATGATAATGAGTATGCTCATGGGGCCTGGAGCGGTAAGCTTTCCTCAACCCCCAGACTGAATAAGCAAGCCCGAAGCCAATCAGCAGCCAGGAAGCGATGCTGCCCCGGGTGGATTCCACTTTCTCCAGGTGACCGACGGCCACCCCCAGGGCAATTCCCAGGAAACCCAGGACAACCGAACTCAGCACATGCCCCAGGCCGCACAGAAAAGAAATCCACAGTGTCCTGCTCAGGGACCATTTCCTCGCCCGGCTGATAACGATAAAGGGAAGGTAATGGTCGGGCCCGATCAGGGTATGCACAAATCCCAGTGTAGCCGCTGTGCCAACCAGAAGCCATAAATTTTGCATTTAAACCTTCTTCCTCTAAGATTTAATCCGGCCAGCTCAACCTGTTATCAAGCAAAAAGCGATAAAAATAAATTCCTTATCAGCCAGGGCAAATCAGAGTATGGTGGACGGTAGGGGACTCGAACCCCCGACCTCAGCGTTGCGAACGCCGCGCTCTCCCGGCTGAGCTAACCGCCCACAAACCCGATACAATCACCTAAAATTTACCATTAAAAAAGAAGATTTTCCACCCTGCTAAGTTGAAACTTAATACCCATTAACCTCTTAAGGCAAAGGTATATTTCTTCAGGCTAAGATTTTACATCCAGGGTAAGAGGCCTGGCTGGAAGAGGTCAGGATGATAGAAGGATGATAAGGACCGGGGTTGAAGTATCAAGTGATTTTCGCAGGCTGGCACCTGAAAAGAAGCTGGAATGCCTGAACAAGAAGCTGGGCCACCCGCTCCAGACCGGGCTATTACATACACCCGGGCGGAAGAATCAAGATCCTTGCTTCGTAGAGCGGACGCCTCAGATCGAAGATAATGAGTTCTTCTCCTCTGGATAGACTGCTCACAGACCTCAACATATTTCTTGACAGAAGACTGCATTTTGCGTATAAAAATGACTATAAAAATAGAAGAAATCACCGGACGCCTGACATAACACAGGGAAGGAAGTCGAGCCTGGAAAGGAAGCGCTCAAGGCCGGTGGCACTTTTACCGGCCAGGCCCGCGGAAGAGTTTGCAGCCCTTACCCGGGTTGTTTCATTAAACATATGCTGTTCATTGTGTAATGGCTTAAATATTTGCTACGGATATGCTATAAATTTATCCGTGGTAGCTAAAGAAACTCTCTGCCACAGAACCAGCATTTTTGGGCTGGCCTGAAGTAGATGAACAGGAGAAGACCTTCTCGACGGCCAATCGACCTGTTTCACTGCCATCATGCATATTAATTCGCCATGTATAAAGGAGGTAACATGAGATTAAAAAGGCCACAAACCCTGGCGCTGCTTATTGCTTTTCTGGTGCTATCTTCGGCCGCCATTGCCCAGGAAAAAACCAGGGCGAAAACCGGAGAAGAAATGGAAATTGTCGGCCTGGGCTTTGAAAAGAAAAAACTGGCCGGGGCTGAAATAATCAAGGCCACCGTAATTGTCAGAAAACCGCGCCTGACCGGCAATGGTCCGGCAGAGAAAACCCAGTTTGACCTAATCCTGAAATCCAGAATTATTACCAATAAAGACGGTGAATTCACCATTGAAATACCCGAGAATCAATTTAAAACAATTCCACAGGCCTCTAACTTTGAGCTCAGGCTGAAAATCAAGCCTCCAAAAAATTTCAACGGTTCATATTTCAGCGATGAAACAACAACAGTCCTGAAAAAACAAGCTGGCCCCAGATACCGGCTGGCTCTTTACTGGATCCCCGATCGAACCAAAACAAACAAAGGCACCTTTGCCGTCAGCTCCAAAGCTCAAACCTGAAGGAAATCAATTCTAATTCTCAAAAATTCACCCGCTGTAAAAATAGATCAGCACCAGATCGACTTTTGAAATATATAACAAAAATCAGTCAGCGGACAGTTAGCGATGTCTTCATTATTTGTGAGATTTTCTCAGACCTGGTTTGGGCCCCAATCCTGTTTATCAATCAGGTTAATAACTCTGACAGTTAAGTTAATTCCTTATATCTTTGAGGAGTTCAATCAAAGATTATGTTTTTCTATTTTCCCCGGTCATTGATAATTGATACTATTAATTCCAGGGCTGTCAGATAGCTTCTCCAGCCAAAACCGGCTATCAGGCCGGTGCAAACCGGGGCTGTAATGGTTGTGTTCCGGAATGCTTCCCTGGCAAAAATATTGCTGAGATGAACCTCAATGGTCGGAATTTTTAAGTCGGCTAAAGCATCTCTCAAAGTATATGAATAATGAGTTAAGGCTCCCGGATTAATTATCAGACCATCCACCTTGCCAGCTGTTTCCTGTATTTTATCGATAAGATAGCCCTCATGGTTGCTCTGGAAAAAAAGGACCTCTACCCCGAGCTCAGACGCCCTGGACACCAGGCAATTTTCGATTTCAGATAAGCTCTTTAGCCCGTAAATGCTTCTATCACGTTCCCCGAGGAGATTGAGATTTGGTCCGTTCAGAATCAGTATTTTCAACGAGCACCTCCCTAAGAGAATCTTCTATTAATTTTCTTTCCACCTTTCTGATCACTATCCCTTTTCTGACATCGAAAAGAACGAAATCCAGGCCGGTGGCTGTTGACTTCTTGTCATATTTCATCAGATTAAAAATCTCCTCTTCTGCGGCTTCAATTTCTGTCCTTAAGCCCAATTGCTGAAATATGTTTTTTATACGTTCCTTATAATTGCCGGGGTCCAGGCCCAGTTTCTCCGACAAACCAAGGGCGAAAACCAGCCCGAGTGCGACTGCCTGTCCGTGGGAAATTTTAAAACCAGAACAAGCTTCTATGGCATGCCCCAGGGTATGTCCTAAATTAAGCTGTTTTCTCAAACCGGATTCATAAGGGTCCTGCTCGACAATTTTCTTCTTTACCATCAGCGCTCTTAAAATTAAATCTTCTAATACCCTTACATCACGATTTTTTATCAGCTGGAGATTCTCTTCCACCAGGTCAATCAAACCCAAATCAGAGATGAGACCGGCTTTAATCACTTCCACCAGTCCCGAAGCCATTTCAGAAAACGGAAGCGAGTAAAGAAAAAAGGGATTGACCATTACCAGTCCGGGTGGATAAAAAGTCCCCACGCAATTTTTAATATTCCCCAGGTTAATCCCAGTTTTGCCACCCAGGCAGGAGTCGACCATGGCCAGAAGAGTGGTTGGCAGGTGAAAATGAGTTATACCCCTTAGAATAGTAGAAGCCACAAAGCCACAGATGTCTCCAGCTACCCCGCCTCCTATCGACACCAGAATGGAATCTCTCTTGACTCCACTGGCCAATAACCAGCGCCAGATTGCCTCCACCTGTCTTAAATTCTTATGGCTGTCAGTTGCCGGCATTTCAAATAGCCTCTCGTTATTGAAGCCTAAAATATTCTTGTGATGCTTGAGCACCTGACGGTCAACCACAAAAAAGGCCCGGTCTTCAATAATTCTCATCATTTCTTCATCTGACAATCTGATAAACCTCTTCAGGCTTAACCTCGTCCCGTCTGATCGCAGGTTCACCTCAAATCCGGTCAGCTCTTGATTTAAAAAGTCTTCTATCCTCTCGGCTACTTCCCGCACGGAAAGGCCGGTAATTTTGATTTTATTCGGGAGTTTCTGGTAGCCAGATAACCGTTCCCGGTAAAGTTTTATAAAATCCTCTATGGTAAAGCCGTCAATCACCGGTCTTGTTGCTTCAGATTTCAACCTTGGCCAGATGCTTTCCGGCAAATCCTCAAGGCACAAGACTATCCCTGTCTTTAAAATTAACTCCAGGTTGACCTCATCCAGGAGTGTTTTTCCTCCAGTAGAGATCACCAGATCATTTTCTTCCCTGAATATTTTTCTGATTGCTTTTCTTTCAAGTTTCCGGAAATAACTTTCCCCGTAATTCTTAAAAATTTCTCGCACCGTAAGACCTGTTTCTTTCTCTATTAATTCATCTGTATCCAGGTGGTTTCGACCGAGTCGCCTGGCCAGCAATCTCCCGACTGTGGTTTTGCCTGTGCCGATAAATCCGGTTATCACTACATTCATTTTCGAAACCCGATTATTTTAATTTCAGATTTTTTAAGTATGACCGGAAATTCCTGATTACTTCCTGGAGATTATCCCCACCGAATTTTTCCAGGAATAACCCGGCTATTTCCAGAGCCAGGACATTTTCGGCCACTATTCCGGCTGCCGGCACAACACAGATATCGGTCCTGAGCTCCGGGGTTCGGGCCGGCTCCAGAGTTCGAAAATCAAAAGAATCCATCCTTTTCCTTAGGGTCGGAACCGGTTTAACCGTCAACCTGACGATTAATTCTTCTCCATTCGAAATTCCGCCTTCTATTCCCCCGGCCCTGTTGGTCCCCCTGCGGACTTTTCTTCCCCGTAAAATAATCGGGTCATTATTTTCAGAACCTCTGAAGACCACCTTCCCTATTTCCAGACCTTTGACCGCCGGAATGGAGAGCAGGGCTCCTCCAATTCTGTATTCAAACCTCCTGTCATAATGAACATGTGATCCCAGGCCGACCGGTAAACCCCTGGCTCTGACCTCTGTCACTCCACCAACCGAATCGCCATTTTTTCTGGCTTCTTCGATCGCGAGCGTCATCCTCTTTTCTGCTTCCGGTTCAATACAGTATAAAGGCGAAGAAAATCGCCTCTGTTCAATAAATTCAAAACTGTAGTCATAATTTCTAATGCTAATACCGGCAATGGCCACGGTATGCGAAACAAAGTTAATACCAAAATTCTCCAGGAAAGCCCTGGCCAGGCTTCCAAGAGCCACTCGAACGGAAGTCTCTCTGGCGCTGGCTCTTTCCGCCACCATATGAATATTTTCAAACCCGTATTTCAGACATCCGGCCAGGTCAGCATGACCCGGCCTGGGTACAAAATCTTCCAGTTCTTTAACATCGCTATTTCTGATAATTACAGCAATCGGGGCTCCTGTGGTTTTCCCGTTTCTCAAGCCGCTTATAATTTCAAATTCTTCAGACTCAAGTTTCATACGGGAACTTCGTCCCGAAGTATTTCTCCTGGCCTCCAGCTCCCTTTTAATTCTTTCCGGTTCAATCTTTACCCCGGCTACCATACCTTCAAGTATTCCAACCAGGTATTTACCGTGTGATTCCCCGGCCGTTAAATAGCGCAGCATAGCCATACCTCCATGAGTAATTCGGTTCTTTATTTATTTTTTTTTATTTTTTTTCCCCCGAACCTGACTCTGCAGGCCGAACAGAATTTCGTAACCAGACCGCCATTCGCGATATGAAGTTCTGATTCCGGTCCAGATTTTCAGGGACTCCAGAGCTTGAAAAAGCAACATGTCCACCCCGTTATATACAACGGCCTGAGCCTGGCAACCGGCCCGCATAAAATCAGTAAACGGTGGATTATATATCAGGTCGATAAAAATTTTGTTTTTTAAAATCAGTTTTCCCAGCCATTGAAACCCGGAATCCAGACCATTCAGACCAACGGGAGTGGCGTTAACCAGGAGATCTGCTTCAGATGCCGCCTCTGTCAACCGTTCATCATACCAGCCCAGAAGATGCAGTTCCAAACAGGACGAAAAATCTTCTGAAAGCTTTTGTCCTCTCATAATTGAACGAACCGCCACAAAAATTTCCCGGCAGCCAGATTTATAAAGGCCGTAGATCACAGCCCGGCTGGCCCCTCCGGCCCCGAAAATCAGAACTTTCCGGATCGGAACCTTGATCTTCCTTAAAGACTTCTTAAACCCCACCCAATCTGTATTAAACCCAGTAAGATGCCCCCTGTCATTTTTTATCACATTGACGGCTCCGATGGTTCTGGCCGCCTCATCCACTTCATCAAGATAACTGATTACCTTCTCCTTGTAAGGAATGGTCACGTTCAAGCCCTTGAAGTCCGAGCTTTTAAACTGACGAAAAAACCGGCCCAGGTCTGTTTCCGAAATCTCAATAAGTTCATAAGACATTGCCAGATTTCTGGCTTTACTCACGGCGGCAAAAAGTCCGGGTGACAGGGAATGGCCCAGCGGTTTTCCGATCAGCCCCAGTTTGATTTTTTTATCCATTTTTTATCCATCTGCAAGACGCCTGAAATCAGAAATAAACTCAGGGTAAGAAATGGACACACAGTCAAAGTCTTCAATTTCTGTGCTTCCGCCGGAAGTTATGGCCGCAGCCACCGTCATGGTCATGGCGATTCTGTGATCTCCAAAGCTTTTCAGCTTTGACGGCCGGAGTTCAGCTGGACCGGCAATTATCAACCCGTCCTCTGTTTCTTCCACGACCGCTCCCATTGCCCCTAAGTTCCTGGCCATGGCTTTCAACCGGTCGGTTTCCTTGAACCGTAATTCCCTGGCTCCGGAGATAATTGTGGTTCCCACGGCTCGGGTGGCCAGTAGAGCAATAAGGGGAATTTCATCAATCAGGCCTGGAATTTCCTCATCCTGAATCTGGGTTGATTTCAGGGCTGAATGCTGAACACGAATATTTCCGACCTCCTCACCGCATTTGTATTCAAGGTCAAGTATTTCAACCCTGCCACCCATCCTTTTAATCACTTCAATAAGTCCGGTTCTGGTCGGGTTGAGATTTACTTTTTCAATTACCAGGTCCGAATTAGGGATAAGGAGAGCAGCCACCAGAAAAAAAGCAGCCGAGGAGAAATCTCCGCAAACCGAAATCTCGCCACCTTCTATTTCAATCTTGCCGGGCACCCTTATCAATCCATTTTCTCTGGTTATGCCTGTGCCCAGCCAGGAAAGCATCCTTTCTAAATGATCCCGGGACCTGATTGATTCTCTGATCACAGTAGGACCTTCAGCTCCAAGGCCGGCCAGGATAACAGCAGATTTAACCTGAGCACTGGGCACGGGCAGCTTGAAATCAATTCCGGTTAATGGTCCGCCCTTTATGGCTATAGGCAGAAGGGAATCACCGTTTCGTCCTGAAACCTTAGCCCCCATCCTGACCAGGGGCTCTACCACCCGTCGCATCGGTCTTTTTCTCAGTGACTGATCACCGCTTAAAACTGAAAAAAAAGGCTGACGAGCGAGAAGGCCGGTCAGAAGCCGGGCTGTCGTTCCGGAATTTCCACAATCCAGTATTTCTTCGGGTTCGCGCCATTCATCAGGGCTGATGACAATCTCTTTATGATTTATTTCTATTGGCTTCCCGAGCTGCTTTAAACATCTGATGGTGGAAAAAGTATCATCAGAGAGAAGAGGGTTTATGATTCGAAACCCTTTGGTGGCCAATGCCCCGACCAGAAGGGCCCGATGCGTTATGGATTTGTCCGGAGGGGGCAGGTACTTTCCCTTCAGTTTTCTGGCTTCAGAAACCAGCATTCTCATACCATGACCTCCTTTTCTCCGCTTCGGCATTCAGGATATCAATGAGACTATCAATGCTTCCCTGTTCAATCATCAGCATCAACTCATCTATCCTGCTTTTCAGCAACTTGCTCAGGTTTTTAAGATTATCCCGGTTCGTCAGGAGAAGATCGTTTCCCATCATTCCGGGAGTCAACACCAGTCGAGTCGCCCCTAAAAAACCGGTCGAAACAAAATCATCCACCTTTTGATTCTGCCCCCTTTTCTCCAGATAAATGGAGAAGAGAGCCAGGGAAATCAGATAGGGAAAATGACTGGTCAGAGCTGCCAGCAGATCATGTTCTTCGGCCGATATCTCAACCGGCAGAGCCTCAATTTTGACAACCACTTCCTTCACCTCTCTGAGTTCTTCTTTCCTGGATTCATCGGGGTAACAGAGGAAAAAAGGCTTGCCCCGAAACAGGTCAGGATTCCAGGCCATCTCCTCTCTTTTTACCGTACCGGCCATCGGATGTCCGCCCACAAATTTTGGGCGGGGAAAATTTTTCATTTCAGCAATAATTTCCCTCTTGCTGCTGCCCGTATCCAGAACCACCTGATCAGAGCTCAGAACCGGTCCTGTTTTTCTTATAAGCTTTATTATTTCTCTCACCGGCGTACTGAGAACAATTAGATCTGCTTTCTCAATTCCTCTGGATAAGCTAACGAATTCATCAAGTATTTTTCTGTAATGATGATTATTTCTAAGGTCATATCCATAAATTCTTTCAGCCACACCATTTTCCCTGAAGGCTCGAGCCAGAGAACCACCTATCTGCCCCAGACCGACTATAAATACTTCGGAAATCATGTTTCCCTCCCCAGGACCTGGCTCAAAGATTTAATTTCAGCCATCAGTTCTCTGAATTCAGCCAGGTTTAGAGATTGAAAGCCATCGCTTAAAGCAGCTTCTGGTTCTGGATGGACTTCAATTATCAGTCCATCCACTCCGGCGGCCACCGCCGCTCTGGCCACCGGCCCGACCAGGTCTCTTACTCCGGTGCCATGGCTTGGGTCAGCTATTACAGGTAGATGGCTCAATTTTTTTATAAGAGGGATGGCAGAAATATCAAAAGTATTCCTGGTATATTTTTCAAAAGTTCTTATACCTCTTTCACAAAGTATGACTCTGGAATTGCCGGCCGAAAGAATGTATTCGGCTGACATCAAAAATTCCTCGATCGTAGCCATCATCCCCCTTTTCAGGAGAACGGGCTTAGCCGTTCTGCCAATTTTATCCAGCAAAGAAAAATTCTGCATATTCCTGGCTCCAACCTGTAATATATCAGCCACCTGACTGACCGTTTCGATGTCACCGGCGTCCATAACTTCGGTTATCACGGCCATTCCGGTAAGCCTTTTGGCTTCTTCCAGGTATTCCAATCCTTTTTCTTTTAAACCCTGGAAGGAATAAGGAGAACTTCTTGGTTTATAGGCACCTCCCCGCAAAATCATAACTCCCATTTCTTTCAAGGCCTGGGCCGTTTCTAAAATCTGCTGCCTGCTTTCCACCGCGCAGGGTCCGGCCATTAATACCAGCCGGTTGTTACCTATCTCAACTTTACCGTTTATTCTTATTATTGTGT
The DNA here is from genome assembly GCA_937920515.1 of uncultured bacterium. GTDB lineage: Bacteria > Acidobacteriota > Aminicenantia > Aminicenantales > Saccharicenantaceae > Saccharicenans. The sequence goes on from CALEUG010000004.1 coordinate 10,083, forward strand.
TCTCTGGCTTTATTTCCCGGCTGGCCAGCTTAAAAGGGCTCAAAATTCGCACCACCTTTTCCACAGCGGTCAGCTTTTCGAATTCTTCAATTTCCACCGGCGTTCTGCCAATAACCCCGATAATCGTTCTTTCTTTACCTCTGGAAATATGGGGTTTCAATCCTAACTGATTTATCCGGGTGATAACTTCCGAGATGGATTTTAAAGAAGCATCTGCTTTCATTACGATAATCATTTCTATCCTCCCCGGTATTTTTTCTGACCTGTTAATCCTGCCATGATTGATTCTCTTTTAAGTCAGGGCTCCTCAATTGCTTTTTTTAGCTCTCGAAGGAATTCGGAAATTTCCCCGGTTCTGAAATCTTTTTCCCTGCCCATCATGACTTTGACCAGGGCACTTCCCACTATTATTCCGTCAACTTTTCGGGCCAGATGCCCCGCCTGTTCTGGTTGACATATTCCAAAGCCAGAATAAACTGGTTTGGAAGTAATGCTTTTGATCTGGCTAACTTTTTCTTCCAGGTTCGGGTCGAACTTTTCCCCGGGGCCCGTCACCCCGTATCGCGAAACCAGATATATAAACCCCTCCGAAGCCAGGACTATTTGTTTCATCCTGGGAAAGGAGGTGTTCGGGGCCACCATCAGGATTACAGAAATTCCAGCCGCCCTGAATATTCCATCAAGAAACTCGAGTTCTTCGCAGGGAAGGTCGGCAAAAACAACTCCCTCAATTTCATGCTCGGCCAGTTTATCGGCAAAGGCTTTAAAGCCAAATCGATAAACCGGATTGAGATAGCTCATAAAAACCAGAGGCACTTTAATTTCCTTCTTGAATTCCGGCATAAACTCCAGAAAACTCTTTAAAGAAAATCCACGTTCCAAGACCCACTCTGAAGAATGCTGAATATACCGGCCATCGGCGATCGGGTCAGAAAAAGGTAACCCGATTTCAATCAGGTCAGCACCCGCTTCCTGGGCCGCCAGCAATAACTCAACAAATTTATCTCTGTCCGGATAGCAGGCCGTAAAAAACGGGACAAGCACTTTTCTTCCGCTCTTTTTTTTCTCGAAGGTTATTGTTTCGAGTCTGTTCCTTTTTCTCTCATTCATTATTCTTTTTTCCATCCATAACCTCCCGGTTTTTTAAGTCTTTAAGCCCGCTCCCCGAAAGATTAACCACGGCAATCCGGTCAGAGGTAAAATTTCGATGTTTATCGAGCCAGGCCAGGGCATGGCAGGATTCCAGAGCAGCGATGATTCCTTCCCCTGAAGCTATTTCCCTGAAAGCTATTAAAGCCTCCTCATCGGTCACGCCGCTAACTTCTATTCTTCCCTTTTGCACCAGAAAGGCTATCTCCGGACCCACCCCGGGATAATCCAGTCCGGCCGAGATAGAATATGAATTTAAGACCTGGCCTTCATCATCCTGAATAAAGCGCGTATAAGCTCCATGAAAAATTCCGGTTTGCCCCCGCAAAAGGGAAAGGGCATGGTGGCCGCTGCTGCTACCCTTACCGGCAGCTTCCACACCGATAAGCCTGACTCGATCCTCACTCAGAAAAGGGTAAAAAAGACCGATAGCATTAGAACCACCTCCTATGCAGGCCACAAGATAATCAGGTAATCTTCCTTCTTCCTTTAATACCTGCTTCTTGGTTTCCAGGCCTATAACCGATTGAAAAGTCTTTACTATCAAGGGATAAGGATGCGGCCCCACGGCAGAACCCAGCAGATAATAAGAATCTTGAGGGTGGGCGGCCCAATCGCGCATGGCCTCACTGGTGGCCTCTTTGAGGGTTTTAGAGCCTGCAGAAACTTCCACCAGCTCTGCCCCGAGCAGCTCCATTTTCCTCACATTTTCACTCTGCCTTTTTATATCCCTTTCACCCATATAAATCGTGCAATCAAAGTTTAAGATGGCAGCCACCGTGGCCACGGCCAGACCATGCTGTCCGGCACCGGTTTCAGCAACTAATCTTTTTTTCCCCATTCTTCGGGCCAGAAGGGCCTGTCCGAGACAGTTATTGAGCTTATGGGCTCCGGTGTGATTGAGGTCTTCGCGCTTTAAATAAACCTTTAAACCATATCTCCTGGAAAGATTGCGGGCCAGATATAAGGGAGTCGGCCGTCCACAGTAGTTTTTAAAATAAAAATCCAGCTCTTTTTTGAAATCTCTGTCCCGTCGCGCAGCCAAAAAAGCCCGCTCCAGCTCAAGCAAGGGCTCCATCAGAGTTTCCGGGACAAATCTCCCCCCGAACTGGCCATATTTAGTTTTTGACAGTCCCATTTTCTTATCCTCCAGACAAAATCTTTCATTTTTTCAGGATCTTTTTTGCCCGGGAAACTTTCCACTCCTGAGCAGACATCCACGCCAAAAGGCTCTACCAGACGAAGGGCTTCAACGATGTTTCCCGGATTCAGGCTACCGCTGAGAAAGAACCGGCCGGCGTTCTTGAGTTCCCTGGCTATCGACCAGTCGAAAGGTTCACTTTTTACCGCTGAATCAAGAAGGAAAAAACCCCGGCCCAGAGATTTAATCTCCGGAAGGTTTGGCTGTGTTCCTATCTTAAATGCTTTAAACCATTTACACTTAAGGCCGCGCACATATTCTTCGCCTTCATGACCGTGGAGTTGAACCAGGTCCAGAGCTAAATCCCGATAAACCTCTTCCACCAGAGCTGCTGGCTCATCAACAAAAACACCGACTCTTATCAACCACGCTGGCAGATGCTGAATTATTTTTCGGGCGCACCCAACACTTATTTTTCTCTGGCTTTCTGAAAAAATAAAACCGATGGCCTCAACTCCCAGGCTCAAGGCCAGAAGTGCATCCTCCAGATTGGTAATCCCGCAGACTTTAATCCTGGTCATGCTGATAGCCCCCCAAGAAGATATTTAATTGTGGAATCAAGATCTTCCGCCTCCATAAAAATGCTCCCAATCAGGAAGCCATCAGCTCCGTTCTGTTTAAAAAAGCGTATATCTGATGGCGTTTTTAAGCCGCTTTCTACAATTCTTACCTCTCCAATCTTTCTTTGCAGCACCTGCTCCAGAACCTTTTGCCCCCGTCTTAAATCAACAGACAGGTCATGCAAATTCCTGTTGTTAACACCCACGACCTTAATCGGCAGACCAGCGATCTCATCTACTTCTATAACAGAACTAACTTCCACCACCGGTTCCATTTCTAACCTCCGGCAGACTTCAAGCATAAGGGAAAGACGTTCCCCGCCGAGCAGTCCGGCGATAAGAAGTATACTGTCCGCTCCAGCATTGCGGGCTTCAACCACCTCATGAGGATGGATAAAAAAGCCCTTTTTGAGAACGGGAAGGGAAACAGCTCTTCGTATTTCCATTAAGTCCTTTTCCCCGGTTAAAAAATAATTTTCGTCAACCACAACCGAGACTGCCGAAAAATTCGCTTTCTGGTAGGCCAGGGATACTTCAGCCGGGCTTAAAGACAGCTTGAATTTACAAACAGGAGTGGCTCTCTTAAATTCTCCTATTATTCCATTTTTACTTTTAATAAACTGCACCAGAGATAAAGGTCTGGTCAGGTTTTTCAGCTCCACTTTTTTCGGAAATGATTTTATTTCCAGTTCTTGTCTTACCTTGTGCAAAAAACTCATTTTTTCCTCTCGTTGAATTTCATAAAAGCAGTCAGTTTTATAAAGGCCCTTCCTGAATCAACAACTTCAGAAGCCTTCTCCACTCCCTCTTTAATATCAGCCGCCAGCCCGGAGACAAAAATTGCGGCACCGGCATTAAGAAGGACATAATCCCGGTAAACAGATTTTTCTCCTTTAAGAACACTGAACAGGATTTTAAGACTATCAGTCATAGAGTTGATTTTAATGTCGCCGGCAGAAGGTCTTATTCCGAATTCCTCGGGCAATATTAACATCTCTCTCAACTGATCACCTTCAACCAGCAGAGCAAAGCTCGGGGACTGAGCTGATATTTCATCCAGACCGTCCTGAGAATGAACCAGAAGATATCTCTGCCCGCCGAGCAAACGGAGCACTCCGGCTGAAACCTCCATGGCCTTCCGGTTGAAATATCCTATCAACTGCCTTTTAACTCCTGTCGGATTAAGCAGAGGCCCCATCAGGTTAAAAATAGTTTTTATACCCAGCTCCTTTCTGATGGGCTGGATCTTTTTCATCTGAGGCTGAAAATATGGGGCATGGATAAATCCTATACCCACTTCCTCAATAGAACTTTTAATTTTTTCCGGGGAATCAGCGATTTCCACCCCAAGCCCTTCAATTAAGTCCGTACTGCCGCAGATACCGGAGATGGCCCGATTACCATGCTTGGCCACTCTGGCTCCGGCGGCGGCCACCACAAAGGAAGCTATGGTTGAAATGTTGAAGGAATGGCATCCATCTCCCCCGGTACCCGCCAGGTCGACCAGGTTTTCATGCTCTATTTCTATTCCAATAGACTTTTCTCTGAATACCTTGACAAATCCAGCAATTTCTTCAGCTGCTTCTCCTTTGGTCCTCAGCCCGGCCAGAAGCCCTGAAATTTTTATAGGATTTATTTCTTCTTCCACAAGTTCCTTGGCAATCCTCTGGGCCGTGGACAAATCCAGATTTTTGCCTTCGCAGATTGTCCTTAAAGCTTCTTCAACCATTTTTCCTCCCCAGTTCAAAAAAATTCCTGAGAAGTTTTCGACCTTCAAAGGTTAAAAATGATTCCGGATGAAACTGAACTCCTTCAGTCAGGGTTTCTTTTACCCTCAGACCCATAATTTCTGCCTCAGCCGTATAAGCCGATATCTCCAGTTCAACCGGTAGAGAATCCTCATCCACAATCAAAGAATGATATCTGGTTGCTTCAAAGGGATTGGAAAGGTCAAAAAAAATTGTTTTGTTATCGTGAAAAATTTTTGAGGTTTGGCCATGTAGAATTCTGGAGGCGGGAATAACTCTGGCTCCAAAGGCCTGGGCCAGACACTGATGCCCCAAACAGACCCCCAAAATCGGGACCTGCCCTGTAAATTTCCTGATAACCTCCAGACACAGTTCAGCCTCTACAGGATGACCAGGCCCGGGGGAAATGACGATATAATCCGGCGAAAGCCTGAGTATCTCTGCCAGGCTGAGCTCTCCTCTTCTCCGCACCAGAACCGGTTCATTGAACAGACAAAATTCCTGATAGAGGTTAAAGACAAAGGAGTCATAATTATCTATGATGAGAATCATATTTCCCTCCTGTTTTCAGCCAGCTGAACGGCCTGGACCAGAGCGGCTATCTTATTTCTGATTTCTTTATATTCGTGTTCTGGAACTGAATCGAACACTATACCGGCCCCACCCTGAATTTCGAACGAACTGCCCTGGCAGATAATCATTCTGATACCGATACAAAAATCGAGCTGGCCGTTATCGCTCAAATAGCCGACCGCTCCTCCGTAAGGTCCTCTGGAGACCGGTTCAAGTTCATCAATTATCTGTATGGCGCGCAATTTCGGAGCTCCGGTCACCGTGCCCGCCGGAAATGTGGCCTGAATAATGTCAAAAAAAGTGGTACCCGGTCGGAGCCGGCCCTCAACCCGGGAAACCATATGCATCACATGGGAATATTTTTCCACCTTCATCTTCTCAGGAACAACCACCGAACCGGGAAGACAGATTTTCCCCAGGTCATTCCTGGCCAGGTCAATCAGCATTATATGTTCAGCCCGCTCTTTTTTATGGTTCAAAAGCTCTGCCTCGAGCCGGACATCCTCCAGAGAGTTTTTCCCCCTTCTCCTGGTTCCGGCAATAGGGCGGATAATTGCCTTTTCATCAGCTACTTTAACATGCGATTCCGGAGAGGAACCTATCAACTGAAAACAGCCAAAATCAAAAAAGAACATATACGGCGAGGGGTTAATAATTCTCAGGGCCCGGTAGATTTCAAAAGGTTCAACTTCCGTCCTGCCTGAAAATTTAATTGATAAAACCGTCTGAAAAATCTCGCCCAGTTTTATGTACTCCTTAGCTCTACAAACCCGGTCGATAAATTCCTCAAAAGAGAGACTGCAGTCCAGCGGGCGAGAATGGTCTGAATTTTCATAATTAAATAAAGACAGAACCAGCTGACTGGCCAGGACTCTCTTGATCGAAGAAATGAAATTTATAGCACTAACTTCATCTGACCTGTCCTGAATGATTATGAGATATCCGGTGTTTTTAACCTGATCAAAGACCAGCAGCCGGCTGGTGCGGAAAAAGTTGACCAGGGGCAGAGACAGGTCTTTGTCCCGGAGATTGATCTCATCAAGAAAAGAAACAAATTCATAAGAAATATATCCGGCCCAGCCGCCGATAAAGGGAATATTTTCCAATCCAGGGATAAAATTATTTTCAACGGATTTATATTTAAATACTTCATTCCAGACCTCTCTGATATTGCTTTTCTTAATCGGGCTGGAGTCTCTTCCGATCTTCAGTTCATTACCTTTAATTACAATCTTTTCCTGAGCTGAAAAACCGATGAAGGAAAAACGCCCGGCTTTTTCTCCAGACTCAACACTTTCCAGAAGGAAAACAGCCCCATGCTTGCGCAGGAGCATAAAGGCTGAAACCGGAGTATAAAGATCAATCGGAACCTTTTCCCAGATCACTAACTTACTGCCGATATCAATTACCTCCATTTTTCCTCCAAAAAAAAAGACCCACCTGTTGGCTTAACAGGTGGGTCTCGGGATTTCCTGTTTCAGAGGGTCTCGAGGCTTACGGAAATCTCACCGACCCACCCTCTTCATAAACCAATACCAGTAGTATCGGTGCAGGTGGGTCTGGCTAAAATTTCTAAGCCTCATTTCGCTTCGGATTATATAAAAATAAACTGGTCTGTCAAGACCTCCGGTGTTGTTTTGCCAACTTTTTATTACATCAGGTTGATTAGGTGATAAGCATGACCTCTGGCCAAAATGGATTTTCTGTTGCAATTTCTAAAATTTTTTATATTATTAAATCAAACATTCAGGAAAGATATAAATGCCAAGCAGACCGTTACCGGAAATGAAACAGATTAATAGGTTATTTGCCCGCTCTTATTTTTACTTTAGCTACGGAGAAGGCTCTGGCCCTCCGTAACGGATATAAATCTGGAGGAAAAGGGCCATGAGCTGGAAGAGCTCATGGCCCTTTTTTTTGACCAGATGAGGAGGTTATCTTGAAAAGCTCATCCCGGATAAATATTTTAACTGCGAAAAACAATTCAGCCCTTAAAGAAATCAGACAGGCCATCGATGCCCTGGATGAAAAAATACTGAGATCAATCGAAGAAAGAATGTCCCTGGCCTTAAGATTGAGTCGCCTTAAAGACAGAATCTCCGACCCTCAAAGAGAAAAACAGGTCTTGAACCATTTCAAAAACCACGCCGGTCCGCTGCTTTCAGAAAAATTCGTGGTCGGACTGGCCCTGGCTCTGATCAAAGAAAGCAAATCGTTACAGGGCCGAAAGTTTAAGCTGATCGGTTTCCAGGGCGAAAAGGGGGCTTACAGTGAAGAAGCTGCCTTGAAATATGACCCGCAGCTCATTACCATGCCCTTCCTGGAATTTAAAGAGGTGTTTGATGGCGTCTCCAGTAATTTTCTGGATTACGGCATTGTCCCGGTAGAAAATTACACCGAAGGACAGGTATCCGGGGTCGGAGACCTGCTTATCACCAGCCATCTGAAGATTGTGGCTGAAATCAATTATCCTGTTCATCACTGTCTCCTTGGTGTTTCTGGAACTGATCTGGCTCAAGTCAGGATAGTGTTTTCTCATCTCCAGGCTCTCGGGCAATGCCGGGATTTTCTCCAGAAATATAACATTGAACCAAAACCATTTTATGACACAGCCGGGGCAGCCAGGATGCTGGCCGAAAGACAGCTGAAGGAAGCCGGGGTAATAGCCAGCAAAAAATGTGCCCAGATTTACGGACTCCAGGTCTTAAAAGAAAACATTGAAGACTTCCCCGGAAACCGGACCAGGTTTCTCATCATCAGTAAAGAGGGCCTGACTGAAGGAGCAAAATGTTCGGTGGCCTTTTCTCTAAAAAATGAACCCGGGGCCTTAAGCCAGATTCTTCTTCCTCTGGCTAAAAGAAAAATTAATTTGACCAGACTGGAATCCAGACCGAATAAGAATCATCCCGGTGAATATTTTTTCCTGCTTGATTTTGAGGGTTCCTTGTCCGAAGAAAAAATAAGGACCTCCCTCCAAGAATTAAAAAAAAGAAGTCTCTTTTTTAGATTTCTCGGCTGTTATCCGGTTTTTAATCAACTTTAGACTTTCCAGCGTCGCCTTATCTCCCTGTCCCTGGCTATCAGAAATTTAGCTTCTTATAAAAAACCGGCTTAGAAGAGAAAACTCCCCGGGGACGTTTTATTTTTCAGAATGATACAAATTTTGTTAAGGTTGAAAATATTTCCATTAAATTTATCCCTTTACCGGGTCAGAGCCCTGCTGAAAAAACGGTAAAATCCAGGTATTCGAGTATCTTTATCCTGAAGCTGAAGGGTAACAGAATAATTCCCTGCGCTGCCATTTTCACATTTATAATCAATTATTTTTGTTGCTTCTTGAAAAAAAACAAATTATCAATAAATCCACTTGATGCCCTGGCTATATGAAACCTGGAAATCAACGGTGCCTGCCCGCTCGGTCACAAACAAAACTTCGTCCGCTTGACATAAAACCAATTATGCTGTATAGATAAAATCATCATGAAAGGCAAAACAGAATATTACATCAAGTATTGCCTGACCAGAACCTGCCTGCATTGACCCTGACCTCCTCTTAATTTCCCGCCAGAGTCCTGAGCATTATCTTTTTCTACTGTCCAGGATTTAACGGGGAATTGATAACCGACTTTTTCTCTCTCCAAACTAATTCGTCTTAAAGGAGGTAAGGACATGGCAAGCAAAAACGAAACCTTCAAGATTTTAATAGCCAAAGGAAGACTTTTACCGGCCATCGGTAAACTTCTCCAGGAAGCCGGTTTGATTCAGGAAATAAATGATCAGTCTTATCTTGTCCCCACCGACGATCCCGGGATAAAGGCAAAATTAATGAAGCCCCAGAACATTCCTCAACTGGTCGAACTCGGCTCTTATGACGCTGGTTTTACCGGCCATGACTGGGTGGTCGAAAAGAAAGCTCAGGTGGAAGAGGTGCTGGATCTTGGCTTCAATCCGGTAAAAATCGTCTCGGCCACCTCAAAAACAAATTCACTTTCTTTTCTCAAAAGAAAAAAAATAATAGTGGCCTCGGAATATGAAAATATCTCCAGAACATATCTGGAAGAGAAGGGTTTTAACTATCATTTCCTCAGAACTTTTGGCGCCACCGAAGCCTATCCGCCGGATGATGCTGACCTGATTATTGACAATACAGCCACGGGTAAAACACTCAGAGAAAACGGGCTTAAAATCGTTGACGTCCTTCTCCGATCCTCAACCAGGTTGATAGTCAATCCGGCCGTAAAATCAGACCCCTGGAAGAGAGAAAAATTAGAAGAAATCATAACTCTCCTCAGAGCTGTCTTAAACGCCCGGGAAAGGGTCATGCTGGAGATGAACGTTGGCCCTGACCGGCTGGAAGAAGTAATCCGGGTTCTCCCCTGCATGCGAGCGCCAACGGTCGCCCCTCTTTATAACGGCACCGGGTTTGCCGTTAAAGTGGCGGTCAAAAAAAAGGAAGTGCCCGGGTTAATTCCATTGCTCAAGAAACTGGGAGCCACCGATATTCTGGAATACGAATTCCGCAAGGTTATCATCTGAGGCCAGCCATGAAAACTCTATATTTTTCCACTTCCAGACCTGAAGACAATCAGCTTAAAAACTATATTCGCCTGAATCTGAATGAATCAAGCCTGGACCTGCCCGGGGAACTTAAAAAGAAAATTCTGGAGAACTTAAAAAAGCTACCATGGAACAGATATCCTGATGAAGCCAGTCCAGAGCTGAGGCAGGCCCTGGCCGGTTATTGTAAAGTTAAAAAGGAAAACATCCTTCTGGGCAACGGTTCCAATGATTTGATTCAAAACATCATCAGAGCTTTTGGCTGCAGCAGGCCGATAATTCTCTTCAAACCCTCTTTCTCCATTTATGCCAGAGAAGCCCGCATCCAGCAGGCAAACTACCTGGAAATCACCATTCAGCCGGGCCAGGGCTACCAGGCCGGAAGCTGGCTTAAAAATCTATCTTCAGCCGGCTTGATTTTCCTTGATTCACCCAATAACCCCCTGGGCTGTACGATCAATTCAAATTTTCTCAGAACCGTTCTGGACAATATAAGGGGGATAGCAGTGGTTGACGAAGCTTATGCCGAATTTGCTGACAGAAGTTACTGCAGCTGGGTTGGCCGGCATAAAAACCTTATAATTCTCAGAACCTTCTCCAAAGCCTTCCGGCTGGCCGGAGCTCGCTTCGGTTATTTAGTGGCTTCAGAAGAACTGGTCAATCAGGTCAGAAGAGTTCAGCTGCCTTTCTCCGTGGGTATTTTTCAGCAGGTGGCGGCCCTGACTGTCTTAAATCAAAAATATCTGATTCTTAATCAGGCCGCCAGAACCAGAAAAGAAAGGCAGCGACTTTTCAACCGGCTTCAGACTTTCAAGCACTTTGAACCCCTGCCTTCAAAAGCCAACTTCATCCTGGTCCGGTCCAGAAATTTCCCGGCCGCTGAAGTTTATAATTTCCTCAGAAAGAAAGGCATACTGGTCAGGATTTTTGACCTGCCCGAACTCAGTCATTTTTTCCGGGTCACCGTTGGCACCACCCGGGAAAACAATTGCTTCCTGGATGCTCTGGAGACTCTGGAAAAGGAGATTTAAGATGACAAAACAAGCTGAGATCAAAAGAAAAACAAGGGAAACAGAGATTGAGGCCAGAGTTAAACTGGAAGGCTCAGGCCAGTTTACCATCAGTACCCCTATCGGTTTTCTGACCCATTTGCTCGAGTCCTTCGCCTTTCATGGATGTTTTGACCTGGAGTTTAAAGCCACCGGCGACACCGCTGTTGACCAGCATCACCTCCTGGAAGACTGCGGCCTGGTACTCGGAAAGCTCTTTCGGATCACGGCGGAAGAACTAAAAGGCCTGAATCGCGCCGGGTTTTTCGTCCTGCCCATGGACGACGCGCTGGCTCTGGTGGCCGTTGATCTCTCAGGGCGTCCTTACCTGCAATATGAACTGAAGACCAGAAGGCGGTTCTGTGGCTCACTTGATACCGACCAGATGGAAGATTTTTTTAATGGTTTCTGCCGGGGACTGATGGCCAATCTGGTGGTTAAGGCTAAAGGGAAAAATGACCATCATAAATTAGAGGCGGTCTTCAAATCACTGGGCCGGGCTCTCAAATACGCGCTCTCCTCAGAGCCCGGAATTTCGGAAGTTATAAAAGACTCCCTGCCGAGTCTTAAAGGAGTGATTGACCTATGATTGGCCTTATCGATTATGGAGCGGGAAACCTTAACTCTCTTCTGAAAGCTATCAGATTTCTGGACTATAGGGCACAGCTATTATCATCACCGGAACCGTTTCCAGAGATTGACAGGTTGATAATACCCGGTGTTGGCTCTTTCAGACCGGCTTTAGAAGAACTTAAAAGAAGAGAACTTTTACCATTTATCAGGGAATGGCTGGAAGCCGGTAAGCCGCTGCTGGGCATATGCCTCGGGCTGCAGCTTCTGAGCCAGGGCAGCCAGGAAGCACCAGAAATACCGGGTTTAGCTTTTTTCCCCGGTACCTGCCAGAAACTCCAGGCTCCGAAAGTGCCTCATATCGGCTGGAATGAGGTAAAGATTCTTAAAGATGACCCGGTCTTCGACGGCCTACCGGAGAAAAGTTACTTTTATTTTGTTCACAGCTTCGCTCTGACTGAAGTAAGTTCTTCAACTCTGGCCATTACAGATTACGGAACAACATTCAGCTCGGTCGTAAAAAGCGGCCGGATTTATGGCTGTCAGTTTCATCCGGAAAAAAGCGGCCGGCCCGGCCTTAAATTTTTAAAAAACTGGGTGGAAAAATGTTAACCGTAAGAATAATACCCTGTCTGGATATGGATGATGGCTTTGTGGTCAAGGGCCTCAGGTTCAGAGATTTGAAAAAGGTTGGAGACCCCGTCTCTCTGGCCAGAAAGTATTACTTAGAAGGTGCCGATGAAATTGTTTTTCTTGATGTCGGGGCCACGGTAAAAAGTAGAAACACCATGATTGAAGTGGTTAAAAAAATTTCGGCTGAAATTTTCATCCCGCTGACGGCGGGAGGGGGAATAAAAACGGCCGAAGACATCCGTAATCTCCTGCTGGCCGGGGCGGATAAGGTCTCTCTGGGTACAGCCGCTGTGGAAAACCCGGCCCTCATAACCGAAGCCGCCAGACGTTTCGGTTCCCAGTGCGTGGTTATTTCCATAGATGCGGCCAGAGCCAGCCACGGCTGGCATGTTTTTACTCACGGCGGCCAGAAGGACACCGGGCTCGATGCTCTCGACTGGGCCAGAACCGTGGAAAGACTTGGAGCCGGAGAAATACTCCTCAATTCAATTGATCGCGATGGGACCGGAGCTGGATACGACCTTGAACTTCTAATAAAAACCGGAGAGGCCGTAAAGATACCGGTTATCGCCTCTGGTGGCGGTAAGGAATTGCACCATATTGAAGAAGCAATCATTCGGGGAAAAGCCGATGCGGTTCTTCTGGCTTCAGCTTTCCACTATGGTCGGCTGACCATTCCTCAGGTAAAAGAATTTTTAAGAACGAAAGGAGTAAGGGTAAGATGATCATTCCTTCCATAGACCTGAGACAGGGAAAAGCAGTTCAGCTGAGACAGGGAAAAACACTGGTGCTGGAAAGAGAAAATCCCCTGGCTCTGGCTGCAGAATTTCACCGCTACGGACCGCTGGCCGTAATAGATCTGGATGCCGCCTTGGGCCAGGGTAACAATTTAGATTTAATCCAGAAACTCTGCCAGCGGTATGAATGCCGGGTGGGTGGAGGAATACGGACCGCCGAACAGGCTTCAGACCTGCTGTCAGCCGGCGCCGCCAAAATTATAATCGGTTCCTCTGCCTGGAAGGAAGGCAGAATCAACCATGATTTTCTCCAGCAGCTCAAAGAGGCCGTCGGGGCAGATAGTTTGATTCTGGCTCTCGATTGCTACGGCCAAGAGGTGGTAATAAAAGGGTGGACAGAAAACACCGGAGTTAACATCTTTAAGGTTATTCCTGAAGTCAGTGAATATGTCTCTGAGTTTTTGGTAACGGTAGTTGACCGGGAAGGCTGCCTGGAAGGAACAAATCTCAAGCTCTTCGAGAAAATAAAACAGGAAAGTTCTCTTCCGGTTACGGCCGCCGGTGGAATCACCACTGTTGAAGAAATTGCTGCTTTGAGCAGTATGGAAATGGATGTTCAGCTGGGGATGTCTATTTATTCCGGGAAAATCTCCCTGAATGAGGCTTTCCTGGCCAGCCTCAACTGGCAGAAGGGAGATCAGGGGCTCCTGCCAACGGTGGTGGCTGACGAAGCGGGCCAGGTTCTGATGCTGGCCTGGAGTTCATCTGAATCGCTGAGAGAGTCTTTGCTGCGGTGGCAGGCCTGCTTCCATTCACGCTCAAGAAACAAAATCTGGGTTAAAGGAGAAACCTCGGGCAATTTTCAGAAGTTGCTAAGAGTCCGCAGCGATTGTGATGGCGATAGTCTTTTGTTTGTGGTCAGGCAGCTCGGAAATGGAGCCTGTCACAAAAGAAGAAAGTCCTGCTTTGGCCTCTGGCCTTTTAGCCTTTTTGAACTTCAAGACATTATCAAAGATAGGCTGAACAACCATTACCCCGGCTCTTACACAGCCAGTCTGGATGACCGCACGGTACGGGAAAAGTTAGTGGAGGAAGCAGGAGAACTGATTATGGCCAGAAGGCCGGATGAAATAATCCGGGAAGCTTCAGACCTCATTTATTTCCTGACCGTTCTTCTGGTCAGAGAAGACATTGACCTGACTCAGGTGCTGGGAGAGTTGAGAAGACGACGAAGGAGCGGCCGGAGCGAAAAAACAGCCGGTTTGAAGATCAAATAACTCTGGAGGTAAAGAAAATGAAGGTGTTCAATTACCGAAATTTGCCCCTGGAGGATCTCGGGAAGTTCCAGGATATTGACCCGGCCGTACTGGAAAAGGTTACAGCCATAATCGAACAGGTCCGCAAAAATGGTGACCGGGCACTCAGAGAATTAACCCTGAAATATGATGCCTGCTTTCTATCCTCTATAAAAGTGGACCTGAAAGAAGAACTTAAAAATTGCGCCAGACTTAACCCACAATTGAAAAAAGCTCTGGCCCGGGCCATCAAAAATCTTCGCCGGGTAGCCCGAAGACAGGTTAAGAACTTAAAGCGGGCCGGCCATTTCAGGATACAACCTCAACCCGGAGTAATCCTCGAGCAAAAATTAAGGCCTATTAAAAGAGCAGGAATTTATGTCCCCGGCGGTCGTTATCCGCTTATTTCTTCTCTTTACATGGCTGCCATTCCGGCTCTGGAAGCCGGAGTTGAAGAAATAATCATATGTACCCCACCTGATAAAACAGGAAATATCCCACCAGAAATAATTTTTCTGGCTGACCTTCTTGGCCTTAAAGAAGTTTATAAAATAGGTGGGGCTCAGGCCATCGCCGCCATGGCTCTGGGCACCGAGACCATCAAAGCGGTGGATAAGATTGTTGGACCCGGAAACATCTACGTCACTGCCGCCAAGAAATTATTGTACGGAAAAGTTGATATTGATTTTATCGCCGGCCCGACCGAGCTTACAATTATTGCCGACAGCTCGGCCCGGGCTGAGCTCTTGGCCGCCGACCTTCTGGCTCAGGCCGAACATGATGTGCTGGCCAGGCCGGTCCTGGTCAGCCTGAGCAAAAAGCTGGCGCTTCAGGTAAAAAGAGAGCTTGAACTCCAGCTCAGCCAGCTGCCTGAACCACGGGTTGCTTCTGAAGCCCTCAGAAATAACGGCCTGATAATCATCTGCTCAAAGCCCCAGCAGGCCTGCGCCATAGCCAACCGGATAGCACCCGAACACCTATCTCTTTTTGTAGAAAATCCGGAAAAATATGCCAGATCTTTAACCAACTATGGCTGTCTTTTCCTCGGTCAGAACTCTGCCGAAGTTTTTGGCGATTACTGCTCTGGCAGCAACCACATCTTACCAACCAACGGAGCCAGTCGCTATACAGGCGGTCTTAACTGTGTGGATTTTTTCAAATTTGTCTACCAAATAAAAATTGAAGACCGGGCTGTAAAAACGCTGGCCAGGACCGCCTCTCTGCTGGCCAGAACTGAAGGCCTCACAGCCCATGCTCGTTCCGCTGAAAGACGCTATCCTGGCCAGAAAGGCAAAATCTGACATGATTAAATAAACATCATGATGGTTAAGGAACCCGGGCTGGCAGGTCATCGGGCCTAGTTTTTCATTGAATATAATTGAATATAATTAAAAAAGCCGGGAAAGGAAAGGACCGCTGCTTCAGACAAAAAGCCTGAGTCTTCCTTGAATTGCTTCTGAAGAAAATGAGGTCAAAAAAGCAGAACCTGTTTAGATAATTACTGGATTTCATTTCAGGTGTAAAATAAAGGGAGAGGGAAATAATGCTCCCAATGTCAGGATAAAAGCCTGGCTTAAATATTTTTCAGAGATGAAGAAAAGAGTTAAGGCTCCGGGGGAGAGACCTATTCAGATTATCAAACAGAAAGACATTTTTTAAAACCTCTACGGTCAATTAAAACTCCATGTTATAAATGGCCGAGAGGCTTAATTTATTTTTAATGGATGTTTCGATAAAAAGTGATATAGACCCTGCCTGGATGAAATCTATCAACCCAATCGCTCTATTCGATCACCACCTCATGTGGTCCTTTGACCAGCTCGCCGATGAGGTAGGCTTTCTGGCCCAGCTTCTGGAATAGCTTGAGGGCCGGCTCGACCTCTTTCGGGCTGACGACCAGGGTCAGACCGATACCCATGTTGAAGGTGCGGAACATCTCGCGCTCGGCCACCTGGCCGCGGCGCTGTATTTCGTTGAAGATGGGAAGAACCGGCCAGGTACCCCTGTGAATTACCACCCGGAGTCCGTCCGGGATAACCCGCGGGATGTTGTCGTAGAAACCGCCGCCGGTGATATGAGCCATGGCTTTGATTTTAATCTTCTTCAGCGCTTCAAGAATTACAGCGGTGTATATCTTGGTCGGCTTGAGCAGTTCTTTTCCCCATTTGTTCTTGATTTCTTCTTCCGAAAAAACACGGCGGGCTAAGGAATAGCCGTTGCTGTGCAGGCCGGAGGAAGCCAGGCCGATTACTTTATCGCCAGCTCTGCAATGGCGGCCATCAATGATTTTTTCCGCATCCACGATACCCACGCAGAAACCGGCCAGGTCCCATTTGCCGGGTTCATAGAGCCCCGGAAGCTCTGCAGTTTCTCCACCGATCAGGGCGCAGTTGGCCTCGCGGCAGCCGCGGACTATTCCCCTGACCACCTCAACCATCTGATTTTTATCCAAACGGCCGGTGGCAATGTAATCGAGGAAGAATAGCGGCTCGGCCCCCAGAACCACCACGTCATCAACGTTCATGGCCACCAGGTCAATGCCAATGGTGTCATATTTTTTGAGCAGGTCGGCAATTATGAGCTTGGTGCCGACTCCATCAGTGGAGGAGACCAGCACCGGCCTCTTCATTCCTTTAAGCCGCGGGGCAAACAACCCGCCAAATCCCCCGATTGAGCCCAGGACTTCCGCCCGCTCGGTCATCTTGACCAGCGGCTTTATCTTCTGAACGAATGAATCCGCCTCGTCAATATTAACTCCTGCTTTCTTATAGGTAAGCCCACCCATGTTGCTCTCCTTTCTTATAGTTAGCCTTGCTACCTGCTTAAAATTATCATCCCTTCTTATTACAGTCAAATTGCATCTTCTTTCAGGTCAGGAAATCATAGATAGCGCATCATTAAAGAATGATCATAGTATCAAACAAGAAACCTTGTACCTCATTTCTACCATGGCTGCTTAAAAATCAATAGCCACCCACATTTCCCTCTATCAAAACAAGAAAATCAGCCTGAGACCAGGTGCTTTAGATTTAATCGGTCATTTCCATTCCATGGTGTAGCGTTTGACATGAAGGAGGCCTTCAGCGTCTTCTTCAATTGTATACAGCTTGCCGGCCTTTATCCGCCGGGCCACGGCCGGAAGAAAAACCCTGGCCACGTAGCGGCCCTCGGTGTCAAAAACGTCGTAGAGAACATCTTTCCCCTTTTGCTCTTTCACAAACGGCCTGACAAAAAGCCAGCCGCGGTCATCCAGGATGAAATCCTGAACCGGCGGAAAATGCTGGGGCCACTCCACCTTCATATCCGCTGAAGGCCCCTGGTCGCCCCAGAGTTCTTTTGATCTTTTGTCCCGATCAGCCTGGGTAAGAACTTCAGGGTCATACTTCTTGATTATCTTTCTGATGATTTTTCCTTCCCGATTAACCACCTTAAATTCATACTCAGTGGTGATTCCCCAGACGACATCTCCTTCCGGGGTCAGGTCAAAATTAAGGCGGGGAAAATAGGGGTTAAAAACATCGTTTCGGGCAATAGGAATACTGGCAATAGTATGGAGTGGTTCCAGCTCGGGGTTAAAGCGGGCCAGCTCTGTTCTGAAATCCTGGTCCATTACCGTGTGGCTCCCGGCGATATTACCCGTGACATCCATTTTTGCCTGCATAAGCATCCACATCTTACCGGCGGACAGGTTCCTGACAAACTGCCCATCAAGTCCGAGAAGGCTCACCCGCCGCAGAGCAGGATCAGTAACCATGATATTTTGCTGCGGGGTAATCTGGAAGTAAACCGGGCTCTGGAACTCCCCCGGTCCCTGACCGTGTCGGCCGAGAGCCCTGATAAACTGCCCCTGCGGGTCAAAGACCTTGATCTGCACTGCCTTCCGGTCAAGGACATAAATGTTGCCGGAATCGTCAGCATCAACAGCAACAGGCATGTCCAGCATGGCCTCTTCGCTCGACCCTTTGACCCCAAGCACCAGGTCCTCTGTTGTGAATAAGGTGGTCCTCAGGCCGCTGGGCGGCGCCGGGTTCCTGGGATTGTAAACTACGGTAACGCCATCTTCCGATTTTATCTCAACTTTATCGCTTCCTTTGCAGGCTGGTAAAAAGAGCAAAGAGAGGAGTATTAAACCGATAAACAGTACTTTAAAGCAATCAGATTTGTTCATATTGATACCCCCTTTTAAAATTAGCAATTATCTATACCTCAGTTTTATATTATCAGCCTGTCAAGAAAAATCAAACCTTATTAATATTGGCAGACTCTGGTATAAGCTCAACCAAGAGGTCAAACCCTTTAGACCTTCGTCGACTCTCTTTATGGACAATACTTTCCTCCTATTTTTGACCATTCTTAACCTTTCATAGATCTTGCTCTCCCGGCAAATGAAGGAAAACCACCTGGCTCTTCAGCCAGAAGTGTGGTGAAAAAAATAGCGGGGAGTGTGGCCAGAACTCCTTGACAGACCATCGCATTTCTGCTATTTTTCGCAAACAAAGAGGAAAACAGGATGGAAGGGTTTGTAGCTCAGGTCAACGGCCAAAATAATTTTGCTGCCATTTTGAATTTTGTTATATTTTTTCCCTCCCTTAATCTCCCCAGCATGATAATGTGAAGACCGAATGCTTGCCTTCTTTATGAAGGCAGGTATTCGGTGATTCCGCCCATCAGATGACAGATATCATCTGTCTGCTTCCATTTCTCTCAGGAGGTACAACTATGGTGAATTCAACCCGGACCTTAAATGAAGATAAAGAACAGATTTCAACCAGACGGGGAAAACATTCAGGTCAGGAGTTTAAACCTGGAAAGAGAAAATTAAAGGTGGCCGTTCTCGGTGCTTCTGGTCTCGTCGGCCAATATTTTGTCAGGCTACTGGCCGGTCATCCTTATTTTGAGTTGAGCTTCCTTACCTCATCAGAAAAAAATGCCGGGAAAAAATTTAAGGAGCTGGCCTGGCCAGAGCTTTTCTCTCCAGCCAGCCAATGTCCTTTAGCCTCACCTTTGCCAGAGCATATTTCCAGCCTGACCATGCAAGTTCTCGGGACCAACCTGGCCACACGGTTAAAAGATGAAGATATCCGGGTGGTTTTCAGTGCTCTGCCCGCTTCGGTAAGCCGGGAAATAGAACCTCCTCTCCGAAACCAGGGGCTGGCCGTATTCACCAATTCTTCTGCCTGCCGGCTGCTTGATGATGTGCCCGTGGCTATCCCTGAAGTAAACCAGGAACATCTGGCTCTCGTAAATTTTCAGAAAGAAAAATACGGCGGGTTTATCGCTGCTGGCAGCAACTGTTGCGTGGCCGGATTGGCCCTCAGTCTCAAACCCCTGCTTAACTGGGAAGTAAAAAAAGTCAGACTGACAACCTTTCAATCAATATCGGGGGCCGGATTCTCTGGCCTCCGAACTCTTGACATCTATAACAATGTTATTCCTTTTATCAAAAACGAAGAACAAAAAATAGCCATAGAAACAAAAAAAATTCTGGGCTCGTATAACAGCTATAAGATAATAAATAATTCCTTCCCGGTTCTGGCCACCTGCGCGCGTGTACCGGTCCGGTTTGGTCATTTAATTGATGTTGAAGTGGAATTTCAAAATCCACCCCATCTTGAAGAAATAATCCACCGAATGGTCTCATTCCCCGGGCTGGCCAAGGCCTCTCTCCCTTCAGCCCCTGAACAACCAATTCTAATGCTGGACGAAGAGAATCGTCCGCAACCCGCTTATGACCTCTGGGCGGGAACCCCAGAAGCCGCCCGGGGAATGGCCGTCTGTCTTGGTCGGTTGCGCTACCAGAACCATTCACTCCGCTATTTGATTTCAGTCAATAACCTGATCCGCGGTGCAGCCGGTAACTGTTTGCTGACCGCTGAACTGGCTCTTACTCTTGGATACCTGGATTAAATGGAGGATAAAATGGTCAAACAGAAGTCAAAGACCGTTGAAAAAGTAAAATCCGTGCTTAAATTCGGAGGAAGCTGTTTAAAAGATAGCTCTTCCATCCTCAAGGCCGCTTTAATCATCAAAAACCGGAAGGAAAAAGTGGCCGTGGTGGTTTCAGCTCTTCAAGGAATTACCGACCTGCTGCTTGATGCCTACTACAAGTCTCTCAGCCAAAACAAAAATTACAGAGGAACACTTGATTATATCCGGCAAAAACATCTTGTTCTGGCTTCTGAACTTCTTTCGCTGCAAAGGTTCGGAAAAGCCACAGAAATTTTTTCCGGGATTTTTGATAATCTGGACCGTCTTCTCCAGGGAATAAGTCTGGTAGGTGAAACCAGTCCTGGATTAAAAGCCCGTGTCCTGAGTTCCGGAGAAAGACTGTCTGCCTTCTTATTGGCTCTGGTTTTTGAAGAAACGGGTCGGAAAGCCAGGGTCTATGAAAGCGACCGGATCGGACTTGTTGTGGACCGCCAGTCCGAGGAAGCTGAGGTCAATCTGCAAAAATTTGATAAAAACTTTCTCTGGGTCCGGCAGGAAATTGAAGCCGGTTCTTTCCTTCCGGTGTTTACCGGTTATTTTGGTTGCACAGAAGATGGTCAGGTAGCTCTCCTGGGCCGCAACGGTTCTGATTACAGCGCCGCGGTCTTGGCCAGAGGATTGCAGGCGGAGACTCTGATCACCTTCAAAGATGTGGCCGGTTTCCTGACGGCCGATCCGTCTATTGTTGCCCAGGCCGCTTTAATCCCTGTTCTGAGTCGAACTGAATCGGCAGAGCTCTCCTATTTTGGAGCAAAGATTCTCCATCCTAAAGTCTGGGAGCCCATTTCCGACCGGAAAATTACCGTCGAAATCAGAAACTATGAACAACCCGAAATCAGCGGTACCACCATCACCAGAAATCCTGTTCGCTGCAAAAATATAATCAAGAGTTTTTCCATCAATAGAGATATTTCGGTGCTCAGAATAGAAGGTCCTGGTGTCGGTTATAAACCCGGAATAATTGGCCAGATCGGCTCACGCCTCTCAGAGAAAGAAATAAACATTCTGACAGTTTTAACTTCCCAGACCTGTATTAACCTGATTCTGAACCAAACGGCCGCTGAACAAGCTCGAGAGATTATAATTAAACTCAAGGAACCAGCCATCAGGAAGTTGACCATAGAAAATGACCTGGCCCTTATCGCCTGTGTGGGCACCGGGGTGAGAGAGACACCTGGAATAGCAGATCGCATTTTTTCCATTCTGGCCCGGAATAAGATTAATCTGGAATTCTTTTCCAGTGGAGCATCCGAAGTGGCCATCTACCTGATTGTAAAAAATAAGGATGCTTTAGAGACAATAAGAGCTCTCCACCGGGAACATTTCCAGAAGAAAACAGCCGACGAGAGAGCAGAATCAAATCCTCACTCTTCCGGGGATACTTTTGTTACCTGAATATAACATTATTCTGTGACAGGAACCATTACATGTCATAAGCTGAAATTACAGAAAAAATACTGGTCTCAAGCGAGCCGGGGCCGCTTAAGATCGGGATCGATTTCAGTTATAACCTAAATTTATGCTCAGGATTTTTAATTCAGACCGGCCAGCAGACTGACCGGGAAACTTTGAAATAAATTCTGGAGAGAAAACCGGCTATAGTCCGGAGAACGGGGTGTTCAGATGGCCGGGTTAAAGGGGAGGGCCGGAGAGAACTTCTTTTTCCCCGGCCCTTTTGAAATCATAAATAATTCAGGGCCTGATTCAGGTCTTCAACTATATCATCAGGATTTTCTGCCCCCACACAAAGTCTGATAAGCTGAGGTGGAATATCGGCCAACCTTCTGGCTTCCTCTCCCTGTTGCTGGTGAGTGGATATGGCCGGAATGGTGGCCAGGCTTTTTATACGTCCGAGGTCAGTGGCTCGGAAAATAAGACGGAGGCGGTCAAATACTTTTCGGGCATTATCGGGAGTTCCCTCGACTCTGAAACTCAAAAGATGCCCGTACCGATTTACTGGCTGACCCCGGCCGTCATCTGAATCAACCAGCTTCAGATACTTGCTGGCCAGCGAATGCAGCCGGTGGGAAGTCAGACCAAGGTAATCAACCCGGCTGACTCGCGGATGCTGACTTAAAAACTCTGCCACTTTCAAACAGTTCTGGCTCAAAAAGTCCATGCGCATTCTGAGAGTTCTAAGGTCATTAAGTATTAAGAGAGCATTGAAAGGAGAAATAGCCGACCCATAATCCCTGGCCGGCCAGAATTTTAAATATTCGGCAAAGTTTTCTTTAAACTTCGGGTCTGGATTTTTCAACCTGGTAATAATGGGCCGGCGGCTGATTATAGCACCACCGATGGCCAGTCCGCTGGCAGTCATGGATTTGGTCAGGGAATGGACTACAATGTCTGCGCCCCAGGCTATCGGTCTCATCAGGGCCGGGGTGGCACAGGTGGCATCAACAATAAGCGGTATTTCCCAGGCATGAGCTAAATCAGCCAGAGACTTAATCTCGCAGAAAGATTGCCGGGGGTTGCTCGGCGCTTCAACATAAAGAAACCGCGTGTTTTCATCGATTTTTGCTTTCCACTCTTCCAGCTCTTCAGGATGCTCAATCCAGCGCACCTCCAGTCCTCGTTCCCTGGCTTTTCTCACAGAAAACAGTTGATATGTCCCGCCATAAACCTGAACAGAAGAAACGAAGTTAATTCGTTCGGGTCCTTCTTTCTGTTTTACCAGAAAGGGTTCAGTGGCCAGATTAATAGCGGCCATTCCCGAGGAAGTTACGGCGCAAGAAGTTTCATAACCGCTCTGATATCCCTCAAGCAGGGCCAGCGCCTGTTCTAAGTAATAAGTTGTTGGGTTGGATATTCTGGTATAGGCCCAGCCCGGAATAAGATAGGCCTGAGCCGCTTCCAGCTCGTCAGAGTCGCGATACCCCTGAGAGGTGGCCAGGTAAAGAGGTTCTATGACTGCACCCTGGTTCCGGATAATGGCTTCATCGATGGAATAAAGCCCGTGTACCGCAATGGTGTCAAATTTCAAGCTACTGGTTCTTCTTTTAATCTCTTCCTGTTCCATCAGATTTTTTCTTGCTTCCTGAAGGTATTTTCCCACGCCCTGATTGAATTCCAGTTCATTTGACATGAAACCTCCTTTGGAATTTTTGAGTTTTTAATAAAAAAAGTCTGATTCTTTGTCCGGGAAATTAATCATTCCTGCTTTCCCCTTGATCGGTGATTTTAGCGTGATGCTCATATTTGCCGGCCATAAACCGCTTCCAGAAGAGCACGGGTGGCTTCACCTTTGCCCATGGTGAAGATGTGAATTCCTGGAGCCCCGTGATTTAGCATTTTTTGCACCAGACCGGCCATATATTTTGTTCCGGCCCTGAATTCATCTTCTGGCGTTCTCGCTTCCTGCAAGCGGCAGATTAATTCTTCAGGAATTGTGACGTAAAATTTTCCGGGCAGATTATAGACAGTTTTAAGGCTGACGACGGGTTTTATGCCGGGGATGATAGGTGCACCAAGAGAAAAAACAGCAGCTCGGTCGATGAACCTTTTATAAATTTCAAAATCAAAAATCATCTGGGTAAAGACGAAATCTGCGCCGGCCTCTATTTTGGCTTTAAGGTTTTTCAGATCTTCGGTCGGGTTGGGAGATTCAGGGTGCTTTTCCGGATAACCCGCTACCCCGATGCAGAAATCAGTTGGCTCAGGGTTTTCACAGGGATAAAGATACTGACCGCGATTCAGGGCAGCCACCTGTCTTACGAGTTCTTGGGCATGATGATATTCATCCTGAGTCTCACCCGGCCGATGATTTTCGTATTCACCCCTGACGATGAAAAGATTTCTGACCCCGAGCAAATAAAGATCTATAAGCATGTCCTCGAGCTCGTATTTGCTGAGCCCGTAGCAGAGAACATGCGGGATAACTTCTATCCGGTATCTATTCAACAATGCAGCGGTGATGCCGATGGATCCCGGTCTTTTAACTTCTGGTACCTTGATGATTTTATCCGGTAACTCCAGGTATGTTATTTCTGGTGGATGTCTGGTAACGCTGATGAAATCAACCGGGAACTCCAGAAGGCGGTCAAGAACTTTATATATTTCCTCCAGATTTTTTCCCCTATCCGGTGGAAGTATTTCAATTGACAGGATTCTTCCCTGTTTAATTTTATCCGTGATTTTCATTTTTCGACTCCCGGATAATAAGTCTTTTACACAGGCCGAGAGCCTCCACGGCGTCGCGGGCGTATTGAACGCCAAATCTCTCAGCCAGCTCTTTATTCATAGAAGCGCCCCCGGCCATCACCGGAATAGCCAGTCCGGCGGCCTGCAGAGCTTCCTTTACTTCCTTCACTCGACCGACCGTGGTGGTCATCATGGCTGAAAGACCAACCAGGTCAGGTGTGTTTTTCTGGCACTCAGACACAATTATTCCGGCTGGAACATTGCGACCGAGGTCAATGACTTCAAATCCGGAACTTTTCAAAATTGTGGCCACAATTTTTTTACCGATATCGTGGACATCACCTTCGACCGTGGCCAGTATTATCCGGTCTTTTTTGTGAGAAAGGCTTTCTGGAATCAGGCTGGTGAAAAAATCAAAGGCCGTTTGAGCTGTTTCGGCGGCCAGAATCAGATGAGGCAAAAAAATTTTTCTTTCGGCATAAAGCTGGCCGATTTTTTCCATGGCTGGTGAAAGCCAGTGCTGACTTAACCAGAGAGGGTCTTTTTCTTCAAGCTGAAGTGAAATGGTTTTGAACAATTCATTCTTTTGGCCCCGCAGGAGCAAATTCAACAAATGGTCTTCCTGGCCGATTTCCGTCTTCACCCTTTTGAGCTGCTTGAGTTCAAGTGCCCCCGATAATACTTTCATGGTGGCCTGTTCTGCGCTGTTCAGGATTACGGCCCGCAGACCCGCTTCAAGACACAGGGCGAGGAAAGCAGCGTTCAGATTTTCTCTTTCGGGCAACCCGACGCTTAGGTTGGAAAGGCCAATGATTGTTTTAAGCCCGAGAAAATTAAGCTGACGAATAGTCTCAAGCGTAATGTGGTAATCATTACCTGTACCATGAGGCAGAACCAGCGGGTCAAAATATATTCTTTCCAGGCTGAGGCCGGTCTGGGTGATAATGGAAATAGCTTTTTTGACAGCAGCCAACCGGCTCTCAACTGTTTCTGGAACTTCCTTTTCCATGGTTAGAACAACAAGTATTCCTCCATGCCGGCGGACAAGATTAAGCCGATGCATCAGATGTGCTTCTTCAGCAGTCGAGGAGTTGATGATCGGTCGTCCAGGATATTCGCGCAGGGCCACCTCCAGCAGAGAATCATCCTGAAAATCAAAACTGATGGGCAGCGTGGAATGACGGTCGAGTTCCTGCACTAATTTTTTTACCTGCTCCCGGTTGATAAGCTTTTCAATCCCCGGATTGAGGTCTATAGCATCTGCCCCTTCTGTTTCCTGATCCCGGGCCAGCCTGAGAATTTCAGAGAAATTTTCTTTTTGAATCTGGGATTGGAGTGTTTTCCTGGCGCTGGCATTAATCCTTTCACCGATCAGGAGAAAGGGCTCGGTTTGTTTCAGCCTGGTTCTGGAAGTAATACATTGAACCTGTTCTACCCTTCTTTTATTAGGCCTGGCCCGGCCAATCTGCCCGGTCATGGCTTTGATGTGCTCTGGACCGATGCCACAGCATCCACCGACGATATTTGCTCCCAGCTCGACAAAATCTTTAACATACAGGGCAAACTCCAGTGGAGAAGTTGGATAAATCACCTGACCTTTAGAAAGAGCGGGCTTCCCCGCATTTGGCTCAATAGAGAGAGGTTTTAAGCTGTACCTGGAAAGTTCGCCGAATAGTGGAAGCATCTGCTCCGGAGCCAGGGAACAGTTAAGGCCGATGACATCCACCTCTAAGTCGTTGAGCACTGAGCAGAAAATATTTACTGAGGTGCCGGTGACCGATAGACCTTTATCGTCAAAGGTCATCTGGGCGATTAGGGGCAGATCAGAGTTGAGATCTCTAACGGCCAGAACAGCCGCCTTGAGTTCCTTTAGGTCGGACATGGTTTCCAGAATCAGACCATCTACGCCGGCCTCAATCAAAGTCCTGGCCTGCTCCTGGAAGGTCTGGTAAGCCAGCTCAAAGGAAAGTTCTCCCAGCGGCTCAAGAAACAGGCCCGTCGGGCCAAGGTCGCCAAAAACAAGCTGATTACCGGAGCCGGCCGACCTGGCAATCTTAACTGCGGCCCGATTTATTCTTTCCAGTTCACCTTCCAGGTGATAACTGCGGAGTTTGAGGCGGTTGGCGCTGAAAGTGTTGGTCTGGATGATATCAGCCCCGGCTTCCAGATATTCTTCCTGGAGTTTCCGGACCTCATCCGGAGCAGTCAGGTTGAGTATTTCAATCAGTTTTTCCCGGTGACCTCTTTTTATAAGTTCAGTGCCATAGCTGCCATCGAGGAAGAGAATTTTTTCTTCTAAAAGACGAGAAAATTCATTTCTGTTCATGGTACCATCCTATAAGACAGGTGGTGGTTTTCCTGGGCAGCATAACACCGCTTTCCAGGACTTCTATTTCTGATTCCGGAATCCGGAGAAGTTGCCGGACAAGGAAAGAATTCATCCTAATTTCCACAGAGCCGTAACCAGGTGAAAAACGCCGGGTGCCCGGTCCAAAATTCTTCCTCAGATAACAATCAAAACTGCGGTTCAGGGTTTCCAGGGATTCTGAGCCCCAGGCCTCCAGGAGCAAAACTTCGAGAGCATGATTTTTCTCGCCGAGGTCATTGATCAGCCTGTCGAGTCTCTGTCCCAGAGTGGAAGCAAACACGGTTAAACTCTTAATGTTTTCAAAAGAAGCCGGAATAAGCCGGGCGGGGAAAAAACCGGCCGGGGCAGTAAGGTGATAGATAACCGGGTCAATGTATTTTATAGCCAGGAGGTAAAGATGATTGGCTTTAATGACCAGTTCAAGGTTAGCAGATGTTCGAGATAAACGGAGACCAGCCCTGGACCAGAAATGTTTTTTATCAGGTAAACACCAGGATATATCGGGATTATATTTTTCTGGATTCATGAGCCCGGCTCCTTTATATTGATTCTCCTTTTTATTTTCTCCTTCATTTCGGACTCGTAAAAAGAATAGACAATGACATAACGAGTTAAGGATTCTGGAAAGCCGAGCACAGGCGGATTTAAGAGGCTGGCTGGGAAACCCGGTACAGGATCTTAAATCCTATCCTGTACTCGGGCAGGCATTATCATGGAGGCGTTTATTTCGTTTATCTTAAAAAAGAGAGCCGTCGGGAAGAGGACATCCTCACTGAAAATCGATTCTCTCAGTTTCATCTTTTGATTGATAACAAAAATCTCTATATCTGTCAAGAAGTCTACCTCAAGAAAGTCCTGCTCTCATTTATCCTGACTGCCATCCTCTCCCTCCTTATCCACCACACTTCTGGCTGAAGAGCCTTATCGAAATTGACATCAGTTATTTTGTTTGGTAATTTTTTTTGCAAATTTAACTTACTAACCAGGGAAAAGATGCTGAGAAACGGCGTTTATGATAATGTCTTGCAGCTCATCGGGCAGACGCCTGTGGTGCGTCTCAATAATTTTGGTCAAGGATTGAAAGCTGAAATATACGCCAAGCTGGAGTTCTTAAATCCTACCGGCAGTATCAAAGACCGTAGTGCCTTTTATATGGTGGCCAAAGCCCTAAAAGAAGGCAGAACAAAACCAGGTGATATCATTATTGAAAATTCTTCGGGCAACATGGCCTTGGGTCTGGCTCTGGTGGCCATTCAGCTTGGTTTCAGATTAAAGGTGGTGGTAAGAGATTGCCTATCCAAAGAAAAGATGAACATGTTAGAAGCCATGGGTGCAGAATTGATAAAAGTGGACAGTTCTCTTCCCCCAGAGCATCCTGACTCATACAATAATATCACGCCAAGATTAGCCTCTGAGATACCGGATTGTTTCTTCCCGGACCAGCATAATAATCGAGATAATAATGAAGCCCATTATCTGACCACCGGGCCAGAAATATGGGAACAAATGGAGGGACGCATTGATTATTTTATTGCCGGAATTGGAACAGGCGGAACTATTGGTGGAGCGGGCAAATATTTAAAAGAAAAGGATCCCAGAATTAAGGTAATAGCTGTAGATCCCGTTGGTTCAGTTTTCTATGATTATTTTTATACCGGAAAAAGATCGCAACCGGTTAGGTATTCGATTGAAGGGCTCGGAGATGAATTCATCATAGGTTGTGCCGATTTTGGCCCCATCGATGAAATTGTCCAGGTTACTGACCGGGATGCTTTTTTGACCTGCCGAGAACTGGTCAGAAAGGAAGGCCTGTTGGCAGGCGGTTCCTCGGGTGCAGCCCTGTGGGCAGCTTTGAAAATAGCCAGGGAGCTCGACCGACCTGCCCGAATAATTACCATCTTTCCGGATAGTGCCTTCCGCTATCTTAGTACAATTTTTAACGATAGCTGGATGAAGGAAAAAGGATTCTTTTAAGCTGGCTAATTTTTAATCAGGCCTTACCTTCATAAGTCGGGCTGGTATATTTTTTCGGTTCAGCGTCTTCTTTCCCGTGCGTCCCTTCAGACCGGAAAGCCACATCGGTCAGACAGAGTTGATAGTCCGGGTATTTAATTTTTTTTCCCTTGCCAGAGCCACCCTCCAGCCATGGCTATCTTCAGAAATAGAACCGACCAACTGGATTTTTTCCCAATTACCAATATTGATCTGGAAAGACCAGACTTGGGGCAGCTCTCACTTAAATCAAAACGCCAGAGTTCTTATCACTGACCATTAAAATCAGAAAATATCCCTTCCCTTAGAATCTGGCTTCAACTTTCAGGTCTTCCACCTGCCCTTCAGCGGTCGTGCCCCGGTACATATTGCAGGAATGAGGTTGAGGACTTTTCATCTGAGACTGAAGCGGATGGAGATCGTCGCTTGCCGGAAAAACAGTTAAGACATCTTTTTCGAATCTATCTCTACTTCAAAAATGTCGAAAAAGTGTCTTGCTTTTTGGGGTCACTACACAATTACTTATGCCCCAGGCTTGATATTAAAAGCCTCACCGGATAGAATCAGACTTTATTCCACAGGCAGACTCTGTTATAAACTCAGCCACAAGGTCAAACCCTTTAGACTTTCGTCGACTCTCTTTATGGACAATACTTTCCTCCTATTTTTGACCATTCTTAATCTTTCATAGAGCTTGCTCTCCCGGCAAATGAAGGGAAACCACCTTTTGCCCCGGGGGCGACTTTATTTTATTATAGAAAGGCTATGAATAATAACTTCGGGGCGCAGAGCATGGTGGGCCGGCTGACCGGGGTGGTGGTCAAGCGGCCGGCTGAGGCTTTTGTGAGTGAGGAGAAAATCGAGCGGGAATGGCGGGGGCTGGGCTTTACAGCCGCGCCTGACCTCAGGCGGTCCAGCCAGGAATTCGCCAGGCTGGAAGAAATTCTCAGGCAGGAAGGGGTGGAAATATTCTATCTTCCGGCTGACGAGCGAACCACGCTTGATTCAATTTATACTCACGACCCGGTGCTCATTACCGGGGCCGGAGCCATCATCCTGCAGATGGGGAAAAAGGAGAGAGACGGCGAGCCGGCAGCGTTCGAGGATGCCCTGAAAAGCTGGGGTGTGCCCGTTCTCGGAAGGCTCAGCGGAAAAGCCACGGCCGAAGGGGGCGACCTGCTGTGGCTGGACCAAAAAACCCTCATTGCCGGACGCGGTTTCAGGACCAACCGGGAAGGAATAGAACAGCTCCAGGAAATTCTCCGGCCGCCCGGAGTCAAGGTTCTGGCTTATGACCTGCCATACTGGCGCGGCCCCGCGGAAGTCCTGCACCTGATGAGTTTTATCAGCCTGCTTGATGTGGACCTGGCCGTGGTTTATAAAAGGCTGCTGCCGGTGGCTTTTTACTGGCTGCTTCTCGAACGTGGTATTGAACTTATAGAAATCCCCGAAGAAGAATTCTCCACCCAGGGCTGCAACGTGCTGGCCCTAAGCCCCCGCCGGGTAGTAATCCTGGAAGGTAACCCGATCACGGCCGGGCGCCTCCGCCGGGCCGGATGCTCTGTCTATGAGCTTCCCGGCTCTGAAATCGCCTTCAAGGGCAGCGGCGGCCCCACCTGCCTCACCCGCCCCCTCTTAAGAAGGCCTGTTTAGAAATTTCCATAAGCTTAAGTGTCCTAAGGAGCGCTGATTTCAATAAATTCCGGCCTGCCCTGGTTTCACCTCTGCTGCCTCAATAAATTGCCTTAAAGCCGGACACCATTTATCACCCCGAACAAAAGATGGCAATTGAATTCTGATTTTATATATAATATCACCGAAAAACCAGAAAGAGGGTGAGAGTATTCCTTATCTTTCTTTTCACCCTTGAAAGGAGCATCAGATGCGGTTTTTATTAGGGAAAAAGCCTCTCAGGCCTATTGCTTTTTTCTTAATTCTAACGGCGGCTTTTACATTCATATTCCAATCTTGTAAGCCCGGAGCTGATTCGACCGGGTTACCCAAACCCCCGGTCGCAGAAAAAATCAAAAAAGAGCTGACCATCCACGGTCATACCCGGGTGGACTATTACTACTGGCTTAATGAGCGTAATAATCCCAGGGTCATTGCTTACCTGGAAGCAGAGAATGAATATTTAAAAGCCGCCATGAAACACACCGAGAAGCTGCAGGAAAAACTCTACGCCGAGATGGTCGGGCGACTCAAACAAACTGATATGTCCGTTCCCTATCGGTCGGAAGGTTATTATTACTATACTCGTTACGAAGAGGGCAAGGAATATCCCTACTATTGCCGAAAAAAGGGGAGCCTGGAGGCCGAAGAAGAAATCATGCTCAATGTCCCCGAAATGGCTGAGGGACATGCCTATTTTCAGGTTAGCGGACTCTCGGTAAGCCCTGACAATAAGATACTTGCCTACGGGGTTGACACGGTCAGCCGTCGTCTTTACACAATTTATTTCAAGGACCTGGCCACCGGGCAAATACTGCCTGATCGTCTTGCCAACACCACAGGATATGCTGCCTGGGCCAACGACAATAAAACCGTGTTTTACACCGTTAAGGACGAGACCACACTCAGGCCCTACAGAATCTTCAAGCATGTCCTGGGCTCTGACCCGAAAGAGGATGTGGAAATCTATCGTGAAGAGGATGAAACCTTCAACGCTTCTGTTTTTAAAACTAAATCTAAAAAATACCTGATGATTGCCTCCACCAGCACTCTTTCCGATGAATACCGGTTCCTGGATGCCGGCAACCCGGAAGGTAAATTCAAGGTCATCCAGCCCCGGGAAAGAGGGCTGGAATACAGCGTTGACCATTTCGGAGACAGGTTCTACATCAGGACAAACTTAAACGCCAAAAACTTCAAGCTGGTCTCAACTCCTGTCAATCGAACCACCAAGGAAAACTGGGTTGATGTTATCCCCCATCGGGAAGATGTCCTGCTGCAGCAATTTGAAATCTTCAGGGATTTCCTGGTGGTCAACGAGAGGAAAAATGGTTTGACCAACCTGAGAATAATGAGATGGAAAGATAAGGCTGAGCACTACCTTGACTTTGGAGAAGAGACCTACGCCGCTTATATTTCGGTTAACCCGGAATTCGACACCGACCTGCTTCGGTATGGCTATACCTCTCTAACCACTCCCAATTCAACCTTTGATTACAACATGAAAACCAGAGAGAAAATTCTGCTCAAGCAGGAGGAAGTCCTGGGGGACTTTGACCCGAACAATTATCAGGCTGAAAGACTGTATGCTACAGCCGCGGACGGGGTTAAAATTCCCATCTCTCTGGTTTACAGAAAGGGGCTGGAGAAAAACGGGAAAAATCCTCTGCTCCTCTATGGCTACGGCTCTTACGGGGCCAGCACAGACCCGGGCTTCAGCTCGGCCAGGCTCAGCCTTCTGGACCGGGGCTTTGTCTATGCCATAGCTCATGTCCGGGGCGGGCAGGAACTCGGACGGGACTGGTACGAGGCCGGTAAACTCCTTCAGAAGAAAAATACCTTCACGGATTTCATTGCCTGCGCCGAACATCTTATTGCCGAAAAGTTCACCAGCCCGGATAAGTTATTCGCCATGGGAGGAAGCGCCGGAGGACTACTGATGGGAGCAGTGGTCAACATGAGGCCCGATTTATTCAAGGGCGTAATTGCCGCCGTTCCCTTCGTCGATGTCATCACCACCATGCTCGACACCTCCATACCCCTGACCACAAGCGAATTCGATGAATGGGGCAATCCGGCCGACAAAGAATATTATGATTACATGCTGTCCTATTCGCCCTATGATAATGTGGAGGCCAAGGCTTATCCGGCCATGTTAGTTACCACCGGCCTTCATGACTCCCAGGTTCAGTACTGGGAACCGGCCAAGTGGGTAGCCAAACTCAGGGAACTGAAAACCGACAATAATCCGCTGCTTCTCTACACTAACATGGAGGCTGGCCACGGCGGGGCATCAGGCCGTTTTCGCCGCTTAAAAGAAACTGCGCTTCAGTACGCCTTCCTGCTCGATTTAGCCGGGATCAAGGAATGAAGAGATGGGGACGGGGGCTACCCGCTTTCCCCTCCATAGCAATTCTTTGATAAGCCGGCGAAAGAGAGCCAGGAACAGCAGTTCTGGGTCCGGGTCAGGTCAGGGTCTATAAAAGGCTGCCACCCGGAGCTTTTTGCTGGTTTCTCCTGGAACGCGGGGGCCAGCTTGTAGAAATACCCTAAGAAAAATTCCCCACCCCGGGCTGCAAGGTGCTGGCTATATCGCCGCGCCAATTTCAGGCCGAATCCTTCATCACCCCACCACCATCAACATCAAGGGCAACTTTTATCGCCTGAAAAGAAGGTCAAGGCGGGTCCCATACGTGAGCCTGAAGTAGAGGAAATATGAATGAGGAGGTTGATAAATTTTCAATGACCGGGATGGATAAATTTTCGATGCCCCTTAACAGCCTGCGCCGGTCAGACTGTTTTGTCCATGAGCTTCCCGGGTCTGAAATTGCCTTGAAGGGCAGCGGCGGCCCCACCTGCCTCCCCCGCCCCTCTGGAGAGAATGCCATCAGAATAGCCTTAAAAGTTCTCGAGGAGTTCAAGGATAACGGACAGGCGTCTGCTGCCGTCCACATAAGCGTAGCGACCACCTTCGTAATTGCCATTCTGAGCAAGCGGGAGGCCACGTTCCGCCAGCAGCTTGATTTTCTCATCCATTCCCTTAACCTCAAAAGCGAGGTGATGGACACCTTCGCCATGCCGGTCAAGAAACTCGCGCCAGGTGCTTGGCCCGCCGACCGGCTCTATAAGCAAGATACATGACCGTTGCCGGCAGAGACAGATTTTTTTGTCGAATTAATACTAAATACTGTAAAATACTTGCGCCAATAAATAAAAAACGAGGTGAGGTCATGAACAAGATTGAGCAGGCGATCCTTAATTCGCTCAAAGTCAACCTGGGTTATAAGGATGGCGAAAAGGTAGCCATCGTCAGGCAGGACTGGAACCCGGCTTTCGGGGAACAGCATCTTAAGAAATTTGAAATGGCCACAGCGCTCTGCCAGAAAATGTATGAAGTTTTCCAGCAGGCCGGAGTGGAGGTGGAGCTTTTAAGTTATGTGCCGCCGGAAGCCCGGAGCGGCGTTGACGCCACGCCGGAACTTTACGAAAGAATCGGCTACAGGGACATAATCTTTATGCCAACAGTCTTTTCTCTGACCCATACAAAATTCCGTAAGACTCAGACCGAAAAAGGTTCCCGGGTGGCCAGCATGCCCGGTTTCACCCTGGAAATGTTTGAAGAAGGCGGCCCGATGGACGTGGATTACAACCTGCTCCATCAGCAGACTGAAGCCCGGGCTGAAAAACTCAGACAGAGCCGGTATGTCCGGGTGATTGCCGAGGACACCGACATTACCGTTGAAATAGACCCGCAGCTGGTTCATGTTTCGAGCGGAGTGCTCACCCAACCCGGAAAATTCGGCAACCTGCCCGGGGCCGAAGCTTACGCGGTGCCGGTTCACGAGGGAAATTCTCATGGATACTTCACGGTGCCGGCCGGCTGGGGTGGTAGTGGCCCCTTAAAATATCGGGCAAGATTTTTCGTGGAAAGGGGTCGATTTGTGGATGTCCGTGGTGACACTCCGGAGGCTCAGGCTTACATAGATAAAGAAGTAAAACCGCTGATTTTCGGAGGCCGGGACTTCAACATCCTGGCCGAGCTGGGCATCGGGACCAATCCCAACATCACCGGCGAGTACGTGCAGAAAAAAGGCTGGAATACCCTGGTGGCCGAAAAAATATTTGGCTCCATCCACTTCGCCAACGGCAACAGCAAGGGCATGGGCGGACAGAACGATGTCCCCGTGCATATCGATTGGGTCGTCCCGAATG
Organism: uncultured bacterium; assembly: GCA_937920515.1. Classification (GTDB taxonomy): domain Bacteria; phylum Acidobacteriota; class Aminicenantia; order Aminicenantales; family Saccharicenantaceae; genus Saccharicenans. The sequence goes on from CALEUG010000004.1 coordinate 44,529, forward strand.
TCAGGACTGAGTTTCTAAGCTGAGTCTGCCAGTGATTTCTTATTTCGCTTTACGCCTCGCCCCTTCAGCATCAGCAGACTTGAGTGCAGCAAAAACAGAATAGGGTATGACGGGCACGGGTTCGTTATGAATGGTTTCCTGAGGAGCGCAGGCCGCCTCAGCCACCCTCATCAACTCTTCATCTGAAGCCTTCCCCAGACCGATCTCATCAAGAGTTGTTGGTAATCCAACGTCGCGGCAAAAATTATACACTTCATCAATCACTTCAGCCGGTTTATCGGTTAAGAACAAAGAGGCCAGAACCCCTACGGCCACTTTTTCGCCATGATAATATTTATGTGTCTGCTCTAATACCGTCAGTCCGTTGTGTATCGCATGAGCCGCAGCCAGACCGCCGCTCTCAAACCCCAGACCGCTCAAAAGCGTATTGGCTTCCACTACACGCTCGAGGGCCGGCGTCACCACTCGTCTCTCATTGGCAGCCAGGGCTAATTTCCCATAGGAGAGAAGCGTGTCATAGCACAGCCTGGCCAGGGCATATGCAGTCATAGAGCCAACATCGCCGGTCATATTGGAAGCATGCTTCTTCTGGCAAGATTCTGCTTCAAACCAGGTGGCCAGAGCATCCCCCATTCCAGCTACTAACAACCTGACCGGAGCCCGGGCTATAATCTCAGTATCAACAAGAACCAGGTCCGGGTTTCTGGGCAGGAACAGATACCTCTTAAATTCGCCATTGATGGTGTAGATAACAGATAGAGCACTGCAAGGTGCATCGGTGGAGGCCAAAGTGGGCACAATGATAACTGGAATCTTACACTCATAAGCCACGGCCTTGGCCGTATCAAGGGTTTTCCCCCCGCCTATGCCTACCACCACTTCAGACTTCTTCTCTTTTACAATTTTCACCAGTCTCTCAATTTCCTCATCGCAGCATTCTCCCCCGAACCTTTCAAAATGAGCCCTGACCGATTCAAAACAGGACTGGAAGTCCTGAAGGTAATGCTGGTAAACGTAGGGGTCACATACCACCAGTCCATTCTCACCAAAACGTTCCATCTCCTGGCCCAGGCGCTTTCTAACATCCCTGCCCTGGACATACCTTCCCGGAAAGATTGTCGTGCTCATTTTTCCCTCCAATACCCAAAATGTTGTTTGTTTTATTTTATCACAGCAGGAAAAAAATATATATCGGCATCTGATTCAAAACAGGCTTGTTAATAGAAACTCCTTTTTTTCTGCCCGGCTTATTCACATCCGATTTTAACCAAGGGGTTTTTTTATATTCCTCATTTGACTGACCTGTTCGTTTATAGGATATTGTTAGACAAAGAAATTTCGCGCCCGGAGGGTGTCATGAAAATGAAATTGTCATCGTTTTCCCCGACTGCAAATCTTTTTAAAAAAATCAACAGCAATCTAACGAAGAATCTCGGACTGAAAACAGGAAAAACCGGAACCGTGATACTCCGCCTTTTCCTGATTTTTTTCCTGGCCAGTCAGCCTGCCGCCCTCATGACATCAGCCGGACAGAATCCCAGAACAAACACAATAGCTATTGTCGGAGGAACGCTCGTTGACGGCACCGGGAAAGAGCCGGTGGCCAATGCCGTTATAATCATCGAAGGCGATAAGATAAAGGAAGTCGGGCAGGCCGGGAAGGTCAGGATACCAAAGGAAGCGCAGAAAATCGACGCTTCCGGCAAATGGATACTGCCGGGATTTATAGATTGCCACATCCACCTGACTTCCGAGACTTCTGACCTGGAGTATTACCGCGACAGCAACAGCCTGGCCACCCTGCGGGCGCTGCAGCTCATGAATATGTACCTGCGGTGTGGAGTAACCGCGGTGCGCGATGTTGGCTCGCATGTGGAAGCAATGCAGGCGCTGCTGAGGGCCCAGAGAAACGGCTACATTGACAGCATTCGAGTCTATCCCTGCGGGGATTTGCTCACCATCACCGGCGGGCACGGCTACGGCATGCACGGCTCAATGGCAGTTGATGGTCCCTGGGAATGGCGCAAGGCTGTGCGTCAGATGTATGCTTCCGGCTTCAGGCATATCAAGATTTCTCCGCAGTTCACCCTGGAAGAAGCCAGGGCCGCGGTGGAAGAAGCGAAAATGCTGGGCCTGCGCATAACCGCTCACGGCGGGGGGTTCTCCGACACCATGCCGCCGACCATGACCAAGGTGGCCATCCAGGCCGGCGTGGAGTGCATCGAGCACTTAAACGAAATGGATGATGAGGCTCTGGACCTGATGGCTGAGCGCGGTGTTTTTAATGTGCCGACTCTCATGACCTACTATGCCAGCTACCAGAGGGATGACATCAACCGCTTCCTGGTAGAAAAACGCGGCTGGACCATGGCCATGCACGAGATGCTGTTCAAGAAAGCCTATCAGAGGAAAATTGTCATGGGCATCGGCACCGACGCCAACGGCGAATACCGTGAAATGTATCCCGGGATCTATTTTGACGAGATGCGATATTTCCAGAGGCTCGGCATGAGCCCGATGGAAATCATTGTCTGCGCCACCAAAAACGGGGCCCGCATCCTGGGGCTGGAAGATGAACTCGGAACGGTTGAGGCCGGCAAAGCCGCCGATCTTCAGATATTAAAAGGAGACCCGCTTAAATCGTTTGATAACCTGGGCAGCCCGGAAATAGTCATCCTGCGCGGCAAGGTCTACAGGTTTTAAGGAGGAACATATGAATGAACGTTCATATAATTCTTCAGGCAGTAACTTTGAGAGGGTTTTTATCGGGCTGATAGCCATCCTGGCCGGAATTATCCTCATCTACCTGGCCGTAATGGGACCGCTCCTAACAGGAACAATCAAATACAGGACGGCTGAAGACATCAACAACCAGCTCCTCGGGCAGGACCTGGTCAACCTGGTAGTCCTGTCCTCCATACTCATAACCGGGGGCGTCCTTCTCCTGCGAAGAAAAAATGCGGCCAGATACCTGCTGATAGCCACTCCGCTGTTTTTAATTTATTACGCCATCAGCTATACCATCGGCTGGGAATGGAGCTCAGCACAGTATTCCGGAAACAACGAAAAGTACTTCTTCTATTTCCTTTTCATCCTGATTGCCGCCCTGCTGATCATGCTTTACTGCCTGTCCGTATTCCCGAAGAATGTCGTGGCCTCATTCCAGAAAAAGTCGCTTACCATCTATTCCATTCTTTTTGTCCTCTTTCTGCTGATTTTTGCCGGGATGTGGATAAAGGAAGTAATGGAAGTGATAAAGACCGGGACCACCCGGGCCTACGATATTGCGCCCACTGCCTTCTGGCTGGTCCGTGTTTTTGACCTTGGCTTTTCTATCCCCCTGGGCCTGCTCAGCGTTTACCTTCTCTGGACCAGGGCGGCCAGAGCCTATCCTTTAATCCACATGTTTTATGGCTTTTTCTTCACCCAGATTCTGGCCGTAAACGCCATGGGCTGGATGATGTTCGCCAGGCACGACCCGTCTTTTGCCCTGCGCGACCTGGTGGTCTTCTCCATCCTGGCCCTGATAATAATTTTCGGCTTTGTCTACGTGAGGCGAAACTACAGGGTCCAGCCGGACTCAGCTTGATAATAACTTATTAAGTCAGAAGCGGTCGGTTATACCAGCTATAATTTTATTCTGCGGTAGGCTTTTCTTTCCCGGGATTTGCTTCGAATTGCTTCTTACCGTGCAGATTGTAACAAGCAAGCTAACACCGGCCGAAATTTTATCTTATGTAATAAACAGAAGACCAAAGAAACGAGTGGGCCTGCATCAAGCCTGAGACTTTCAGCCAGGTCTAAGAACGTCCCCTGGCCCGGGCTGATAATTGAGGCCTAAAATGGGAAGATTACGATAGCCAGAACGCGAACAAAACTTGACATGGCCAAACCGGACATGGCTCTCACAGGTTTTTCATCATCTCCTGGAAGAGCAAAAAAGAAAAAAATAGTAATTTGCCACCTGCTGATCGATAGGCATCGGCTCTCCCCCGTAGACCCGTCAGCAACCAGGGAAAAAGGTATTCTGGATAAAAATCGAATTAAAGAAAAGAGAAGGGAAGGGCTAATGCCCTTCCCTGAGTTTAGAGTCAGCTATAAGTTACCGTTCACTAAAAAGAAATACCGACCATGAACAGCCAGGTCCTGGTCTTGATTGAAGAAGGCTCTCCCACTGTTTCTTCAATGATATTTGAAATCCCCAGGTCATAACGTGCATCGAGGGTGAGCTTTAAAAGGCCCAGTTTCTGGGTCAACCCCAGACCGAAAGCAATTCCAAATTCGTTATCTTTGATATCATCCTTGATATCTTCTCTTTCCTCTGGAAAGCCTGCCACCTTCATTACGAATTCGGCCTTGGTGTTAAAACCGTAATAAGGTCCGGCATAGATGGAGGGAACGGTCAGGCCACCAGAACCGAAGCTATACTTCAAGAGAAGCGGAATTTCAATATAATCAACGTTAGCACTTAAAGTTCCTGAGAACTCGCCCTCAGCAAATGAAATCTTGGCCCCTTTCTGGACGAAGAGAACTTCAGGCTGGATGGAAAATGGGCCGGGCAGGCCGATCTCCAGGAAAATCCCGCCGGCCAGGCCCAGCTTGTTTTCCCACTTGTAGCCTTCAAATGTTTCAGGAACAGACTTGATGTTGGCCAGAGTTATCCCGCCCTTGAAGCCATAACTTACACCGGCCAGAACCGGGGTAGAAACCAGGGTCAACAGAAGTAATGAAGCCAGGGTCAGGCACAGTCCTTTCATTGTTTTTCTCATCACAATTTACCTCCTGAAAAATTTTTGCCAGAGCAAAAGCAAACCTAAATCTTATCCAGAATACACTAATTCATGTTTTTATGCAAACAGGTTTTCAGGTAAGGGGAAGAGTGAAAAGTAACCGTCAGGAGTCTGCCATCTTTCCGACCGAAAACAGGCCGCGCTTTGCAAAGTTTCAAGAAGGCCGGTAAGTGAGCCAGAAGCGAGGCGGCTCAATTTCTTAAGCTGTAATTCCAGCTCTACTGACTGAATCAATTTACAGTCATATCTGCCTGCGGACGTCCTTCTTGCCCTTCATGGACATCAGGGCCGGCACAAACGGGATCTCCCGACCTTTAAGCAGCCAGTGCCAGTAGACCCACTCAAAAGCCAGCTTGGACCAGTGATTGATTCGGGTTTCTTTCAGCAAGGACATCGGACCCACAACTGGTAATGGATATTTGCCAGGCAGAGGCTCTATTTCATGGTTATAGTCAATGACCACCGCCCGGCCGAACCCCGTCTCAATAAAACAGTTAGCATGGCCGTCGAATTTAACCTCCGCCTTTTTTCCATCAATCTCGGCCAGGATAATTTTTTCCAGTATTTCAGATTCATAATGAACCACCGAGCCGGCCTTGGTCCAGTCATTGCCAGCCGCATCGCCGATAACGAAAATATCGGCATACTTCTCCGAGCGAAAACCTGATTTATCCACCGGCACATAATTCATCTCGTCCCCAAGGCCGGAGCGCTTGATAACTTCAGAGCCCATGTTGGTCGGCACTGTAACCAGCAGGTTAAAAGACACCTCGCGGCCGTCGTAGCAGACCACCTTACCAGTGGCCGGGTCGATTTTTTCGGTCAAAAAGAAACTTTCCACCTCGATTTTCTTTTTAGCCTGCAGGTCGCCCAGGTAACGAGTGGCCACCGGTCTGGTGAAGGCACCCGAAATTGGCGTTACATAAACCAGCCTGATATTATCCCTTACCCCCTTTTTTCTGAAATACCAGTCAGCCAGGAAGGCAAACTCCAGCGGCGAAACATTGCACTTGATGGGCATTTCACTGATGTGAACAACCAGCGTCCCTTCCCTGAATTCCTTAAGCTTTTCGGCCAGGGCAGCCGCCCCGTCGATAGAATAATAATCGAAAATGTTCTGGCGCCAGCCGTCCAGCATCCCCGGCGTCTCCTCCGGCCTGGGATGGGTGCCGGTGGCAATAAGCAGCAGGTCGTAGTTAATTTCCTGTCCACCGGCCAGCTTTATTTTTTTGCTATCGGGCTTTATCTCCTCGACCTCAGTGGCCAGGAAATCTACTGACCCGGGCAGTAAACTTGAGCGACGCCTGACCAGGTCTTCCGGATGATAGATTCCAAAGGGCACCAGCAGAAAGCCGGGCTGATAATAATGGTTATCGTCCCTGTCGATGACCGTGATTTTCCAGCCGCGATTCTTAAGCGGGCCGGCCAGCCTGTTGGCCATGATGGTGCCACCGGTTCCGGCTCCGAGTATTACCAGGTTCTTCATCTTACACTCCTTGTCAGGCCGTTACCTGGCAGTCAGGGCACAGGCCTGTTCTGATCAGGGCTGATTATAGCTCAATTCCTTTCTATATACTTATCTATATACTTAATTTCTTCGGTTCTCCGGCTTTCTGCCATTAGCCGCTGGCAGAAAGCTTAACCTCATTAACCAGTCTGGCTTTTAGCAAGCGGATAATATTTCTGAAATAATACTTTTCGCCCTCCACCCGGAAACCAAGTTCTCCGAGAATCCTCTTCCAATCAGATTCAATAAAATCCAGGGCGTAAGCACACTCAAATTTTCTGAATATATAGCGAAAAATAAAAGATCTCTGGTGAAGGCTGAACTCGGCATAATCAAGAATGACCAGACGGCCATCCTGCCTCAGGTGGCGGCGAGCGTTCTCCAGTATGATCTTTCTTACGGACTGGGGAAAGCCGTGAAGGACAAAACTTATAAAGACCAGGTCAAATTTTTCATTCAGGTCAAAGGTCACATCTATCCGCTGCCGCAGAAAAGTTACCCTGGCTTCTTTCTCAAACCTCCGCTCAAACTGCTCCTGCATTTCCTGGAGCACGTCCAGTCCCTTAATCTTCCCTGAAGGGCCCAGCTGCTCCAGCATCAGGGCCGCATTTCGACCTGTGCCGCAACCCAGGTCCAGGATTGAATCCTCTTTCTGAATACCGATTTCTCCTGCGGCCCTGGCTATGAACCCGCCGTAGGCACCGAAGGACAGCAGGTTCAAGAGCCGGTCGTAATGCCTGGCAATAAAAGGAGTGAGTTCCACTTTCGATTCCGGATACAATTTGCTGGCTTTCATGTTTGCTTATTATGGTGATTGACTGGCATTTCAGTCTTCGGTTCTAACCTCTATATTTTCCTCAATTTGACCTGCACTGAACGTCCCCGGCTACTGATCCCGGTTTCTTACGGTTTCAATATTTCTTTTCTTACCGTTGCCTTTTCGATGCGTTCTTCCACCGGGTTGACGCCTATCCCCGGACCATCAGGCACCCGGATATGCCCGGGCCGGCTCAGGCTGATGGGGGGCTCAATCAGGTCTTCCCGGTAATAGCGGGCGCTGGCTGACAGGTCATTGGGGTATTTGAAATCGGGCAGGGTGGCGATATGGAGATTGTGGGCCCGCCCGATTCCGCTCTCCAGCATGCCGCCGCACCAGACCCCCACCCCGTACCTCTGGCAATAATCGTGAATTTTCCTGGCTTCAACTATTCCGCCGACCCGGCCCACCTTGATGTTAATGATCCGGCAGCTGCCCATTTCCAGGGCAGCCCGGGCTGAGTCAAAAGAGATGATGCTCTCGTCCAGGCAGAGCGGCGTGGTCATCCTCTTCTGGAGCTGGCTGTGGTCCCAGAGGTCGTAGGGCGGGAAAGGCTGTTCCAACATCAGCAGGTTGAAGGCATCCAGCCTTCTCAGGTGTTCGGCCTGCTCGATGGTATAAGCTCCGTTGGCATCGGCCTGGAGCAGGAGGCCCGGGAATTTTTCCCGTACAGCCTGGCAGACCTCCACGTCCCAGCCCGGCTTGATCTTGATCTTGATCCGCTCGTAACCCTGGCCGAGGTAATTTTCTATCCGGGCCAGCAGTTCCGGCACCGAATCCTCTATCCCGACACTGACCCCGGCCGGTATTTCTTCCCTGACCCCGCCCCAGAGCCGGCTGAGCGGCAGGCCCTGCTTTTTGGCCTTCAAATCCCACAGGGCCAGCTCCAGTCCGGCCCGGGCCATCTGGTTGCCGCGAAAAACTTTAGCCGCTTCATAATAATCTTCCGGCTCGACTATCCCGCGGCTGAAAACCAGCGGAACCAGAAAATCCCTGATTATATGCCAGGCGGTTTCGGTGGTTTCCCCGCTGTATAGGGGCTTTTCCTCGGCCACACACTCGCCGTAGCCGACCACTCCACCTTCATAAACCCGGATGATGATAAAGGTCCGGTCATAAGCTCGACCGAAGCTGGTCTCAAAAAAATGAACGTAAGGAAGCCTCAATAAATTCAGTTCAATCCTTTCGATAGCCATCTGACACCTGCCTTCTGGCCGGGCAGATTGATAAGCCCGGCTTTATGATTTTTCTATTTTCTTTTAGGCTGCCAGCCATTTTCTCCAAAACCAGCCACCTGCCATTCATCTTTGACGTGAAGCGGCTTCTTTCTATCTTCCTTTTTGTCGGGTTTTCCTCTTCCAGCGATTACTTTTCCTTCCGCATGGTCAGCAGAAGGTCCTGCTTTTTTATTTTTTCGGCCGGCAACTTTTTTAATAGATAATAACACTGCTCGCCAAAAATAAAATCGACCACGGCATAGCCCCTGGCAAAATAATGAGTCAGTACCTGCCGCAGGGCTGCCTGCCAGCTGCCAATCAGCTCTGGCCTGGCCTGTAACGACTTGATGTCCCGGACCGTTTCGGCCAGGAAAACCGGGGCGACCAGCTTCAGGTTGACCGGGCCGGGACGGTAACTGCCATCTTCCGCGCTTACTCCTTCCAGGGCTTTCGGCAGAAAACTCAGGTCGATGCTTTTTTCCTCCTTTTCTTCTGCCTTTTTCTGGACCCTGACCGATTTTATGGGCCATTCCACCAGCAAGCGGTCAGTGGGAATTCCCGGTCCCAGTTTGAGCTGGGGCGTTTCTCCGTAAAAATCCGGAAGGTAACGCCGACAGATAACCCCCAGCGTGTGAAAATTAAGGTTGGCATTCCGGCTCTGCATCGGGTCGTAGGTCCAGGTGATGAGATCCAGCCCCATCTTCAACACTTCCCGGCGCTGGGCCCACTTCAGTTTCTTGCCCAGACCGTAGCCCTGGAACTGCGGCAGCACCGCCAGCAGGTGGGAATGATGACAGAATTTTCCGTTATAAATGGCCGGAAAGGAATAGACAAAGCCGGCCAGTTCCTCATCAACGAAAGCCCCCAGCACCAGCCCGCCCATGAAAGTTGAGATGCAGAACTGGTGGACCGGCGTCAGGTCCAGGTCCGGATGCTTCCAGACCGCTCGCTGAATATCAATCAATCCCGCAAATTCACTCCTGTCTGTCAACCTGCGGATTGAAACCTTACCGACCAAGTCTGACTCCTTTCTGCAAGGCCAGGAACTCGTAGTGATTGACCATCTTCTGAGCCATGGCCTCGACTGAATGTTTGCTGGAAACCAGCTCATAAGCCCGGGAGCTCAGGCTCTGGGCCAGGCTGCGGTCGAGATAAAGCTTCAGCATGGCCCGGGCCAGGGCGGCGGGGTCGCCCGGCGGAACCAGAAAGCCCGTCTCGCGCTGAATGATCAGGCCGGTCATTCCAGGAGCCATCACCCCGATTACCGGAACTTTCCAGACCATGGCTTTGAGTATGTATTCCTCGGGCAGAGAATAAGCACCTAAGACAAAAAGGTCCAGGGCCGAAATAACCTCGGCTAACTGTTCGTTAAAGCCCAGGTAAAAATACAGGTTTTCAAATTCCATGGCCTGTTCCTGGCGAAGCCTTTCCAGGTTCAGGGCTCCAATTCCCAGAATAATTACCTTCAGTCTGGGTGCTTCCTGGTCAAGAATCCTGACTGCCTCAAGGTGGCTCTTGAGTGTTTTCAGGTCTTCCAGCGGACAGAGCAGTCCCGTTAGGAAATGCTCGGGCTGGAGGTTGAGCTCCTGGCGCAAAAAATCCTTTCTGGCATTCTGGAATCGGGAGAAATCCAGTCCCGGCGGAATGACTTCCAGTTTCCCCTGGCCCAGGTTATGCTTCAGGAGAAGCCTCTTGTTCTCATCGTTATTGCAGACCACCGAATCAACCTGGCTCAGAATGCCGAGTGCTTCTTTCAGGCTCCAGTCAGGCTTCCAGGAAGCCAGCCGGACCTTGACTCCCGCCTTCTGGGCCGCTTTCCAGACGGAACCGGCGGCCGCCCGGTCGAAGAAATGGACGACCTGTATCTCGTTTTTCTTGAAAAGCCGCTGCAGTTTCCAGGAAGACAGCCAGCCGGAACTGCCGTCCAGCCGGTGGTTAAGCACCCTGATTCCCTGCAACCTGGCCCGGGAAGAAAGCTTGCTGCCAGGAGTACTAAGGATGAAAAATGGAATTTTTTTCTTCCTGAGCTCCTGAGAAATCAGAAATAATTGTTTGAGCTCCAGTTCGTCCTGCGGATCACTGGCTACGAGACACAGGCTCAATTCTCTCTCCTTTTTTCCAGACCTCTTTCAGCTTGGCGTATTTAAGAAAGACAGAATAAGCGGCCAGCGTGGAGATTACCAGCCCGGGAAAGCCGTCGAGCCAGCCCCCTTTACCAAGGTAGGTTCCCAGAAACCTGGCGGCCGGAGACACCCAGAAATGATAGAAGCGAGCCCTTTTCCTTTTCAAATACAGTTCCTGGGCCCGCCTCTCCGAAACCCGGTTCAGATAATTCAGGTGCTCGGAAATGGAAGCGAAGGCCAGGTGCTCGACCGGGTTTTTCAGCCGGCCGGCCTTGCCGGTAAAATTCAGGGCCACCCGGAACCGATCGCGGACCCATGATCCCTTATCCCTGCGGTATAACCTTATCCTGAGGTTGGGATACCAGCCCGAATGCCTGACCCAGCGGCCGAGATAGAAACTCAGGCGCGGAACCAGGTAACCTTCGGCCTCGTCCGGTTTCTGCTTGATTTTGAGAAGCTCCAGCTTCAGCCCGCGCGACAGCCTTTCGTCTGGCTCCAGCGACAGTATCCAGTTGAAAGTGGCTTTCTCCTGGCCAAAGTTTTTGAGCACGGCATAATCGGCAGAACTGTGCCGGTAGATCTTATCGGTGAAACAGGTGGCAACTTTTCTGGTCAGGTCGGTGCTGAGGCTGTCCACCACCACGATTTCATCGACCACTCCCTGAAGCGATTCCAGGCAGTCTATTATCTTTTTTTCATTATTGTAGGTTACGACAACCGCCGTGATTTTCACAGGTAAATATTAACATAACCCCGGCCCGGCACTCAAACGGAATTAATGTCGACCGACCTGGCTGAGACTGACCTTTCTGTTGGCCAGGATGGTACCCAGGACTTTTTCCAGCCTGGCCTGGGCCAGGTTGTAATCAACCAGGGCCTTGAGCTCGGCCGAGCGGGCGGCGGCCAGCTTTTCCTGGGCGTCCAGCACAAAGAAGCTGGTGGTCAGCCCAACGGCCAGTTTCTTGGTCTCGGCTTCCAGCAGCTTCTCCGCATATTCTCTGGCCACCCGGTAAGCTTCAACGCTCTTGGCCAGAGTTTCAATGTTATGAACTGCTTCGCTGACTTCCAGCATGACCTGCTGCTCCCGGGCTTTCTGCCTGGCCTCGGCCGCAGCCAGTTCCACCCGGGCCAGGGCCAGTCTGGACCGGCCGAGATAATCGGCCAGGGGTATGGTCAGGGTAAAATTGACCGACCAGTTGTTGTAGAGGAACCTGGAGGCATCGCGAAAAGAATCCCAGAGGCTGCCCGGGGTCTTGCCGACAACCTCACCGGTCCAGGGATTATTATCACGGTAAATAAGCCGATCGCCAGAAATTCCAGGGCTCCAGTAAGAAACACTCATATCCAGCTGGGGAAGCATCTGGTTCCGGACAAAGTCGTAATCAAACTTTTTGCTCTCGATGGTCAGGCTGTCAATCTGCAGGTCAGGCCGCATCATCAGCGCCGTCCGCAGGGCTTCGTTCAGGTCAATCCGGACCGGCTTGAATTCCGGTCTTTCCGCGGGCACCAGGGTAACCGAGCCCAGTTCGGAACCGCTGGCCAGGTTCAGCATGACTTTTAACCTGTCCTCAGCCGTCCGGACCGCAGCTTCAGCCTGGACGATCTCGGCCTCTCTCTGGGAAACGGCCGCCTGGACGTTGAGAATTTCGATGGCTGCCTGCTGCCCGACCTCAATTTCTTTCCTGGTCTTGGCCAGCTGGTCGCGGGCCAGCTGCAACGACTGCTGCTTAACCTTCAAATTTTCCCGGGCCAGCACCAGGTTCCAGTAGGCATCCTCCACCTGGTAGATGGTCTCCATAACCTGGCTCTTGAGCTGGGCCTCGGAGATGGCATAGTTCTGGCGAGCGATTATAATTTCTCGCCTGGCCACCCGCGGTCCAAAATTTCGGAGCAGTGGCTGGACAAAATTAAACCGCAACTGGGTGTTATAATAGGGGTTGAAAAGCTGGAAGAGCTGGTTGGTGTTGGTGCTGTAATTGGACATGGCCACCGAAAAAGTTCCGCCGATCGGCAGCCGCTGCGATAGCCTGGTTTCGTAGTTCTGGGAAGAGGTGATGTAAGTCCCTGACCCCTGAATCCACCAGGTTGAAGGCTGCTCATTCCGATTGCTGCCGTAGCTCATTTCCAGGCTGGGAAGAAAAACTTCTCTGGCCACGGCAATATTTTCACTGGCTTTCTCGGTGGAATAGACTTCGGCTACCAGGTTAAGATTGTGCTTAAGAGCCCGGTAGATAGCTTCGTCCAGGCTCAGAGAAACTTCTCTGGGGGTGGATTCCTGGGCATAAAGGCCAGAAGCCAGCGCAACCAGGAAGATAAGAGTAAGACAAATTTCAGTATTTGATTTTCTCGCCATTGTTATCACCTCAAGCCTCCTGACATCGGTCCCGTTGCCGGTCTGGAATTAAGTTTAACAGAAGCGTTTTGAATAAAGCAAACTTAATTCTCCCATTAAATATACGATTCAAGAATGGGAAAGTTACAACTGGACTCCTTGAGAAGAGACGGCCGGCAACCAGGAATTTTCCCGCCGGGTTCATCCATATTAACGGGATCAAGGCCACCGCGGTCCGGTCCGTTAAACAGAATCCGGGCGCCAGCTTCCAGGGCCACCACTCAGTCGGAAGCAGGGAGAGCGGCGCCCGGCATTAACTTGCCGGATTCATCCGATCGGCCGGGCCTGAAGAATTCAGCCGGTCTTATCTTTTATCTCGGATAGGCGTCCAGGTCCAGGTCGGTAGAGGTTACAGGGGAAGCCAGGTATTTCTTCCAGGCCAGGGCTCCGACCATGCCAGCGTTATCGGTACAAAGGCGGGGAGAGGGAACAAATGACGGCAGGGCATAGCCGGTGGCCAGCTCGGAAAACCTGGTCCGCAGCCTGGTGTTACGGGCCACACCTCCGCATAGTATCAGAGAGGCCGGCCGGAATTCTTCCAGGGCTCTGTGGACATTTTCCAGAAGCGCCCGGGCCACCGTCTCTTCAAAGCTGGCCAGGAAATTGCTGAGCTCTGGATGTTCTGCGGTCAGCTGATTTTCCCTGATTATTTTCAAAGCAGCAGTTTTAAGCCCGGAAAAGCTGAAATCATAGCCGGCAACTTTCATCCTGGGCAGGGAAAAATGAAAGCGGGAACTGTCTCCGCCGCGGGCCAGACGTTCTATGACAGGTCCACCCGGGTAGCCCAATTTCAAGAACTTGGCCACCTTGTCCAGACATTCTCCGGCCGCATCATCCCGGGTTTTGCCCAGCAGCCGGTAGCTCAGCGGTTTTTCCAGAAAATAGAGAGAAGTATGTCCGCCAGAAACCAGCAGGGCCAGCACCGGAAATTCAATCCGCTTGTTTTCCAGAAAGGGAGCTTCTATGTGAGCCTCAAGGTGGTCGACGCCTATTAGCGGTTTTTGATAATAGTAAGCCAGTCCCTTGGCAAAGGTCAGGCCGACCAGAAGCGAACCAATCAGGCCAGGCCCCTGGGTAACGGCGTAAAGGTCTATGTCTTGAAGGCTGACTTCAGCCTGAGCCAGACTTTCTCCGACCACATAATCGATCGACTTGATGTGCTGCCGGGAAGCCAGCTCGGGCACTACCCCGCCGTAGGGTGAATGGATTTCGTCCTGGGATAGAATGATGTTACTGAGAATTCTGCCCTGCTCCAGGACGGCAGCCGAGGTTTCGTCGCAGGAAGTCTCCACCGCCAGCAGGAAACGGGGCTTTCTTCTTCTGGTCATATCATTCTCCGGAAATTAACAGGCAGATACATTTTAACCCAGGAACTGAGGCTTGACTACCTCTGGCCCGGCATTGCTATCAATTAACATCGTCAGCTACCGGGTAGGCCAGTCCGGGGCCAGGGGCGGGTAATCATTAATTGATAATAAAAAAGGCACCGGGCCAGAAGGACTGAGCACAGAAGATGATTTTTCCGCCCTGTCCTGTAATGTTCATTTTTGATTATTTAATTTGTTCATTTCAGTGTCGTCATTATTTTCCCGATCTCCCGGGTAAAGGGCGGCTTTATTATCGCTTTCTCGGTGATGATGGCCGAGATCAGCCGTCCGGGAGTGACGTCAAAGGCCGGGTTTTTTACCGGAACTTCAGGCAGGGTGAGGAGCCGGCCGCCGAGCCTTCGAACTTCTTCCGGGTTCCTTTCCTCTATCGGAATTTCCCGGCCGGTCCGGAGCTGAAAATCAAAGGTGCTGAGCGGGGCAGCCACATAGAACGGAATCCGGTGTTGTCTGGCCAGAACCGCCAGGGAATAAGTTCCTATCTTATTGGCCGTGTCGCCGTTTCTGGCAATCCGGTCTGCTCCTGCAATAACCAGGCCAACCTCGCCCCTGGCCATCAACCAGCCGGCCATGTTGTCGGTTATCAAGGTGACGGGAATCCGGTCTCGAGCCAGCTCCCAGACGGTTAGCCTGGCCCCCTGCAGAAATGGCCTGGTTTCACAGGCCAGGACTTTGATTTTCTTTTTGCGGGCAAAGGCCGACCTGATGACACCAAGGGCTGTGCCATATCCGGCCGTGGCCAGGGCTCCGGCATTACAGTGGGTCAGGATAGTGGCTCCATCGGGGATAAGACCTTCTCCGTTCTCCCCGATTTTCCTGTTTATTTCCAGGTCTTCCTTTTCTATCTTCCGGGCTTCGGCCAGCAGGATTTTTTTCAACCGGCTGAGGTCTGTATTTTTATTTTCTTCAAAAACCCTCTTCATCCTCTCCAGAGCCCAGAACAGATTCCTGGCGGTTGGCCTGGTCCGCCACAGCCGCCGGTAAAATCTGTCAAAATCTCTCTCCGGGTCCGCCCCGGGTTTCAGGCTCCTCATTCCCAGGGCCAGGCCGTAGGCCGCCGCTATACCGATGGCCGGGGCTCCCCTTATCACCATGTCTTCTATGGCCCGGGCCACCTCTTCCACGGTTTTCAGGTTGAGGTACTGTTCTTTCCACGGCAGCCGGCGCTGGTCGACCATGACCAGCACTCCGTTCTTCCAGGCTATAGCCGGCAGCATGCTCACCTCCTCTTCCAGTCCGGAGTCTCCTCGTCCGGCCATTTCCATTTATTTATCCAGAGCCGGTAAGTACGACTGAACTCAGTCCAGGCTTCCCCGGCCAGGGAGTCCTTGAGCCGGCGGTAGCAGAAAACAATCTGGTTGTCGTTATCGCGATGGATTTCCAGTCCGGGCAGCCCCAGTTCCCTGGCCATGACCGCTTCTTCAAAGCTCTCGCGGTATTTTCCCCGGTGACCGAAAAGCTGCGAAAGAAGATAATGGTAATAGCCACAGGCCGGGTCTGACTCCAGGGCTTTTTCCACTATTCCGATAGATTTAGTGATAATTTTTTCCTGCTCTTTTTCCGCCACTGCCGGCAGCAACTCGAGCTGGCTGTCTATCAATCGGCCCAGGGCAGCCCGGACCACCGGAGAGAATTTGCCCCGCTCGCTCAGGATGGAATACAGGCGAATAGCCGGTCCGCTGAGTCCCTGTTCCTCGAGGGAAACAGCCAGCCCCAGCAGACTGACCTCCCGGGCCCAGCCCTCAGCCTTCTCCTCGCCCAGGGCCGCAGCCTGGCTGAAACTGCGGCTGGCTTCTGGCCACCTGGCCAGCTTAACCTCGGCCAGGCCCTTGAGCAGGTAAGCCCGGGCCGATGGTCTCTTCCTGACCTCCCGTTCCGCCTCTTCCAGCGATTTCTTGTAAAATGCAATCGCCTCTTCGGTCCGAAAAGACTTTTCCCGTTCCTGGGCCCTGGCCAGGTGCAGCCTGGCTTTCTGCAGGGACGAAGCGCAGCCGGAAAGAAGCAACACCAGGGACAGGATGATTATTACCCCTGACAATGTCTTGTTGTCCGGTGTTGTTTTTGGCAGAATTCGAGTCATCGCCCCTCCCCCGTCTTCATTTCCGCTAAATCTTTTCCATTGCTTTTTTCAACAGCTGGCGGACCTCGTCTTCAGTGAGCAAGGTCCAGCCCAGTTTCAAGAATTCCGCGCAGACCTGGTCCACAGTCTTCCAGAAATTTTTCCGGAGGACGGCCGCCTGGATTTCCGAAAGGGCTTCTTCCAGCCTGGGCCTGAACCCGGCTACCAGCCGGCGGTAATCACCATTTTTCAACTCGAAGGAGAACAGCTTTTCCAGGAAAGGATCCATCAGCCCCAGCACCGGGTAAAGAGCCCGAAAGGCCGGCCGCAGTGCCCTGAAATCCCTGTTCTTGATTTCTTCCTCATAGGCAGCCTTGAGCTCCGGCCTGCTTTCAAAAAAATCCAGGACAAATTCGGCCGGCTTGTTTTTGAGAGTCTCCGGTTCCAGCCAGACCTTAACTTCAAGGATTTTCTTTTTGACTTCCGCCCGACGGGTAACTGCCCAGACCAGCGAAGAAAAAATGACCGGCAGCAGGGCCGGCGAACCGGACGGGAAAAAATCGACGAGAATTTTCCTGGACTGCTTGAGGAAAGCGACCAGTTTTTTTTCGTCCATTCCACCCCCTTCAATTCTTCTTGCAGGTCATAAAAAACTCCAGTCGCAAGAAACCTGATTATCTGTCGACACCGCGGCTATTATAGACGAAAATTCTACTTGACTTCCAGAATGGCCAGGAAGGCTTCCTGGGGAATGTCCACCCGGCCGACTCTCTTCATCCTCTTCTTGCCTTCCTTCTGCTTTTCCAGGACTTTCATCTTGCGGGTGTAATCGCCGCCGTAGAGCTTGGCCAGGACATCTTTCCGGAATGGCTTAACGGTCTCGCGGGCAATGACCCTCTTGCCGATGGCCGCCTGCAGCACCACCTCAAACTGTTGACGCGGGATGGCCTGGCGGAGCCTCTCCACCAGCGAGCGCCCGACGCGGTAAGCCTTGTCCTTATGGACGATAACAGACAGGGCATCCACTTCCTCGTAATTCACCAGGATGTCCAGCTTGACCAGCGGAGCTTCTCTGTAACCGGCCAGTTCATAGTCCATCGAAGCATAGCCCTGGGAGAGCGACTTGAGCTGGTTGTAAAAATCAAAGACGACTTCATTGAGCGGCACCAGGTAATCCAGCAGCACCCGGCTGGTGGAAATGTACTCCATCTTTTTCTGAACGCCTCGCCGATCATCCAGGAGCTGCAGCAGGTTGCCCAGGTAGCGGTCGGGGGTCAGGATCAGGGCCTCGATAATCGGTTCTTCTATCCGGTCGATGTACTGAGGCTCCGGCAGCTGCGAGGGATTATGAACTTCCTGCACTTTTCCCCCGGTGGTCACCACCCGGTAACTGACGCTGGGGGCAGTGGTAATAAGGCTCAGGTTGAACTCCCGCTCCAGCCTCTCCTGGATGATTTCCCGGTGGAGCAGGCCCAGGAAGCCGGCCCGGAAACCGAAACCCAGGGCCGGGGAATTTTCAGGTTCAAAGTGGAAGGAAGCGTCGTTGAGCCTTAGCTTTTCCAGGGCATCGCGCAGGTCTTCAATGCTGCTTTCACCGGCGGGGTAGAGCCCGCAGAAGACCATGGGCTTGGCTTCCTTGAATCCGGGCAGGGGCTGTTCGGCCGGCCGCAGCCTGTGGGTGATGGTCTCGCCGATGCGGGCATGGGCCAGGTTCTTTATCCCGGCGATAAGGTAACCGACTTCGCCGGTGGAAAGCTCCTCCACCCGGACCGGCTTGGGAGTCAGGTAACCGATTTCTTCCACCTGGTACTCGGCGCCGGCGGCCATCAACACAATCCGGTCCCCGGTTTTTATGGTTCCGTCCACCACCCTGACCAGGACCACCACCCCGCGGTAAGGGTCAAACCAGGAGTCAAACAGCAGGGCCTTTAGCGGCGAGGCGGCGCTACCCCTCGGCGGGGGAATTCTCTGGACCACGGCTTCCAGCACCTCTTCCACTCCGGTTCCTTTCTTGGCCGAGACCAGAAGAGCCTCTTCCCGCTTCAACCCGACAATATGTTCCAGCTGCTTTAGGGTCATCTCTATGTCAGCCTGGGGCAGGTCTATCTTGTTGATGACCGGGATGATCAAAAGGTCGTTCTGGATGGCCAGGTAGGCGTTGGCCAGGGTCTGGGCCTCAACGCCCTGGGAAGCGTCTATGACCAGGACCGCTCCCTCGCAGGCCGCCAGGCTGCGCGAGACTTCGTAGGAAAAATCCACGTGACCGGGGGTATCAATCAGGTTAAGAATGTATACTTCGCCGGAGCGGCTGCGGTAGGTCAGCCTGGCCGTCTGGGCCTTGATGGTGATGCCCCTTTCCCGCTCCAGGTCCATGGTGTCCAGGACCTGCTCCTTGAGCTCGCGAGGAGACAGGGCCCCGGTCAGCTCGATAAAGCGGTCGGCCAGGGTGCTCTTGCCATGGTCGACGTGGGCAATGATCGAGAAATTGCGTATTCTGTCCTTCATTATTTACACCGCTCATTTATCCGGATGACCGGCCGTTTTCAGCCAGAAAAGAGGCAGGCTGTTTTCATATTTTAATGGAAAAAGGCGGTGCTGACAACTGCCCGCCCGGGCAGACCGGCCAGTCTTTCCTTGACTTTTTCCCGGCCATAGAGTACCTTTTTATCTGGAATCGGAGACATCTCAACCCGTTTGAGTAAACTCCGGAAGGAGGCCTGCATGTTAGGTTCAATCGGACCGACCGAACTCTTATTAATCCTGCTTATCGTTATCATCATCTTCGGAGCCAGAAAGCTTCCAGACCTGGGTAAATCCCTGGGTGAAGGTATAAAGAATTTCAAGAAAGCGGTCAGCAGCGGCAAGGAAGAGCACCCTTCTGATAACCAGACCAAGCCGCCGGCTGCCAGTTGAAAAACTTCTTCTGAATCCTGAGCAATGCCCGAAAACCTTTATGCGGGTTTTGATTTAGGTGGAACCCAGCTCAAATACGGTCTGATCAATTCCTCCGGGCGGATAATCTATAAGAGGCAGGTCCCCAGCCCGCCCGATATCAACTCCCTCATGGCTCTTATCCAGAAAACCTGGTCGGAGCTGGACTGCAAATATCCCGGGCGGATAAAGTCAGCCGGCTTCGGTTTTGCTGGCTTCTTCAGCCTCAAACAGAAAAGGATAATGCAGTCTCCGAACTACCCTGCCCTGGACAATTTCCCGCTCTACCCGGCCCTGAAAAAAATAATTCCCGTTCCCTTTGCGGTGCATAACGATGCCAACCTGGCAGCCTACGGCGAATACCTTTACGGAAGCGCCCGCCGGGCCCACAGCCTGGTTTTCCTGACGGTCGGCACCGGACTGGGCTCGGGTATCATCCTGGAAGGCGAACTGTGGCAGGGAAAGGGAGGATTTGCCGGGGAGCTGGGCCATATCACCGTTAACCCCGAGGGCCTGAGATGCGGCTGCGGAAACATCGGCTGCCTGGAAACGGAAGTTTCGGGCCCGGCCCTGGTTCGCAATTACCTGAATTTCTCAGGAAAAAAAGAAACGCTGACAGCCCGGGATATCTACCTCCGGGCCAGGGCAGGCGAGCAAGCAGCCAGGAAGAGCTTTGAACGCTGCGGTTATTTTCTGGGAATTGCCCTCGGCATCGTCATGAACTTCCTGAATCCAGAGAAAATAGTCATCGGGGGTGGAGTGATGAAGGCAGGGAAGTGGCTGCTCAAACCGGCCAGGGCCGAGGCCAGGAGAAGGTCAATCCCCCCGGCTTTTGCCACCTGCCAGATCAGGAAGGCCAGCCTGGGTAACGACGCCGGTCTGATGGGGGCGGCCGCCTGGACCCGGCATCAGATGGAAGCAGGGAAATTGCCCTTTAAGCCGCAACTTCCAGCAGCCGGGTAACTTTTTGTCCCTTCAAAAAGTTTTAATAATTTGATACAAATAAGGCTAAAAAAAGCTATAATGTTTATCTTGTTTCCGGCCTTAAAGGCCTTGATTTTCTCACATTCAGACTGAAGGTGAACTGATATCAGTTGCTGAGCGGATAAAGGAGGACCAGGTGGTGAGGATGAAAATTAATTTTGCCTTAACCATAATCAGCTTATCACTGTTAGTGATATTTATTTTTCTGGCTGCCGCCGCCAGCCTTGAGGCCGCGGTTAAACTCGACGGGTCCATCAAGGGCCGCATCACCGACAAATCAGGCCACCCGGTGGAGGGCGCTTACATTTACCTGTCCTCCCCCAGCCTGGTGGGCCTCCGTTATTTCCTTACCGGTAAGAATGGCTATTATCATTTTCTGCAACTCCCCTCGGGCAGCTACAAGCTGGCCGTGGAAGCCCCCGGCTTTCATACGGCCATAATTAACGACATCAGGGTTGAAACAGGTAAGACGATCAGCCTGCCGGTCAGCCTGGAGACAGCCGAAGACCAGGAAGAGGAAAGGGTTCTTCTCTATCCGCTGCCTGCCCTCGATAAGGAGAACCCGGGAATATCATACATTCTGGATAGAGATATCATCAATCGTATTCCCATAACCAAAGACCTGGCCGGACTTCTACAGCTCGCCCCCGGATTGAACCCCGAAATTCCACCCCGCGACCTGAATTTCTCGGTCAATGGTTCTCCGGTCGGAGCCAGCCTGGTCACCTTCTCTGGCAACGACCTGAATCATCCGCTGAACCTGACACCAGCCCGCAACATAAATCCTGATTCTGTGGAGGAAATCGAAATTGTCAACGCCGGAAACCCGGTGGAGAACTATTCCACTCCCGGAGCCTTTATAAAAATCATTCCGCGTTCCGGGCAGAACAGGTCTTCCGGGCAGCTTCAATTCCTGGGCAGCGGCGGTAATTTAACCGCAAGTCTCTGGAACCAGGATGAGCTGGGCCAGATGGAATCCCCACCCGTGGTCAAGGACCGTTATAACCTCGATTTTGCCCTGAACCTGGAAGGAGCCTTCCTGCCTGACCGAATCTGGTATTTTACCAGTTTCAGGTATAACCGCCGGGCCAGGTCCACTCCCTTTGCTCCCTGGCGTGACCCCAACAACATTCCCTATCCCATGTACAGCTGGAAGTCTGGTGATTTCTCCTCTCTTTTTCGGTTCACTTCCCAGGTGACGGCCGAAATTAATGCTTCAGTCCTGTTGAGCTTTAATAAGAACAGGCAGACGGTGGACCCGGACTTTCTGACCCCGTTCAATCCCCAGATAGCCACTCTCAGCATTGCCGGGCAGAATCTCTTTCTGCTGAGCGCCAGCGGCGGTTACAAGCTGAACCAGGCCACCCAGGCCAGCCTGTTTCTCTTTTATACCCGCGATTTTCTGCCCAGGCGCCTGGATCCAAAGGGTGAAAATAATTCCCGCTATATTGACCTCGGCAACGGTTACAGCTGGGGCAGTGGTCCATTCAACCGGGACCAGATAGGCGAAATCTTCCGGGCCGGCGCCTCCATTACCAGGTTCCAGACCTTGGCCAGGACCTTCCATGAACTGGTGCTCGGGGCCGAGTACCAGAGTCTCCGGGCCGACGATTCGGTCTGGAAGTCCAACAACCTGATTTATTATTACCTGAACGGAAGTCCTTATTACTATGGGTCCGGCCTTTCTCCAGAAACCGGGAACCTGGTCGGGAAAGGACTGGTCGGTTTCTACGTAGCCAGTGCGGCCCGGAATGGTTTATTGCAGAGAGCCACCCTGCATCGCCTGACCCTTTATTTCCACGATACCTTTAACCTCGGCCGGCGCCTGAATTTTTCGCTGGGGCTGAAGTTCGAAAGAATCCAGTCGGGACTGGCCGCAGTTTATAAAGGCCTCAGCGGCAGCAGCATTTCCTTTTATACCGGGGAAGCCGTTATCAGGCCGGTTTACGGGGTCAATCCCTACAGCGTGGTAAACTACCCCTCCTGGGATAACATGGTAATCTGGTATAACCTGTCCCCGCGGCTGGGGCTGGTATTCGACCTGCTGGGCACAGGAAAGACCCTGGTCAAGGGTTCTTTCGGCCGATACCAGGATAACATTAACCTGAACTTCCTGATGAATTTCTCCCCGGCCTGGTCTACCGGTTATCACAATTTCTACTGGTATGACGAAAACGAAGACGGGATAGCCGATATAGATGACACCTTCCTGCCCTGGCCCGAAGATTACCGTATCCACCGGGAGGATTACTTCAAGAAGAGAGTTTCCCCGGACCTCAAAGCCCCGGTGACCACGGAATTGACAGCCACTCTTGAACAGCAACTGTCAGAGGTTTTTACCCTATCGCTGTCCTACCTCTCCAGAACCAGGACCGGGATCATAGAAGATGTACTTTACGACCCGGAGGCCGACCGGGAGTGGTATTCAGTTGACCAGGCCAGCGGACTATGGATACCTTTTTCCACCGTGGTTCCCGGACAGACCGGTTACGGCGATGTTCCGGTGACAGTCTATTTCCCGTCATCCGGAGCCCCGGATTTCTTTGCACGCCTCAGCAATGTTAGTGGTTTAAAACAAAAATACTCGGCCTTTCAACTGGTAGTTAGAAAGAAGATGAGTGACAACTGGCAACTCCTGGCTTCAGCCACCTGGAGCCGGGCCGAGGGCAACTCCGGGTTAAGCCAGCTGTCGGCAATCCCCCTGAGCCAGCTGGCCATTTCTCCCAACTCCCTGGTTAACGTTACGGGCAACAGCCGCCTGGACCTGGACCGTCCCTGGGTGATAAAGGTCATGGGCAGTTACCGTTTGCCACGGGATTTTTACCTGAGCGCCTTTTTCCAGTACCTGAGCGGCACCCCCTGGGCCAGGACCGTGACCATCGTGCCACCGGCTGACTGGCTGGAAAGCCACCAGGCTGAGAACATACCGGCCACTGTCTACCTGGAAGAACCCGGGTCCAGGAGATGGCCCGATTTCCACAGCCTGGACCTCAGGCTGGAGAAGAGTTTCAGGGTCGGCCAGAAAACGCGGCTCAACGTGGCCGTTGATGTCCTCAACCTGCTCGGGAAAAAATACGGGCTGCAGGACCTCAACGACGGTGGTTACTGGTATCCGGAGGGCGAAGGCAGCTCCGCCGGCACCAGGATTTACAACCCCTCTTACCAGAAAATCCTGGCCCTCTATGGCACCAGGGCCGGCCAGTTGATCTTCAGCCTGAAGTTTTAAAAGCCCTGATCCTCTCTCAGAGCTTGATCTCGCTTACCTTCTTGAGCTCCTTGCCTTCGGTTCTCTGCTTAAGGGTCGAATACATCAGGTACTTCCCGGGCGGGGGCAGAGGATAGTTTTCGTCAGGCAGATTAATTTCTATATCCATGGCAAACTTAAGCCCCCTCATTTTTTTCAACTCTTCCTCATCGGTGAAAGTCAGGTGGGCGGTTTTCTGTCCGCTCCAGACTGTTTCTCCGGCCCGGTTCTTAATCTCCACGGTGAGATAGAGCTGGGTTTCCAGGCTGGCATCATCACGGGTCTCAAACCAGATCTGTTCATACTTCATGCTGAAGGCCAGCCTGGCCTTGAGACTGTCGGCAGCCCGCTGGATGCGGCCGAGCTTCAGGTCGTAATCAAAAACGCTTCTTTCCCGGGTAATGGTGTTCTGGAAAAAGCCCTGGGCCAGGTTCAGGTCCTGCAGGTGTTCCAGGTTTATGGCCGAGAGAATAAAGTTACCAGAACAATGTTCATCGATAAAAATGACAGGAAAGCTTCCATAATACCAGACTTCCCGGCAGTAGCCCCTGGCCTCCATGGGGTAGGCATGGCGCTCGGTCGGTGGACCGAAAAGGATGTAGATTCGCCCGCGGTCGGTCAGCCAGCCCGGACGGCCTTCTCCCAGGAACATCTGGTTGGCCCGGTTCAGCCTCTGGTAATATTCGTCCTTATACTCGTTTTTCTCAGTATCAGGGTCGGGGTCCCGCCTGGCCCAGAAATCTTCCTTGAATTTCTCTCTTTCCGACTCAGGCAACTCCAGAAAGATCTTACGTTCCCCGGGCGTGATGATGTAACGAACCTCCGACAGCCAGTCCTGGTCGGCCGGTTTCAGTTTCCTTTCGAGGCGGATCATGAGGCAGGAGCTGGCCAGCAGGCTCAAAACTGATAGAAAAGCAAAAAATAAAAATCTTTTTCGCATTGAAATTATCTCCCCTAATAAATTACCCTTCCGCGCCTTGTAAATCAACTCCAATCAGCTTTCACGGCTCTTCCGTTTTATTTCCTCCAGTTCTTCCGGAGCAATGCTTCCCCAGAAATAGGGAAAAACCAGCTTGTTGTGAAGAAGCGGGTCGGAATCGGGCTTGAGCTTTCCGGCTTTTATCAGGAATTCCCAGTCCCTGGTTCCTGGAACCGGAGAGTAGTAAGCCAGGCGGGGCCGGGCCTCGAGTTTTTTGATGAACCTCAGGCTGTCCAGCACCTGGTTGCCGGTCTGCAAGGGTTGTCCCACCAGGACGTAAACAGAAATTTCAGCCCGACGGTAGCCGGCCTCTTCCAGGTAGTCCAGGGCTTTCTCCAGGTCAGCCACTTCCACCTTGGGCCCGGTCTGCCTCAGCCAGTCCGGGTCGACACTTTCCAGGCTCAAAAAGATCGAGGAGAAGCCAGCCTTTTTCATCAACACTGCCAGTTCCCGGTCAACAACCCGGGGTGAAAGCCCGTTAGGAGTGTGAAAGTTTAACCCTAACTGCAGACAGGCCAGGGCTTCCATAATTTTTGACAGGTGCCGGTTCTGGTTGAGCAGCAGGGCATCGTCATAAAAGGCAATATTTCTGGCACCCAGTCTACGAAAATGCAGTATCTCGGAAACCACCCGCTCGGGCAGCCTCTGCTCAAAGCCCGGATAAAGCAGGCAACTGGCACAGTAACTGCAATTCAGAGGACAGCCCCGGGAGGTAAGCAGGCAGACCGTCGACCTGTCCTGGTAGAGGTCGTAAGCCGGAAAAGGAAGCGAATCAAGCCCTGGAAACCCGGCCTTTTCTGCTCCAGACTTGAATATACCCGGACCGAAGATTTCTTCCAGCAACGGCAGAACCTGGTTCTCGCCGGCTCCGACCACCACCGCGGCTCCCGACTGGCTGCGGGCATGTTCCGGGCAGAGGGTAGGGTAAATCCCCCCGAGTATCACCGGGACCTGGCCGAAGACCTTCCTGACCAGCTCAACTGCCGCCTGCACCCCGGGATACCAGTAGGTCATGCTGCAGGTCAGTAGCACTGCTTCAGGTACGGGCAGCCGTTTCAGGTAATCTTCAGCCTGGGCCAGGGGCCAGCCATACCTGGAAAACTTTCTGGGAATATGGCGGAAAATATCGGGCTTCAGAACTTCTTCTTTATAAAAGGAGGCCCGGCCATCGGGGCGCGGCTTGTTCCGAAAACCGGACCTGCTTTCAACGCGGCTGCAATCCAGCAGGTCCAGGAAATCTATTTCAAGGCTGGTATGTTCCCTGATAATGGCCGCCAGATAAAGCAGCCCGAGTGGCCTCAGCCAGAAATCGCAGGCGGTGAAATCATATATCCAGGGATTGATGAGAAGGATGTGTTTTTTATGAGGCATAAATAAAAAAGGTGGTGCGGAAGGTGGGACTCGAACCCACACAGCCTTTCGGCCATAAACTCCTGAGGCTTACGCGTCTGCCAATTCCGCCACTTCCGCAACCTGCCTCAAAAGGCATCATAATTATATACATTAAACCGGGCTCTGTAAAGACCGATTCGGTAATCAAGACCAGGCCCGGCCTGATGGATATAACTGGCAGGAATTCTGTTCAGGACCCCATAGACTGGATACCATGTCTTGGCCGGAAAGAAAAATTAATTTGACTTCTGGATATATTTTTATAGAATTAGGCTTATTTTTTATTTAAGGAGGATATTGCTATGAAAGGAAAATTGCTGTTGGCTGGCCTGTTGAGCCTGTTTATGGTGGTGGCGGCCGAAGCCAGCATCCTGACCAACACCAATCAAAGCGCTGCTTATATCAGGATGCTATCAAGAAACGCAGCCATTGATGTGGATGCTGTCTATTATAACCCGGCAGGACTGGTCCGGCTCCAAGACGGATGGCATTTTGCTCTTCATAATCAGGTTATTTTCCAGGACAAGAAGATAAACAGTAGCTTTCCCCTCTTAAACCATCCTGATTACGTTGGTGAAATAAGAGTTCCTGTTTATCCAGATTTATACGCCGTCTACAAGAAAAACCGCCTGGCCCTGGCCTTCGGATTTGGACCCAATGCCGGCGGCGGTTCCGCCAGATTTAAGACCGGTCTTCCCAGCTTCGAGGAACCGATAGCTTCGGTCAGGCTTAACCTGATGGCCTGGGATCTGCCCACCTCTGGTTATGATGTGGATATTTTCTTCAAGGGTAAATCCGTCTATCTGGGCTATCAATTTAACGCGGCCTACTCTGTCACTGACTGGCTGTCGGTCGGGGCCGGCCTTCGCTTCCTCCAGGCCAGAAACGATTACGAAGGGCACATCTACGACATCAGATACGACATCATTGGCCTGGGCTGGGTCTATGCTTACGATTTATTCATGGCCATGGGTTACACCGAGCTGGCCAATGGGTTTGCCGACAAAGATGTGAAAGCCAGGGAAACCGGAACCGGCTGGACCCCAATACTGAGCCTGAACCTTTCACCCTGGGAATCGTTAAATTTCTCGCTGAAGTATGAATTCCGAACCAGGATGGAGCTTAAAACTAAAACTGAAGTGGACGATTTAGGTTACCTGTTTCCGGATGGCCTCGTCTTCCGTTATGACGTCCCGGCCATTCTTTCAGCAGGTTTGAGATATTCCGTAATGCCCGCCCTCCGCTTTTTCGCTTCTTTCAACTATTTCTTCGATAAGGACGCCAACTGGGAAGGGATGGAAAACCTGGTCCAGAAAAACACCTTCGAACTCGGTCTGGGCACAGAATATGACCTAAATAAGACCGTTACTCTGAGTCTCGGATATCTACGGACACAATTCAACCTGAGCGAATATTACCAGGACGACCTGGGACATGAACTGAGCAGCAATACTGTTGGCGGCGGGGCCAGAATAAAAATCAACGAGAATATCAGCCTGGACGCTGGCATCCTTTACGTTTTTTACAAGAGCTATACCAGAAATTTCTATCATAATTATCTTGGCCAGTACCAGAGAACATACGACCGGAACACCTTCACCGCCGCTGTGGGAATAAACTACAGGATTTAATTAAAGGTCATCGGCCAAAAAGAGGGCCTCGCTCAATTGTTTAGAGCGGGGCCCTTTTTTATTATCGGTCAAGAAAAAAGGGGCATATTTTTCGCCACCTCGTTTTTAATCTCAACCCCGGCAGAAAAGCCGAGGGTCTCAAGACAGGCTGCTCACGGGAAACCATTTAATCAGGAGACGCCACGAGCCAGAAACGATTTTCATCAGGCGGGCAAATTGTAATCCGCCTTGAGCGAAAAAATTGAGAGCGCAGAAACGTTCAGAAATTAACATCTTATCCCAAAGCAGTAGAAATGGGCAGGCAAAACATAATAATATAAAAAGGTTTGAAATATAAATAGACTGGATTAAATAAACTTGAAAAGCAAAATCAAGGCCCTTTTTCCAGGAAACAAAGCCCATCCGGCACAAGCTGGTTTTATCCGGCGGGGCCTGGCTTTCGGAGTGGACGCCCTGATAATAGCCACCCTGACTTCTGTTGTCTACGCGGGGTATTCCCGGCTGATGGCCAGAATCAGTCCTGAGCCTTCCCCGGCAACCACCACAATCGAGGTCCTGCGAGGGGGAGAAAGCCCCCGCCTGCCTGAGCAAAAGGCTCAGCAGGCCGAACCGGATAAAAAGCAGGAATATCTTGATCTCCTGAAAGACCGCCTGCCTGATGAAGAATTGCAGAAGGCCACGGCCATGAGCACAACGGAAATAGAGAAAAATTATAATACGTCGGCGGTGGAAATATTTCTCTTGACAAAGCCCGGGGGGAAGGCTAATTTTTAATCAGTGGCTTCAATCAGAGCCGACATCCGGAACCGGGATTCTTTAAACATCAGTGGGTTTTTATACATCCCTGTCTTTTTCTATTTTCGATATACTTAAAAGGAGGGCATATGAAATTTACCAGCTCTTCTCAGGCCGAGGCCCTGGCCCGGGTTAAAACCCATCCCTACCAGGCCACCAGTTTTTACCTCGACACCGATAAAAGCCAGCAGTCCCTCAAAGCCATCAATGCCGCCTACAAGGGGCTTCTTAACCAGGCCAGGCTGAAACTGGAAACCAAAGACCTGTCCCGGGAATTAAGAAAATCGCTGCTGGACGACCTGGACAGAATCGCTCAGTTCTGCACCAACCGGCTGAATGCCTGGAAATCGCCCGGGCTGGCTGTTTTTTGCTGCTCAGCCAGTAACTTCTGGCAGGAGCTGGAACTGCCCCACGGGCCAAGAAACAGGCTTGTCCAGGACTTTGATTTTTACACCAGGCCCCTCTATTCCATCCTGGAAAAATTCAAGAAATTGTGCGCCTTTCTGGTAAACCGCCGGGAAGCCTGCTGGTATGAAATTCACATGGGTGATATCAGGCTGCTGGACAGCCTTAACAGCGATGTTCCCAAGAAGGTCAAGAAAGGCGGGTTTGAAGGGTATGAATCCAAAAGGATAGAACGTCATATCGAGGCCCTGCTTCTGGAGCACTTCAAGAAAGCCGCTCAAAAGACTTTTGAAATTCTGAAACAGAATCATTTTGACTGGCTGTTCCTCGGCTGCGACGACCAGTTCTATCCCCAGCTCGAACCCCTGTTCCATTCCTACGTGAAAGACAAACTCAAGGGCCGGATTAAAGCCAGGCCCGGAACGGAGACCTCACGGGTGCTGCAGGAATGCCTGGATCTGGAAGACCGGCTTAAGAGAGAGGAGGAAGCCAGCCTGGTCAAGACTTTCGTGGGCGAGCTGGAAAGAGGTGGAAGGGCGGTAGCCGGGCTGGCCGATACTCTCAGGAAGCTTAATTCACACGAAGTCAGGCATCTGCTCATAACCCATAACTTTTCCAAGCCGGGCCGGGTCTGCCCCGGTTGCCATGGGCTGTTCCTCAACGAAGAGGTCTGCCCCGTCTGCAAGGTGAAGACCGAACCAGCAGTGGACGTGGTCGACGAAGCCATAGAATTTGCCCTCAACAAGAATATTCACCTGACCCAGGTCAGTTCGCCCACCAGGCTCGAGCATTACGGCAATATTGGAGCTTTCCTCAAGTTCAAACCGCAGAAGTAGAAAGTGCTTCGCCGGTAAAGGGAGCCAGGCTCAGTTATCATTTCCGAAGAAAGGTTAATCTTATCGAGCTATTTGGTCTTCGGGCCCTTCCGCATCGAAAAGCTAAATTTCTCTGCCCAGAGCCAGCTGTTAATTTTCCTTGTAGCCACAATCATCTGCCCGCTTTTCCGTCCCGTTTTTAAGCTGACCACCAGAAAGGTCCCGGGCTCCGGGTCGTTGTTTAAAGCCCCGACACCCCAGGTTTTGATATCATTCCAGTTCAGGCTCTGGGCCACATGAGCATGACCCCAGAATATGGCTATGACATTGTAGGGCTGTATGGCCTGGAAAAAAGCAGCTCGTTCCTTCTGGGTCCACCAGGCCTCGCTCCAGGAATCAAAGCCATAGTGCTGGAAAATGACCACCGGCCGGCCGCTGCTGCCGACGTTTCTTCTCAAATCTTCAACCAGGAATTCCAGGCTGTGCTTGGGATAGCGGGCATCTCCGCTGACCCGTCGTCGCCAGATGTTCAGATATTCTTCTCCCCCGC
Source organism: uncultured bacterium (assembly GCA_937920515.1). Taxonomy (GTDB): domain Bacteria; phylum Acidobacteriota; class Aminicenantia; order Aminicenantales; family Saccharicenantaceae; genus Saccharicenans. Next base: position 74,545 of record CALEUG010000004.1, read on the forward strand.
TTCCCGGGTAAAGGTTGAGGTGGACAAAATGAACCGTGCCCCAATCCCAGGAATAATGCTGGCCGTCGGACGAGATGCTTTTCAGGCCAGGCCGTAGGCGATTGCGGCTCCTGAGGTTGGTCCGGACCAGCCCGCCGGAAGAACCGTCATGCTCGCCGAAGCCCTCGTAGACAGGATAGGCCAGGAGCTGGTCACCCTTCAGCCCAAAATCTGCCACGTACTCCTGCCAGAATTTCTCAACTTCTGGCGAATCGCCGTCATCGACGATATCGCCGAGAACCACCACCCCGCGCGGGGTGCTCACTTTTACTTTAAGCCCTGGTTCTTCCGGGAAGCTTTCGCCGGCCACGGCGTTCATGGCCATAACCATTTCCCTGTTAATTTTGCTGGCATTCACAGAACCCCCGTAGTGGAGGTCCGCCGCCACCAGGAAAGTTATCCGGTCGTCATCGGGCGGGTCCTGTACCCTGAAACTCCAGACCTCGCCCGGTGAAGCCGGAAGAGAGCCGTTTCTGGTGTCAACCCGCCAGTAGTAATCCTGGCCGTACTTCAGGTTCTTTTCCGGAACAAAAAAGAAACTGAGCCCGGGCTTTAAGTCTCTGACCAGAGGCTTAGCCTTGGCCAGTTTTTTCAGGTCCTGGCTGAAATAAACATCCTGGGAACTGGCCCAGGGTCCTGGAGTCCAGCTTAAGCGATTGAGCTCCCGGCTGACACTGCCGTGCCGGTGGTGGGGAACAGGATCCCTGGCCCTTCCGCTATCCACGGTAAATTGCCTGACCGCCCCGGTCTGCAGCACCTGTCCCTTGCTGTCCAGCTGGTCAACCCGCCAGAAATAGGCCTGCCCCGGCTTCAGGTCTGAAACATCATAGCTGTTGATCGAAGCGGGGAGGGTCCCTTTCAGGGCTTTTTTGCCGGCCTTTTCCACCTCGTCTCTCTGGCCCGAGAAATAGACGGCGTAAGAAGTGGCTTTTTCGTCGCCTCTCTGCCATTTCAAGGATAAGGACAGAGCAGAAACGATTTCCCCTTCCTCCGGATAAATCGGAATGGCTTCCTTTCTCCCGGCCAGGTTCCAGACTTGAAGCTGAGTACAGGCTGAGTCCAGCAACTCGAGAGAAGCCAGGTAGCCGTTAAAGGGATCCAGCGGGAGCGGCCAGCGCTCGGCAGTTTCTCCCCCGAGATAAAAATATTTATCCGGCTTAATGGCCAGCCTGGCCGTGGTTTCGGCTTTCAACCAGCCATCCACGTAAACCCGCATGGCATTGCCATCATAAACAAACGCCAGAAGATGCCAGACCCCGGGCTCCGGGTAACCATTCTGATAGCCCAGCTTGACCCGGTCCGAATGATAAAAAGCGGCCTCCAGTCCTTTGCCAATTCCAAAAATGGCGCCGGCCGCCGGCTGCTGGGACCAGGTCAGAATTGTCCTTTTCCGGGCCAGTTCAGGAATGTAAACTCTGACCAGGAGGGTGAACGGCTGGCGACCGTTCAGGCTGGCCGGCGGGGAAAAAGTAGAGCGCAAAAGAACATCCACCGCGGTCAGATTGACCGCCTTCTGGTTTTTGATCAGTTCTACCGTGGGCCGGGAACGAAAAACCGGCACGAAGCTTCCACCCAGCGTTCCCAGGTTCCTCCAGCTCGACAGGCGTCCTTCCGGCAGAATTGAAGCGTCGAGATAGATCAATTTCCGGGGTGCGGCCAGAAGCCCCGGACCATTAGAAATAATTATTGCCAGAAAAGCGAGCGCGAATGAAACTGACCTTTTCACCCCTGCCTCCTTACAGGAGTTTCAAACTTTTTATCAGAATATAAAATTTCGGGGCTCCGGGCAACCAGGATTTTCTCTGCGCGCAGAACTCTCTATTCAGACTAAGGATAAAGCCAGGAAAAAGAGTCGGCTGCTATCGCGGCTCAGGTGCGGGACAGAAGCAACCTGACGTCTTTACCAGACCGATATCTGAAAACCGGGGCCGTTTCTTTTCCGAATTGACACTATTGCCTTTGCTATTTTTTCAGGAGGCGCTGAGAAACTTCAAAAGCACAATTTTAAGTTTTTCTGACTTCTTTCACCAGCTAAAGGCCGGGATATAGATTCCCGGGTGGCGGCCCTGATGGACCGACGGCCGGAGTCAGCCAGGCTCTGAACTTACTGAATTGGAGAGAACGGGAAACTCTTAAATTACCAGATCTTTCCTTAAAACCTGAGGCAGGCAGATTTTAGTCAGGCTCAATAAAAAAGGGCAGCCCGAAAGCTGCCCGTTCTCTTTGAATCTAACTATTTGCAGGTTATTTGCAGGGCGTTTCTTCAGCCTGAGGCGCGTAGTCCTTAAAGGAAACCCGGTTGAAAATACTGTAAACGATCGGAATGATGAACAGGGTAAGCAGGGTGGTGGCAATCAGGCCCCCGACCACGGCCACGGCCATGGGCGAACGGAATTCGGCTCCTGAACCTCCGGCCACGGCCATCGGCAGCATGCCCAGGATGGTGGTCAGGGCCGTCAGCAAGACCGGTCTCAACCTGGTGACCGCCCCTCTGATAATTGCCTCTCTTTTATCCAGTCCTCTCCTGATGAGCTGGTTGATGTAATCGATCATGACGATGCCGTTATTGACAGCTATTCCGGCCAGGATTATTACCCCTATCAGGGCCGGCAGGCTGACCGGTTTTCCCGAAATCAGCAGGCCAAAAATGACCCCGATGATGGATAGGGGAATGGTGAACATTATGATAAACGGATGAAGAAAGTTCTCAAACTGGGAAGCCATGACCATATAAACCAGGAGAACGGCCAGAGCCAGTGCCGCCGCCAGGACCTTGAAGGCATCTATCATCTGTTCATAAGCACCGCCATACTCCAGGAAATAGCCCGGTGGCAATTGCTTTTCAATATCACCCAGGCGACTCCTGATATCCCGCATGACGCTTCCCAGGTCCCGACCGGCAATGTTGGCCGTAACCGAAATCTTGCGCATCTGGTTTTCCCTGGTTATCTGGATCGGCCCCTCCCCGCGTTTCCAATCGGCTATCTGCTCCAGGTAGACCATTCTGCCAGCCGGAGACATCAATGGAGTCTTCCTGATTTCTTCCAGGCTGTCGCGGTACTGCCTGGCCAGTATCACCCTGATGTTGACCTCGTCCGAACCGTCTCGGTAGCGACTGACCACCGTGCCCTGGGTAGCTGTCTGAATGGTGCTGGAAACCTGGGCCACGGCCAGCCCCAGCCTGGCCGCTCTTTCCCGGTCAAGGGCGAACTGGTATTCCGGTTTGCCCTGGGCCAGGCTGTGGGTCAGGTCGCGCAGGCCTTCCACGTCACCGATTCTCTTAACGATGGTATCTCCAATCTCCCTGAGCATCTCCAGGTCTTTTCCAAAAAGTTTTATCTCTACCGGGGCGGCCGCTCCACCCATCATGGCCGCTTCCATGTTGATCTGTTCAAACTTAAAATTTTCCAGCCGGGGCAGCATCTTTCTAACCCTTTCCAGGATCTCCATATCGGTATATTTTCTTTCCGACCGGTTGACCAGCCTCACCATCAGCATTCCCTCGTGGGTTCCGGTAAGGCCCATGCCGCCGGCCATGTCAGCCGGGTCTTCTTCCGCCCGGGAGCCAGCCTGGGCCGAAACCAGGGTGACCTCGGGTTGCTGGCTGAAAATTTTTTCCACCTGGACCAGAATCCTGTTGGTTTCCTCCAGAGAAGTTCCCACCGGCAGTTTAATCCTGACCATCAGGAAATTTCGGTCGGACTGAGGCATGAACTCGGCCCCTATAAAGGCAACTATCACCAGTGAGACAACAAACAGGGCGGCAGTGACTGTCAGAATTGTTTTTCTCTTTCTCAAGGCCCCGGTTAACAGCCCGCGGTAAAAAGTTCTGGCCGCAGCGAAGTGAGGCTCTTTGACCAGGCATTCCTGTTCAGTTGCAGTGCTTTTTTTCCTGGCCCGGGCCTTGAACAGCAGCGAGGAAAACAGCGGGACCAGGGTCAGGGCCACAAACAGCGAAGACAACAGTGAGAAGACAATGGTCAGGGCCAGGGGCTGGGTCAGCTTGCCGGTAATGCCGCCGGCAAAAACCACGGGCAGAAAAACAATGATGGTGGTCAGGGTGGAAGCGGTAATGGCCATGCCCACCTCGGAGGCTCCGATGACCGCGGCCTCTTCCACGTGCTTGCCCTCTTCTATGTGCCTGAAGGTATTTTCTATGACCACGATGGCATTATCCACCAGCATGCCCACGCCCAGGGCCAACCCGCCCAGGGTCATCAGGTTAAGGGTGTAACCGGCAGCATAAAGAGCCACAAAAGTGGTGATAACAGACAGGGGTATGGCTATGGCAATGATCAATGTCGGCCGCCAGTTTCTCAGGAAAAAGAAAATCAGGGCAATGGCCAGGAAGGCCCCGACCATGGCGTTGTTCGAGGTCCGGCTGGCCACCATGTTGATCATCTCGGCCTGGTCCATGGCTATGTGGAACACGACATTCCCGGGAAGGGTAGTCTGGATCTTGCTTATTTCTTTTTTTGCGGCATTACCCACTATGGCCGTGTTGGCGCCGGACCGCTTGTTCACTACCAGATAAACCCCCTTTTGCTCCTGCACCCGGGCCACGCTTCTGGTTTCCTTGAAGGTATCCTTGACCTCGGCAATATCCCTGACATAAATCGGCTCGCCACGCTGGGAAAGGCCTACCACCACGTTCCTGACATCCTCCACGCTCCGGAATTCTCCCAGGGTTCGGACAATCAGGTCTTCATGTCGCTCCACCACGTCCCCGGCCGGGGCATTGATATTTTCGGCAGCCAGGGCCGCCAGCACCCGTTCCAGGGACAGGTTGTAAGAAATCAGGGCATTTTTATCCACCTCAACCCTGATTTCCCTTTCGTCGGTGGAAAAGACCGCGGCCGAGGCCACGCCGTCCAGCCTTTCCAGCCTGGGCTTAACCTCGTCTTCTAATAGCTTTTTCAGGTCATAGGTGGAATAGCCGGAACTGGCGGTTATGCCGTAAAAGACCACGGGAAACTGCGACAGGTTGAATTTGACCACCAGGGGGTTAGAGGCATTGGTCGGGAGAAAATTGCGGTAAAGCCCGATCTGGTCCCTGATATCCTGGGCCGCAAAATCCAGGTTGGTTCCCCACTCAAACTCCACCATCAGAACCGAAACACCCTCGGAACTCTGGGAGGTCACCTTCTTGACACCGCTCACCGAACTGACCACCTGCTCCAGGGGCTCGGTGATGGTTTTTTCGATATCCTCGGAGGAAGCCCCCCGGTAGGTGGTTATGACCGAAACGGTCGGGTATTCCAGGTCAGGAAATAAATCCAGACCCAGGCGGGAAAAGGCAATCAACCCGACGACCACCAGAATCATGGCGATCATCGAGGCCGTAACTTTTCGTCTGACCGAAAATTCAGGCAGTTTCATCTTACCACCTCGCCTTCTACCTCAACCGGGCTGCCGTCCATCAGCCCGAAGTTTCCCTCAACAATTACCAGGTCGCCCTCGTTCAGACCGGAAGTAATCTCAATCAAGTCCGTATTCTTCAGGCCGGTGGTAACGTTCTTTCTGACCGCCTTATTGCCTTCAACCACCAGCACATAAGAATTCTCCAGGATAGCTTTCTGGGGCACGGCCAGGGAATTCTCCCTGGTGCTGACTTCGAGAATTACTCGCCCGAAAGTCCCGGGCTTGAGGGCCAGGTCCGGGTTGTTGATTACCGCTTCCACCCGGAATTTTTTGGTCTGGGGATCAGCGCTGGTATTAACCACCGTCACCTGTCCTTCAAACTGCTGCCCGGGCAGGACGGAACTTTCCAGATAGACCTTCTGTCCTCTGGACATCCTTAAAGCATCAGCCGGGGAAACATCAAAGCGAACCCTGATCCTGGAATAATCGACCAGGGTTAGCACAGCAGAGGTAGCGGAAAATCCACCCATCATCGGGTTGATGACGTCTCCTTCTTCCAGGTTTTTGGCGGCTATCACTCCGTCAAACGGCGCCCGCATGATGGAGACGTCCAGGGCGTGCCTGGCCAGGTTGAGGGTGGCTTCGGCCTGATCTTTCTGGGCTCTGGCTGCCTCAAAGGCCAGCCGGATTTTCTCATACTGCTGGTCAGAAACGGCTTTTTCCTGGTAAAGCCTCTCCATTCTTTCCAGGTTCCGGCTGGCGTCTTCAAAATTGGCCCTGGCCATGGCCAGGGCGGCTTCAGCCTGTTCCAGTTGCAGCCTTATCGACCGGGTGTCGAGCTCGGCCAGCAGCTGCCCCTTTTTAACCCGTTCGCCTTCGCTGACGTATATCCTGGCCACCTTCCCGGAAATGTCGGGGGTGATGGCCTGTCTTTTCCAGGGTTCAAGAGTAGCCGTATAAGTTAATTTTTCCGATATTCTCTGCTTTTTTACCTTATAAACTTTTACTGGCGCTGGTTTCAGGCTGTCATCGGCCGCTTTTTTCTCCACCGGCTTCTGACAGGAAACCAGAAAAAGGAAAATTACTCCGTAAACCGCATACCTGACTTTTCCTCTTAAAAACATTTTTTCCTCCTATTCGACTGCCAGTGATTTATTTCACCTGTCGGATTTGTATCCGGAAATCGACTCACCGGTAGCTTTCTCCAGCTGGGCCAGAGCCATCAGGCATTCGTACTGGGCCTGGGCGTAATTGGTCCTGGCCTGACTCAGGGCTACCTGGGCCGTGGTCACATCCAGGGTGGTGGCCAGACCTTCGGCAAAGTTAAGCTCGGCCAGGCGCACGGCTTCAGCCGCCTGTTCCACGTTTTTCTGCTGTGACAGCAGGGATTCCCGGGCCTGCTGATAATTCAAGATAGCCTGCTCCACTTCCAGCCTGATGGCATCGGTCAGCCCTTTCAGCGAATAATCGAGCTGTCGGGCCAGAGCCCTGGCCTGGGCGGCCTGGGCCTGAGCGGCAAAGCCATTGAAAATGGGAATGTTCAGGGCCAGGCTTATGGTGTAATAATTCTCCCAGTTGTTTTTCTTAAAATTGAGATAGTTGGACCAGTAATTGATCTGGCCGCCTATGGCCACGGTCGGCAGGTCGGCTGCCCGGGCCAGCTTGACCATCTCCCCGGCCATCCGCCGCTGATAGCCGAGCTGCTGAATTTCAGGCCGGTTGAGCAGGGCCTTCCGAATGGATTCTTCCGGATTTATCTGAACTTCCTGAAAGGTGAGCTCTCCTTTTATTTCGACGGGCTGGTCGAGTTCCAGGCCTAACAGGTTCTTCAGAGCCAGCTCCGACATCTGCAATCCATTCCTGGCCCTGATCAGCTGCGGCTGAAGGTTGGCCAGCTGGACTTCAGCCCGGAGCAGGTCAAACCTGGTAGCCATGCCCACTTCGGCCAGGTTCCGGACGTTCTTCAGGTGCTTCTCGGCCAGGCTGACCGATTCCTCGGCCACCTCCAGGAACCTGCGGGCCAGAAGGTACCCGTAGAAAGCCTGCTTGACATTCAGGATGGTTTCCTGCCGGGACTGTTTGATGGTTTCCCGGGTTGCCTGATAATTATAATTGGCCTGGCGGTAGGCCGAGGTCAGGCGCCCGCCGGTAAAGAGGGGAAAGGAAAAATTCAGACTCATCTGGTAGGTTCGGGTGAAATCAAACTTAACTCTCTGGGGCTGCCCACCGGGAACCATCGGTGGAATCTCCACCGTGAAGACTTTCTTATCCAGGATATCGCTGCCCTGGGCGTTGAGGGTCGGCATGAACCCGGCGACTGCCCGATTAACCTGGGCCCTGGCCTCGCTCTCTTTCTCCAGGCTGGCCAGGTAGAAGGGATTCTGTTCCAGGGCCAGCCGGAGGCAATCATCAAGAGTCAGTTCCAGTTTATTACCGGCCGCTTCCTGGGCCGGCAGGTTGAGCCAGCCCGCAGCCAGAAAAACAATCAGCGCCAAAAACCAGAATTTTGGGGCTTTCATTGTGTCGCTCCTTTCTGAAGAGACTTTCCGGCAATGCCTTTCATTAAAAATTCAAAGATCTGTTCGGTTTCGTCCTCGGGTGAGACTTTTTCCTCCTGCCAGTAACGGGTATGGATCAGGCCTTCTATCAAGGCCCAGACGTAGCGAAGGAGTTTTTCGGGCTCGGTGGCCACAAACGTTCCGCGGTCCATGCCTTCGGCCAGCACCAGGCAGCCCGCCTTAAATATCTCTTCCCGTTTTGACCTGAAAATTTTCAGAGCCTGCTGGAATTCCCGGTTATCCTCCTTGTGAGCCGGGGCAAAAATCCGGTGGACAAAATCCCTGAGGCTCTTGTCCTGGATAAACATCCGGGAGATGTTTTCCTTCCTGGTCTGGATGTCCAGCACCGAGAGGATCATCTGTTTCAGCTTGTCTTCTGGAGACCGGTCGGATTGCTGTATTTCCTTCAGGCGCTCTTTTATCTCGTCGATATATTGCAGGATTATTTCCAGGAGAATCTGTCCCTTGTTATGGAAGTACTTGTAGAGAGTGGCCTTGGAAAAATTGGCTTCCCTGGCTATTTCGTCCATGGTGGCCGACCTGAAACCGCGGCGGATGATGACCCTTTCGGCGGCCAGCAGCATCAGCCTCTTGTACTCGGCCTGGATTATTTCCTTCTTATTTATCCGGCCTTCGGCCATTCTGTCCTCCATGATTTACTCCTGAGTTTAGTAATTAAACTGATTAGTTTAATTTATAGCCTGAATAGTTCATATAATCTACCACTGGAATAGTCTCTTGTCAACAGACCGGCCCGGTGTTTAAAATATATATGAAGGGCCAGGGCTTTGGGTTTTAAAAAAGTGAGATTCTCGGGCTTGGTCATCGCGGCCATTACGTTCCTCCCCGTCCTATCATTTCTGCCGGGAAGCCCGACCCCGGAGCCGGGCCAGTTCTGGCAGATGACCTTAAAACTCCAGATCCGGGCTGATTTTTGGGACGGCCAGACCGCGGAGAAAACCGGACATTATTTGCTGGATGCTGACTGGTCCGGTTTTCTGGAAGAGGATGGCCCTGATTTCATCATTTATCACCTGGGTTCGCAGGTAGTCCGCTGGGAAGTCAAAGCCCCTGATGGTCAGTCTATTGCTGCCCTGGTCCCGACGCCCGCATTAAAGCTGGATTACGTGGAAGGGGAAGAGGAAGAAATCAATTTCTATTACAGCTTCAACCCTGACCTTATCAATTATCAAGATAGCCCGGCCGGCCACCGGATTAAGCTGGTCCTGCCGGCCCGGCCCTGGTCCCGGTCCGGAGAAAAGATCCCCTGGTTTCGCAGGAAAGTCATCAGCGGCGAGCTAAACCTCAAACTCCAGAGAAGCCAGCTGGCCCTCAAAGAAATCAGGAAAGAATTCAACTGGGTGGAGGAAACGAGCCTTCAGGATTCCAACCTGTTAACCGTCAGACAGAGAAGCCGGGTAAAAATCTTGCTGGAGCTTACCAGGCGCCAGTAGCTGCAGGCCATCAGGCCCGGGGATGGAAGCGGTCATATATCTGCTTGAGCCGGTCCCGGCTGACGTGGGTATAAATCTGGGTGGTGGTAATCTGGCTGTGACCCAGCAGCATCTGGACCGATCTCAGGTCGGCTCCCCTTTCCAGCAGATGGGTGGCAAAAGAGTGGCGCAGGACGTGGGGATGAATCTTATCCAGCAGCCCGGCCTCCTGGCCGTAGGCTTTAAGAATTTTCCAGATGCCCTGTCTGGTAAAAGGTTTCCCGCGGCGGGTGAGGAAAATCGCGGTTGAGCCAGCCCTGTCCCACTGCGGGCGGACCTCTTTCAGGTAGGTTTTTAACCAGCGGGCAGCAGCCCGGCCGACCGGGACTATTCTTTCCTTGCTGCCTTTTCCCTTGCAGATTAAGAACCCCTGGTCCAGGCGGACATCTTTCAGTTCCAGCGAGACCAGCTCAGAAACTCGCAGGCCACAGCCGTAGAGGACTTCCAGCAGGGCCCGGTCTCTCATTCCCTGGGGCTTCTTCAGGTCGGGCTTTTCCAGCAGGCTTTCCACCTCTTCCACCGACAGCACCCGGGGCAGGGTTAGCCAGAGCGAGGGAGAGGTCAGACCCTCGGCCGGGTTCTTCTTGAGATGGTTTTCCATCAGCAGAAAACGGAAGAAAGATTTCAGAGAACTGACCAGCCTGGCCAGCGAGCGCGGCGACAGGCCCGACTGGGACTGGAGATGAATGAACTCCACCAGGTCGGGCTCCTTTAATTTCAGGAGGCTCTTTTTTCCCCGGTCGAGAAATTCAAAAAGCTTCCTGATGTCCAGGGCGTAGGAGCTCAGGCTGTTGGCGGAGAGTCCTTTTTCCACCGCCAGGTAGTCGCAGTACATCTTCAGCAGCTCTTCCTGGTATTTGGGCATGGTTAACGGCTTTATTTTTATTCAAGAAAAGGATTATTCTCTTTTTCTTCCCCGATGGTGGTCCTGGGGCCGTGGCCGGGCAAGACCAGGGTCTCATCGGGATAGGTTAAGACCCGGGTTCGGAGCGAACGGATCAGGTCCTTCCAGGAACCGCCCGGCAGGTCTGTCCGGCCCACCCCGCCACAGAACAGGGTGTCCCCGGAAAAAAGAATCCCAGGAGTATGAAAGCAGACGCTGCCCGGACTGTGGCCCGGAGTATGAATAACCTTCAGGCTGGTCTGCCCGACCCTGACCTCGTCCCCGTCAGCCAGCAAGCGGTCAGGGCGGGGAGTGGGCTTGGCTCCCAGCATCAGCCCGAACTCCAGCTGGATGTTTTCCTCCAGCAACGGCAGGTCGTCCTGGTGCATGGCAATAGGGGCCCGGTACCTGTCCTTGATTTCGAGGTTGGCCCCGGTATGGTCCACATGACCGTGAGTGTTGAGAATTATGACCGGCTTCAGGTTAAGGTGGGTGATCAGGGGAAAGATCTGGTCGGCCTCGGCCCCGGGGTCGATCACCGCGCATTCCCTGGTCTCCGGGCAAAAATAAATATAGCAATTCGTCTCCAGAGGCCCGACGATCACCAGCTGATAGTTCATTCCACTGCCACCCCGATGGGCTAATATTATGTCAACCAGAAACAGGCGTCAAGCAAATTTTTCTTCCAGGGAAAAAGCTGTGTTATAATCCTGATTAAGAGCGATGGAATTGATAATTCTCCAGGAAGCCCGGAAAGAATTGCTGCTGCGCGCCTGTCCCGGCCGCCAGGCTCAGGGCTACCTGCTCGGCCGGCAGACCGGGCCAGGACTTTTCGTGGAAAAGATTATGCCCCTGGCCTGGAGCGAACTCCTCAAACCGGAAACCTTTTTCCGGGTGGAGCAGAACCAGCATCTGGCCGTCCTGGGGGTGTTCAGCCTGAATCCCAGCCCTCGGAGCCGAAGAAGACTTCTGCAGCCGCTTTTCTCGGGCAAGGTCTTTCTCTCCATCACTGTGAGCTCTCGCGGACAAGTCAAGCCCCGGGCCCGGATTATAGAGTTTGACCGCAAATTCTATTTCCAGCCCCTCAGACGGATTATCCTGGAAATGGAGGCCGAAGATGGCTGAAAAATCAGAATTCCTGACCGAAGAGGAGAAGAAATATCTGCTGCAGTTAGCCCGGCGCTCAATAGTTCACTATCTTAAAAACCGCCGGCTGCTGGAAGAAGAAGTTGATAATCCCGGGCTCAGGCAAAAGCGTGGAGCCTTTGTCACCCTTAAAGTCAACGGTGAGCTGCGGGGTTGCATCGGTTATCCGTTGCCCTATAAACCGCTTTACCAGACGATAATCGAGATGGCCGTGGCCGCAGCCACCGAAGATTACCGCTTCCCTCCCCTGGCCCGGGAGGAGCTGGATGAACTCAGGATTGAAATTTCGGTCCTGACCCTGCCCCGCAAGGTAAACAAACCGGAAGAAGTGATCGTCGGCCAGCACGGAATAATTATCAGCAAAGGTTCAAACAAGGGATTGCTTCTGCCCCAGGTCCCTCTGGAGTATGGCTGGGACCTGGAAACCTACCTCAACCACGGTTGCCTCAAGGCCGGGTTGCCAGCTGACGAGTGGCGACGCGGTGTTAACCTTGAAGTTTTTGAGGCCCAGGTTTTTTCGGAAGAAGAACCGGCCTGAGCTAAACCAGAAGTTCTGACTCCCGGGCTGGCTCCGCCAGGCATCGATTAATCGTCGCTGGTGCCCTTCCTGGCCAGACTGGCCAGCTCAGCTCTGGCTTCTTCTTTAAGCTGCTTATCCTTGGCCGAGGCTTCGGGCAGTTCCAGGCACTTGTTAAACTCCTGTGAGGCCAGGTTATATTTTTTCAAGGCCAGGTAAGTCCGTCCCAGTTCCAGGTGATGGTTGATGTAGTCAGGTTTCAGCTCCACTGCCTTTTTCAACCATTTCTCAGACTCTTCGAAAGAGCCCCTGGGAATGGAGCCATAAATTATGCTGCCCAGGGCCCTCTTGGCCCCGCCGATTTCGGCCATCCGACGATGCCAGCGACCGAGGGCGTGGTAGGCCAGGTCGTTGCCGGGGTCGAGCTCAATGGCTTTATCCACGGCCTCCCTGACCTGTTTGGAAGCGTCGATCTGCTCCTTTTTACCCAGCATCAGGACTTTTTTGCCCAGGGCTGCGGACAGGAAGAAATGACCCCAGGTATCGTTGGGATTAACAGATATGGCCTGTCTGGCATATTTCTCGGCCTTGACGTACATATCAAACTTCTGTTTTTCCACTTCTTTTCCGCTACCGGTCATCAGGTCGGCCACGTCCACATAACCCCTGGCCACTTTCCAGAGAGCTTCATAATTTTTAGGTTCAACTTCCAGAGCTTTCAGGTATTCATCCAGAGCTTTCTGGTCTTCCCAGCGGGCATAGAACTCATCTCCGCTCTTGATCAACTCTTCGGCCGTCTGGGTCAGGCCAGGTCTGGCCAGAAGGCTTATACCCAGAATCACCAGTAAAATAAACTTATGGGTTCTGGCTTGCATCCATTCCCTCCTTGAATATTTTGCACGATGCTTTAATCTTTTATCCGCTTTCCCCTTCCTTGTCAAGAAAAATTAACCCTTTACGTTTACCCCGTTTTAAGGCACAGAGGAGTCATCCTGTCTCCACCCCGGGACAGGCCCCCTGACTTCCTGTTCCCGGTGTTCTTTGCTGGCGATTCCCGGGACTTAAATCTTAAATCAAAATCTTTAAATTGAACCCCGAATTCAGGATTTAAGACCGTTCCAAACGATGTTCATCCTGGCCGGTACAGGACAACTTTCCTTTAACAATTTCAACCTGACGACAGGGAAACCTCCAAGAACTCCCTTCAAAGTGGTCTGGAGAAATTCTTTCCGGTTGCGATTCGGCCTGAGGATGTCACCACTAAGGCCGCCTCCGATTGACATCAGGCCGCAGCTCAAGGAAAATAGGGACAACTCTTTAATTAAACGAGGTCCGATGAGGTCAGGTAAAAAAGAAGTACCGGCCGGTGCTGGCCCGGGCCGGTTTGCTTGGAAACCGCTCCGGGTCCTTTTTTTGCTGGGCTGGTTAGTCTTTCAGCCGCTAATAACCGCCCCCGTCGACCTGACGGCAGAACAGGTCGCCCTGCGGCTGGAGAACAAGCTGAAATCCATAACCACCCTGAGGGCCGATTTCAGGCAGTTCTACTACTCAAACAGCAGTCCCGAGCCGATGACCGGACGGGGTCAGCTTTTTATCCGCCGTCCCAACCTGATGCGCTGGGAATACAGCGCCCCTGAAAAACAGATTTTCCTGCTCAAGGATAAAAATTTCTGGCTTTATTTTCCCGAGGACAAGCAGCTTATAAAAAACGCTGCCCGGTCCGAAGTCCTGGAATCTGAGGTTCTGGGACTGCTTTCGGGCAATTTTTCCCTGATGGAACGCTACCGGGTTGAGTTCAATTCCTTCCCGAGCGACCGGCAAAACGTCTACCAGCTCCGCCTCCAGCCGACAGAAGAAGGCCAGTTCTCGTATATCCTCGTTGAAATTGACCGTCAGAGCTGGCTTATCACCAAGGCCGTGTTTTTTGAACCGGCGGGCGGCAAGCTGGAATACCATTTCAGCCGGATGGTGACCGGCCGGAAGATACCCGATGAAGTCTTTGACCTCCGTATCCCCCCTGACTGCGAAATTATCGAGGCCGGCGCCATTAAGTGACCGGCAATTTCCCTTAAACCCGCCGGCCGGTTTTTCGTATGAATACACAGAAGCCAAAGATGGTGCCCGATGAGGACAGGATGCTGGTGGGCCGCAGTCTCAAAGGCGACAGGCGGGCCTTCGAGCTTCTGGTCAAGAAATACCAGCAGCCGCTGTTTAATTATTTCGGCAGGCTGGTGCAGGAGAGAGAATTGAGTCTGGACTTCACCCAGGAAGTTTTTCTGAGAGCCTATGCCGCTCTCCACACCTACCAGGAAAAATACCAGTTTTCCACCTGGCTTTTCCGGATTGCCTCCAATTTGCTCATCGACCACTGGCGAAAGAAGAAATTGCCTCTGGTCTCAATCGACTCTGAACCCGATGAGGATGAGCACCAGAAGCTTCAACTTCCTGATCACGAACCTCCGGTTTCCGAAATTTATGAAAAGAAGGAAATAATGGAGAAGATTGAGCAGGCCCTGAGCCAGCTCCCGGAAATCCTGAGGGAATTGTTTGTCCTCCGACATATAAACGATTTTTCATATGAAGAAATCGCGGCCATCAAGCGCCTGCCGGTGGGCACGGTCAAGAACCGGGTTTTTCAGGCCAGAGAGTGGCTGCGGTCCAGGCTGGAGGAAAAATGAATTGCCCTGACCTGGCTCAAATCTACGCCTGCCTGGAAAAGGAGCTTTCGCCGGAGGACCGGCTCCGGCTGGAAGAACACCTGGCAACCTGCTCCCGCTGCCGGCGGTTGCTGGCCGACCGACGTCTCTACCTGGAAGCCAGCTCCAGCCTTCCCCAGCTGGAATTGCCCCCCGGCTTTACCGAGCGGGTGATGGCCGGCCTGCCACCCTTAAAATCTCCGGCCCGGCTGTGGTTGTGGCTGGCCGGCGGGGCTTATTTGCTGTTCAGCCTGGTGGTAGCGGGACTGGCCCTGGGCAATAAGACCGTTCTTTTCCCGATCTGTTTTCAGGTCTTTAAGAATCTGGTCAACCTGGCTGCCGACCTCAGCAGCCTTGTCTTCCGGCTTGTTCAGCAGGCCTACGGGGTCTTCAGGGCAGTGAGTATTTTTATGGGGATTGCAGGCAGGCTTTTATCAAACTTTTTTCCAGCAAGCATCATGGGGCTGGCCGCCCTGGTTTTGAGTGGCGCCATAAGCCTGGCTTTTCTCAGGTTGCTTCTCAGACCAGCTAAATTTTCCGACAGGGGATAAGGTATGAAAAAAAATAATATTGTTGTTCTGACCGCAATCAGGCTGGTGGTCATAATGGCCATGGTCCTGGTCCTAACCGGGACAACCCGGGCCGCCTGGTATAAATTTGACCGGACCGCCCAGCCCACCTTCAAGGAAGAAATCATAATTTCGCCCGGGGAAACCCAGAAAAACGTCCTGGCTTTCGGCAGCCGGGTGGTGGTAGAGGGAAAGGTTGAAGAAAGCGTCGTGGTCTTCGGCGGCGAGATTACGGTCAGCGGCGAGGTGGGCCGTTCAGTGGTGGGCTTCGGGAGCAAGGTGAACATCAAGTCCACGGCCGTCATCCGGGAAGACCTGGTGGTTCTGGGAGGAACCCTGGCGAAAGAACCCGGCTGCACCATCGGTCAGGACACGGTCTTTATCCCGACCGGGGGGAAGTTTGCCTCGGAAATATTCCGCAAGGGAATTTTCTTCCAGCTGGGGACGATTTTCCTGGCCTTCAAGTTGATCTCACTGTTCTTCGGAATCCTGCTGACCATTTTCGTGGCGGGCATCTTCCCCGGGCAGGTCTATTTCGCCGCCGGGAAAATTCGCTCCGATTTCTGGCCGATTCTGGGCACAGGTTTCCTGGCCATGATAATTTATGCCGGCCTGGTCCTGCTGTCAGCGCTGTTGATCTTCGTGATTATAGGCATCCCGCTCCTGTTCCTGCTCATGTTTGCCGGCATAGCCCTCAAGATTTTTGGCGGAACGGCCTTCTCCTGTTTCTTTGGCGAATCATTCCTCCGGGCCGTAGGGGTCAGGCGCCTGCCCCATATTATCTGGACGGCGGTTATCGGACTGATCATCGTGACCTTCCTTGGTCTGGTGCCAGTTCTCGGTTTCATCTTTTTGCTGGTGGTCAGCCTGATCGGCTGGGGAGTGGCCATCAGGACCAGATTTGGAACCATGGACAACTGGTTTGCCCGCAACCGGTCCTGAACAGTCTGAGGAGAGAATTCGAAAAACCGATAAACTTCTGTTCTCTGGGGATTGGCCAGCCTGACCTGAATCTGGCCGGCTGGCGGGAGAACCGGCCAGCAGGGAGATCGGCAGTCAGGACTGCATTATTTCCTTTTCCTTGGCTGCAGCCACTTCCTCGGCCTGCTTGATGTACTGGTCCAGCAGCTCCTGCAGTTTTTCCAGTCCCTGAAACTTATCGTCCTCGGTAATTTTCTTGTCCTTTTCCAGCTTCTCTATGTATTCCTTGCTCTCGCGACGCATGTTCCGGAGGGCAGTTTTCTCTTCCTCCAGCATCTTGTTGACCTTTTTGGCCAGCTCCCGGCGCCTTTCTTCATCCAGCGGCGGGACCGGGACCTTGATCACCCGGCCGTCGTTAATGGGGTTGAAGCCAAAATCCGAAGAGCGGATGGCCTTTTCCACGGCTTCCATCAAGGTGGGGTCCCAGGGCTGCACGGTGATCAGGGTCGGGTCGGGCACCCCTATGGTGGCCACCTGGTTGATCGGAGTTGGCGTCCCGTAGTACATGACCTTGATATCCTCGAAAATGCTGATGTTGGCCCGGCCGGTGCGGAGCTTGCTGATTTCCTTCCGGAAATGCTCGATGGAGGTTTTCATCTTTTTTTCCAGGTCCTTCAGGACATCTTTCACCATGAGGCTCCTCCTTGGTAAAGTCTTGGACAGGTTTCAGGATACCCTGGTCCCGACCTTCTCGCCCAGAACGGCCTTTTTGATATTGCCGGGAACATTCAGGTTAAAGATAATTATCGGCAGGTTATTGTCCTTGCATAAGGTGATGGCCGTGCTGTCCATCACCTTGAGCTCCTGCTGAATGACCTCCAGGAACTTGATGGAATCAAACCTGGTGGCTCCGGCTTCAACCATCGGGTCGGCGCTGTAGACGCCGTCCACCTTGGTAGCTTTAAGAATTACTTCGGCCTTGATTTCCAGGGCCCTGAGGACGGCCGCGGTATCGGTGGTGAAATAAGGGCTGCCCAGACCGGCGGTGAAGATAATCACCCGCCTCTTCTCCAGGTGCCGGAGAACCCGGCGCCGGATGAACGGTTCGGCCACTGCCCTGATTTCAAGGGCCGATATCAGGCGGGTATTGATTCCTTCCTTTTCCAGAGCATCCTGAAGAGCCAGCCCGTTGATCACCGTGGACAGCAGCCCGATGTGGTCGGCGGCCACCCGGTCCATTCCCTCGGCTACCCCCCTGGACCCGCGGAAGATGTTACCACCGCCAATCATGATGGCAACATCCACCCCCAGTTCGTGGACCTGTTTGATTTCCCGGGAGATGGCCAGGGCTCTTTTGAAATCTATTCCGTAGGGCAGCTCTCCCAGCAGGGCTTCACCCGAAAGCTTCAATAGCACTCTTTTGTAAGCCGGCTTGCCCTCGTCCATTCTTTTTATCGTTTCTTAATATTTGCCGATCTCAAAGCGGACAAAACGCCTGACCTTGATATTCTCGCCGAACTTGGAGATATGGCTGTTGACCAGATCCCTCACTTTTATTTTATCATCCCTGATATAGGGCTGGTCAAGCAGGCAAACTTCCTCAAAAAACTTACCCAGTTTGCCCTCGATTATCTTCTCGATTATCTGCGGAGGTTTCTTGGCATCTTGAATCTGGGCCCTGATTATTTCCTTTTCTCTTTCTATGACTTCAGCCGGGACATCTTCTGGCGAAATATACTGCGGGTTGGAAGCAGCCACCTGCATGGCCAGGTTCTTGACCAGTTCCTTGAACTCCTCGTTTCTGGCCACGAAGTCGGTCTCGCAGTTGACCTCGATCAGGACGCCGATGCGGTTGGTGGCATGAACGTAGGCTCCCACTGCCCCGTCGGCTGCCGTCCGCTCGGCTTTATCCTGGGCCCGGGCATGACCTTTTTTGCGCAAAATCTCGATGGCCTTTTCCATGTCGCCCCCGGCTTCCTGCAGGGCTTCCTTGCATTCCATCATCCCGATTCCAGTTCTATCCCTCAGGGCTTTGACCTGTTCAGCCTTGATTTCTGTCATATCTATCTCCCTTTGTGCTCGGTTATTCGTTTTCGCCGCCAGGTTCGGGCCGGGGTTCAACCTCGGCTGGCTGGGTTTCGGCTGTTCCTTCTTCTTTCTTTTCTTCCATCATCCCCTGGGCCAGCCTGGCTTTCTTGCCTTCAATGATGGCCTCAGCCACCTTGGAGGCAAAAAGTTCAATGGCCCGGACCGCATCGTCGTTGCCGGGGATGGGATAATCTATGTCCTCCGGGTCGCCGTTGGTATCGACCACGGCCACGATGGGAATCCTCATCTTCCTGGCCTCAGCGATGGCAATCTCTTCCTTGGAAGAATCTATGATGAAAACGGCGCCGGGGAGTTCAGTCAGGGTCTTCAGCCCGCCCAGGTTTTTCTGGAGCTTGCGGAAGACTTTTTCCTTGCGGGATTGTTCTTTCTTGGACAGAAGTTCCCAGCGGCCGTCCTCCCGCATCTCTTCCATCTCCACCAGCTTTTCCACGCTGTTCCGGATGACCTTGAAATTGGTCAGCAGCCCGCCCAGCCAGCGCTGGTTAACGTAGCTCGATTCGCACTTCAGGGCATAATCCCGGATGATATCCTGGGCCTGCTTCTTGGTCCCGACAAAAAGAATCTGGCGGCCGCTCTCGGCCACGCTTTTGACAAACTGCAGGGCTTCCTTGAAGCTTTTTATCGTCTTCTGCAGGTCGATGATGTAAATTCCGTTTCTCTGACCAAAGATGTATTCTTTCATCTTCGGGTTCCAGCGCCTGGTCTGGTGACCGAAGTGAACGCCAGCTTCCAAGAGCTCTTTCATTGTTACTGAAACCAAAGGACTTCCTCCCTTTCCCGGACTTTATCTCTTATGATACTGCGGTGCCTTCCTGGCAGCCAGCAGGCCGTATTTTTTCCGTTCTTTAATCCTGGAATCCCGGGTCAGCAGGCTGGCATTGCGGAGAACCGGTCTCAATTCACGATTGAATTCGACCAGGGCCCTGGCGATGCCCAGCCGGACAGCCTCGGCCTGACCGCGGAGCCCGCCGCCTTCCACTCTCATGAAAATGTCGAACTTATTCTCGGTCTCGGTGACCATCAGCGGCTGGCGAATGGTGTAGCGCAGGGAATCCAGCTTGAAGTACTCCTCGAAGGGACGGAGTTTTTTATTGACTACCAGAGTGATATCACCCTTGCCCGACCTCAAGAAAACCCTGGCAATGGCGTTTTTTCTTTTTCCGGTTCCATAATACTGAATCAGACTCAAGGTGCCTCCTAAAACCTGTATTCTTCAGGATTCTGGGCCTGGTGGGGATGTTCGGGGCCGCGGTAAACCTTTAGTTTCTTGATGATGGCCCGGCCCAGTTTATTCTTGGGTATCATGCCCCAGACCGCCTTCCTGATCACTTCTTCGGGCCTGGTCTCGAGCATCTCTTTTAGTTTTTTCTCCTTGATGCCACCAGGATACTGGGAATGATGATAGTAAACCTTGTCTTCCAGCTTGTTGCCAGTTACCTTTATCTTCTCGGCGTTAACCACTACCACAAAATCGCCGACATCAGTGCTGGGAGCAAACTGAGGTTTATTCTTCCCTCTCAAAAGAACGGCAATTTCGGTCGCCAGTCGGCCCAGTATCTGGCCGTCGGCATTTATCAGCCACCACTTCTGTTGTACTTCTTCTTTTTTTGGATGATAAGTCTTCATTTTCCAACCTTGCCTTATGAAAGAATATGGCTAATTTGATGAATAAAGATACTAAATAACGCTTAAATTGTCAACCGGCCAGGGCTATTAATTGTAACCCTTTTGTCCCGTAAATTCAAGTTTTCATTAAACATAATAGTAGAATTTCCGCCGGCGGCGGGCGGCCGGCAGGACCATGAACACTCCGGCCAGGAAACCGCCGATGTGGGCAAACCAGGCCACCCCTCCCCCCAGGCCCACGTTGGAAACCTGGAGAATAAACCACAGGCCAAGCAGCACCCAGGCCGGGACATAAATCACCGTTATGTAAAAAAACAGGAAAACCAGGGTCTTGACCCGGGCCGAGGGAAAAAGCACCAGGTAGGCCCCCAGCAGACCGGCAATGGCCCCGCTGGCCCCGATCATTGGAACCCGGGAATTGGGATAGACGGCCACCTGGAGCAGAGAAGCCGTCACCCCGCAGGCCAGGTAGAAGAGTCCGAATTTAACCGGGCCCAGGAAATCCTCGACGTTGTTGCCGAATATCCAGAGATAGAGCATGTTGCCTGCCAGGTGCAGCAGGCTGCCGTGGAGAAACATCCCGGTTATCAGGCTCAGCGGCCAGAAGACCCTGAGCACGGAAGCCGTAGCCCCCCAGTGGGTAATCTCATATGGTATGATGCCGAACTTCAGGACATGGTACTCAAACCCGTCTGGCGAAAACACCTGATACAGGAAAACAAGACAGTTAACAACGATCAGTATTATGGTGATTACGGGAAACCTTAAGGTGGGATTCTCGTCCTTCAGCGGAATGAACATTTAGGCAAAATAAAAATGGGGGCAGACGCTCGCCGCTGTCCGCCCCCGAAATTATGGCTATTACTTTATTCCCTTGAGTTCTTCCTCAAGTTTCTTTTTCTCGGCTGCTCTCTTTCTCAGCTCCTGGAACTTCTCAAGGTTCTTCTGGCCTTCAGCAGTGTATCTGGCAGCCTTGTCCGGCTCCAGCCTGGCCAGAACTGACTGGTAGAGAACGCTCAACCAGCTGTAGGGCTCGGGATAGTTGGGGTCGAGGTCCCTGGCCTTTTCTATGGCCTGGAGAGCATCCCGGGCGATGGCCAGTCTTTCAGCCTCGGGGACAAACTGGAAACGGTAAGCCCGGCTCCAGCGGTTGACACCCTTGGCCAGCCAGGCCTGGGGATTTTCCGGGTCGAGGGCGATTCTCTTCTCCCAGAACATGTTGGCCTTGTCAAAATTCTCGATGGCTCCTTCCGGGTTCTGCTCGGAAACCGGCAGGTGCTCATAGTAATTGGCGGCATAGGCATAACCCATCGGGTTTTCCGGATCAGCCTCAATGCGCCGCAGGTACATGGTTTCGGCCTTCTTGGCGGCATCCGGGATTTCGCCGGCATAGCGACTGTAGAATTCAGCCACCACGTAGAAGTTGTCCATGTTCTGCGGGTCAAGTTCCAGGATCCTCAGGTAGAGCTTCTCGGCCTCGGAAAATTTCCTCAGTTTGTCGTACATATCACCCAGCGAATAGATGATATCCTTGTTGTTGGGCTCGATTTCCAGGGCCTTGTTCAGGGCTTCCAGGGCCTTCTTCTCCAGCTCCTTGTTCAGCGCGGAATCCACACCGGGTTTATAGAGCTGCTTGTAGCTTTCACCGATGTAGCGGTAAGCCTGAACCAGATCAGGCCTGTATTTCAGGGCCAGTTCGTATTCGGCCACCGCGTTCCGGTATTTGCCTTCCCTGAACAGGTCGTTGGCTTTCTTGAAATGATAATTTGCCTGTAAATTGTTAACCTTAAGCTTCTCGCAACTGGTGGCGGTCACCAGAACAGCCAAGGCTAAAAGGATAACTGCCAAGCCGTTTATCCTCTGACGAGTCATCATGACCTCCTTAAACATCTGGTCTTCAGACAATTAGAAATATTTTATATAAGATTAAAGCCATAAAGTCAAGAAAAAATGGAACATTTGCCTCCCCGCCCGCCCTCGCTTTCGACCTCCCTCTCCGACTGCCCGGCACGGCTCCGGCCTGAACGAGATAAGGGTTACCAGCCGCCAGCCGAAGCCCGGAGTTCAACTCTTTCTCAGGTAAAACCTGAGGGGTGTCCCGACGAAACCAAACTGGCGCCGAAAGGTATCAGCCAGGAATTTCTCGTAAGCCGGAAGGAGCGGGGCCCGGCTGTGGCCAAAAAGCACAAAGGTCGGCGGGCGGACTCCTTTCTGGACGATGTACTTCACCTTGAGAGTTGAGCCGTCCCTGGTCTTCGGCGGATATTCCCGGGAGAATTTTTCCCAGAACCTGTTCAGGACCTGAGTCTCCACTTTTTTAGAAGCCGACTCGTAGACCTGCTCGGCCACCTCCAGAATTCTGGTCACTCGCTGTCCACTGAGGGCCGAAACAAAAACCAGCGGGGCGTAATCCACAAAATTAAGGCGGCTGAAAACATGCTCCTGGACTTCCCTCGGATTAACCCTCTGCCTTTCCGCCAGGTCCCATTTGTTCAGGGCGATCAACAGAGGTTTGCCCGATTTATGAGCCAGGCCGGCGATATGGGCATCCTGGCGGGTGGGAAATTCCTGGATATCGAGCACCAGGCAGATAACATCCGCTTCCTCGATATTTCTCCGGGCCCTGATGATTCCGGCTTTTTCCCTGGAATCCCTGGTTCCGCTGAACTTCCTGATGCCGGCCGTGTCAACCAGACAATAGGTCTTCTTATTCCTGGTGATAAGGGTATCGACGCTGTCCCTGGTGGTACCAGGAATTTCAGAGACCAGGAGCCTTTCCTCTCCACAGAGGCGGTTGACCAGCGATGACTTGCCGACGTTTATCCGGCCGACGATGGCTATCTTCAGCGGCCTCGAAGTCAGTTCAGAAGTCTGCCCTTCTCCTGGCCTGTCCGGCAATGATTCCCTTATTTTCTCCTGCAGGTATTCCAGATTGAGCTTGTGTTCAGCCGAGATGGTTATAAACTCCTTTATCCCCAGCCGGTAATAATCGGTGAGGTCCGGCTCCGATTCAGGGGTATCCACCTTGTTGACCACAGGGAGCAAGGGCCGGCCATACTTCTTCATTTCCAGGAAAAGCTCCTCCTCGCCCGCGGTCAGGGGTCGCTTGCTGTCGAAAAGGAAAATTAACAGGTCGGCCGACCGGGCCGCTTCCAGGGCCTTGGCCCTGACTGCGGAAGAAATCGGGTCCACCCGGCCATCAGTGAAACCGCCGGTATCCACCAGCAGGAACTCGCGGTCATCTATCCTGGCCACTCCAGTTATCAGGTCGCGGGTCATGCCGGGGAGAGAATGAACCAGGGCTTTTTTCTGGCCCAGCAGCCGGTTAAAAAGGGTGGATTTTCCGGCGTTGGGGTAACCCAGGATGACCACCCGGGGCAGTTTTTTATTCTTCATTTGTGGAGTTTACGAAAGATACTTACCTGGCAACGAGTGAATAATCCGGGTTGAACGGACGCGACAGGTCGATGTGGCCGCCCAGGGTTTCTCTCTCGTTGCCCTCGACCAGCAAACTGACCCTCTTGATGCTCTTGAAATTATAGGTCAGCGAATTGACTATGGAAAAGACCGCAGCCATCTCTCCGGAAGAGCCGTAATAACTGGCTTCCAGTATCTGCCGGCTCAGGTCAACGTAGGCTGTCCCGTCAGAGGTGACAAAAACCTGCCTGAGCCGGGTGGTTTCAGGCACCGCATTCAGCAGTCCCGACCTGGAACCCCTGATAATTTCCTCCACCACCGCCCGGGCTTCTTCGTTCAGGGTTGAGGCCTGGATTTCCCTTTCTTCCGGGTGAAGAAGGTTGTCGCCTTCTGACAGAAAGAAGACGGTAACCCTCTTCATCTTCACTCCCTGGATCTGTCCGCTTCCACTGGTAGAAACGGCCGGACCGGCCAGGTGTCTGATTTTTTCCCGGCGACCGCCAAAGAAAAAGACCAGGACTAAAATGGCCAGCACCGCCAGCAGGACAAACAGGGTTGTGAGTTTTTTCTTTTTGCGTTTCATGGTTTTTCGTAAAGCTGCAGGAACCGGTTCAGGCCGCGGTAGATGGCCTCGGCCACCCTGACCTGAAAATCTTCCGACTGCAGTAGTTTTTCCTCTTCCGGGTTGGTGATGAAGGCCACCTCCACCAGAATAGCCGGGCAGGCCGCGCCGGTCAGGACCTTGAAGGGCGCTTGCTTGATACCGCGGTTCCTGGTGTTCAGCAGCTCGTTCAGCTCCTGCTGCACAAATTCGGCCAGCTGGCTGCTCTGCTTGAGGTAGGCTGACTGGGCCATGTCCCACAGGATGAGTTTCAGGTCGTCGAAGTCCTTTCCCGGAACCCGGTTTTCCAGCTCTGCCGAGTTGTTTTCAAAGTAGGCCAGCCGGCGCGATTCTTCATCGCTGGCATTCAGGCTAAGGAAAAAAGTTTCCGAGCCGTTGGCCTTTACTCTCCGGGAACCGTTGACGTGAATGCTGATGAACAAATCTGCCTTATTGTTGTTAGCGATAGCCGCCCGCCTCTCCAGGGGTAGCGAGATGTCGGCTTCTCTGGTCATGACCACCCGGTACTGCAGCCCGCGCTCGATGGCCTCTTTAAGCTTCCTGGAAACGGCCAGCGTTATATCCTTTTCCAGGGTCCCGAAGGTTCCCTTAGCTCCAACATCGTTACCCCCATGCCCCGGGTCAATGACGATCGTTTTAACCTGCTTTTTGCCGGGAGCTGCCGGGAGGCTGGACTGATCGGCGGCAGCGGTGGCCTGGGGCTGGACCCGGGTTTCAGCCGGCTTTTCAGGAGCAGCAGGACTGGGCTCGGGCGTGGGTTTTTTCTCCTCCCCAGCTTTAAGCTCAATCGTCAACTCAAATGGATTCCAGCGGGCTGACTGGGTGTAAAAGAAATCAGCGGTTCCGGCCTTGACCAGCAACAGAAAGGCTTCAGGCGATTTGGCCAGGTCAATGGACTGGACCAGACGGCTGGTAAAAGGTGTCCGGTCATAGCGCAGCCCCCTCAAAGACCGAAAGGAAATTGTCAGCACATTCCCGGATTTTCTCAAGCTGTAATTAAGGTTTGCGCCGGAGGTGATTTTCAACCGGGTACCCCCGCTAAAGTCAGACACTTCGACTTTAATGACCGGTACGGGCTGGTTCCTCTTCTGGGCCAGAACGGGGGAAAAAACTAAGCTGGAAAAAGCTATAAAAAACAAAGACAGGACTATCAGGACTCTAACTGTTCTGGGCATCTGTTCTTCTTCATTTTCCCGTATAAAAAAATGGTGGAGGCGGCGGGAATCGAACCCGCGTCCGAAGGTATTCCACAGGTAGCCTCTACAGGCTTATCCTCTTCATTGCATCTTGTTGAGCGCTTCTCGAAGAGGAAGAGCGTCGCTCAACCAGCTCAAGTGGTACTTCATCCGCCGGGCCCTGAGCACGCCCGGCAGACTATCCTGCTGGTCGGCGTCTCTTCAGGCCCGCAGGAAAGGCCTCAAGAGACGGCTGCACTTTCTATCAGGCAGCAACTGCAACAGGTTCTGCAGTTAATTGTTTCCCACCTGTTTAACGAGGTTGATGGGACCTCGGCCTGCAGCTTCTGCTTCACTACCTCCGTCGAGTCCATTTCGCCCCCGACGTTTAGATTATAGGCAAGTTAAGGGCAGAATGTCAATTGAAGTTCTTTCTGGCCAAGACATAGTATCCAGTCTAAGGGGTCTGTATGGGAGCGGCGGGGCGGGGCTCCGGCCATAGTTATTAGTGTTGAAGAAGCCAGGGCTTTTATAAAGTCAGTACTTGAAAAAGGAGGCTTCCTCCCTTAAAGGTTTTGTTAAAACTTTTAATTGAAAGGAGGAAACCCACCATCTAATGACAGGGAATATATACCCCGGTTAGCAGGAACATGGCAAGGGGTATTAACTTGCCATGAGACCAATCGCGACCGGCCTGCCCGATTGAAGAGACCGGTCTAATGTGAGTTTCTAATATTCCCGCCCGGCTAAAGCCAGAAACCCGTTGTCGACCGGAAGGTGGCTATAACTAACCCGTGTGTTCAGATGACATACGGGGCCTGACCTCCATCTTTCAGGGAGAGGTTGGTATTTGAACCGTTCTAATATGATATCAGGAAGCCAGGGGCAGGCTGACATAAAAAGTTACCCAGCGGTCGGGCTCTGATTCAAACCAGATCCGACCCCCGTGACTCTCGACGATTTTCTTGCAGATGTAGAGACCGAGCCCGGACCCCTTAACCCCTTCCGTCCCCTTCTGCTTGAGCCTTTCAAACTTCCGAAAAAGCCGCGGGCCGTCTTCCGGTTTGATGCCCACCCCCTGGTTATGGACGGAAAAAATCATCTCCCTGTCTTTAGTTACCAGCTCCAGCTTTATCTCGGTACCTTCATACCCGTACTTAATGGCATTGCTGACCAGGTTCCGGACCAGGATTTTGAGCAACCGCGGGTCGCCGCTTATCCTGACGTCTTCCTGGAAATTCCGGCTGACCGACATCTTCTTGGTGTTTTCCCGGATTTCAGGCAGGCCCAGCACTTCTTCCACCACATCTTTAATAAAAAAGATTTCTTCCTTGAAAGAGTCCAGCTGGTTGAGTTCCATCTTCGACAGGTCCAGGTAGCTGCGGATGATATCTTCCAGGTATTCACAGTTGCGGATGATGGTTTCCAGGATTTTCATCTGCTCGGGAGAAAGCTGCCCGAAGTAACCTTTGTAGAGAGTGGAAGCGGTCGTATGCAGGGCCGAGACCGGGCTCTTGAGCTCGTGCGAGACTATGGCCATAAGGTCCAGCATGGTTCTCTGTTTGCCGGCCCTGGCTTCCAGGGCATTCTTGATGACTTCCCTGATTTCTTCGGGAGTGAAAGGCTTGGGAATATAATCAAAGGCTCCATTTTTCAGGGCTTCTCTGGCTGTATCCACGCTGGCATAACCGGTAAAGATAATTACCGTGGTATCAGGCCTGGACCTCCTGAGCCGGTTAAGGACTTCCATCCCGCCAATGCCTGGCATCTTGAGGTCGGTGACCACGATGTCAAAATCCTGGTTGAGAGCCTTGCTGAGCCCCTCTTCCCCGGAGAGGGCCGTGTCTATCTCGTAGCCTGAAGCTGCAAAAATCCGACGGCAGCTCCGCAGGACTATTTCTTCGTCATCGATGAACAGGATTCGCGGTTGGCTCATGTCCTTTTCCTCCAGCCGGTTCTTATTCCACCGGCAGCTTTATGGTGAATTCTGTCCCCTCGCCTACCCGGCTGCTGACTTCGATCGTTCCGTTGTGCCTCTTGATCACCCCATAGGCCATGGCCAGGCCCAGGCCGGTTCCCTTGCCCTTTTCCTTGGTGGTGAAGAAGGGTTCAAAAATTCTTTTGAGGTTTTCCTCGCTGATGCCAATGCCGGTGTCGGCTACCCGGACAACCACCTGGTTATGTTCCCGGTCATAAGAGGTGGATATGGTTAACCTTCCGCCCTCGGGCATGGCATCGGCGGCGTTAACCGCCAGGTTGTTGATAACCGAGCGGAACTCGTCGGCGTCTACTTTAACCAGCGGGAGATTCGGGTCCAGGTTCTTTACTATTTTTACGTTTTGAAAGTTAACGTGTTTTTCCAGCAGGTCCAGCACTTCTTCGATCAGGATATTCAGGTTGGCCTCCATCCTCTCCGGCTTGTAGTCCCGGGCAAAATCCAGCAAGCCCCGGACAATCTTGCGGCAGCGCAGCGTTTCTTCCCTGATGGTTCTTAAATCTTCTTCGTATGGAGTACCAGTCAGCTCTTCCAGCAGCAGGCTGCTGTAGGTCAGAATTCCGGTCAGCGGGTTGTTAATCTCATGGGCAATGCCCGAAGCCAGCCGGCCGACCGAGGCCAGCTTTTCCGAGCGGAGAATGGTTTTTTCGGCCAGCTCTTTCAGCCGGCGGTCCCGGTCCTCGATGGCCCGGACCATTTCATTAAAATGTTCTTCGACTTCCCGGATTTCGAGGCTCTCGTCGGGAGAGATCTCCAGCAGATGATAATTACCCCTGGCAATCTCAGCCGTGGCCTCAATCATCCGGTTTATGGGCCGGGTGTAAAGGTTGACCAGGTGGGTCGATATATAAATGGCAATCCCTGTCATCAGGAAAATGAGCAAAAAATAAAGCATGGCCGTCCGTCTCAGGATGCCGGCAAACTTGGCCTCCAGGATGCCCACGTAGAGCATGCCCACCGGCTGGTTTTCGATATCGGTCAGTCGGGTGTAGCCTGAAAGATAATAATCGTTGACCACAAAGGCCCGGCCCAGCCAGTCCCGGCCCCGTTCGTACACCTGGCGGAAGACCTCTTCCGAGACCAGGGTGCCCACTGCCCGCCGGCCGTTGCGGTCAACCACATTGGTGGCCACCCGGACGTCATCGATGAAGATGGTAATGGTGCCGACGTCCTTGCCCTTTATTTTTTCTTCCTTGAAAATCAGGTTCTTGAACCGGTCGACAAAGCGGTCGTTATTATTGAGCAGCACGGCTGCATAAAGCACTCCCACCAGGCGGGAGCCATGAAATATGGGAGAAACGGTTTTCAAGACCAGGCCTCTCTCTTCCATCTCACGTCTCTGGGCCCTGGCCCTGGGTGTGGGAACAATGTCGATAAGAGTTCTTACGGCCAGGTCCGGTCCTTCATTCTTGATATTTTCATAACCCAGGATGCCCGTTCCGGCGGCCGGCTTCCTGTTGCTCAGAACCCACTGAATGTACTTGTAATGGCTGACGCTGTCGCCGTAGGCCTCAAAATTATTTGCCCTGACCAGGATGGTGCCGTCCGGCCGGACCACGTTAACGATGTCAAAGCCGAACTCCTGCTTTATCTGGACCAGCTTGCCAAACAGGTATTCCCGGTTGCCCGCGGCCGTGGCGTTTACAATTTCCGAAGTCCGGGACAGATATTCAACTATCCCGGCCCGGTTCCGGATTTCTTCCTGATAGAGGTTGCTGATGGCCTTCAGGCTGTTTCTGACATTATCGTAGGCTTCCCTTATAACATTCCGGTTGATAGAATTGACCCCGAGGTAGATGGACAGAGCACCCATCAGAAAGACAATCGTCAGCAGGCCGAAAATCAGCTTGAAGCGGAGGCTGGACCTCAGCGAATCAAGCTTCCTGAAGAACTCCTCAAGTTTCATTTTTTGCTTTCCAGATTTCTGGAGATTTTTTCCAGGAGTTCTTCCACTGCCACCGGCTTGGTCAAGAACTCATTGCGGCCGGGCAGAAAGCTCTCTTCCTGGTCGAGAGAAAACCTGGAATTGGTGACCTGGTCAATGGCTGTCAGGATGATGATGGGAATATCCTTGAAATCCCGGTACTTTGAATCTGACCGGTCGCTCCTGATTTTATAGACCGCTTCAAAACCGGCGGTATCGGTCTCCATCATTACATCCAGGATGACCAGGTCCGGTTTAACCTCCAGCAGCTTCTTCAACCCTTCGTTTCCGCTGTGGGCCACTTCCACTTCATAACCCTGGTAACGGAGAACCTGGCCCAGACTTTCGGTCAGGTCGCGGTCGTCGTCCACCAGCAGAATCCTGGCCATTTCATTTCCTCCCTGAATCCAGGCGATCATCCTCTTCGCCCAGCAACTTATAGATGACATTGTTCACTTCGAAAAGCCTGGCCTGGCGGTACATGTCAACCGGGAACTCCATCTGCTTGAGCTCGACCGGCGCTACTTTCTTTTCAACCAGTCCCAGGGCCAGGGCCACCCCGTAGATGATGGCTTCCGGCCGCGGTGGACAGCCCGGTACGAAATAATGAACCGGGATGGCTTTCTCCCCGCCGCCGGTTACGTTATAAGTATCATACCAGCAACCGCCCCCGATGGCGCAGGACCCGATGGCAAAAACCAGCTTGGGGGCCGGCACTGCCTGGTAGGCCTTTTTGACCAGGGGCAGAGTGGGCCTGGTCACCGCACCCGACAGCAGGATGGCGTCAGCCTGGCGGGGAGAACCCACCAGCCTGATGCCGAATCTTTCCACGTCGTAGTATGGCGTCAGGATGTTCAGGATCTCTATATCGCAGCCGTTGCAGGCCCCGCTGTTGCAGTGGTAAACCCAGACGGAGCGACGGAAGGCCCTGCCGGCCAGCTTTTTTAATACGGTCATTTATCCAACCTCCCGGGTCTTTCGTAGCCAATGGTTTTCTCCAGCTCTTCCGGAGAAAAATCAGCTGTGCTCCTTTGAATTACCTTCCTTACTTCCAGGGAATCGTACCGGTAGCCGAGCCGGCTCAGCCTGTCAATGTAATTCTTTATCTCCAGGTCATAGCAGCGGCCGCAGCGCTGGCAGGTCATCATGAACAGCTCGATGGTCTGGGTAATGTCCTGGCGGTTGTCGGTGGCCAGCTCAAACCTGTCGCTCATGGTGATGGCCTTCTCCGGGCAGAGGTCGGCGCAACGCCCGCAGTAGGTGCAGCGGGAAGAATCGTAAAGCAGGATCCTGACCTCCTGGCAGATATCCCTCAGAAAAATGGTCCTGGCCGGGCAGTGGTTGGCGCAACCGGCACAGCCTATGCACTTGGCGTGGTCCCAGACGGGCTGCCCCCGGAAGTCCTCAGGGGCGGGCCGAGATTCAAAAGGATAACGGAGCGTGACCACACCGGCCCTGAAGGAAATAGCCAGTTGCTTGATCTTATTCCACAGCCACATCTCAGGCTTCACCTTTCATACGGGCCCCCTGCCTTACCATCCCTTGACTCTCAGACCAACCGCTAACAGCGAAAGCATCACCAGCCCGGCATAAAATTTAAGGGCCTGGTCCATGCGGAAACGGGGATGGGTGGCCCCCACCACTGAAATCAACACGAATAACACAAGGACGAGACCAGTCTGGATCACCAGGTTCAGGACCGGGCCTTCCGGTAGCAAGAATCCAAGGAAGCCGACCACGAAAAGCCAGCTGTAAAACATCCTTTTCAGGTTAAGGGTATATCGGAAAAGGGCATAATTCGGCCCGCTGTATTCCACGTAAGGCCCTTCCAGGATTTCCACCTCGGCTTCCGGAATATCAAAGGGCTGCCTGGAAACAAAGGCCTGAAGGGCTACGAGATAAACCGCCATCATCAAGAAATAAGAAAACCCCCTGGTGGCCGAAACCCCTGCTGTTGCCGGTAACAGGCTGAGGCTACCAGAGCTGACCACACCCAGAATCAGGGTCATGGCCAGGACCGGTTCCAGCATAATTATTGTCATCATTTCGCGGCTGGCCCCCACACTGGCAAAGGGATTGCCGCTGGCCAGGGCTCCGATTAAAATTGAAAAACCACTCAGGGTGAGAAAATAAATCAGGGTCATCAGGTCCGAACTATGGGCCAGGAAACTGCTCCACCCGGCCAGGGGCAGCAGGGCGACGGCCGAGAGAACGGAGGCAAAAGCCAGCAACGGGGCCAGCCTGAAAACCGGGTGTCCGGCGGCATTCAGGTTTTCCTTCCCCAGAAGCTTTAAAAGGTCAAGATAGGGCTGGTAGAGGGGCGGCCCCTGCCTCGACTGAATTCTGGCCGTCACCTTCCTCATCACCCCTTCCAGAAAGGGAGCCAGGGCCAGGAAATAAATCAGGTTAATAACTACGGCCGTCGCATTCATTTTCCAGACCTCTTTTGCCGGGAAATGCTTTCCAGTTCCTGCCTGGACAACAGCCTGGCCTGTCCGGAGCTTCTCTCCACCACCAGGACCCGGTCGGTGCAGGAAATGCAGGGGTCAATGGAGCCTACTATAATCGGGAAATCGGCCAGCTTGTTGTTCAACAGCATGGCGGGAACCGCCTGCAGGTTGGGGTAAGTCGGCGCCCTGACCCGCCATCGCCCGGGCCGGTTATCTTCGCCGGTCAGGACGTAATGCACGGCCTCGCCCCTGGGAGCTTCGACCAGCGACAGCCCCTGGCGGCCGGGCGGTATGGGGCCTTCCAGGTCAACCGATAGCGGTTCGTTTCTCGGAAGCCTTTCCAGCTTGTCCAGGCACTGGTTGATAATTCTTATGGCCTGGTAGACTTCCTTCAGCCTGACCACCAGCGTTCCCCAGACATCGCAGGAGTCGGCCACCGGCACCTCAAATTCCACCTCATCGTAGGCTGCGTATGGATGATCCCGGCGGGCGTCAATGGACAATCCCCTGGCCCGGGCCACCGGCCCTACCAGATTCCACTTCACCGCTTCTTCCGGGGAAAGATATCCCACCCCCCTGGTCCTCTTATGGATGGTCCGGTCCTTGAGGATGGCTTTTTCCAGGGACAGCATTTCTCTTTCAACTTCCCTGAGAACGACCCTGATGTCCTGCGACCTGTCCTGGTTTATATCACGGCGGACCCCGCCGATTATCACCATTCCGTAGGTCTTACGGTTCCCGGTCAGCCTCTCCGCCAACCACATTATTTTTTCCCGGATTCTCCAGGCCTGCATGAAGACCGTATCGAAGCCAATCAGGTGCCCGGCCACCCCTATCCACAGCAGGTGAGAGTGGAGCCTTTCCAGTTCCAGGGCTACCATCCGGATAAACTCGGCCCGCCTGGAAATCCTTATCCCGGCAGCCGCTTCCACCGCCTGGGCGTAGTTGACCGAATGCACCGAGCCGCAGATGCCGCAGATTCTCTCAGCCACAAAGGGAATGTCGTTATAGGTCAGCTCGGTCTGGGCCAGTTTCTCGATTCCCCGGTGGGTCATAAAACCTCGATACTCACAACCCTTGATATCCTCTCCATCAACGTATACCGAAAAATGGGCCGGCTCATGCAGGCTGGCGTGAAAGGGACCGAAGGGAACTATGGATGTGCCCGGCGGGGCTTCTTCCAGCC
The DNA here is from genome assembly GCA_937920515.1 of uncultured bacterium. GTDB lineage: Bacteria > Acidobacteriota > Aminicenantia > Aminicenantales > Saccharicenantaceae > Saccharicenans. Next base: position 107,233 of record CALEUG010000004.1, read on the forward strand.
GGAAGGCTACCTCTTCAGCCGCCGGCGGCATCAGGTCGTGAGGAACCTCCTGGCGCAAGGGATATATCCCCGTCGGCCAGTCATCGGATAGCACCAGGCGTTTGGAGTTGGGATTGTTCCTGAACTTTAACCCGAGGAGGTCCTGGTATTCCCTCTCCGACCAGCCGGCTCCAGGAATAAACGGCGTTAATGAATCGAATTCCGGGTCGTCTCCAGGAGCAAAAGTCCTGATGGCAACCAGGAGAGAATCTTTATCAAAGGCGAATGTATGCACCAGGGCAAATCCCGGGCCGCTCTTTCTGGCGTCATAGCCAACTCCCACCTGGTAGCGGGCACCCCGGTTCATCAGGCCGGCCGCGGCTGTAACCAGCGCCTCCCTTTTCAGGTCGACAAAAATACGACCCGGGGCGGTGGCCTCCGCAGAAATGAGATTACCGCCGAGTTCTTTTCTTAACCAGAGAACGAGTTCCTCTGCCCGGCTCATAAGCTCACCCCTTTTCCCTCGCCTGGAACAGAACCAGCCAATTCTTCATCATCAACCACCATGTTTTTATTGGCACCAGTCCACCGGAAAAATTTTTTCAGGTCGGAAAACATGTTGCGGTCGGCATAAACGTTATTTTCATTAAGGTCCTGGTAGCCGCACAGCCAGACCGGAACTCTGACTTCCTTAGCTCCGGCCGACTGCCTCAGCCATCGGGCCAGGAGAGTCAGAACCAGGAGCAGAACCAGCATGGCCAGCGGGGCGGCCGCGGCCAGCAAAGCCGGACCTTCCAGAATCTGGATGCCAGTCAGGTTCGTTCCCGGAATTTCGGCCGATGAGCCGGCCAAAAGAAAACCGTCGGTGGTCACAAGACTGCGGCCGATGAGCCGGAGGTAGAGCCCTGGCAGGAAAGCCTGGCTCAGGCAGAAAGCTACCAGGAAAAATTCCGGCACCAGAAGAGAAGCCGGCACTTCCTTGACATCTTTTTTCAATTTCCAGCTGGCCCCGGCCGAGGTGAAAGCCAGGCCGAAAAACTTGACATAGCAGGCTAAGGTAAAAGCAGCCGTAAACAGGGCTACTATCCCGGCCAGGGTTAATAGCAGGCTATCCTTACCGGCCAGGAAATTACCGGCAATCATCAACCACTTGCTGACAAAACCGCTGGAGGCCGGCATGCCGGCGATGGAATACGAAGCCAGGGCTGCCAGAATTCCGGTTAGAGGCATTACCGGGAGGAGCCCACCCAGGCGGTTCAGGTCCCGGGTTCCCGTGGCGTAGAGCAAACTCCCGCCGGTCAGGAAAAGAAGGCCCTTAAAAATTCCGTGGTTAAGGCTGTGGTAAACGGCACCGGTGAAGATAACCCCGGCCAGGGAAATGGCCAGGGGAGAACCGGAATTCCAGGCCAGCAGGCTGCTGCCCAGGGCAAACACGATGTAGCCCACCTGGCCTATAGAGCTATAAGCCAGGAGCCTGAGATAATCGCTCTGCTTGATGGCCTGCACCGTTCCGATAAAAAGGGTCAGGGTTCCTGCTGCAACCAGCACCTGCCCCCACAGGCCGGGGTCGAAGCCGTCCCCGGCTCCCCGGGCCACAAAGAAAAAGATTCGTATCAGCCCGAAGACTCCGGTTTTTTCCAGAATGCCGGCCAGCAGGGCTGAAACTGGCGGAGAGGCCGTCGAATAGGCCCCCGGTATCCAGAGCTGTCCGAGCGGAAAGAGGCCCGTCTTGAGCCCGAAGCCCAGGAGAAGAAGTCCGAAGAACACGGCGGCGGCTGCTGGCCCCGAGCCGGACAATTTTTCCCCGACAGTGGCCAGAGAATCGCCAAAACGATAACCGTCGGCCAGGAAAGCGGCGCCGGTTATCAGCAACCAGGCTGATTCCATGAAGGCCAGGTAGACCAGGGCCGGCCTGGTTGAAACCGCTGCCGGCCTGCCCCACCTGACCAGAAGATACGAGGAAACCGCCATCAGTTGCCAGGCCAGGGCAAAACCCGGGCCCAGGTCGTCAACGGTCAGCAGGCCAACCAGGCCCGCGACGAAAACGGGCAGGGCCAGGTAAACTTTCTGCAGTGTTTCAGCTTCGGTTTTTTCGTAATAACCATAGGCAAACAGGGTGGCGCTTAGTACCAGCACCGAAAGGAGGATCAGAAAAAGGGCCGAGAGTCCGTCGAGCAAGACCGGGATATGAAGACCGGCGATTTTTATCTCCAGTTCAACCGGATGGCCACCGCCCAGAACCATGACTCCCTGCCAGGCCAGGAAAAAACAGCTCAAGGAGATTAAGATGGTTCCGGCCAGGCGGACCGGCCTGGCTTTTTTCCCCAGAAATATGGTCACCAGAAAAGAAAGCAGCAGGCTTAAAAGGCCAGGCCAGAAACCATCATTTCCGGTCATACGCTTTTCTCCTTTTTTTCTTTTTGCTCTTCCTGGCTGGCCTCAGCTCATTCGCTTCGTCCCTTATGAGTGTTTCCGCCAGAGAAAGGAGTTCAGTCGCCGCCCGCCTGACCACAGGCGACAGACCCCGGCCGAACTCCATGGACTCCGGCACCACTCCAAGCAAATAGACATTTTTTCCTGTCTCTTCAATAACCCTGGCCGTCAGATGCAGCGAGAGCTTGTGAGTGGAAGCTATCTGGCCCACTTCTTCCAGTGCCGCCAGGGGCCCCAGAACCACCGTCCCCGGCGGAGCTTCCAGAATAACAGCATCGACGAAAACCACGCAGCTGACATCCATCCTGGAGATGGGGAAGGCGTAGTTTTCCGGTACATCCTCAACCGTCATCAGGTTTTCTTCCGGGAGGAGGGCCTTTTCTCTAAGCCTCTCTATAAAGAAAGGGCCGAAACCGTCGTCGCCGCGCAGATTATTGCCGATGCCGACCAGACAGGTCTTTCCGGTCAGAATTTTCCGCAACAGCTCCATATGTTCCATCTTAAATCTGCTCTCCAAGGGTTCTTATCTGCTTGTAGGTATAAACCGGGCCGTCGACACAGACCAGGGTCCGGCCGATGGCACAGTGCTGGCATTTTCCGAGGCCGCACTTCATGTGCCTTTCCAGGGTGGAATAGATGTTCTGCTCTTTTATTCCTTTCAGCTTCAACTCCCTGATAACGGCGTTGAACATCACCGGAGGACCGCAGACAAAAGCCACGGTGTTCTCGGCCGGCAGGCTGAGCCCGGCCACCAGCTGGTTGACAAAACCAACCTGGCCGTTCCAGCCTGGCTCCGGCCGGTCGATGGTAAAGTAGGTCTCAAAATCCCGGGTGGCCTGCCACTCCCGGATGGAATCCTTGTACATCAGGTCCCTGGACGTCCTGGCACCATAGACCAGGATCAATCGGCCAAAATCCGACCGATGCTGAAGGACGTGGATGATGGAGGACCGAAGCGGAATCAAACCGATTCCCCCGGCCACGTAAACGAGATTCTTGCCCTTGATCTCTTCAAAAGGGAAGCCGTTGCCGAACGGCCCCCGTATGCCGATCCTGTCTCCCGGCTGGAGCTCGTGCAGGGCCGAGGTTACCCTGCCCACTTTCCTGACCGAGATATGCTTCCGGTCATTCTCGGGGCTGAAGGGTAAAGAAACGGCAAACTCCCCGGCCCCGAAGACCGTGCACATGATGAACTGGCCGGACCGGATTTTGAAGGCCTGTTCTATTTCTGGCCGGTCAAAGGTGAAATAAAAGGTCCTGACCTCAGCAATTTCCTCGCGGATGTCGGTCACGGTGGCCACTTCCGGCACGGTTATGATCGGAACCAGCTTTTTCTCCATGTCCCTCATTCTCCGGTTATTTCTCTCCGGATATAGGTCACCACGTTGGGCAAACCGATATCTCCAGGGCAGACCCGGGCACAGCGACCGCAGCCAACGCAGCCCGGACGCAGGTACTTCTTGGACTGGGAATAAGACAGCTTGCAGAAAAACCTCTTGTTGCGCCGGTCTTCCACCGGTTTCCTGGGGTTATGGTCACCGGCCATTTTGGTGTAGCCTTCAAACGAGCAGGAATCCCAGGTGCGGACCCGGTCGGTCGCTCCCCCCATCCGGTTGACATCCTCCACGTTGAAACAGGAACAGGTGGGACAGACAAAAGAACAGGCGCCGCATTCAAAGCACTGGTTGCCGATGTATTCCCAGACTTCCGGTTTGATAAAACCGGTGGTCAGGCGGTTGGTGGCCCGGGATATCCAGGCCTTATTTTCCAGGGCAAAGTTATCAAAGGAAGAAACTGATTCATCGATAATCTTTTTCCGGCGGGCCATTGCTTCTGGTCCGGCTTCCTGCAGACCGATTTCCTCCACCAGCCTCTGCCCCTTCCTGGAACCGACCAGCACCAGGTAACCCTGCCCGGTAAAGGTCAGGTCCAGGTCAAACCCTTCCCTGGCTGCCGGTCCGCTATCGGTGCAAACGCAAAAACACTGGGGAAAGGGCCGGACGCAGGTGTTGGATATCAGGAATAACTTCTGGCGGTGCTCCAGATAAACTTCATCCACGAACTCCTGCCCGAGAAAAAACCGGTCAAGGCAGAGAATCCCGGTAAGGTCGCAGGCCCGCAGGCCGATTAAAGCTTTGGGCTGGAGTTTATCGATTTTCTCTATGGTCACCTTTCGTGATTGTCTTTCATACAGGTATTTGATTATCTCTTCATACTGGGGGAACAGAACGTATTTCGGGGGATTGTAGGGAATGGCCGCCTGCAGGTCGAGCCGGGACAGGAGATTCAGCCGGTCAAAAATCACTTCGCCCGAGACTTCATCCCGCCGCGGTCCGTAGACTGCATAGTCTTCAGCCAGCCTGTCTACCAGCAAACTCACCTTATCCCCGGACAGCCAGTACATAACTTACTCCACTTTTTCCAGCCGGACGGGCAGGAAAAATTCTTCGTTCTTTTCCAGGTCGGAGGCCTGGTGGTGCAGAAAACCGGAAATCATCTCTTCTATAAAATAAGGAATATAAAGCATGCCTGGCAGGATGTCGGGCGAAATGCGGGCGGCCAGTTTGATTTCAGCGGCTTCCGAAATTATCCTCACCGGCTGTTTTTCTCGCAGACCGAGGGCCCGGGCATCTTCCTCTGATATTTCCACAAAGCCTTTCGGATAAAGCAGCAGGAGCGCATTGTATTCCCTTTTCGGAATAAAGGTCCTTTTCATAACTGAGTTCTGATGCCAGAAATAATTGCTCCGGCCCACCACCAGCTTGAAGGGAAAGCGGCCTTCATTTACGGAAGATATGTTCTGGAAGCGGTCCGGGCTCCGGTCAAATACGAACCTGAACCTGCACCCCGCCTCTTCTGCCAGGAGATATTCCGTGCCACTAAGGTGTAGGTCGTCGACCGGCCATTTTATACCCGGGCTGGCCCGTAATTTTTCATAGCTGAGGCCAGAATACTGGGGAACGACCCGGCTTATTTCAGCCATGATGTCTTCGGCAGACTTATAAGGCCAGGGCTGTCCCAGGGCGCCAGCCAGCCGGCTCAAGGTTTCCCAGAGGGGCCTGATTCCAGCAGGCGGCTCAACTTTTTTCTGGCTTAATTGCACCCGCCTCTCTGAATTGGTGTAAGTCCCGTCTTCCTCAACATAACTGAGCCGGGGAAAGACCACGCTGGCCAGGCCGGCAAAAGCGTTCTGGTAGGCTCCAAAGTAAACCACAAAATCAAGCTCCTTTATCCGGTTGATATGGCGGATGATTTCCTCATCGTGATCTACAACCAGCAGGGCCCGGAGCGACTGGTTCTCCAGCAGGCAGGAACCGGCGCTTTGACCGGGAGTGCGGTCCAGGCTGACCTGCCAGAGTTCTTCCAGCCTTTTCCAGCTAATCTCTTTATCTGCTGGAAAATAGCCGGGCAGGAAAGCGGGAGACACCCCCATGTCCAGGCTTCCCAGCAGGTTGCTGATGCCGGTAACCGGGCACAGCCCGCCGGCGGGGCGGCCGGGCTTGCCGGCCAGAAGGAACAGGTTCAAGAGAGCTGACATCGAGCGCCGGTCGAGGCTCTGGATGCCCACCGGATAAAAAACGTAAGCCGACTCAGATTCATAAAATTTTCGGGCCAGCAAAATTATTTCCTGTTCCTCGACTCCGGTCAATTCTGAGACCTGCTTGAGGTGCAGGGAATCCAGGTATTCAAGATACTGCCGGGCATTTTCAATTTTATCATCGAGATAATCGGCCTTGACCAGCCCTTCGGTTTGCAGGGCCCTGGCCAGGGCTTCAAGCAACAGCCATATGGTCCCCGGGTTCGGCCTGAGGTGCTTCTGACTGAGCCTGGCCATCTGGGTTTTTCGCGGAGAAATTGTAGCCAGAAAGGCCCCCGAGCGACGGGCAAAGTGGATCTCACTGGCGATTATGGGGTTCTGTTTTGTCAGGTCGCCCCCCACCACCATAATAAATTCAGCCTGCCTTAATTCCGACAGGGAGCCGGTCATGGCCGGGAAGCCGCAGCCCTCTAAAAGTATCCTGGCGCTTTCCTCCAGCCCGGCGTCCGAGGTCAGGCTGAGGTTATTGCTTTTCATCACCGCCCGGGCAAACTTTCCGAACAGATAATTTTCCTCGTTGGAAGCCCGGGGAGAGCCCAGGCAGGCCACCTCGCGCCCGCGAAAATTTTTCAGACGACTGGCTGTAAACTCTATCGCTTCCTCGTAAGAAACCGGCCGGAAGCTGTCGCCTTCTTTAATCATGGGGCGGGTTATTCTTTCCTCGGTCTGCAGGAGTTCATGAATATGCCAGCCGCGGACACACAACCGGCCGCGACTCAGCGGATGACCGGGCAGGGGATAAACCCCGCGGACCCGATTGTTTTCTACCTGAAGCAGGTGCCCGCAACCGGTGCCACAGAAGTTGCAGATACCGCGATAATAAGACACTTCTCTCTCCTCAAGCAGCCGGGCCTGGAGAAACTCAGTCTGTATTTCTCTTGCCTTTTAGATGGCAAAATAACAGAAAAATTCATTCTTGTAAACTCTGCCCCGTTCTTTCGAACAAAACCTTCAACAGATAACAGACATTAAGCAGGGTGGACAGACCTCCCAGGAATCTTTCTTTTATCATGCCTTTTGGCAACTCATCTACGATTATCTTCAGCCCGTTCAGGGCAGCCTGGAGCTGATTGAAACCGGCGGCCAGTTCCGGCCCCCGGCCCGATTCAGACAGGCCAGCTATCAGACCGGCAATACTTTCGGGATGGTCAAAAGCCTGGCGAAAAAAAGGCTTCAGCTCTCCTTTTACTCCGGCCAGGGACTTCTCCAGCAGACAGAAGCGGGTCAGCTGATACCCAAGCCTGACCTCTTCCAGATTCCTCTGGACAAACTTTTCTGGATACCTTTCAAAATAAGCCTGCCCCAGGGCTTCCATGTCTTCCCGGTTAAAACGGAAGCCTCCTTCGAGCCGGCTGACCTCAAGAAAAAAATCCCTGAGGTCAGGCATAAGGCGGAAGATTTCGGCCAGGGACTTGTCCATCCAGAGAACTTTCAGAGAAAATTTCCGGTCTCAGGCTTTTTTTCTGTGTTTTTCCAGCACGCTCAACAGCAGGTCAAAATTAACCGGTTTTTGAAAAACCCCGTTAAAGCCGAGCTCGTCCAGGCCGATAGTTCTGGCCGTGGCTTCACCTATGGTGCTCAGCAGAAAGACCGGCAACTCCGGCCTCTCTTCTTTAATAACCCTGGCCACCTTGGCTCCGGCATCTATATCTTCCATCATCATGTCGCACAGGACGATATCAGGGTCAAGCCGGTGGAAAAGCTCCAGGCCTTCCTTGCCGCTCAGGGCCGTAGCCGTTTCGTAACCGCTGGCATCCAGAATGGCCTTGACCGAGACGCAGATGGCCGGGTCATCATCTATCACCAGGACCTTGGTTTTATCGGGCATAGGTTCCTCCTGATTATATTAGGTTAATTTATACCATACATCGAGCTGAGGTAAAAGTGTTTTCAATTTCAATCAAAATGAATTAACTGCTGGCGCTTGATTGTCGAGGAAATGGTGGTCCGATCTCAGCCAGTCAGAGAGGAGTCTATGGCCGGCAACCCGTGAAAAATTACTGGCAGCCGCTCATGGGTGATATAAAAATTGGCGGGGCCGACGAGACTCGAACTCGCGACCTCCGGCGTGACAGGCCGGCGTTCTAACCAGCTGAACTACGACCCCGCCCGGGGTGCCTAAATTATAGACAAACAAGTCTGAAGTTGCAAGAGACCGGGTCTGTTAAAGGACACCACCTGCCTGCGGCGGGAGAATGAATACCTGGCTTCAGGTTCTTTCGAAAGACATTTTTTCCAGGGCAGCAATCCGTTCTTCTATCGGCGGATGAGTGCTGAACAGACGGTTGACCTTGCCGCCGACATTTTTCAGGGGGTTGACGATGTAAAGATGAGCGGTAGCCTTGTTGGCCGCTTCCAGCGGTTCCGGGTCGGCCGCAATCTTGCGCAGGGCCGAGGCCAGCCCGGCCGGATATCTGGTCAGCAGGGCAGCGCTGGCATCAGCCAGGTATTCCCGTCGCCGGGAAATGGCCAGTTGCATCAGCTGGGCCACCAGGGGTGACAGGATGGCCAGGACTATGCCCACCAGGAGCAGGATGGCTCCGGCATTTCCGGAACGGTCCCGGCTTTTCCTGCGGCCACCTCCCCACCACAGGCTGCGCAACATCCAGTCACTTAGCAGGGCCACCACCCCGACCATGACCACGGCCACGGTCTGAAGAAGCACGTCATAATTCTTGATATGGCTCATCTCGTGGGCAATAACGCCTTCCAGCTCCAGGCGGTTCATTTTCTGGAGGAGGCCGGTGGTAACACAGATGACCGAATTCTTCGGGTTACGGCCGGTGGCAAAAGCATTGGGAGCGGTGTCTTCAATCACGTAACAGCGGGGAGGGGGCAGGCCGGCGGCTATGGCCAGACCTTCAACGGTATGGTAAAGATATGGAAATTCTTCTCTGGTCACCGGCCGGGCCCGGCTGATGGCCAGGACAATCCGGTCGCTGTAGTAGTAGCCGCCGGTGGCCATCACCACCGAAACGACCAGGGCCAGGATAAGGCCACCCCGCCCCCAGCCGGTGAGCTCCTCAAAGACCCAGACCAGGAGAAAAACAAAGGCCATAAAGAACAGAACCAGCAGAAAAGACTTGAGCTTGTTTCTAATTATCTGCTCATACATAGCGAGTAGTTCTTGACTCCGGGCTTAAAGGATCCTGGCGGACAATTTTCAGAAGGAAACTTTAACCGGCCCCCTGGCTTCAGGTTCTGCAATCTCAAAGTAGTCTCTTTCTTTGAAGCCAAACAAACTGGCAATAATATTGGAGGGAAAGACCTGCTGTTTCATGTTGAACTTCATAACGGTATCATTGTAAAACTGCCTGGCAAAAGCGATTTTGCTTTCGGTACCGGCCAGCTCCTCCTGCAACATCAGAAAGTTCTGGTTGGCTTTAAGCTCGGGATAATTTTCCACCACGGCAAACAATGATTTCAGGGCACCGGTCAGCAGGTTTTCGGCCTGGCCCTGTTCTTTTACCGTTTGGGCATTTATGGCTTTTGCCCTGGCTTCCGTTACCTTTTCAAATACTTCTCTCTCGTGCTTGGCATAGCCTTTAACTGTTTCCACCAGGTTAGGAATCAGGTCATAGCGGCGGCGCAGCTGGACATCCACCTGGGCCCAGGCATTATCGCAGCGATTTCTCAGGACTACCAGGCTGTTGTAGATGCCGATGGCAATCAGGACCAGTAAACCTATGATTATCAGCAGCACAATAAGCGCTCCCATTTTTTCTCCTTTCCGTGATATCCTGTTCACCGGATACCACTTTCATTAAGAATATAAGCCTCACCCCTAAAAATCAAGGCCTTTTATTCCCTGAAAATATAAATTGACTTGCCGACAAAAGACGTGTTATATTTTACTCTTAATTTATTCTTTTTTTAAAACCTAATAGCAATTAAAAGCCTAAAGGAGGTTTCAGAATGGCTGCATTAAAGGAAAAGTTTGTCTCCAAGATGATGCCCATGCGGGAGAGAATCCAGAAGATTCTCAAAGAACATGGGGAGCTCAAGATTTCGGATGTGACCATAGCCCAGTGTTATGGCGGCATGCGCGGCGTCAAGTGCATGATGTGGGAATGTTCGGCCCTGGACCCGAACGAAGGTATCCGTTTCCGCGGCTATACCATTCCCGAGGTGCGGGAGAAGTTACCCAAGGCCCCGGGCACCGAGGAACCGCTGCCCGAGGGCATGTTCTACCTTTTGCTGACCGGTGATATTCCCACCTACGAAGATTGTGTGGCCATCACCGAGGAGTGGCACAAAAGAAGCGCTCTGCCCGAGTATCTGATCGATGTTCTGAACACCGTTCCGGCCGACACCCATCCGATGACCCAGTTTGCCCTGGCCATTTTGCAGCTGCAGAAAGATTCCATTTTTGCCGAGAGGTACCGCCAGGGTATGCACAAGCTGGATTACTGGGACCCGATGTACGAAGACGTGATGAATATCCTGGCCAAGCTCCCGGCTATCGCCGCCTACATCTACCGCCGTAGCTACAAGGGCGGACAACACATCCCGGCTGACCCCAGGCTGGACTGGGGTGGCAATTTCGCTCACATGCTCGGCGTTACCGACGACCCGGCTTTCAAGGACCTGATGAGACTCTACCTGGTACTTCATTGCGACCACGAAGGCGGCAACGTTTCCGCCCACACCTGCCACCTGGTGGGGTCCGCCCTGTCTGATGCCTATTATTCCCTGTCAGCTTCCATGGACGGGCTGGCCGGCCCCCTGCATGGACTGGCCAACCAGGAAGTCCTGCGCTGGATCATGGAAATGATGGAAAAAATCGGACAGGAACCGACCAAGGAACAGATCAGCCAGTACATCTGGGATACCCTGAATGCCGGAAAAGTTGTGCCCGGATACGGCCATGCCGTCCTGCGCAAGACCGACCCCCGGTTCATCGCTCAGAGAGAATTCGCTCTAAAGCACCTGCCAGACGACCCCATCTTCAAGGTGGTCAGCAAGGTGTTCGAAGTGGCCCCGGATATTCTGACCCAGCACGGCAAAGCCAAAAACCCCTGGCCGAACGTTGACGCTCATTCGGGCTGCCTGCTCTGGCATTATGGCGTAAAGGAATATGATTTCTACACCGTTTTCTTCGGCGTATCCAGAGCCATGGGCGTTCTGGCCCAGCTCATCTGGGACAGGGCCCTCGGACTGCCGATAGAAAGACCCAAGAGCGTTACCACCGAGTGGATCGAGCAGTTCATCGCTTCCCAGCAGACTCCAAAGGCCTGAGAGACATACGGTTGAAGTGGACAGGGCTGTCCTCCGGGACAGCCCTTTTTATTTTTAAAAAAAAATAAGTTATAAAAAAAAAGAAAAAGCTGACGTCCCGAAAAGCATCCGTGAGGCCTGTTCCGCTCACCGGGGGAGAGCCGGGCTCATCCGCCTGATACCGCCACATCAGCGCGGAAGGAAGAATTCAGAAGCTTATTCAACTCTCGCCAAACAGGTGCATGCCACTCTTGTAATATTCTGCTTCTGCAGAAAAGAAAAACCAGATTTAAGGTTGAGCCTTATTAAATTCTTTTATGAAAAGGCTTTTTGTGATAACATTTTTACACGATGGGAGGTCATCATGGAGTATAAAATCATGTTAATAGGCTGCGGAACTGTCGGCCAGGGACTGCTGGAAATCCTGCTGAAAAAGGCTGAATTTCTCCGCGATGCTCATCACTTTGAACCCCGGGTTGTGGCCATCACCGATATGATGAAAGGCACCGTTGTCGCCCCGGAAGGCCTGGAGATTGACGGGGTGCTGGAGACCTTAAAAGCAGGTAAAAAACTCAACGATTACCCGGGCCGCCGGCAAAAAACAGAGGATTACCTGGACCCGCTGGACCTGATCGAGCGGGTGGAAGCGGACATCATGGCCGAATTGACCTACACCGATATTAAAACAGCCGAGCCAGCCACTTCCTACATTAAAAAAGCCCTGCGGACCGGAAAACACGTGGTCACCTCCAACAAGGGACCAGCAGCCCTCCATTACGCCGAACTACAGGAGCTGGCCCGCCTCAACCAGCGGCATTTCCGGATTGAAGGCACGGTTATGAGCGGAACACCGGTCTTCCATCTCTTCGAAAACGGCCTGGCCGGGAATGACCTCCGACAGGTCAAGGGAATACTGAACGGAACAACCAATTTCATCCTCAGCAAGATGGAACTGGATAACATGGAATACGACGAAGCTCTGAAATTAGCCCAGCAGCTGGGTTACGCCGAAGCCGACCCAACGGCCGACGTTGAAGGCTTCGACGCCGTGGCCAAGGTGGTCATCCTGGCCAATGCCTTGATGGGCGGAAAAATCAAGCCGGCTGATGTCCGACGCCAGGGCATCTCTCATCTGAGTAAAAAAGATATTATGGAAGCCAGGGAAGCCGGGCTGCGATACAAGCTTATTGCCAGCGTGAAGAAGGACGGCCATAAAATAGAGGCCAGTGTGGCCCCTGAGAAACTGCCCCTGACCGACCCCCTGGCCGGAGTCATGGGCGCCCAGAATGCCCTGACCTTTGATACCGACCTGATGGGCAGGGTAACCATCCAGGGGGCCGGAGCCGGACGGATTGAAACCGGCTTTTCCATACTGTCCGATATGCTGGCCATCAGCCGCTGCCAGAAAAGATAGAAGCCGGCAATTGGCCTTATTCGCCCTGAGCTGAATTACCAGAGGATAACTATTTCTCTTAATTTTTTCTTAGCTTACTTTAACCCGAACAGCTTTCATAGAACTGCCGTCTGGAAAATCTATAGATTTATCTATCTTTAACAGCATATCCTCTTGAAGGCTTTCTACAAAATTGTCGGAATCCAGGCAATTTTGTAGCCCTGGGAACTGCGGTTTTTATTTTAATTTATTTATTTTCAAATATTTATAAATTGGCACGGTAATTGCACCTTAAAATGGCGAAACTCATGCAAAGGAGGTTAAACATGAGGCTTAAAAGAACGTTGATGGCAGTGGCCATCGGGTTGTTAGCGGTTGCCCTGGTTGCTTCCTATTCCTTTGCTCAGGAGAATACCGAGCAGACCAGGGAAAAGGCGAAGGTCGAACAGAAGGGACAGGTTAAAAACCAGGAGCAGGTCCAGGTTAAAAACATGGTTCAGAACAAGGACGAAGAGCAGAATCAGACCAAGCAGAGAGAACAGACCAGAGAGCAGGAACAGGTCAGGGCCGAAGTCCAGAAAACCATAGAAAACCAGGCTGCTGAAAATTCTCAATCCCAGACACAGGTCCGGAACGAGATCCAGAACCGGGTAGAAATACAGGTGAACGAAGAGGGCCAGGTTGAAACCCGGCACCAGCTCCGGGTCGAGCACCAGGTACAGAACCAGGCTGTGGAGAACCAGATTTCCATTAACAAAGAAGGTGCGGGTAAACCCGAGATAGAGCACAATCTCCAGGTCAAGGCCAAAGAGCAGAATCAGACTAAAAATCAGATGCGGACCGAAGAAAGAAACAGGGTTCAGAATCAGGTCAGGGAACAGCCCAAGAACAGGGTGAAAAAAGGCGGACCTTTCGTGGATGAAGACGGAGACGGGATTAACGACTTATACCGGGACCATGATGGAGACGGAATTCCCAACTGCCAGGACCCGGACTGGACCGCTCCCGGGGACGGCACTGGATACAAGGGCTCTCCGGTAGGCAGCGGTTCCGGCCAGGCTTTGAACAGGTCCATGAACAGAAACATGACCATGTCCAGGCAGTCTTTCAGAATTCAGACCAGCCTGGCGGCCAGAATCTGCGACGGCACCGGCCCAAAAGGTGCAGCGGCCAGGAAGGGAAACCGTTAACCGGTGGGAAAAACAAAGGAACGAACCGGGAAGGCAGGCCCGGTTCTTTCCCTGTTTTAAATGGCTGGCTCGATTCCTGTTAAACAGGAGTTAAATTGTAAATACCCGGATGCAAACAGGAGGGAAAATGGCAAGTTTAAGAATCTGGTTAAAAAGTTATATAATCGCCAGCGAAGAAATCACGAAGAAAATGACCGGAAAAAAGAACCTGGCCCTGGCGCTGAACTCAGTACTGCTGGTCCTTTTTCTGGCCGGCTCTTTGTCGGCCTCAACCGTTCAGTTCACGCTGGCCCACAACGCCACCAGCAACATCTTTCAATCATACCAGCCACTTTCCGACCAGCTGACCAACGTTTCGCTCTATTTTGGCGGTGATTCTGATAGCATCTCTCTTTATGGAGATTTCAACCTGAGTTTTCTGTATAAGTACTCAGGCCTGAGTTCGTTTGCCGGTAAGCTCGGAGCTGACTACCTGGTTCCAGCCGGCTCCAGAAGCGCCTTTTACTTCGCCCTGGAAGGAGAAGGGGTGCTGTTCCGAACCCTCTACGACTACTTCAACCATGGCACCATTCGCCTGGTGGCCAACTTTAAGAGTTACCTTGATGCTTCCACCATTCTCCGGCTTGATACACTCAGCCAGTTGAGGGACTATCAGTATTCCATCTTCGATTACTTTGCAGAAAACCTGACTTTATCGCTGGACCATTACTTTCCCTCTAAAACCACCATGAAAATAGAGGCCGGATACGGTTACAAGCTTTACTTTCACCCGGGGATAATTTCTGAAACCGGGGAAGAATTTCCGCCGGTTGTGGCGGAAGCTTCTTCGGTGCCAGGCTTCGGAACTCTGGCTTACCGCGGACCGGCCATCCTGCCCCAGCCTCCTGTGCAGGGTGGCCCTGGCGGCCATGGCGGTCCCGGACAGAATTATGAGAAGGGGGGGAGTTACAGCATCCGGGGAATACCCTACCAGACCATTTATTACACCGGCAGTCAAAATATCCAGGTTGTCTCCATCGGTGGCCTGCTGGCCCAGGGGCTGGGAGATCGCCTCGGTTTAAGCCTGAGCGCTCTCAAGCAGTGGAACCTCAAGGGCGAAAATCCCTTTGCTTCCAGCGATGAACTCTTCCTGGTTGAAAACCCGACCTATGACCAGTTCAGCTGGGAGGGTTATTCCCTGACGACCAAACTGACGGCCCTGCTGTCCGAGAACCTGAACGGTGCCTTTCAGTATGACTATTTTTCCCGGAAATTCCCCGGGATTGAAAGCCTTGATCTGGAAGGCACCAGCCTGGGAATTCCGAGGGAAGACAGGAGGCACCAGTTCAGCGCCCGGATTCAGCTGGACCTCAGAAAGGTTTCTTTTTTTATAAATTATTCCTATATAAAAAATACCTCCACCGACCCCTGGTTTACCTGGGACGGTAATGTTATCAGCGGAGGCCTGACCTGGAACCTGCAGGTCACTCCGTCGAAATGAGCGAGGTCCCGACATGAAAAATCATCAAACCAAGAAAATGATGGACGCAAAAACAAGGATTATGAGGCCTGTGCAGGATAGGCGACCTCGCCTGCGAATTCTTTTAGCTTTTCTGTTCACCTTGCATCTGTCGCTGCTCCCGGCTCTGGCCCAGGACGCGTCGCCGGCCGAGAGCCAGGCTGAATCACAAACTCAAACCCGCCCTCATTTCTACGATGTCGACCGTGAGGTGACCATAGAAGGCCAGATTGAAGACCTCAGGTTTGAAAACAGGTACGAGGGCCGGGGGAATTTCCTGGTTCTTCTGGTCAAAGAAAAGGGCAGTGGCGAGCTGCTGGAAGTAGAAACGGCTCCGGCCTGGTTCTTCCGGAGTGATATCCATAAAGGGGAGAGAATCCGGCTCACAGGCTCCCTGACTGAAGAAAGTAAAGACGGCCGGAAACTGGTTATGGCCAGGGAATTGAAGATTGGCAACCAGACCATAACCCTCAGAGACCGCCGGGGCTTCCCTGCCTGGAGCCGCGGGCCGGGACGAAGGCGAGGTACTGCCTGGTAACCTAAAAAAACTTACTGCTTGACTGCCCCCACGTGCTTTGTGATATCTTGTTATCTTCATGAGTTCCAGCATAGAATACCTGATGCGGCCCCTGGCCGCCCCTATCTTATCCACCCAGCCCGGCCTTATTAATACAATAAATTTATAATAATCGGGAGGCATCATGGCCGAAGAAAAAAAATATTCTCCAGGAGTGGAAAAGTACATCCGGGAAGCAAAAACCTTCCTGGCCCGGCAGGAGGAAATAAGAACCCGGATGCAGAGGATGAAATTCGACACCATCGCCGTCCACGGGCTTTATTCACTGGAAGAAGCCCTAAACCGGAACCAGGGGGCCATCATAGAACCTCTTTACCTGGCCACTTCGCAGGGTTACCGGGACTCAGACGAACTGGAAGCGGCCCTGGCCTACTTAATTCCCACCTGGTGCTACACCAGAATCGCCAACCCCACCACTTACTACCTGGAATACGTGCTGGCCCTGCTTGAAGGCTACAAGACAGGTTGTGAAACTTCCTGCGTGGTTACCTCTTCGGGCATGGCGGCCATCATGATGGCCGTTGACCCCTTCCTGGTTAAACAGAAAGAAGGCCCGGAAAAGATAAACTTCGTTTCCTCCATTCAGCTTTACGGTGGCACCTACCAGCATTTTTCGGTGCGCAAGATGAAAGAAAGGGGAATAGAGGTGCGCTGGGTGCTTCGCCCTGAAGATATAGAAGAATGGAAGGCGAAAATAGATGAGAATACCCGCTTCCTTTACGTGGAAGCACCGAGCAATCCGCAGCAATCCTTCTGCGACGTTAAGGCCCTGGCCGATCTGGCCCATTCCTGGGAAATTCCGCTGATCTTTGACGCCACCTGCGCCACCCCGGCCCTGATGCGGCCGATTGCCTACGGGGCCGACATCGTGGTCCACTCCCTCACCAAGTCCATCACCACCGGGGGCCTGGCCATAGGTGGAGCCCTGATCAGCAAAAAGCCCATCGTCACCAGGGTCAAGAATGACGACCCCAATTTCAAGGCCAGTTTTGCCGAATACGTTAAGTTCTGGCCTTACCGCGACAACGGTCCGGCTGCTTCTCCCTTCAACGCCCTGATGGCCATCAACGACCTGCGCACGCTGCGCATGAGAATGGACACGGTCAGCCAGAACTGCCAGAAGGTGGCCGAATTCCTGGAAAAACATCCCCGCGTCTACCAGGTGGACTATCTGGGGCTGCCGAGTTACAAGCTTTATCCGCTGGCCAAAAAATACATGAAACTGGTTGACTCGGATGATGGCAGTGGACAGGAAGTTAATCGCTACGGACATTTGATGAGCTTCAGGGTGGACGGACCACCGGAAAATGCCCGGAAGGTTTTCGACCGGTTCCGGATCATTTTCCGGGCAACCGACCTGGGACGTATCAAGAGCGTGGCCACCATTCCGGCAATCTCCACCCACCAGCAGCAGGGCGAAGAGGCCCGGAGAATGGCTGACATCCCGCCCCAGCTCATCAGGCTCTGCGTGGGCGCCGAAAACCCTGACGACATAATTGAGGACCTCAACCAGGCCCTCAATTCTCTCTGATCGGCCCTGTATTTGCAGCCGGGTTTGAATTTTGCCACCGGCTCGACTAAAATCAGGTCATGGAAGCGCTGAGAATTTACACTGAAAAACCGTACCAGCTCCAGGGAGAGGTTATCATCAGCGGGGCCAAGAACGCCGTTCTCCCGGCCCTGGCCGCTTCACTCCTGACCGCCGAAGAAGTCCACCTCACCAATATCCCGCTGGTCAAGGATGTTCAAACCATGCTGACACTGCTGGCCGAGCTGGGAGCCGAATACAACCTCAAAAAGAAATCCATAGCCATCAGAACGAAAAAAATTCTCTCCGAACAGGCCCCCTACCAGCTGGTGCGGGCGATGAGGGCCTCCATCCTGGTGCTGGGCCCGCTTCTGGCCAGGCGGGGACGGGCGGTGGTAGCCCTGCCCGGAGGCTGCGCCATCGGGACCAGGCCGGTGGACCTGCATATCACCGGACTGCAGAGACTCGGAGCCGATATAAAAATAGAGCACGGCTACATCGTGGCCGAGGCCAGAAGACTGAAGGGGGCCGAGTTCGAGTTCGAAAAAAAGACGGTCACCGGAACCGAAAACCTGGTGATGGCTGCGGCCCTGGCCCGGGGTGAAACCGTTCTTAAGAATTGCGCCCTGGAACCGGAAGTCAGCAGCCTGTGCGAACTTCTGGTCAAGATGGGAGCCAGAATTGACGGCATAGGAGAAGAAACTCTCCGTATCAGGGGAGTAGAGGAGCTGGGTCCGGCCAGCCATCGAATTATTCCCGACCGGATTGAAGCCGGGACTTTCCTGGTAGCCGCTGCCCTGACCGGAGGCGACCTTGTTCTGAGGGAAGTGGAACCGGCCCATCTCCAGGCCCTGGTTGACAGGCTGACCTTTTCCGGGGCCAGAATAGAAAAGGCCGGAAGGCGTTCACTCCGGATTATCGGCAGCCAGGAAATAAAACCCCAGGATGTGACCACGGCTCCCTACCCCGGATTTCCCACCGACATGCAGGCCCAGTTCATGGTCCTGATGACCCAGGCCAGCGGCACTTCCATCATCACCGAGACCATCTTCGACCGGCGCTTTGCCCACGCCAACGAGCTGATCAGGCTGGGGGCCAGCATCGAGATTCAGGGAGACAAAGCCATCGTCAGGGGCCGCACTCCGCTGTCCGGAGCCGAGGTGGTGGCCACTGACCTGAGGGCTTCAGCCTGCCTGGTGCTGGCCGGGCTGGTGGCCACCGGCCAGACCACGATCAACGACATCGAGCACCTGGACCGCGGTTACGAAAAAATAGAAGAAAAGTTGAAGACGCTTGGAGTGAAGATTGACCGCCTTAAAAACAATAATAACCACAGGATGGGGGCAAAACATGAGTGATTGCATTTTCTGTAAAATTATCCGCAAAGAAATTCCGGCCGCAATCGTCTACGAAGACGAGGAGGTCCTGGCCTTCGATGACATCAGGCCACAGGCTCCGGTCCACACCCTGATTATTCCCAGAAAACACCTGGCCAGCCTGAAAGAAACCGGGTCGGAAGAAGCCGGCCTGCTGGGTCGGATCCTGATCCGGACCGCTGAAATCGCCAGGCTGAAGGGTATTGACCACAGCGGCTACCGGGTGGTGGTCAACACCGGACCCGACTCCGGCCAGGAAGTCTTTCATATCCATTTCCATCTCCTGGGCGGACGCCGCCTGGGCTGGCCGCCCGGTTAAGCGGAAGTTCCGGGAAATTTATTTCGGGCAGGAAAGGCGCTATCCAGCATGGCCTACCTGATCGACGGCAACAACCTGATGGGGCAGGCTGACCCCTACTATAAGTTTGACCCGGCCAGCCGCAACCGGCTGGTAGCCCGGCTGCTGCTTTTTCAGAAAATAACCCGCTCGCGAGTCTTCCTGGTGTTCGACGGAAGCCCCCCCCTCGACGAACGCGAAATAAAGTTCAACCCGAAATTCACCGTGCTTTTCCCTGAACCCGGCCAGCCGGCCGACGGGCTGATAGAAGAAATTCTCTCCCGAAAAAACGACCGTCGCTACTTCCTGGTGGTAAGTTCTGACCGGAGACTCAGAGAAATCGCCCGGACCCACGGCGCCAGGTCGATGAGCACCATCGACTTTCTTAAACAGCTCAAGCAGACCCTGAAAGACCACCGGCAGGAGAGGGAACTGCAAAAGCAAACGGACGATTCCACTCCCCTGGAAATATCTCTCTGGAACGAACTGTTTAAGAGAAAATGAAAAGCTTTTCGGTCATCGGTTCAGGACACGTGGGCACGGCCCTGGCCCTGGCTCTCTGCCAGAAAGGACTGGAGTTAAAATATCTCGCCGACAGCTCGCCGGCCCGGGCCAGACAGGCCCGGAAACTGGTCGGGCAGGGCAGGGCCACCGGCGATAACCTGCTGGCGGTGAGGTCAGCCGGACTGATCTTCATCTGCGTGCCGGACGACCTGATAGCAGAAGTGGTTAAGGAAATATCGGCCGCAGACCTCGACGGCAAATTTGTCTTTCATACCAGCGGCGCCTGCTCTTCAGAACTTCTCCAGCCCCTTGCCCGGAAGGGAGCCCGGGTTGCCTCCTTCCATCCAGCCCAGACTTTTGCCGATTATCCGGGTGATCCCGGCGTCTTCAAAGGAATATACATAGGAATAGAAGGACAGCCAGAAGCCGTTGAGCTCGGGAAAAAGCTGGCTGTCAGGCTGGGCTCCCGGGTACTGTTGCTGTCGGCCGCAGAAAAACCGCTCTATCACCTGGCCATGTGCGTTTCCTCCAACTTCCTGGTGATTCTGTTGTTTGAAGTCAAAGAACTGCTGAAGACGGTTGGCCTGGAAGAACCGGCCGTTCTGGAAATCCTGGCACCCCTTCTTAATAAAACTTTACAGAACGTAAAAAACCTTGGGGTCGAGGTTAGCCTGACCGGCCCCCTGGCGCGCGGGGATTTGAAGACAGTGGAAAAACACCTGGCCCTGACCGCCGGGAGACCCGGGCTGGACAGGGTCTACAGAGCCATGGCTCTCGAAGCCCTGAAGCTGGCGGAGAATAGAGGTTTGAGCCGGGAGAAAATCAAAGCATTGAAGCGTCTGCTGGAACAAAAATAACTTCTTCTTCCAGCCTTATTCCAGTAGTCTGCCAGACCTTTTCTTTGAGTTCAGCAGCCAGGGTTAAAACCTGGCGGGCGGTAGCCCCGCCCAGGTTAATTATGAAGTTGCAGTGACCCGGATAGACTGAGGCCTGTCCCACCCTCATTCCCCTGGCTCCGGCCTGCTCCAGAAGCTGCCCGGCCGGAATCTTGCACCCTCCTGGCAGCACCGGATTCTTGAAGTAACTGCCGGCGCAGGGGACCTGGCCCGGGGGATGCTTCCTGGCCCTTTGATTGAGATAATCTTCCACCTTTTTGAGCATCTCCGGCCTGGACCCGGGTTCTACTTTAAGAGTGGCCCTGAGGATAATTTTATGGTCTTTTTTAAGGGAAGAATAACGGTACTCGAAATGAAGTTCCTCCGGGCATAGGGTCTGTTCTTGCCCTTCACCATAAAGCACGGTTACCGCCAGTACCCGGTCCCCTATTGCCTGCCCAAAAGCCCCGGCATTGCCAAAAACGGCCCCGCCGACGGTGCCTGGAATCCCGGCCAGAAATTCCAGGCCGGCCAGTCCTTCCTGGATCGTCTGCCCGACCAGCTCGGACAGATGCGTTCCGCTGGCTACTTCCAGGCTGCCTTCCTCGGGCCGGAATTGCAGACCGGAAGCCGAATTTCTGATAACCAACCCGCGGTAACCGGCATCATCAAACAGAAGGTTGTAACCGCCGCCTATCACATAGAACGGGAAGTTGTATTTTCGGGCGGCTTTAACGGCCGCGGCCAGTTCGGTCAGATCGTGGACCTCAATAAAATAATCGGCTGGCCCGCCTATCCGGAAGCTGGAATAATCGGCCAGGGGTACTCTGCTGCTCAGAGACAGGCCTGTCTCCTCGAAAAAAACCTGGCTGAAATCTTGAAACTCTTTCATATTTTTTATATTTATTATATTGAATGGGCAAAATTAAGTCTAATTGGATATCTGGCATATAAATTGCATTAAAATAGCCGGAGAGATCGGAATTAAAATTCCGGTATTGACATTTTGACTGTCAAGGAGCAAGATATTGAGCAAATTATTTTTTGAGCGAGGTTAGAGATGAAAAGAACTTTACTGTTATCGCTATTAATACTGCTGGCAGCTGGAGCTGTCTGGGCGCAGAACCCGGCGGACGAAGCTTACATCAAGGCCATGACCGCCCAGGATAATTGCGAGAAGGTCAAGCTGCTAAAAGAGTACATCAATCAATATGCCGGCAAGGGTTCCCAGTACGAGAATTATGCTTATGCATATCTGTGCTTGATCCCCTGCCCGAGCAAGAGCCTCCAGGAATCAATCAACTACGGGGAAAAGGCCCTCAGCGCCGGCGGTCTTGATGCCGAGGTCAGGGTCTCGCTCATGGTTTTCCTGGCCGATAACTATATCAACCAGGGACAGAATCTGGATAAAGCCAGGAACTACGGCAACCAGCTGATTGAAGTCGGCAAGGCCGAAAAATCCAAGGAAGGGGCCAGTCCTGACAAGTGGAACAAGATTATCGCCGCCGGGTACTACATCCTGGGCAGCGCGGCTGAAAAATCAAAGGACACGGACGCCGCGGTAGAAGCCTATCTCAACGCCTACTCCATGAGCAAAGACAATAAAATCATGGCCTCAGTTCGCAAGATGGGCAAGACCTACGCCGATGCCAAGAATTACGCCGAAGCTGAAAAAGTTTACTGGGCCATCTACAACCAGACCAGGGACCCCAACGATGCCAATATCCTGGGACAGATGCTGCACCGGGCCGGAAAGAACGACGAAGCACTGAGCCTGCTGAAAGAAGCTTACCGCAAGAAGAAAACAGGCGAGGTGGCCTTCTCCATCGCCGTCATCCTGGCCAACAAGGCCAAGACCGACCCTTCGGTCGTGAACGAAGCCGTCCGCTATTCACTGGAGGCGGCCTTCCTGCCCAACCCCAATTCCGAAAAGGCCAAGGAGATGGCCGAGGGCCTGTTCTTCACCATGAACAAGGACCTGAAGTACAACGAAACAGTGCTGGCCATACAGAACAAGCTCAAGGAACTGGAAGAGTTGACCAAAATTTTCAACGAACGTTTTGGCGGCAAGAGCGAAGATGAACTGAGCGACAAGGACAAGAAGAAAATGAAAGAATTCCAGGCTGACATAGATGTCGTCCAGGCAGAAATCGATAAGCTCAAAAAGCAGCAGGAAGCGGCCATCGCCAAATTCAACCAGTTGATGGAAGAAACCAAACGCCGGCTGGGCAAATAATCAGGGATAAGCTTAAATGCCATCCGGTCCAGAGGCCGGAGTCGGGCTTCACTCTTCTGGCTTTTTCTCTTAAAATGAAAGAGGAGATTCCCTGAGGGGAGGGGCCAGATGGAAAAGAAACTCTCCAGAGAAGAAGCCCGGGAAAGAATTGAAGAACTTCGTCGGGAGATAGTTTACCACGAAAAAAAATACTACGTTGACAACAACCCGCAAATTTCCGACTACGAGTTCGACCAGCTACTGGCTGAACTCAGGCGTCTGGAAGAAGCCTATCCTGAATACCTGAGGCCAGACTCGCCCACCCAGAGGGTCGGAGAAAAACCGGTCGAGGGTTTCCCGACCGTAACCCACCGCCGGCCGATGCTCAGCATCGACAATTGCTACGACGTTGAAGGCCTGAAAGAATTTGACGAAAGAATCCGGAAACTGCTGCCCGGGGAGAAAATAGCATACGTCTGCGAGCTCAAAATCGACGGACTGAGCATGTCCATCACCTATCTTGACGGCCTCTACCACCAGGCGGTGACCCGCGGCGATGGCTTCCGGGGCGACGAGGTGACCTCCCAGGTCAAGACCATTCGCAGCCTGCCCCTGACCATCCCGGTCAAAGAAGAGGTGGAGGTCCGGGGGGAAGTTTACCTGCCCTACGAATCATTCAAGAAGATCAACCAGGAACGAGAAAAAAGGGGCGAACCACTGTTTGCCAATCCCCGTAACGCCGCGGCCGGTTCCATCAGGTTGCTCGACCCCAGAGAGGTCGCCGGTCGCAACCTGGACATCTTCCTCTATTACATTTTTATTGGCGGTCAGGAAATGCCCAGCCAGTGGGAAAATCTGCAGCAGCTAAAAAAGCTGGGTTTCAAGACCAACCCGGCCAGCCGCCTCTGCCACTCGCTGGAAGAAGTCATAGATTACTACCAGGAGTGGATAGAAAAAAGGGATTCGTTAGAGTACGACGTGGACGGGGTGGTGGTCAAGGTCAACTCCACCAGGCAACGACAGCTCCTGGGGGCCACGGCCAAATCGCCCCGCTGGGCCATTTCGTTTAAGTTCCCGGCCCGTCAGGCCACAACCCGGATAAAAGAAATCATAGTCCAGGTGGGACGGACCGGGGCCCTGACCCCGGTGGCCATCCTGGAACCGGTCCAGATTTCCGGCACCACCATCAGCCGCTGCACCCTGCATAACGAGGAAGAACTTAAAAGAAAGGATATCCGGGTTGGCGATTATGTCCTGCTGGAACGAAGCGGCGACGTCATCCCTCACGTGGTTTCGGTTATGAAGGAGAGAAGAACCGGCCGGGAAAAACCCTTTGTCTGGCCCAGAAATTGCCCGGTCTGCCATTCGGCCATCTATAAAGAGGAAGGTGAAGCCATCTCCCGCTGCATCAATCCTTCCTGCCCGGCCCGCATCCGGGAATCAATTCTGCATTTTGCCTCGCGCCGGGCAATGAACATTGAAGGACTGGGCGAGGCCCTGGTCGATCAGCTGCTGGCCTCCGGTTTGATCAAGCAGATCCCCGACCTCTACCACCTGAAATACGAGGACCTGGTCAAACTGGAAAGAATGGGGCCAAAGAGTGCCCAGAACCTGCTAAACCAGATAGAAGAATCAAAATCGCGCGAGCTGTGGCGCCTGATCTTTGCCCTGGGCATCAGGCAGGTGGGAGAGAAACTGGCCCAGTCGCTGGCCAGAAAATTCCTGGACCTGGAAAAGCTGGCCCGGGCCAGCGAGGAAGACCTGATGACCCTGGAAGACATCGGGCCCAAAGTGGCGGCCAGCATAGTTTTCTTTTTTCGCCAGCCTGAAAACCAGAAGCTGCTGGAGCGGTTGAAAGCGGCCGGCCTGAAATTCAGGGAAAAGACCGAGAAGGCAGGCCCTCAGCCCCTTCAGGGGCTGAGCTTCGTTCTGACCGGGACCCTGTCTTCCCTGACCCGGGACCAGGCCAGGGAAAAGATCGAAAGTCTCGGCGGGAGCGTTTCTTCCTCGGTCAGCAAGAAGACCGATTACCTGGTGGTTGGGCAGGAACCTGGTTCCAAGCTGGACAGGGCCCGGGAGCTGGGAGTCAGGACCATAGACGAAAAGCAATTCCTTAAACTCATAGGCCAGGGCTAAGCTATTTCTTTTTCTTGAAAATTTTTGACAGGTCTAATTCCAGCAAGCCCTTCAGGCCGGTTTTTTTCTCCCCCTTTTCCAGTTCTGCCAGGGCTGCCCTTGCCTGGTGATGGTCGGGCTCGATTTCCAGGGCCTTCTGCAGGTGTTTCCTGGCTTTGATCTTTAAGCCTTCTCCCAGATAAAGCAGGCCCAGCCCGACATAGCCCTCGGCGTTCCATGGTTCCATTTCTATGGCCCGCAGGAAATCTTCCTCGGCTTTTTTCTTGTAGGCCGGCAACTTAGACTCGGCCATGGCCAGCAGCAGGTAATAATCGGCCTTGGCCCTTTTCAGGCGAATGGCTTCTTCCAGAAATATGATGGCTTCTTCATACATTCCCTGGTTGTACAGGGTTCTACCCTGCCTGTACTTAATCTCAGCTTTCCTGGCCAGGTCATCGGCCGTTTCCTGGGAAGGAGCCACCAGTTGCTGGTCATACTGCTTCCTTTTATCGGACTCACTCAACGTCCGGTAAGCTGTGGTAATGGCGTTGAAGACCTCGTTGACCAGGCCGTGGTCGGTCAGGGCCGTGTTGAACCGGTCGGGATGGTATTTTCTGGCCAGGTTGAAATAGGCTTTTTTAATTTCTTCCTCGTTGGCTACCCTGGAAACACCCAGCAGCTCGTAGTGGTTGCGCGTCCTCAGCTGGGATTTTATTTCCTTGAGCTCTTCAATCCGGGCTTCCAGCTCGTCCTGCTCCAGCTTCCTGCGGCTCTCAGATGAATAATCATCTTTTCTGTAACTGGTATCGGCCGTAGACACTTCCACCATGTCCAGGCAATAGAACAGGTACAGGCAGCGGAAAAAATTCTCCTGGCTGAACCGGGCCGGAACGGCCATCCGGTCGATAACCTGGGGAGTGGAAAATCTTTCCAGCAGAGCTTTTTCCTCATCGGTCAGAAAATAGGCATAGCGGATATTCTTCAGGGCAATTTTGCGGCCGGCAAAAAACTTTTGCAGGCTGGAATTATATTTCATCCGCCGCAGCCCATAATCGATGATGAACGGGACATCGACCGCCGGCAGTTCTTCAGTCGGGGACTGAACTTCCCTCTCCTGAAAGCTGAGCTCGCCATCGAAGTATGAAAAAATGCCCAGCAGGGACTCGCGAATCTGAAAACTCAGGGCTTCCCGCAGGTCGGCTTCCTTGATGACCCCGCCCCGTTTCAGGGATTCTCCCAGTGGCTGGTTGGGCTGGATGAAGTCTTCTATGTTCTGGAAGGTCTGATCCTGTATTTTCTGAAGCTTGAACAGGATTTCGCCCAGCCGCTCCGACCTGACGTTTGTCTTGACCTGAATCGGCTTGCCCTTGATGAAGAAAAAATGCTTTTCTATTTCCTGGCGCTTGAAGGACAGACGCCCTGTCCGGCTGTTGAAGAATATCTCCTTCAGAAAAGCACCAACATGGTTTAACGAACTCACAATCGGGCCCTTTCAGGTAATGCTTTTAATAATTTATACAATCGGCGCCGATTTTTCAACCCCGGGCTGCAGCCGGGAATGGACAGAATATCCTGATTTGTGCTATTTTCAATTTATGAAAATAGCCCTGGCTCAGATTTCACCAGTCCTTGGCAACCCTGAAAGAAACCTCAAAATTCACCTGGACTGCGTAAGGAAAGCCGTTTCTAAAAAGGCCAGCCTGATAGTTTTCCCCGAGCTCAGCCTGACCGGTTATACCCTAAAGGACCTGGCCGCCGAAATCGCCCTCAATCCCGGGAAATCCCCGGTCTTCAAGAAGCTGCTCGAAGCCTCGCGGGCGATAGACCTGGTGGTTGGCTTCGTGGAAGAGGCAGCCGACGACCCGGGCCTGGTTTATAACGCAGCCGCCTATCTCTCCCGTGGCCGGATTCTTCACGTCCATCGCAAGGTCTTCCTGCCGACTTCAGGCATGTTTGAGGAGGGGCGTTTTTTCGCCGCCGGGCGACAATTCAGGCCATTTGACACCGGGCGGGTGCGGACAGGCTTGCTCATCTGCCGGGATTTCCTGCATTACGGCTCAAGCTACTGTCACTTTGCCGGCGGAGCCGGATTGATTATAACCATCTCAGCCGCCCCGGGGCGGGGAATCGATGAATCCCGGGGCCAGGGTTTCGAGACCAGCCATATGTGGGAGTTGATGGGCGAGTCTGTGTCCTTTTTCTCCAGCGCCGTGATGGTCTACTGTAACCGTGTCGGTTATGAAGACGGGGCAGTCTTTGCCGGCGGGTCTTTCATCTATTCTCCCTTCGGTAAGCTTATAACCCGGCTGCCTTACCTGGAAGAGGATTTCGCCGTCATCGGTGTCGACCTGTCGGAGATTGCCCGGGCCAGGCAAAGCTGGCCTTTCCGTCGCGATGACCGGCCGGAAGTGATCTGGCAGTCCCTGGAGAAAATCATAAGAGAAAACATATGAAGATTAACTTTCCTCTGGTCGTAAAAACCCTGACCGGTTTCATTCGGGAAGAAACCGGTAAGGCCGGCTTTGACCGCGCTATAATAGGGCTTTCCGGAGGACTGGACTCGACCGTCTGCGCTTACCTGGCGGTCAAAGCTCTTGGGCCCAAAAGAGTTCTGGCCCTGATCATGCCGTACCGGAACCTGGATAAGGAAGGGGTGGCTCACGCCCGGCTGGTGGCCGGTTTGCTCAAGGTCAGGTCCAGGGAAATTGATATTTCTCCTCAAATAGATGCCTACTTTTCCGCCTTCCCCACAGATAATCAGGTCCTGAAGGGCAACAAGATGGCCCGGGAAAGAATGTCCATCCTGTATGACTTTTCGGCCAGAGAAAAGGCCCTTATCCTGGGAACCAGCAACAAAACCGAATTGCTAATCGGCTATGGCACAATTCATGGTGACATGGCCTGCGGTATCAACCCCATGGGTGACCTTTACAAGACCCAGGTCCGGGAACTCGGGCGCTACC
The DNA here is from genome assembly GCA_937920515.1 of uncultured bacterium. GTDB lineage: Bacteria > Acidobacteriota > Aminicenantia > Aminicenantales > Saccharicenantaceae > Saccharicenans. The sequence continues at coordinate 135,031 of CALEUG010000004.1, forward strand.
TGAAAATTCCGGAAGAAATCCTGACCAAGAAGCCGACCGCCGGACTGTGGCCAGGCCAGACCGATGAGGAAGAGATTGGCCTGCCCTACGAGGAGCTGGACCGGATTCTTTATCTCCTGGTGGACCGCCGCCAGAAGCCGGACGAGGTGGTCAAGGCCGGGTTTGAGAGTAAAAAGGTCAGGCGGATAGTGGAGATGATAAAAAAATCAGAATTCAAGAGAAGGATGCCTCCCATTGCTAAAATCTCCAGCCGGACGGTGGGCCATGATTTTCTTTATCCTTATGACTGGGATAAATAAAACGGTGGCAGAAACAGCAGCGAGTTTATAATTAAAAAAACATGAACCAGAAGGGTTCCCTTTACGTGGTCGGCACTCCCATCGGCAACCTGGAGGACATTACCCTTCGCGCCCTCAGAATTTTGAAAGAAGTCGAAATCATTGCCTGCGAGGATACCAGGCAGACAATAAAGCTCCTCAACGCTTACGGAATCAAGAAACGCCTGGTCTCATACTTCCACCCCAGGGAGAACCAGAAACTGCCAGAAATCCTGGCCTGGCTGGAAGCGGGCCGTGACGTGGCCCTGGTCTCGGATGCCGGGACACCGGGCGTTTCCGACCCGGGATTTCCACTGATCAAAGAAGCAATCAGGAGAAACATAAAGGTAATCCCGATACCGGGCCCGAGCGCCCTGACCGCCGCCCTGTCGGCTTCCGGCCTTCCCACCCACCGGGTGGTTTTTGCCGGTTTCCCCCCGCCTAAAAAGGGCAGCCTTAAAAATTTTCTGGCAAGGCTATCAGACACCGAGGGTACCCTGGTCTTTTTCCTGCCGATGCGCAAGCTGAAGCAATTCCTGGAGGTGGCGGGAGAAGTCTTCGGAGCGAGAGAGGCGGTCCTGGCCAGGGAATTGACCAAAGTCCACGAAGAGTTTATCAGGGGCACCCTGATCACCCTTAGCAAATCAATAACGGATGATAAAATAAGGGGAGAAGCCACCATTCTTATAAGGGGTAAATAATTTTTTTTAAAAAATACTTGACAAATGTATACTCAAAATATATATTAATATTGCACTAAAGATTTTATAAGGAGGTGAGACCATGGCCATCACTAAATGGGATCCTTTCAGGGACATCATGGTTCTGCGCGACAGGATGAACCGGCTGTTTGAGGATCTGGTTTCTTCTCCCAAATTTGAGGATTCGGATATCATCCAGAGCACCTGGTCTCCGGCCGTGGACATCTACGAAACCGAGAACGAGCTGGTTCTGACGGCCGAGCTCCCGGGCGTTAACGAAAAGGACGTTGAGATCAAGGTCGAGGATAACACCCTGAGCCTGAGGGGCGAGAGAAAATTCGAAAAGGAGACCAGGGAGGAGAACTATCACCGCATAGAGCGGGCCTACGGTTCCTTCTACCGGTCCTTCAGCCTGCCGAACTACGTGGATCAGGAGAAGATCAGTGCCGAGTATGAAAACGGCCTGCTCAAGGTCCACATGCCCAAGAAAGCGGAAGTAAAGCCCCGCAAGGTCAAGATAGTGAAGCCTCAGACAGCCGAAAAATCCGGCGAAAAGGAAACCAAATAACAGGTCGCCAGTATTAGCCCCCGTCTGAGGACGGGGGTTTTTTATTTTAAACTGCCCGGGCAAGGGTCATGGCCCTGACTTCCCTGGCCCCGGCCCGGAGGAGCTCTGTGGCACATTCTTTCAGGGTCGAACCGGTGGTGTAAACGTCATCGACCAGCAAGACAGTCCGGCCGGCTATTTTCCCGGCCCTTCTTACCTCAAAAGCTCCCCGGAGGTTTTTTTCCCGCTCGGTTGCTTCCAGAGAAACCTGGGCCGGGGTATTCCTGGCCTTAATCAGCACTCTATGCAGCAAGGGAACGTCACTCAGGCCGGAAAGGGCGCCGCTCAGGAGCTCGGCCTGATTGAAGCCGCGGACTTTTTCTCTTTTCCGATGCAGCGGAACAGGCAGGATGAAATCCAGGCCTTCAAATAAACCGTCAGTGGCCAGATGTTCATAGGCCATTAAGGCCAGCACCCGGCCGAGACTTTCGCAGCCCTTATACTTAAAAAGCAGGATGACCTCCTTCAGTCGTCCGGAATAGGGACCGAGCGAGCGGTGCCGGGAAAAGGGCGGCTGCTGCTCGAGGCACTGGCCACAGAGATGCCCCGCAGCAGCGGCCTGATGGTAGAACCGGCCGCAGACCGGGCAGACCGGGCCACGATGAAATTCCACCCGGTCAAGGCAGCGGGTACAGATTATCTTTTCCTCGGGGTCTTCCAGGGCCCGGCCGCAAAGCCGGCAGAAGGAAGGAAAAACAGTAACAGTCACCGGGTGTATTACCCGGCTCAGGCCGAAGCGCAGTTTCACCGTCTCTTTGATTCGCCCTCTTTCTTTTCCTGACACTCGATGCAGTAGGGAGCCCAGGGTATAATTTTCAATCTCTTTTTGCTTATCTCTTTATGACAGATCAGGCACAGCCCGAATTCACCTTTCTGAAGTCTATCCAGGGCCTGGTCTATCAGCGACAGCTGTTCCCGTTCGCTGTCGGTCAGTCCCAGCAGAAATTCCTTGGTATAAGAAGTCTCGGCCTTGTCCACCAGGTCCAGGGCCGTGTCAGTCTCAATTTCCTTGCTGTCATTGTAATACTGGCTCAGTTTTCTGATTATGCTGTTCTTTTTTTCCAGCAGCAGCTTTTTGAATTCTTCTTTTTCTTTCTTACCGAGTTTGGCTTTAGCCGGCATTTAACCCCCTCTCATTTTGGATAAGAATATCCTTTAATAAGGTTCATGGCCCGGTAGACCTGCTCCAGCAGGACAACCCTGGCCAGCTCGTGCGAAAAAGTCAGCGGAGACAGCGACAGCTGCAGGTCAGCTTTTTTCAGGATTTCCGGAGACAGCCCCAGAAAACCACCGACCAGGAACATGATTTTTCTGGCTGAAACCATCGCCTGTTTCTCCATTAATCTGGCCAGTTCCTCCGAGGTCATCATTTTTCCTTTATCCGAAAGGCAGATAATATAGCCATCCCTGAGATGTTTTTCAAGCCCCCTGGCTTCCGTTTCCAGTATCCGGCCGGGCTGGCTTTCTTTCACCCACCGGGCTTCGGCCGTTTCCACTATCCTGGCCCGGCAGAAAAGCTGCAGCCTGTTAAGGAACTCCTCCTGCAGGGCCCGCAGGTGACGATTCTTAGTTTTCCCGGGCCACAAAAATACCAGTTCCATCAGAAACGGGATTTAATTAAATAGATTGTGGTAAAAAAGTCAAGATATTTTTGCAGGATTTTCTGGTGGTTCAGTAATCCAGCCTGGGAGCATCAGCCCAGAGTTTTTCCAGGGCATAAAATTCCCGGGCCCTCCGGGAGAAAATGTGAACCACAAAGTTCCCGTAATCAAGGAGTATCCATTCACCCGTTTCCAGGCCCTCGATGCCGAACGGCTTTATTTTTTCTCCGGCCAGTTCTTTCTCGATGCTCTCATAAATGGCTGCATTCTGGCGGGAAGAGTTTCCGTGCATGATTACAAAAAAATCGGTGAAGCTGGCCAGCTCCCGCAGGTCCAGGACGCACAGGCCTTCGGCCTTTTTGGTTAGGGCGGCCCTGACCGACAGCCTGACTTCTCTGGGCAGACTTCTCTTGGTGAACTTTTTCGGTTTCTCTTGCGTTTCGGCCATTTTCTCCTCAGCGATAAAGTTTATGCCTTTCGATGTATTGTTCCACCCCCGGGGGCACCAGGCCGGTTATCGCTTGCCCGGCCCGCAGCCTTTTCCTTATGTCTGAAGAGGAAATATCGGGCGTCGGGACTTCCAGCAGATAGAGCTTGCCCGGTCCCGGGTTATCAGAGTTGAATAAAGCCTGGCTTCCTGGAGGCAGAACCCCGGCCGGTTTAATTCTTTCTATCACCTTCTCCAGTGATTTTATCCCGAATCCGGGCCGGCTGACAACAATAAAAGAACATTCCCGCAGCAACCGGTCATAATCCTTCCAGGTTTCGATTTCCAGGAAAGCATCGGCTCCGACGATGAAGAAAAACTGGTCTTGCGGACGGGCCCGTTTCAACCTTCTCAAAGTAACTATGGAATAAGAGGGCCCGGGACGGCCAGCTTCCACCTCTGAAACCTGGAAAGCCGGGTGGCCCTGGCAGGCAATTTCCACCATCTTCAGACGGTGCCTGACCGGCGCCACCTCGACGGAACTCTTATGCGGAGGGATGTAGGAAGGAATGAACAGAATCGTATCCAGGGGAAAGTGGCCTAAGACCTCTTCGGCCACTTTGAGGTGCCCGAGGTGGATCGGGTTGAATGTCCCTCCGAACAGGCCGGTTAAATTCATGGCACAGTGCTCTTAACGCTTTTCCTTTTCGGCTGCCGTTTTCTCGCCAGGCTTTGCATTCGTTTCGTTCAGAAGCCCGGCCAGCAATTTTACCAGGTCCTTCAGACCTTCTCCGGTGAGGGCAGAAATGGCCAGAAACGGCTTTTTCTCCCTGGCAGCCAGTTTCCTGACAGCCAGCAATCTTTTCCTGTCCTCTCCCAGCAGGTCAATCTTGTTGGCCACAATCACCTGCTTTCTCCGGGCCAATTCCGGGTTGAAGGCTTCGAGTTCGGTCTGTATGATGCGGTAATCTTTTACCGGGTCACGTCCGCTCAGCGGGGAAACATCGATGAGGTGCACCAGGATTCTGGTTCTCTCCACGTGCCTCAGGAACTGAATCCCGAGTCCATGGCCCCGATGGGCTCCCTCTATCAGTCCCGGGATATCGGCCACCACAAAACTCCTCTCCTCGTCCAGGTCAACCACCCCGAGGTTCGGGGTCAGGGTGGTAAAGGGGTAGTCGGCTATTTCCGGCCGGGCGGCGGAGATCTTTGAAATCAGGGTGGACTTTCCGCTGTTGGGAAAACCAACCAGCCCCACGTCGGCGATCAATTTCAACTCCAGGATCAGTTCTATTTCCTCTCCCGGCCGGCCCTTTTCAAACTCCCGTGGCACCTGATGGGTGGGAGTGGCAAAAGAAGCGTTTCCCCGACCACCGCGACCACCTCTGGCAGCCAGATAAACCTCTCCGGGCTTCAAGAAGTCGTGGAGAACCCGGCCGGTGGCGGCATCCCTGACCATGGTTCCCACCGGAACCTTCAGGTAAAGGTCGCGCCCTCTTTTGCCCTGCTTGTTTGACCCCTGGCCATTAGCTCCCTTTTTGGCTCTGTTAATCGGGTGATACCTGAAATAGGACAGGGTATTGAGGTTGGGGTCGCTCACCAGATAGATGTTGCCCCCGTCTCCGCCGCGGCCACCGTCCGGCCCGCCTTTCGGGACGCGATACTCCCTCCGGAAGCTGACGCAGCCGTCTCCGCCTTTGCCGGCAATCAGAATTACACGGACCTGGTCAACGAACAATTTATCACCTGTCTGGCTGTAAACCGATCAACCCGACCCGGTGGGCAGAAATTGTGCGGGAAATTATGGCCACAAAAAAGGCAATAACGGGATCTCGTCCCATCTCAGGAGGCTGTCCCGGTTGACTCCTCCAGGGGGATTACCGAGACATACTTGCCCATCCTTCCTTTATCTTCAAACCTGACCACGCCAGTGATCAGGGCAAAAAGAGTATCATCGCTTCCCCGGCCGACGTTAAGCCCGGGACGGAAAGGCGTGCCCCGCTGGCGTACCAGGATGGAGCCAGCCTTGACCAGCTGGCCGCCAAATCTTTTTACTCCCAGCCGCTTGGGGTTGGAATCTCTGCCATTTACTCCTGACCTCTTATGAGCCATGGTCATTTCTCCTTGGTTTTGCCGGTTGTCTCTTTTTTAGCCGTTTTCCGGGCGGCTGTGGCCGATTTGCTGGCGGCCGGTTTTTTCTCTTTCCCGGTTGTCTCTTTCTTCCTGGTTTTCCCGGGAGCAGGTTCGACAGCTGGCTTTTCGCCTTCAACAACCTGTCCTTCGGGATAAATGCCGGAAATCCTGACCCTGGTCAGCAACTGACGGTGTCCCTTTTTGCGACGGTAACCCTTGCGTCTTTTTTTCTTGAAAACGATGACTTTCTCGTCCTTGTAATCCTCCAGGACTTCAGCTGCTACCCTGGCCTTCTCCAGATAGGGGGTGCCGACCTGGACCTGAGCTCCGTCTTCCAGCAGCAGAACCTGGTCAAAATGAACGACCTGTCCTTTTTCCGCGGCGAGTTTCTCGACGGAGAGGACGTCGCCTTCTTTAACTCGATACTGTTTTCCGCCTGTCTTGATTACCGCAAACATTGGATTTCACCTTCCAGGGAGATAAAAACTGGAGCTTAAATTTAACATATATGGCTATTTATGTCAACCTTGGCCCGGACCGGCTGGCCTTGCCCGGCTGGCCCATTAAACTCCAGTTGTCGTTATTTTTCCCGGCTATTCAACAGAGCAATAATAATTTAATATTTCCGAGCCCCTGGAACCGGGCTTTTCCCTCGGGCTTCCGGCAGATGCCATCCCGGCACTGATTCTTGACAATCCGGCTGCTTTCTCTTAAGTTAATGGTTAGTAATCCAGGGCGGTTAGCTCAGGGGCAGAGTGTCGGTCTTACAAACCGGAGGCCACTGGTTCGAACCCAGTACCGCCCACCATTGCCCTTTTCCGGGAAACCGGCACTGAAGGAAGGGAATGAAAGGCAAAAGGATCCTGCTGGTCGAAGATGAGCTGCTGATAGCCCGCCACATCGAGCAGATGTTGAAGAACCTGGGCTACCAGGTGGCAGGAGTGGTGGAAAGCGGCGAGCAGGCCCTGCAGGCAGCCGCCGAGAAATCCCCGGACCTGGTACTGATGGATATCAGGTTAAAGGGTCAGCTCGACGGAATCGAGGCTGCCACCAGGATCTGGAAACTTTACTCCATCCCGATAGTCTACCTGACGGCTTTCACCGATGAAGATACACTGGTCAAAGCCACCCTGGCCGAGCCCTTCGGCTATCTGATCAAACCCTTCGAAGAGAAAGAACTCCTGGTGGCCATCGAGCTGGCTTATTACAAATACCAGGCTGACACAGAAAACAAAGAAAAGAGGCGCTGGCTGAAGGCCATCCTGTCCAGCATAACCGACGGACTGATTTCCACCGACCGTGAAGGAATCATAAATTTCATCAACCCCGTGGCCGAAAGTCTCCTGGGAAAAACTGCCGGGCAGGTGGTCGGCCAGCCGCTGGAAAGAACCTTCCTGATCCAGGAAGGATTAACCGGCAGAACCTCTGGCCTGAACCTGGAATGGCTGGCCCCGGGTCTTGAGACCGAGCAGGACCTTTACCTGCTGAGAGGAGCAGACCGGCTGCCTGTCGAACTCCGCGGCTCTCTGATCCGGGACGAAGCCGGAAAAGTCGTCGGCTCGGTTCTGGTCTTCCGTGACATAACCCAGAGAAAGCTCCAGGAGGAGCGCCTCAATTACCTGGCCATCCACGATGCCCTGACCGGCTTGCCCAACCGGCTGCTGTTCAACGACCGGTTAAGAATCGGTCTGGAGCAGGCCAGGAGGAGAAACCTGAAGCTCGGGGTAATCATGCTGGACCTTGATTTTTTCAAAGTCATCAACGACACCTACGGTCATTCCTTTGGCGACCTGGTGCTCTTGGAAGCGGGGAAAATATTGAAGCAGCTCACCAGAAAGACCGACACCGTGGCCCGTTTCGGCGGGGACGAATTCACCATTCTGCTCGGAGAACTGCAGAACGCGGAAGCCGGCCTCCAGATAGCGGAGAGAATTGTTCAGGCCTTCAACCTGACGCTTATGGTTGATAACAGAAAGCTGGTTATTACCGCCAGCCTGGGTCTGGCCCTCTTCCCCGACCACGGCCGGGAACCAGAAGAACTGCTGAAGCGGGCCGACCTGGCCCTCTACGCGGCCAAGGACGCCGGCCGGAACCGGGTCCAGCTTTACTCTGAAAAAATTTAAGAAACAAGCCTGCCCGGATAAAAAAAATTGTTGAGCGCAGTGGTTTTGTGTAAAATATGGTAAAGCCTGGATGGAGTAAAAAAAGAAAGTTGGTTTCGCCCGCCAGCCGAAATATGAAAATCTATTCATATTTCCTGAGTCCTTCTTTAAAAAAAATCTGGCTTTCTGCCGACCTGGTTGAACTGCTGCGCTGGTCCCAACCAGGCCCGGTCTGGCTGAACCTACAGCATTGGCTGTCCCTCGTTCATCCCGATGACCGGGAGAAAGCAGATATATCGACGCAGAAAAAAGCCGGAGAGCTGGACAGGCGTGTAACCTACCGTATAAAAATCGCTGATTCAGAATACCTGAACGTTGAGGACCTCAGACAGGAAATCCTCGTTGAAGGCACCGGCACCAGGCTGGTCCTGGGTATGCTGTTCCCGGTTCCGCCTGAATCCGACCGTCACCGCCTGACCGTCCAGGAAGCGCTGTACGAGATAGCCCGGCTGAGCGTGGAAAAAGACAACCTGCAGGAACTCCTCCGGGCCATTCATCTGACCATCAGGAACCTGATGCCGGCCGAAAATTTTTACATAGCTCTTTATGATAAAGAAACCGGGCTGGTTTCTTTCCCTTATTTTGTGGATGAGTACGACCAGCCGCCACCGCCCCGGCCAGCGGGCCGGGGACTCACCGAATACGTGCTCAGGACAGGCCAGCCGCTCCTGGCCTCCCCGGAGGTCTTTGCCAGGCTGGAAAGCGAGGGCCAGGTTGAGTCCATTGGGGCCCCTTCCGTTGACTGGCTGGGCGTTCCGCTGAAAATCCAGGATGAAGTCTTCGGGGTGATGGTGGTTCAGAGTTATACCGAAGGCCTGCGCTACAACGAAGAACAACTGAAGGTCTTATCCTTCGTGGCCAGCCAGGCTGCCCTGGTGATAAAAAAGAACCTGGCCGAAGAGCTGAGGAAAGAAACCGAGCGCCTGCTGACCGACTCCTTTGCTTCCATTCAGGACGGGATTTCCATCCTGGACCTGGAGATGAAAATTGTCCGGGTAAACCCGGTAATGGAAAAATGGTACGCCCATGCCCTGCCGCTGGTGGGGAAGAAATGCCATGTAGCCTACCACGGAAAAGATGACTTCTGTGTGCCCTGCCCGAGCCTCAACACCCTGCGAACCCTGAAACCTGCCTGCGAAGTTGTCCCCAGAACAGGCCCCGGGGGAAAAATTACGGGCTGGCTGGAGCTCTTTTCCTTTCCCCTCATAGACCATGTAACCGGTCGGTTAAAAGGCGTTATAGAATATGTCCGGGACATAACAGAGAGAAAAAGAGCCGAGGAGGCCATGCTGGCCTCTCTGAAGGAAAAGGAAATTCTCCTGAAAGAGGTGCATCACCGGGTCAAAAATAACATGCAGATCATTTCTTCCCTGCTCAACCTGCAGTCGGGTTACCTTAAAGACCCCGAGGCCAGAAGTGCCCTCAGGGAGAGCCAGAATCGAATTTATTCTATGGCGCTGGTCCACGATAAACTCTACCGGGAAAAGGACCTGGCTTCGATCGATTTTGGCGATTATGCCGAGAAATTGCTGGTGCACCTGTTTCAGGTTCATTTTCCGAACAGCGAGGGCGTTACCTACTCGGTCCGGGTTGAAGCCCCGGCCCTGACCGTGGATATGGCCATTCCACTGGGACTCATTCTAACCGAGCTTGTCACCAACAGCCTGCAGCATGCCTTCAGCCCCGGGCAAGGAGGTTCTCTCAAAGTATCCCTGCTGCCGGAAGGAAATTACCTGGTACTCGAGGTCAGGGATAACGGCCGGGGATATGAGCCCTCAGCTGGAAGTCGCTTCGGCCTGGAAATTGTCAGGCTGCTTTCGGCCCAGTTAGGTGGAGAATTCAAAATAACCGGCCTGGCCGGCGGGGGCACCCTGGCCAGGGTATCTTTCCCAGGCCCCGGCCAGCTCCGGGTTGAGAAATCCGCTGAAAACCTTTAAGTTGCGTTATCCCCGGCATCCTTATAAAATATCGTGGGTTAGAGGTCAGGATGAGCAAGGCCAGGATATTGATTGTTGAAGATGAAAACCTGGTGGCCAGAGACCTCCAGAACATGGTCCGGCTTCTCGGTTATGAAGTTACCGGTGTGGTCCAGACAGGGGAAGAAGTTATCGGTAGCATAAGCCAGAAAAAGCCGGACCTGGTCCTGATGGACATCGTTCTCAAGGGCAAACTGGACGGGATTGCCGTGGCCGCGGTTATCTGGGAGGAATATGGCATCCCGGTGGTCTACATTACCTCTTTCGCCGACGACCTGACTTTCGAACGGGCCAAGCTGACCGAGCCCTTCGGCTATCTGATCAAGCCCTTTGAAGAGCGAGAACTGGAGCTAACCATAGAAACAGCTCTCTACAAGGCCAGGATGCAACTGCTGCTCAGGGAAAAAGAGCAGTGGCTGTCCACCATTCTCCGGAGTATCGGGGATGGAATAATAGTCCTCAATGCCGAAGGGTTGATATCGTTCATTAACCCGGTGGCCCAGAAAATAACCGGCTGGTCAGAAAAGGAAGCTCTCGGCCAGAAATTCGAACAGATCTTTTGCCTGAAAAAAAATTCGCTACTACCGCCTGCTTCCGAGGTCTTCTCTTTCCAGGAAGCGGTCCTGGTCTCCAGAAACGGGCTGGAAATCACGATTGAGCAGACAGAGGCCCCCATGTCAACTGACCGGGGTCTTGGCCCCGAAAGGGTTATCGTTTTCCGCGATATAACTTCCCGCAAAAAAGTTGAAAGGGAACTTCAGGAGAGCTGGGCCAGGTTGCAGAGAGCCTTTCAGGGAACCGTTCAGGCGATTTCCACCACCATCGAAATGCGCGACCCTTACACCGCCGGTCACCAGCGGCGGGTGGCCAGGCTGGCCGAGGCCATCGCCATGGAACTGGGACTGCCAGAAACTGAAGTGGAAGGACTGAAACTGGCGGCCGAAATCCATGATATCGGGAAGATATACGTGCCGTCTGAAATCCTGAGCAAGCCGACCAAGCTGACCGAACTGGAATACACGATTATCAAGACCCATCCCCAGGCCGGGTATGATATCCTGAAAAACATCGAATTCCCCTGGCCCATCGCCCGGATCGTCCTCCAGCATCACGAAAGGATTAACGGCTCGGGTTACCCCAGCGGACTGAAAGCCGGAGAGATTCTGCCCGAAGCCCGCATCCTGGCTGTGGCTGACGTGGTGGAAGCCATGTCTTCCCACCGACCCTACCGCCCGGCCTTCGGCCTGGACCGGGCCCTGGAAGAAATAAAACAAAATCGGGGAATCCTGTACGGGGCTGAAGAAGTGGATGCCTGCCTGCGGCTGATCACCGAAAAAGCTTTCACCCTGGATTGAACCGGCTTCTCCCGGGATTTTTCCGGACCATTATCCAGCTCTGTCCTGGTGATTTCTGAGTATAAAAAAAGCGCCCCCGACGGGATTCGAACCCGTGTTGCCGCCTTGAAAGGGCGATGTCCTAGGCCGGGCTAGACGACAGGGGCGCAAATGAGCCGTGCTGGACTCGAACCAGCGACACCCGGCTTAAAAGGCCGGTGCTCTCCCTCTGAGCTAACGGCCCCTTTTCCAGACCGCAAGAAAGATTATTTATAGCTGAAAATCACAAAAAGTCAATAAGACCAACTACGATATCAGGACCGGCTGCGCAGAATTATCTCAACTGACCGGCACGAAATCGATAATCTTCCACTGCCCGCTATAAGCCACCTTGCCGGTTTCATCCTTGAGAACGTATTTCCTCATCTCTACTTTATACTTTCTCTCAACCCCGGCTTTGTTCTTAACGCTGATGACCAGTTCCTTGGTATGAACGTCGCCGTTCAGGCTCCGGATACCGGGCAGGTTTTTCAATCCTAAAGAAAAAAGGGTGATTTGCTCTTCCCTGGCAGCAGCTTCCTTGGCTTCACCGTACTGTCTCTGCAGTTCTTTGTGGATGTTGTATTCTTCATCATACTTGGCCTGGAGCTGCTCAACTTTTTTCTTGAGGGTCGCCCTGGCTGCCGAGGTCCTGGCATTGTCCAGCTCGTCTGTGGCCGCATCCAGGGCATCCTTGGCATCCACCACCGGTCCGATGTGGTCGTCAACTTTCTTCTTGGCCTCGGCCTCTTTTTCGTTCAAAGCAGGCAGACTGACCGGCTCCACCTTCTCCGGGCTGACTTCGACAATGGTAAAGCTGGCATAGTCAATTTCCAGCGGTTTCCAGGCCATAGCCGCCATGGTTTGATTATCTTTCATAGAGACGGCATGGAAATATTTGTCCAGCAGGGTTTTTTCGGGAGTTGAGGAACAGGCCGCAGAGATCAAGACCACAACAGTAATAAGACCGATCAACCAAAGGCTTTTAACTTTCATTCTTCCTCCTTCCTCTGTTATTAATTCTATACATATTATTTTTGAATTTTATATTATTTTCAAGCAAAAAAGCAAATTTAAATAATCTGTTTTCGCCAAACGGTTCGGACAGCACCTGCAGCCCTATCGGCAGACCGTCCGGCGTCAGCCCACAGGGAATAGAAATCCCGGGAATCCCGGCCAGACTGGCCGCCACCGTGTAATAGTCCTGAAGATACATGGCAATCGGGTCCTGCTTTTCTCCGAGCTTGAAGGCCGGTTCGGGCGTGGTCGGGGTCAGGATGAAATCAACCCGCCTGAAGGCGGCCTGCAGCTCGGCGGTTATGACCTGTCGGGCCCTGGCCGCCCTGGCGTAGTAAGCATCGTAATAGCCTGAACTCAGGGCAAAGGTCCCCAGCAGTATCCGGCGTTTGACCTCGCTCCCGAAACCCGCGGTCCGGGTCCGGGCATACATATCAGCCAGCCCGGCCGCTTCCGCCCGGAAACCATAGCGTACCCCGTCGTATCTGGCCAGGTTGGAGCTGGCCTCAGACGGGGCAATTATGTAATAACAGGGAAGGGCCACCTCCCAGGACGGAAAATCCATCCGCACAACTTCAAATCCCAGGCCGGAAACCAATTCCTGTATCCGGTGGTAGATAGCGGCCACTTCGGGGTTGACACCTTTTAAGGACGCTTCGCCCAGAAAGCCGACCTTTATTTTCTCCTGAAAACTGTCCAGCCCTTCAAGATAATCAGGCACCGGATGGTCGGCGCAGGTTGAGTCCCGGCGGTCAAAGCCGGCTATGACTGAAGTGAGGAGAGCGCAATCCTCGACCGAGCGGGTTAGAGGCCCTATCTGGTCCAGCGAAGAGGCGAAGGCCACCAGTCCATACCTTGAAACTCGGCCGTAGGTGGGCTTCAATCCCACTATTCCACAAAAGGCAGCAGGTTGACGGACAGAGCCGCCTGTATCTGAACCCAGGGCAGCCATGGCTTCCAGGCCAGCCACCGCGGCCGCCGAACCCCCGCTGGAACCGCCCGGCACTCTTTCCAGGTCCCAGGGATTACGGGTCGGGAAGAAAGCCGAGTTCTCGGTGGATGAACCCATGGCAAACTCATCCATATTGGTTTTACCGATGATGATAGCGTCTTCAGTTTCCAGGCGCTCAACAACAGTGGCATCATAAGGAGGCACGAAGTTTTCCAGGATTCTGGAGCCGCAGGTGGTTTTAAGACCGCGGGTGACAATGTTATCTTTTATGGCCAGCACGGCTCCGGCCAGGCGCCCTTTTTCCCTTCTGCCATCAATTTCCTTAGCCCGGCTCAGGGCCCGGTCACAGGCCAGCGTCAGATAGGCCCTGATTTCCCTATCGACTGATTCAATATGGCTGATGTATGATTCGACAATTTCCGCGGCTTTCAACTGGCCAGCCCTGACCAGGTCAACCGCTTCCCTCAGGCCAAGATCAATGTATCTCATTTTTCTCTAAAAACCCTTGGAACCTTGACGAAATCCCCCTCTTTTTCGGGAGCCATGGCCAGAACTTCAGCCTGGGGAAGGGATGGTTCCACCCGGTCTTCTTCCAGCCGCAGGGAGAAATCTAACCGGGTATATTTTTCTTCCCCTTCGGTGACCAGGCTGGAAAGCTGCCCGACCCAGTCGATTATCTTTTCCATCTGGCCGGGAAGAATTTTTCGTTCTTCTTCGTTCAGCTCCAGGCTGGCCAGCCGGCTCAGGTGTTCCAGGTCAACTTTCATGTTAAAGATTATAGAAAAGAAGGCGAAAATTCACAAGATAACTCTTTGTAAAAAGCGGGGTTTATGATATAAATAATTCTATTTATACAAGGGGTTGAATATGAATTATAAAAAAATTCTTCAAAAATACAGGAAAGACCGGACCAGGCTGATAGAAATCCTGAAAGAAATCCAGGCGACTGAGGGTTACATTCCAGAAAAAGGTATCCTGTCCGTGGCCGATGAACTCGGTCTTTCCAGGGCCGAGGTGGAAGGGGTGATCAGCTTTTACCATTTTCTTTCGGCCCGGCCACTCGGGAAATACGTCATCTACCTCAACAATTCCATCACTGCCGAAATGGCCGGCCGGGAAAAAGTGGCCCGGGCCTGGGAACAGGAAGCCGGCTGCAGTTTCGGCCAGACCTCGGCCGACGGCCTGTTCACACTCCTGGAAACCTCCTGCATAGGAATGAACGACCAGGAACCAGCAGCCCTAATCAACAGAGTGGTCTTTACCCGCCTCAACCCGGAAAAGGTCAGCCAGCTGGCAGGCTGGATGAGGGAAGGCAGGGCGGTTGAGGACATGGTGGAAGAGACGGGCGACGGGGCCAACAACCACCAGCTCGTCCGGGCCATGGTCAGGAACAATATCAGGAAAACAGGTCCGGTTGTTTTTGGCGACTATTCAGCCGGCCAGGCCATCCGTAAAGCCCTGGAAACAACCCCTGAGGGCATTATCGATGAAGTAAAAAAAGCCAACCTGCTGGGCCGGGGCGGAGCCGGTTTCCCGACGGGCTTGAAATGGGAATTCTGCCGGAAAGAAAAGGGCGAACAGCGTTTTGTCATCTGCAACGCCGACGAAGGCGAGCCCGGGACTTTCAAAGACCGGGTCATCCTGACCGAAAGGCCGGAAATGGTGTTTGAAGGCATGGCCATCGCCGGTTATGCCGTCGGGGCCAGGCTGGGCATCCTCTACCTGAGGCATGAATACTCTTACCTGCGACGCTACCTGGAACATGTGCTGCAGAAGATGAGAGAACAGGGCTGGCTGGGACAGAATATCGCCGGCCGGGGCTTTGCCTTTGATATCGAGATCAAGATGGGCGCCGGGGCCTACGTCTGCGGCGAAGAATCGGCCCTGATCGAATCAGCCGAGGGCAAGCGGGGAGAGCCGCGGGACCGACCCCCGTTCCCGGTTCAGAAGGGCTACCTGAACCTGCCCAGCACGGTCAATAACGTTGAAACCCTGGCCACGGCCACCCAGATAATTGTCCACGGGGCTAACTGGTTCCGGTCGATGGGCACTCCTGTTTCAACCGGGACTAAACTTTTGAGTGTTTCTGGAGATTGTCAGAAGCCAGGCATATATGAAGTGGAGTACGGCCTGACCATCAAAGAATTGCTGGAGATGGTGGGGGCCGAAGATACACTGGCTGTTCAGGTGGGTGGGCCTTCGGGTAACTGCATTTCGGAAGCCGGCTTCGGGCGGAAGATCTGCTTTTCTGACCTGCCCACCGGTGGTTCCATCATCATCTTCAACCGCAGTCGCGACCTGTTCGCGGTGGTACGCAATTTTCTGGATTTCTTCATAGAAGAAAGCTGTGGTTGGTGTGTGCCCTGCCGGGCCGGCAACGTCCTGCTTAAGAAAAAGTTTGAGAAGATAGCCTCAGGTCTGGGCACAGTCCAGGACCTGAAAGAAATAGAGGCCTGGGGGAAAATCATCAAGTCCACGAGCCGCTGCGGCCTGGGTCAGACCTCCCCCAACCCGGTGCTGACCACCCTGTCCAATTTCCGGGAAGTGTACGAAAGCCGGGTCAGCAAAGAAGCAGATTTTATTCCCGAGTTTGACCTTAACCGGGCCGTGGCCGAGGCCTGCGCCATTACCGGCAGAAAATTCCAGGAGGAACAGGAACATGCCTGATAAGATTAAATTCACGATTGACGGAAAGGATTGCCAGGCCGACCCCGGTATGACCATCTACGAGGCGGCCAGGGCCAGCGGCATTTACATCCCGGTCCTTTGCCACTTTGAGGGGCTCAAGCCGGTCGGTAGCTGCCGCATCTGCTCGGTCCGGGTTAACGGCCGCTGGATGGCCTCCTGCACCCAGCCGGTGACACCCGGCATGGTCATCGAAAACACCAGCCCCGAAGTGGAAGAGCACCGCAGGGCCATCATAGAAATGCTGTTTGTCGAGGGTAACCATTTCTGCCCGGCCTGCGAGAAAAGCGGCAACTGCGAGCTCCAGGCCCTGGCCTACCGCTACCAGATTATGGTTCCCCAGTTTCCCTACCTGTTCCCGAAGAAAGATATCGAAGCCTTCCCGAAATTCCTGCTGGAACACAATCGCTGTGTTCAGTGCCAGCGCTGCATCCGGGCCATCCAGACTCCGGACGGCAAAAAAATCTTTGCCATGAAGAACCGCTCGGGCCGGGTCAGGATCAATGTCGACAGGAAACTGGCTGCCAGCTTGAGTGACGAGGAAGCCCGGAAAGCCATGGATATCTGCCCGGTAGGGGCCATTCTCAAAAAAGAGGTTGGTTTCCGCGTTCCCATAGGCCAGCGCAGGTACGACAAGAAGCCTATTGGCAGCGAGATCGAAGAAAAGAGATAACGAGGTAAGAACATGAGCAAACCGGTCATCGCCACCGCTTCCTTAGCCGGATGTTTTGGCTGCCACATGTCCTTCCTGGACATAGACGAAAGAATCCTGGACCTCATCGAACTGGTGGAGTTTGACAAGTCTCCCATTGATGACATCAAGAAATTCAGTCGCCCGGTGGATATCGGGTTGATAGAGGGGGGCTGCTGCAACGCCGAGAATGTCGAGGTCCTGAGGTATTTCCGGGAAAATTGCAAGATCCTGGTTTCGGTCGGTGAATGCGCGGTCATGGGCGGACTGCCAGCCATGCGCAACACCATACCCCTTAAAGAATGCCTGGAGGAAGCTTATCTCAATTCTCCGACCGTGGCTCCCGAAGACCGCCTGATACCGGCCGACGAGGATATCCCGATTCTCCTGGACCGGGTTTATCCCTGCCACGAAATAGTCAAAATAGATTACTTTCTTCCGGGCTGCCCTCCCTCGGCCGACCTGATCTGGGAAGCGTTGACGGCTCTTATCCAGGGAAGGCCCCTGCGGCTGGAATATGAACTGGTAAAATATGATTAGAGGGTTAAAGAGCATGAGCAGAAAAATTACCATAGAACCGGTAACCAGGGTTGAAGGACACGGGAAAGTCACCATCAGGCTTGATGACGACGGGAAGGTAGCCCAGGCCCGTTTCCACGTGGTCGAGTTCCGCGGTTTCGAGCGCTTTGTCCAGGGAAGGCCCTACTGGGAAATTCCCGTACTGGTGCAGCGGCTGTGCGGCATCTGCCCGGTCAGCCATCACCTGGCCGGGGCCAAGGCCATGGACATAATCGCCGGCGTTCCCCCCGAAAAGCTAACCCCGACCGCCGAAAAAATCCGCAGGCTGATGCACTACGGACAGATGCTCCAGTCCCATGCCCTGCATTTCTTCCACCTGGCCTCGCCCGACCTGCTGTTCGGTTTTGATGCTGACCCGGCCATAAGGAATATCATCGGGGTGGCCAAGACCCACAGGGAAATAGCAGTCAGGGGCGTCCTGCTGCGGAAGTTCGGGCAGGAGATAATAAAGGCCACGGCCGGCAAAAAGATTCACGGCACCGGGGCCATTCCCGGCGGGGTTAACAAGAGCCTGACTCCGGAAGAAAGAGATTTTTTCCTTAAATCTCCCGCCCCCTATAACATCGATACCATGATTGACTGGGCCCAGGAAGCCATCCAGCTGTTCAAGAAATTACATTCAGAAAACAGGGCTGTCCTGGACAATTTTGCCCACTTCCCATCCAGCCACCTGAGCCTGGTCCGCCGGGACGGCGCCCTGGATTTTTACCACGGGGTGCTGCGGGCGGTGAATGCCGAAGGCCGGAAAGTCCTCAACGACGTCGATTACCAGGACTACCTGGATTACATCGGAGAAGAGGTCCGCAATTTCAGCTACATGAAATTCCCCTATCTCAAAAAGCTGGGAAAAGAAAAAGGCTGGTACCGGGTGGGGCCGATTGCCAGGCTTAACACCTGCGATTTCATTCCCAGCCCGCGGGCCCAGAAAGAGTTTGAAGAATACAAAGCCTACACAAATGGAAAACCCAATAATATGACCCTGCACAGCCACTGGGCCAGGTTGATTGAGGCTTTACATGCGGCCGAAGTGATAAAAGAATTGCTGAACGACAAGGATATAACCGGAGACCAGCTGGTCAAAAAAGGCAAAAAGAAACAAGAGGGAGTCGGCCTGATAGAAGCCCCGCGCGGCACGCTGTTCCATCACTACCGGATTAACGACGACGACCAGGTGACCATGGCCAACCTCATAGTCTCCACCACCAACAACAACCAGGCCTACAACGAAGCGGTCAGGCTGGTAGCCGAAGAGTATATCTCCGGAAAGCCGGAAATAACCGAGGGCATGCTCAACCGGGTGGAGGTGGCCATCCGGGCCTACGACCCCTGCCTGAGCTGCGCCACCCACGCCCTGGGCCAGATGCCGCTGGAAGTCGAGATGTACGATTCCAGGGGCCAGCTCGTCGACCGCAAGAGGAAATAACCACGAAAACCGCGGTTAAAAAGGACATCCTGGTTTACGGCATAGGGAATCCCGGGCGGCAGGATGACGGCCTGGGTCCGGCCTTTATCTCCGAGCTTGAAAAAAGAGACCTGGCCGGCCTGACCCTGGAGGCTGATTACCAGCTCCAGGTGGAAGATGCCCTGCTTTTTGCCGAACATAAAAAGGTCATCATTGTAGATGCCCTCAAGACCGGAGATAAGCCTTTTATATTTAAGAAGATAAAACCTGTCAGGAATTTCAGCTTTACCACCCATGCCCTGTCGCCCGAAGCCGTGGCCTATCTCTGCCTGGAGCTATATAAACAAAAGCCTGATACTATGACTCTGGCCATCAGGGGTTACGAGTTCGAGGTGGGAGAAGGATTAAGCCCGGCCGCCAGAGAAAACCTGGAAGCGGCCTTAAAATTCTTGACGAAAAAATTAACGCGGGCTGCCGACAGGTCCCTTCCCTCTGCTATAATGAATAGACCAGTCAGACCTGAATCAAAGAGAACCGGACATGGAAAAAAGCAAAAAAGAAGTACTGGTGCTTGAGGACATCCTCGGCTCAAACAAAAAGATCGCCTCTTCCATACGCCAGAAGCTGGAAGAAAAAGGCATACTGGCGGTTAACCTTCTGAGCTCGCCCGGCTCCGGGAAAACCAGCCTGCTGGAAAAAATAGGGATGAAGCTAAAAGACCGTCACAAGATAGGCGTGATTGAAGGCGATGTAGAAACAGAAAGAGACGCCGAGAGAATAAGAAATATAGGCCTTCCGGCCTGGCAGATAACCACTCACGGCGCCTGCCACTTAGAAGCCAGGATGCTGGCCCGGATTTTTGACCGGATTCCGGCCGACCTGGATTTTCTTTTCATAGAAAACGTGGGAAACCTGGTCTGTCCGGCCAGCTTTGACCTCGGGGAAAAATTGCGCCTGGTCCTGCTCTCCGTGCCGGAAGGAGACGACAAGCCCAGAAAATATCCGGAAGCTTTTATCACTTCACAGGTTTTGGTCATCACCAAATGCGACCTGCTTCCCTACCTTCCCTTCGATGTAGAGAGAGTCGTCAGGGAGGCCCTGGAAATAAATCCCGGGCTGGAAATTTTCAGAACCTCGGCGGTAAACGGAGCCGGAGTTGAGGAGCTCTGCGCTTTTCTGGAAAAAAAACTCAAGGAGCTGCGCGAGCCAAATGCATGAGCTGTCGATTGTGGCTGACTTATTTACCATAATCGAAGAACAGGCCCGTAAGGCTAAGGCTTCCAGGGTCACCAGGGTTCGCGTTCTGATCGGAGAGCTTTCCGGGGTGGTGCCCGAGCTCTTTCGCTCTGCCTTCCATAGCTACAAAAAAGGAACTATTGCCGACAAAGCCAGGCTGGAAATAAAGATTACCAAAATAAAATTTAAGTGCCAGAACTGCGGGAAAGAAATTAAGACCCGGGACATTTCTTCCCCTGATTTTTCCTATGCCTGCCCCTTCTGCGGTTCCAAAGAGATGGAACTCATAAGCGGGCGTGACCTCTACTTAGAAAAACTTGAAATAGAAACCTGATACCGCCTGAAGCCATCATCCCAAATAATAAGAGTCCAGCTTCTCTCCGTCGGCAGGATAATCTCTTAAAATTTTGAAAAATACTGAAAGGATTAAATTGCCTGAGGTCTTTCGCAGGTAATAGTATTCCAAAAACCAGTTTTGGGGTCTTTGGTACACTTAATCACACAATCCTGCCCTTCCCAACCCGATTGAGCCCCACATCCACCCTGGGTACAAGTTCCTGGAAAAACATCTTTGCAATAAATATCTCTCCCACCCGCCTGGCCAGAACCTATGGCTACAAAAAGCATTACAAAGGACACACAAAAAAGAAAAATGACCATAAGAGACCTTAAGATTTTCATCTTAAACCCTCCTTTTTATACTTTTGAAATATCCCTATCATAAAAGCTCCATTGGTTTTGCCTTGAAAAGAAACGGCAAATGAAATGCTATTTTTTTCATTCGAGGGAATTAGCCTAACCATTTCAGGATAAATATTATCAGGCAGAATTATTCTTTCTCTTATCTCTAGGGATTTTTTGTCGACAACCAGAACTTCATACACGTCGCCGGTTACATATCCTAACATTAAAAGATATAAATAACCCCCGTCAAGACAGGCATCACCGAAAATCCTCCAATTCGTAACAGTTCCGTCGCTATTCTTCTTTACTCCCTTTTCAAAGAATATTTTTCTGTATTGCTCCCGATATTTTTCAAGATTCCCCGGTCCGGATAACTTTTTTTCCAATATTAGCAAGCCAGAGAGATCATATACTCTGATCTCTCCAAATAAATAAGAAACATAATAAACATAGTTTCCATCAAATAATGCAGCTCCATCATTCGCAATGCGGTCCAGCAAACCAGGCGCAATTTCTTTGCTTAAAGAATAATCCAAATCATATTTCTGGCCGATTGAGTTAATTCTTTGACCCTGATAATCATAAAGCCCTATCAGGTCTTGTTTCCCTGGAATCGGTTCCAACACCGCTATCCTTCCATGGGCAGCATCAAAATTAAGAATTCCGGTGAACGTCCTGACCCTCCGGATGAAACTTCCCTGCGGATCATACATAACTATTCCTGTATTATCTTTTACAAATATCAGGCCTGTGCTTTTATCAACGGAAATATTAGCCGGCCACTGTAATTCTCCCGGCCCCTGGCCCCACCTTCCAAAGTTAGCCAAAAGCTCTCCATCTCTATTGAATTTAAATACCGTATGTTCTCTATTATCCACCGCATAAATTAAGCCTTCTTTATCCACGTCAATCTTAGGAAGTGTCTTAAAATAAATGCTCTGTTGGGGAAAATAAGCGGTCAATTTGACTGTTGTAACTTCTATCCTTTTAGACTCATTCGACCACAAAAACAAAAGGGGCAAAATGCAAATCCCGATTACAGATAATTTTTTCATTCAAAAACCCTTTATGTTAACGATTTGGCCATTAATGACAAATATAAAGAAGTTCAGATTAACATTCCACGTATTCTTATTGCATTTTAAGTAGGCAGAATACCATTCATCATCCATTCGTCCTATATCAACCGGTCCGTCAATGTTAAATACTCTTCTGAAATTTTGAATGTCAGCATCGCTGTGATCGGGGGTGAATAAAAATATTATCCTTAAATCAGGATACATTTTTATCGTTTCATAATCGACCAAAGGACGGCAGGTCATATTCAAGTAATAAATTAAATAAATGGCTGAATTATTATAATATTCCGGTTTTTTTCTAATAATCTTTGAAATGCTATTCTTACAACCAAAGCCCTTCCCTTTATGATAAAAAAGGTATGTCGAGGTCAAGATGGTAAATATTGCGATTAAGAGGAAGACCGTTTCAATTTTTGAAAGCTTCTTCTTATCCCCATTTCTTCGTACCCTTAATTTTGCGATCTTGCCGACTACGTTACTTCTATAGGTTAAAAAAAAAAACATCTTTGTCAAGAGGGGAGTTTCAGTTAGCACAGCAGTTTTTAATACCCATCCGGAAGCGTATTGACCTCAGCCTGGCGTTGAAACACCAACAGTCGTCTGCTAAAATCTGTTTATGAATAAAGCCCTGATACTGGATTTCGGGTCGCAGTATACCCAGCTTATCGCCCGGAAAGTGCGAGAGCTGGGGGTGTACTCTGAGATTCATCCTTTCAACCTTGGCCTGAAGAAAATAAAGAGTTATTCTCCCGGAGCCATCATCCTGTCCGGAGGTCCGAAGAGCGTTTACGAGCCCGACTCTCCTCACCCCGACCCGGGAATTTTCCAGCTGGGAATTCCCATCCTTGGTATCTGTTACGGGCTGCAACTCATTGCCCACCACCTGGGCGGCCAGATTCACAAGGCACCTGAGCGAGAATACGGCTTCGCCTGGCTTCAGACAATCGACAGGTCGGGACTGCTGCGCGGCTTAAAGGATAAAACCCAGGTCTGGATGAGCCACGGCGACCGCCTGGAAACCATTCCCGAAGGTTTTACTGTGACCGGCAAGACAGCCAATTCCAGGGCTGCCGTGATTGAGAACCATAAGCGCCAGATTTATGGCGTTCAATTCCATCCGGAAGTGGCCCACACCCAGGAAGGCAAAAAAATCCTCGGGAATTTCCTTTTCCGCCTGGCCGGCCTCAGGGCTGACTGGAACATGAGGTCCTTCATCCGGGACAAGATCCAGAAAATACGCCAGCAGGTGGGCAAAGAAAAAGTTATCTGCGGCCTGAGCGGGGGAATAGATTCCCTGGTGACCTCCCTTATCATCCAGAAAGCGGTTGGAAAACAGCTGATCTGTATTTTCGTCAACAACGGGCTGCTGCGAAAGGGTGAATATGAGACCCTGCTTGAAACATTCCGGCGGAAATTTTCGCTCCGGGTTATTGGCGTTGAGGCTGAAGACAAATTTTTAGAAAAATTGAAAGGCGTCATCTCGCCGGAAAAAAAGCGCAGAATAATCGGCCAGACGTTCATTGAAATATTTGAAGAGGAAGCCCGAAAGCTCGGCCACGTAAAATTTCTGGCCCAGGGCACCATTTATCCCGATGTCATCGAGAGCACCTCGGTTAAAGGGCCTTCCCACACCATAAAATCCCATCATAACGTTGGCGGGCTGCCGGAAAACCTGAAGTTCCTGCTGGTCGAGCCCCTGCGCGAGCTGTTCAAGGACGAGGTTCGGGCCCTGGCCCTGGAACTCGGAGTAAGCCGCGAATTCATCCAGCAGCATCCTTTCCCCGGGCCCGGGCTGGCCGTGCGAATCGTCGGAGAAGTCAACCGGAAAAACCTGTGCCTGGTCAGGGAGGCCGATGCCATCCTGCTGGAAGAAATCCGCAGGGCCAGGATCCACAATAAGTTATGGCAGGCCTTCGCTGTGCTGCTTCCGGTGCGCTCGGTCGGGGTGATGGGCGACCAGAGAACTTACCAGCGGGTGGTGGCAGTCCGCCTGGTTCAGAGCTCGGACGGCATGACTGCTAACTGGTATCAGGCTTCGCCCCGTTTGCTTAAAAAAATCTCCACCAGGATCGTCAACGAGGTTGACGGAGTCAATCGGGTGGTTTACGATATCACCTCCAAACCGCCAGGAACTATCGAATGGGAATAGCCAGCTAACGGCTGCACCCGAAGGGTCTTAATTATGGATAATGCTTTCATTCACCTCCACCTTCACAGCGAGTACAGCATCCTGGACGGCTGCCTGCGCCTTACCGACCTGGTGGAGACTGTCTCCAGATACAATATGCCGGCCGTGGCTCTGACCGACCACGGGAACATATTTGGGGCGGTTGAATTCTTCAAGGCTGCCAGGAAGCAGGGTGTCAAACCCATCATCGGCTGTGAAGTCTACCTGGCCCCTCATTCCAGGTTCGACAGAAAGCCGGGAAACGGAGATGAAACCAACAACTTCCATCTTGTGCTCCTGGTAAAAGACGAAAAAGGCTACCGTAACCTGTGCCGGCTGCTGACGGCCGCCTACCTGGAAGGCTTCTACTACCGCCCGCGCATTGATAAAGCAATCCTGAGAGATTGTTCATCAGGTCTGATCGCTCTTTCCAGCTGTCTGAAGGGTGAAATCAACGACTACCTGGTCAAGGACATGGAAGACAGGGCCGAGCAGGCCGCCCGGGAATACCTGGAAATCTTCGGAGAAGAAAATTTCTACCTGGAGCTGCAGGACCACGGGCTGCCCGAGCAGAAGAAGATAATTCCCGGGATTGCCGCCCTGGCCAGGAAACTGGGCCTGCCGCTGGTGGCCACCAACGACGTCCATTTCCTGAAAAAGGAAGACGCCCAGATCCAGGACGTGCTGCTGTGCATTCAGACCGGTAAAAAACTTTCAGATACCGACAGAATGCATTTCTCCAGCGACCAGTTTTACCTCAAGTCGACCGACGAGATGCGGACGCTTTTCCGGGATTATCCAGAAGCCCTGAGCAACACCCGCCACCTGGCCGCCCGCTGCAACTTTGAGTTCCCGCTCACCGGTCATTTTCTTCCCAATTTCAAGGCGCCCGGCCAGCAGAACCTCCGTGACTATTTTGAAGAGGTGGTGCGCCGGGGCTTTGAGCAACGGCTGCCCGGTATCCAGGAGAAGATCAACCGGGGAGCAAATCCCCACACCCTGGAAGAGTACCAGCTCCGCCTGGAAAGGGAAATAAAGCTCATCGAGCAGATGGGTTTCGAGGGCTATTTCCTGGTGGTCTGGGACCTGATCAGTGCCGCCCGCAAAAAAGGGATACCGGTCGGCCCGGGACGCGGTTCAGCCGCCGGCAGCCTGATCGCCTACTGCCTGGGCATAACCCAGATTGACCCCATAGAATACGACCTGCTGTTCGAGCGTTTCCTCAACCCCGAGAGAATCAGCCTGCCTGACATTGATATTGATTTCTGTGGCCGCCGCCGCCAGGAAGTTATAGATTATGTGACCGAGAAATACGGCCAGGAAAACGTCTGCCAGATCATAACCTTCGGAACCATGGCCGCCCGCCAGGCCATCCGGGATGCCGGCCGGGTGATGGAAATCCCCCTGAACGAAGTGGACCGGGTGGCCAAGCTGATCCCGGCCCAGGGGCCGGAGGCCAGTATTGAAGGGGCGCTCCGGAGCGTGCCGGAACTCAAGGATTTATACCAGAAGAACGAAAGAATCGCCCGCCTGCTGGATATAGCCCGGAAGCTCGAAGGCCAGGTCCGACATCCTTCCATTCATGCCGCTGGCATCGTCATCACCCCCCGGCCGCTGGTGGAATTCATCCCTCTTTACCAATCCAACAAGGGTGAAATCACCACCCAGTTTCCCATGGGCGACATCGAGGCCATCGGCCTGCTCAAAATGGATATCCTGGGCCTGCGCAACCTGACGGTCATCACCGACGCCCTGGACCTCATAGCCAGGGACACCGGCCAGAGGCCAGACCTCGACAGGATACCGCTGGATGACCCGGCCACCTTCGAAGTTTTCCAGCAGGGACGAACCAACGGAGTCTTCCAGTTTGAAAGTTATGGAATGAAAGACCAGCTGCGCAAATTCAAACCCGAAGAATTCCGTGACCTGATTGCCCTGAATGCCCTCTACCGTCCCGGCCCGCTGAAAAGCGGCATGACCGACGAATTCGTTGAGCGCAAGCGCCACCCGGAAAAGGTCTCCTACGAAGTCCCGCAGTTAGAGCCTATCCTCAAAGAAACCCGCGGCATTATCGTCTACCAGGAACAGGTGATGCGCCTGGCCACTGTCCTGGCCGGGTTCACCATGGCCGAGGCCGACCTGCTGCGCAAGGCCATGGGCAAAAAAATCAAGGAGATGATGAAAGCCCAGCGGGAAAAATTCATCCAGGGCTGCAAGAAGAACGGCATTCACCAGTCCAAGGCAGAAAAGATATTCGACCAGATAGTCCAGTTTGCCGAATATGGCTTCAACAAATCCCACAGCGCCGCCTACGCTTACCTGGCTTACCAGACGGCTTACCTCAAGGCCCATTACCCTGTTCACTTCCTGGCCGCTCTGCTGACCTCGGAAGCTGAAAAAGGCGACACCTCCCAGATGGTTAAATACATCAACGAATGCCGCGAGCTGGGGATTCCTGTCCTTCCCCCCGACATCAACCGCAGCCTCTACAATTTCTCGGTCGAAGGCCAGGCAATTCGAATCGGCCTGTCGGCCATCAAGAACGTGGGAGAGAACACCATCCAGGAACTGATTGCCCTGAGGGATAAAAAGGGCGGCTTTAAGAACCTGTTTGACCTGTTTGATGACTACGATTCTCGCCTCCTCAACCGCAAGGCCCTGGAAAGCCTGATCAAAGCCGGGGCCCTGGATTCCCTGGGCTGGAAGAGAGCCCAGCTCTACCGGTTGATTGATGTCCTGATTGAATACGGGCACCAGAAGCAAAAAGCCCGAGAAGAAAAGTCTATTTCTCTTTTCGGAGACGAATATGTCCGCCGCCCCGACTTCCCGCCTGAAGTCCTGGCCATGAACGAATGGGATGAAGAAACACTCCTGGCCTACGAAAAGGAAGTCCTGGGGACTTACCTCTCCAGCCATCCTCTCGCCCGCTACCGGAAGTGGCTGGCCAACCTGGTCAGCCACTCGGTGGAAGCCCTGGACCCGGAAGAAGATTTCGACCGGGAGGTCAGGCTGTGCGGGATAATCATCTCGGTCAAGCTGCTCAAGACCAGGAAAGAGGAACGAATGGCCACCTTTGTCCTGGAAGATCTGAGCGGGCAGGTGGACGTAACAGTCTTTCCCGAAGCCTACAACAAGTTCAACCCATATCTCAAGGAAGGACAGCTGGTCTGGTTGAAAGGACGGATGGCCACCGACAGTTACGATGCCAGGAAAATCCTGGCCTCCCAGATAATGCCCCTGGCCGAAGCACTGGAAAAGCTGGCCCGGAAGACCGTCATCAGGGTTGAGCTGGATTGTCTTGATGAAGAGCGCATCCTCCAGATGAAAAGTATCCTGGAGTCTTTCCCCGGCGATTGCCCGCTCTACCTGCAGCTGGAAAACAGTTCGACTTCCTGCCTGGTTCAATCGGCCGAGGCCCAGAGCGTCAGGCCCTCAGAGGAATTCATCGAGAGAATGGAAGAGCTGTTCGGGCCGGGCTCGGTGCTGGTTGAATATTAACCCGCCCTGATTGACAGAAAAAGCCTAAAAATGTAGATTAAATTATCTGTTTTCAGAAGATTTACAGCCTGATAACCGAGGTTCAAGGTGGCCTACAACCTGATAGTCGCCGACAGCAGCCCGGCTATCCGCCGGCTCTGCCAGTCCATTTTTCCTGAGGAAAACTTCAAGTTGCACCTGGCCAGCAAGCTCGACGAGCTTAACCAGCTGCTGGAAACAGTCAACCCGGAGGCCCTGATTCTCGGGTCTTCGCTGCTGGAAGCTTCCGACAGCCTGCCTTCCCTGCAGGCCAGACTGGCAGGCAGCCGGGTCCCGGTCTTTCTGGTGGCCGGCACCTTCGAACCGCTGCCACGCGACTGCCGGGAATGGCTCAAGCCGGAAAAAATATTCCTGAAGCCTTTTTATTCTGAAAGCCTGGCCGAGGCCGTCCGGGAAGCGGTGGAGAAAAGGCGGGTTCCCGACACTCTACCAGAAGAACTTCCGGACAGCCCGTTTAAAGAGACGCCGGCCGCCGGTAGCCTGGTCAGCCCCGCCCTTCTCAGAGAGCTGCGCCATGTTATTCAGCAGGAAGTTCTGGAGGCCGAACGGGAACTGGAAAAGAGGCTCAGGGCCAGCCTTCAGGCGGCCGACCGGGCTGAGCCCAAAACCAGGGAGCCCGGCGGTGGCCAGCTAAGCGGCCATTGAATTCAATAAAAGGTTAATGGAGAAATGAGACAGAAGAAACTGCTGGAGAAAGCTTACGATCCAAAACCGGTGGAGGAGAGGTGGTCCAGGTTCTGGCTGGACGAAAAATTATTCGTGGCTGACGTTCACTCCCCCCGGCCGAAATTTTCCATGGTTCTGCCCCCGCCCAACGTCACCGGGGTCCTGCACATGGGACATGCCCTGTGCTTCACCCTGCCCGACATCATCGTCCGCTGGAAGCGAATGCAGGGCTACAACACCATGTGGCTTCCGGGCACAGACCATGCCTCAATTGCGGTGCACAACGTAATTGAACAGAGCCTGGCCGAGAAGGGCCTCAGCCGGGAAAAAATCGGGCGCGAGGAATTCCTGAAGGTGGCCTGGGAATGGAAGAAAAAGTATGGTGGGGCCATCATCGACCAGTTGAAACGACTCGGCTGCTCCCTGGACTGGTCCCGGGAACGCTTCACCATGGACGAGGGTTTTTCCCAAGCGGTAAAATACGTTTTTGTCTCCCTGTACCGGGAAGGTTTGATTTACAGAGATTATTATTTGGTCAACCGTTGCCCGCGCTGCCAGACCGTGCTGAGCGATATCGAAATTGAACACCGGGAACTCCAGGGCCAGCTCTGGTACATCAATTACCCGCTTCCGGGAAGTGAGGACGGTATTGTGGTGGCCACCACCCGGCCGGAAACCATGCTGGGCGACACGGCCGTGGCCGTCCATCCGGAAGACGAAAGGTACCTGAAGTATCACGGTAAAAAGGTCCTGCTGCCGCTCCAGAACCGGCTGATACCGGTCATTACCGACGAGCGGGTGGAAAAAGACTTCGGGACCGGGGCAGTCAAGGTGACTCCGGCTCACGACCCGGTGGATTTCGAGCTGGGCAAAAAGCATGACCTGGAACAGGTCATTGTGATTGACGGCAGCGGCAAAATGACCGAGGCCGCCGGAAAAGATTTCCAGGGGCTGGACCGGTTCGCCTGCCGCCAGAAGGTGGTGGAAAAATTGAAGCAGCTGGGCCTGCTGGTCCGGACCGAGGATTACACCCACTCCGTCGGCCATTGCTACCGCTGCAAGACGGTGATTGAGCCCCATCTTTCCTGGCAGTGGTTCGTGAAAATCGAGCCCCTGGCCCGGGAAGCCATCAGGGTGGTGGAAGAAAAGAAAATCGTCTTCATCCCGGAAAACTGGACCAGGACCTACTTCGAATGGATGTACAAGATCCACGACTGGTGCATATCCAGGCAACTGTGGTGGGGACACCGCATCCCGGCCTATTACTGCCAGAATTGCCAGCACCTGATGGTGGAAATGGAAGAGCCAGCCACCTGCGAAAAGTGCGGCGGCCCGGTCAGACAGGACGAAGATGTTCTCGACACCTGGTTCTCCTCGGCCCTCTGGCCCTTCGCCACCCTGGGCTGGCCGGAGCAGACTGAAGACCTCAAAGTTTTTTATCCCACCGACCTGATGGCCACCGGCTTCGACATCATCTTTTTCTGGGTGGCCAGGATGATCATGATGGGCCTGAAATTCATGAAGGACATCCCGTTCCGGGAAGTTTTTATCAACGGCCTGGTCCGGGATATGAAAAGGCGCAAGATGAGCAAGTCCGAGGGCAACATAATCGACCCCCTGGAAATGATAGAAAAGTACGGAACCGACGCCCTGCGTTTCACCCTGTCCTCGCTGGCCGTTCCAGGAATGGACATCGCCCTGTCCGAAGAGCGTATGGCCGGTTACCGGGCTTTTGCCAACAAGATCTGGAACGCCTCGCGCTTTGTCCTGATGAACCTAAGCGAAGAAGCCATCCAGCCGGAACAGGACAAGCTCAGCCTGCCCAACCGCTGGATCCGCAGCCGGCTGGCCAGGGTCGGCCGGCAGCTCAACGACTCACTCCGGGAATACAAGTTCTACGAAGCCTCGGAGACCATCTACCACTTCATCTGGCACGAGTTCTGCGACTGGTATCTGGAATTCATCAAGCCCGAGCTCAGGGAAGGCAACCGTGCTACCCGGGCGGTTATGGAAGATACCCTGGAAAAAATACTGCGCCTGCTCCATCCTTTCATGCCTTACATAACCGAAGAAATCTGGCACCACCTGCCTGGCAGCGGGCGCTCCCTGCTGGAGGCCGAATGGCCGGAATTCCCGCCGGACTGGCTGGATGATGGAGCTGAAGCCACCATGAAATTCCTGCAGGAAGTCATCTCCGAGGTCCGCACCATCAGGGCCGAAAACCGGGTCCCGGTAAAAGACAGGGTTAGCCTCTGGCTGGCCGGGGGGAAGCCAAGCCGGATGGTGGCCGAACCCTATCAGGCAGCCATCAAGCTCCTGGCCGGCGTGGAAAATATTGAGTACGTGGAAGCTCTGCCCCAGGATAAGAAGCTGCTCAGAGGCCTGGCCGGGACAACTGAAATCGGCCTGCTGGTGGCCCATGCCATCGACCTGGAGCAGGAAAAAGAGAGGCTGGAAAAAGAATTAAACAGGCTTCAAGAAGATATCGACCGGCTGGAAGTGCGCCTTAACAACCCGGACTTTGTGACCCGGGCCCCGGCCGCGGTGGTCGAAGAGCACCGGAAAAGACTGGACGAACTGCGCCTGAAACGGGCTTCCCTGGAAAAGAGCCGGCAGGAGCTTCTTTAAGCCTGAAGCCTCGCAGCATATAAAAATAAGATGCCTGTTCATTTAAATAACTTTTTCCCGGGCCAGCCCCTGTTTATATTCTCCCGGGCCTTTTCCACCATGGACATTGCCCGGCGGCTGGCCGCCCTGAATTTTCCGGAAGGAACCGCCGTCATGGCCGAAGAGCAGCTGGCAGGTAGAGGAACAAAAGGCCGGAGCTGGCATTCGGCCAGGGGCAAGGGCCTTTATGTTTCTTTCATCCTGCGACCGTCGCCCCGCAGCCTCAACCTCCTGCCAGCGGCCTCCGGTCTGGCCGCGGCCGAAGCCATCCAGATATTATCAGGAGTCAGAGCCAGTTTAAAATGGCCGAACGACCTGGTTTACCGCGGCCAGAAGCTGGGAGGAGTTCTCTGCGAGGGAGGAAGCTTTTCCGGTAAACATTCCTGGACCGTGGCCGGAATCGGTCTCAACCTCAACCACCGGCTGGCTGACTTCCCCCGGGAACTTTCAGGACTGGCCACGTCTCTTTTCCTGATAACGGGGAAGACCTGGAAACCCGGGGAACTCCTGGGCCATCTTGGTTCCAGGCTTGAATTCTGGTATAATACCGTTGAAAAAGGGCAGAAAGACTTCCTCTTAGAAAGCTACCTGGAAAGACTATCGTTCCACCCCGGTCAGATGCTTTTGCTGCGCACTGCGGAAGGCGAGCTGGCCGGGCAGTTTCAGGGACTGGATGAGAAGGGCGGCCTCAAACTCAAGACAGGTTCCGAGATCAGGGTTTTCTATGCCTCAGAGATAATCAAGGTTTTATCATAAACCGACTGCAGGAGAAAAAAATGCTGATAGTGTTCGACATCGGGAATACCACCACCGGGGTGGGCCTGTTCCAGGGCAAGAAGCTCCTGGCCGACTGGAAAATTAAGA
Organism: uncultured bacterium; assembly: GCA_937920515.1. Lineage (GTDB taxonomy): Bacteria > Acidobacteriota > Aminicenantia > Aminicenantales > Saccharicenantaceae > Saccharicenans. Next base: position 166,554 of record CALEUG010000004.1, read on the forward strand.
GTGACCGGGAAAAAACGGCCGACGAATACGGTATCATGCTGAAAAATCTGCTGGAGCACGGAAAATTCGCAGTCCAGAAAATTAAGGGTGCCATTATCTCCTCGGTGGTCCCGCCCCTCACCCCTGTCTTTCAGTCAGCCTGCGAAAAATTCTTCCGGGTCAGGCCTCTGGTGGTCGGGCCGGGAATTAAAACGGGCATTCCAATCCTGTACGAAAACCCGGCTGAAGTGGGTTCTGACCGGATCGTGGGGGCCTGCGCCGCCTACGAAAAATACGGCGGTCCCTGCCTGGTGGTGGACTTCGGCACCGCCACCACCTTTGATGCCATCTCGGCCAGTGGCGAGTACCTGGGTGGAGCCATAGCCCCGGGCTTAGAAATTTCAGCCGAGGCTCTTTACCTGCGGACGGCCAGGCTGCCCCGGATTGAAGTCCGCAAGCCGAAATCCGCCATCGGGCGGACGACGGTCAGCAGCATGCAATCCGGGTTGTTTTTTGGCTATGTCGGTTTGGTCAGGAATATCATCGCCCAGATTTCAGCCGAGCTGGCTTCCCGGCCGACGGTGGTGGCCACCGGTGGCCTGGCCGGTCTGGTGGCCGCAGAGATCCCTGAAATTGCCCACTGCGAACCAGACCTGGTCCTGCAGGGGCTGCGTTCTATCTACGAGAAGAACCGGGCCGCGGAGAAAGTGGAGAGATGAACGAAGACTGGTCCAGACGCCAGGACTATTATCAGAAAATTGCCAGGGCATTCCTGAAGCATCAGCCGGCGATCTTTTTCATCCCGCCCCGTGACCTGGAGCTTATTTCCGAGTGGGAAAAACTAAACCTGCCGCTGGAAGTGATCATCGAGGGTATAGACCGGACCTTCGCCCGCCGGCTGGCCGGCCGTAGAAAAAGGAATATTTATTCTTTGAGTCAGTGCGAAAAGGAAATTCTGAAAGCCTATGCCCAGCACCAGGAAAGGCTGGTCGGACAGCAGGCTCCTCAGGCTCCTGACCCGGCCATAAAAGCAGCCCGGGTCCTCGGGGAGGTCCGGTCCAGCCTGGAAACCCTGCCCGCTGAATTGTCTGATGTCCGCCGGATTCTGGAAGAAGCTCTGGCAGCCCTGCAGGCCGTCCCCCTGGAGGAAGCCCGGCTAGAAGCACTGGATGAAGAGCTGGACCGCATTCTCTGGGATTTAACGCCAGAAGAACAGAAGCGGGAAGCCCTGGCCGCCGCCCGACAGGATTATCCCGGGCGAACCGACAGCCAGCTGGAAGAGATCAGGCGGACCAGGATAGTCAGGGACAGACGCCAGCAGTTAAGGTTGCCACGCCTGGCCCTTTTTTACTATTAAAGATAAAAACTTAAGAAAGAAGGATTATTTCATGGAAAAAAGAATTGTTGAGTTTATTAAAAAGAATAGAAAGCCCGTCAGCTTTAACCGGCTGATTGGAGCCTTAAACCTGAATAAAAAGGAAAGAAGAAAGTTGCCGGCAACCCTGAGACACCTGGAAAGGAAAGGATTGTTGAAAATAATGGGCGACAGGGTGGGACAGACGCAACCGACAACCACCTTCAGAGGAATTTTTTCCCTTAACCCGCGCGGTTTCGGTTTTGTCACGCCGGAAGACCCGGAACAGGGTACCAGGGACATATTCATCCCGCCCCATCAAACGGCCGGGGCGGTGACCGGCGACCTGGTGGAAGTGCTGGTAAGAGAGAAGGGATTGGCCGGCAAGCCGGAAGGCCGTATCATCAGAATCATCAAGAAGGGACGCAGTTCGCTCTACGGGCTCTTCCTGGAGATAAATTATCAACCTTTTGTACTCCCGATGGACACCCTGTTTGAAGAACCGGTGCCGGTCAAAATCAAGGGCCGGAAAAAACCGCGGCCCGGTCAAATCGTGGAGATAAACCGGACCTCTCTGGAGCTGCAACGGATTCTCGGTTACCAGGACGAGCCCGGGGTTGACCTGCAGGTAATCATCAACCAGCACAACCTGCCGCAAGAATTTTCAGATCAGGCCCTGACCGAGGCGGCCGCGCTGCCCGATCAGCCCGGTCCCCATGACTTTGAGGACAGGGTAGACCTGCGCAGCTGGACTACGGTCACCATAGACGGAGAAAAAGCCCGGGACTTCGACGACGCGGTCAGCATCAGAAAACTGGCCGGCGGAAACTACCTTCTGGGCGTTCATATCGCCGACGTCTCCCACTACGTTACGCCTGGTTCGGCCCTTGACCGGGAGGCCTATCTCCGAGGCACCAGCGTCTATTTCCCCGACCTGACCCTGCCCATGCTGCCGGAGAAACTGTCCAACGGCCTGTGCAGCCTGCGCCCCAGAGTTCCCAGGCTTACCGTCTCGGCCGTCATGGAGATAGATCGCAATGGACAGTTAGTTAAAGCCGATTTTTATCCCTCGGTCATCCAGACGGTTGAGCGCCTGACCTACACCCGGGTGTTCAGAATTTTTCAGGGCGACCTGAAGGAACAGGGCCGATACCAGCATGTCCTGGCAGACCTGATGGAAATGAGAGAGCTGGCCAGAATTCTTAAGGCCCGAAGACTAAGGCAGGGCAGCCTGGATTTCGACCTGGTGGAGCCAGAGCTGGTCTACCAGGAAGGATTGTTGACAACCGTAGTACCTTCCGAAAGAAACGAAGCTCACTGCCTGGTAGAAGAGTTCATGCTGATGGCCAACGTGGCCGTGGCTAACTACCTGACCGAACTCGGACAGCCCTGCCTCTACCGCGTCCATCCGGCTCCCGTCCGCTCCGACCTGGAAAAGCTGCGCAACCTGCTCGTTCACTTCGGGCTCGACCTGCCCCGCTCCAGCCAGATCAGGTCGGCCGATCTGCAGAAGGTCATCGAGGCTTTTAAGGGCCGGCCGGAGGAGAAATTCATCACCATCCAGGTGCTGCGCTCTTTAAGGCTGGCCGTTTACTCGGAAGAAAACTGCGGACATTTCGGGCTGGCCCAGTCAACCTACACTCATTTCACCTCACCCATCAGGCGCTACCCCGACCTGGTAACCCACCGCCTCCTGAAACGGGCTCTGACCGGTCGGAAACCGAGACCTCTGCCGCTGGCCAGCCTGGCCCTGCACTGCTCGCAGCGGGAAAGAATAGCCGACGAAGCCGAGCGCTCGCTGATAGAGTGGAGAATACTCCGGCTGCTGAAGAACAAGCTTGGCCAGGAATTCTCCGGCCTGATCACCGACATCAACCGGGCCGGCCTGGTGGTCGAGCTCGACGATTATTTTATCGACGGCCTGGTGCCCTACTCAGCGCTGGGAGATGACTTTTTCCTGAGGAAAAATGAAAAGGTGCTTCGCGGCCGCTACACCGGTACCACCTTTTCCCTGGGAGACCGGATCAGGGTGGTCCTGGCCAGCTGCAACCCGCTTCTGAAAAAGGTGGAATTTGCCCTGGCCCCCCGCCAAGATATAAGCTTACCGTCCGGAAAAGGAAGATGAAGTTAGAACAAGCCAGTTTTTATGCTGCGGCCGAAGGAGCGGTCCTCCAGCCCGACCAGGAGCTGAGCGGGAAACTGCTTCTCCTGGAACGGAAATGCCCCGCTTCCGTTCGGACCACCTCCGTCAACTCCAGCCGTTCCGGGCAGCCTTATCTCCTGGTTACTTCCAGATTGCCCCGGCCCCCGGCCTGGAACGACCGATTTAAATTTCAGGCGGCCGGTTCCCCGGAGCCCATTGGCCTGCGGGTCATCTGCCCGGCGGCCTGGCGCCCCAAAAAAGCCAGGGAAGAAAAACTGGTTGCCTGGCTGGACAGGCTGAGTGGTTCAGAGGAAGAGATGTTGCTGGCCCTGGCGGATGAAGCCGGAGTGCGTGGTCTGAGACAGGAAGACCTGGCCTCCTTCTGCCGGCTGACTCCCGAGAAGCTTCGCTGCCTGGCCATGAACCTGGAACAAGAGGGGCAGGTTCACATCCTGGAATTTTCACCGGTCTTTCTTTTGAGCCAGAGAAGCTTCGATTTTCTTCTGGTGAAAATCGCCGGATACGTGGAAAGCTACCATCAGAAAAGACCCGCCGAGACCGGCGTTCCTTTGAAAAAAATAAAAGAACGCTTCGGCCTGCCCCGACCGATTCTGCTGCTGGCCCTCAACCGCCTGGCCCGCGACGGGAAAGTTGTCCTGGAAGGCGAACAGGTAACCCTCAGCAGCTTCCAGGCCAGGCTTTCCGGTGAAGAAGCGGCCATCCTCAGGCATATCGAGGATCTGCTGCTCCAGGAAAAATTTTCCTCTTCCTCTTTCGACCAGCTGGTCAGGAAGTTCAGGCTGCATCCCAGCCGTCTCACCGCGCTGCTCGACCTGCTGCTGCGCCAGAAAAAGATAGTCAAGAGCCAGGAAGGCTTCCTGCTGCACGCCGACTGGCTGGAGAACCTCAAACAACAGCTGGCCGGGTTAAAAAAAAGGGGGCAGAAGGAACTGAGTGTCGGTGATTTCAAGAAATTGACCGGGCTGACCCGCAAATATGCCATTCCACTTCTGGAATTCCTGGATGAACTGGGTCTCACCCGCCGGGTCGGCAACCGCCGGCTAATTCTCTGACTACCACCAGAGAACCAGGCCGCGATACCTGGATGCGCCCCAAATCCTACTAATTTAGTAGGAATATCGGGATGGCTATTTCTTTTCCTTTTCTTCTTCCTCGGCCTGCCCGGGCTGCTTCTTACCAAGAGCCGACTTCAGCATCTCGGCAAAGAAACCGAACTTGGGCTCTTCCTTGGCCATCTCAATTTCCACCGGGATGGTTTCTTCGCCGCCCGCGGCCACCTCTTCCAGCTCTTCTTCCTGGGCCTTGATGGCTTCCAGGGCCTCGATTTCCGATTCTTCTTCCATTATTTTTTCTTCGATCACCCGCCGTTCGCTCTTCTTGGGTTTGGGCCCCTTTTCTTCGGCCTTGGGTTTCTTTTTCTTGAGCGGTTTTTCTTTTTCCTTTTCCTTCTTCAGGGGTTCAAGGCGAACCTGGATCTCGGGCTCGGGTGGTGGAATTTCCGCCTCCACCGGTCCGGCTTCTTCCGGTGCTTCGGCCGGCACGGCAGCCGCCTCGGCTTCAACCCTGGCTTCCTCCACCTCACCCCAGGCCAGCTGCTCGGCCAGCGAAGACAGCAGCGAGGCTTCGGCCCGGAGCTCTTCTTCGGTCGGCGCCTCGGCCGGAACTTTGACTTCCTGGTAAAAATAAAGCCCTTCTTTCTTTTCCGAGGCCACAAACTCCGGGGCAGCACTGAGGACGTATTCCACGTCTTCGGCCGTGGTCGGCTTCAGCAGGTCAACCATGTGATAAATCCTGAGGAAATGAACCGAACGGGTGTTACCGGTGAGCTCGGGCGAGGTCAGGATTTTAACCAGGAGCTGCCTGAGGTCCAGGCCCTGGCTCTCTTCAGACAACTGGAGCAACCTGGTTACCACCTCTTTTTCCAGAAAGATACTCTTGTTGGGCATGGCCAGGGTAAAGACTTCCTGGCCGCTTAAGTTAAAGCGGCCGCTTTCCCGGTCATATTCCAGGAAGAAGGTGGATGTTTTTTTCTTGGATTTTTTTATCCAGAAGGTCAACCGGTCGGGCCCCTTCTTGTTTAGGGTCAGGCTGGTACCCTGGGGAACGTTATTGGACCGGAAGAATTCAGCCAGGCCCAGCAGGTAATTCCCTTCAGGAAAATAATAAACGGTGTATATCTTCCCGTCCTCGTCATCCACCAGCTGGTATTCGCGTGAGTCGAAGGCCCGGCTCAGACTGCGGGGCACCCGGATGGCTCCGGACAGAATTTCCCGCCAGGTCAGGTAGACCTTGAAGGGAAAATTTTCTACCCGGGTATGCTGGAGAACCTCAACCTCGCCCAGGTCGGGGACGGCCACCGGCTCGGCCGAGATGGGCAGGCCAGAGGGCAGGTTGTTGAGCACGCTCTTAAGGTGCCACTTACCCCAGTTGCTGGTTGAGAGGCAGGTGAATTCCCGCCGGTATTTTTTCTCCAGCAGGTGATTCAGGGCCAGGCAATAGAGCTCGAACAGGTCGGAGGATGGTTCCAGACCAAAATGCTGCCGGACCAGGTTCTGAGTCGACTCGGAACTGAGGGAGCCGGCCAGGGCGGCAGAAATTTCACTGATCTTATCCTCGCTTATCTCGGGCTTCCTGGAATTATGCTGCCAGAAATCATTCCAGCCGAAAAAGCTGTCGGAAGCCGCCAGCATCTTGCGCAGGTTTCTCTCCAGGGTCTTCAGGTCTTTTTCGGTGAGAGGCAACTCGGTCAGTCGCGGGTCCTGTTCCTGGCCCAGGAGGGCCGGTTCCAGACCCCTGTTCTCCAGGTTGGAGGGCAGCAGAACCTGGGTTCTGGTTTTCTTCATGTAGTCGATATACTTCCGGAAGGGCCCGCCCCCGTCGTAATCAACTTCCAGCATTTCGCACTGGTAGCCGGGAAAGCTAACCTTGTTTATGATTCTGAGCACTACCCCGCCCTGAAAATGCTCGGTCTGCTTGCTGCCAACCTGAAGATTCTCATCATATTCCTTGTAGATGAAATCCCCGACCTCGTAGCGGGCGTAGGGGTCGTAGACTTTAACCGGCTGGATTCTCTGACTGGCCGTTTTGGCAAAGGCCAGCTTCTCGGCCAGCTCGGGCGTTGACAGCGGACGGTTAGTCCGAAGTAATTCCTGTTCAATCACAGCCATATCTTCGGCAGTTATGGCTGTAAGTTTTTGTGTATCTTTTTCCATTGCCTATTTTTTCCCCATTAATAGCATCATTATAACTTTCTGCACGTGCAGCCGGTTCTCGGCCTGGTCATAAACTATGGAGTTGGGCGAATCGATCACCTCGTCCGTGACCTCTTCTCCCCGGTGAGCCGGCAGGCAGTGCATGAAATAAGTATCCGGTTTGGCCCTGGAGAATAATTCCCGGTTTACCTGGTAGGGCAGGAAAATCTTTTTCCTGGCTTCTTTCTCCGCTTCCTGGCCCATGGAGGCCCAGACATCGGTGTAAATGGCATCGGCTTCCTGAACGGCTTCAACCGGGTCGTTGGTGATGGTCAGTTCAAAGCCCGTTTCCCGACCATCTTCTCTGGCCCAGGCCACGATTTCAGGCCTGGGCTCATAACCGGGCGGCGTGGCCACGGCCATTCTCGTTCCAGCCTTGGCCGCGGCCAGCATCAGGCTGTGGCAGACGTTATTGCCGTCGCCAACGTAGGCCAGCTTCAGGCCGGCCAGATGGCCCTTCTTCTCCCTCAGGGTGAAAAAGTCAGCCATGGCCTGGCAGGGATGGAGCAGGTCAGTCAGGGCATTGATGACCGGTAGCCTGGTGGATTCGGCCAGCTCCAGGATGATGTTATGGCCGAAAGTCCGGATCATGATGCCATCCACCCAGCGCTCGAGGTTCTTGCCGATGTCCCGCACTCCTTCCCTGGAGCCCATCTGGATATCCGAGGGAGCCAGGTAAACGGCCTCCCCGCCCAGCTGCAGCATGCCGACTTCAAAGGTCATCCTGGTCCGGAGCGAAGGCTTCTGGAATATCATGGCCAGAATCTTATCCTTTAATACCTTGCGGTACTTTCCTGGATTCTTCTTCATCTTCTCGGTCAGGTCCATTATTTCCTGGAATTCATAGGTGCTCAGGTCATGAATGGTGATAAAATCTTTTTTCATATCTGTCCTCCAATTTCCAAGGTAGTTCCTGGTTTTTCTCCGGCGACTATCCTCGTCCCGGAGCGATTGAGCAGGGCGGCCTTTAAGTGGCTGGCGGAAGTTATCAGGACTTCGTGGCCGCCGGCTTCGATATACTCAATGGCTGCCCTGATCTTAGGTCCCATGGAGCCGGGCGGGAACTGGCCCTCTTCCAGGTACTTCCTGGCTTCCTCAACGGTAATCACCGGTAGCGGCTTCTGGTCGGGCTTCCCGAAATTATAATAGACACGGGGGATGCCGGTAAGGATGATGAACAGATCGGCCCCGACTTCCCTGGCCAGCAGGCTGGCCGCATAATCCTTGTCGATAACGGCTTCCACCCCCTCGTAAAGGCCACGGCTGTTCAGAACGACCGGGATGCCGCCGCCACCGGCAGCAATCACCACCCGGCCGGACATCACCAGGTCCCTGATGATCCATTTTGGAACAACGTCTATGGGTTTGGGCGAAGCCACAACCTTGCGGTAGCCTCGGCCGGCGTCTTCCACCATGACCCATTTTTTCTGGCGGGCCAGTTGCTGGGCCCGGAAACGGGGGTAGAACGGCCCTACCGGCTTGGTCGGCTTCTGGAAGGCCGGGTCATCCTTGTCAACCACAACCTGGGTGATGATGGTAGCCACATCCTTGTCAATAGAATTTTTTCGCAACTCATTGACGATGGCTTTTTCCAGCATGAAACCCATGCTGCCCTCGGTCATGGCATCGCAGACATCCAGGGTGAAAGGGGGTATCTTGTTGGAAGCCTCTTCCATCTGGATGAGGAGGTTACCCACCTGCGGGCCATTGCCGTGGACGACAATAAGCTCATAGCCCTTCTTGATGATCTGAACCATCAGCTCGGCCGCTTTCCGGGAATTGCGCATCTGTTCTTCCTGCAGACCTCTCTGGTTTTCCGGCAGAATGGCATTCCCGCCGAAAGCGATAAGGGCAATCCTGGTCTTCATGCTTTTTACCTCTGTCTCCCCCTGTCCTGTATTAAAAATCCTTGAGCACAGTTTTCAGGTTCGGGGTGCCGACTTCATCCAGCTCGTAGCGAACCCTGAGCATGGGCTTGTTTACCTTGATCACCCGGTTCAGGTCGATCGGGGTGGCGCTGACCACCAGGTCACAGTCAATCCGGTTGATGGTAGCCGCCAGCTCTTTCATCTGCTTTTCTCCGTAGCCCATGGCCGGCAAAACCTTATCCAGGTGATTGTATTTCTCAAAAGTCTTCTTGATACTGCCCACGGCAAAAGGCCTGGGGTCAATTACCTCGGCGGCCTGGTATTTCTGGGAGGCCACTATTCCGGCCCCGTAGCGCATGCCACCATGGGTCAGAGTGGGTCCATCCTCTATAACCAGAACCCTTTTGCCTGTTATCTGAGAACCGTCTTCCACGTAGATCGGAGAGTTAGCTTTAATTACCTTAGCTCTCGGGTTAACCTTCTTTATGTTATCGAGTACCTGCTGGACCTTATCCTGGTCGGCCGTGTCAATCTTGTTGACCACGTAAACATCGGCCCGGCGGAAATTGGTCTCGCCCGGATGGTAGCGAAGCTCGTGTCCAGCCCGGTGCGGATCGACCACCACGATCTCCAGGTCAGGCCTGTAAAAAGAGAAATCGTTGTTGCCACCATCCCAGAGAATCACGTCGGCCTCTTTTTCGGCCTGTTTCAGGATGGCTCCATAATCGACCCCGGCATAGACCACTATGCCATTGTCAATGTGGGGTTCGTATTCTTCTCTCTCTTCGATGGTGCACTCGTGACGGTCAAGGTCCTCGTAGGTGGCAAACCTCTGTACAGCCTGTTTCACCAGGTCGCCGTAGGGCATCGGGTGACGGATGACCACCACCCGGCGTCCCTTGGCCTTCAGGGTCAGCGCTACCTTCCTGGTGGTCTGGCTCTTGCCGGAACCGGTCCTTACGGCGCAAACCGACACCACGGGTTTGCGGCTCTTGATCATCGTATCATTCGGTCCGAGCAGCACGAAGCTGGCTCCGGCCGCCAGCACCTCGGAGGCCTTATTCATCACGTATTCATGAGAAACATCGCTGTAAGCGAAATGAACTTCATCCACCCTGTAGCTCTTGATAAGATCGGTCAGGTCAGCTTCCGAATAGATGGGAATTCCCCGGGGATAGAGCTTACCGGCCAGAGCCGCGGGGTACTTGCGGCCTTCAATGTCGGGAATCTGGGTAGCGGTAAAAGCCACCACCCTGTAATCTTTGTTGTCCCTGAAGAAGACGTTGAAGTTGTGGAAATCTCTTCCGGCAGCTCCCATAATTATGACCTTTTTCATTCTGAAAAACTCCTTTTAGGCTTAAATTTCAACTCGGCCCGTCGCCGGGCAAAATTAACAGATAAGTATAGCAAAAAAAGGGGTTTAAAGTCTAATCCTGCCCGGCCACTCAGGGACTTGTCCTGTTCCCCGGCTTCCGTTTCTTCTTCCAGCCCGGACGGTCGTAACCGGGATGGCCCGGGTCTTTCCTGCCTGATTTCCGAACCGGAAGCCAGGCCGGTTTTTGCCTGTTGGGTATACCCTTCATCAGTATCCTCTGCCTTACAGAGGGATTATATCCACCACCAGGGTGGCCGGGTCCAGGATGGCCACGGTGCTCACTCCCCTGACCCAGCCGCAGACTTCACCGGGATTGACCACGACAAGGTTTCCATCTCGGTTTACCTGGGCCCGGTGGGTATGGCCGAAAACCACGACGTCAGCCCTGGCCGGGAGAGGTGGTTCTACCGGGTAATGAGAAACATGGAAGCGAAGATGTGCATGGATGAAAACCAGGGGGCCAGCTGCGATCTGGCCGAATGCCCGGAAGACTTCAGCCAGGCCTTCTTTTTCGCCGTCACAGTTGCCAAAAACAGCCTTCACCGGGCAGCGCAGGTTCTTCAATTCCCTGGCTGCAAAGGGAGCCACCACATCGCCGGCATGAATCACCAGAGAACATCCTGCCCGGTTGAAGAGGTCTACCGCCTGGCGCATGGCCGGCAGATGGTCATGGGAATCTGACATAATGCCTATCATGTTTCTATTATACCCATCTTCGGGGCAAATGTCAGACGGACATCCAACAGGAGACCTGAAGATAATGGCCGGCCCAGGCGATTATCATCCCGGTGTAAAAAAGATGGTTCCCCCTTAACAGATCAGTACCTCCTGACTCTGAAAACACCCTTGCTTGACAGTTAAGGCTTGATTTAATTAATATATATGAGCTTATAAAAGCGTTGGACAGGCGCGTAGCTCAGTGGGAGAGCGCTTCCTTGACGCGGAAGAGGTCGTGGGTTCAATCCCCTCCGCGCCTACCACCTTTTCTAATTTTTATCTCCTGCGGATAAAAGTTAGCCCGGGTGTGATAAGATAGAATTAAAGTAAGAAAAGTTGACTTTAACCGATGGAAGACCTGATCAGAATCAAGGTTGAGCAGTCCGTTTTTTTTATAAAAAAGGGTGCTCCTCTGTCCGAATTGCTATCCGAGCTGCCGCTGACGGAAAAACCGCTGTTGTTCCGCTCGGACGGCCAGCTCCTGGACCTGAGCCACCCGGTCGACCGGGAAAGGGAAATTTCCCTGGTTTACTCTTCCGACCCTGAAGCCCTGGAAGTTCTGAGGCACAGTGCTGCCCACCTGCTGGCCCATGCCGTAACCGACCTCTTTCCCGGAATCCAGGTGGGAGTCGGGCCGGCCATAGAAAATGGCTTCTACTACGACTTTCTCCGCGACACCCCGTTCACTCCGGAAGACCTGGAAGCCATAGAAAAACGGATGAGAGAGATTGTTGACCTCAACCAGCCGGTAAGACGGCTGATAGTCAGCAAGGAAGAAGCCATCAAAATCTTCCGCGACCGTGGTCAAACCCTTAAAGTTGAGCTGATCCAGGAAAAAGGCGGCGACCGGGTTTCCTGCTACGAGCAGGGAGATTTCATAGATTTTTGCCTGGGCCCCCACCTGCCGTCAACCGGCCATATCCAGCATTTCAAGTTGCTGTCTGTTTCCGGCGCTTACTGGAAAGGCGACGAGCGCGGGCCACAGATGCAGAGAATATACGGCACCGCCTTCTTCAGCCAGAAAGAGCTCCAGGATTACCTTAATTTCCTGGAAGAAGCGAAAAAGCGCGACCATCGCCACCTTGGTCAGGAACTGGACCTTTACGGGACCAGCGAAGACCTGGGCGGGGGGCTGGTCATCTGGCATCCTAAAGGCGCTATCATCCGACATCTGATAGAGTCTTTCTGGAAAGACGAACACTTAAAGGACGGTTACGACTTCATCTATTCTCCGCACATTGCCAAGCTTGACCTGTGGAAGAGAAGCGGCCACACCGAGTTTTACGAGGCCATGTTCCCGCCGCTTGAGTTTGAGGGCTTCCAGTACCAGCTCAAACCGATGAACTGTCCATTCCATATCATTGCCTATAAATCCAGGCAGCGATCCTACCGCGAGCTTCCCCTGCGCTGGGCCGAGCTGGGCACCGTTTACCGCTACGAAAGAAGTGGCGTGCTGCACGGCCTGTGCCGGGTGCGTGGCTTCACCCAGGATGATGCCCATATTTTCTGCCGGGGAGACCAGCTGGAAGATGAAATCAAGAGGGTCATCCGGCTGGCCATAAAATTGCTGAGCGCTTTCGGTTTCAAGGACTATGGCATCTACCTGGCCACCAGACCCGATAAGTATGTCGGACGCCTGGAAGACTGGAACAAAGCGGAAAAAGCCCTGGAAGAAGCCCTGAAACACGCCGGCCTTCCCTACCAGATCGATGAGGGCGAAGGCGTTTTTTACGGGCCCAAGATAGATATCAAGATCCGGGATGCCATCGGCCGGCTCTGGCAGTGCACCACCGTCCAGCTGGATTTTAACCTGGCCGAGCGTTTTGAACTGAGCTATGTCGGTGAGGACGGAAATTTCCACCGGCCGTTCCTGATTCATCGGGCGCTGCTGGGTTCTATGGAGAGGTTCTTCGGCGTGCTGATAGAGCATTACAAGGGTAGCTTCCCGCTCTGGCTGGCCCCGGTCCAGATGGTCATCCTGCCCATAGCCGACCGGCATGAAGACTACGCCCGGGAACTCCAGGAAAAATTCAGGGCAGAAGGCTTCCGGGTTCAGGTGGACGGCTCCAGAGAGAAGGTCAACAAGAAAATCCGGCAGGCCGAGTTGCAGAAGATTCCTCTGATGGCCATCGTCGGGGATAAAGAAGTTGCCAGCCGCAACCTGTCCCTCAGGATTCACGGCCAGGGCGACCGCGGGCAGTTTCCGGTTGGCAACCTGATGGCCCGGCTGAACGACCTGGTAAACAGCAAATCTTTAGAAATCAAAATATAATATATAAAAGGAGGTCAACTATTTATCATCGAGAACCTTATCGCCCGGCCAAAGCCAAGGAAAGACCGCACCGGATCAATGAGATGATCAGAGCTCCGGAAATCAGGGTGATTGATGAGGACAAGAACCAGCTGGGGATAATGAACGTTCCCCAGGCCCTGGCCCTGGCCAGGGAAAAGGGGCTGGACCTGGTGGAAATCGCCCCCCAGGCCAACCCGCCGGTTTGCCGGATAATGGATTACGGTAAGTTCCTCTATGAGCTTCGCAAGAAAGAGCATGAAGCCAGGAAACACCAGAAGCAGGTCCAGATCAAGGAAATCAAGTTCCGACCGAAGATCAGCATCCACGATTACAACTTCAAGATGAAACATGTCCGGCGGTTCATCGAGGAAGGTAACAAGGTTAAGATAACCATAATGATAAGAGGCAGGGAAAGAGCCCATCCCGAGATGGCCCAGCAGATCATGAACAGAATCCTGAGCGATGTCTCCGACATCGCCCGCCAGGACGGCGAAGTCAAGACGCACGATTGGGCCACCATGGCGTTGATAGTGCCGATAAAAACAGGAGGTAAAGATGCCAAAACTAAAAACCAAAAAAGCAGCCAGAAAGAGGTTCAAGATAACAGCCAGCAAAAAAGTGCTGCACAAAAAAGCCAACAAGAGCCACATTCTGACTAAGAAAGCTGCCAAGAGAATAAGGCAGTTAGGCAAGCCGGCCGAACTCAGCCCGGCGGACCGCAAGACTGTCAAGAAAATGCTACCCTATGATTTTTAGGGAGACACTCCAGGCTGACTGTTGATACCATTTTCTAGAAAGGAGAAGCGCCGATGCCAAGAGTAAAAAGAAGCGCCAAGAAAAGAGCCAGAAGGAAAAAGATATTAAAATTAGCCAAAGGTTACTGGGGAACCAAGAAAAGCAATTACCGGACCGCCAAGGAGACTGTGGAAAAGGGCCTGCAGTACGCCTACCGCGACCGCCGGGCCAGGAAAAGGGATTTCCGCCAGCTGTGGATCATAAGGATCAAGGCTGCGGCCGAGGCCAACGGCCTGTCCTACAGTCGTTTCATCAAGGGCTTAAAGGCCCTTAACATCGACCTCGACCGGAAAATACTGGCAGAAATCGCCGTGTCCGCTCCCCAGACTTTCGCTTTCCTGGTGGATAAGGCCAAACAAGCCCAGGTCTGAGCGGGGCCATGAGCAGCCTGCTGGAAAAAATCGACCATTACCGCCGGCTCTTTGCCGACCAGGTATCCAGGGTGAAGGAGGCCCGGCAGGTGGAAGAACTGCGCCAGGCTTTCCTGGGCAGAAAGAAAGGCCACCTGACCCTGCTGTTCGAAGAATTCAAGACCCTGGGACCGGATGAGAAAAAGAGCGCCGGGCGGCTTCTCAACGAGCTTAAAACAGATATCCAGAACCTCCTGGCCGAGCTGGAACAAAAACTCCAGTCCCCGGCCCGGGTGAAACAGCTGGAAGACCTGACCCTGCCGGGCAGGCAGCTCTACTGGGGCTCGCCCCACCCCATCACCCTCTTCCAGAGGGAAATCGAGAGAATTTTCATTTCCATGGGTTTCTCCGTGGAAGAAGGCCCGGAGATAGAAACCGATTATTACAACTTTGAAGCCCTGAATTTCCCGCCGCATCATCCGGCCCGCGACAGCTGGGACACCCTGTACATAAACGACAAACTGCTTCTCAGGACGCACACTTCTCCGGTGCAGATCAGGGTGATGGAAAAAAAGAAACCGCCCATCAGGATTATTATCCCGGGCAAGGTTTTCCGGAGGGAAACGCCCGACCCCACCCACCTGCCGATGTTCTACCAGGTGGAAGGGCTGGTAGTGGACAGGGGCATAACCTTTGCCCACCTGAAGGGAACCCTGGAATACTTTATCAAGACCCTGTTCGGAGAAAAAATAAAACTTCGCTTCCGGCCGAGCTTTTTTCCCTTCACCGAACCTTCGGCCGAGGTGGACATTGAATGCATCGTCTGCGGCGGGCAGGATGCTGCCTGCCGGGTCTGCGGCGGCAGCGGCTGGAAAGAAATCCTGGGAGCAGGAATGGTCGACCCCCAGGTTTTCAAGAATGTAAACATCGACCCGGAAGTTTATTCCGGCTGGGCCTTCGGCCTGGGAATAGACCGGACGGCCATGTTCGCCTTCCAGATCCCGGAAATCAGGCATTTTTACGAGAACGACCTGAGATTTTTAAGGCAGTTTAACCGAAGATGAAAATATCTTATTCCTGGCTCAAAGAGTTCGTGAACCTCAATCTCCCGCCGGAGGAGCTGGCCGGCTGCCTGAACCAGATCGGGCTGATGGTGGAGTCGGTAACCCCGGTGGGCGAAGACACCGTCTTCGAAATAGAAACCTATGCCAACCGGCCCGACACCCTCGGCCACCTGGGAGTGGCCCGGGAAATAGCTACCCTGCTGGAGCTAAGCCTCAAGACCAGGAACTGGCCCCTGAAGGAACTGCCCCAGGCCACCTCTGGCCTGGTGGACATCAACATCCTGGACCCCCAGCTCTGTCCGCGGTACTGCGGCCTGGTGGTCAAGGGAGTCAGGGTCGGGCCGTCCCCGGACTGGTTGAAGAAAAAGCTGGAAGCCGTCGGCCTCAGGCCGATCAACAACGTGGTGGACGTCAGCAATTTCGTCTGCTTTTCTCTCGGGCAGCCCATCCACACCTTTGACCTAAAAAAATTAAGAGGTGGGAAAATCAAAATCAGGAAAGCCAGAAAGGGAGAAACCATCCGGACTCTCGAAGGACAGCCGGTGGAGCTGGACCAGGAAATGCTGGTGATAGCCGACGAAACGACACCGGTGGCCATTGCCGGGGTTATCGGCGGAGAAGAATCCGGTATAACCGAATCCACCACCGACGTTTTTATAGAAAGCGCCAACTTCAACCCCGTTTCTATAAGGTTGACGGCCAAAAAACTGGGGATTAGCACCGACGCCTCTTACCGCTTCGAGCGCGGAGCTGACCCTAATGCCGCTCCGGCCGCGGCGGTCATGGCTGCTTCCCTGCTGTGCGAATTCGGCGGCCGGGTCTCCCGGGGCCTGCTCGACCTCTATCCGGTCCCCCGGAAACCCAGAACAGTTACCCTGCGGCTTAGAAGAGTTAATGAGCTTCTCGGCCTGGAAATCGAGCCGGAATTTGTGGTGAAAACGCTCTCCAGCCTCGGGCTGAAACTCAGAGAACAGAGCCCCCGGGTCTGGACGGCCGAGATACCCACCTTCCGGGTTGACCTGGAAAGGGAAGCCGACCTGGTCGAGGAGGTGGCCCGGTTCTATGGCTACGACCGTATCCCCAGCGCTGTAACCCCGGTCAAATCGTTTGAGCTTCCGGCCGACCGGAGGAGAGACCGGGTCTGGCGCCTGAAAGAAGTTCTCTTTCATCATGGTTTTGACGAAGTAATCAATTTCAGCTTCGCCGACCCGGAAAAGGAACTGCTCTGGCAAACCGGCTGCCGCCCGATAAAACTGAAGAATCCCATCTCAGCCAAATTATCTTCACTGAGGACCTCTCTTCTCCCCGGCCTGGTGGAAAATGCCGTCTGGAACTTCAACCGGGAAGCAGAAGGAGTGCATATTTTCGAGGTGGGCAATATATATTACTGGGAAGGGGAAGAGACACACCGCGAAAACCTGAACCTGGGAATCCTGACCACCGGTCTCAGGTCGGGCAGAACCTGGAGAGAAGCAGAAAAAGAAACAGACTTCTACGTCCTTAAAGGTGCTCTGGAAGACGTTTGCAATTACCTCGGTTACGACCAGCTGTCCTTTGAACCGGTCGAGCATCCGTTCTTTGAACCCGGCCAGGCCCTGAAAATCCTGGTCAAGAAAGAGCCCGTCGGCCTGCTGGGGCTGCTGAACAGCAATCTGGCCAGGAACTATGACCTGGAACGTCCGGCTTACTGTGCCGAAATAGATTTGAACGAACTGCTGCGCAAACAACCCCGGGCTTTCAGATTCCAGCCGGTTCCCAGGTTCCCCGGCGTCAGCCGGGACCTGTCCTTCCTGGTAGAAGACAGCCTGACCTATCAGCAAATTCAAGAGCAGTTGCAAAAACTGAACATACCATACCTGGAAAATTTCCTGATCTATGACAGGTTCCAGGGGAAAAACCTGCCGCCGGGCAAAGTCAGTTTTTCTGTCAGATTTAACTTCAGGCATTCAGCCCGCACCCTGCAGACCGAAGAGGTCGACCGGGCCATGCAGGAAATAACTTCGCAACTTAAATCCACCCTTAAGATTCAGTTGAGGTAAGGAGGCCAAATTGACATCCGAGCTGGAGCGGATTAAAATACTGGAGGGCAAGATAACTCAGCTGGCAGAGATTTTTTCCCGGCTTTCCCAGGAAAACGCCCGCCTCAAGGATGAGCTCAAGCACCTGAAGGCTGAGAAGAAGGAGCTGGAGGAAAGGCTGCGGAAGCTCTGCAGCCTGGAAGAAGAACTGAAGAAGCAGCAGGAAGAAAAAGAACAGGTCAAAAGCCGGATAGAGGCCCTGATCACTCAGATGGAAAAGCTGGGTGTATGAAAGAGAAAATAATTGAGATTGAAATTTTTGGAAATAAATTCAGGATCTGCGTCAAAGGAGAAGAAGACGAAAGATACATCGGCCAGTTGACCTCTTTCGTTGATCAGAAAATGCGGGAGGTGGCCCTCAAATCGCGGTCGTCGGACCTGGCCAAGATCGCCGTCCTGACCGCCCTGAACATTGCCGACGAGCTGTACGTATCGCAAAGCCGGATCGATCAACTGAAAGAGGCCCTCAGCCACCTGGAAATGGAACTGGCCAGGATCGAGGATCAGGTTAAGCAACATGAAAATGATTATGAAACTCTGGAAAAACTTACCCCTTAATGCAGGAGATTTTTTGTCTGTTTCTTTCGATAGATTAGACCACGAGTCTAATTGCGGGATATTTTCAGAGAGAAAAAACCGTGGCTTCTGTCACAGCCTTAAGGGGCGGAAGCTCTTTATCCTTCCAGAGTAATGGCCTGACCTCACCCCAGCTCCTTTGGCCCTGTGGTCCGGTGAGGAGGTTTGACCATGAAGGCCGTACTGATCGCGGGAATCCCCGTTTTATCTTTAATTCTCCTGTTTTTTATTTTCCTGCTGCTCAAGCGGAGCCGCGGGTTAAAAGGGTTGCTGCAGGCCGAAGCCCGGGCTAAAGAGATACTGGCCAGGGCGGCCGAAGAAGCCGAAAAAATAAAAAAACAGGCTGAGGCCGAGGCCCGGGAAAAGGATGCTGCCCGGCAGGCCGAGTTTGAAGCCCAGACCAGGGAAAAAAGGCGCAAACTGAGTGAGCTGGAAAGGCGCCTGCTCAACAAGGAAGAGGCCCTGGAACGGCGCTATCAGAACCTGGAGAGGAAAGAAAGGGACCTGTCGGCCAAGGAGCGCCGTCTGTATGGAAAAGAAAAAGAACTGGAGGCCCTGGAACAGAAAATCACCGAGACTCTCCAGAAGCAGACGGAAGAACTGGAACGCATCGCCGGCCTGACCCAGGAAGAAGCCCGCAATACCCTGATCAGAAAGATCGAAGATGAGGCCAAGCTTCAGGCCGTTCAAGCCATCAGGCGGGTGGAAGAAGAAACCCGGGAGAAGAGCAAGGCCCTGGCCCGGGAGATAATCTCCAACGCCATCCAGCGTTCGGCCGCCGAGCACGTGGTGGAGACCACTGTTTCAGTGGTGGACCTGCCCTCAGATGACATGAAGGGCAGGATCATCGGGCGCGAAGGCCGCAACATCCGGGCCCTGGAGATGGCCACAGGAGTTGACATCATCGTCGACGACACGCCGGAAGCAGTTATCCTGTCGAGTTTTGACCCGCTGAGGCGAGAGCTGGCCAGGATGGCCATTGAAAAACTGGTGGCCGATGGCCGGATTCATCCGGCCAGGATTGAGGATATTGTGGAACAGGTGAGGGCCGAGCTGGAAGAGAAAATAAAACAGGAAGGCGAAAATACCCTGTACGAGCTCGGCATCCAGAACCTGCATCCTGAGCTGATCAAGTATCTCGGCAAACTGAAATACCGCACCAGCTACGGCCAGAACGTCCTGCAGCACTCTAAAGAAGTGGCCATGCTGTCTGCCCTGATGGCCAGGGAGCTGGGAGCCGACGTCAACGTGGCCCTGCGGGCCGGGCTCCTCCATGATATAGGCAAGGCGGTGGATAAGGACTACGAGGGCACCCACACCGAACTCTCCGTGGAATTGACCAAGAAGTACGGTGAATCAGAAGCGGTCATCCAGGCCATTGCCTCTCACCACCGGGACATAGATTTCCCCTCGGTGGAAGCCGTGCTGGTTCAGGCGGCCGACACCCTTTCGGCCGCTCGACCGGGCGCCAGGCGTGAACTGCTGGAAACCTACATCCAGCGCCTGGAGAAGCTGGAACAGATCGCCACTTCCTTTGAGGGCGTGGCCAAGGCCTTTGCCCTGCAGGCCGGCCGGGAAATCCGGATCATCGTCGACGCCCAGAAAGTTTCAGACGACCGGGCCATGGTCATCGCCCGGGACATCGCCCAGAAAATCAAGGATGAGCTCGACTACCCCGGGCAGATCAAGGTCATGGTCATAAGAGAGATGAGAGCGGTGGAGTATGCCAGATAAATTTGGAGTCCTGTTCATCGGAGACCTCATCGGCCGACCGGGACGGCGGGCCCTTTCCCGGTTCCTGCCAGAACTGCGGAAAAAGTACCGGCCCGACCTGGTGGTGGTCAACGCCGAAAACGCCGCCGGCGGCAATGGCCTGACCGAGGAAACGGGCAAGGAACTGTTTTTCCAGGTGGATGTGCTGACCTCCGGCAACCATATCTGGGACAAGAAAGAAGTCCTGAACTACATGGAGAGGGAAACCCGGCTGCTGCGCCCGGCCAACTACCCGGCGGTCAACCCCGGTCACGGTTACTACATTTACCAGAGCGAAAAGGGAATCAAGGCAGCCGTGGTCAACCTTCAGGGACGGGTCTTCATGGAGCCAATCGACTGCCCCTTCCTTACCGCCGACCGCCTGCTGTCAGAAATTATTCCGATTACTCCGATAGTTATAATAGACTTTCACGCCGAGGCCACCTCGGAAAAGCAGGCCCTGGGATGGTATCTTAACGGCCGGGTGTCGGCGGTCATAGGCACTCACACCCATATCCCCACCGCCGACGAAAGGCTGCTGCCGGGCGGGACCGCCTACATAACTGACGTGGGGATGGCCGGTGGCCTGAATTCTGTCATCGGGATGAAACCGGAACAGGCCCTGCAGAGGTTCCTGACGGCCAGGCCACAACGCTTCGAGCCGGCCACCGACGGCCTGATGCTGAGCGCCGTCTTTATTGATATTGACCCGGCCAGTGGAAAGGCCTTGACAATAAGGCGCGAGTTTTTAACCGAGGATCAGAGTGAAGAGTGAAAGCCTGATTATCAAGGACCGCGTTTACACGGTCAGCGAGCTGACCCGGCTGGTCCGGCTGGAGCTGGAATCGGCTTTTCCCTTCGTCTGGGTGGAAGGGGAAATATCCAACCTCAGGCAGCCGGCTTCCGGCCATTTTTACTTTACCCTCAAAGATGAAAACGCCCAGCTGCGCTCTGTCCTGTTCCGCAACGAGGCCAGTCGCATTCAGTCAGAACTGAAGAAAAACAGCCCGTCCCCGCGGTTTGAGCTTAAAGATGGGATGAAGGTTATCTGCGGTGGCCGGATAACCGTTTACGAAAAGAGCGGGGATTACCAGCTGGTGGTGGAAAAGCTGGAACCGCGGGGCAAGGGAGCGCTGCAGCTGGCCTTCGAACAGCTGAAGGCCAAGCTACAGGCCGAAGGTCTGTTCGACTCCAGGCACAAGAAAAAACTTCCCCTGCTACCCAAGAAAATCGGAATCGTAACCTCTCCCACGGGGGCGGCCATTCGCGATATCCTCAGGATTATCGAACGCCGCTTCAATCGCCTGCATATCATCATTTACCCTTCCCTGGTTCAGGGAGAAGGGGCGGCCCAGAATATCGCCCGCGGCCTGGACTACTTCAGCCGCCGGGATGATATAGATGTGGTCATTGTCGGCCGGGGCGGCGGCTCGATAGAAGACCTCTGGGCTTTTAACGAAGAGGTGGTGGCCAGGGCCATCTTCAACTGCATGAAAACCAAACCGGTCATCTCGGCCGTCGGGCACGAAATAGACTTCACCATCGCCGACTTCGTGGCTGACATCCGGGCTTCCACCCCCTCGGCCGCGGCCGAAATGGTCGTCTCCAAGGAAGAAGAATTCCGGGATAAGATCGACAACCTGCTCAACCGCCTCTGCCAGCTGGAAAAATATTTCCTGGAGAGGCTGCGCAGCCGGGTCAACCTCCTGGCCGAAGAGCGCATCATCCGCAATTTCAGATTCCGCCTGATGAGCCTCGGCCAGAGGGTGGACGAGCTCGACAACCGGGCCTGGAAGGCCATCCAGAGCAGGAAACAGGCACTGTCCGATTATAAGAATCGCAGCCAGCAGCTCGGTCAAACCATGTGCCACCTGCTGCAGATAAGGCTGAGTGAGCTCAACGGGGTCTGGAAAAGGCTGGCTTCCTCCCTCAATAACCTGTCTCCGTTAAACATCATAAAGAAAGGTTATACCATCTGCTGGAAAGCCGGTGGCCTTTTGCCAGTGCAGAAAGCCAGCGAAGTCGAGCCCGGCGAAGAAGTCATTGTTTCCTTCTACCGGGGAGAGCTCAACTGCCGGGTTAACCGGGTTGACCCCAGTATTAAGATTGAATCAAAGTTCATCAAGGAGAGCCAATGAATACCAGACCAAAAGAGATGAATTTTGAAAAGGCTCTGGCCGAACTGGAGCAGATCGTCAACAAACTGGAAAAGGGCGGTCTGGCTTTGAACGAATCCCTGGCCCTGTTTGAAAAGGGAATAAAGCTGACCAGGTTCCTGCGGTCCGAGCTGGATAAGGCCGAAAAGAAAATCGAAATTCTGCTCAGAGATGAAAAGGGCGAGCTGCAGGCCCGCGACTTCATCCCGGAAGAACTGAACGCCTCATCCCTGGAAGAGGACGGGGAAGAGGAAGAAGACGAAGAAGAAAGCTAAAACAGACAGGACGGACCGACTGAGAAATGAATAACGACCTCGAGCTTTACCTGGACCGAAAGCGAACCAGCCTGGAGAAAGCCCTGGTTTTCTATCTCTCGGCCGAAGACTCTCCCGTTTTTGAAGCCATGCGTTACGCGGTGCTGGGCGGCGGAAAACGCTTTCGCCCCCTGCTTCTCCTTGTTAGTGGAGAACACTTCGGAGCTCAGGAGGAATTGCTCCTACCCTACGCCTGTGCCGTGGAACTCATCCACAATTACTCCTTGATCCACGACGACCTTCCGTCCATGGATGACGATGACTTCCGGCGCGGACAGCCTTCCTGCCATAAAAAGTTCGGTGAAGCCCTGGCCCTGCTGGCCGGCGACGGTCTGCTGACCCTGGCCTTCGAAATTCTGGCCATGGCCCCCACCCCCGAAAAAGACCACGGGCTTAAAGCCCGGATAGCAGCCGAGATGGCCAGCGCCGCCGGTCCGCGGGGGATGATCGCCGGGCAATGGCTGGATATCAATTTCCATCCCGAAAATCGCGACCCGGCTGCTTACCAGGAGATGGCCTCCAGGAAAACGGCCGGATTGATCAGGGTGTCAGCCGTTTCCGGAGCCAGGCTGGCCGGCGCCCCGGAAGCTGCCATCCGGGGCCTGGAGAAATTTGGATTATACCTGGGGCTGGCCTTCCAGCTCGGCGATGACCTCCAGGACCTGTCCCGGGACCAGTCTGCCGGAAGAAGAAGAGGTTTCCGTCCCAATCTGGTCAGGATCCTGGGAACACCGGCCTCTCTGCAACTGCTGACAACCTGGCTTGGAAAAGCGCAAGAAGCACTGGAAGAAGCCCGGATAAATTCAGATATCCTGTCTTACTTCATAAAAAAATTGGAACCCGACCGGGAGGGGAAGACATGAGCCCGGAAAAAATTCTGCCTATAATAAAGGGACCTGAGGACCTGAAGAAACTATCCATTCAGGAACTGGCCGAACTGGCCACGGAAATCAGGGCCCGAATCATCGAAACGGTATCCCGGACCGGTGGACACCTGGCCTCCAACCTGGGAGTGGTGGAATTAACCCTGGCCCTGCATTATGTTTTTGATTCGCCCCGCGACAAGATAGTCTGGGATGTTGGCCATCAGTGCTATACCCATAAGTTGCTTACCGGTCGCCAGAAAGAGTTCTCCCGGTTGCGCCAGTTTGGAGGGCTGCTCGGCTTCCCCTGCCTCGAGGAAAGCCCGCATGATGCTTACAATACCGGTCATGCCTCAACCGCCCTGTCCGCGGCCCTCGGCCTGGCCGTGGCCCGTGACCGCAAGGGCGAAAAGCACAACGTCATCGCGGTGGTGGGCGACGGCAGCCTAACCGGCGGTGTGGCCTACGAAGCCCTTAATCAGATCGGCCACCTGCGGGAAAGACTGATCATTGTTCTTAATTATAACGAAATGAGCATCTCCCCCAACGTCGGGGCCCTTTCCAGATACCTTTCCTACCTGGTTTCCGGGCAACCCTACCTCAGAATAAAAGAACAGACCAAGTCGGTCCTGAGGTCCATACCGAAGCTGGGCTGGCCCTTGATCCGGGCAGCCCGGGCCCTGGAAGACCTGATCAAGAAGACCTTTTTCCCCGGGGTCTTCTTTGAAGAACTGGGTATTAAGTACATCGGTCCAATTCACGGGCACAGTCTCCACAGCCTCATTGAAGCTCTGAACCATGCCAAAAATTATACCGGGCCGATTCTCATCCACTGCGTAACCCAGAAAGGCAAGGGCTACCGCCCGGCCCAGCTCGACCCGGAAAAGTTTCACAGCGCTTCACCCTTTGTCATTGCCACCGGGGAACCTGTAAGGAAGGAAGACCGGCCCAGCTACTCCCGGATTTTCGGGGAAGCAGTAGCCGAACTCGGCCGCAGCGATTCCCGTATCATAGCCATTACTGCGGCCATGACCGACGGCACCGGCCTGAATAGATTTGCCGAGGAGAATCCCGACCGTTTCTTTGACGTGGGCATCGCCGAACAGCATGCCGTCAATTTCGCCGCCGGGCTGGCCATTGCCGGGTTGAAACCGCTGGTGGCCATTTATTCCACTTTCCTCCAGCGGGCTTACGACCAGATTTTTCACGAGGTTTGCCTGATGGACCTGCCTGTGGTCTTTGCCCTCGACCGGGCTGGAATAGTGGGAGAGGACGGCCCTACCCATCAGGGTACCAATGATATTGCCTACCTGCGGCATATGCCGAATATAATCCTCATGGCTCCTCGCGACGAGAACGAGCTCCGTCACATGGTATACTCGGCCTTCCAGTATGGACACCCGGTGGCCATCCGTTTTCCCAAGGGTGCCGGTCCGGGTGTACCCCTGGAAAAAGAATTCCGTTTTATCCCGGCCGGTAAGGCCGAGGTCTTAAAAACCGGACAGGACTTGCTGGTGGCCTACGGCAACATGGTGGCCATCGGGCTGGAAGTGGCCAGCCGGCTGGAAAAAGAAGGAATATCGCTGGCGGTGGTTAACGCCAGGTTTGCCCGGCCGCTGGACGAAATTCTCCTTCCCGAACTGGCCAGAAGGGCCAGGCTGGTCGTTACCCTGGAAGAAGGAGTGGTGGAAGGTGGCTTCGGTAGCGCCCTGAGGGAAATGCTCGACCGCCACCAGGTTTATGGGCCCGCCTTCAAGTCATTCGGTCTTCCGACCAATATCTATCCTCTGGGGAAGCCAGAAGAAATCCGCAAGGTACTGGGCCTTGATGCCGACACTCTAACCGTGGCCATCAGGGATTTTTACCGCAAGCAAAAACTTCTTTAGCTGAACCGGCATGAAAAAGATACGCCTGGACCTGCTCCTGACCCACCAAGGCCTGGCCCCCAGCCGGGAAAAAGCCCAGGCTCTGATCCTGGCCGGCCGGGTACTGGTGAACAATCAACCGGCGCTAAAGCCGGGCCAGCTGGTCTCCCCCGACTCCGAGATATCGCTACAGGAAACTTTCCCCTACGTCAGCCGGGCCGGGGCTAAACTGCAACAGGCACTGCGGACTTTCAAGATAGCTGTCGAGAACAGAGTGGCCCTGGATATAGGCTCTTCCACCGGCGGTTTTACCGATTGCCTGCTCCAGGCTGGAGCCAGAAAGGTTTACGCCGTGGATGTTAACATCAAACAGCTGGACTGGAAGCTCCGGCAAGACCCACGGGTCATTACTCTGGAAAAAAATGCCCGCTATCTTGAGCCTGAAGACCTGCCCGAAACCCCGGAACTTACCGTCATCGATGTGTCCTTTATATCGGTTCTTAAAATACTTCCCGCCGTGAGAAAAATTATGAGTTCGGGCCAGGTCCTGGTCCTGGTCAAACCCCAGTTTGAAGCCGGTCGAAATCAGGTCGGCAAAAAAGGTATAATCAGGGACAGCCAGGTCCAGCGTGAGGTCCTGGAGAAAGTCCTGGCCGCTACCGGGCAGATGGGCTATGCGGTCCAGGACCTGCTGGCCTGCAACACCCTGGGACAGAAAGGCAACCAGGAATTCCTGGCCTGGCTGAGCATAGGGCCCGGCGGCTTGAGCCCGAAAGAATTAAAGAAAAAAATTCAGGAGATTCTGCCCGATGGCGACCAGACAGAAAATTAAGAGAATCGGCCTGGTGATCAAACCCCATGCTCCCGGAGTTGACCGGGTTCTGAGAGAAATCGTCTCCTTCTTGAAGGCCCGGAAAATTGAACCTGTTCCCGAAAAAATCGCCGCCCGGAAAATCGGACTAAAGGGCGGGGTGGAGCGCGACAGCCTATCCGAGAGCTGCCAGGCCCTGATTGTCCTGGGTGGAGATGGCACCCTGCTCAGCATTGCCCCCCAGGCGGCCCGGGCCGGTATTCCGGTTATAGGCATCAACCTGGGAAGACTCGGCTTCCTGACCGAAGTGCCGGTGGCCGAGGCCCTGCCTGTACTTGAGGCTTTTCTCCAGAATAAGAACGGTTTCATCAGCCAGCGCAGCCTGCTGGAAATCTCCTACGGGGACAGACATGACATCTGCCTTAACGACGTGGTCCTGAACAAGTCCGCGCTGGCCAGGATGATAGAACTGCTGATCTTCATCAACGACCAGGAAGTCACCCGCCTGAAGGGCGACGGCCTGATTCTCTCCAGCCCGACCGGTTCCACCGCCTATTCACTTTCGGCCGGCGGACCCATCGTTCATCCCGGGATTGAATCCATAATTCTGACACCCATCTGCCCCCATACCCTCTCCTTCCGGCCCCTGCTGATTCCTTCCACCTCCGAGATAAAAATCAAGCTGCTGACGCCGGAGGAAAAGGTTTACCTGACGATAGACGGCCAGCGCGGGGAAACCGTACCCAGAAGTATGGTCGTCCGAGTTAAAAAATCAAACCTGTTCCTCCGGCTGGTCACCTCCCCCTGGCGGAGTTATTACCAGCTGGTAAAAGAAAAGCTGGGCTGGGCCGAATAAATTCCTTCCACACAACCCAAGCCACGGTCTCCGCCCCGGTCTAACCGCCCGGACCCGGCTGATTGATTTTTCCCGCCCGGCCAGCTATCATTTTTTCTTATGGCTGACAAACTCAGAATAGCCATGGTGACGCCGGAGCTGGCGCCCTATGCTCGCTCGGGCGAACTGGCTGAGGCGGTGGCCGGGCTGGCCCGGTTTCTGGCTCGTTCCGGGCTGGAAGTCAGCCTTTTCCTGCCCCATTACCGCCGGCCTGAAATAGAATCACTTGGCAAAAAAATTATCGTTGAGGACCTCCAGGTCCCGGTGGGAGAGAAAAAGCTACCAGCCACTGTTTACCGGGCTGAACAGGGCCGGTACGTCCTTTACCTGGTTGACCAGCCAAAATACTTTCACCGCGACTACATTTACGGTTCACCCCAGGGAGATTATCCCGACAATGCCGAGCGCTTCATTTTTTTCAACCGGGCCGTCTGCGAATTTCTGGCCTCAACCCGTCTCAAATTCAACCTCATCCACTGTCATAACTGGCCGGCCAGCCTGGTGCCGATGCTCTTAAAATCTATTTTTCAGAAAAAACCCTCACTCAGAAAGACGGCCTGTGTCCTGACCATTCATAACTTTTCTTACCAGGGCGAATTTCCGGCCGAATCGCTGAGCCTGACCGGGCTCGACTGGAATTACCTGAATTCGCAGCAACTGGCCTTCAAGGGAAAATTCAGTTTTCTCAAAGCCGGCATTCTGTTTGCAGATGTAGTTAATACCGTCAGCCGGACTTACCGGGATGAGGTCCTGGCTCATAGACCCGAAATCTGTTCCTTCTTCTCCCGGCAAAGCAAACCTCTCTACAGTCTGCGCAACGGCATCGACGACGAGGAATGGAATCCAGCTACCGACCCTCTGCTTCCGGCCAACTTCAACCAGGAAGACCCCTCCGGAAAGGCTGTCTGCAAGAAGCAACTACAGAAAGATCTTCAACTGTCTGGCGGGGATTCCCAGCCCCTGCTGGCTGTGGTCGGTTACCTGACCAGGTTGAAAGGAATCGACCTGGTGTTGAAGGCCATCCCCTCCCTGTTGTCTTCGGGCTGCCAGATAGTGGTGGCCGGGCAGGGAGAGGAGAAATACGAAAGCGCCCTGGCCGAATTGCAGAATGCCCATAAAGGACGTCTGGCCTTCAAACCCGAATTCAGCGCCAGCCTTTATCACCAGGTGCTGGCCGGAGCCGACCTGCTGTTGATGCCTTCTCTGGAGGAACCGGGCGGGCTGACCCTGATGCACGGTTTGCGCTACGGGACGGTGCCTGTGGTCAGGGCCACCGGCGGCCTGCGGGAAACGGTGCAGCCCTTTTCTCCCGAAGAGGGAACTGGCACCGGCTTTATTTTTGAAGATTATTCAGAAGAAGCCATGCTTCGGGCTGTCAGCCAGGCCCTGCTGACTTATTCCAGTCCCGACCTCTGGCACCGGGTCCGGGCCAACTGTCTCAGGGCCGACAATTCCTGGTCTAACCTTGTGAGGAAATACAAACTCCTTTATCGTAAAGCTATGAACTTAAACAGCGGAGGTAATAAATGAGCAGCAACCTGATTCAGGTTACCGATGCCACCTTCGAGCAGGAAGTTATAAACTCAAGCCTGCCCGTCCTGGTTGATTTCTGGGCGCCCTGGTGCGGCCCTTGCCTGATGGTAGCTCCGGTGATAGAACAGATAGCCGAAACTTACCATAACCAGCTTAAAGTGGTCAAGGTAAACGTCGACGAAAATCCCGGGGTCTCCGCTCGTTACCAGATCATGAGCATTCCCACCCTGATTCTTTTCAAGGGAGGCCAGCCGGTCGACTCAGTGGTCGGGGCCCTGCCCAGGAACCAGCTGGTCAAGTTCCTGTCGCGGCATTTGACTCAGGCCTGAACGGGCCGGGCCTCTTCTTTCTCCTCGCTGGCCTGGAGCGAATCCAGGTACTGATTAAGCACTGCAGCCAGCTCGGCTCCCCAGAGCATTATGACCAGCGAGGCCGAGATCCAGAGAAGAAAGAAAATGACCGAAGTCAGGGTCCCGGCCAGGATCTTGGACAGCACGATGCCCACGGCCGAGAAATGGATGACATAAAAAGCAAAGCCTCTCTTGAAGACCTCCCAGAAAAAGGCGGCGATGGCCGCGGCCAACAGGGCGCTGCGGGTATGGACCCGGGTTTCCGGGATGAACTTATAAAGGGTGAAAAGGAAGAGAAAGGTCAGCCCGTAGGGCAGAAGATACTGGAAAAAGAAATTGTTGACAAAGGTTATCAGTCTGGGGTTGAGGAAGCCCGAGAAGGTCTCGCTTTCTCGCAGGAACTTTTGCAGGCCGGTCCAGAGGGCAGTTATGGAAATGGAAAGCAGCAGTATTATTCCGATGATCATCATCACCACGTATTCAATCAACCGGTTATAGAAAAAGGACTTGTGGTACCTGGCCCGGAAGATCTGGTTGAGGGTGGCAATCAGGTTGGAAAAGAGGAAGGAGGCCGCCACCAGGGAGCCGACCAGGCCAAACCAGCCCAGGTTGGACAGGTTGCTGCCAAGGGCCTGCAGCCTCTTAAAAAAGGCCGGGTCCATCCTGGCAAAAAATTCTTCAGTGAAAATATTAAGACTGCGCACCACCAGTTCGGAACTTCCCAGGACCCTGACCCCAAGGTAATAGAACAGCGCCACCAGGGGGACCACACACAGCAGAGAAAAATAGGAAATGACTATGGAGGCGGTCCAGCAACGGTCCTGGTTAAACCGCCTGAAGGAAGTCAGCAATATCTTAAAGAAGTTCAGAGCCATCTATCCTGGTTGAGGCCTGGCCTCAGGAATAGGCGCCCCACTTGACCATGAGGATGATGATGGTGATGAGCAGGGCATAGATAACCAGGGTCTCAATCAGAACCAGGCCAAAAATCAGAATTCCCCTGATGTACTGCCCGGCGGCCGGGTTGCGGGAAATTCCCTCGCAGGCAGAAGAGATGGCCTTGGCCTGGCCGTAAGCTCCGGCTATGACCGCCAGGGTGATGACGCCGGCACCCACAATGATGGAAAGCTTGAACAGGTCAGCTCGGGCCGGGTCCACGGTCTGAGCGCTCAATGGAGTCAGCATCAAAGCCAGGAGAAAAATCAACAGACCGATGAACTTGCCTTTCTTTAACATCTTAAATCTCCTTTTCATTAATGTTCTTCCTCGTGGGCTATTGCCCCGGCTATATAAATGCAGGTCAACAGGACGAAAACGTAGGCCTGAATCACTGCGGTGAAGATGGCGATGGCCATAAAAGGCAGTGGCAGAAGATAGGGAATGATGGAAGCGATGATCAGGATCAGTAGTTCCTCCGAAAAGATGTTGCCGAAAAGACGCATCGACAGAGAGACCGGGCGGGAGAAATGGCTGATGATCTCGATCGGCAGCAGCAGCGGCGCCAGAAAGGGGTTGGAGCCAGTGAAGTGTTTCAGGTAGCCGAGCACTCCCTGGGTCCTGATCCCCTGCCAGTGATAATAAAGCCAGACCACCAGGGCACAGCCGAGGGTCACGTTCAGCTTGCTGGTGGGAGACATGAGCCCGGGAATCAGTCCGAGCAGGTTGGAGGTCATGATGAACAGGCCAACGGTGGTCACCAGCGGCAGGTACTTCTTTCCCTGCTCGCCGATGGTGTCGACAATCAGCCCCTCAAAGAAATCTATCAGGCTTTCCAGCACCACCTGGGTCTTGCCCGGGATGAGGCTCACCCGGCGTCCGGCCAGGCCCAGCAGGACGGACAGGAGGATGACCACTATCAGAGTCATAACCAGGTAATCGGGCAGCAGATGGGCCGGGTCTTTTACCCGCAGACCGAACAGCGCCAGGACTGCGGCCAGAGGCCTACCCAGAATCAGATTAAAAAAATCAACTATCGGTAAGCCGTGCTCTAAGCCTTCCATTGCTTTATTCCGGCCAGGTGCCTGACCGCCTCGGCCAGAATGGCCACCAGAATCAGAGAGAAGCCAGCAGCCAGAGCCAGGACCCGGACTTTGAAGAAAAAGATTATAGTTAAAAAGATAAGGCAAATCAACAGCAACCTCAGGCTATAAAAAAGGACCGCCCTTCGCCGGAGTTTAGCCGGGCCTGCCTGTAAATATTTATTTATAAATAACTTAAGAGAAACGAAGCCGGTGGCGGCCAGGGCTGCCCCGGCCAGAACCAGCGCCCCCGATACCAGCCCGCCCAGAAGAGCAGTGGGGATGGCCACAGCCAGTCCCAGAAAGAGGGTAACCCGGGGAACCCGTTTGATGGAGTTCTCTAACCAATCGTTGTTCATCATGCACTTTTCACCATTCTATCCGGGCCTCCCGAGATATTCAATTGCTTTCGGGCGGTTTTTCTCCCGGTTCGCTGTTTTCCAGAAGGTATCTCCTGACACCCCGGAAAAGATTTAACAGGCCAGAAGCCACCCCCAGCAGCAACCAGGTTAACAGCATCCAGGGGGCAGTTTTCAGCCAGCGGTCGAGCAGGTAACCAATGGCCAGCCCCACAGCTATGGAGGAAGGCAGGATCATCACCAGGGAAGAAATCTCCGCCAGCTTCTTGAGGTCGGCTTCCCTGGGTATTCTCACCTTAGGCCTTTTCCTGATTCGGATTATATATTATCACCGGGAGACCTGAAACACCACGGCGGTCGGGCAACTTGCTTTTCGGCCCTGAATCGATTAAAATTCAGAATATAAAAGGGAGATCTGAAGATGACCTGTGTGCTGAAATTTAGACTCCGGATGGTTCTCCAGATCCTGCTGATATCCTGCCTGGTGTTAATTCTATCCGGAAGCACCTGGCAAAACCAGCAGACCCCTGTTTCCCCTCAGGTTGACCCTTTCTACCTGAGGTTGTTTGATGAAGGGCTGGACGCTTTCAACCGGGGTGATTTCCAGGAAGCCTTCGAGAACCTGAAAATAGCGGCTTTTGGACTCCTGAATGAACCGGATTTACTGGGAGAAGCTTTCGTTTACCTGACGCTATCTGCCTATAATCTTAAAAAAACTGACCAGGTTGAATATTATCTAAGAGAGATTTCCCGGTTCAAACTCAACAACCGCATCCGCAGCTCAAAGCTTCCAGAAAAAATAAAAGACCAGTTCGCCAGAATCCAGTCCAGTGTTAAGAATGGCCTGAACGGCTAAACCGTCTAACTATTTAATCAGTCTATTTCAAGACCAAGTGCCCGGGCCACCTTTTTGTCCGGAACGGCCTTCCCATTTTTTCTGTAAATCAGGCCGAATCCCCCCTCATACTCCCACATGGCCCAGCTTATGCTGAACTTTTCCAGTGCCTTCCGGACGTCATGAATCCAGGCTATCCGGTATGGTGGCAGACAGTAAGTCCGGTAAGCTCCGAACTCGTTGCAGATCAACCTGACCCTGTGCCGGGCAGCCCATTCGGCCGCCTGCTTTATTCTGTTTTCAATTCTGACCGCATCCCACCTTTCCTCGCCGTAAGCCTCCAGGGCCTTCTTCAGCTCTTCCGGGCCTACCAGGGAAATTGCTTTCAGCACTGCCTCAGGCGACGAAGGATAAGGAACGCGCCTCAGCTTCTTGACCAGCTCCGAACTCCAGTGAGCCCCCTGGTGGGTGAAAAGATGAGGCTCGTAGAAATGAAAACAGTACCAGATGTTGCTATCATCCAGGGGCTCCAGGGTCAGCAGGGTGGACAGGTTTGACCAGAAAGCTCCGGTGGCCAGGATGGTATGGCGGGGAAGCCTGGCCCGGATGCGGGCAATAAGCTGTTTCTGGATGGGCGGCCAGCGGTATTCTTCTCCCAGAAAAACAGGTTCATTCATGGGCTCGACAATCAGCCAGTCCGGGTCAAAAGACGACAGCTTCTCGGCCAGCTTTTCCCAGAAATCAATAAACTCCTCGGTGAAGGCCGCATCCCGGCCAAGTGGCCCTGAATAATCGGAACCGCCGGTCTTCTGAGAAACGCTGTGCAGGTCAAAATTGACCGCCAGCCCGCTGTTTATTATTTTTTTTATCCCGGTCAGCAACAGTTCGAGGGACTCCGGGTTCAATTTGTCTTCCCTGTCCCGGTCATAAATATTGGCCATGTCAACCGGAACGCGGACGTAGGTCAGTCCCAGTTTCCGGATTATGGCCAGGTCAGTGTCGGAATATTTCTTTTCCAGGGGCCGCAGGGGCCCGTCGTTAAGCCAGAACCAGTAAGGCAGGTTTATCCCCCGGGAAAAACGCCGGTAGCGGGCCTCCTCGGCCAGAGCCTCCCCGGCCAGGAGCTGGACACATATCGAGGCTAAAATTAAAATAGCAAGAAAAGCTGAAATGCAGTTACGAACCTTGGCCATATCCCCATCCTTTCTCATCATCAGAGGCTCCTTTCCCGGTCCTGAGCGAAGCAGGGCCAGACAGACCGCTTTCAATCCAGCCGGCTGAGCTCGGCCAGCCTGGATTCCAGGCTTTGTGTCTCCTTATAATTCTGCTTCCACCTTCTCTTCAATTTATCAAGGAATGCGGGGTCGGCAGCTGTCATTCTGTTAAGATTCCGCCGCAGCCATTCCCTTTCCGCCCCTTCCAGCAGCGGCCACTGTTCCAGAAACACCAGGGCAATGTTGAGAAAAAGAAACTCGTTATAAGGATGGCGCTTCAAAGCTTCCTGGCAGAGCAACCGTCCCTTGTCGGCATAGGTAAGCAGAGGATAGTTATGCAGAAAATATACCTTGCTGAGTTCCCAGAGAAAAGAATGGTCAACCGGATTCCCGGCTATCGCTCGCTGCAGGGCTTCCCTGGCTGCGTCCAGAAACGGCTCAGCCCTTTCGGCCTGGCCGAACTCTATCTCGGCCATAGCCCGCTGCAGGCGCAGCCGACCCAGCTCGGCATAGAAAGCCGGGAAGGGATAATACCTGACGGCCTTTTCCAGGCGAACCTCAAGCTCCGGGAAATTGCTCTCCAGGCTCCTGATATTATTCCGCTCTTCTTTATAACGAAAATAATTCCAGTATCCCGAATAGAAGGCGACTGAAAGCGCCAGGATTATCAGGCTTATAACCAGGCCCAGAAAGATGAGGATTCTTTTTCCGGCCGGCTGCCCGCTGGTTTCGGCTGTCATGGGCTCCATCTCCCTTTTCTCCGTGATAAGCGGCACTTTGACCGCCAGAACAAACAGACTCAACCAGACGAGGGCATTGCCAGGCATCCTCAGGCTGAAATCAGTAAGGCTATGGAAGAGAATGGCAAAAACACCCATCAGTGCCCCCAGGCCAATCCCCTTGGCCAGCGGGTCACGGCTTTTAAGCCAGCTTCCTAAAGCCAGGGCAAAACCCAGTATTGCGGCCAGAATCAGGGCCGCCCCTCCGGCCAGACCGGTTTCAGCCAGTATTTCCAGGTAATCGTTATGGGCATGGCTGAGGATAACATTTAAGTCCTTCGAAAAGTAATGATTTATGGCCTGGAGGTAGGTCCCCAGCCCGCAACCCATAAGAGGATAGTCGGAAATAAGGTCAAGCGTACAGGAATAAAAAAGAAGCCGGTTGTGGTCAAAAAAACCACCCTGGGCGAATCTTTCCAGAACGGGTTCGATACCCACCAGCACCACTGACAGCAGTACCAGGAGCACCACCACCCTGACCAGCCTTTTTTCGGTTTTCTTCTGGCCCGAGATGCTGGTCAGGGACAGCAGCAGCAGGGTCAAAAAAAAGGCAACTATGAAGATTATGATACCCGAACGGCAACGGGAAAAAAACAACCCGAGGCCTATGACCAGAGGGGGTACTATGAAAAGCAGCGACTTCTGGACCTGCTCCTGCCCGAACCTAACTATTTTCTGCCTCCAGCTGAGGCCCGGCTTCAAGGTAAAAAATTCCGAGCGAACCAGGAAATAACCCAGGCTCAGCGGGAAAAGCATCTCCAGAAAAGCGGAATAATGGTCGCGGTTAACAAAGGTGCCAAAAGCGCTGCCTGAATAATAGCGGTTAACCCAGGTGAAAATGCGGTTGGTCCCTCCAAAAAATTCCGAAAGCCCGTAGAGGGCCTGGAAAACTCCGGCGCTGATCAGGGTAAAAGCCAGTGCCCTGATTCTGGCCCGGCTGGTCAGCACCCTGGACAGCAGGAAAACAAAAGCGGCATAGGACAGGTATCTGACCAGTTCGTAGGCGCTGCCAGAGGGAGAAAGGGAAAAAGTCTGGGTCTGGAATTCAGGTGACTCAAACACACCTGCTTCAACCAGAGAATACCGCCAGGACCAGGCCACCGGGGAAAGAGTTCTGACAAGAGCCTCAGGCCAGGGGACAAGCTGCACCAGGGCCACCAGGAAAAACAGGCCGGTAAGAAAATATACCGGGCGGTAAGGCCTGAGCCCACCGGCTGGAATATCCACCGGTTTCCGCCTTAACATAGAAACCAGGTAGACCAGGAGGAGAACCCAGATGACCACTTCCAGGCCCAGCACTGCCCACTCGATGTTGCCGCCAAAAGGAAGAGGCATAAGCCAAAGGAGAAGGCAAAGCGCAACGAAGATAAAGCTATCCATCCTGATTTTCTGAAGATTATTATAAGTCAGCCAGACTTATAAGGGTAGATTAATTTTCTGCAGAACAGCCGCCTGCTGGAAAGATTTCTGCCGGCAGAAACTTGTTACTTCTTGGAGGGAGAGGCTTCTTCCTTGCCTTCCAGGAGCTTGAAGGTCCCGTAGAGAGCCAGGGTGGTGGCCACCATCAGAACGGCGATTCCGACGGGCGTCTTGAAAAAGGAGACTCTTTCCTTTTCAGTTGGTTCAACATTCTCCTGGCCCAGGCCGGAGGCGGCCCCTGCCTTGAGCGCCAGCGACAGCTTGCCGATTTCTCCTCCTCTTACAACCATTATGTAGGGGAAATTGTAGTCACCGTCCTGTGCAGTAATTCCAAGTATGTACTTGCCTTCTTTGAGCTTCTCGAGCTTATAAGAGCCGCTGGCATCGGTCGGAGCGCTTACAT
The DNA here is from genome assembly GCA_937920515.1 of uncultured bacterium. Taxonomy (GTDB): domain Bacteria; phylum Acidobacteriota; class Aminicenantia; order Aminicenantales; family Saccharicenantaceae; genus Saccharicenans. The sequence continues at coordinate 201,984 of CALEUG010000004.1, forward strand.
ACTCTTTTCCGTCGTCAACGTTGCGGACCTTAACCACCGCGTTCTGAACGGGCGTCTTCATATCGCTTCCGTAGATGAACCCGACCAGCGAACCGGTGGGCGCGGCCAGGGTTTCAGCTGGCAGCAGCAAGAGCATAAAGGCCAGTAGAACCATCCCTGACAAAGCGGGAGACCGATAAATATCTTTGCGGAGCATAATTACCTCCCTTTCTATTATAATATAGTCGTTTTATTCGGTCTTTTCAAGCAATATTTTTTTTAGCCCCCGAACAGGCCGAACAATTTCCGGCCGCGCGAAGGACAGACCGGCCGACCCAGCTCCGGAACCAACCGGTTGTTAAGAATGGCCTCGGGGACATCGCGGGCCAGGGCTTCTGCCGTTTCCTGGCCGACTATTCGGGCGGCGGCCTCCACCCCGTGGCTCAGAACCGGCCGCCTGTTTTTTGAATCATGGGCATCGGAGGCCATCAGGTGTACCAGATGATGCTTCAGGAAGATTTCAGCCCTCTTCTTGACTTCTGACCCGAAACCGCCGGTAAGACTGCCGGCCGTCAGCTGGGCCAGGCAACCGCGGCTTACCAGGTCAAACAGAATTTCCGGCTGCCGCCCGAGCAGGTCGTTTCGTTCCGGGTGGCTGATGATGGGGGTATAACCGGCCAGCATCATCCGGTAAAAAAGGTCCCGGGTCCCGGCCGGAATCTGGTCTGATGGAAATTCGACAAATACATACTCGCTCTGATTTATGCTCAGGGTCCTGTCTCCCACTTCTCGCACCAGGTCAGGGTGGATGAAAACCTCGGCCCCGCGGAAAAACATTACCCGGTTTTCATCTTTATAACGTTCATAAAACTGGCCGAAACGTTCCTCCAGGGTTTCCTGACTGTCCTGGTGGCGGGAAAAGCGGAAAATATGAGGGGTCAGGCAGACCGCCCCTATGCCGTCGGAGGCGGCTATCTCCACCATCCTATCCGTTTCCTCCCAGCTCTCCGCCCCGTCGTCCCAGTCGGGCAGAAGATGGGTGTGCAGGTCGATCAGGCTACCGCCGGCGGAATTCCGGCTGAAATAGGTCTTGACTTTGATATCCACGACTTTTATTTCTTATAATAATGTCGGTAGTAAGTCCGGTGATAATATCCCCGATTGTCCAGATTCAGAGCGTTGATGACCACTCCGAAGCTCTTCAATTTCAGGAGGTCGATAATCTCCCTGGCCTGCCTCAGGGCTTCCCTGGGAGTCCGGTCAGCACGTACCACCAGGACCAGCCCGTCCACCATTTTTCCCAGCACCTGGGAGTCGGTGACCGAAAGGATCGGCGGAGTATCGATCAGGATAAAATCAAAGGCGGTTTTCAGCCTTTCCAGCAGGGCCTTCATCCGGTCAGAGCCAAGAAGTTCAGCCGGGTTGGGCGGTACCGGACCGGAGTTTAACAGGTAAAGAGAAGGCACCAGGGTTGCCTTTATAAGTTTATTGAGTTCCAGGCCCATGGTCAGATAGTTGCTCAGGCCGTCGTGGTTTTTAAGGTTGAATATCCGGTGCTGCTTCGGTCGGCGCAGGTCGGCATCCATCAGCAGCACCTTTTTATCCATCTGGGCCAGGCTGACCGCCAGGTTGGAGATGGTCACCGACTTGCCCTCGTTGGGCAGCGGGCTGGTGATGATCAGGCTCTTCAGGCTGGTCAGCGGTCCGGATAGTAACAGGGCAGTCCGCAACGAGCGGTAACTTTCGGCAAAGGTCGAATCCGGAGCGAAATGGCTGATGAGCTCGATGCTGCGAGGCTCGCTCCCGTTTTCGGTCTCCGCTTTATCCTGCCCCTTCTTCTTTCTCTTTCTGCCATCCTCCTCCCCCGAGCGGTAAACATAATAATGACCGTTCAGGGTGGCATCTTCATCAAAAACCTGGACCACACCCAGCGTGGGCAGGCCCGAATAACGCTCGACGTCCTCGGCCGACTTGACGGTGTTATCCAGGTACTCCATCACCAGGGCCAGGCCCAGACCGCCGAACAACCCCAGAAACAGGGCCAGCAGCAGGTTGCGGAATTTTCTCGGGCTGTCAGGACGCAGGGGCAGGTCGGCCCGGTCTACTATCCTTATATTGGAGGTCCTCAGTCCCTTGAGCCGGGCAGACACCCCGGTCTCGCTCTGCCTTTTGAGCAAGGACTCCAGAAGATTCTTCTTGTTTTCCAGTTCGATTTTAAGGCTGTTGTAAAGGATGGCGCTGGAATTGAGACGGAAAGCTTCTTCTTTTTGCTGCTCAAAAAGTTCCTTGAGTGATATTTCTTTTTTCAGGGCCGCCTGGTAATCAGCGAAGGCAGCTTTAATAAGCCGCTGGGTCTCACTCGTCAGCAACTCGCGGGCAGATTCCAGTTCAGCCTTTAGCCGCTGCATCTCCGGGTATTCCGGCTGGAATTTTTCCTGCAGCTTGGCGTATTCTCGACTGAGCTTAAGATACTCTTCCCTGAGTCGCTGGATCAGGGGATTGTTCATGGCTTCGGGAATGAAATCGGGCGAGGCGTTCTTTATCCCGTTGTAATAGGATTCTTTCCTGACCCGGTCGATCTGGGCTTCGGTCAGAGCTTTGTTCAGCTCGCTGATCTTGTCCAGCATGGTAGTTTCTTTATCGCTCAGGATGACAATATCCTTCTCCTGGCCGTAATTCTGAAGCTCCTGTTCCTTCTGGTTGATTTCCTTCTTGAGTCCCTCTATCTGCTCCCTAAGGAATTCCGTGGCCTGTTCGGTGGTTTCGTACTTGGCCTCAATGTTCATGTCAACGAAGGAATCGAACAGGGAGTTGACGCATTCGCTGGCCAGGACCGGGTCGTTGGCCTTAAAGGCCACTTCCACCAGTCTGGTCATCCGGATGGGCTTGACTTCCAGCCGGCCCAGGAATTTATCCACCATTTTCTGCCTGAAGACGGGATTCTTCAGTTCATCAGTGGTCAGGGCCTTGCCCCCGGAAAATTCTTTCTTTTCCCAGAGCTTGAGCCGCTCTATGGTTCTTTCGGCCAGGCTTCGGCTCTGCAACAGCTTATACTGGGTCTGGAAATAATCATCCCGGAAGGTTTCGATCTGGAAGATATCCTCAAAGCTCAAAATGTTTGGCTCTTTCTCGATCATGACCGTGCCCCGGGCCTTGTAGACCGGCCGGGTGACGAAGGAGATGACCAGAGACAGCGCGGCCGCTATCAGGGTTATTGATATCACCGTCCAGCGCCGGCGGAAGATAATATCTATGTATTTCCTGAGGTCGATTTCGCCCGTGTCCAGGGCCTGGGGTTCCACATAATTTTCGTTGCTCATCTCAATCCTCTCCAGTGGCCGGCATCAAAAGATGCTCTCCTTGACGATAACCACATCTCCCTCCCGCAGCGGAATGTCTTTCCGCTTTCCTTTGATGATATCGTTCAGGTTAACCTGAAGGTTGGTTTCCCTGCCACTCTTATCCTTTCTCTTTACTATAACCCCCCGCCTGGAGGCATTTTCGCTGAGTCCTCCAGCCTGGGCAATGGCCTGGAGCAGGGTTATTTTTTTTGACATCTTGACCTGCAGGGCACCCGGGTTGCGAACCTGCCCGAAGACATAAATCGTTATCAGCCTGTCCACCGGGACGTTTATCACATCGTTGGGCTGCAGCGGTATGTTCAGGCGCTGATTGCCGTTGAGCAGGAGGTCTTCCAGGTCAATGCTGATGGAAGCGGTGTTGCCGTCCTGCCCTTCTCTTAAAACGTATATTTCGTTGGCCGCGTTTTCCTTGAAGCCACCGGCCTGGGAAATCATTTGCAGCAGGGACTGGCGACCGACCAGTTCATACATACCCGGTTTCTCCACAGCCCCGATAATGGCCACTCTGGAACTCTGGTATTCCTTTATAAAAACCGAGACCTGGGCTTTTTTGACATATTTCTCCAGAAGTTCGGCGATCCTTCGCTCAACCTTCTCCTTGGTCAGGCCGCCCACCTGAACGTTTCCCAGAAGGGGAAGGGTGATGGAGCCGTCTTCCGAGACGCGGACGATGTGGTCAAATTCCGGCAGCTCAAACACTTTAATTTCCAGGAGATCCCGGGGCCCGATGATATATTCTCTTATAAAATACTCGCGGGCTGCAGCCGGAGCTTCCTGAGCTTCAGCCTGGGCCGGCCTGGTCTGAGCCGGGCCGGTCAAAGGCAGCCAGCCGAGCAGGAACAGGACAATAATTACCTTTGAAAAAAAATTTCTTTTTTTCTTCATTTCCTCAACCTTTTCCATAACTCGCGCTGAGAAAGAATTTTCCTCAATCAAAATTCATAGGTCAGGTTCAAGCCGATAAATTTTCGCTCTGCATCCCAGTTCAGAACGTTTATGTCTCTGGACCAGATACCACCGGATAATCCAAGGCCTGCAGACTTCCCTATTCTAATATATAAGGCTACCGAATTTAAAGTGTAGTTATCCTGGCGCGGTTCCGAGCCGGGCACCTCTCCCAGCGGATAATCATTTCGCAGCCGGCTGTGGGTATAATCCAGCCGGATCCTTTTACGGAAAAGGTAGAGCGAGCTCCCGGCCGACCAGGAATTGCCCACGTAGAATGGATTCTGCGACCAGATGGAAAAGTTGACATCCCGCCGGTATGAAGCTCTCAGCACCAGCGGGCGCAGCAAGATCCAGCTGACCGAAGTATCTCCCACTATCCCCCGGAAATCGGGCATTCCCCCGGCCAGGGTATCAAAAAACTTATGGCCAATTCTCAGCCGACCCCTGATTCGCCCTGCTGGCGAAAACTCAAACCCGGAGTAGATGGTCCGGCTCCGGGAATCCCCCGGGCTGGTCGGGCTACTGAAATCGTACCTCCCCCATTCTCCCTCCAGGAAAAACTGGACCCGGGGGTTCAGGCGGTAATAGAATTTGCCGCTCCAGAAGGTTTCCAGGTGACTCAGGCGCTCCCCGATGTTGACCGAATCATATTCAATGCTTTCGTACCGGTAATCTATCCTGGTGGTCGTAACCTCGAAAGACACCCGGTAGGACCTCTGGTAGAGCAGCGAAACGAAACCCCTTTTTTCATTCCTCCTGGGCCTGATGTCGATTTCGGTGTTCCAGCGTTCCCGGGCCCGGTTGAGAGCCCCTCCGGCCGTAAGCAGGAAACGATTCAAGCTCAGGGAAATGTCGCCGTTGAGATAATTATTCCAGGTCCTTTCCCGCTCGGTCTTGAAAAAATAGACGTACTGCGGCGATTCGAACAGGTGAACTATCAGCCGTTTTTGCAACATGAAATAGGCCTCAACCCCGGGACCGGCCGTCAGCCAGAAATCGGAAACGGCTTCAGGGTGGTAATAGATGTTGGAGTCATAACCGGCGTCCTTGATGATGAGCAACGGCTGAATTCTGAGAGGGCCAAACTTCCAGGCCGCCCGCTCCCAGCTCAGTCGGAGTTCCCTGGCCTTCCAGGTTTCAGCCCGGCCTGGAGTTAACAGGACAAGCAGGGCCAGGCCAAGCGTTACAGTTATCGGGGAAAAAATAGTCGCTCTTTTCAACCTGGTCACCACCGTCATTGTTTGAGAGTCCTTATTATTACCATAATTTAGAAGGCCAGTTCAACCATGCCCGGAGAACTGTTTTTCTTCTTGTCTGGGTTAGCGGGCAATTATATATTATGTAAAGAGTGAACTGAATGACCGACCGGAAAACCGGAATAATTCTCACCGGCAATTTTCCGTTCCTGCTGGTATTTCTTTGCCTTATTTTGTCACCGGCTCGGCCGGCCCGGGCCGGCACCTTTACCGGCTCGGCCGAAGATGACCTGAGGCTCCTGGCCCGATACCAGGAAAAAAACGGTCCGGTCTGGCTGGCCCGGGGTGAGGTCGAACTCCGCTTCGGGCCTCTGACCTTGCTGGCTGACCGCCTCCAGGTCAACAGCGAAACCTACGAAGTTGTGGCTGAAGGCCAGGTAACCCTCCAGCTTCCGTCCGAAGTCGTCTCGTGCGAACGTTTGACCTATAACTTAAAAACAGGAGAGGGGAAGCTGGAAGGAGTCAGGGCCATAACCCGTCCCGGCCTTTTTTTTGGCGCGAAGTCAATAGAAAAATCAATGGCCGGACTCTACCGCCTGGAACGGGCCTGGTTTACCACCTGCACCCAGCCGGTTCCCCGCTGGCTGTTCTCATTTTCTGAAGCCAGCCTTCAACCTGAAGAATACATCAGCCTGAAGCAGGCTATATTCAGGGTAAAGAAAATTCCCCTTCTCTATATTCCATACCTGCGTTACCCTCTTCAAGATCGGGCCACCGGCTTTCTCTTCCCCAGGGTGGGATATAATCGGGTCAAGGGACTGGCCATCAGCCAGGGCTTCTACTGGGCCCTGGCACCCAACATGGATGCTACCTTTACCGCCGATTTTTATTCGCGCAAGGGAACCGGGGCTGGACTTGAATACCGCTACCTTTTACCCGGGGGGATCAGAGGCGAATTTAACGGCTACCTGTTTTTCTTCCGGCGGGAGGAAGCAGGCCAACGGCCCGACCCGGGTTACATACTGCGTTTGAATCATGTCCAGGCCCTGCCTCTGGGATTCCAGCTGACCGGGCAGGCCGATTACTCGAGTTCGTTCAGTTTTTTAAGAGAATTTGATAATAACTTCACCGCGGCCACCGTCAGCAACCGCTCCTACCAGCTGGGATTGAGTCGCAGCTGGTCTTATTTCAACCTGAACCTGCGTACTTCCAGGTTTGAGAGTTATTTCCCGCAGACCGGTCAGAGCGTGGTTACCTCCTACCTCCCCCAGGCCAGTTTCAACCTGCTGAAGTACCGGCTGCTACCTTCTCTCTACCTGTCTTTTGAATCAGGCCTGAGCAACTGGAATTACAGCTGGAAAACCGGGCTGGCCGGGGACAGCTACCGGCTGGGCCAGGCTTATTTCCGCCCGGCCCTATCGCTGCCCCTGGTACCGGCCGACTGGCTGAACCTGACCCTCAACGCCGGCGGCAATTTTAACTGCTATTTCCAGAGCTATGAACCCGGCACCACGGTTCGCAGTTCTCAGCCCTTGTTCACCACCCAGGCCAGGCTGGGTCTTAGTCTGGAAGGCCCGGTTATCTACCGCCTCTATTTCAGACAGGGCCAGCCGTTCCTGAAACATCTGCTGGTTCCTTTTATTTCCTATGCCTTCGATACCCCTTTGGCCCTGGAGACCCTGGAGCGGATAATAGCCCCTTTTGGACTCTTGAGGAACAACGATCTGAAATTTGGCCTGGTGCAGCATTTTCTGATAAAAGAAGACGTCTCTCCCAGGGAAATCCTGACGCTCGGGCTGTCCACGACGGCCTACTTTGACCCGGAGCAAAGTCCCATAAAGTACTACTACCCGCTTAATCCCCTGCGTCATTTTTCTCCCCTGAACGCCTATCTGAGGTACTACCCGGCCCGGAGGTTCAGCCTCGATGTTTCGGCCGATTTCAATCCCTACGAAAAAAATTTCCTGAGCTCCAGGTTGAGCGCCAATCTCGGGAAACCCGACGACAATCTTTTCTTCAGTCTCAACTGGACAAAGAACTATCAGATTCTTGGCCCAGACAGTTTTTTCCGCAGTCACCAGGCCGGCTTACAGGCTGGCTGGCGCTGGCCGGAGAAGCTGGACCTTAAAACCCAGCTGGAATTCGACCTGCAAAACCGCAAGTTTCTATATGCGGCACTGGCCGGCGTGTATCATTACCAGTGCCTGGACTTCAGCTTTGACCTTAGAGTCTTCAATTACCGCAGTCAGCCCGAAGTTCAATTCCGGTTTTCTCTTGGCCTGGGCAACATCAGCCGGACCTCGGACCTGCTCGGGGCTCTGGGCTTTTGAGAGGGTTAAAATTAATTGCGGGCCCGGACCGGAGACATTTCAGGTATTTTTCAGGCTAAGAAATCCGTTGTTGACATTATGGCCAAAAGTGAATATATGGTATTTTGAGAAGCAGCGAATTATCTTAAAAGGGAATAAAATGCGAGTCCTGGTTACAGGAGTCTGCGGCTTTATCGGAAGCCACCTGAGCGAGTACCTGACTCAGGCTCTGCCCGGTGTCGAAATCTTCGGACTGGTCAGACCACGGGCCTGTTCCTGCACCTTAAAAAGGGCCGGAGACCGCATAAGAACGCTGGAGGCTGATGTCCGGGACCAGGGGTCAGTACTTAAGGCCCTGAGGGAAGTCAGGCCCGACCGGATTTTTCATCTGGCCGGGCAATCGGCCATTGAGTTTTCCTTCCGGGCATCGGCTGAAACCTTCTCGACCAATACCCTGGGAACAGTTCATCTGCTGGAAGCCCTGCTGGAACTTCAACTCAACCCGGTCGTTCTCATAGCCTCGTCAGCCGAGGCCTACGGGCTGACTTATGCCGACGAGCTGCCTCTCAAGGAAACGGCCACATTCCGACCTCTGAGCCCTTTTGGAGTCAGCAAGGCCGCCCAGGACCTGCTGGGCTTTCAGTATTACAAGGCCTGCGGTCTTAAAGTCATCAGGGCCAGAATTTTCAATACCCTTGGACCGCGGCAGCCGGTTTACTACCAGGTCTCAAACCTGGCCCGCCAGATCGTCGAGATTGAAAAAAAGAAAAGGGAACCGGTCCTCAGGGCGGGCAACCTCGAAAACAAGAAAGACTATACCGATATAAGAGACCTGGTCCGGGCTCTCTGGTTGATTTCCGAAAAAAGCGAACCGGGAGAGGTTTTTAACCTCGGCTCCGGCCAGGCCTGGTCGGGAAACGAAATCCTCAAACTGATGCTGGGAATGACCAGGGCCAAGCTGGTGCTGGAAAGCAGTGACCGGAAAAACCCGCTACCCGAACCTCCCATCCTGCTGGCCGATATTTCCAGGCTGGTCAGGCTGACCGGCTGGAAACCGCAGATCAGCCTGAAACAATCCATCCTGGACCTTATAAATTACTGGAGGGAACAGGTCTGAAGCCAGCCTGGTTGCCCTTAGCGGCCGGTCTTGATATTGAGTTCCAGCTGGCTTTCCTGAACCAGCTTCCTCTCTTCCTCTATGGCCTTCAGAATATCCTGGGTGACATCACCGGTGGGATAGAAGCCGTCAAAGCAGGCCGCACAAAAACTCCGGAGCTGCGGGTTTTCCATGCGGACGGCCTTTTTCAGGTTTTTCAGGGTCTGGTAGATGACCCGGTCGGCCCCGATGCGCCTGGCCACCAGTTCCTCGTCGGCATCCCTGGCCACGAACTCGGTCTTGGTCTGCATGTCAATCCCGTAGACACAGGGGTAGCGAAGCGGCGGTGAATAGGAAGCGAAATAGACCTTCTCTGCCCCGCATTCTCTGACCATTTCCACAATCGCCCTGGAAGTATTGCCGCGGACGATGCTGTCGTCAACCAGCAGAACTTTTTTCCCGGCAATTTCCGAGCAGATGGGGTTGAGTTTCTGCCTCACCGAACTCTGCCGCTTGATTTCAGCCGGCATGATGAAGGTGCGGCCGATGTAACGGTTCTTGACCAGGGCTTCCCGGTATTTCAATTTCAGACGGCGGGCAATCTCAATGGCCGCATCCCGGGCCGAGTCCGGGACCGGCACCACCACGTCGATTTCCAGGTTCTTCTTTTTAATTTCGGCAGCCAGGAGGCAACCCAGGTTCACCCGGCTCTTGTAGACGTTCACCCCGTCGATGACCGAATCGGGCCGGGCAAAATAAACCCACTCAAAGAGACAGGGAGTATGTTTTTTGTGGACTATCTTCTGGCGATGAAGCTGCCGGTTGCGGTCCAGGAAAACGGCTTCCCCGGCCTGGACATGTTCGATGTCATCAAAGTTCATCAGGTTCAGGCTGACCGTCTCCGAAGCGAAGGCATAGGAAGGCGTCAGGCCGTCCTTGCGCCGGCCAAAGCTCAGCGGCTTGATTCCGTGAGGGTCGCGGAAGGCCACCATGCCCTGCTCGGCGATGTAGGCCACCACCGAATAGCTTCCCTTGACCCGGCGGTAAACTCCGGCCACGGCCTTAAAAATATTTTCCGGGTCGAGCTGCTTAACCCGTTGCTCTTCCAGCTCCTGGGCAAAGACGTTCAGGATGACCTCGGCGTCGCAGTCGGAATTCAGCAATCGCTGGTTTTTTTCGAACAATTCCTTTTTCAGCTGCCGGTAATTGACCACGTTGCCGTTGTGGGCCAGGATGATGCCGAAAGGAGTGTTGACCATGAAAGGCTGGGCATCTTCATGTCCCCCGCCGCCGATGGTGGGATAACGGGTATGGCCTATACCCACATTTCCCTTGAGCTGGGCGGCTTCCTCCGGCCCGAAAATATCGAGCACCAGGCCGTTGCCCTTCTTTTCGTGAAACCGGCCGTCATAGGTTATTATACCGGCGGCATCCTGTCCCCGGTGCTGGATGGACAGCAACCCCTGGTAGAGGTCGTGGAAGACTTCCCGGTTAGCCCAGAGGCCGATAACTCCGCACATTCTCTGATGTCCTCAATTACCAGGCCTTATTATAGCAAATAGCTGAATTAGTGTTAATTGAACCCGAAAAGATTAGGAAGGTGTGGCCGGGCCTGGTCCTGGCAGCCGATCAGGGGCTCGACTCGCTTTTTCAGCCGCCGCTTAGCTTAACCGAAAATTAACATTTCCTTCGCTTTATCTTTACAGGATAGTTCTATGCTTTCCTCTCGCTGACCGGAGCTTCCAAGGCGCCTGGGAGTCCGGCAAAAAAATTTGAGGAGGAAAAATGATTGCAAAAAGAAAATCAAACAAAGCCATGACTTCATCCCGGCTGGTGCCTGTTCTGCTGGCCACAATTGTTATCAGCCTTTTCTTCTGGCTGTCACCTGCTTCCGCCCAGCAAAAATTTTCCGGGACGGTTTTCTTCGATTACACCTATTACCTTTCCAACAACGGACCCATTACCACCCCGCCGTCCAACAATCCCAATTTCAAGAACAACTTCATGCACTTCCGCCGGGTCTACTTCCGCTATGATAACAAGATTAACGACAACATCAGTTTCCGTCTGACCCTGGATGGCGACCACCTCAAAGCCACAGATGCTTCCAACAAACCTGACGACAAGTTCCGTCCCTATCTCAAGCACATGTACCTGCAGATAAATAATCTTATTCCCGCTGCAGATATCAAAATCGGTATGGCTGATACCATAACCTTCAAGATGGCCGAGGACCGCTGGGGATACCGCAGCGTGGCCAAGACGCTCATGGATGGTTATAAAGATATAACCGGTAAAGAAGTGGATGCCTCCAGCGCCGACATTGGCATCAATCTCACCGGAAAGCTTGTCCGCCAGGTTCGCTACGGCGTGATGTTATCAAGCGGAGAAGGCTACACCAAGCCGGAGAAAGACAAACATAAAAAACTCAGTTCCTACCTTCAGTTGATTCCGGTACCCGGTCTGTCGTTAGTCGGTTATATAGATTACGAAAAGCAGGATGTCGGGGCCAACGCTTATACCTATAAAGCCGACATGTACGTTGAATTCATACCCAACCTGACTCTGGGAGCTGAATATTTTATTTACCGCAACGACAAAAACCTCCTAAACGGCGAGCGCTATGACCGCTCCGGCCTTTCGGTCTTCGGGCGTTATAATCTTATCCCGGAGAAATTGAACCTGTTCGCCCGCTTTGACCGATACGAACCAAACACCCTGGCTGACCTGGACGAAATTTCCCTTATCATTGCTGGCCTGGACTGGGCTCCGCTGCACAGCAGCTTCAAATTGCAGCCGAACATCTGGGTCTACGATTACAAAGACCCGCTGAAAAAGAATGACCTTATTTTTAACCTGACTTTTTTGATGAGCTTTTAAGCAAACCAAATTAAGGAGGAAAATATGAAAAAATTATTTAACAGAGGACTTAAAAACCTTGTGGCCCGGATTGGCATCCTGGCCCTGCTGGCCGGGCTCATCCTGGGGCTAACCGCGCCGGCTTCGGCCCAGAAAAAAATGCTTCAGGTCAAGGGTTCTGACACCATGGTTAACCTGGTGCAGATTCTGGCCGAAGAATATATGGCCCAAAAACCCGGCCCGGCCATTGCCGTCCTGGGAGGCGGTTCCGGCACCGGGATTACGGCCATCATCAACGGCACCTGTGATATCGCCAATCACTCCAGAGAATGGAAGCAGAAGGAACTGGACCTGGCCTACGAAAAAGGAGTCAGACCCAGAATCTTCGCCATCGCCGTCGATGCCCTGAGCATAATTGTCAACGAGAAAAATCCGGTGGAGACTCTGACCATGGCCCAGGTCGGTTCCATTTTCCGCGGCGAAATCAAGAACTGGAAAGTCCTGGGCGGACCCGACCAGAAAATCTCTCTCTATGGCCGTCAATCCAATTCGGGAACCTATTCCTTCCTGCAGGAGCACGTGCTCAACAACAAAAATTATTCTCCGGACGTGAAGGAAATGAACGGCAACGCCCAGATAATAGAAGCGGTAACCCAGGACCTGTCAGGCATCGGGTACGTGGGCGTTGGCTACCTGTACGATGAAAAAGGTGAGGTCAGGAAAGGCCTCAAGGTCCTTAAAATCAAAAAGGATGACAACTCGCCAGCGTACTCGCCTCTGGACAAGGAAGCCGTTTACTCGGCCAGGTACGCTATTTCCCGACCCCTCTACCAGTCAACCAACGGAAAACCTTCGGCCGCCGCAGCCGATTTCATCCGTTTTGTGCTCAGCCCCGCCGGTCAGGCCATAGTGGAGAAAGAAGGATTCTTCAAAGTTGGCAAAGAATTGATGGAGCAGAACGAGAAGAACCTTAGATAAAGACGGGCCCGGAGGAATTGCATATCATGGTGTCGGTAAAGAAGAAGGGTGTTCTCGGAGACGTGAAGGAGAGCCTTATTAAGAAGGTTTTCCAGGCCAGCGGACTGCTGGCCATCATCGTTCTCCTGGGAATCTTTGCCCTTCTTCTTTACACCTCCATACCGGCCTTCCGCGAAGTAAGCCTCAAAGAATTTCTAACCTCAACCGGCTGGGACCCGACCTCGCCCGAAAAGCCCGAATACGGCCTGCTGTCGATGCTGGCCAGCACCATCATGGTGACCCTGGGAGCGCTGCTCATAGCCTTCCCGGTCGGGCTGGCCGTGGCGGCTTACCTGTCTGACGTGGCCAGCCCCAGAGCCAGAGAAATAATAAAGCCCGTGGTGGAATTGCTGGCGGCCATTCCCTCGGTCGTGGTCGGATTTATAGGCATTACCCTGGTCGGTCCATTGATCGCTAAAACTTTCAAGCTAAGTCATGGCCTGACCGCCCTGAACGGCAGCCTGCTGCTGGCCGTGATGGCCCTGCCCACCATCATCAGCATTTCTGAAGATTCTCTGAATGCCGTCCCTGTTTCTTATGTTGAAGCTTCTCTGGCCCTCGGAGCTAACCGCTGGCAAACCCTGGTCCGGGTAAAGATTCCGGCCGCCATCTCAGGAATAATTGCCTCTTTTATGCTGGGCATGGGTCGGGCCATAGGCGAGACTATGACCGTGCTTATGGCCACCGGCAATGCCAGGGCCTTCCCCCATGGCTTCCTGCAATCGGTCAGAACCCTGACCGCCACCATCGCCATCGAACTGGGGGAGGTTCCGTATTACACCACCCACTATTATGCCCTGTTCGCCATAGGCCTGGTTCTGTTCATCATGACCTTCTTCCTCAACCTGACCGCTGACATCATCTTAGAAAAACAGAAGAGGAAGCTGCAGTGAAAAGCTCGGTCAAAAAAAGCCGCCGGCATTTCAGGAGCCAGCTGACTCAGTTTGTCGGTTTCCTGGCCCTTAGAATTTCTGTCTACTCAGTTCTTTTTATGCTTCTGTACTTTTTCTACGACCTGGGGAGCAAGGGTCTCGGGGCCATTTCCTGGGAATTCCTGAGCCAGGTGCCGCGACGGGGCATGACCGAAGGGGGCATCCTGCCGGCCATTGTCGGAACCTTTCTGGTTACCCTGATAACTGCTCTGTTTGCCGTGCCGCTGGGCATGGCCGCAGCCATATACCTTAATGAATACGCCAGGGCCGGACGCCTGACCAGGTTAATCAGGCTGTCCATCAGGAATCTGGCCGGTGTCCCTTCCATAGTCTACGGGCTTTTTGGCGTCATCCTGTTCGTAAATATTCTTAAGTTCGGGACCTCAATCCTCTCGGCCGGGTTGACCCTCGGCCTGCTGACCCTGCCCTGGACCATCACCGCCAGCGAGGAAGCCCTGAAATCCGTGCCTGATTCATACCGGGAAGGAGCCCTGGCCCTGGGCGCCACCAAATGGCAGATGATCAGAACCAACGTTCTGCCCTACTCCATACCCGGAATGCTGACCGGGGCAGTCCTGGGCCTGGCCAGGGCGGCCGGGGAAACAGCTCCGATCATGTTTACCGGGGCTGCCTTCTACCTGCCTTTTCTGCCGCGGTCATTCAAGGACCAGTTCATGGCCCTTCCTTATCATATCTACATCATGGCCACCCAGCATCACGCGATAGACAAAGCCCGGTTTCTGGCCTATGGAACTGCCTTAGTGCTGGTAGCGTTTGTGGTCCTGTTCAACCTGGGAGCCATCCTGGTGCGAGCCAGGCTCAGAAGAAAGTGGAGACACTGACCATGGAAAGCAGCCACATTGCCATTCCCGAAGGAAAACCTAAAATCCAGATAGAAAACCTGAGCCTGTTCTACGGCCCAAAACTGGTACTTAATAACATTTCCCTGGTTATCCCGGAAAACAAAGTCACGGCTATAATTGGCCCCTCGGGCTGCGGCAAATCCAGCTTTATTCGAATTCTCAACAGGATGAACGACCTTATCCCGGAAGCCCGGGTAGAAGGGCAGGTGTGGATTGATGGTGAAAACATTTACGACAAAGACGTGGACCTGGTAGCCCTGCGCAAAAAGGTGGGCATGGTCTTCCAGAAACCAAACCCTTTTCCCAAATCTATCTTTGATAACATCGCCTATGGGCTGAAAATCGGCAACCACCGCGGCCAGGCCGAGCTGGAACAGGTGGTCGAAAGGAGCCTGAGGCAGGCCGCCCTCTGGGATGAAGTTAAGGACCGCCTGCACCAGAATGCCCTCAAGCTGTCCGGTGGCCAGCAGCAGAGGTTGTGCATCGCCCGGGCCCTGGCCGTTGAGCCGGAAATAATATTATTTGACGAGCCCTGTTCAGCCATCGACCCCATCGCCACGGCCAGGGTTGAGGAATTGATTCACCAGCTCAAGAAAGATTACACCGTGGTCATCGTTACCCATAACATGCAGCAGGCCGCCCGGGTTTCCGATTACACAGCTTTCCTCTGGCTGGGCGAACTTATAGAGTACGACCGCACCGAAAAGATTTTCACCAACCCGGCCAACAAGATGACCGAAGACTATATAACCGGGCGATTTGGCTGAGCGGAGGACCGGATGAGCGAACGAGTCTTTGACCAGGAATTGAGGGAGCTCAAAGGGGAAATAGCCGAACTCATGGCTGTTATCCGAGAGGCTTTTCACCTGACCGCAGAACTCCTGGCCAGGCAGGATTTATCCCTGGCCGACAGGATAGGCGAGCTGGAAAAGAAATCCGACAGCCTGGAGACCGAGCTGCAGAAAAGAGCCGCCACTCTGATTGCCCTGAATCAACCGGTAGCCCGAGACCTGCGCATGCTGCTGGTATCCATGAACGTGGCCCACGAACTGGAGAGAATCGCCGACCAGTGCCTTAACATCAGCCAGCGCCTTGAAGAAACCAGGGATGCTCTACCTGTCGACTGGCCGCCGGAAATCGTGGAAATGGTTTCCCGGACCAGAGACCTGTTGAACTCGGCCACGGGCGCCTATCTCCAGAACGATGAAGAGCTGGCCAGCCAGGCTATCGGGCAGGACCTTTTCCTGGATGACCTGAAATCTGCGGTCATGCATAGATATCTTGATTTGATAAATAAAAGGGCCGTGGACCCGGCCCGGGCCGTCCTCTTTATCCTGGTGAGCCGTCATCTGGAAAAGATAGGGGACCTGGCCAAAAATATAGCCGAAGAATCATATTACCTGATACGGGGAGAATTCATAAAACACCTGCGCTTGCCCGATATCTACCATTGAGCCAGGCCTAAATTTTGTGTGGACAGACAGACCCCTCATTAATATAAAATAAGGTGGCGAGCAAAAATGGCCAGAACCATCGCTGTCCTCGACGATGAAGAAGACATCCTGAAACTGATCGAGACCCATCTTACCCGGGCCGGCTTCAGGGTGGAGACCTTCTCCAGGCCCGAATCTTTCCTTAGATACATCGAACATAAACAACCGGACCTGATACTCCTGGATCTGATGCTTCCTGGCAGCGACGGGCTGGAAATCTGTCGTTACTTAAAAAGCCGACCGGAAAAATCTTCCATCCCCATCATCATGCTGACCGCCCGGTCCCAGGAAGCCGACCGGGTGACCGGCCTGGAAATGGGGGCAGACGATTACGTCACCAAGCCGTTTTCTCTGCGCGAGCTTGAAGCCAGGATCAAGGCGGTGCTCAGGCGCCAGGACAAGCCGGCCGCGTTCAGCCCGGCCGAGAAGAAACTGGCCGGGGGGAAGCTCATCATCAACCCGGAAAAACACGAGGTGCTGCTCAAGGGGCAACCGGTCGAACTCTCACTGAGCGAGTTCCGCATCCTGGAATTGCTGTCCTCCAGGCCGGGTCGGGTCTTTACCAGAGACGAAATTCTTGACCACCTCTGGGGCCACGAAAAAGTGGTCATTCCCAGGACGGTGGATGTCCATATCCGGCATCTCAGAGAAAAACTGGGAGCGCTGGCCTCCCTCATCCAGAGCGTACGTGGCGTGGGATATAAATACGAAGAAGCCGGGCGGTAATCCTGCTGCCGCTGTCGCTCATCCCCGGGTTTCTGGTCGGGGGCTTCTGAACAACTCTGGCTCAGGATTTCTTTTTTCTGAGAATCCTCCAGAGAAAAAAGACCAGGGCCCCAAAATTAAGCCCCAGGATCAGGACCATCCAGGTTATAACTTCCATCTCATTCCTCGTCTTCCACCGGTTTACGGGTCCAGCGGGCCAGACGGCGGTTTAACAGCAGAACAATGACTAACAATAGCAGCCATTGAAAAAGAATGGTGCCGGCCGAACTGGTCTTGAAGGGATGCCACCAGGTTTTCCTGTCCCAGCCGATGGCCTGGTAAAACCACCAGCCGGTAACCGTCAGAAAGATGACAGGAGAGATGTATCTCAGAATAAAGGTCCACCAGCGGCCGAGCTTAAGGTCTGCCCCGGCATTGATTTCCCGCCTCAGTTTTTCCAGCCCGTATTTCCTGGCGGCCAGCATCGTCCAGAAACCGCTGACCAGCAGGGCCATGCCCCAGACCCAGTCCTGGTTCAACAAGAAAGAAGGGAAAGCAGCCGCGGGCAGTCCCAGGAGCAGGCAGCTCAGGATAACCACCAGGGTGCTTTTTTTTCGGGTCCAGCCAAAATCCATCAGGGCCCTGGCTCCGAGTTCCACCTGAGCAATCAAAGAACTTATGGCCGCAAACAGCATGGCCAGAAAAAAGACAGGTGCCACCAGCGTTCCGCCCTGCATCCTGGGAAACAAACCGGCCAGCGAAATGAAGGTAAGTCCCATGTTGTCGGATAGGGAAGCCCGGGCAGCCCCGATGTCTGGAGAAAGGGCAAAAATGGTGGGAATAACGGCCATGGCCGCCAGAAGGGCGGATGAATTATCACCGAAACCGACGACCAGGCAGTTCTGGGGAATATCGTCTCTTCTGCTGGTATAAACGGCATAAGTCAGCAGCAACCCCCAGCCAGCCCCGGTGGACCAGGCCGACTGGGTAAAGGCCTGGAGCCAGGTGGCCGGGTCGGCCAGTTTTGACCAGTCGGGCACAAAAAGATAGCGCAGACCGAGATCGGCCCCGGGCAGGGTAACTGCCCGCAGGGCAGCCACGACCAGGAACAGAAACAAGGAAGGCACCAGAATTTTATTAATTCTCTCCACCCCTTTATGAATGCCCCGATATATGATCAGGCCGCACAGGCCGATGGCCAGCGCCTGGAAAAATATGTTCTGCCATCGGTTGTGAAGAAAGTTATTCCAGAGGGCAGCCGTGTCCACTCCCTGGCGAAAAGCGCCCTGCAGGGATAGCACAAAATACTTGGCGCACCAGCCGGTGATCACGGAATAATAAAAAGTTATTAGCATACATACGGCCACCATCCAGCCGCCCATCCAGGTAAACTTTTCCCCGACAAAATCACGAAAGCCACCTATTGGGCCCAGCCTGGTTTTTCTCCCAATTGACATCTCGATCATCAGCAACGGGGCCGACCACAGCAGAAGCGCCAGCAGATAAACCAGGACAAAAACCCCACCGCCGTACTGGGCAGCCATCCGGGGAAAACGCCAGATGTTACCTGTTCCCACGGCCATGCCGATGGCCGCAGCCACAAATCCCAGCCTGGAAACGAATTGCTCTCTCTCTCTCAACCTGACCTCCGCGGATTCTCGGTGAGCGGTTCAAAGAGAGCATTATAAGAAATTCCGGCGACAAGAAACAAACTGATTTTAGAAAAAATGTGAAGCGGTTAGAAAACCAGGCGCAAGCCGGCTCTCAGGCTGAACCCGGATAGATTGACATCAGCCAGCCTGGGGTCAAGAACCCCGGGGTCAGCCGGCGTGCGGTCCCGAATAAAAAGGGCCGGATAATAACGACCACCAGCCTCCACCAGCCAGTAATAGAGCTTGCCCTTCTCGGTTCTGGCCAGGCCATCAGAGTCTGTGTAATCATTGTAGCCCTCAAAATTCCTTATCCGGGCATAGCGGTAAGCTCCTTCGACATAGACCTGGAGCCAGGAAGAAACCGGCCACTGAACCCCGGCCGCTTCCATCCAGCCAACATTCAGGCCGCTGGCCCGGCCCTTCCATTCCAGCCAGAGGTCATCCTGCTCCACCCGGTAAAGGTAGCCGGCCCGGGCCAGGTTGGTCTCAAGTCCGGTCCGGATGTAGAAAATATCAGCCGGCTGGTAAAGAAGGGACACCCGCCAGGAAAGGTTCCTGAGCCCGGGGCGAGTCAACAGGCGGAAGTGGCTGCTGTCCTGGTTGAAACTGACAGCCGATTCCCTTGCTCCCTGCATGTATTCAAAGCCCAGCCCCAGAAAAAGCTGCCGGCCAAGCGCATAGAAAAACTCGAGCCCGTAACACCAGGCAAGGTGCAAACCATTCAGGCTGGCCTTCCTTCCGGTCCCCAGTTCTGCCAGGTAATAATCGGTGACACCCTGGGCCGCTCGATTGAGGTCAGCCGGTGACAGGTAGAAGCCTCCTCCGGCTACGGTGAGCAAGTAATCAGGACGGGCCGGCTTTTCCCGCCACGGCCTGACTTCCACTGCCTTCGGCCGCGGTCTCTCCGGCTGGCGAACAGGCACCAGCGGTGCCGGTTTCAACCTGGAGCCCACTACTTCCACCAGGCTTTCATGCACATAACCTTGAACCCTGGTGCCGTCCGGCTTTTCCACCGCCACCAGGTACCAGTCGCCTTCCTTTCTCTCCGCTTCCAGTTCAGTTCCCTGGGGCACCTGCCAGAGCATTTCACTGCCGATATCAGGTTTCAGCCGGATGTTGGCCTGCTCGCTCACCACCTTCAAGCGAAGCTTCTGAACCTGGCTGGCAGCCGGCACCGTCAGGAGGCTCAACATTATCAGGCCCGCAGACAGGACATAAGAAAATTTCTTCATCTTTAATCCCTTATCAAAGAGATTACAGAACAAGAAGATAAAAAGCAAAAAGTATTTAATCACCGGGGAAAAATCACAATGGCGGGAGCCAGGACTTAAAAGATGTATGGCAATTCAGACACCGGCCTTATCCAACCCGGGTAGTAAGCCTGAAGCTAACTATTTTCTATTTCCTTATAAGGTAACCGCCGGCATAGACGGCAGCCGGGCCCAGCTCCTCTTCAATCCGCATGAGCTGGTTGTACTTCTCCACCCTTTCTCCGCGGCAGGGAGCACCTGTTTTGAGCTGCCCGGTTCCCATGGCCACGGTGAAATCGGCGATGAAACTGTCGACCGTTTCGCCGCTGCGGTGCGAGACCATGGCTGTCCAGCCGGCCTGGCGGGCGGTTTCGATGGCCTGGACAGTCTCGGATATGGTCCCGATCTGGTTGAGTTTGATCAGGACCGAGTTGGCCACTTTCCCGGCGATTCCCCTCTTTATTCTCTCCACGTTGGTGACAAAGATATCATCGCCCACCAGCTGTATTCTGCTTCCGAGCTTCTGGTTAAGGAGCTTCCAGCCCTCCCAGTCATCTTCGGCCAGGCCGTCTTCGATGGAAATAACAGGATATTTCTCCACCCAGCTGGCATACATTTCCACCATGGCCCCGGAGTCCACCTTTCGGCCTTCTGTTCTCAAGTTGTAGAGACCGTCTTCATAAAACCCGCTGGCGGCCGGGTCCAGAGCGATGGCCACCTGGTCATACGGTTTATAACCGGCCTTTTCGATGGCTTCGACAATCAAGTCCAGGGCTTCCGAGTTTTTCTTAAGAGCCGGAGCAAAGCCGCCTTCATCGCCAACTCCGGTGGCATAGCCGCGGGATTTTATGACGCTCTTGAGAGAATGATAAATTTCGCTGCCCCAGCGCAGGGCTTCCCGGAAGCCGGGAGCTCCAACAGGAGCTATCATGAATTCCTGCAGGTCCGGCCCCTGCCAGTTGGCGTGCACTCCTCCGTTCAGGATATTAAAGAAAGGCACCGGCAGAAAACGGGCCGACAGCCCGCCTATGTAGCGGTAAAGAGGCAGACCCAGCGAGCGAGCGGCGGCTCTGGCCGCAGCCAGGCTGACCCCCAGGATGGCGTTGGCTCCCAGCCGGCTCTTGTTGGCCGTGCCATCCAGGGCCAGCAGGCGGCCGTCCAGACCATTCTGGTCGCAGGCATCCAGGCCGCAAACCTCGGGAGCAATCAATCTGTTCACGTTGTCCACGGCCTTGAGCACGCCCTTGCCACCGTATCTTTTTTTATCTCCATCCCTTAATTCCAGAGCTTCATGAACTCCGGTGGAAGCACCGGAAGGAACCCCGGCCGTGGCCTGTGTCCCGTCTTCCAGCCTTATTTCCACTTCAACCGTGGGGTTGCCCCGGGAATCGAGAATTTCTCTGGCTTTAACCATGGTTATGGTGGTGTTCATGGTCATCTCCTTAACTCTTAGTTTTGATTTTCACTGAATTTTAGCACAGAGAGCGGGGCAAATCTAATCCGCTCCTTAATACCCGCTTCTAATTTCCCCGGCTTTTTAATAAAATTGAAAATGCCCGGTTCTTGAATCGCAACCGGGACAGATGGCTCCAGCCTGAAGAAAGGTCAAAGGAATGGACATACTGGAAATTATTCTTAAATTGATCCTGGCTGTGGCCCTGGGAGGACTCATAGGCATTGAGCGTGAGGCCAGCCAGAAGCCAGCCGGGTTCCGGACCAACATTCTGGTTTGCGTGGGCTCGGCCATGATGATGAGCCTGGCCGCGGGTCTGGTCCAGGGTTCAAGTGCCACGCCCGACACCCTGATTCGCATGGCAGCCGGAGTAATGACCGGCATCGGTTTTCTGGGAGCCGGCACCATAATCCAGGCCAGAGGCATGGTCATCGGCCTGACCACGGCCACCACCATCTGGGTGGTAGCCGGGCTGGGCCTGGTCATCGGAGCCGGTTATTACCTTCCCGCCCTCATCCTGACCGCCCTGATTATAGCTACCCTGGTGGCCTTCAGAAAAATAGAAGACGTTTACCTGAAAAAGAACATTTACCATTACCACCTGAAATACCAAGACGCCCCGGACCTGCTGTCCAGGCTGCGCAAGCTGAGCTTTCACCACGGCATCAAGCTGGAAAGGCTCAGCATAAAGAAAGAAGGAAATTTACTGGTACTTAATTTTTCCACGATCGGTAGCGAAGAGAAAGAGCAGCAATTTAACGACGGCCTGATGAACCTGGGCCAGCTGGAGGAATTCAGGGTTGACTGAGCAGCGTTTGCTTCTGGCCACAACCAACCGGGGCAAGGTCCGGGAATTGAGGAAACTTTTAAGGGGTCTGCCGCTCAGGATAGAAGGCCTGGAAAAGTATCCAGGGATCGGGAAGTACCGGGAAATCGGAAAAACTTTTGAGGACATCAGCCGGGGAAAGTGCCTTTTTTACAGCCGGAAATATCCCGGGCTGGTGCTGGCCGAGGATTCCGGCCTGGAAGTTGAAGTCCTCGGCGGACGGCCGGGCGTGCGTTCAGCCCGGTTTTCAGGACCCGGAGCCAGCGACGAAAAAAATATTCAAAAGTTACTGAAGTTGCTTGAGGGTATGCCCTCCAGCCAGCGCCGGGCCAGCTTTGTCTGCGTGGCCACCCTGGGCGGCCAGGGCCGCCTTATCAAAAGCTTCAGGGGTCGCGTCCGGGGCCTGATACTGACCGAGCCGGACGGCAAGAATGGTTTCGGTTATGACCCGGTATTTTATTACCCGCCGCTCAGAAAATCCTTTGCCCGTTTGCGCCCGGAAGAGAAAAACCTGGTCAGCCACCGCGGCCGGGCCCTGAGAAAATTGCGGCGTTTTCTCGAAGGGTACTTGAAGAATAAATAGCCCGCTGACCCGAAGTCTGCCCCGACCTGTCGTTTCCCAAAAATTTCACGCCGGTTAAATTTTGTTGACCGGAAAAGCCCGGTGTCAACCAGACTTTACCCGCCGTGCTGCCCCGACTGAATCTATTTTCTTAATTATAAATAAGATACCGCCGGCTCCAGCCTGGCCCGTTTCCGGCATAAACTCCAGCTGAAAGGAGGTCTAACATGACCGGAGGTCTCAAAAAATTACTGGCTCTCAGTCTGCTGGCTCTGATGGGACTGCTGGTTTTTAACCCGGGCTATGCCCAGAACCAGCCCAAGTCCGGGCCGGCCAAGGTCAACATCAACACCGCTTCCGCGGCCGAACTTCAGAACCTGCCCCGCATCGGGCCCAAAGTGGCCCAGAGAATCGTCGATTACCGGACCCAGAATGGCCCTTTTAAGAAAATCGAAGATATCATGAAGGTCCGGGGCATCGGGGAAAAAGTCTTCAACCAGATCAAAGACCTGATCACCGTGGGCGAGGGGAAATAGGCTGGAATCTCAAGACCAGGGGCAGGAAAGAACCTGTCTGTCCTTTCCTGCCCCCCATCCCTTTAGAAGGGCCAGGGCCCGTCAGGAGCGATGCGGAGAAATAAAAGTTCAGGGGCAAAATAATCAGGTCTGAATTGACTGTATCGATCTTGGGTGACAAGCGTCAGGAACGAGGGTGAGACTTACGGTAGATTTCCAGGAGCCGACCGAGGTTCAGGTGAGTGTATTTCTGGGTGGTGGCCAGGCTCCGGTGTCCCAGCAGCTCCTGGATGGCCCGGAGGTCAGCCCCCCGGCTGAGAAGATGGGAAGCAAAAGAATGACGCAGAGAGTGGGGACTTATCTTGCGGAAGACGGCTATCTGCTTCAGACGGTCCTGGACCAGCCTCTGCACCGAACGGGCCGTCAGCCTCTGGCCGCGATAATTCAGGAACAGGGCCGGAGACGGAGTGTGTTTCAGGCCAGGCCGGGGGCGGAGAGCCAGGTACTCGCGCAACCATTTTTCAGCCTGCCGGCCAAAGGGCACTATCCTCTCTTTCTTACCCTTGCCTTTCACCCTGACCAGCCTCTCCCGGAGATGAAGGTCCTCCAGGTCCAGGCCGGTCAGCTCAGAAACCCGCAGTCCGGAAGCATACAGCAATTCCAGAATGGCCCGATCCCGAACTTCCAGCGGGTCCTCCCGATCGACCGACCATTCCAGCAGCCGGGCGGTCTCCTCCTCGGTCAGAAATCCAGGAATTTTCTGCTCCTGCCGCGGCGTGACCAGGGCACTGGCCGGGTTATCATCGCGCCATTTCTTTCTTAAACCGAATTCAAAAAAGGAGCGCATGGCCGCCAGCTTGCGGATGATGGAACTCTTTTTCAGGCGGCGTTCATGCAGCTCGGCCAGGAAGCCACGCAGGGCCAGGGTCTCGGCTGTCCTCCAGGTGTGGCCTTTCTCTTGCAAGTAAGCAGCCAGCTGGTTCAGGTCACGACGATAACCGGCGATGGTATGGGGCGAGGCGTTTTTTTCAAACCTCAGAAAGTCCAGAAACTGTTCAATCTCTTTTTTCATCTTTTCCAGCAGTTTCAGCTGGCTCCTGTCGGGCCTGGTTCGAGGCGGGCTCAGGCTTTTCCGTTACGGCCGGGACAGGAGCGGCCGGGTCTCCTTCCAGGTACTGCACGTAATCGCACTGTCGACAATAAAGGTATGGCTTTTTCCTGGTCGGGGCTTTCTTGAATAAATATTTGGCTTCGCATTTCGGGCAATCCTGCAGGAGCACTTCATCCCAGCTGGCAAACCGGCAGCGCGGGAAATTGCTGCAGCCGTAAAAATATTTTCCCCTCCTGGTCTGGCGCTTGATGATGGTGCCGCCGCAACCCTGCGGGCAGGGCACACCGGTATCAATTTTTTCCCTCTTCTCGATGTAATCGCACTGCGGATAATTGGAGCAGGCGATAAAGGGCCCGAATTTACCCCGGCGGTAGACCAGGGGCGACCCGCATTTCGGACATTTCTTATCGATGACCTTATTTTCTTTTTTAACCAGCGGTTCTTTGTAGGAACATTCCGGGTAGCCGGAGCAGGCCTTGAACCTTCCGTACCGGCCTTCCTTAATCACCAGGTTTTTGCCACAGAGGGGGCATTTATCCTCGACCGGAATACCGTTCTTTTTAACAGACTCGGTTTCATGACCCTGCTCCAAATACTTCTGCAGGAGCTCATAATATTGCCTGAGACTCTCCAGCCAGTCAGCCTGACCGTCGCTGATGCGATCGAGTTTTTCCTCCATTCTGGCCGTGAACTTGTAATCAAACAGCTCGGCAAAGTTCTTGACCAGAAAGTCGGTGACAAAAAAACCCAGCTCGGTCGGACGGAATCGTCCCTCCTCCTTTATGACATAGGTCCGGTCCTGAAGGGTGGAGATGATGGGGGCGTAGGTACTGGGGCGACCGATGCCCCTGGCCTCCAGCTCCTTGACCAGTGTGGCCTCGGTATAACGCGGCGGGGGCTGGGTAAAATTCTGCTTGCTCTGAAGGTCGACCAGGCTGAGAGTCTCGCCCTCCCTGGCCACCGGCAGCTGGCCTTCTTCTTCTTTTGCCGGCCCGGTTGCTTCCCCCGATTTATCTTCCCCGTTTCCAGCATTTTCAAAACGAAGGTGTTGTTTTTCATACAGCTCGAGAAAGCCCTTGAACTTGATGACCTCTCCCCGGGCCACGAAAATATATTTATCAACCCTGATATCAAACTGGGTTTCTTCCACCTCTGCCGGGCTCATCTGTGAGGCCAGGAACCTGTTCCAGATCAGGCGGTAGAGTTCATATTCCTCTTTTTTCAGGTAAGGTCTTACCCTTTCGGGGGTCAGGTCCAGGCGGGTCGGCCGGATGGCTTCGTGGGCCTCCTGGGCAGTCTTCCTGGATTTGTGCGGGGCAACCTTGGCCGGCACATACTCGGGGCCGAAATGCTCGGCTATATACTTCTTAGCCGCAGCCCTGGCCACCTCGGAAATCCGGACCGAATCGGTGCGCATGTAGGTAATCAATCCAACCGGGCCCAGCTCCCCCAGCTCCAGCCCTTCGTACAGCCTCTGGGCCACCATCATGGTCTTCTTGACCGAAAAGCGCAGCAGCCGGTAGGCGTCCTGTTGCATGGTGGAAGTTATGTAGGGTGCCGGCGGATTCTTCTTCCTGGCCTTGACCTGGATTTTTTCCAGGAAAAAAGGCTGCCGGCGGCAGACTTCCAGGATTTCCCGGGCTGTCTGTTCGTCCTTTATCCTGACCTTCTTGCCGTCTACCCGGGATAGCAGCGCCCGGAATTCGGGTGGATTTTCTGCCCGAAGTATGGCAGCAATCGTCCAGTATTCTTCGGGCTTAAAATCCCTTATTTCTTTTTCCCGGTCGCAGACCAGGCGCAGAGCCACCGACTGCACCCGGCCGGCGCTCAGGCCGCGACCGATCTTTTTCCAGAGCAGGGGACTTACCAGATATCCCACCAGGCGGTCCAGGATTCTCCTGGTCTGCTGGGCGTTTATCTTATTCTGATCCAGGGGCCCCAGCTTCTTAAAAGCCTCCTTGATAGCTTCTTCCGTGATTTCGTGGAAAACTGCCCGGTAGACTTTCTCGTTCTCCCGGGCCAGAAGCTGGCTCAGGTGCCAGGAAATAGCCTCGCCTTCCCGGTCGGGGTCGGCTGCCAGGATGACTTTCTCAGCTTCCCGGGCCAGCTTCCTGAGCTCAGCCACCAGGCGTTTCCGCTCGGGAATAACCTGGTAGGTGGGCTTGAAATCGTTTTTCAGGTCCACGCCCAGCCTGGTCTTCGGCAGGTCGCAGACGTGCCCCATGGAGGCCTTGACCAGATAACCGGAACCCAGGTACCGGTTGACGGTCTTGGCCTTGGCCGGGGATTCAACAATCACTAAGGCTTTACCCACTCAAGTTCTCCTGCGAAAAAATTTCCCGGCTTCCTGCACTACCAGGTCTTTCATTTCCAGAGCCAGCAGCACCGTCAGGAGCTCGGCCACGGATATTTGAATTTTATCAGATAAATCGTCAATGTGAATAAGGGAGTCGCCGGGAAGAGCCTGGTAGACCTCCTTTTCCCGCCCTACCAGTTCCGGGACGGAATTTCCCTTCTCAGCCAGCCGGCTCATGGCCGCTTCTTTCCAGGGTGACGGCAATTCCAGCAGGACGTCTTCAGCCGACTGGACGAGTTTGGCTCCGTGTTTTATCAGCAAATTAGTCCCCTGGCTCAAGTCCGAGTCTACCGGTCCGGGTACAGCCAGAACCTCCCGTCCCTGATCAGCCGCCAGCCGGGCGGTGATCAGGGCTCCTGACTTCAGGCTGGCCTCTATCACCAGGCAGGCCAGACTCAACCCGCTGATAACCCGGTTCCGGAGCGGGAAATGAAAGCCCAGCGGCTCGGAGTCCAGCGGAAATTCACTGACCACTGCTCCCTTTTCGGCTATCTTTTCTGCCAGCATTCTGTTTTCTCCCGGATAGATATTATCCAGTCCCGACCCCAGAACAGCCACCGTCCGCCCGCAGCGCAGGGCACCCCGGTGGGCTCTGGTATCGACCCCCCTGGCCAGGCCGCTTACCACCACCAGCCCGCAGCCGGCCAGGGCTTCAGACAGCCGGTCGGTCATAACCTGACCATAAACGCTCGGCCTTCTCGAGCCGACCACTGCCACTGCCGCCCAGTTCAGTATCTCGGGCTGGCCCTGGCAGTAAAGGACAGGTGGAGGTTCGACGATTTCCCTCAGAAGCCGGGGGTACCGGACATCCTCAAAAGGTAAGAGAGTATACTCTTTTCTGGCCAGCTTCTCAAGTTCTGCCTCGGCCCAGGCCTGCAGCTCCCCGGACTGCAGCTTTTGGCGGGCCGTCGGCCGGAGTCTGGCTGCCTCCAGCAGGGCTTCGTCGGGCGGAAACAGCTCGCCTTCCGCCTCCATCAGGCTGATGGCCCGGCGGGCTGACAGCAGGCCTTCGCTGACCAGGTAATTGAGCCCGAGCCAGCGCAGCTGCCGTTTTTCTTCCGTCACTTCTTGCAAAAAACTGAGGGCAGGGCCAGCACCGGCACGGTAGAATAGGAAATGACCTTTTCGGTGGTGCTGCCCAGGAAAAATCTTTCCAGCGGCGAGACGCAGGTAGACATGACAATCAGGTCGAGTTTATGCCGGGCCGCGTAGGTCACAATCCCGGCCGCGGCATTCAGGTCTCTAACCACCACTTCCTTGATTTCAAACCCGGCTTTCTTTTTCTTCCGGCTCTTCAGGGTTTTCAGGGCTTCATCCATCATCTTTTTAATCTGGTCAGGTGAGAACTTGAAATCGTAAAGCTCCAGGATATAAAGCAGGGTCAGGTTGGCCCCGAGGGTGGAGGCCAGCATCCAGGCATAGTTTCTTTCCTTTTCTTCGGCCGCAGAGAAATCGGTGGGGACCAGGATGTTTTCAATCTTCGGGATTACCCGACGCCCGGGCACCACCAGAACCGGAACCCGGGAACGCCGCAGGACCTGGTTGGCCACGCTGCCCAGGAGGATTTTTTCCAGGGCGGACAGGCCCTTGCGGCCGATGACCACCAGCTGGCACTTTTCCTTCTCGGCCACCTCCGGTATCTTCTTTCCGGCCGAGCCTGTATCCACAATCAGCCCGGAAAACTTGATTTCATTCTTTTCGGAAAGACGCTGCAATTTCTTCAGCGCCCGGCGCCGGCTCTCCTTCTGTTTTTCCATAAGTTCGGCCACCACCACTCCCCGGCTTTCATAAAGGGCCGGAGCAAAATCCGGAACCACGTGCAGGGCCTTGACCCGGGCGCCAAAGCGTCCGGCCAGGTAATTGGCGTAGGACAGGGCTGTTAAAGATTCCCTGGAAAAATCTGTGGCCCAGAGGATATTCTTGATTTGTCCTGTCATGATTTTTTCTCCTTCCTGTTTTTTCCAATTCTACCATATCCGGGCCGATTTCCTTAAATCTTTTTCCAACAGTAAAGACGGAGTAAAACAGCTTTATTCTCATCAACGATAATCAGAAAACCCGGCCACTCCCATGTTTCGGAGCTGGCCGTCAGGGTTAACGGATGTAAACGTTGACCAGAAAATCTCGCCTTGATGTTTGTCTGGACACCGCTATCAGTCGTCCAGGTATCCGGCCGGAGCCCTGCCTGGACCGGAGCCAGAACCTACAGCCGGTTCGGCAGCCCGGATATCACCGGCCGAAGAGAACCGAAGAACCTGTGTAGAAAACGCCGGCCACCGCGCCGGTTATCAGACAGGCCAGAGTGGCGGCCAGCAGGGCTTTGAGCCCTAACCGCGACAGGTCCTTCAGCCTGCCCGGAGCCAGGGCTCCGATTCCCCCGACAAAAATGGCCAGCGAGGCCACGTGAGCAAAGCCGCAGAGGGCATATGAGGCGATGATGGCCGAGCGCGGGTCGTGGAAAGCACCGGCCTGGAGCAACCCGGCCAGGTGCTGGTAGCTGACCAGTTCGGTGGCCACCACTCTTTCCGCCAGGAGCTTAGCCACCAGGAAGGCATCCTGTGGAGAGACGCCCATGATCAGGGCAAACGGATAAAAAACATAGCTCAGAATGCCGGAAACCTGCCAGTTGAAACTCCAGCCCAGAAGGTGATTTAGCTGGCCGCCTAACCAGCCGAGAACCAGGTCCAGCAGGGCCAGCAACCCCAGGAAAGCCAGTAACAGGGCTACAATTCCCCCCAGCAGCTTGAGACCGGACTGAGCCCCGTTGATTATGGCCATGATCAGGTTGTCTTCTTTTTCGTAATAAGGTTTTACCTCCATCCCCATGGTTACCGGCTTCTCTGTTTCCGGAAACATCAGTTTGGCTGTGAGCAGGGCGGCCGGGGCTGAGAGAATGGAGGCTGACACCAGATGCCCGGCTATGGTTGGCAACCCGGCCCTGAGAATCATCACGTAAACCGAAAGAACCGAGGAGGCGATGGTGGCCATACCGGCGGTCAGAATCGTGGCCAGCTCGGAAGAAGTCATCTGGGATAGATAGGGCCTGACCACCAGCGAGGATTCCACCCCGACGAAGATATTGCTGGAAACGCACAGCGATTCGGCCCCGCTGATTCTCATCAGCCGGGTAAAGACCCTGGCGAAGAGCTGGATCAGAAAAGGCATAACCTTCAGGTAATAAAGGGCTCCGACCAGCGCGGCAAAAAAGACCACGGTCGGCAGCGCCTGGAAGGCCAGGATAAACCCCGGAGAGGTTTCACCGCTCTCGTTGCTGGTTCCCGGCGGCAGGGCCAGCGGGCCAAAAAGAAATTTGATGCCGGCAGTAGCACTGTCCAGAACCCGGACCACCACTTCATTTATAGCCAGCAATGCGCGCCCGCCGGCCGGGACCAGGAAGATGAAAAAGGCCAGGAGGAGCTGCAGTCCGAAACCCCAGCCGACCACTTTCCAGTTGACGATTTTTTTGCTGGAAGAAAACAACCAGGCCACGAAGGCCAGGAACACCAGGCCGCCCAGACTCACCAGATTAAGGTAACTCATGTTGCTACCCCGGCTGTCAGATTGAATTCCATTCTAATTGTAATCATTCCGGATAGCCACAACAACCGGGGAAATAAAAGTCCGCAGACAAGCGGTTAGCCCGGGGCGATGGAAATGTCAACAGCCATCAGCAGACTTCCACCAGCTTGACCCGGGATTTTTCTCCACGAATTATTTTCAACCTGGAAAGCGGAAGTCCCAGATGCCCGGCCAGCAGCTCCAGCAGCTCCCGGTTGGCCCGGCCTTTGTCCGGGGCCGAAATCAGCCTGGCCCTGAATTCAGTAGCTGAAAGGGGAATAAGTTCTTGCCTGGAAGCTTTGGGTTGAACTCTTATCGTCAGGATTGTTTTTGCCATGTTTCCCCCGCAATGTCCCCCTGGCCGGGCAGGCCGGGGTTGAATTGAGGCTCAGGCCCGGTGCCTTTCAGAATCCCTCTTCCCGGCTTGAACTCAGTCTATTTTATCCCCAGCTCTTTACCGTATTTTTCGAACAGGCGCCGTAGCTCATCCCTGGTAATCACATACCGGCTGATAAAAACAGAAAGGCTTGGCCGGGCCGGGTCATTGGATTTTATCAGCAAATATTCTCTCTGGGCGCCAGTCCGCCCTTCTCTTACCGGGAGCAGAGCTCTGAGCATAATTTCCCGTCCGGCCGGAACTTTGTAGGGAAAGCTGATGACCCTGTTTCCGACCATAAAAGTAAAACCCGGGTTGTCAATGTCAAAGACCAGTTCCAGCTGTCCGCTGTTTTTGACCTTGATTATCGCCTCGGAAGATTCTCCTGCCAGGACCAGGCCCAGGTCCAGGTTATAGGGTTCCAGCTCAATCCTGGGGGCCGGGCCTGTCTCCACCTCAGCCGTTATGGTAAGTTCCTGCCTGGGGTTTTCAGGGTCGTTGCTTTCTAAATATACATATTTGATAACTTTACCAGCATAACCCCGGGAATCGAACGTGACCTTAATCTTTCCTTCCCCGCCGGGCGGAATTTCCTTACGAGAAACCAGGGCCGCGGCGCAGCCGCAGGAGGTGCTGACATTTTTAACTACCAGAACCGAGTTCCCTGCATTCCGGAAGGTAAATTCATGGCTGACCACCTCGCCCTGCTTGATCCGGCCGAAATCGCGGCTGGTCTGCTTGAACTCTGCTCTGGGCGCCCCGGACTGACCCGGAGATGAGAAAGCCAGGTAGGCCGTTATCAGGCTACACAACAGAACCAGGGCTGTAAATCTGAATGTTTTGCCGACATCCATGGTCGCCTCCTTCTCAACATTATGAAATGATGCCACAAACGAAAACCAATGGCAACCGGCCACATCCCGCTGGACGGGAACCCGGGATAAATTGAAGCTTCCCCGGAAAGCCGGCCAGCCGGTAAGAGCCGGGGTCGGCTGCCCGCCTCACCGGCCTACACCGACCCGGCCAGGCCGCCCAAAAAATGCTTGACAGGCCGGGACCAGATGAATATATGATAAAGTTGATAGATTTAGTCATCTATTTGACGAGGCTTAAATCATGAGGCTATCAACCCGAGGCGAATACGCCAGCCGGGCCATGCTGGAACTGGCTGCTCGCTACGGCCAGGGACCGGTGCCCATAAAAATTATTTCCCTGACCCAGGCCATTCCCCAGCAATTCCTGGAACAGATTCTCCTCCTGCTGAAAAGGGCCGGCTATGTCAAAAGCAAAAAAGGCCCGGCCGGTGGCTATTATCTTTCCCGTCCACCGGCCGAAATCAACGTGGCCGAGGTCATCCGGGTTATGGACGGACCGCTGGCCCCGATAAATTGCGTCAGCGTCATGGAACACGAGCCCTGCCTCCTGGAAGAGCGCTGCGGCCTGAAGTGGCTGTGGAAAGAAGTGCGGGACATGGTGGCCTCCCACCTGGAAAAGACCACTTTTGAAGATGTTCTCCAGCGACAGCTGAAGATAAACCAGCAAACCTCAAGAAGGGGAAAAAAGTGAAGCTGCCCCGGTTTTTCTGGTTGAAATTGCTGACCTGTTTTATTATCCTGGTCGCCTTCCAGGAGACAGTTCTGGCCGGGACACTGGAACCGGAAAACCTGGAATCACCGGGCCAGGCCGTCTCCTGCAGCCTGCATCTTAAACCTTCCGGCTATGCCCAGCTTCTTTTTACCGCCCGGAACGACGAGACCGATACTTTTTGGGTCCGACGGGCCCGGTTCAGCCTGGACGGCCGGATTCTCAAGAAACTGAGCTTCAAAGTCCAGGCCGACCTGACCAGGTCGCCAGCTCTGCTCGATGCCCTGGCCGAAGTTCTGCTGGATGAAAAATTCAACCTCCGGGCCGGGCAGTTCCTGGTCCCCTTCAGCCTGGAAAGCACCACCTCAGTCGGTCGCCTGATGACAGTAAACCGTTCCCGGGTGGTAGACCTGCTGACCCCTGGCCGGGACAACAACTCCACCGGTCGGGACCTGGGACTGGCAGCTTTCGGTCGCATCTCAATTTTTCAGTACAGCCTGGGACTGGTTAATGGGGCGGGTATAAACAAAAAAGATGATAACAGCCGGAAAGATTTCGCCGGCCGGCTCACCGCAAGTCCCGGTTGGGGTTTGCGCCTTGGCCTTTCCGTTTACAACGGCCGCCGGTTTGATTCTACCGCTTCGGCCAACCCGGTCAGAAACAGGTTTGGACTGGAAGTTAGCTGGGAATGCAGGCTTTTTCACCTCTGGGCTGAATACATAGAGGGTAGAGATGACCTGACTGAAAAATACGGTTGGTATATTCAGGCAACCTTCGACCTTAAGCCGGAAACCTACCAGCTGGTGCTCAAGCTCGATCATTTTGACCCTGACCGGAGCCTGCCCGGACCGAGTTCCACTGTCTGCACCGCCGGAGCCAACTGGTTCCTGAGCCCCGCTTCAAAGCTCCAGGCAAATTTTGAATACCATCGCCGGGAAGCTGAACCCGATTATAAGGTTCTCCTGCTGCACCTGCAGGTGGGATTTTAATAATGAAACGAAAAGAGGAATGAGAATATGAGTTCCCGAAAACACTGGAATTGCCGCAGCTTCTGGTTTGGCCGCTGCCTTCCCGCTCGCCTTATGGTCGTGCCGGGTAAATTTAACCTGATAGTCACCCTGATTTTTCTTTTGACTCTTGCTCCACTTCTTTCTTCCGCCGGAGACTCTCCTTCCCCGAAAACCTCCCTGACCGGGAAAATAAGCATTTCTGGTGCCTGGGCCCTTTATCCTCTGGCCGTCCGCTGGGCTGACCGGTTTCAGAAAGAACATCCTGGTGTGAAGATAGACCTCCAGGCCGGGGGCGCTGGCAAGGGCATGGCTGACGTTCTGGCCGGCCTGGTGGACATCGGCCTGCTCTCCCGCGATATCCATCCAGAAGAACTGACCCGGGGAGCCCTGCCGCTGGCCGTGGCCAGGGATGCCGTGGTCGGAACCATGAACCAGAACAACCCGTTCTTAAAAGCCATCCTGGAAAAAGGCCTGACCAGGGAGGCCTTGCGCCAGATATTTGTCGAGGCCAAAATCCAGTTCTGGGAAGAATTGCTGGGATTGCCCGGTAAAACGCCCATAAATGTTTACATCCGCTCCGACGCCTGCGGGGCAGCCGAAACCTGGGCCGCCTTCATAGATGCCCACCAGGAAGACCTGAAGGGGATAGCCATTTATGGCGACCCCGGGCTGGCCGAAGCCGTCCGACGCGACCCTTATGGGCTGGGCTTTAACAACCTTAATTTCGCCTATAACCCTGGAACTCTCAGGCCTCACCAGGGCCTGCTCATCGTTCCGCTTGACCTGAACCACAACGGGAAGGTTGACCCGGAAGAA
This sequence comes from uncultured bacterium, assembly GCA_937920515.1. Lineage (GTDB taxonomy): Bacteria > Acidobacteriota > Aminicenantia > Aminicenantales > Saccharicenantaceae > Saccharicenans. The sequence goes on from CALEUG010000004.1 coordinate 235,812, forward strand.
GATTTTTACCAGGATCGCCGCCGCCTTACGGCGGCCATCGGCCGGGGACAGTATCCCTCTCCGCCGGCCAGGGATCTTTACCTGGTGGTCAAAAAGACAGGCCTGCGCCCGGTAACCCGGGCTTTCCTGGAGTGGGTTCTCACTTATGGACAGGACCTGGCCGAAGAAGCCGGTTACCTCCGGCTGGATGACCAGGCTGCCGCCAGGGAACTTCAGAAAATCAGGGGCAACAGTTTTCCGGAGTCGAGGTATTGATGTCCATCCAGAGGTTAAGCCGGCGCGACCGCGGGCCTGAACTGGCCACCGCGCCCTTCGCCTTTTTTCCCGTGGCCCTGGCCGGGGCTATCTTCCTGGCACTGTTGATCAAAGCCTGGCCACTTCTTTCCCTGAAATCTCTTTCTTCGCTGATTTTCTCTTCCACCTGGCTTCCGAGCCGGGGTCATTTCGGCCTCTGGCCTTTCATCCTGGGAACCATCTGGGTAACCATCTCTGCTTTTGTTCTGGCGGTGCCCGTTGCTATCCTAACCTCACTTTATCTTTCAGAATACGCGCCGGCCCGGGTAAAAAGGATATTCCAGCCCATCCTGGACCTGCTGGCCGGACTACCTTCGGTGATATACGGGATGTGGGGCGTACTGATAGTGGTGCCGTTGGTCAGCAAATATCTGGCCCCATTCTTCGGCCGTCAGAGCTCCGGCTACAGCATCCTGGCCGCTTCCCTGGTCCTGGCCCTGATGATTCTCCCGACCATCATCAGTGTTTCGGTAGAAGTTCTGAACTCGGTTCCCCTGGCTCTAAAGGAGGCCGCCCTGTCTCTCGGGGCCACCAGGTTTGAAGTCATAAGATACGTGGTGATGAAAAAATCCTTTCCTGGAATGCTGGCGGCCTGCGTCCTGGGGCTGTCGCGGGCTTTTGGAGAAACCATTGCTGTGCTGATGGTGGTGGGCAACGTGCCGGCAATACCCCGTTCCCTGTTCTCTCCCGCCTACCCGCTGCCAGCCCTTCTGGCCAACAATTATGGAGAAATGATGTCCATTCCTGGTTATGAATCGGCCCTCAACCTGGCCGCCCTGCTGTTGCTGGTGATAGTGGTCGGGTTCAGCCTTCTGGCCCGCTGGTACCTGGTAAGAATAAGCCGGAGGTCTTCATGAATAATGAACCAGAACGAGGTATTCAAAGGAAGCTCAGAAAGCGGCTGCGGGTGGAATCATTCTTTAAGTTATTGATGGCCGCCTCCACCTGGCTTGTCCTGGCAAGCCTGGTTTTAATTCTGGCCATAATTCTCTGGAAAAGCCTGCCCGCTCTTAAACTTTCGATGATAACCCGGAATCCGGGCAGCGGTTACTACCTCGGCCGGGAAGGTGGAATTCTCAACGCTATTCTGGGCTCGCTTCAGGTGGTTTTCGGGGCCACCCTGCTGGCCCTGGCCATTGCCCTGCCGGCCGTGGTGTTCCTGACCAGCTACCTCCGCCAGAAATCCTGGCTGGCCGAGTTAATCAGGTTCTCTCTTGACGTCCTTTGGGGAATCCCGTCGATAGTCTACGGGGCCTTCGGCTTCCTGATCATGATAACTTTTCATCTGAGGGCTTCGCTCCTGGCCGGGATGATAACGGTGGCCATGGTGGAGCTGCCAATTCTCAGCCGGGCCCTGGAGGAGACCATAAGGCTGGTCCCTTCTGACCTCAAGGAGGCCACCTACTCGCTGGGAGCCAGCCGCTGGCAGACCGCCACCCGGGTGGTCCTCCGTCAGGTTTTCCCCGGCCTGGTGACCGCCGTACTTATGGCCATGGGCCGGGGGCTGGGTGATGCCGCCGCCGTCCTGTTCACCGCCGGCTATACCGATAAGATCACCACTTCCCTGCTCCAGCCGGTGGCCACCCTGCCGCTGGCCATCTTTTTTCAGCTGAACTCTCCTTTTCCAGAAGTTCAGCAAAGAGCTTACGCTTCGGCCGCCATCCTGACCGTCCTGGTATTGTTTATCAGCCTGGCCTCAAGGAGACTCAGCCGCCGGCTGGGCCGTCACAAGATTAGTTAAACGGAGTTCTGCTATGAACCAGACGAGCCGGTTGCGGGTTGAAAACCTGAATGTCTTTTACGGTCAGAACCACGTGCTGAAAAATATCAGTCTCAGCCTGCCCGACAACAGGATAACGGTCATCATCGGACCTTCCGGCTGCGGCAAAACCACCCTTCTCAGGAGCCTGAACCGCCTTCTCGACGAGCAGGAAGGAGTCAGGGTAGAGGGCCGGGTTTTTCTGGACGGTCAGGACATCTACCAGCCCGGGGTGGACATCACCCTGGTCAGGAAAAGGATGGGCCTGCTCTCCCAGAAGCCGCAGGTCCTGCCGATGTCGATATACGACAACGTGGCTTTTGGCCCGAGGCTGCTCGGCCTGAGGGACCGCAGGCATCTTGATGACCTGGTGGAAAAGTACCTGCGTCTGGCCGGACTCTGGGAGGAGGTTAAAGGCCGATTGCAGGAACCCGCCTCCCGGCTATCCATCGGTCAGCAACAGCGGTTATGCCTGGCCCGGGGCCTGGCTGTCGAGCCAGAGGTCATCCTGGGCGATGAGCCCACCTCAGCCCTCGATCCGCAATCGAGCCGGAATGTGGAAACCCAGCTCCTCAACCTGAAAGAGAACTATACCATAGTCCTGGTAACGCACATCCTGCGACAGGCCAGGAGGCTGGCTGATTACGTGGCTTTTCTCTATTTTGGCGAGCTTATAGAATTCGGCCCGGCTTCCGAAGTCCTGATCTCACCCCGGGACTCCAGAACCCGGGCCTACATCACCGGCGAGATAAGCTGAGCCTCACTTTCCGGCTTTCTTAAAATCAGAGATGAACCGGTAAAAATCAACCTCGTTGGCCTGCAAACCAAACTGGTAAACATAGCGCCCGGCCAGCCTGGAAGCAAACAGGGCCCGGAGGTAATTCTGGGGCACCCGGGTCAGGAAACGGGCAATGCCCACCCGGCTCACCAGAGACTTCGGCACTCCGACTTCAATCACTTTCTCCAGCAGGACCTGGTCGTTGAACAGATCAGAATTATTAATGGCATCCTTGATCAGGTTGATTTTTTCGCTGATCATATCGGTCAGAATGGCCCTGGGAATTCCGGTTCTCTCGTGCTCTTTCCAGATGATTTCAAACTCCAGCCTGGCGTTTTCCCGGATGACCTCTATGATTTCATTCACATACTGCTTGCGGAAGGGAGATTCCTCGCCGTCCTTGACACACATCAGCTGGTCCCATTCCTTGTCGGTCATGGCCAGGCTGGCCAGGACTTCCAGCGAGGAGGAGGTCACGCCGCCCTTGTTGGCCGAGGCATCCTTGTAGATGATGACCCCTTTTTCTTCCAGGCGCAGCCTGGCTTCCTGGGTCAGGAAGAGGTTGGCCCCTTCCACGATCACCTTGAACCGGGGCTTGCCTTCGGCATCCAGCCAGCTCTTCCAGTTGTTGATGTTGATTGAGGCCGGACGGCCACCGCAGGGCACAAAGAGGTCGGCCTTGAATTTCGGGTGGAGATGGAAGGTGTTGCGGAACTCCAGCCCGTTTTCCACCTTCTCGCCATCGGGCAATACCACATCGCGGTCCTTGATGTTGACCAGGAAGCCCTGGGGAGAAAGAAGAGAGCGGTTGAAATTCTCCACCATCTTCCTGGCCCGGGCCAGCCTGACCAGCTCCTTGCGGTTGATGCCTTCCGGGTCATACAGAACGCCTGAGCCGTCGATTATGGCCAGGATCTTATCCTTGGATATCAGGATTTCGTTGGAGCCCAGGTCGCCGTCGGGACCGCCGGTCATAACCTTGGTGATGTTTTCTTCCTTGAGCCCGAGTTTCTTCAGTGCACACAGGACGTATTCATGGACAGAGTTAGTGGTCATGCCGTAACGGTCATGGGGAATGCCGCCCATGCTGAGCGGTTTACCGGTGGTAAAGGCTTTCCAGAATTTATAACCGCGGGCCCTGGCCCTCTGGGCTGCCCATTCCATCAGGTCGGCCGTCCACTCGTCCGGGCCCAGGAACAGTATGACATCCTTGCCGTAATAATCCACAATGGAATCGTCGGGCATCATCAGGTCCAGCAGACCGTCTATGTATTTTTTGAAAGCCACGGCCATCTTGTCGGTGAAACCCCAGCGCAGCAGGATGGCGCCCTTGGAGCCGCCCTCGGCCAGGTCCTTGTTCTTTTTCTGCTGGGTCAGGGCCAGGTTGTAGTTTTCATCAAAGATGAAATCCGAATTGTTCAGGTAGGTCTGATAATTGATGGAGCGGACGATCCGGATGCCGCCGCGGGCGATGTCGCGGAAACGAATATGGAAACCACGGAGCTCGCGGCCAATCACGTGAAACACGCCAAAGGGAGTGACCGGATAATCCACCTTGTTCAGGAATTCGGGATTGTACATGTAGGCGATGGAGACTTTTTCCTTCTTGTAGAAGTTGGTCCGCAGGATGGACTTGATGAAGGTGATGACGGTCAACAGCACCGTGCGATCGGCTTCCACCGGTATCTGGCGGCTGATCTCCCTGGCCAGTTCTTGCAGTTGTTCTTCTACCTCGTGGTCTTTAACGGCCGGGTTGAACTTCCGGTCAAAAAGCTCGAACAACTTTTTAACCATTATGTGGTTATCGATCAGGGCATCCCAGACCCGGTCTTCGGTAAAGGTCTCCTTGGCCAGCCTGGTCTTCATCTCGCGCAGTAATCCCAGGAGCTCCGGATTATCTTTGAGGGCCTGGGACAGCTTAAGATATTCTTCATTGAAGCTGCTCAGGAACTGGTGGGTGAAACTCCAGGCCGAAGCGCCAAACAGAGTTTCCTGGGCGGTCAATTTCCCTTCCCGGAACAGGGCCGACAGCGGACTTTCCGGAATGACGTAAATCAGGCTGATATCGGAAACCAGGTCCCGCAGCTTCTCCTCATCGGTGATATCGTCCAGGTAGAAGGTCAGGATGGTCTTGCCGTTGGCAAAATGCTCCATGTATTTCCGCCGGGAAACCAGGCCGTGGGAATTAATGACGTCGGAGACATTGATGAAAAAGCGTGGTATGGAATCGCTCTTGCAGACCACAGAAATCCTCAGGGTCTTATCCTTGGAGACATGGTCAACCTGGATACAGGGCCTTTCCGGGTCCCTGGCCTTATTCATCAATTGCTGGTATCGGGCCAGCGTCTCTTTGGGGATTGAAGCCAGGAATTCTTTGTCGGCAATTTTCTTCAGGTCGGTCTCATCGGGAGAGACGTCTTTGCTGACAAACTCCGGCCTGCAGACCACATACCAGCGCAGGTACTCTGCCCCGCGCAGCTTGCGGGCCGAGCGGTAGGACTGGATGCGGAAGCCGGGATACTTTTTCTCGATTTTCTCTTCGATTTCGATGGCCCGGTAGTGGTTATCCTCCACCAGGTACAGGGCTTCGTCGGCCAGCTCTGTGGCGAAATCGATCCTTACCCCCTGCTCCCCACGCAACCTGGCCAGGATTTCCGCCGAGCGCAGGGCTTCTATGTGGCGGGCAATAGTCACCAGAGGGGTTGACTCAAAATACTGCTCGCTCAGGCCGAGGTCGGTACAGAAGGTTTCAATTTCTTCCCGCACTGTTTCCGGGGAGAAATAATTGTCCTTGAGGATGATTTCTTCAATCTTCTTAAGCTGGTTCTCGGTCAAAAAAGTCTTTTTGGCAATCTCTTTGAGAGATTTCATTTATTACTCCTTCGCTGAATTTTTTATTTTTTTCAGAAGAGTGGATTTCCGGGCCTGCCTGGTATTATATTTTTGATTGCTTTTCTATATTAAGCTCAGAAACTTAACTCCCCTGAAATTAGGTTAAATTATACCAGAATCCAGAGGCCTTGGCAAAGCCGGGAAGACAAAAACCTCAGTCCCCGTGGCCGAGCAGGGCCACCGTCCAGCAGGCCACCGCCTGCCCCGAACCGACTTCTCCCAGCCCCTCGCCGGTCTTGGCCTTGAGGCCGATGTGTTCAGGTTCCAGGCCCAGAAGAGGAGCCAGGTTGGCCTTCATGGCCTGAAAATAAGGTCCCAATCTGGGCTTCTCCAGAATAACCACGCTGTCGGTGTTGAGGACGGTAAGACCAATCTTCCTGACCTCAACCATCACCCGCTCGAGCAACTTTAGGCTGGAAATGCCCCTGTAAGCCGGGTCGCTATCGGGAAACCACTGACCGATGTCCCCCAGCCCTCCGGCTCCCAGCAGGGAATCTATCATGGAATGGACCAGGACGTCGCCGTCCGAGTGGGCCAGGCAGCCAGCGTCTGAGGGCAGGCTGACCCCCCCGATGATCAACTTCCGGCCGGGGACCAGACGGTGCAGGTCATAACCCAGCCCGACCTTAATCTTCACGCAGGCCTCCCCCTCAATGCAATTCTCCGTTATATCGGCCGAAGATCATCTTCCCCACCGTGGTCTGCAGGACCGAGGTCACGGTGATGTCCACTGTCTGCCCGATCATTCTGCGGGCGTTATCCACCACTACCATGGTGCCGTCATCAAGGTAAGCCACCCCCTGGTCTTTTTCCTTGCCTTCCTTGAGGATGAAAACCCGCATGGTTTCCCCGGGCAGAACCACGGGTCGGAGAGCGTTGGCCAGCTCGTTGATGTTCAGGACCTCAATCCCCTGCAGCTTGGCCACCTTGTTGAGATTGAAATCGTTGGTGATGATCTTGGCCTTGAGCGCCTTGGCACATTCTATCAGCTTGGAATCGACATCTCTGATATCCGGAAAATCCAGGTCGGATATCACCACCTTGACCCTGGAGATTTTTTGCAACCGGTCCAGGACTTCCAGGCCGCGGCGGCCCCTCTGCCGTTTGAGCAAATCGGGAGAGTCGGCCACCAGCTGCAATTCCTTCAGCACGAACTGGGGAACAACCAGGTATCCCTCGACAAAGCCCGTGCTGCAGACCTCAGAAATCCGCCCGTCGATGATGACCGAGGTATCCAGCAGCTTATAGGTCTTCTCCGTCCCCTGGCTGCGGAAAAAATTGGCAAAAAAGCCCGGCTCCAGCCACTCCGGTTTCTTGATACCCAGCAAAAAACCGATGTAGGGGAAGGCTATCAGAAAAAAGATGCGGATGAAGGTGGCCATTTCCGAGGTGCGGACGACCGTGTGGTAAATCGAACCCAGAAGCCAGCCGGCCAGGACGCCCAGCAGCGTACCAACCGAAGCCGTCCAGATGATTCTGAACTGGGCCCGGCGAACCCTGGTTTCCAGGAGTATAATCAGCCCGCCCAGCAGCAGCCCGATGGCCGCTCCGGCTCCCCGGTTTAGAGTGAAGGGTGGATAAAAGTAGCCGGCAGTTATTACCAGGGCAATTATTACCAACCTGAATAATATTAGTCCCACATTAATCCTTCCTTCAGGTCTGGAACCATTTTACAAAACTGGCGGGGAAATTAAAATACCTGAGCCAGCGCCCGGCGTACAGAGTCCAGGCCCAGGCATCTGATACCCTTAAGATCTTCGCCCTGGAGCTGGGGCAGGTTGCCGGCCGGCATCAGCACCGTTTCAAAGCCGAGCGACCTGGCCTCCTTTACCCTGGCCAGTGGCTGGCTGACCGAGCGTATCTCCCCGCTCAGGCCCACTTCTCCGAAGACTGCCATTTCCCGGGGCAGGGGAAGATTCTTGATGGAGGAAATAACCGACAGCACCACCCCCAGGTCGGCCGCCGGTTCGTCCACTTCCAGTCCGCCGGCCACATTAAGATATATATCTTCGCCGGCAAAGCTGTAGCCAACCTTCTTTTCAACCAGGGCCAGTAGCATGGACACCCGGTAGTGGTCAAGCCCGATGGACATTCGCCTGGGGTTACCGGAAAAAAGGGTCGATGAAACCAGGGCCTGGATCTCCACCAGCAGGGGCCTTGAACCCTTGATGGTCGAAATCACCACGCTGCCCGGCTCGTTCTTCGGCCTTTCCCTCAGGAAAAAAGCCGAGGGGTTATCGATGGGTTTCAGCCCAGACTGGCCCATTTCAAAAATGGCCAGTTCCGACACCGGCCCGAAGCGGTTTTTAAGCACCCGCAGCACCCGGTGATGATGGTCGCGCTCACCCTCAAACAGCAGAACCACGTCCACCATGTGCTCCAGCGATTTGGGCCCGGCCAGGCTGCCTTCCTTGGTGATATGCCCGATCAGGAAAACCGGAATCTGATTTCTCTTGGCCAGACGGAAGACCCGGTTGGTGACTTCCCGCACCTGGCTGATGGTGCCCGGGCTGGAGGTCAGCTGGGAAGAAAAAATGGTCTGGACCGAATCTATGACCAGAGCCCGCGGCTTCATCCGGTCGGCCGCGTTAAGTATTTTTTCCAGGGCGGTCTCGGCCAGCAGGTAGACTTTTTCCCGGCTCAAGCCCAGACGGTCGCCCCGCAGTTTGATCTGTTCCAGGGACTCTTCTCCGGAAACATAAAGCACCGGTCGGTCTTCGCTGGCCAGGTCTCTGGAGACCTGCAGGAGCAGGGTCGATTTGCCGATTCCCGGCTCCCCGCCGATCAGGACCACCGAGCCCAGCACCAGGCCGCCTCCCAGCACGTTGTTGAACTGGTCAATTCCGACTGGAATTCTCTGATTGGTCGTTTCCTTTATGTCCTGGTAGAGAACTGGCTCGCCCCCGCTTTCCAGGACTTCACCGGCGAATTCCTCTTCCAGTTCCTCAACCATGGTGTTCCACTGGCCGCACTGGCTGCAGCGACCGAGCCACTTCGGCGAACGGAAGCCGCAATTCTGGCAGACGAAGACGGTTCCTTTTTTCATCTCAGCTCCAGGCCGAGGCCAAAGAATACTTCCCGGCGCGAGGCCAGGGAGAAATCGTCCAGCCCTACCAGCAGGTAAAAATTCTTGACGGGGTAAATGCGACCGTAAACCCTGAGCTGGGGCCCGGGGGCGCGATTAAAGTCAAAGGCTTCTGTGCTCAAGGCCAGGCGGTTGTTCAGGAGGTACCAGTCGAGGCCGGCCCCGAAACTGGATTCGATCAACCCGCCCCGGGCCACCAGGCCTCTCCATTTCCAGCCGGCCTGGAGGGAATAGACGAAGCGGTCTTCCCAGGGATTATGGACCAGCCCGGCTGACAGCAGGGCCCGGTCTTTCCACCACAGCTGGCCAAATAGCGAGCCCTTGAACAGCTCACTGTCGGTATAGTAAGCCCCCTGGACTCCGCCCCCGAAATCCAGAGCGGAGACCGCAGAAGTAATACTCTTTATCTGACCGACAGTTTCCCTGGTCTCGTCATAAAGACCGGTTTCCTGAACCAGTTTCCCGGCCGTGCCTTCCCCTTTTTCTATTTTTTCCAGCAGGGCCTTCAACGAATCGAGCGCCTGGCCCAGCCCGGTCAGGGCTTCATCCAGCTTCCGCAGACTTTCCTGCACTCCGGGCCGGTTGTCCTGGACCAGTCCCTTGATTTCGCTCAGGGTGTCCTGAAGGCGGCCGGAAACCTGTTCCACCTTCTGGTTGATGGTGCTGAAAGTCTTCCCGGAATCTTCCAGGGCCTGGTGAAGGGAAGCCCGGTTTTCCTTGAGCAGGCTGTCGAACTCGCCGGTCAGGGAAGCCAGGTTTTCCAGGGTTTGTCTCAGGTTCGGTCCCAGGTCTTTCTGCAGAACGCTGTTAACAGAAGCCGCTACTTTCTTGATGTCTTCTCCCAGCGACATCAGCAGGGTGCCCAGCTGGTCAAAACTGATGGGTGGCAGGGAATCCATCACCTCTTCCGGTTCATAAAAAGAGCTTTCCCGGCCGGGCACGATTTCCACGTATTTTTCCCCCAGGATTCCCAGAGAAGCCAGAGTGGCCTTGGAGCCGTGAGGAATCCGGAACTCGGGATAGATACTCATGGTCACCCTGGCCCGGCGTCCGTCCAGGGTGATTCCCCTGACCAGCCCTATCTTTATTCCAGCCATTTTGACCGCGGCATTCTTTTCCAGGCCCAGGGCCGAATCAAAGACGGCATATACCCGGTAACCCTGTTTTGTGAACAACTCCTGGACATCGCCCACGGACAGTATCAACAGCGCCAGCAGCAGAAAAAAGCCCGACAGGAATATGCCAACTTTAATCTCCCTTTTCATGACCATTTTTCTCTCCTCACCATTCGGTAATGGGTCCTTCGGCCCGGCCGCTGATAAACTGCTGGACTACGGGGCTGGCTGAATGCCTGATTTCTTCAGGCTTCCCGATCTCTATGATCCGCCCGTCATAGAGCATGGCTATCCGGTCCGCCACTTTATAGGTTGTCTTCATATCATGGGTGATGACCACTGAGGTCACCCTCAATTTTTTTTTGAGTTCCAGGATCAAGCAGTTAATGGCGTCAGCCCGGATGGGGTCAAGACCGGTGGTGGGCTCATCATACAGGATTATCTCCGGGCTGTAGGCGATGGCCCGGGCCAGGCCGACCCTTTTTTTCATTCCACCCGATAGTTCGTAAGGAAGCAGATGCTCGACTCCCCGCAGCCCGACCTGCTCCAGGCTGGTTCTGACCACCTGCTGCACTTCGTCCTCGGACAGCCGGGTGTGCCGTCTCAGGCCAAAGGCCACGTTCTCAGCCACTGTCATGGAATCAAACAGGGCCGCTCCCTGAAACAGCATCCCGAACTTCCGGCTGAGCTTCATGATTTCTTCATCCGGCAGGGCGCTGATTTCCTCACCGTCGATGAACACCTGCCCGCGATCCGGCTTCATGATGCCTATTATATGTTTCAGCAGGACGCTCTTGCCCGAGCCGCTCTGTCCGATGATGACCATGGTCTCGCCGGCCTCGATTTCCAGGTTGAGACCCTTGAGTACAGGCTTGCCCTCGAATGACTTGTGCAGGTCGACAATTTTTATCTTGCTCATGGTCATCACAGGTCGGCCGGCAGTATCTTGCTCAGAAAGAAATTCATGATAAGGATGGTGATGCTGGCCACCACCACCGATTTGGTGGTAGCCCGGCCGACACCTTCCGCTCCGCCTTCGGCCGTCATACCCTGCCAGCAACCGACGATGGCAATGACCAGCCCGAAGACCAGGGCCTTGATCAGCCCGACTGAAATGTCCCACATCTCAAAGTACTTAAGCGTGTTCTGGAGATAAAGAGTTTTGTTGACCTTCATCAAAAGGACGTTGTAGGTATAGCCGCCGAAGATGCCTATGACATCCCCGTACAGTGTCAGGCAGGGAACCATGATCATGCTGGCCAGGATTCTGGGAGCGACCAGGTACTTGACCGGGTTGGCTCCCAGGCTGAACAGGGCGTCTATCTGTTCGGTTATCTTCATCGTCCCGATTTCGGCGGCCATGGCTGAACCCACCCGTCCGGCCACCATCAGGCCGACCAGAATGGGGATTAGCTCCCGGCAGAGGCCGACGGCGATGATCGGCCCTCCCTGGGATTCCGAGCCGGGGCCGATGTAGCGGTGGAAGGCCAGGTAGGTTTGCAGGCCAAAGACCAGGCCGCCAAAAGCGGCGGTCAGAGAGACTACCGGAAGGGAATTTACTCCTACTTCCTCCAGTTGCTGCCAGAAGTTTTTCTTCTCAAAAGGTTTCTGAAAAATGGCCCTGAAGCCACGGAGGGCCAGGTCATAAACCTGCCCGAGCTGGCAAAAGAAGCTGCTAAAAAAGGGAATCCAGACCTGCTTTTCCATCGGCACCGCTCAGAATTCCTCTTCGCGCTTGTAACTGAAATCCATGTTGACAAACTTGGCATATTCCCTGAGGAAGACCAGGGGCACGCTGCCCAGCGGACCGTTGCGTTGCTTGGCCACTATGACTTCGGCTATACCCTTGATGGCTTCATCCTCCGGGTGGTAATAATCCGGTCGGTAGATGAAAATGACCACGTCCGCATCCTGCTCGATGGCACCGGATTCTCGCAGGTCGGAGAGCATGGGCTTGGGTTCCTTGCGCATTTTTTCCGGGGCCCGGCTGAGCTGGGAAACGCCGACTACCGGAATGCGCAGTTCCTTGGCCAGCTCCTTCAGCGAGCGGGAGATGAACGACATTTCCTGGTTGCGGTTTTCAAAGCGACCGCCGGTCCGCATCAGCTGGATATAATCCACAAAGACGATGTCCAGGTGTCCTTCCAGTTTCAGGCGCCGGCACTTGGCCTTCATCTCCATGACTGTCAGGGCAGCCGATTCATCAACGTAGATGCGGGCCTGGGACAGCGTTTCGGCGGCCAGCTGCAACTTCTCAAAATCCCGTTCGCTGATGAAACCCGACCTGGCCTTGCGCAGGTCGACCTGGGCCTCGGCGCATAGCAGGCGCAGGGCCACCTGTTCCTTGGCCATTTCTATGGAAAAGAACCCGGCATAGTAATCGGTCCGCAACCCGACGTGCTGGCAGATGTTGAGGGCCAGGGCCGTCTTGCCCATGGAAGGCCGGGCCGCCACCACTACAAAGTCTGCTGGATGGAAGCCTCCGGTCAGGTTATCCAGCTCGATAAAGCCGGTGGGAACGCCGGTCACTGCCTCCCGTCGCTCGGCCAGCTGCCTGATGGTCTCCAGCATGTCGCCGGTTAGCGAACCGATGGGCACCAGGCCCGGCTTGATCTTTTCCTCGGCGATTTCCACGATGGCCTGCTGGGCCTCGCTGATAACCGTATCGGCATCGGTCTGCTGCTCGTAAGAGGTGTTGATTATTCGGGCCGAAGATAGTATCAACTTTCGCAGTAGAGATTTCTCTTTTATTATCTGGGCGTAGTATTCGATGTTCAGAGTCCGGGGTACCCCGTCCATGAGAGAAGCCAGGTAGGCCGCGCCGCCTATTTCTTCCAGTAATCCCCTTCTCTGCAGTTCTTCGCTCAGGGTCAGCAGGTCTATTGGCTGGCCCCGGTCCATCAGGACCACCATGCCTTCCAGGATCTGGCGATGGGCATCACGGTAAAAATCCTCGGGGGCCAGCTGGGAGAGGACAACATTCAGGTAGGCGTTATTTACCAGGACGCCACCCAGAACCGTTTTTTCCGCTTCCAGACTGTGGGGCGGGGTTTTTTTGAGAACGGTTAAATCCAGTTCCATTGTATCTCTCTTCCCGGAAGCATGCTGCTTCCAGTTTAATATTAAAAGAGACGATTGTTAAGACCCTGCCGCTCTCAAGCTGTTGGTTTTGCCTGGCCTTCCGGGGCTGGAACCTCTTCCCTGACCACGTTCACCTTTATTTCAGCCCGGTCCTCATGGTAGACCTTAATAGGAACTGAAAAGGTCCCAAGTCTCTTGATTGGCTCTTCCAGCACGATCTTTTTACGGTCTATGTCAAAACCCAGTCGGGACAGTTCTTCCTGGATATCAGCCGCCGAGACCGAACCGAAAATGACATCCTTTTCGCTCGACTTGCGGACAAAGGTCAGGGTAACCTGGTTGAGCTGCCTGATCAGCTCCTGGTAGGTCATCCTTTCCTTTTCCAGTTTATTCCTCAGCGCCTTCTGCTGCATCTCCACGCTCTTCAGGTTGCCGGGCGTCACTTCCAGGGCCAGTTTCCGGGGAATAAGATAATTCCTGGCGAAACCAGGGGCTACTTCCAGGATATCTCCTTTGCGTCCAACCTTTTCCACGTTTTCCAACAATATGATTTTCATCCCGAACCTCCTGGAACTCAGTCTTCAACGAAGGGTAGCAGAGCCATGATCCGGGCCCTCTTGATGGCCCTGGCCAGCTTTCTCTGGTGGTAGGCGCAGGTGCCGGTGATGCGACGGGGGGCGATCTTGCCACGGTCCGGTATGTACTTCCTTAAAATTTCCACAGCTTTGTAGTCTATGTCCCTGAGATTTCTCTCGCAGAACCGGCAGACTTTCTTCTTGGGCGGGAAAAATTTTCTGGATGGAGCTCGTTCTGTTTTTTCTCTTTCTTCTCTGTTGGCCATGTTACTTTACCTCCTCCTGGGCCGGGGTTTCGGTCTGAGTCTCGGCTCCAGCCGGTGCAGTCTCCACGGCCTCCACTGCTTTCACCTTTTTCTTGCCCTTGACCATATCTCTGGGGTCCTTCTTGATGGTGATGAAGCGCAGGATGGCATCGGTTTGTTTGAATCTTCTCTCCAGCTCGGCCGGGATGCCCGGAGTACCTTCATAGGTAAAGAACACGTAGAGACCCTCGTTAAATCGCTTGATGGGATAGGCCAGCTTTCTTTTGCCCCAGAGGTCCTTTTTAACCATCCGGCCATTTCTGGCCGAGATGACTTCAGTTAGCTGGTTGATCAGGGTTGAAGCTTCTTCTTCTGGCAGGTTGGGGGCGACAATAAACCCGGTTTCGTATTGATTCATTTGTTCCTCCTTATGGATTCAAGCCCCGTCGCTATGGCAACGGAGCAAGGAGATGAATGCTTATTTTACAACATTCTGGCGAAAAATCAATCCACGCCGGCTGGCTCCTTTTTCTTCCGGTTGAACAAGTTCATGGCCCGCGGCAGGTCACCCGCGATGATCATTTCCACCGCCCGGCAGGCCTGTACCAGCACCGGCTTAAGCTTTTCTCTTTCTTCCGGCGGGAATTCTTCAAGCACATACTCGGCTGCATCCCGACCTTCGGGTTTCGGCCCAATTCCCACCCGCACCCGGGGAAAATTCTGCGTGCCTATGGCCGCGATTATCGACTTCATGCCCTTGTGGCTGCCCGGACTGCCGCTGCCCCGCACCCGGATCTGCCCCAGGTCCAGGTCCAGGTCATCATAGACGACCACCAGGTTTTCCGGCTTTATCCGGTAGCCGGCCAGTAACGAGCCAACCGCCTGGCCGCTGAGGTTCATATAAGTCTGGGGCAGGGCCAGGACAACTGCGGCCCGTCCCCGTCTCGTTTCGGCCAGCCGGGAGCGATGAGCCCTGGTCTTGAGCTGCAGACCCCACTCTCTGGCCAGGCTCTGGACCACCAGGAAACCGGCATTATGCCTGGTCTGGCTGTACTCCAGCCCCGGGTTACCCAGACCGACCACCAGCCACACTCATCACCCCTTGGGTTCCTCTTCTTCCTCTTCCTCTTTTTTGCGTTCTTTCTTGATAACTTCCGGCTCTTTCATCTCGGCGCCTTCGACCACCTCTTCGGCAGTGGCTGGTGCCGCTTCTTCGGCTATGCTGCTGATGACCACGATGGCAGCCTGGGGCTCGTGCAGAATTTTAATTCCGGCCGGAAGCTCCAGGTTCATAACCCTGAATGACTGGTGCAGATGCAGCTGGCTGATGTCAATCCTGATGGCTTCGGGAATTTCCCGCGGCAGACATTCTATATCCAGTTCTCGCAGCAGGAAGTCAACCAGTCCGCCCTCCACCTTAACGCCGACCGGCTCGCCCACCAGCTCCACCGGGACGGAAACTCTGACCGGCTTGTCCATCGATATCTGGATAAGGTCAACGTGCAACAGTTCATCGGTGACGGGATGAATCTGGACTTCCTTTATCATCACGTCCTTTTCTTCGGAGTCGTAGGCCACCCGAAAAATGGTGTTTTCTCCGGTCTCCGTTTTCAGGATTTCGATGATATCCTTCTTTTTCAGAGTCAGGGGCAGGCTGTCCATAGACTCGCCATACAGGATGGCCGGGACCAGCCCCTGGCGCCTTAGCCGCCCGGAGGCATTCTTGCCCAGCTCGGTTCTCTTGTCCGCTTTAATCACCAGTGTCATATCTTTCCTCCTCAGGTAAAAAGAGAGCTTACAGAACTACCCTCGTTTATTCTTCTTATGGCTTCGCCAAAAAGCTCGGCCACGGAGAGCATCTGGAATCGGTCGCTGCGGCTGGCCTTTTCTTTCAGGGGAATGGTGTCGGTCACGAACACTTTTTCCAGGCCTGATTTCTCGATGCGTTCCACCGCCTCGCCGGACAGAACGGGGTGGGTGCAGGCCGCAAAGATTCGACGGGCCCCCTCCCGCTTCAAAGCCTCCACCCCGAGGGTTAGCGTGCCGGCCGTATCAACCATGTCATCGAATATCACCACGTCCTGACCCTTAACCTCGCCTATGACGTGAAGCACCTGGGCCACGTTTGGTGCCGGTCGTCTTTTGTCGATTATTGCCAGCCGGGCATCCAGCCTCTTGGCAAACACTCTGGCCCGGCCGACCCCCCCGGCATCAGGGGAGACGATGGTCAGATTTTCCAGGTTGAGCGTCCTGATATGGCTGGCAATGACCGGGGCAGCCATCAGGTTATCCACCGGAATGGAAAAGAAGCCCTGAATTTGCGGTGAATGCAGGTCCATGGTCAGCACCCGGTTGGCTCCTGCTGTTTCCAGCAGGTCGGCCATCAACCTGGCCGAAATTGGTACCCGTGGCCGATCTTTCCAGTCCTGCCTGGCATAGGCAAAGTAGGGGATGACCGCAGTGATGCGTCCGGCCGATGCCCTCTTGAAAGCATCCAGCATCAGGAACAGTTCCATCAGGTGGAAATTGGCATCGGCACAACCGGATTGAATCACAAAAACATCCTCGCCCCGAACGTTTTCATCGATGTAAAAATGGATCTCGCCATCGGCAAACCTGTCGAGGACGCAACGGCCAAGTTCAATATTCAGATACCCGGCAATCCTCCGGGCCAGCTGCGGGTTGGAAGAGCCTGAAAATACTTTCATGTTTTAATTCCTTCTCCGGGCATTGACAGAGCTGGGGCGGGAGGACTCGAACCTCCAGATGACGGATCCAAAGTCCGTTGCCTTACCAGTTTGGCTACGCCCCAGTGCTGATTTCTTGCCTGTACTGCTCTCGTCCTACAGTCTCTACCAGCCAAACCTTATAATCTCTATAATCTCTATCTAATTTCCCGGCTGTCTGCCGGGCCAGGGACCAATCCTGGAACCAGCCAAAGACTGCCGAACCCGAGCCACAGAGCAAAGACAACTCGGCTCCGGCCGCCGCAAGTCCCTTTTTTATCTCAACCAGCTGAGGTTGTATCTTAAAAGCCGCCAGTTCTAAATCGTTTCTTAAATGCTTGAATAAAGAAAAGTTTCTATGCTCTAAAAACTGGATAATTTTACTTTCTTTGTCGGTTGAAGTCAAGAAGCCCTGCAGACGGTCAAACTCCCGGTAGGCCAGGGCCGTGGAAACCGGAAAGTCCGGGATGACCAGGACTACCCAGGCCGGCGGCAATTCCGGCACTTCCCGCAGTTCCTCCCCCTTCCCCGAGCCCAGGCAGAGCCCGCCATGAAGAAAAAACGGAACGTCGGCTCCGAGGCTGGCGGCCAGGGTATGCAATTTATCCAGTCCCAGGTTACAGCCCCAGAGGCGATTTAAGGCAAGCAGGGTTACGGCCGCATTGCTGCTGCCTCCGGCCAGCCCCCGCCCGGGCGGAATGTTTTTCTCCACGGTGATGTTGGCTCCAGCCTCAAGCCCGGTGGCCTGCCTCAGCAGGAACGCACTTCTGTATATGAGATTATTTTCATCCCAGGGAACATCGGACCGGTTTCCCGTCAGTTTGATCCGGTCATCAGGCCGTCGCTCGAAGGTCAACCGGTCTTTCAGGTTAACCGTCTGGAAAAGCGTGGTCAGTTGATGGTAACCATCTTCCCGGAGAGGGCCGACTTCCAGCCCCAGGTTTATCTTCGCCAGAGAACTTAAAGTTATTTTTTCCATAGGCCAGACATCTCTTCCCATTCCAGCTTTCTAACTCCGGTCGGAAGATCCGGGTTGAACAGCCGATCGTCCTGGTGCCGGTTAAAATGCATCCTCATCACTTTCATTATGACCTTATAATCCCCGGAAGAGAAATGGATAGTCCTGGGAATCAATCCGGGGGCAAAGCTTTCTTTAAGAGCAAAAAGCAGCCCGTCCCTCTGTCCACCCTTAACCTGGCCCTGGTGGTCAAGCTTCAGCTGCCAGCCGGCTTCGTCGGCCAGCCGGGCCCATAGGCCGGTCAGAATCCTGATCAACTCGGAAACCTTCAATTCCCGGCCAAAGATTCCGGAGGTCAGTACCCGGTCCTCTCCCTGCCAGTACACCTTTTCTGACGGCAGATAAATGGTGGCCAGGTTTCCCCTCAGCCAGACCACGGTTCTTAAACGACCAAAAGGGTCGAAAAGCTCCAGCCTGGCTTCATCCGTAAGGCGGCCATAGAATCCTGTGCGGAAGCGGAAAGCTCCGTCCGGTCCGCTGAGGTAAAAAGA
Organism: uncultured bacterium; assembly: GCA_937920515.1. Lineage (GTDB taxonomy): Bacteria > Acidobacteriota > Aminicenantia > Aminicenantales > Saccharicenantaceae > Saccharicenans. Next base: position 253,871 of record CALEUG010000004.1, read on the forward strand.
CCCCTCTCCTTGAAAGTTATGGATTTCGGACGGCGGCACCAGGCTGACCGATCCTGTCCGGCAACCCGTGGCGGTCAGAGTACAGATAATGAATAAGATGAAGAGCACTCGTCCGGTAGAAAAATCTTTCCGCCGGCTACCCCTCTCCCTCCCGCCTCCCTGCGGCACCGCCACTCCTTCTGTCAGACCAACCGCTCAATCCAGCTTGAACCCGTAATCCTCAGTTTTGAGCTTCCTGGTCCGGTCAGACTGGTCGGCCGGGCCGGGTTTAGGCCCGGGTGTTCCCAGCTCAAATTTATAATCCCTGGAAACAGCTCTCATTTTTTTCTTGCGGTTTACCGGGTAAAAAGGGGATCTTATCCGTCGGCCAAAACAGGAAAGGTTGGGGTTGATTATCATCAGGATGATAAACAACCCGAAAATAACGAGAATGGCATAAATTGTCCAGCTCATATTAGCCTTCCACTGTAATTATAAGTTTAACCCGGCCGTTTAGCAACCCATCCGACCGATATTTATTCCTTGAAGACAATGGCTTCAAATTTGAACAGGCCCCTGGAATTTCTCCAGGCGTCATCCGGCAACCCGGCCTTGCGGCAGAGTTCCCGGAGGAAAGTCTTCCGGTCCCAGCCCTGCTCGGTGGCCACCTGGGGCAGCAGCAACCCGCTTTTCTGTCCCTCTCTTATTACCAGGCCATCCCGGCCGACCTTGATTTCGGAAACATCCGATACTGGCTGAAGCGGGCCGAGGACAGAAATCTCAATCTGCAGACCCGGGAGCTCGGCCTTCCTGAGAGGAGGAAAACGAGGGTCTTCGGTAGCCGCCAGAACGGCTGCCTGGGCCACCGCCTGCCAGACTGGAAACAGAGGCTCGGCAAAACCGAGGCAGCCCCGAAGCTGATGATGTTGCTTCAGGGTGACAAAGGCCCCGGCTTTGGTTTCAAGCCCGGGAGAGACCGGCTGATAGGCCGGCATTTCACCGGTCTCCAGGTAGGTTTCAATAGTCCTTCGGGCCAGTGTCAGCAATTCTTTTTTCTCTTCTGGAGACAGGTTAAGTTTGGCCAGGGGGGATTCAAGATAGACGGCTGCCGATAGATAACCAACCACCCGGTCGTCCGGCCCGCCGGCCGCGGCCGAGTCGGCGTAGGACAGCACTTCTACCCGGGCCGACCCCACTTTTCTGGCGTAATGCAAGAGAGCGAGTACCGGGCCGCCGCCGCACATTATGTTTTCATGTCTTGCCACCTGGCGGCTGAGGGTATTCAGCTCGAAATTTTTTATCAGCTCAATCGTCTTCCGGTCTCGCTCGTTGGCCTGGGCCCGGTTAAGAAAATGCGACAGGTCGGTGGAGGCCACCACCAGGACTTTTTTACCCCTGGTGGCCCGGGCCAGTGCCCCGGCCAGGGCCTGAATCGTCCTGTCGGTCTGGCTGCCCATGACTACCGGCACGATTCTGGCACGAGGAAATACTTTCTGGATAAACGGCACCTGAACTTCTACCGAATGCTCGCGGTCATGGGCTTCCGGAATGTAACCGTAGCCAGAATGGCGGGCGAGTTCTCTGGCCAGGACTTCGTCCACCTCCGCCACTCCCAGCGGAGTTTCAAAGCCACCGCGGAGATAAATGGAGCAACCTTCGAAGGCCTGCTGGTGGGATGGACCGACGATTACCACGGAATCAACGACCAGGTCTCTTACCAGCCGATAACCGGCCGCAGCCACCCTGCCCGAATAGACATAGCCAGCATGCGGGGCGATAAGGCCCACCACTTCGCCGGCAACAGGCCTGACCTCGGCCGAATCAAGCCAGGTCTCGAGCTGCCGGCTCAACCGGGCCGGGTCGGACTCATAAAACTGGCCGGCCCAGACCGGTTCCCTGACTCCCTGTCCGCAGGCCGGCCAGGCCAGCCCTAAGAAGGCCAGCCAAAGACAGATGGTCTCCAGACCTTTCTTTCGGTTCATTTCTGCCTCCAGTTCAATTTTATGACTTTGGCCTCGCCGGGGCAAATGCCCGCTAAACCAGGAGCGGGCAATTTAAAAAAAATTGATAAAAACCGCCATCGGGAGGTTGACTTTCAGCAAAAAATATTGAAAAATTTATTTGAAGAGAGAACCATGAAGAAATTCTTAAAGTTCATTCTGCTTTTCGCAGGAATTTTTTCCACCTTCCTGCTGGGCTTCCACTTCGGCAAGGAGAAAATCAAATCTCGCATCCCCAAGTTCCAGGACGATTCTGACCGAATAGTCTAAGTCATTAAAAATTAACATAAGCCGGGGGGGTTAAGGGAGGTCGGGACTACTAATATTATTCTGGTTTGTTCCGGGCTCGGCCTCATTACCATCGGTTCTTTTTTCTGCTATAATATTAAAACAATGCAATAAATTTTCTGACCGTAGCAAGGAGTCGGAAGATGCCCCTGTACGAATACCGATGCCAGCGGTGCCATAAAAAGTTTGAGGTCCTGCAAAAGATAAACGCCAGACCTCTGGATGTATGCCCTGAATGCGGCGGCAACCTGTGCCGGCTGGTTTCCAGCCCGGCCATTCAGTTTAAGGGCTCCGGCTGGTACATCACCGACTACGCCCAGAAGAATTCCCCGGCTGGAGGCAATGGCCAGAACGGGCGGCAAAAATCCGGCGGGGATAAGAAGCCGGTCGAAAAGCCTGCCGCCGAACCTGAGGGTCAGGCCCGGGACAAATAAATTTTGACAACCCCCTGAGGCCAGCTTAGAATTAACCTTATGAGAATCCTGGTTTACCTGCCCGGTACCCTGGGGGCCTCCCTGCTGGCTTTTCCCTGCTTGAAATCTCTGGAGGAAAATTTCCCGGCAGCCGAAATTGCCATCCTGCCACCGCCAGCTTACGCTGACTTTTTCCAGAACGTGAATCCCGGCTATCAGGTTATCCGCCTGCCAGATTTCAAGGACATAACCGGGTTGAAGCGGGCCTCCTCGCGGCTAAAAAAAATGAACTTTGACCTGGGTTTGCTACTGGATGAATCGTTTGCCTCCGCCCTGCTTTTCTACCTGGCCAGGATTCCCCAGCGCTGGGGCTATGACCGCGAGGGTCGCGGTTTCATGCTGACCAAAAAGAGCCATCTCCGGGCCACCGACCCCCAGCTGCACCTGAAACGTCATTACCTCCAGCTGCTGGACACCCTTGGCCTGAAAACCTCAGACCGGCCGCTGCGCCTCGGCCTTCCTGACAGCTACCGCCAGGAGGCGCTTCACCGTGTGAAGCAGGCCGGCCTGAACCCTGACCTTCCTGCCGTAGCCATACAATCAGGGTCGGGTTTCGGCCCGTCCAGAATCTGGCCGCTCAGCCGTCAGAGGGAGCTAATACAGCGGCTTCTGGACAGCAGGCTACAGGTGGTGCTGGTGGGTTCGAGGGCCAGCCAGGAGACCAACCGGGCTCTCCTGGAAGAGTTCGGTGGCCGGCTGGTGGATTTAAGCGGCCAGCTCAGCCTGGAAGAAACAGCCGGAGTCGTATCCGGAGTTAAGGTCTTCCTGGGCAACGACAGCGGGTTGACCCATCTGGCCAACCTGCTGGGGACGCCGGTGGTGGGACTTTATGGCCCGACCGACCCTCATATCTCCGGCCCGTCCCAGCCGCCGGCAGTGGCTTTTCACAAACCAGCTCCCTGTGCCCCCTGCAGTTACAGGTCCTGCCCTTATGACCATCGCTGCCTGAACAGCATCTCGGCCGGGGAAGTGTACGAGGTCATCTCTTCCTTTCTGGCCGGGTAGGATTTTCAAGGACTCGCGGTTTCCGGGAACATGATTCGTTTTGATGACATAGTTGAAAAAATCCAGGGCCAGTATTCCGAAAAGGACCTGCGTGTTCTTCAGAAAGCCTATGTTTTCGCCGCCCGGGCTCACAAGGGACAGATTCGCCGCTCGGGCGAGCCTTACCTCAGCCATCCGCTCGAAGTTACCAACATACTGGCCGAGATGAACCTGGACCTGACCACCCTGGTGGCCGGGCTCCTCCACGACGTCCTGGAAGACACCGAGGTCAGCCTAACCGAGATCCGGGAAAATTTTGGTCGGGAGGTGACAACCCTGGTAGAAGGCGTGACCAAGATCAGCCGGGTGGAGGATGCCTCGCCCGAGGAAACCCGGGCCGAAACCATCAGAAAAATCATCCTGGCCATGACCGACGACCTGCGGATAATTTTTATAAAGCTGGCCGACCGCTGGCATAATCTCAAGACATTGCATTATCTGAGCGAGGACAAGCAGCGCCGCATTGCCCAGGAGACCCTGGAAATCTACGCTCCCATCGCCAACAGGCTGGGCATGGGCCGAATCCGGGCCGAGCTGGAAGACCTGTCCTTTCGCTACGTGGAACCAGACGAGTACTTCCGCATGGTAGCCCTGGTCGAACCCGAATTGAAAAAGGGAGAAAAAGAGCTAAAGAAACTGAAAAAGGTAATGGAACAGCTGCTCAAGGACAACGGCATCCCGGCCGAAATCCAGGTCCGCATCAAAAGGCTCTATAGCGTCTATTCCAAGATGAAGAAAAAGGGCATAGACTTTGACCAGGTCTACGATTTTCTGGCCCTGCGGATCATAACCGACTCGGTGAAAAACTGCTACTCCGCCCTGGGCATCATCCATCAGCGCTGGCCGCACCTGCCACAGCGTTTCCGCGATTTTATCGCCATGCCCAAGCCCAACCTGTACCAATCGCTTCATACCACCATCATCACCGAAAATAAACAGACCTTTGAAATTCAAATCCGAACCCGGGAGATGCACGAGCTGGCTGAAAATGGAATTGCCGCCCACTGGAAATACAAGGAAGGAGTCCCCAGCGGCCTTGTCGGCGAAGACCAGAGGTTGCAGTGGTTGCGGGAAATCGCGGCCCTGTTCAGCGAACAGAAGAACCCCAGGGAATTTCTGAAAAACCTCAAGATAAACCTTATCCCGGAAGAGATATACACCTTTACACCGAAAGGCAAGGTCATCAACCTGCCGCCCGGAGCCACCGCCCTGGATTTCGCCTTCAAGATACACACGGAAATCGGGCTCCAGGCCAGGGAAGCCAGGATCAACGGCGAGACCATGCCGCTGCGCACTCAGCTCAAGACCGGAGACATCGTGGAGATAATTACCTCGCCCGACCGCAGTCCCCATCGCAGCTGGCTGAACTGGGTGACCACCGCTTCGGCCAGACAGCAAATCAAAAAATACCTTAACCTCAAGACCAGGAAAAAAGCCATAGAACTCGGCCGGAGACTCTGGGAGAAAGCAGCCAGGCAGTTCCAGCTGCCGGATGAACTGCGCTCGGAAGTCAACCTGCAGGAGCGGCTGGGGAGGGAATTAAAACTGCGCCTCAACGGTCTGGAAGACTTTTACCTCCTGGCCGGTTTGGGCAAGATAGTCATCGATAAAAAATTCCTGGAGAGGCTGGTCGCGGGACGGGTGTCAGAAGAACCACATCGGCCTGGCCTGTTAAAAAAGATGGTGGCCAGAATATCCGGGCACGTTCCTTCCCAGGGCCTGGTAATCAAGAACCTGGACGAGCAGATGATCACTCTGGCCCGCTGCTGCGCACCGATCAAGGGTGAACCAGCCGTCGGCTACCTGACGGCCGGAAGAGGACTGACCGTCCATGCCCAGCGCTGTTACCTGGTCCAGAAGGAAATCCTGGACAGCCAGCGCCTGGTGGAAGTGACCTGGGACCCGGCTTTTCGGAGCAGCTTCAGGGCCAGGCTGCTCATAAAGGCCAAAGATTCACCCGGAGTACTGGCCCGGGTGGCCTCAGCCGTGGCCGAACTCAAAGGAAACATTTCGAGGGCGGAGGTCAGCACCAGTGGAGACGGGCGGGCCTGTATCTCCCTGGAAATTACAATTGAAGACCTCGGGCACCTGCTAAAAATTACTGAAAAGATAAGCCGCTTGAAAGAAATAGATTCTGTGGAACGGGGTTGACCTCAGACCGCTTTCTGCACCCGGCCTGAACGAAGACAGCGAGTGCAGACCCAGATAGTCCTGACCCCGGCTTCCGTTTTGGCCTTGACCCTCTGGAGGTTGGCACTCCATTTCTTGCGCGAAGCTTTGTTGGAGTGGCTGATACTGTGTCCGAAAATGGGTCCTTTATGACAGATATTACATTCTCTGGCCATGGTTTGGTCTCGCTTTCCTGAGATTTGTTTTCCTAAGAAAGATATATCTGTATAGCATAAAACAGGCCGGGGCGCAACTCGGACAGGGTAATTTTTGGGCGGAAATAGAGCGGGCCACCGGCCGGGTTAGCTTTTTTTTTGCCCGGCGCTGGGAGGTCCCCGGTTATTTAAGTAAGTTAGACCGAGGCACCGCAGCCGGGCCAGCAATTTCACTCTCAACAAAATAAAATTTTTGTTGAATTTTTACCTGCCTGGTGGTAATATTCTTTGCGTTTCCCCCCACCGTTATTGCCGGCGGGGGTGTTTTCCACAGTTGTGGAAATTTATGTGGAAATCTTTTGGCGCGTCATGAAGTTTGAAGATAAAGTTAATCCCTGGAACAGGATACTGGCGGAAGTCAAAAACCGGGTCGAGGGCCAGGCCTTCGAAACCTGGTTCGAACCCACCTCCTACATCGGAGAGGACGGCGAAACTCTATATATCAAGGTCCCGAATGCCTACTTCAAGGACTGGCTGAGTTTCCATTATTCACGCCTGATTAACGAATGCTGCCAGGAATTGTTCAATAAAAGCTTCGATATCAAGTACATTTATGATGAGACTCCGACTTCCTTTCTTCGCAATTCGCCGGATGAACGAAAGCTCCACCAGGCGGTGACCCAGGCGGCCAATCTCAATCCCAATTATACCTTTGAAAATTTCGTGGTGGGCAATTGCAACCAGTTCGCTCACGCCGCGGCCGTGGCTGTGGCTAAAAACCCGGCCAAATCCTATAATCCCCTCTACATTTATGGCGGAGCCGGCCTGGGAAAAACCCACCTCATGAACGCCATTGGCCACCAGATCATGCGCAGCAGCGCCAGAATCAAGGTCCTCTATGTTACCACCGAGCGCTTCATGAACGAGCTTATAAACCACCTTCAGTATGGCAAGATCCTGGAGTTCAGGCAGAAATACCGGGCAGTAGACGTGCTCTTGATGGATGACATCCACTACATTTCCGGCCGGGAACGAACCAAGGAAGAATTTTTCCATACCTTTAACCATCTTTATGACAGCCAGAAGCAGATCGTCATTTCCAGCGACTGTCCGCCCAAGGATATCCCCCACCTGGAAGACCGTTTCCGCTCTCGTTTTGAGTGGGGCCTGATCGCCGACCTGCGTCCACCAGATATAGAAACCAGAATTGCCATCCTCAAGAAAAAAGCTGAATTGGAAGATATAATCCTGCCTGAACCGGTTGCCCTTTACATCGCCGATAAGGTTCACTCCAACATCAGGGAACTGGAGGGTTATCTACGCCGGGTTATTGCTTACGCTTCGCTTAAAGGATCAAGAATTGACCTGGAACTGGCCAAGGAAGCCTTGAAGGGCCTGCTCGATGCCTCAGCCAACGTCATCACCGTGGAAAAAATACAGAAGGTGGTCTGCACCCAGTACAAAATCAAACCATCCGAGCTGAAGTCAAAAAACAACTCTCCCCGGGTCTCCTTCCCCAGGCAGGTGGCCATGTACCTGGCCAAAGAGCTGACCGACAATTCTCTTCCCGAAATCGGCAAGAAATTCGGCGGTAAGCATCATACCACCGTTTTGCACAGTATAAGAAAAATAGAAAAATTAAGAGAGCACGACCAGGAATTCAACAGAGAAATCAACAACCTGATTCATCTCCTAAAATGATGAAATCAATTAAGAAGGGCAGGTTTTTACACATACTAACCGTGCTTTCTTATTTTTTTATTGCCTTTTTATAATTTTTAATTATATTATTGACGTTAAAGAAAGGTGGAAAAAATGAAGTTCTCGGCCACTAAAAACAACATTATTAATGAATTAGGATTGTTACAGGGCATTGTGGAAAAAAGAACAACCATGCCCATCCTGTCCAACGTTCTGGTGAAGGCGGGTAAGGGAAGTGTGGAATTGATGGGAACGGACCTGGAGGTGGGCCTCAAGACCAGTTTTGAGGCTGAGGTCCGGCAGGAAGGAGAGGCTGCGGTTAATGGGAAGAAGTTGTTCGATTTTATAAAGTTGCTTCCAGATGACCGAAACATAGAGTTCGTAAAAAAGGAAGAGCACCTGATGGTGAGGTCTGGCGAGAGTGAGATAAAGGTTCTGACCGCGCCGGAAGAGGACTTTCCGGCCATTCAGGATTCGAGCTTTGAAAGGGGTATTTCCTGGGATGTTTCCGAGTTCAAGGAAATGATAGATTGTGTGCTGTATGCCATTACCCAGGAGCAGCGTTATTACCTTAATGGTGCACTGCTGTCGATAAAAAATAACCAGCTGGAGCTGGTCAGCACCGACGGTCATCGCCTGTCTTACACCAGGAGAGAATTTGAGGATTTAAGAGTCGAGAAAGAAGTCAACCAGATCATATCAAAAAAAACTCTTAACGAGCTTAAAAAGTTTGATGACGAGAAAGTGGAATTTGATTTTGATGATAACAGCCTGTTTTTCCGGGTGAAGAACCGGGTGTTGATTAGCCGCATGATTGAAAGTAAGTTCCCCAACTACCAGGCGGTCATGCCCAGGGATAACCCTAATATTTTGAATGTGGAGAGAGAGGTTCTGGTGACGGCCATCAAGCGGGTTTCCATCCTGTCCTCAGAAAAGTCCAGGGGGATCAAGTTTGACCTGAAGCCGGGCGAGCTCAAGCTCTTTTCCTCTAACCCGGAGTTCGGGGAAGCCAGGGATAAGCTAACCGTGGATTACCAGGGTAAGGAGATGGAGATAGGTTTTAATTCCCAGTACCTGCTTGACTTTTTAAGCACGGTCTCCTCGGACCGGGTAATTTTTGAAATAAAAGACGAAAACAGCGCCGTGTTGATCAAACCCGAAGCCGAGTCCAGAGGGGTTTACCTCTACGTACTGATGCCCATGAAAATCTGAGTATCAGCGAGAGGCGCCGACAGCCAGGCTGGCTATGTATTCAGCCACCTGTCGGCAGGCTTCTTTGACCGCGGGGGACACCGGATGTCCGAAGTCCAGCAGCGGTGGCTGAATCCCGATGAAATAAATGTGGCAGGCCGAGTCGGCAGTAAGCTTTTCCAGCAGCTGGTAGAATTCGCTGCTTATTTTTTTCTTTTTTCTCCGCCCGGGCTCCAGCCTGGTGGCCAGAATGTGGCCCGGCTGGTGGCCGGTATCCAGGGCGTCAATAATTATAAGGTGAGAGGGCTTGAGTCGCTTTATCCTTCGGTTGTAAGAATCGATTAGCTCATAGAGCCGGAGGACTTTGGCTCTAACTTTCTGGCGCCGGCTCAGCCGGCGGTCAAGAAGGCTGGCCACCAGCAGCCCGGCCGCGTCGTCTGTTTTCAGGGTGTTACCCCTGCCCAGGACCAGCGGCCGGTCTATGCCCCGCAGTTCTTTTTTCAGAAATTCAACCCCGCGGTCAGGCATTAGCCCTTCCCCCTCCCGCCATCAGCCTTTGATAAATTTAATACAGGCCTGAAAGCAGATCAAACCGGTGGGGCTTTGACCTAAGAAGTCTTGGGTTCGGCTTTGGGCTTGACCACCGCCCGGACGTATTCCCATTCCATCTTCAGGTTGTGACGGTCGTAGTCAGAGATTTCAAACCGGGTGTCCATCAGCATGGCCTCGGTCGGACAGGAATCCACGCACTGGGCGCAGTGGATGCAGCGGTCGTTGTGGATGACCATTCTGAACCTTTTTTCGGCTTCGTTGGTGGCCGTTATTTCTATGGCCTCAGCCGGGCAGTCGCGCTCGCAGGCCCGGCAGACAATGCACAGCTCGGGGCGGAGGTAGGGTGAGCCCCGGAAATCCCTGGGCACTTCCAGCTTCTGTAACGGGTAGTCGACAGTGGCTGGTTTCTTAAACAGGTGGCGGAGAAGTTCGGGGATAAACACGCCTATCTTCATGAGATCAACCCCTTTACCAGGATGACGATTAAAAGTTGCAGGATGGCCAGCGGGGCCAGGTATTTCCAGGCAAAACTCACAACCTGGTCCACCCTGATTCTGGAAGTGGTGGCCCGGATTAATGATAAAAAGAATATCACGAACAGTGTCTTGATGATGAAATTCAGCAACCCCAGGAAAACCCCTCCCGGAAAGCCACCGAGAAAAACGGTGGCCAGAAGTCCGGCTGCCACCACCATCTCGGCATCCATCATCAGGCGGAACAGGGCCAGTTTCTTGCCGGAGTATTCGGTAAAAGTGCCGCCGACAATTTCGGTCTCGGCGTGGGGGATGTCGAAGGGTGTTCTTTCCAGCTTGGCCTGGACGCAGATCAGGGCAACGATAAAACCCAGCAGGTTAACCAGGGCCAGAGCAGGCTTTTGCCGGTAGAAGGCGGCAATTTCAGCCAGGCGCCAGGAGTCAGCCAGCACGGCCGGGCTCAGTACCGACAGAAAGAGAGGAACTTCGTAGCCGAAGAGCATGGTCAGGACCCGGGCTCCTCCTATAGTGGAAAACAGGTTGGTGGAAGACCAGCCGGCCAGGAAGAAGATGAACGTGGGCAGGCTCAACAGGTAGAGGACCACAATCAGGTCGCCGTTGAAGGAAATAGCTGAAGGCTGGTCCAGGCTGTAATTCCAGACGGGTAGCAGCAGCATGGCCGTAAAGACTATGGCCAGGCCGACCGCCGGCAGGACGGAGAACATTTTCCGGTCGGCTCTATCCGGCACGATGTCCTCCTTGGCCATGAGCTTGATGAAGTCGGCAATCGGCTGCAGCAACCCGAAGCGGCCGGTGTGGGTCGGTCCCATCCGGTTCTGAAGGCGGGCGTAGAGCTTGCGGTCGTACCACTCGACGAAGGTGGAGTAAAGGAACAAGAAGAGCAGACCGGGATAGATGACGAGATAGATCAGAGTCTTCACAGTGGCCATTCTGCTTCCCTCTTTCTTGCTTTCCCAGCCGAAACTTTAAGGCTGAGGGTTTTTAAGGAGTTCATGGAGATTATTTTTTCCTGTCCGCTCCGGGCATCGACCAGAGACACCGCCCGCTCGGCACAGCAGATGCAGGGGTCGATGGCCGCGAAAATCAGCGGGACGTCGGCGATGAAGCCGTTCTTGAGCATCTTGATGGTGGCCGCATAGTTGCCCAGGGTCGGGGCCCGGACTTTTAGCCGCTCTGGCTTATCTGTGCCATTACTCTTGATGTAATGTATGTTCTCTCCGCGGGGCGCCTCGTAGCGGCTGACCACCTCGTTGGGCTTGGCCCGGCGAGGGGCCCGGACGGCCACCGGTCCGGACGGCAGGTTTTTCAGAAGATATTCGATTATGTTATAGCACTGGAAAAGTTCTTTGATTCTAACCACCGTCCGGCCCAGGACATCGCAGGTGTCGGCGGTGCAGACTTCAAAGGGGACCTCATCGTAGACGGCGTAAGGGTCATCTTTGCGGACATCCATAGGCACGCCGGAAGCCCGGAGCGTGGGGCCCACGGCGCACAGGGCGATGGCGTCTTCCCTGGATAAATAGCCCACGCCGGCCAGCCTGGCCACGAAGCTCGGTTCATTTGTCCCCAGATGTTGGTAGTACTCGCTGCGCTGGCGGAGTATGGCCAGGGAATCGAGAATGTGCTTGACCTGCTGTTCGTCCAGGTCCCGCCGAACGCCGCCGATGGTGTTGATGCCATAATGCACCCGGTTGCCGCAGATAATTTCCAGGATGTCCATGACGATTTCGCGGTCGCGCCAGGTGTACATGAAAAAGCTGTCAAAACCGGCTTCGTGCCCGGCCACACCCAGCCAGAGCAGGTGGCTGTGGATTCTTTCCAGCTCGGCCACCAGAGTTCGGATGTAAAGGCCGCGTTTGGGCGGTTCCAGCTCCATCAGTTTCTCCACCCCCTGGACGTAGCAGGTGGTGTGGGAGTGGGAGCAGATGCCGCAGATGCGCTCGGTCAGGTAGATATTCTGAATCCAGGTCTTCTGCTCGGCCAGCTTTTCCAGTCCCCGGTGATTGTAGCCGAGGCGGATGTCGGCGTCGCGAATTATTTCTCCCTCCACGGTCATGCGCAGACTGATGGGCTCTTTCAGCGCCGGGTGTTGCGGCCCTATGGGTATCTGAAATCTCATTTCTTACCTCCAGGAATGACCTCAGGCGGTCTTTCATACTTCCAGTCCTTGCGCAGCGGATAATTGCCGGCCGGCCAGCCGTCGGGCAGCAGCAGCGGGCGGGTATCGGGAATATTCTGGACGACAATCCCGAACATATCCTGCAGTTCCCGCTCGTAAAGTATGGCTCCGGGGATGAGCTCGCAGATACTGGGAAGGAGGGGGTTGTCCCGCGGTATCTCTGTTCGGATGTTGACGCAGGTAAAGTTGTTGGCAAAGTGGTAAAGGACTTCGAAGGCCTGTCCCAGGTCCACCCCGCTGATGGTGGCCAGGTGGGTAAAACCCATCTCGTTTTTGAGCCAGCCGACTGCGGCCAGCAGGTCGTCAACCTTAACCCTGATAAAAATGCGCCGCGGGGCCGGGTTGGTAATCTCCACCACTCGATCACCCAGACTGGCTTTGGCTTTATCCATCAAGATCTGGTCGCTCATTTTGACCTCATCCCTTCAGTTTATTCAGGAGCTTAACCACCCCGTCGATAACGGCATCGGGGCGCACCGGGCAGCCGGGTACGTAGACGTCCACCGGAATGACCTGGTCAATCCCGCCCAGCACGTTGTAAGCGCCGCGGTAGACGCAGCCGGACATGGCGCAGGCCCCGACGGCGATGACGAACTTGGGGTCCGGCGTCTGCTCGTAGATCCGGATCAACCGGTCTTTCATCTGCCTGGTGGCCGGGCCGGTGCAGACAATGACATCGGCATGCCGCGGCGTGGCCTTGAGCAGTATGCCGAATCGCTCGACGTCGAACCGAGGGGTAAGGGCGGCCACGACTTCAATGTCGCAGGCGTTGCAGGCCCCGGTATTCAGGTGAAGAATCCAGGGCGATTTCAGCCGGGACCAGTTAGTCAGTTTGGTCAGCATGTTAATCCCTCGTAATCAGGGCCAGAATGGCCAGAAATATCAGGGCCAGATATATTATACCCAAATATACTATTTTTCCGATCGGAATAGTGGCAATTACCAGGGCGGCCACGTGCATGATGGTGAAAAACAGGGCAAAGACGTAGAATAGCCGGTAGCCGAACTGTACCTTGACTCCCGGGATATCCTCACCGCAGGCGTAGGTGGTGAGCTTGCCGGGGGTGCGGTTCAGCCCGGGGGCCATGGCCCGACCCAGGACATAGAGCAGGCCGGCCACGGCCAGGAAGAAAAAGAAGGCCACCGGCGGAGACAGTAAAAATTGCAGTCCATTCATGGCTTATCCCTTCAGTTTTGAAAGTAAGCGGACATCCAGGCTCCTGTTCTTCTTGTAGATATTGATGATAAGGGCCAGGGCGGCGGCCACCAGGGCCACCTCCACCACGATGTAGGTTATGGCCAGGCTCTGGGCCAGCAGGATGTTATTTTTGACCGCGCCTGTGGCCACGATGGCCAGACTGACTCCCTTGCTGATTATTTCCACCGCGATGAACAGCCTGATCAGGTTGCGCATGGTGAGCAGGCAGTACAGGCCGATAAAGACCAGCAGGGCGGCAAAGAAAAGATACAGAAACCACAGATTACTCATCTCTGTCTTCTTCCTTTTTCCGGAATAGGGCCAGAACGGCCAGCACCCCGGCCAGGATGACTCCGACCTGGGCCACCAGGTCAAAGGTCCTCTGTTTCCAGAGAACCTGGCCGAAGGTCCCGGTTTCCGGTCCGGAGGGCAGGGCCGGGATCTTCTGCAGCAGCGACTTCATCACCAGTCCATCAATGACCAGGAACAGGATCAGGAAGACCGGAAAGGCCAGCTTGACCAGCCGGGCCTCAGTTACCTCGTCCCCTTTCTTGGTCAGGGCAATGGTCAGAATGAACAGAACGGTAATCAGACCGGCCACCACCGAGATCTCAAAGACGCCAGCATAAGGGGCAGCCAGCCTGAAGAAAATTATACCCAGCAACAGGCTGGCCACGGCCAGCGACAGGGCGGCTTTAATCAGGTCTTTCAGCAGAATGGCCAGTACGGAGAAGATAACCAGGCCGCAGAGCAGAATTATTTGTATTACCATATCACAATCCCCACATCAGAACCTGCTGGATTCCCCGGGCCAGGGCCTCGGCCGCCGGAGAAATCCAGGTCTTGAAAATTGGAGTAAAGAAAATGCCGGCCAGGACACAGACCAGGGCCAGCACCACGTTGGCCGCCGACATCCAGAAAGGAGCTTCCCTGACCTGAAGCCATTTTTCAGCCACCCTGCCGAAAAAGGCCTGGCGCTGGATCAGCAGGTAATACCAGAGGGTCAGGATACTGGCCAGGATGGCTACCAGGGCATAGCCGAATTCCCTGGCCTGGACAAGAGCCATGATTATGATCAGCTTGCTCCAGAACCCGGCCAGCGGCGGCACTCCGGCAATGGACAGGGCGCCCACCAGGTTGGTCCCAGCCGTAACCGGAACCATTTTACCCAGTCCGCCCAGCTCTTCCAGGTTCCGGGTCCCGGTGATGTGCTGGATGGAGCCGGAATTCAAGAACAGCAATCCCTTGGCCACGGCGTGGTTGAACAGGTGAAACAGCGCCCCGGCAATACCGAGGGGGGTACCAAGGGCCAGGCCCAGCACAATATAGCCGACCTGGCTGATGGAAGAGTAGGCCAGCATTCTCTTGATGTCCTTTTGACCGAGGGCCAGCAGAGCGGCCACCACCATGGAGATGGTGCCCAGTGCCATAAGCAGCCGGGATAGGGCCGGGGTGATCCCGATGACGCTGTAAACAATTCTGAACAGGGCATAGATGCCGGAAACCTTGATCAGCAGGCCCGACAGCATGGCAGAAATCGGAGCCGGGGCCGAAGGATGGGCGTCGGGCAACCAGGCATGGAAAGGCACCAGGGCGGCTTTCAGGCCAAAGCCCATGATGAAGAAAGCCACACAGACTCCCAGCACCAGCCTGGCCTCCAGGTCCTGCAGGCCCTGAGCCACGGCCTGGAAATTAAGGCTGCCCGTCATCCCGAAAATCACGGTGATGCTGAGCAGGGCGAAAGCCGAGGCCACCACCGACAGCATCAGATACTTGAAGGAAGCTTCCAGCTCGTCGTAGCCCAGGCCAAAGGCCACCAGGGCGTAAGATGCCACGGCCGCCACTTCCAGGAAGAGGTAAACAGAGAAAAGGTCAGGGACCAGAACCAGGCCGTTCATGCCGGCAATCATCACCAGGAACAGAGCATAGAACGTCGACTTGTGCCCGTAATGTTCCAGGTAGTCAATGGAAAAGAGCGAGATACACAGGCTGACCAGTGAGATGGTAAAAAGCATGAACAGGTTGAAAGCGTCCAGGGCCACCTGCAGGTTGACCTTTTCCCCCAGCCAGTGCAGGTTCTGGACGATGAAGCCCTGGTTAAAGACGGGCTTGACCAGCAGAATGGAGTTGAACACCAGGAAAGCCAGAGCGGCGTTGGTCAGAACATCGGGCAGCAATTTTTTTGAAAATTTTCCAATCAGAGGCAGAAAGGCAGCAACCAGTAAAGGCATGACAATGAATGAAAAAACCACCGCTCCTCCTCTATTATTTTAATAACTGAAGTATTATCCAGACGACGACCACCAGGCCGCCGACGGTCCAGGCCAGGTAATTGGCATACTGGCCGTTATGGGCTTTCTGCAGCAGGCCGGTAAAGGTCCGGCCGACGGCAGTAACAACCTTTTCGTAAACATAATCAACCGGCCGGTCGATGAACCGGAACAGCAGCCGTGATAGCCACTGCAGGAATTTCACACCCTGCTCGTAGAGGTCAAAGAACCGGGCCTCTGACAGGTCATATAGCTTGTGCAGCACCGGCAGGTTGTGAATCGGCTCGGAAGCCAGATAGGCCTTTTTGCCGCTCCTGTTCCAGCCGTAAAAATGAATGCCCAGGGCGATGATCAGGCAAAGGATGGAAACCCCGGCCACCGGGTTGAACAGGTCAAGGGCGTGGGAGGTGAAATCCAGATGTTCGGCCGCTTCGGCTTTCCCGTGCAGAATTGGCTGGATGAAATGCTGCAGCGGTAGCTTGTTGTACACTCCAAAGGTGATGCACAGGGCGGCCAGGATGAGAATCGGCAGGACAATCGGGGCTTCGCTTTCCCTGGTTTTAGGGACCTCGGTTGAGCGAGGGCCTAAAAAGACCGAATGTCCGGCCTTGAGGAAAGAGGCGAAAGTAAAGATGGCTCCCACCCAGGCGGCAATGGCGAATATCGGGTAGCCCGTTTCCAGGGCCCCGTGGAAAACCATTTCCTTGGAAACGAAGCCGTTCAGAGGCCAGACACCGGAGATGGCCAGGGCGCAGACCGCAAAGCCGGCAGCCGTCCAGGGCATTTCCCGGGCCAGCCCGCCGAGTTTCTTAAGTTCGGTGGTGCCGGTGCGATGTTCAACAGATCCCGAGCTCAGGAACAACCCGCACTTGTACATGGCGTGGTTGATCATGTGGAAGATGCCGCCGGCTATACCTATCGGAATGGCCGTGCCCACGCCCAGCACCATGTAACCCACCTGGCTGACGGCATGGAAAGAAAGCAGCTTCTTGAAGTCTTTCTGAATAAGGGCCATGAAAACGGCAAAGACTATGGTGGCCGCGCCGATTATCATCAGCAGGATGGACAGCCCGCTACCCACCTTCAGCTCAAAGAAATCCAGGGTGATTCTGGCCAGCAGGTAAATGCCCAGGAGTTTCTCGAAGGAAGCCGGCATGAAAGCCATGAAGCTCACCGGGGCATCAAGGGCGGCGTCGGGAATCCAGGTGTGGAAGGGCATGGCCCCGGCCTTGCCGATAGCCCCGATCATCATCAGGACGAAGGCAGCCAAGGTGAGGCCGTGGGGCTCAACCTGAATTTTGTCCATGGTCAGGGTGCCGGTGGATGCCCAGAGCAGGCCGATTCCCAGGATCATGGCAAAATCGCAGAAACCGCCGATGAGCAGCGACTTGACGGCTGTCCGGTGGGAGGTCGGCTTTAAGCCCAGGGTGACCAGGGCGTAGGTGGTTATCAGCAGCGCTTCCCAGAAAAATACCAGCAGGACGAAATTGTTGGCCAGAACCGCCCCGTTGGAGAAGGCGGCCGCCAGAAAGACATATCCGAAGTATTCCCGGGCACGCGGGTGGTTTTTCATTTTGACCGCGGAATAAAGGCAGATCAGAAACAGGAAGCCGCTCAGGGCCAGCAGGATGAAGGCCGAGAAGTGGTAGAGCCTGAGGTCAAAATTGATGCCCGGACCGAGCCAGTCCGAAACCAGGGACAGGTTTCTCCGGGCAAAGAGTACGAAGCCGAGATACAGAAGGGCGCCCGCGCTCATCACGGAAAGAATTTCCCTGGCGTACCTGATCCGCGACGGGATTAGCAGCAGAACTACCGCCACCGCTGCTGGAAACAGAATGGGCCATAATAAAGTTGTTGGACTCATCTTAGCCACCAGCTGATATGAGTTGTTGCCATCTGGACAAGTTTCATCGGGTAGGACACCAGCAGCCCGGCCAGCACCGACAGTACAGCCAGTGTGGCCACCACCCCGACCATCGAAGGAGTCTTCTCCGGTGCCGGGATTTTGGGTTCACTTAGGAAAACCAGGGCGAATACCCGGAGCAGGTAGAACATGGTCAGCACCGCGGTGAACAAAGCCAGGGCTGCCACCCAGACCTGGTCAGCCTGGACCGTGCCCATTATGACCAGGAGCTTGGAGAAGAAACCGCCCAGAGGCGGCAGTCCGATGACAGAAAAAGCGCATATCAGGAATGAAATAGCCGTGATGGGCATGGTCTTGATCAGCCCGCCCATCTCTCTTATGTCACGTTTATGCGTGGCATGGATCACTATGCCGGCACAAAGGAATAAGCCGGCCTTGGCCAGTCCGTGCATCAGGATGAACAGCAGAGAGCCGGAGATGGCCGTGGGCGTGGCCACGCTCAGGCCCAGGAAAATATAGCCGATCTGGCTGACCGTGGAATAAGCCAGGATCCTTTTTAAGTCATTCTCGACAGTGGCTGCGCCGGCGGCCACCAGGCTGGACAGAACGGCCAGGATTATTATGGCCTGCTGCCAGTCGGGCGGAATCTTGAAGGTATAGAGGAACAGCCTGGCATAAGCATAAACGCCGATTTTGACCAGGACGGCCGCGTGCAGCAGGGCGGTAACCGTGGTCGGGGCCACGCCGGCGTCCGGCAGCCAGGTATGCAGCGGTACCGTGGCTGACTTGGAGAACATGCCGAACAGGATCAGCAGGACAGCGGTGCCGGAGATGGCCACTCCGCGCATATCCACCAGGTTGAAGGTGCCGGTCTGCCCGTAGATGAGTATGAAGCCCAGCAGCATGACCACTGCTCCGCCAAAGGTAACCAGGAAGGCTTTGTCGGCCTTGAGGATGTAATCCTTTTGCCGGTAAAAGCCTATGAGCCGCCAGCAGGCGATGGCGATTATTTCCCAGAACAGGTACATGAAGACCAGGTTGCTGGAGAATACCAGCCCCATCATCGAGCCGATGAACAGGACCACCATCAGGTAGTATTCATTCTGGTGGTCTTCGTGGTGGATGTAGCCGAGCGAGTAGACGATGATCAGGAACCCGATGAACGAGGAGACAATGGCCATGAAGACGGACAGGGGGTCGATGACCAAAACGAAATCCAGACCCAGGGCCAGGCTTCTGGACCAGATGACCTCACCGCCCTGCATGGCCCGGGGAATCAGGGTCAGGGAGAGAACAGCGGTAATGGCTCCCAGCAGGACCGACCAGGCGGAACGGAGGCGGGGCGAGATGGCTCCGGCCAGAGGCACAAGCAACGAACCCAAAATCGGAATAAAAATGGTAAGGAGGGTGATGGTTTCTACTTTCATGAGTTATTGAGTATATTAAAATAAAAAACTTATTGTCAAGAATTTAGCACAAGAAATTCACAAAAAATTAAGATGTTTTTTCACAGGCAGTGTGGAGCTTTTTTCATGAGGCCGGGCAAAAAATTTATTTACTTTTTTCCCACAAAATCTGGTACAATCCTGTGTCAGAAGGAAAACAGCCATGAGCGTTAACCTGATCGAAGTCAAAACCAAGCCCCAGCTTAAAACCTTTATTTACCTGCCCGAAAAATTGCATAAGGATCAGCCCAACTGGGTGCACCCCATCTACATGGATGAGTGGGCCTATTTCAACCCCAGAAAGAACAAGGCTTTCAGTTATTCCGATACGCTGCTCCTGCTGGCCGAGGAAGATGGCCAGGTGGTAGGCCGGGTTATGGGCATCATCAACCACCGTTACAACCAGGTCCGCAACGAGAAAACTGCCCGCTTCGGTTATCTGGAAAGCATCCAGGACCAGGCCGTGGTGCATGCCCTGCTGTCGCGGGTCGAGCAATGGGCCAGGGAGAAAGGCATGACCAGAATCATCGGGCCCTACGGCTTTTCCGACCAGGACCCGGAGGGCTTTCTGATTAAGGGCTTTGAGAACCGGGCCACCATCGCTACCTATTACAATTTCGAATGGCTGCCTGAGATGGTGGAAAAAGAAGGCTACAGCAAAGACATTGACTATTTTGTATATAAGATAGACGTGCCGAAAGAAATCCCGGAAGTCTATACCCGGATTGCAGAACGGATATTGAAAAAAGGGAACTTTAAGATCCTGGAATTCAATAAAAGAAAGGAAATAAAACCCTGGATCAGGCCCATTCTGTCGCTGATGAACGAGACCTATGTGGAGAGTAATATCTACGGCTATGCTCCCCTGGATGAAAAAGAGATGGACGACCTGGCCAGGAAATACATGCCAGTTCTCGACCCCAGGTTCATCAAAGGCGTCCTGAAGGACGGGCAGGTGGTGGCCTTCATAGTGGCCATCCCGGACATGACCGCTGGTATTAAGAAAGCACGGGGGAGACTGTTCCCGTTTGGTTTCATCCACATCCTGAGGGCTCAGAAGAAGACCAGGCAGCTGGACCTGCTGCTGGGAGCCATCAAGAAAGAGTACAGGGGAATGGGCCTCGATGCCCTGATGGGTATGGCCATGCTGAACTCGGCCCGGAAGGCTGGCATTGAGATCATAGATACCCACCACGAGATGGAGGCCAACGTCAGGGTCCGGTCGGAGATGGAAAGGCTGGGCGGCAAAATTTATAAGGTCTACCGGGTGTACCAGAAAGCCCTGGTTTGAGGCCCTGCCCCGCTCGGGCTACTTGACCTCGGCCCAGTTGCGGCCCCAGCCCAAACGCACCCTGAGCGGGACTTTCAAGGCACAGATGGTTTCCATGCTGTCCCGGACCAGGGGCTCCACCGTGGCCCGTTCGTTTTCGGGGACCTCCAACACCAGCTCGTCGTGAACCTGGAGTATCATCCTGGTGTTCAGTCCCCGGGTTTTCAGTTCCCTGTATATTTTCACCATGGCCAGCTTGATGATATCGGCGGCCGAACCCTGGATCGGGGTGTTCAGGGCCATCCGGCGACCGGCCTGGAAGATGTTGTTGTCGGAGCTTTTCAATTCGGGAATCTGGCGCTGACGGCCGAAGAGCGTCTCGGCGTAGCCTCTTTCCCGGGCCCGTTCCACCACCAGGTCCAGGTATTCTTTGACCTTTTTATGTTCATCAAAGTAACGGTCGATGAATTTCTGGGCCTCGGAGGTTGAGGTTTCCAGTTCTCTGGCCAGGGAAAAAGGGGATGTCCCGTATATAATGCTGAAGTTAATGATTTTAGCCCGTCGCCGCATTTCTTCGGGGAAAAGCTCGAAGGCCGGCCCGAACACCTGCCGGGCTGTTTCGCTGTGGACGTCCCGATCGCTGCGGAAAGTTTTGAGAAGCAGCGGATCTTCTGAAAGGTGGGCGAGCAGCCTGAGCTCTATCTGGGAATAGTCGGCCGAGAGAAAAAGGTGCCCTTCTTCCGGGATGAAGGCCTGGCGTATTCTTTTCCCCATCTCGCCCCGGGCCGGTATATTCTGCAGGTTGGGGTCAGAGGAGGATAAGCGGCCGGTGGCTGTCACGGTCTGGTTGTATGAGGTGTGAACCCTGCCTGTTTCCGGGTTGACCAGCTCGGTTAGGGCGTCGGTATAGGTAGACTTGAGCTTGGCCAGCTGTCGATACTCCAGGACTGCCCCGGCCAGTGGATGCAACGGAGCCAGCTCTTCCAGAATTTCGGTGGCAGTAGAAAGCCCTCTGGTGATCCGGGTCTTCTTGCCGGACGGTAGGTTCAACTTATAGAACAAAACCTGGCTGAGCTGTCGGGGCGAGTTGATGTTGAATTCCTGCCCGGCCATTTCGAAAATCTGCTTTTCCAGGCGTCGGAGCTGACCCTCAAGTTCGGCTCCCATCTCCCTCAGAAGCTTAAGGTCCAGCCGGACCCCGGCCATCTCCATCTCGGCCAGCACCTCGATTAAGGGGAGCTCCATTTCCCGGTATAACCAGTCCAGCTTCCGCTCTTCGATTTTTGGCCAGAGAACCCGACTGAGGCTCAGAGCCAGGTGGGCATCCTGGCAGGCATACTCGGCTGCCCGGTCCACGGGGACCTGGTCCATGGTCAGCTTTTTATTGCCCTTGCCCACCAGGCTGTCGAAAGGAATCTTGGCTTCCTGCAGGTAATGGGCTGCCAGCCTGTCAAGGTTATGCTTGCCCC
The DNA here is from genome assembly GCA_937920515.1 of uncultured bacterium. GTDB lineage: Bacteria > Acidobacteriota > Aminicenantia > Aminicenantales > Saccharicenantaceae > Saccharicenans. The sequence continues at coordinate 275,612 of CALEUG010000004.1, forward strand.
AGTTTGGTTCCAGGAGATAGGACAGAACCATGGTGTCAAGATGGATGCCCCGCAGCTCGATACCTTCTCTTTTCAAGACGATGTAGTCATACTTGATATTCTGGCCAATCTTTTTTAGACCCGGATTTTCGAGCAGAGGCTTCAATTCCTGGAGCACATATCCGGCTGGCAGTTGGGCCGGGGCCAGAGGATAGCGGTGTCGCAGGGGGATGTAGCAGGCGGCGCCAGGTTTAAGCGAAAACGATAGTCCTACCAGCCTGGCCCTGGTTGGAAAGATGCTGGTGGTTTCGGTATCAAGGGCCACCTCTCCGGCCTCCCCGAGGGCGCGAAGGAACTTCTGGAAAGCCTCCCTGTCCAGGATGGACTCAAAGCTCCGCCCGGTGCTTTCCTTTTTATTTAAATACCGGGGGATAAAGCTGGTGAATTCCAGCTCGCGATAGAGCTCGAGCAGGGTTTCCCGGTCAGGTTCCTGCGGCTTGAAGCTCTCCAGGTTAAGTTCCAGGTCAAGATGGTCTTCCACCAGGACCAGCTTCCGGCTCAGTTCCAGTCGGTCAAGGTTGTTCTTCAGGCTTTCCCGGACCCTGGGATTCTTAACACCTTCCAGGTTGGCCACGAGGTTGTCCAGCGAACCAAACTCCCGGATCAGGTTCTTGGCCGTTTTTTCCCCCACGCCCGGGACGCCCGGAATGTTGTCGGAAGCGTCTCCCCATAGGGCCAGGACATCAGCCACCAGCCCGGCCGTGACTCCGAAGTATTCCTCAACCGTTTTGCTCTCTTTATCCTTGAGTACAGCCCGGCACTCCGGTTCCAGGCTCTGGTCAAAAAGGTATAAATTGCGAGCGGGGTTGTAAATGACCACCCGGGGGCCGAGCACCTGGAGCAGGTCTTTGTCAGTGGTAACGATTATGGTGCAGACCTTTTGCTCCGCAGCCAGCCGGGCCAGGGTGGCCAGGACATCGTCGGCTTCGTAATCAGAATATTCAAAGAGAGGGATGCGCCTGGCGGCGATTATCTTTTTAAGGACCGGGACCTGGACCACCAGGTCCCGGGGCATCGGACGACGGCCGGCCTTGTATTCCCTGTAAGTCTGATGCCGCAGGGTTGGGGCGCCGGTGTCAAACACCACCCCCAGGTACTCCGGGCTCTCTTCCTCGATTATCTTATTCAGGGTATTGATAAAACCGTAAATGGCGTTGGTGGGAAACCCGGCCGAGTTGGCCAGCTTCTGGATGGCGTAATAGGAGCGATACAGAAGGGAGTTGCCATCGATCAGGAAAAGCCTTCCGGGTGTCATTCGAGAAACTTATCGTACTTTCCTTCGACGATTTCGTCCAGCACGTCGGCGTGGAGTTCTTCCACCAGTTTCTGGATGATTTTCTGGAGGTTGGGGTCATTGAGATGGGCCGAGTAGGACGACCGCCTGGAAGAAATGACCCGGCCGGCCAGGTAGATCAGGGATTCCACGTAGTTAAAAGCCGGGCCCTTGTCCTGGGTTTGAACCATAATGGTGTGGCCTCTGTATTCAATTGTGGTATTGTATCCTTCCATCCTCGGCCTGCCTTTAAGTCTGATTATACTCTAATTAATCCCGTCTGCAAGAGATAAAACGGGCCTGGCTTTGGTTGACAACCCGGTCCAAGCTGGTATAATACTTGGTCATAAAAGGATTAAGCCATGGTGATCGATGTCAACGAGATTCCCCGCGAGGGACTTCACATCGACCAGGATTTTGACTTCATCAGTCTGGACCTGGTGGAGGAAGACGCCGTTTTCCTCCAGCCGACCCATGCCGAGGTGGAAGTCAAGAAGGTTGGAAGCGATGTTCAGGTCAGGGGCCGGATCAATACCAGGCTGAGTTTCGTCTGCAGCCGCTGCCTCAGGCCCTTTGAATACTGCGTTGATTCCATGTTTGACCTGGTCTACCTGCCGGAAGAGCTGGACGAAATGAAGGAAGAACTGGGAGAAGAAGACCTGGACCGCTTTTTCTATTACCACCAGCAGCTTAACCTGAGGGACGTAATTCTGGAGCAATTGAACCTGAGCTTTCCTCTCCGCCCACTGTGCTCGGAAGATTGCGAGGGCATCTGCCCGGTTTGCGGGGAACTCATAAACCAGGGACAGTGTTCCTGTCAGGTCCACGATTCCGACCCCAGACTGGAAAAATTAAAATCTTTTATGAGAGATAAGAAGTAAATGCCAAACCCAAAGAGAAGACATTCACATTCCAGGAAAGGCAAGAGAAGGTCCCATGACCACCTGACTCTGCCCTCTTTCTCGCTCTGCCCGAACTGCGGCAGCCCCAAGTTGCCCCACCGGGCCTGCCCGGAATGCGGTTATTATAAGGGACGGCAGGTCATCGAGGGTCAGGAACAGTAGGGCAAATTAAGACTATGAGAGTCGCAGTCGATGCGATGGGGGGCGATTATGCCCCTAAAGAAATAGTAGCAGGCACCGTCGCTGCAGCCGAAGAGCTGGGCATCGAGGTATTTCTGGTTGGTGCAGAAAAGATTATCAAAAAGGAACTTAACAGCTTTCGTCTGAAAGGTCGGCGAATCACCCTGGTCGATGCCCCGGAATCTATTGCGATGGATGAAGATTTATTATCTCTTCGGCACAAGCGCCATTCCTCAATTCTGGTAGGTACAGAATTAGTAAAAAACGGCCTGGCCCAGGCCTTCGTCTCTATGGGGAACACAGCGGCAATTACCTATGTTTCTAAAAGAGTGCTGGGCAATATTGAAGGCATAGATAAACCGGCTCTGGCTCTGCTCATCCCGACTATGAAAGGCGTTTCCCTGCTTATCGATGTTGGGGCCAGTGCCAATTGTCAGGCTCATCATCTGGTTCAATTTGCTCTGATGGGCTCGATATTTATGGAAACAGCTCTACACCGGAAAAATCCCACGGTGGCTCTTATGAGCATTGGCGAGGAAAAAAGCAAGGGCAACGCCCTGACGATTGAAACCTACAGAAGGCTCCAGAAGTCGCCGCTTAATTTCATTGGCAATGTGGAGGGTAAGGATCTTTTTAAAGGGGCGGCGGAGGTGATAGTCAGTGATGGCTTTACCGGGAATATTGCCTTGAAAGTTTCTGAAGGGGTAATAGAAACGATGCTGGCGATGGCCAGGAAGGAGATAGCCGGAAACTTCCTGGCCAAGATCGGTTTCTTGTTTTTAAGACGCCAGTTGAAAAAAATTTATAAAAAGATAGACTATTCTGAGTATGGCGGTGCCCATTTACTGGGGGTGAAAGGGATTTGTATAATTGGGCATGGTCGTTCTAGCAGGAAAGCGGTGAAAAATGCCATCAGGCTTGGCCAGAAAATCGCGCATCAGAAGCTTCAGGAAAGGCTTCAAGAAAGATTGCAAATGTTGAGGCGAGCCTGCCAGGAGGCAAAAGTATGATTTTTAAGGACAGAGTATCATTGGTGACGGGGGCTTCCCAGGGCATAGGAGAAGCCATTGCCGAAGAGCTCGGCCGCGAAGGGGCCACCGTGGTCCTGGTGGATATCCAGAAAGACAAGCTGGAGCAGGTGGCGGCCAGGCTGGCTGGACTGGGCATCAAAGCCCTGCCTTATGAAGCCGACGTGACCGATTCCGCCCGGGCGGCCCAGGTGGTGGACGAAGTGGTAGGCTCACTGGGCAGGCTTGACCACCTTGTCAACAATGCTGGCATCACCCGCGATTCCCTGCTCTTGAGGATGAAAGAAGAAGACTGGGACCTGGTGCTACGGGTCAACCTGAAGGGCGCTTTTAATTTTTCCCGGGCAGCCCTGAAACCGATGTTTAGCGCCAGGTATGGCCGCATCGTAAATATCGCCTCGGTCGTCGGACTGATGGGGAACTTCGGACAGACCAATTATGCCGCCTCCAAGGCCGGGTTGATAGGCTTGGCCAAATCTCTGGCCCGGGAAGTGGCCGCACGGGGGATTACGGTTAATTGCGTGGCCCCGGGGTACATTGCCACTCCTATGACTGAGAAATTACCCGAAGAGGTAAAAAAAGGATTTCTTGATATAATTCCGATGAAAAGGTTTGGCCTGCCGGAGGAAGTAGCCCGGGCGGTGAAGTTCCTGTGCTCGGAGGAGGCTGCCTACATCACCGGCCAGGTTATCAATGTCAACGGCGGAATGTACATGTAATAATTAAAAAATTAATGGGAGGTAAAACATGGAGAGAGAAGAACTCTTAAAGAAGGTCAAAAGCATTGTGGCAGACAAGCTGAATATTGGCGAAGAGCAGATTACCGAAAATGCTTCCTTCACCCAGGACCTGGGTGCCGACTCTCTGGATACCGTCGAGCTGGTCATGGCCCTGGAGGATGAGTTCGGCCTGAACATTCCTGACGAAGAAGCCGAGAAGCTGAACACCGTGGGTAAAGCCCTGGATTATATCCTGGAGCATTACAAGGGGAAGTAAGGGATCCCCTGGCTCCGTTATTGTTTCAACCCGGAAATTTTTTTGTGAATTCTACAGACATGCCAGAAAGAAGAGTGGTGATTACCGGACTGGGGCTGGTAACGCCCTTGGGCCTGGGAGTGGAGCCAAACTGGCAGGCCATCCTGGCCGGGCGCTCAGCCATCAGCCAGATTACTCGCTTTGACCCGTCTCGCTTCCCGACCCGGATCGCCGGGGAAATCAAGAATTTTGACGTCCAGCAGTTTGTCGACAGGAAGGAAGCCCGCAAGATGGACCTGTTCGTCCAGTATGCCATCGCCGCGGCTGAACTGGCAGTTCAGGATTCGGGAATTGACCCCACCCTGCTGGCCGGAGAGCGAACCGGAGTGTATGTAGGCTCAGGAATTGGCGGCATCGGTTCCATCGAGGAAACCCACCGGATCCTCCTGGAAAAAGGTCCGGAGCGGGTGTCGCCTTTCTTTATAATCCAGACCATCATTAACGAGGCTCCCGGGCATATCTCCATCCGCTACCGGGCCAGCGGCCCCAACATGGCCAATGCTACCGCCTGCAGCACCGGGGCCCACGCTATCGGTGAGGCCTTCCGCCTGATTCAGCTGGGTGTGGCCGACCGGATGATAGCCGGCGGGGCCGAAGCCCCCATAACTCCGCTGAGCCTGGCCGGCTTCTGCAACATGAAAGCCCTGTCGGAGAGAAACGAAGAGCCGGAAAAAGCCTGCCGGCCTTTTGATGCCCGGCGGGATGGTTTCGTCATGAGCGAGGGAGCCGGAATTGTCCTGCTGGAGGAGCTGGAATCAGCCCTCAAGCGTGGAGCCAGGATTTACGCCGAAGTCCTGGGCTACGGCCTTAATAGCGATGCCTACCATGTGACTGCTCCCAGCCCGGACGGCGACGGAGCAGCGAGGGTGATGAGGATGGCTCTGGCAGACGGGCGGGTCAGCCCGGAGGATGTTCAGTACTTAAATGCTCACGGTACTTCCACCCAGTACAACGATAAGACCGAAACGCTGGCCGTGAAGAAGGTTTTCGGGGAGCGGGCGAAAAAAATTGGCGTGAGTTCCACCAAGTCGATGACCGGTCACCTGCTGGGAGCTGCCGGTGGAGTGGAAACGGCCATTACCGCCCTGGCCCTTTTCCACCAGGTTATGCCGCCGACCATAAATTATGAATTCCCCGACCCGGAATGCGACCTGGATTATGTGCCCAACACCGCCCGGCCAGCGGAAATAATTCATGCCCTGACCAACTCTTTTGGTTTTGGTGGCACCAACGCCTGCCTGCTGCTAAAAAAGTTCGAATGAAGCCGTAATCAGGATGGGCGGAGGAAAAAAGCACCGGGATTGCTGCTGGAGTTGAATGGTTTAGAGCGTCCCGCCAGTTGCCCGAAAGCCGGTAACTAAATAATTTTCTGGACCTTAGAAGGCGCTGGTTTATGGTATCCAGCTTTTCTGACTGGTGAAGAGCTGAAGCTTCAGGTCTTTAACTCATCCTGCTCTTCAAACACCGGCAGCACCAGCTGGTTGTGAGAGGAGCGCTGTTCTCCGACGCTGCTGACCCTTATTGCCGGCAGGTCCTGGACCACGCATTTATTCTCGCATATTCCACAGCCGATGCAGGCATCAACGTTGACGAAGGGGGCCAGGTTGGTGGCCAGCACGCCTTCCGGAGTCAGAGTGTCAACTTTTATAAGCTGGATGGCCTTGGGGGAAACCGGGCAGTGTTCTTCGCAGACTATGCAGGGCTTGCCCAGGGCATAAGGCAGGCAGCGGTTCTTGTCCACCCAGGCCGTTCCGATTTTAACCGTAACCTTTTCCTCCACGGTCAGCTCCCGGATAGCCCCGGTCGGGCAGACCTGGGTGCAGAGGGAGCAATAGTATTCACAGTAGCCTATCCTCGGGACCAGCACTGGAGTCCAGACTCCTTCCGGGCCGGCTTCGGTGAGCGCCGGGTGCAGGGCGTTGGTCGGACAGACTTTCATACATTCCCCGCACTTGACGCAACGGCTTAAGAATTCAGGTTCGGCCAGAGCACCGGGCGGCCTGATCAGGGCCGGGCTGGGGCGCCGGCGGAGCGGGCTTATCTTGAAAATCGGGGCCAGGACCAGGCCGGTGATTGAGGTCAAAAGCACCCGTCGACGATCGAGGTTCACCCCCTTCATTTTCTCTGCTTGCCATCTTAAAGGAAAGGAAATAGCGGCTGTCGGGCAAATGGCAGCGCAGGTTTCGCAATAGATACACTCCGGGCTGCGCCACTCCCCCACCGGGTAAGGCCGGGCGTTGGTCTGACAGTGGATGGAACAAAGGTGGCAGTTGATGCACTTATCCGGGTCTATCTTCAGCTTGAAGAGGTTGAAACGCGAAAAAATTGCCAGCAAGGCTCCGGCCGGGCAGAGATAGCGGCACCAGAACCTTTCTTTCCGGGTGTTGAGCAGAACAGCTAATAAGAAAAATACACCAATCAACAGGGCGTTCTGGAAAATACCGTTGAGGGCCAGGTTGCCGGCGGTTTGACTGATGGCCTGGCCGAGACTCTTCAGCCCGAGCCCGTAAGCCAGGTTGCCCGACTGGGCCAGCCCAAGATTGAGAAGCGGGGAAATGAACACGGCGAAGGAACGGTACAGGAAGGAGAGGGGGTCGAGGTATCCGACCAGGTTAAGCGACAGCAGGGTGGCGGCCAGAACTACAAACAGGATCAGGTATTTCGGGGCAAGGCTGGCCTCGTCGTCCCTGGCCGGTTTCAGCAGCCTGGTCTTCTTAAATATAAAGGAAAAGAATTGATGAACGGCTCCCAGTGGACACAACCACCCGCAGACAAATCGTCCAAAGAGCAGGGTGGCAGCCACAGTAATCAGCGACAGCAGCAGGGCAGCAAAGATGGCTCTGGAGGCTATGGATGTGGCCAGGAGCAGAAGCGGATCAAAATGGAAGAAGCGCTCGACCGTGATTTTCAGGTAGTCCTCACCGGGATAGTGAGTCTGCAGGAACAATACGAAAAATAAAAGAAAAAAGCCTGCTTGAGTCAGGATTCGCAGGCGCTGCAGCCAGAAATACTTCTTAGACCGCTCTCTTTTCAATTCTGACTTTCTCCAGTTCAAATTTACCCAGTCCCCGGTTCTGGGCCAGTCTCAGGAAAGCCAGTTCCTGGGGCTTGATCTCAAAAAAAGTCGCACCATAGGCATCCACGGCTACCGGGTCGACTCCGGCCACCACCGTTTTCTGCAGCCTGGTATCGGACACCCGGCCTCCCTGCGGTCCGTTGCGGAAGAGAACCCGGTAGGCATCGAGGACAGTCAGGGCCGGCTTGAAGAAGGCTCCGAGGTCTACCACGGCCTGGTCAATTTTCTGGTGCAGCTGGTTTCGGTTGCCTCCGATGGCTCCCAGCCAGTTTTTGAGGCCGAGGGTTACCCGGGACAGGCTGTGGACCTTGGCCACCGGAACATTGATGAGTTTATCGGCTTCAACAAAGTCCTGAAAGACTTCCCATTCCTTCAGCCATTCGCCCTTAATTGTCATTTTTTTCAGGCGCTGTTCGTCGGTGAACAGGACCTTAGCCCCGGCGGACCGGGCCGCCTCCTGAATTCCGGAGCGGGCATAGCAGCGCTTGGGCTGATTGATGGTGTGGTCCATCACGATGACTTCCTTTGCTCCCGCTTCCAATGCCATGGCCACCAGAGCGGCCACCACTTCCGGGTTGGTGCAGGCGGCCATTTCCGGGGTTCGGTCCCAGCCGATGTTGGGCTTGACAAGAACTTTGTCTCCGCGGCTGATGAACCTGGACATCCCGCCCAGGACCTTGATGGCTTCCCGGGTAATGGCGGCCGGAGATTCGCCTTCCACCACGGCCAGCTCAGGGACGGAAGGTTGAGCCAGAACGCCGGGTGGAAGTTTAAGAACCAGGCCGCCGACAATCAGGTTTTTGAGAAAGTCTCGTCTTTCCATAGTTTAACCTTTTCCAAGGGATTTAACATATTCCATGATACCACGAAACAGCCCGGTGGCTACAGCTTCCCGGTAAGTTTCCGTCTTGAGGGCGGCTTCTTCCTTCGAATTGGAAAGGTGAGAAACCTCCACCAGGACGGCCGGCATTTCGCTGCCTATCAACACCCAGAAAGGACCGCCTTTAACTCCCAGGTCGTCCCGCGGGCCAAAGTTGTGCTTCAGGTGTTGCAGCAGGTTGCGGTGGATTTTTTCGGCCAGGTCGCGCGACTCCTCGTATTTTGAGTTCTTGATTATTTTATCCACGATCATTTTGATTTCCCGGATGTTCTTGGTAGAAGAGGCGTTTTCCCTGGCCGCCAGTTCGTTGACCGCCGGGTCCGGGCTGAAATTCAGGTAGAATGTTTCGACACCGGTTCGGTTTTTCCTGGGGCTGGAGTTCAGGTGGATGGAGATGAACAGGTCGGCCCCTTTCTGGTTGGCGAAAGCGGTGCGTTTTTCCAGGGGCAGGGTAAGGTCGCCATCCCGGGTCAGGAAGACTTCAAACTTGCCCTGGGTTTCCAGCATGTTCTTGAGCCGCCTGGCCAGGTCCAGGGCTACATCTTTTTCTTTGAGTCCGGTAGGACTGATGCAGCCGGGGTCGCTGCCGCCGTGACCGGGGTCCAAAACTATTCTTTTTACTCCCAGGCCGAGCTGCCTGACCAGTGAATAACCACTGCCGGCGGGAGAGGGAGTCCGGGGTGATGTATCCTGAGCCCCGGCAGTTTCTCCAGCAGGGCGGGAGCCCGAAGCCGGAGGTTTGGACGGGGTAGCTGAGGCTCCGGGGGTCTGGTTGGCTGGCCGGTCAGGTTGAGCCGCGATGGGAGGATTAGAAACAGGCGACTTGCTCTCCCGCTGGTAAATATCCAGCACCAGCCGGAGAGGGTTTTTTAAGTAATAAATTTTTTCAGCTTTTTTGGCTCCCGGCACCAATTCTACAGAAAGCCGCACCGTGGACGGGTTTTTTTGAGCCAGGCGGATTGCCTTAACACATGGCGAATTAACCTGGTGAGAGGTGCCATGCAGACCGGGCTGGAGATGTGCCTGGAAAATGTCCAGGTAGAGTCTTTCCGGGTCTTTCAGTTCGGCCGAGTAGAATTCGCGGATTTTTTCCAGTTCCAGGACTATTCGGAAAAATTCCGGATGCTGGTGGTAACGCAGGCTTAAGACCCCGGCCCTCGGGTCCGGTTGCTGGCCGGAAGAGAAAGCGAGGAGAATCAGGAATAAGATCGGGCCCCAGACCGGCTGCAGTTTTCTTAACATCAAAATCTTTTTATCTTCAATACAGTAAATACCAGCAAGCCGGTTTTAAATCAACCGCCAGGAGAACCTCAGGCCCCAAACTTCTTGAGCTTCAGGGCACAGGCCAGCATCAGCGGCATGGCCTGGAGCGAGGGGAACCGACCGAGGCTGCCCCGGCCACAGTCTCTTTCTGTAAACCGGCTGACCTCATCAGCCTGAGCCCGGTCCGACACCAGGACGAAGGGATTGGGGTGCCAGGAATGTGATTTAAGCACGGACGGCGTCGAGTGGTCGGAGGTGATGACCAGGACGTCGGGCTTGAGCTGCCAGAGGCGCGGGATGAACCGGTCAATGTCTTCGATGGCCTTGACCTTGTCCTCGTACCGTCCGTCTTCGCCGGCCGAATCTGTTTTTTTGTAATGGAGATAAAAGAAGTTATAACGGTCGTAGTTTTTTTCCAGTACGTTGAAGATGTCTTCTGTGGCCGGTCCGACCTCCAGCACTTCCATACCGAGCAACCTGGTCAGACCACGGTACATCGGGTAGTTAGCGATAGAGGCTGGCCTGACCTGGTAGAGGTCGGCCATCGAAGGCAGGTTGGAGGGGAACTTGGAAAATCCCCGGAGGAGAGCGTAGTTAGCCTTAAATTCGCCGGCCAGAACTTTTTTAAGTTCTTCCAGGAACCCGTTGATGATGACGGCGGTGAATTCCGCCTCGGGCACCAGGGCCTTAGCCGGAACGGCCGGCCGGCCCTCTTTCTGGGGGTCGGCATCGGTCAGGGCGTCTGATAAACCGGGACCTGATAGCCTGAGAACAAACCGGTGTTCTTTGCCCGGGAACAGGTTGACCCGGATCCCATTGATCTCCGGGATCTTCTGGTTTATGAGCTCACAGAGTTTCTGATTCTCTTCGGTGGAAATGCGCCCGGCCCTACGGTCTACAACCAGGTCATCCCGAAAGGTGGCAAAGTTGCCCCGGGCTACAACGTCTTCCCGGCCGACTTCTACCCCGCTGCCCATGGCTTCCAGGATACCCCGACCCAGTAGATAACGCGTCGGGTCGTATCCGAAAAGGGCCAGGTGGGCCGGGCCCGAACCAGGGGTGATACCCATCAGGATAGGGTCGGTCAGTCCGCAGACGCCCCGCCTGGCGGTTTCGTCCAGGTTGGGTTTACGGGCTGCTTCCAGCTCGGTCAGGCCGTTGACCGGAAGGCCACCCAGGCCGTCCATGACCAGCAGGATTATTTTGCTATCTGTGGGTTGGGCTAATTCTCTGGCTAAATCTTCCCAGTTCATAACGCAATTATTATATGGGACACGACAGTTTTAATCAACAGTCTGTTGACTCCTGAAGCCGGTTATGGCTTTTTAGAGGGTAAAAATATAAAATGTATCCGTCAGGTCAGCGAGTTTGAACTGGTCAATCCCGGCTGGTGCAGTTCGGGGTTAAAACCAGGAGAAGACTTCAAAACCGGGTAACTGACCGGGCTTTAATCCACGGGGAGGATAGCCATGCTGGATACGCTCAGGAAAATCAAAAGGTTTTTTGTATCGGTATTGATCATCTTGATGACAGTGGTGATCTTTCTATCAATCGTGGAGCTGGCCTATGTTATCGTCAGGGATATTATCTCGCCCCCGGTTCTGTTGCTTGACATCAAGGAACTGCTGGAAGTTTTTGGATTGATAATGCTGGTGGTGATCGGAATAGAGCTGATTGAAACGGTTATGAAAACTTACCTGGTAGAAGGCGTGGACCATGTCCGGGTGGTGTTGTCCGTGGCCCTTATTGCCATAGCCAGGAAAGTTATCATCCTGGACCTGCATGAGGTTTCCAGCCTGAGCCTGATGGGAGTCGGGGTAATTATTCTGGCCCTGGCTTTCGGCTACTTTTTTGTGGGCCGGGTAAATAAAGACTGAAAATCAGCAAACCGGACCAGTCTTCCGTCCCGGGTTCAGGCGGGGGCAACTTTCTACTTTTACAATAGTTAGGTAAAATGATAATTCCGCAAAGGAAGAAGTAAGCGACAGCCTCGTCTAAGGGATTGAGGCTAAAGAAGTGAGTATTGGATGGACGAAAACCAGGCTGTCAGACTGGCCCAGCAGGGAGACCAGGAGGCTTTTTCCATGCTGGTGAAAGCCTACCAGAATCGGGTCTTCGGACTGGCCGTCAACGTGGTTCACAACCGCGAGACCGCCGACGACCTGGCCCAGGAGATATTCCTGAAGGCCTATCTCTCCCTTTCGAAATTCAGGTTTGAATCGGAGTTTGGCACCTGGCTTTACCAGATTGCCATCAATCACATCCGGGATTACCTCAGGAAGCATAAAAAGGAGAAAAATGAACTGAGACTGGAAGACATCCCGGAACCCGGTTTGCCGGAAAAGGAGGCCTCCCTGCAGCTGGCCGAACAGCAGGAGGCCGAAAGGCGCAAGAAGCTACTGCGTCAGAAACTGGAAGAAATGCCGGATAAATATCGTCTAATATTATCCTTGAGAGACATCCAGGGTCTGAGTTATGAGGAAATAGGGAAGATATTGAAAATATCGCCGGGGACGGTTGATTCCCGGCTGCACCGGGCAAGAAGGCTTTTAAGAAAAAAATTGGCTCCCTTTCTGAGCCAGGGAGGAGGACGACCATGAATTGTCATCGGGCCGAGAAATTGATTTCCCGGCTGGTGGACGGCCGGCTGGAAGCCGGAACCGCCGCCAGGCTGGAAGAACATCTCCGGGTCTGTCCTGCCTGCGCTCAATTGCTGGCTGATTACCGGCAGATGAAATCCATGATGTCAGAGCTGCTACTTCCGGAAACTGAGCCTCTTCCCTATTTTGAGCAGAGACTCAGGGCCAGGCTCCAGTCCGAAAACAAGCCTTCTCTCTGGGCTGTGGTGGAAAGATGGTATGCCGCGGCTGTGCCGGTTTTCCTGGTGGTGGCCATGGTCCTGGTGGGCATTCTGTTCCTGGCCCAGCCGGCTGAAATTCAGCTGAGTCAATCTGAGTTGCTCCTGTTCCAGGGACAGAGCCCCCTCAACGAAACCAGGCCCATTTTTGATGCCCAGAGACCGGAGGACCGGCAGCTGCAACTGCTTTTTGCCGGCCTGGACAGCCAGGAAGTTGTCAGGAGAGGCAAACAATGAACAATAAGTATAAGCTCTGGGTGACACTGTCGCTCATAGCCGTGTTTATTCTGGGTGTGGCCGTGGGCGTTTTCGGAGACAGGTGGTGTCTGGAAAAGAAGAAGCCGGTGCCCAAGCAGAGACAGGAACCCTTTCCCACCCTGGAGGTGATCTCTAAGGAGCTGCAGCTCACCCCTGAACAGGAAGAGAAAATACGGGAAGTCTTCAAGCGCAGCGAGGAAAGGTTTCAGGCTTTCAGGAAAGACGTCCATGCCCGCCTGACCGAACTGCGTGAACAGCTCAAGACCGAGATGGACGAGGTGTTCACCCCGGAACAGGAAAAGAAAATGCAGGAGTTAATGGATAGATACATGCGCCAGCGCAGAAGGGCTACTCCCGAGCGGCGTAATGATACATCACCGACTCCCCCGGAAAAGGAGAAAAAAGGAGAATGACGATGAAGAAAAAGACTGGAATCATCAGCCTGGTCGTTGTGGTTATCATAGCCGTGGTTCTTGGGTTCACCCTGTTCAAGAAGAATTCCAATAATAAACCCAAGTACCGGCTGGATAAGGTTACCCGCGGCGATATCGAAGCCGTGGTCACCGCCACCGGCACTCTGAACCCGGTGGTTCTGGTTGAAGTTGGCAGCCAGGTTTCTGGAAAGATTGAAAAAATCTACGTTGATTTTAATTCCAGAGTAAAAAAGGGCGATATTCTGGCTGAACTGGATCAGTCCCAGCTAAAAGCCAAAATTGAGCAGAATGAATCCAACTACCAGAGTGCTCTGGCTTCTCTGGAGAGGGCCAAGATTGCCCTGGAAATCGCCCGGAAAAAATATGAAAGAGCGCTCAGTCTGTTTGAGAAAAACCTGATTTCTTTTGAAGAAAAAGAACAGGCTGAAGCTAATTACCTTCAGGCCAAGTCTGACCTGATTTCACAACAGGCGCGCACCGAGCAGGCCAGGTCCCAGCTGGAAGCCAGCAAGGTCGACCTGAGTTACGCCATAATCCGTTCCCCTATTGATGGCGTGGTTATCTCCAGAAACATCAACGTCGGGCAGACCGTGGCTGCCAGCTTCCAGGCTCCCAAGCTCTTTGAAATTGCCAACGACCTGACCAAGATGGAAGTTGAATGCTTGGTGGACGAGGCCGACGTGGGCAAGGTCAGAGAGGGCCAGAAGGTAAAGTTTACGGTCGAGTCCTACCCGAATGAAACTTTTAACGGCGTGGTGCGCCAGGTCCGCTACTCCGCCCAGACGGTGCAGAACGTGGTCAGCTACTCGGCCATCATCGACGTCGACAATTCCAGCCTGAAGCTCCTGCCGGGCATGACTGCCACCTGTTCCATAATTGTCGGCGAGGCCAAAAACGTTTTGCGAGTGCCCAACGCTGCCCTGCGGTTTACGCCCAACCTTTCAGCCGAAGAACTTCAGAAGATCATGAGGGCGGCCTTTGAAGAAATGGCGGTCCGGCGCCAGCAAACTGGCGGGGAAGCCGCGCCCGGCAGCGGCCAGGCCGGCCAGAGAATGTTCGACCCGAGCCAGATGGGCCAGAGGGCTGGAATGGGTGGCGGCCAGGCCGGCCAGAGCGGCCAGCGTCGCCAGCCTTCCCGGGTCTGGATGCTGGACGGGAAAGGTAATCTTAAGGTGGTTTTTGTGCGGACCGGTGTCAGCGATAATTCCTTTACAGAAATAAAGAGCGATAACCTTAAAGAGGGAGACGAAGTTATTGTTGGGCTGATAACTGCCACCGGTTCCAGCAGCCGGACCACCCAGCAGGGGCCTCCCGGCGGGAGCTTTTTCATGATGCCGCGAAGGTAACAAAAACAGGTTTTGACATGAGCGATAAGATTATCAGACTCGAAAACATCGTCAGGATATACCAGATTGGCGAAAGCCAGGTCCAGGCCCTGCGGGGCATAACCTACAGCGTCAACTATTCCGAATTCCTGGCCATCATGGGACCTTCCGGTTCGGGGAAATCCACCCTGATGAGTATCCTGGGTTTGCTCGACCGTCCGACTTCCGGGCAATATTTCCTGGAAGGGATGGATGTCTCCAGGCTTAGCCGCGATGAGATGGCCGCCATCCGCAACCGGAAGATAGGTTTCGTTTTTCAGAATTTTAACCTTCTCAGCCGGACCACCGCCCTGGAAAACGTGGAGCTGCCGATGATCTATTCTCACATCAGCAGCAGGGAAGCCAGGGAAAAAGCCATGAAAGCCCTGGCCTCGGTGGGACTCAAGGGCTGGGAGCACCACCGGACCAACCAGCTTTCCGGCGGGCAGATGCAGCGAGTGGCCATCGCCCGGGCCCTGGTCAACGACCCCACTTTGATTCTGGCCGATGAGCCTACGGGGAACCTTGATTCCAGGACCGGAGCCGAAATAATGGATATCTTCTGCCGGTTGAACCAGGAAAGAAACATTACCCTCATTATGGTGACCCACGACCCGGTCATCGCTTCCTACGCCAAGCGACGCCTGTACCTGAAAGACGGGCAGATAGTTGGCGAGGAAGTCGCCCCGGGAGCCTGCGACCGGGCTCCGGCCAGTGGAGGATGACATGAAAATTTTAAGAATATTAAGAGTATCGATGAGGGCTCTGGCCCGGAATAAAATGCGCTCCTTCCTGACCATTCTGGGAATCATCATCGGAGTGGCCGCGGTTATCGCCATGGTCAGCATCGGAGAGGGTGCCAAGAAAGGCATAGAGGAAAGGTTCGCCTCCATGGGCACCAACCTGCTCTTCGTTTATCCGGGAAGCAGGAGCATCAGGGGCGTGCAGTCGGGATTCGGCGGCTTCACCAACCTCAAGCCGGACGATGCCAAAGCCATTGAGGAGCGTTGTGACGCGGTGAAAGCCACTTCTCCTTCTATCAGCACCAGGGCCCAGGTGGTCTACGCCAACAAGAACTGGAATACGCAGATCCAGGGTACCGGGGAAAAATTCCCGGAAATCAGGAACTGGAAAGTTGTGGAAGGCGTCTATTTCGACGAATCCCATGTAGCCGCGGCGGCCAAAGTCTGCGTTCTGGGCAGCCTGGTAAGGCAGAACCTGTTCGAGGACGAAGATCCGGTCGGCAAGACCATCAGAATAAATAAAATTCCCTTTACGGTAATCGGCGTTCTGGAAAGCAAGGGCGAGCAGGGTGGTTTTTTCAACCGCGATGACATGATTGCTGCGCCTTACACCACGGTCATGCGTCGGTTGAGGGGCGTGGATTACATAAACTCAATAGATGTGGCCGCCGTCTCGGCCGACAGGACCGGGGAGGCCCAGAGGCAGATTGAAGAGTTGATGAGGGAAAGGCACCGCATTGCGCCAGGGGCCGAGGATGATTTCCAGGTGAGGAATATCGCCGACGTGGCTGAAAGCGCGGCCGAGTCCACCAAGATCATGACCATCCTGCTGGGCTCGATTGCCGGTATATCCCTGATAGTGGGCGGCATTGGAATCATGAATATCATGCTGGTTTCGGTAACAGAGCGCATCCGGGAGATAGGAGTTCGCCTGGCCGTCGGAGCCCGCGAAAGAGATATCCTGCTGCAGTTTCTGATTGAGGCTGTGGTGCTCAGCGTAACCGGAGGAGTGATTGGCATCATCGTCGGAGTGGGCGCATCCAGGTTGATGAAGTACATCTCGCTTTTTGCCAACATCAACACCATCGTCACCCCCGAGTCCATCATGCTGGCTTTCTTCTTCGCGGCTTCGGTTGGCATTTTCTTCGGATATTACCCGGCCAGGAAGGCTTCCAAGCTCGACCCGATAGAAGCCCTGCGCTACGAGTAATCCGGGGAGCCGGACAGGAAAGTAAAATGTTTAACACAGATGACTGGAGGTCAACATGAATAAGAGAGCCAGGAGCCTGAGTTTAATCTTGATAGCCATTTTCCTGGTAAGTGCCGGCCTGCAGGCCCAGGAAGAAAAGGTGCTGAGATTGACCCTGGAAGAATGCATAGTCAGGACGATGAAGAATAACCTGTCGGTAGCCATCCAGGAACTCAGTCCCGAGCTGGCCGCGGCCAGCCTGTCTAAGGCCAGAGAAAAATATTATCCGACGCTGTCCTTTAATTTTAACCAGAGAGAGACCAACAGCGCTTCCTATTCCTGGCTGGAGGCGGCCGAAAGCACCCAGACCAAGTACAACTCGGTCTCGGGCAGCCTGTCCCAGACTATCCCCTTCGGCGGCAGCTTCAATATCAGTCTGGATTCCTATAAGAACGACACAACTCAGCGATTCCAGACCATCAATCCTCGTTACGGCAGCACCCTCCGCTTTGATTTTACCCAGCCCCTGCTGCAGAATTTTGGCTACAACATCAGCCGGAAGGAAATCATAATTGCCCGAAACAGCCTGGAAATTTCTCAGGCCCAGCTGGAAAAGGCCCTGATGGATACGATTTATTCGGTGGAACAGGCGTACTGGGCCCTGTCTTATGCCATAGATACCCTGGAAGTCAGGCGACAGTCTCTGAAGCTGGCCCGGGAACTTCTGGAGAAAAATAAAAGGTCGGTGGAAATCGGCACCCTGGCCCCGATTGAAATCCTGAGCGCCCAGTCAGAAGTGGCCACCAGGGAAGCCGACATCATCCAGGCCGAACTGGCCGTAAAAAATGCCGAGGACCAGCTCCGGGTCCTGATGAACATGAGCCAGGAAGAGGAAAAACAGTATACAGCCATAATTCCCGTTGATAAGCCCCGGTTTGAACAGAAGGCCATCTCGCTCGAAGAGGCCCTGGCTATTGCTCTGGCTAACCGGCCCGACCTGAGGAGTTCACAGGTCGAGATAAGAAACCAGCAGTTCAATCTGTCAGTTGCCAAAAATCAGGTGCTGCCGCAGTTAAATCTCAACGCTTCTTACTGGAGCCCGGGCATTTCGGGTGACCGGCTTATTTATCAGAATAACAATCCCCTGACCGGGGTGGTCATAGGCGTAATTCCTGGACCCCGGAGCGATTCGATTAAAGATGCCCTTAACTTTAAGTACCAGAACTGGTCCATTGGCCTTAGCCTGAACATTCCGCTGAGCAACGTGGTGTCCAGGGCCAGCCTGGCCCAGGCCAGGATCAACCTGGAACAGGCCATGCTGAGTTTGAAACAGAAAGAACAGCAGGCTCTTCTTGAAATCAAAACTGCTCTGCGGGACGTTGAAGCCAACCTGAAAAGAGTCCAGGCCTACCGGGTGGCCCGGGAGCTGCAGGAGCAGAAACTGGCGGCCGAAGAGGAAAAGTTGAAGGTCGGGCAGAGCACCAACTACACCGTGCTGATGTACCAGAGGGACCTGGCCAACGCCAGGGCTACGGAACTCAAGTCCATCATCGATTACAACATTTCCCTGGCCAACCTGGAAAGGGCCCTTGGTTTGAGCCTTAAGAACCGCAACATGAAGCTAATTGATTTTACCCTCCTGGATTGAAAGCAGGCCAAAACCCCTTGAGACAGGGAAGATATCTGCCCGGTCTTTTCGTGCTGAACATTCTTATTCTGTTTGCGGTCGTCTACCCGGCTTTCAGCCTCCAGAAAGAGCAGGCGGTGCAGCCGGGGTTTATGCCCGGAGCTCCCCGAATTGATGGGGAGCTGGGCAATCCTGAGTGGGAGGCGGCTGCCGTCATCACCGATTTCGTCCAGTACGAACCACAGGAAGGCGCGGCTCCCACGGAAAAGACCACCGTTTACCTGGGCTATGATAGGCATAATCTCTACATCGCTTTTGATTGCCACGATTCCCGTCCGGAAGCCATTCGCTGCACCCTGTGCCAGAGAGACAGGGTCCAGGGAGACGATGCAGTCTATGTCTACCTGGACACATTTAACGACCGACGCCGGGCTTTCGTTTTTGTGGCCAATCCCCGCGGGGTGCAGGTCGACGGAATCTACGTGGAAGCCAATCCCCGCCGCCACCGCGGCCGGGCCGAGAGCTTCGACCGGATAGACCGCAACTGGAACGGCTATTTCCAGTCGGCAGCCAGAATTACCGACCGCGGCTATGTGGTAGAAATGGCCATTCCCTTCAAAAGCCTGAGGTTTCCCAACAAGAATGTTCAGACCTGGGGACTGATCCTTCGCCGGCAGATTCCACGTAAAAACGAAGACCTGTACTGGCCGGCGCGCTCCCGTGCCATCAACGGGCTGCTGGTCCAGGCCGGTCAGTTGAGCCTGAACCAGAGCCTGGTGCGTGGCAAGAACCTGGAGCTGATGCCGACAGTGGTGGGCAGCAAGGCCCTGGGCCAGGAATTCCAGCCGGAGATAGGGGCCAATATCAAGTACGGCATCACTTCAGATCTAACCGCCGACCTGGCCCTCAATCCCGATTTCAGCCAGATTGAAGCCGACATTCCCCAGAACGAGGTCAACCAGCGCTACCCGCTGTATTATCCCGAAAAAAGACCATTCTTCCTGGAAGGCAAGGATATCTTTGATACACCGTTTGAATTACTTTATTCGCGAAAGATAGTCTCTCCGGTCTGGGCCGCCAAGTTAACAGGAAAAATAAAAAACACCAGCTTCGGGGTGATGTCAGCCCTGGATGACCGGCCGGCCGGGATAGAAATACCGGGCGCTTCCCCGCTGGATGTAAACTCATCCTACCGTTCACTGAACAGCGTTCTGCGCCTGCGGCAGGACCTCTATTCAGAGTCCTACCTCGGCTTTATCGCCTCCGGCAAAGAAATGGGAATGACCGGCTCTTCGATTTTTTCAGATTACAATCGCCTGGCCGCTATTGACGGACAATTCAAAATTTCTCAGACCAACCGGCTGGCCTTTCAACTGGCCGGGTCCCTCAGCCGGGTGGAAGAAATCAAGACCGTTATGGCCCCGGCCTGGCATTTCGGTTTTAACCACCAGGACCGGCATCTTAACTATTCCCTGGACTGGTTCAGCATCCATCCCGAATTTGAGGCCGGGCTCGGCTTTCTTCGCCGCAAGGATATTCATTCTCTAAATGCCCGGGCCGGGTATGCCTTTCTTCCCGGGAATGACTACATAATCTCTGTTACCCCGTCAATCTCCTACCGCCGGGTTTATGACTACAGCTGGGTTTTGACCGACGAGGATATGGACCTGTCGCTCATGGTCAGCGGCTGGCGGCAGACGTTTATATTTATGAACTACAGCAACACCTTCGAAAAATACAACGGGGTCGACCTCAAGCCCAGGCAATTCCGGTTCACGGTTTTTTCGGCCCCGCTGGGGTGGCTGAGTGGTCGGATTTCTGGCCGCACCGGCAGCTCCATTTACTATGACGAACTGCCCTACCTCGGATTCAGTAATTCACTGGAAGGAGAGATAAATTTCCGTCCGGTGCAGAATCTGGTGGCCTCCCTCAGGCTGGAAGACCTTAATTTTTACGAATACCGGGGTGGTCCTAAAGTCTACCGGGTAACCATTTTGAGCCAGAGGATTAATTTCCAGTTTAACCGGGGGTTGTTTCTGAGAGCGATTACTGATTACGACAGTTATTACAAGAAAATATACCTGAGCGGTCTTCTGGGCTACGAGCTAAACCCGGGCACCTGCTTTTATCTCGGTATGGAGGACCACCGGAAACGACTTGGATCCGACCGCTACCAGTTGACCGGGCGGTATTATTTCATCAAGTTCTCCTACTGGTGGAGGGTTTGAATAAGCCAGCCGGGGGCCCGGTTGAACCCGACTGTTAGCCATTTCATAAAGAGCTCCCGAAACCCCACTTCCCGGGCTGATCAGGCCTGGACAGGCCTGAACCAAATAGCTTTTACTGTTCTGATTGCCAGAAGCTCCGGCCTGCCAGGCCACGGGTTGCAGAACGCTTCGGATGCCGGGACGGTAGCATTGCCAGGTCCCGTGGTTTGCCTTCATAAGCTTGAGTTTTATCCGTTTGTATCCTGATTTTTCTCCTTAATCCCGCAGGTCCAGCGGAATAGGACCGGTAGAAGGAGCAGGGTCAGGAAGGTTGAAGTTATCAATCCCCCGACCACCACCGTGGCCAGCGGTCTTTGCACTTCCGACCCGGGTCCCTGGGCGAAAAGCAGCGGCAGTAATCCCAGCAGGGTGGTCAGCGCAGTCATAAGAACCGGCCGCAACCTCTTGCCCGCCGCCTGGATTATGGCCTCGTCGAACGGGAAGCAGTTGTTCCTGGTCAGCTGCTGGAAATAACTGACCAGAACGACACCGTTGAGCACGGCGATGCCCAGGAGGGCGATAAAGCCGACTGAGGCCGGAACCGAAAGATAGAGTCCGGAAAACCACAGTGAGAAAACACCGCCAATAAGGGCAAAGGGCAGGGTCAGCAGCACCAGCAGGGCCAGCTTGAAAGAATCGAAGGTTGAAAACAGGAGGAAAAATATCAGGAGCAGGGTGACCGGCACGATTATGGCCAGGCGGCGCATGGCTCGCTGCTGGTTTTCAAACTGTCCTCCCCATTCCAGGCGGTAACCCGGCGGCAGGCTTACCTGTCGGCTGATTCTTTCTCTGGCTTCGGCCACAAAGCGGCCGAGGTCCCGCCCGCTGATGTTGACCTCAAGTCCTATCCTTCTAAACCCGGCTTCCCGGCTGATCTGGGCAGGTCCTTCCACTTCCTGGATTCGGGCCAGTTGCCCGAGCGGCAGGCGGTAACCACCCGGAGTATCGACCAGCAGGTTCCGCAATTGTTCTGCCGAGCGGCGCAGGTTCTCCGGGTACTTTATAACCACGTCAAAGGCGCGCTCTCCTTCGTACATCCTGGCCACGGCTTTGCCTGCGGAAGCGGTTTCCACCAGGGTCAACACTTCTGAGGCCCGGAGGCCGTGCCGCTGAAGGGCCAACCGGTCCAGGTCCACCAACAGGTAAGGCTGGCCGGAAATGGTTTCCACCACCAGATCTGAGGTACCTCGGATTTCTCTGACCACGGAGGCGATTTCAGCCGCTTTTGCCCTTAAAATCTCCAGGTCTTCGCCGAAAAGCTTGATTATGAGCTGGGCCCTGGTGCCGGCTACCAGTTCGTCGATGCGGCAGGCGATGGGCTGACTGAATGAAAAAGATATCCCGGGAATGTCTGCAATAGCCTGGCGCATTTTTTCGGTTAGCTCTTCCCTGGTCCTGGCGGAAGTCCACTCCCGCCGCGGCCGGAGCGAGCCGACAAAACCGGTTTTTTCCACTCCCCTGGCTTCCAGGGCTATGCCGGTTTGCCCGGTTCGCGAAACGATGGTTTCCAGCTCGGGGAACTGTTTCAGCCTTCTCTCCACTTCACGGGTGATATCAAGCGCTCTGGTCAGCGAAATTCCAGGCAGCATCTGTATATCCATATCGAAGGCCCCTTCATCCATGATAGGTATGAACTCCCGTCCCAGCGAGGGAATGAGCCACAGGCTGGCCGCCAGCAGAAAGACCATCAAGCCAGTCACTACCCAGCCGCGCCGCAGCGACCAGCGCAGCATGGAAGCATAGATCTTGTTAAGAGATCGCATAAACCTGTCCTGGCGGTCACGGGGTACTCTCAGAATCAGAAAGGCCAGGCCAGGTATTATGATAAGCGATATTATCAAAGAGCAGATGATGGCTATGGACAGCGTTATGGCCAGCGGCGAGAACATCTTGCCCTCTATACCCTGAAGGCTCAGAAGAGGGATAAAGGTCAGGGCGATGATCATTTCCCCGAAGATGCTCGGCTTTCTCACCTCCAGCACGGCCCTGAGGAAGGTGGACAGGTCTTTTTTCCTGGTTTCGGTAAGATGGCGCTGGATGTTTTCCACCTGAATGATGGCCGCGTCTATTATCATGCCGATGGAGATGGCCAGCCCGCCCAGCGACATCAGGTTGGCGGTCAGCCCCGCCTGTTTCATGACTACAAAGGTCAGTAGAACCGCTAAGGGAAGAGACAGCACAACCACCAGCGAGCCGCGAAAGCTTCGGAGGAAAACGAAGATGACCAGGATGACCAGCAAAGCACCCAGCAGAAGCGCTTCCTCTATGGTCCGGACACTTTTCTCAACTATGTCCGTCCGCTTGTAGAAAGGAACTATCTTCAGTCCGGCCGGAAGGAGGCCGCTGCTGTTTATTTCTCTTACTTTCTCTTCCACCCGGCGAGTTACCATCCGGCTGTTTTCACCTTTGAGCATAAGGACTATGCCGCCCACCGCCTCTTTTTCCCCGTTGATGAGGGCCGCTCCCTGCCGGATGGCAAAGCCGGGCTCAACGCTGGCTACGTCCTGGATAAGAACGGGAATCCCCCTGTCGGCCCTTATCACCGAGCGCTTGATGTCTTCCAGGTCGTTAAAAAGCCCGGTGCCCCGGACTATAAACTGTTGCTGCCCCCTTTCGATTATATTGCCGCCGACGTTCAGGTTGCTGTTCTTGACCGCTTCCACCACCTGGGCCAGGGACAGGTCATACCGGAGGAGCCGGCCGGGGTCGACCTTGATCAGGTATTGTTTGATGTACCCGCCGAAAGAGTTGACGTCAATAACTCCCGGCACGCTTTTCAGGACCGGAGTAATCACCCAGTCCTGGATGGTCCGGA
Source organism: uncultured bacterium (assembly GCA_937920515.1). GTDB lineage: Bacteria > Acidobacteriota > Aminicenantia > Aminicenantales > Saccharicenantaceae > Saccharicenans. Next base: position 298,842 of record CALEUG010000004.1, read on the forward strand.
GCTCGGTTAGATAAGAAATCCAGTCTTCGTCTGCCCCGGGTTCATTTCCTTCAATTGTATATTGAAAGATTTCTCCCATGGCCGTGGCCACCGGGCCGAGGCTGATTTCCACACCGTCCGGCATCTTTTCCCTGGCTTCGGACAGGCGTTCGAACACCTGCTGTCTGGCAAAATAAATATCGGTCCGGTCCTCAAAGACTGCGGTGATGACCGAAAGCCCGGCTCTTGAAACTGACCGCAGCTGGGTCAGCCCGGGTAGACCGCGCAGGGTAATTTCCAGGGGAAAGGTGACAAACTTTTCTATTTCGAAAGGTGAATAACCAGGAGCGTAGGAGAGGATTTCCACCTGGACGCTGGTGACATCGGGGAAGGCATCGATCGGCAGCCGGAGAAAGGAATAAATGCCCGCGGCAATAATCAGCAGGATCAGGATTATGACCAGCAAACGCTCCCGGAGTGAGAAGTTGATAACCCGGTCAATCATGGCGATGGCCTCCCTCTCCAAGAGTGTGTTTGAGCAGCTCTGCCTTCAGCATGAAAGCCCCGGCCGCAACGTAATCGTCCCCTGGGTTCAGGCCGGAAACCACGGGCAGCCAGCCACCAACCGGAGAACCGGTCTGGATAGTCTGCGGGCGGTAGATGCCTGGGCCTTCCGGCACGAAGACCGTCTTCTGGCCGTTGACCTCAACCACTGCCTCTTCGGGCACAGCCAGCACCCGCTGTTCAGAAAGTTTAAGGGCCAGGTCAACGTACATGCCTGGCTTGAGCCGTCCCGACGGGTTGGCTGTTTCCACCCGGACCTTAAGAGTTCGGGAAGACGTATCCAGGGCCGGAGAGATGAAGGTCACCTGCCCCTGAAATTCCAGACCAGGATAGGCGCTGCTCCTGATGACTGCAGCCTGTCCGATTGTTAACAAACCCAGGTCTTTCTCCTGCACCCGGCCTTCAACCCAGAGCCGCTCGTAGGAGGCAATCTCCATCAGGGCAGCCCCGGTTTCCAGAGAATCGCCCGGGAAAACGGCAGTGGACACCACCTGGCCGTCAGCCGGGCTGGTCACATCATACAGGGTCATTCCTCTTTCAGGCCGGGCCAGCCGGTCGAGGTCTTGATCGGTCAAACCAAGTATCCGCAGCTTGTCCCTGGCCGAAACGACAACCGCCCGGGCAGCTTCCTGGTCAGGTGAATTAATTTTCTCCAGTCGGGCCAGCCGGTCGGCTGCCAGCCGGAGCTCGGTCAGGCTTTCCAGGTAGGGCAGGCTGAATAACCTGGCCACCACCTGGCCCTTCCTGACCCTGTCTCCTTCGTAGACCAGCAATTCCTCCACCCGACCCGACACCCTGGTGGTCAGGCGGTAAAAGGCCCGTGGATTAAGAACAACCTCGGCCGGGACCAGCAGCTCGGGCACTATGGACTGCGAGCCTAACCTGGCCACCTTGATCCCGGCCAGGCGCTCGGCCTCGGCGGTTAACACCACGTGTTCGTGCTGATGTCCTTCCTCTTCGGCCGCAACGGAGGAGGGCCGGATAGAAGAAGGTCGGTCGCAACCGTTATGAGTAAACGCAGTTACCAGCAGGAGGACGATGACGATTGTTCGGGCAAAAATACTCTTACAGGACATGGTTATTCTCCCTGGCAAGAAAAATTCTCTTCTATTCATAGTCTTCCCCGGCTGCTTCAAATTCAGCCAGGGCTGCCTGGCACAGGTAAATAGCCCGGTAATATTCCAGGCGGACCAGGCTTAAGCTGCGGTAGAGGTCAAGCAGGCTGAGCGAATCAAGCTTTCCCAGACTGTAGTCCTGCAGGGCTTTTTCCAGCTCAGCCCCGGAATCCTGAAGCAGGCTTTCTTCAAAGATTTTTATCTGTTCCCGGCTCTGGGCGATTTCGGCCGCAGCCTGACGGGTCCGGCTTTCGAAAAAGCTTTCTGCGGCCCGGATTTCAAAGCCGGCTTTTTGCCTTTCAGCTTCAGCCACCATTTTTTCGCCGGCCAGCCGTTTCCGGGAAAAGAGAGGATAGCTCAGACCGAGACTGAAACCGGTTGCCCCCGGTTTTTTGCTCGGGGAGAAAAGTCCGAGGGAAAAATCGGGCAGGCGGTTCCGGTCAGCCAGTCTGACCAGGAGTTCGGCCCTGTCCCGGCGCAAGCGGGCCAGCCTCAGGGTCGGGCTGAGTTCTTTCTTCCGGGCCAGCGCTTCCTCCAGTGTCCAGTCGTCAGGAGCGGGTTCAAAGCCTGAGGTTAACAGCAGCTCCTGGTTTACTTTCAAACCCAGAAGCCGGCTCAACTCCTGCCGGCTGAGGGTCAGCTCTTTCCTGGCCTCGAGCAGGTCGTTCCGGGTGCGGGCCGTTTCCAGCCTTACCCTGATAATATCACTGTATGGTACGGCCGAGAGAGCATAACGGGAAATGGCGTTTTTCTGAATTTCTTCCAGTAGCTCAAGGTTTTTTAACAGGATTTCCACAGTTTTTTGCTGTAAGAGGCTGCGGTAGTAAGCTTTCCTGACCTCTGAAGCCAGTCTCAACCTTGCCCTCTCCAGTTTAAGGACAGCTTCTTCCTCGGCTGCCCGGCCTGCCCGGGCCCGCAGTTTGAGTTTACCCGGGAAAGGGATCGCCTGGACCAACCCCAGGCTGGTCTCCTGTTCGACCGTGCCGGCGCCCGGAATATTCAATCCGGCCACTTCCAGCCCTATTTCGGCCTCGGGCAGGGCCGAGTCTATCCGGGTCTGACCCCTGGCCGCTTCAATATCACCGGCCAGGGCCAGAAGCGCCGGGTTCTGACGGAAGGCCAGTTCGACGGCCTGGTCCACTGAAAGCGGGAGGACAGGAAGCGCCTGGTCCTGAGCCACCGGTGAAAGTATGAGTAAAAACAGCATGATAAATGACATCACTACCTCCGGATTAAAAGATGATGAAGATAGTAATAGAGATTTAATCAGGCGGGTGAAAGATGGAAGGCGTAAAGTCTGAAGGGCAGAAGTCTATAACCTGAAGAAATATTTTTCCGGAACTATCGGAAGACAGCGGGACCAGGTCCTGGCTGCTGCCGCCGCGGGCCTTGAAATAATGGTGAACAGGGTTGACCAGCTGGTGCAGTTCTTCGTGGCAGATAAAATCATGGAGGATGATGTGGCCCAGGTTTATGAGTAAGAAAATCACCAGGGCATAGAATAAAAAACGGCTACAGGTCAGGCTCATCGCCCTCAATTCTATGGATGGGCACGGGAAAAGTCAAGTGCTGCATGGCGAACATTTATCCAGGAAACAAAAAAGGCCTTGAAAGCGAGAGGGAAACCTTCTGGCGTTTAATATCTTAAGAAAAGGAGACAGAACATCATGGATGGTTTACCGGGGACTATTTCCGGCTGGCACAAATAAAGCGATTTGTATAAAAAAGAGGCCTTAAAAGTAAAAGGGCCGGATTAAAAAGGAGAGAGTCTCTCCCGCTGTCCCCGGGCTGAGTCTCATGTCCGGCGCTTCGCGGTCTGCAAATTTTGTGGTTGCAATTTTTTTATTCAGGTGTTAATATCTAAACAAATATTCTCTTCTATCGTAGTGAGGGTGCTGATGCAAAGAAAACTAATCCGGCCAGACCTTTCCGAAGTCAAGGAAAAAATTACCAGGGAGGCCAAGGAAAAGGAAGCGGCCAAGAAGAAGATGACTCCCCCGACCGACACCCACGCCGAAAATTATTATTTCCTGAAGCAGATGAATAAAAGGACTCCAATGGCCGTGGTCATGGCTGACGGGGAACGGGTGGAGGGTTACATCGAATGGTACGACCGCAATTGCTTCAAGCTCAACCGGGAAGGTGCTCCTAACCTTTTAATTTATAAGCGCCAGGTGAAATACCTTTACAAGCTGGAGCAGGAAGGCAAGCAGCCGGAAGCGGGAGAGAACAATAATTCCAGAAAAACCAGATGAGGGCTCCGGTTATAGGCCTGACCCTGGGTGACCCGGCCGGTGTCGGTCCTGAAATAATTCTGCGCACCCTGAAGGAAGTTTCCAGCCTGCCCGAAGCCAGGTTTGTAATTTTTGGCCAGAAGAAAATACTGGAAGACTGGTGCCGGCACCTGGACCTGTCTCCGGACCTGCTGCTGACGGCCCTGGCCACGGGCAATATTGAGCTGAAGGAAACCGGCGAGCCCCTGGTAAGTGTTAAGCCTGGCTCCCCTACTGCTGCCGGGGGCCTTGCTTCCTTTGATTTTTTCCGCGAGGCAGTGGAGGCAGCGGTTAGGGGTGAGGTTCAGGCCCTGGTCACGGCTCCCATTTCCAAGGAGGGCTGGTACAGGGCCGGAATAAAATACCTGGGACACACGGAATTTCTGGAATCTCTTTTTCCCGGAGCCATCATGACCTTCTGGTCCAGGCGGCTTAGACTGGCCCTGTTCACCCACCATCTTCCTATAAGGGAGGCGATCAGCCGGGTTCGCCGGCAGGCCCTGGCCTCTTTCTTCAGGACACTGGGACGACAACTGTCCCGCTGGAACCTGGGAGCAGAAGAATTGCTGGTCTGCGGCCTTAACCCTCATGCCGGCGAGAACGGAACCCTGGGACTGGAAGAAATCCAGGAAATCGTCCCGGCCATGACTGAAGTCAGGTCCGAAGGGTTAAAACTCTCCGGTCCTTTCCCGGCCGATACCATTTTTCTTAAAGCCCTGGACCGGCCTGAAAGGCTGGTGGTTGCTCTCTACCACGACCAGGCCCTGATTGCCTTCAAGTTACTGTCTTTTGAGCAGGGGGTAAACCTGACGCTGGGCCTGCCTTTTGTCCGGACTTCCCCGGACCACGGGACCGCCTTTGACCTGGCCGGCAAGGGCCTGGCCAGTCTGGAGAGTTTCAGGGAAGCTCTTTGGCTGGCCTGGAAGCTGGCCAGCGGTCAGCCCGCATAATCAGCGCAGACGTTTTTTCAGCTCGGCCCTTATTTCCCGTTCGACATCCCGTTTTTTGATGGTCTCGCGTTTCTCGAAAGTTTTTTTGCCGCGGGCCAGGGCCAGTTCTATCTTTACCAGTCCCCTGTCATTTAAGTAGACCCTGGTCGGGATCAGGGTCAGCCCTCGTTCCTGGACCTTTCCGGCCAGCCTTTTTAACTCCCGGCGGTGGAGCAAAAGTTTCCTGGGCCTGGTCGGCTCGTGGTTAAAAACATTGGCCGCGTGGTAGGGGCTGATGTTGCAATCTATCAGAAACAGCTCTTCACCCTGGAAATCAGCATAGCTTTCTTTAAGGCTGATTCTACCCTCCCGTATTGACTTGACCTCGCTCCCGGTCAGGGCCAGGCCGGCCTCCATGGTCTCCAGGATTTCGTAGTTATGATGGGCGTTCTTGTTGGTGGCCACGACTTTCATTTTTCCTGCCCTTCTGTCTTGCCTGGTAACAGCCTGACGCGGATCTGGCTGAGATGACGGCGGCTCATTTTCTCTACGGTGAATTGCAGGGAGTTAATGGTTATGGAATCTTTTTCCAGCGGCAGGTGCCCGTAGTGATAAAGAAAAAGCCCGGCCAGGGTGGTGTAATCCTTTTTCTCCGGGATGCCCAGGTTCAGCGTCTCGTTTATTTCTTTGATCGGAACGGTTCCCTTGATAAGGTATTCGTTTTCCCCGACCTTCTGGTACCAGTCTTCAGCCTGGCGGTCGTACTCGTCGCGGATGTCCCCGACGATCTCTTCCATTATATCTTCCATGGTAACGATGCCCTCAAAGCTGCCGAATTCATCCACCACCAGGGCCAGATGGGCAGCTTTTTCCTGCATCTGGAGCAGGACCTGTTCAATACTGGCCAGTTCCGGGACGAACAGCGGCCGGCGCAGGAGCTGGCCCAGGTTGAACTCACCCTGAGACCGTATCACGGGTAATATGTCCTTCGCGTGGACAATTCCTTCGATGTTATCGGTGGTTTTACTGAAGACAGGATAACGGGAGTAGCCGCTTTCCTGGATAATCCTCAGGACTTCAGACAGGGTAGAATTTATTTCCAGGGCCCGGACCTGGTTGCGGGGCACCATTATTTCTTTAATCGGTCGCCGGCTGAGGTCGAGCACCCCGGCCAGCATTTTCCTTCTGAAGCGGGATAAACCGCGGGCCCCGGAGCTGATGACGAGCTTGATTTCTTCCTCGCTCAGGTGGCGGGAGGCGGGGAAGCGACCGCGCTCCTCGCGCGGCAGGAACAGGCCGGTAAGAAGAGAAAAAAGCCAGGTTAACGGGTAGAAGAAATAATAGAGAAGCCTAACCGGATGAATAAAAAGGCTGGTGGCCCGGACAGGGCGGTAGGCGGCAATCGTCTTGGGGGTGATTTCGCCGAATACCAGTATCAGAATGGTGGTGGTCAGGGTGGCCAGGACCACGGCCTGACTGGGGTCTGAGGACAGCCTGACAAATATTGAAGTGGCGATGGAGGCTGCGGCCGCATTGACCAGGGTATTACCTATTAATATGGTGGACAGAAGTTCACTCAGCCTGGCCAGCATTTTTCTGGTGAGCCGGGCCCGTCCCGAGCCCTTCCTTTCCAGGTTCTCCAGGGTGTATGGATTGACCGAGAGGAAAGCTGTTTCGGAAGAAGAAAAAAAAGCGCTCAACACCAGGAATAACAGGAACAGGCCTATTTGAGTCAGCATCGGAGACAGTTTATGAGAGGGGCCCCGACTTCAGATCCTTGCGGCACCCGGCCAGGCACTGGTCCAGCTTAGCGCTGATTTTACCGGGGGGGAGGCCGGAGGAAGCAGCCAGCTCGCAGATTATCAGCTCCCGCGATTTTTCCAGCATCTTTTTCTCACGGAATGATAACGGCTTGTTCTGGCTGAGCAGGAAAAGCATCTTGTAGACCTGAGCAATATCTTCCAGCTGGCCGGATTTCATCAGGTCGAAATTCTCCTTGTAGCGGTCCTTCCAGTCGGCGCTGATGTCCACCGAGCATTTTCTCAGGTACTGGAAGAATTTGTTGACGTTCTTCGGGGAGACCGGCCTTCTCAGCCCGATTTCGGCGGCGGAATTACTGGGTATGACCACGAGGGTATTGTTGACGGCCAGGCGGATGTAAAAGGTGCGAACACACTGTCCGTTGTAGGTCTCTTCCTGGATATCTTCTATTACTCCCAGGCCCTGAGCCGGATAGATAACCTTGTCACCTATTTTGAGAGAATGCATTTCCCATAAATTATAGTCTATCCTGTTTTTATAGTCAAACCGGCCTTCAAGGCATTCAGGACCGGCTAAGGCAGCAGGGTGGATTAGGGGCGGGGCCGAACCCGGTAAAAAATTCAAGCCGCGGTAGCACTTGACAGAACTGCTTGTCTTCGTTTAAGATACAAGCTTAATCTGGTAGAGAGTGCCGACAATGAAGAGAACTTTTCAGCCGAATAACCGGAGAAGGAAAAAAACACATGGCTTTCTGGTCCGGATGAGCACCAGGGGTGGCCGGAAAGTTATTAAAAACAGAAGGGCCAAGGGTCGCCAGAAGCTTTCCGTTTGATGGATGAGCGCCTGAGACCTGTCGAGAGAATCCGCAGGAAAAAGGATTTTATTGAGTTATACAGGAAGGGCCAGCGGCTGAGAGGCAGGTATTTCCATCTGGTGTTTCGGCCAAACGGGCTGGAATATTCGAGGATGGCGGTAGTTGTCAGCCGGAAAATAGGAAAAGCCACTGTCCGGAACCGACTGAAAAGACTTTTCCGGGAGCTTTTCCGGAGAAATAAGAATTTGCTTCCCGGCCCTTTGGACCTGATCTTTATTGCTCAGAAGGACGCCGGCCAGCGGAACCGGGAAGAGATGACCGCCGATTTCAAAGCGGTCCTGCAGAAACTGGCTCTATGAGCCTGGCTTAGAAAGACGGAGCTTCGGATGAAATATATTGCCCTCGGGCTGATCAGAGCCTACCAGCTTCTGATTTCCCCGCTTCTCGGTCATAACTGCCGCTTCTACCCCACCTGCTCGGAATACACTTACGGGGCCATCAAGAAATATGGCTTCCTGAAAGGCGGCTGGCTCGGAGGCAAGAGGCTCTTGAGATGCCACCCCCTCCATCCGGGAGGCATTGACCCCATACCTTAAGAGGAGATTATGGAAAAAAGACTGATACTGGCCATTTTTCTGTCGTTCTTGATTCTGTTTCTTTATCAGCTGCTGTTCTTAAAGCCTGATAAACAGGTCCGGCCTGCCCCCCAGCAGACGGCGTTAGCAGAAAGAGAGACCGCCGGGAGCGAGCCCGAAAAAACTGGAGCAACACCGCCTCTGGTTGCAAGCCGGGAAACCGCAGTCCCGGCCGGGATGGTGTCGGCCGAGCGGGAAGAGACCGTAACGGTGGAGACCCCGCTTTATGAAGCCACCTGGAGTAACCGCGGGGCCGTGCTCAGGAGCTGGAAATTAAAGAACCATCTCAAAAAATTGCCCGGTCGGCAAGACCCTACCCGGGAACCACTTGACCTGATCCCGGAAACTGCAGCCCGGCTGGGGCTCTATCCTTTAGCTCTGAAACTTGACGACCCGGTCCTGACCGAAAGGGTCAACGGGGCCCTGTACAGGTTTGAAGGCGACAACCTGAAGCTCAACCCGGGCCAGACGGCCAGCCTGGTATTTGAGTATTCCGATGGGAATACCGTGAGAATCCGGAAGCAGTTCACCTTCAACGGGCGGGACTATAATTTCGGGATAAAAATCAGCCTGGAGGTGGAAGGAAAAGAACTGGACCCGTTAATCCTCTGGGGGCCGGGCATCGGTTCGCTGAGCCCGGAAGAAATCCAGGAGAAGTTCAGCGCCAGCCGCGGAGCAGCCTTCCTGGTCAACCGAGACCGGAAAATCTTCCGGCTGCAGGAGAAGAAGATAACCCTGGAAAACGAGGCCGTCCGCTACCCGGGTCTGGACTGGGCCGCCTACGAGGAAAACTACTTTGCAGTTATCTTTCTGCTGGACCCGTCCTCGAGCCAGGCCATGGTTTTCAAGAAGGAAGAGAGCGAGGAACAGCCCGACGGGAAAATCGCCGTCGTCCCCTATTTCTACTTAGCGGTAAGCCATCCCCGGGAGGTCTTTCTCGGGCCAAAGGAATACGACCGGCTTAAAGCCTACGGTCATCAGACCAAGAAGATAATAAATTTTGGTTTCTTCGGCGGCATTGCCGAATTGCTGCTGGTGGCTACCAGGTATTTTTATAACCTGGTCGGCAACTGGGGCCTGGCCATAATCATCATGACCCTCATCATCAAGATAATTTTCTTTCCCCTTACTTACAGCTCGACCAAATCCATGGCCAGGATGGCTGAAATCCAGCCCAAGATTAAGGCCCTGCGGGCCAAGTACAAAAGGGCCAGGCAGGACATGGAGCAACGGCGGCAGATGAACGAAGAGTTGATGCGTCTTTACAAGGAACACGGCATCAACCCGGCGGGCGGCTGTTTGCCCCTGCTGATACAACTGCCGGTCTTCTGGGGTTTCTTCCGGATGCTGGTGGTGGCGGTGGAATTCCGCCACAGCCCGTTCGTCTTCTGGATAAAAGACCTCTCGGTCAGGGATCCCTATTATGTAACACCGATTCTGATGGGCGTGACCCAGTTCATCACCCAGAAGATGACACCTTCCACGGCCGACCCTGCCCAGCAGAAGATTATGCTGCTGATGCCTTTTATCTTCACCATTTTCTTCATGAATTTTCAGGCCGGCCTGGTCCTTTACTGGTTGACCAATAATGTTCTGCAAATAGCTCAGCAGGCCATCATGAACCGGATGATGGCCCGCAAGAGGGAGTCCGATGGAAAAAGAAGAAAGAAATAATCAGCCCAGTTACAACCAAGTCATTGAAAAACAAGAATTTAAAGGGAGAAGCCTGGAAGATGCCCTGAGCCTGGCCGAGCATGTGCTTAAGGTCCCCCGCGATAGGTTTAACTATGAAATAGTGACCGAAAAAACCAAGCTTTTCGGCCTGAAGAATAAAGAAATAGTCATCCGGGCCTGGCTCAAGAACGATGGCGAGTCCGGAGCGGTGGAGGTTTTCCTCAAGAACCTGATGAAGGTTTTCCCGCTGGAACTCACCTACCAGGTTAAGAAACGAGACCAGATGATTTATGTCGTCTTTGACGGCGAGGACCGCAAGCTTCTGCTCAAAAATGATGGAGCTCTGTTGCTGGCCATCCAGCACGTGCTGAACAAGATTTCCAACCAGAAGGTACAGGCTGACTGTGAATTCTTCCGCCGCCGGAAGGAGAAACAACTAAAAGAATATGCCCAGGAAGTAGCCCGGAAGGTCAAGGAAACCGGCCAGGAAGAGATTCTTGATTTCATGAATCCTTACGAAAGGCGTATCATCCACATTGCCGTTAACCAGGTTCCCGGCCTGACCACGGAGAGCCTGGGCGAAGGTTTCCTGAAAAAAGTAAGAGTTTATCCTGTAACCGACGACAGCCAGAAAAATAAGATAGAACAGGAATGAGGGCGAACTGCTTTCCTGTTGCGGTTTACTAACTTCATCTCTGCTATTAAAATTAGAATATGAACCAGACTCTGGAAGATACCATAATCGCAGTTTCCACTCCGGCCGGGCACGGGGGCATCGGAATCGTCAGGTTGAGCGGACCGGATGCTGTGGGTATTGCCAGAAGAATTTTTTCATTAAAAGAACCGGAACCGGTCATTCCGGACAGGAAGATGTGCTTCGGGTACCTTCTGGACGCCGAATCAAGGGAAACTCTGGATGCCGGTTATCTCTGCTATTTCCCCGCGCCCCATTCCTACACCCGCGAGGAGACGGTCGAAATTCATCTCCATGGCTCTCCAGTATTGCTGAACGAAGCCGTCCGCCTGGGAATAAAAGCCGGGGCCAGGCTGGCCCATCCCGGCGAATTCACCTTTCGGGCCTACCTCAACGGTCGGATTGACATCATCCAGGCCGAAGCCATAAACGACCTGATCCGGGCCTGCTCTCTGGACCAGGCGCGGATTTCTTTCAAGCAGATGGAAGGAAGCCTGTCCAGGAAAATTGCCGGAATCAGGGAGAAAATTATAGAGTTGCTAACACTGGTGGAGACCAGTCTGGAGTTTCCGGATGAAGAGGTGGAAATAAGCACTGGACAGATAAAAACGGTCCTGCTCAAATTAATCGGCGAGCTCGGTCACCTATCCCGAAGTTACGAACAGGGCCGGGCCCTGCTGGAAGGTCTGACCGTGGCCATCCTGGGGAAGACCAACGTCGGAAAATCGACCCTGTTTAACGCCCTGCTGGAGGAGGAAAGAGCCATCGTCACCCCCTACCCCGGGACCACCCGTGACTTTATAAGGGAAAATGTCCGGGTTGACGGAGTTCTGATCAAACTGGTGGACATGGCCGGATTTGGTCAGTCCAGCCACCCGGCGGAAGAAGAAGGAATCACCCGCGGGCAAAAACTGGCTGAAAAAGCCGATGGGCTCCTGATCGTTCTGGATTCTTCCAGAGAAGAGAGCCCTGAAGATTTTCAGCTCCTCAAGAGATTCTGGAATAAGAAGAAGCTACTGGTTTTTAATAAGTCGGACCTCGAACCGGCTATCAACCGCCAGAACATCCTTGATTCCATGCCAGGGGTGGACTGGGTTGAAGTTTCGGCCCTGACCGGGAAGAACCTGGACCGGCTCAGAAAGATGATGCTTGACACCTTTGCCCCCCGACTTGAAAGGCAGGAAGAAATAATCCTCCATGAGAGGCAGAAAGTTCTGGTTGAAAATATCAAGAGCAGCCTGGAGAACGGTTTGGAATTGCTGGATGAAGGCAGTGGAGAAGAGCTGGTGGCTGAAGCCATAAGGGAAGCTCTTCCTGCCATCGGACAGCTTACAGGTGAAATAAAGAGCCAGGAAGTGCTGGACCAGATTTTCAGTCGCTTCTGTATAGGAAAATGAGCCGGGAACAATTTGCCGAAGAATACGAGGTGGTGGTGGTCGGGGCCGGGCATGCCGGCTGCGAAGCGGCAGCTGCCGCGGCCCGGATGGGGGCCTCAACCTGCCTTATAACCATTCACCTGGAAACCATCGCCCAGATGTCCTGCAACCCGGCCATCGGCGGGCTGGCCAAGGGCCACCTGGTCAGGGAAATTGATGCCCTGGGCGGCCTGATGGGCCTGCTGGCTGACGAAACCGGCATCCATTTCCGCCTGTTGAACAGAAGCCGGGGTGGTGCCGTCCAGGGCCCGCGAGCCCAGTGCGACAAGGCTTCCTACCGCCTGACCATGAAAAAGTGGCTGGAAGAAACCAAAAACCTGAGAATACTCCAGGCCGTCGTAACCCGTTTGATATTCGATGGAGACAGGATAAAAGGAGTAATCTGCCAGGACGGGACAAAAATAAAGGCCGGGGCAGTCGTCCTCACGCCGGGGACTTTCCTTAACGGACTCATTCATATAGGGCTCAACAGCTACCCGGCCGGCCGGGCTAATGAACCGCCGGCAGCAGAGCTGGCCCAATCATTAAGAGAGTGCGGGTTTAAGGTCCTGCGGCTAAAAACCGGCACCCCCATGCGCCTTGACAAAAACAGCATAGACTGGGAGAAATTCAGGCCGCAACCCGGAGATGAAGACCCCGTGCCTTTTTCCTTGAGGACCGCAAAACCTCTTAAGAACCTGGTTGTCTGCTATGTTGGCTACACCAACGAGAAGACCCACCAGGTTATCAGAAAGAATCTTGATAAATCTCCCCTTTACAGCGGAAAAATTAAAGGCATCGGTCCCAGGTACTGTCCTTCGATTGAAGACAAGGTGGTGAAATTTCCCCACCACCCGCGCCACCAGTTTTTTCTGGAGCCGGAGGGCCTGAACACCACGGAAATTTATGTCAACGGGTTGTCTTCCAGCCTTCCGTATGAAGTCCAGAAAGAGATATTGCGGAGCATTCCCGGGCTGGACCAGGCCAGGATCCTGAGGCCGGCTTATGGTATTGAATACGATGCTGTTTCCCCGACCGAGCTGAAGCTCGGCCTGGAAACTAAAAGATTTAAGAATCTGTTCCTGGCCGGTCAGATAAACGGGACTTCAGGATACGAGGAAGCTGCGGCCCAGGGGCTGGTGGCCGGGGTCAACGCCGTCCTGAATCTCAGGGGCCAGCCGCCGTTTATCCTGGGAAGGCACGAGGCTTACATCGGGGTACTGATCGACGACCTGATCTCTCTCGGAGTGGATGAGCCTTACCGGCTTTTTACTTCCCGGGCTGAATACCGACTCAATTTACGGATAGATAACGCTGACCTGAGGCTATTGCCCTATGGTTACAAATTGGGGCTGGTCAGCGAGCAAGATTACCAGAAGTTTCTGGAAAAACAGGAAAAAATAAAAAAAGTGATTTCTTTATTAAGCCAGGAAAAAGTCAAAGATGAGAAAGGAGATGTTGTCCCGGCCGTCCATTTCCTGAGAAAGCCCGGCATAAGCTGGAAAATGCTGGCCGGGAAAATAATAGAAATTCCGGTCAACCTCGACCCGGAAGAAATCAGGTTCATTGAATCCGAGGTTAAGTATGAGGGTTACTTAAAGAAGCAGGAAAAGGAGGTAGCCAGGATAATGAGGCTCGATACCCTGCCTGTTTCACCGGATGTAAATTTCAGGGAAATTCCGGGTTTAACCAGGGAACAGGTGGAAAAACTGGAACAAAACAGGCCAGAAAACATCGGGCAGATTAAAAAAATCTCTGGAATTACGCCGGCGGCTGTTTATAATATTTATCTATATCTTGAGGTCATAAGAAAAAAACGCCTCGGGAATAATGTTCCACGTGGAACATGTGAGCCAGATGAATAAGATTATTGCGGTAGCCAATCAAAAAGGCGGTGTAGGCAAAACCACCACCACCATTAACCTCGGGGCTTCCCTGGCCCTGAAGAACCTGAGGGTACTGATAGTGGACCTTGACCCGCAGGGTATGGCCACGGTTGGCCTGGGGCATCCCAAAGAAAAAGGGAAAGGAATATACCAGGCCCTTCTAAATGGCCAGGATGTGATGCAATGCCTGGCTCGAACAGCTCTGGACAATCTATTCCTGTGCGGCTGTTCCCCCGAGCTAAGTGGAGCCGAAGCCGAGCTTTACCAGATGGAAGGCAGAGAAAAAAGGCTCAAGACTGCCCTGCAGGAAGTCAGGAAATTGTTCAATTTTATTCTGATTGATTGCCCGCCTTCGCTCGGTTTTCTGACCATTAACGCCCTGTCGGCGGCCGATTCCATTCTGATCCCGGTTCAGGCCGAGTTTTTCTGCATGGAAGGAATTCCTGACCTGTTTCACACCCTGGATATGGTCAGAACTTACTTCAACCCGCAGCTATACATAGAGGGCATTCTTTTGACCATGTTTGATGAAAGAACCAATTTAGCCAGGCAGGTGGCTGACGAAATAAAAAATTCATTGCGAGGAGTGCTCCTCAATACAATAATTCCGAGGAGCGTCAGGCTGGCTGAAGCTCCCAGCTTCGGAAAACCGGTGGTTATCTACGACCCGAAATCAAAGGGAGCCGAAGCCTACATGAATCTGGCGGAGGAGTTGATGAAGAAATGACCAAGAAAGCGCTGGGCAAGGGACTGGGTGCCTTTATTCCAGAGGAATTCGGAATCCTGAAAGAGGACCGTTATGCCGAGGTGGAAATCGAGAGGGTTCAGCCGAGCCCTCAGCAGCCGCGGACCATTTTTGATGACCAGTCTATTGAGGAACTGGCCCGTTCTATAAAGGAGACCGGAATAATACAGCCTGTACTGGTGGTTCCGGAGGAGGACCATTACCGCATCGTGGTCGGAGAGAGAAGGTGGCGGGCTGCCCGTAAAGCCGGCCTGCGCTCTATCCCGGTGATCATCAGAAATCTTACCAGAGACAAGCAGCTTGAGATTCAGCTGATAGAAAACATTCACCGGGAAGACCTCAATCCGCTGGAGATTGCTCAGGCTTTTCAGCAGTTAGGCTCGGAACTCGGGTTAACTCAGCAGGAAATTGCCGACCGGGTAGGAAAGGACCGGGCTTCTGTAGCCAATTACCTGAGGTTGTTGAAACTTCCAGAAGAGGTAAAAAATTATCTGCTGGAAGGCAAGCTGTCGATGGGCCAGGCCCGGGCCATACTGGCCCTGGAAGAAGCCGAGCTGCAACTTCAGGCGGCCAGACTGGTGGTGGAGAAACAGCTATCAGTTAGAGACACAGAAAAACTGGTCCAGAGATACAAGGAAAAACCCCCCAGGGCCCAGAAAAGTCTGGAAGACCCGGACCTGAGAGCGGTTGAGGAGGAACTGGTAAGATTCCTGGGAACCAAGGTGACCATATCCGGCAACCGCAACAAAGGAGCAATCAGGATATTTTATTTTTCTCTGGATGACCTCAATCGCATTTATGATAAGATAAAAGGAGCGAAAAAATGAAAGAGAAAGAAAAAGGTAGAGAAATAGTGGAAGAATCCCGGCTGGCCGGTCTAATTGATCACGGAACCGAACTAAAAGGCGAATTGAATTTCAAGGGCTCTTTCCGGATAGAAGGCTATTTCCAGGGGAAGATTTTTTCTGACGCCATGCTGATAATCGGGGAAAAGGGTAAAGTGGAAGCCGATGTTAAAGTCGGTCAGCTTATCATAAACGGAGAAATAAAGGGTAATCTTCAGGCCAGGGAAAGAATAGAGGTGCACAACCGTGGCCGGGTGTACGGCTCCCTGGTGACGCCGCGACTGGTGGTGGAAGAGGGTGCCTACCTGGAAGCCAGTTGCCAGACGACCGAAGTTTCAGCGACCCCCCAAGAAGTTCCTGGAGGAAAGCAGCAGTCCTGAGCCAGGCGAGTAATTGCGGCCGTTGCCATATCTTCCCGCTGCCGGTCAACCAATCCGGCGAGTGATGGTGTTTTTTCGGCCCGCTAATATATGAATAAACATTCATATATTATTTGTCATTGGTCGCCTCTCTACTCCCGGTGTTACCCAGGCTGTGGACGAGCAGCGGTCATCATAATTGACCGACAACAGTTTTTTTAAGCTTGGAATCCATGCTTTTCCGGCGACTGAATTCCGGTTATTGTTATTATTCTGGACTTTCTGCAGTTTTCAGGTATGGATTAAATTGCCATGAGTTCCTCTCCATATTGGTTATGAAAAATTAGTTATCAGCGAGTAAACATCAAGATTGCCTAAAAAAAGGAGAGCAAGATTCGTGGCCATAATATCGCCTGCTTAAATCGCCTCTTAAGCCCCATAATCCTGGCTCCTGGCCAATCTCATCCCGGAATTTATTTCCTGGTCCAGCCAGAAGGCATCCCGATTTCGAGTAGATTTTCTCGTGAGACAACGAATCATTTGCAAGTGGATTTTAAGTGAGGCAATTCGGTGGTTGAGCGGGAGCGTGAATAATTTTATAATCTAACTTACATAGCCGCGAAAAGAAGACCGAAATGAGCAAGTTCATATTCGTGACCGGAGGCGTGATTTCAGGACTGGGTAAAGGGATTGCCGCAGCTTCCATAGGGATGCTGTTAGAGTCGCACGGTTACAAAATTACCCTGCAGAAATTCGACCCCTACCTCAACGTCGACCCCGGCACCATGAGCCCTTTTCAGCACGGCGAAGTCTATGTCACCGACGACGGTGCCGAAACTGACCTTGACCTCGGACACTACGAGCGCTTCACCTCCACCCGGACCAGCAGGCTTCACAACTGGACTGCCGGGAAAATATACGAAGCCATCATCAGAAAGGAGAGAAGGGGAGACTACCTCGGGAAAACCGTCCAGGTGATTCCACACGTAACCGATGAGATCAAGAATGCCTTTTACTCGGTGGCCGGCAATAACGATATTGTCATTGTGGAAATTGGCGGAACGGTCGGCGACATCGAAAGCCAGCCTTTTCTCGAAGCCATCAGGCAGATGAGGCTGTCCCTGGGCGGCGAAAATACCGTGTTCATTCATCTCACCCTGGTGCCCTTTGTCGGGGCCTCCGGCGAGCTCAAAACCAAGCCCACCCAGCACAGCGTCAAGGAACTCCGGGCTATCGGTATCCAGCCAGATATTCTTCTGTGCCGTAGCGACCGGGAATTGCCCGCCGATATCAAGGGCAAGATAGCCCTGTTCACCAATGTCCCGCTGGAAGCGGTTATCACCGCTGTGGACGCGCCTTCAATATATGATATCCCGCTGAACTTCGCGGCAGAAGGACTTGACCGTATCATCCTGAAAAAGCTGGGCCTGGAAGCCAGGCAACCAGACCTGGGACGCTGGCAGGAGCTGGTCTGGCGCCGGAATCATCCGGAAGGTGAAGTCAACATTGCCCTTGTTGGGAAATACATCGGGCTACATGATTCCTACCTGAGCCTTTACCAGGCGCTGGACCATGGAGGGCTGTCCAACCGGGTGCGGGTTAACATTGACTGGGTGGAAGCCGAGGACCTGGAGCGGGGTCAGCCGGCCCGAATCCTCAAGAACAAGGACGGCCTGCTGGTGCCGGGTGGGTTCGGTCAGCGCGGGGTCGAAGGCAAAATCAGGGCTATCCAGTATGCCCGGGAAAATGGCCTGCCTTTTTTCGGCATCTGCCTGGGAATGCAGTGTGCCACGGTAGAATTTGCCCGCCACGTAGCTGGTTTGAGGGGCGCACATAGCGAGGAATTTGACGAACGGTCGCCCCACAAGATTTTCCGCCTCTGGCGCTTTCTGCGAAAAGATTCTGACCCGGGGGGGACCATGAGGCTGGGGACTTATAACTGCCTGCTGAAAAAGGGTACTCTGGCTTACAAGATATACAGGAGTGAAGCCATCAGCGAGCGCCATCGCCATCGCTATGAATTCAATCCCGAATACGAAAAGCAGCTCACGGCGACCGGGCTGGTTGTTTCCGGGAAAAACCCGGAGCATGGCCTGGTAGAGATAATAGAATTGAAGAAACATCCCTGGTTCCTCGGCTGCCAGTTTCATCCGGAGTTCAAGTCGCGGCCGCTTGAACCACACCCGCTGTTCAGCTCTTTTATCAGGGCAGCCTGCCGTTTCAGAAAGCAGAAATAAGCCGTACCGGTGATACCCATGTTATTTTATTGATTTTAAAGGAAATATGGGCATGTTCAGGCCACTGACCGGATTACGTAATCTTCTGCAAACCGGGCGAGCCCGTAAAGTTAACCTGATCCTGATGGACGTTGACGGCACGCTAACCGATGGGACGATTTATGTGCTTCCGGACGGAGAGGAAGTAAAAGCTTATCATGTTCAGGACGGCCTGGGCATATTCATGGCTCACCTGGCCGGACTGAAAACCGGTATAATAACGGGCAAGACTTCGCGGGCCCTGGAAATACGAGCCGGCCGCCTGGGCCTTCAGGAATTGCACCAGGGCATACTGGACAAAAAGAAGGTTCTCCTGGACATCGCCGGACGTCATAACCTCGACCTGGCCGAGATAGCTTTTATCGGAGACGACCTGGGCGATCTGGAAGTGATGAAGATGGTGGGTTTCCCGGCTGCGGTGGCCGATGCTCACCCGACCATAAAAAAAGTTGCCAGGTTCCGCTGCTCCCGCCGGGGCGGACGCGGAGCCGTCCGCGAGGTGATTGAATTCATACTAAAAGCTCAGGGACGCTGGAAAACGCTGGCGGCCCGGGCCGCCGAGATAAAAAGAAGTTCACAAACTCAGTAAAAATATAATAAGCTATTAGTTCAGGCGGCGGAGGAGTGGATGAAAATCAGAAAAGAAATTTTCCGTGAATACGATATCAGGGGAGTGGTCGGTGAGGACCTGACCCCCGAGCTGGCCGTGGTCATCGGTCGGGCAGTGGCCAGCAAGGTTCAGAAGGCCGGTAAAAAAGAAGTGGCCGTCGGCCGCGATTGCCGGCTCAGCTCGCCCGCCCTGGCCGAGGGCCTGACCGAGGGGTTGCTGGCCTCAGGTTGCAGGGTGGTCGACCTGGGGGTAGTACCCACCCCGCTCGTCTATTTTTCTGTTTTCTACAAAAAGAAGGAAGCGGCGGTGATGATCACCGGCTCCCATAATCCGCCCGAGTTCAACGGGTTCAAGGTCATGGTAGGAGAAGAAACGTTGTACGGAGAGGGGATACAGGAACTTTACCGTATCATAGAATCAGAAGATTTCGTAAAGCCGGCCGTCGGTGGCACCCGCAGCGAGTATAATCCCGTTCCGGACTATATTGACTACGTGGCCTCCCGGGTTAAACTGGCCAGGCCGGTCCGGGTGGTTATCGACCCTGGCAACGGGACGGCCGGCCCGGTGGCCGCGCCACTTTTCCGGCGGCTGGGGGCCGAGGTCATAGAACTTTATACCGAAATGGATGGTCGTTTTCCCAATCACCATCCCGACCCGACGCTGCCCGAAGCCCTGAAGGATTTGATAGCCATGGTGAAGGACCGGGCGGCCGAACTGGGCATTGCCTACGACGGCGATGCCGACCGGGTCGGGGCCGTGGACGATACCGGGCAGATCATCTGGGGAGACCAGTTGATGATCATCTTTGCCCGCGACCTGCTGTCCAGCCACCCTGGAGCGGCGGTCATTTCCGAGGTCAAGGCTTCGCAACTTCTGTACGATGAAATCAAGCGCCTGGGCGGCCGACCGATAATGTGGAAAACCGGGCATTCTCTCATCAAGAAGAAAATCCGGGAGGAAAAGGCGCTGCTGGCCGGCGAGATGAGCGGGCACATTTTCTTCGCCGACCGCTGGTTCGGTTTTGACGATGCCATCTACGCTTCGGCCCGGCTGCTGGAAATAGTCGCCCGCTCTAACCAGAAGCTTTCTCAATATCTGGCCGACCTGCCCCGGACCTACAATACCCCGGAAATAAGAATTTATGCTTCCGATGAAGTTAAGTTCCGGATTGTGGAAAAGGTCAAGGAAGCCCTGAGCCAGCATCCCGGGGTCAGACAGATCATAGACATAGACGGAGTCCGGGCAGTGTTTGACCGGGGGTGGGGCCTGCTCCGGGCTTCCAACACCCAGCCGGTCCTGGTGCTGCGCTTTGAGGCTGGAAGCCCGGAAGACCTGGAGAGGATTAGCGCGGAAGTTCAGGGCGTGCTGGAAGAGGTCATAAGAAAGCTCAATGCCGGCTAAGGCAACCTGAGCCTTAAGATAGGCTGGAAGGGAGAAAGATAGCCGTGGCTCAAAAAAAATCAACCAGAAAGAGCAGCCGGAAGAAACCTGACATCAGGGTAATAATCCTGGCAGGTGGCAGCGGCACCAGGTTCTGGCCGCTCAGCCGCCAGCAGAACCCCAAGCAGTATCTTAAAATCATAAGCGATAAATCTCTGATAGAGGAAACAATTAACCGCCTGAAGGGCCTGCTCCCCCCGTCCAGGATTTATACCATCGCTGTGGCTGAACAGACCAGGATTTTGAAGCAGCTGCTCCCCCGCCTGCCGGGCAATAATTTTCTGGTGGAGCCGGAGGCCCGCAACACCGCGCCTTCGCTGGTTCTGACCACGGCCGGCATGTATTTAAAAAATCCGGAAGCCGTGGTTATTGCCCTGCCGGCCGACCATTTCATTAAGGATGTTGATGAATTCAGGCGAAAATTAATTCTGGCGGCCGAGGCCGCCTATCGCTTCAAGAAGATCATAATGTTCGGCATACCGCCGGTTTCCCCGGCCACCGGATACGGCTACATACACGTCTCCCGAAGCCAGCGCCAGGAAATAAACGGGGAGAAGTTCTACCAGGTCCGGGGCTTCCGGGAAAAACCCGACCTGCCCACTGCCCTGGAATTCATGCAATCGGGTGAATATTACTGGAACAGCGGCATCTTTCTCTGGCGGGCCGACACCTTCGCCGAAAACCTCAGGGATTACGCCCCGGAGATGTTCTCGGCCTGGATCAAGCTGCTGCCGGCGCTGAGGCGGAACGACCGCCAGGAAATCCGGCGGGTTTTCATGGAGATTCCTGCCCTGTCGATAGATTATGCTCTGATCGAAAAAATCTACGGCTCGCTGATGAGCCCGGGAGATTTTGGCTGGTCCGACCTTGGTTCCTGGAGCGCTCTCTATGATTACCTCCAGGAGGATGAAGACTGCAACGTCTCCCGCGGCCGGGTCGTTTCCCTGGAAGCCAGGAATTGCCTGGTCTTCAACCCGGGTAAGCTGACCGCTCTGATCGGAGTGGAAAACCTGATCGTGGTAAATGCCGGTGATGCCCTGCTGGTCTGCCGCAGAGACCAGGACCAGAAAGTCCGCGAGCTGGTGGAAAGGCTGAAGAAAGAAGGGCCGGAGTATCTTTAGTTCAACAGGCTGAAATAAAGACCGCCCCACTGGAAAAAAATCTTAACTGCCCGGTTCTATTTAATTGTTGTTTGCGGACAGTATGTCGCTTTTTAAAGGGATGGCTCCATTAAAAATATCAAGGCTTTTCCGCCCGGCATCCTGATTACGGCTGGATACCAACCGCTTCAGGCGCCGCAAATAATCAGGTACATCCCGACCGAAGAAGAAGTTATTCTGGACTTGCAGAACCGCAAGAGCAGGGTCTCACTCTGTCTTCTGTTCTGAACCGGCCGGAAATTTAAGGTAATTTTCCTCCCAGACCGGGTCCAGCAGGGCGGCCACCTTCCGGTCGTATTCCACCAGGCCCTGGTAATATTCGGGGTCGGCCAGGGCCTCGGCCGCGTTGTCGTCGATGGGATGGGGCCGGTGTTTCTGCAGCAGCGGGTAAAGTTCGCTGAAGTGGTCGCGCATCGGGCAGGGCATAATCCAGTTTTTGACCGGGCCGTCGACTGCCATATTCTTGCCGTAACCATAGTCCCGCTGCCATTGCCTCAGGTCGGCGAAAAAGGGATGGGCCCAGACGTCGTTGATGTTCTTGCCCTGGCCGTAGATCTCATAAATGTTGACCGGAGAGTAAGGAACAAAAACGCAGGGAGTTACCGTGCCATCCCAGTTTACCACCATGTAGCCTCCTGACCGCCCGGCCGAGATGCAGCCGTGGGTGGCCGTGCCGCTGTTCCAGAAATCAATCAGGAAAATATGGCGGTTGTAGACCAGTTCCCAGGCCCTCCGGTACAGGCGCAGCCGCTGTTCGGGAGAGGGCAGCAGGTCAAGGGTGAAGGCCCGGCCTATCGGCATGTATTGAAAGACCCAGGCAAAATGCACTCCCTGCCGGTTGAAATAAAAGTCTATAACCTCGTCCGAAAAAACTTCTTCGGCGTTGTTCCTGGTGACCGTTACCGAGATGCCGAAAAAGACTTTTTCTTTTCGGAGGTTTTCAAAAGCTTGCAGGATGCGGTCGAACACCCCGCGACCACGCCTTTTTTCAGTTGTTTCCTGCAGTCCCTCGACCGAAATAGCCGGCATGATGTTGCCGGCCCGGGCCATTCTCCTGGCCAGCTCTTCATCTATCAGCGTCCCGTTGGTGTACATCAGGAAAAACATGTCTCCGTGTTTTTCCACCAGGTCCATCAGGCTGTGGCCATCGTCTTCGTAAAGCAGGGGCTCGCCTCCGCTTATTACCATAAAACTGGCTCCCCATAAATCCCGGGCCTCAGTCACCAGGCGGTCCAGAACCGGCCAGGAGAGCTTGATTTCTGTCCGGTCAGAGTCGGCATAACAGCCGATGCAGTACAGGTTGCATTTCTTGGTGGGGCTGATGAGCATAAAGCCCGGGGGGATCACCCCGTACTGGCTGCGAAACTTCTCCCTTATCGGGATTTCTCCTTCGCGGATGATAGCATCGCCTATCAGAATGTTCAGAAGTTTCTTTATGGTCTGCGGTGAAAGCCGGTCTTCGATTATGGCCCTGGTAACAGTTCTGAGAATGGCGATACCCATTTCGGCCCGGTCGCGGACAGCCCCGGGTGGTTTGTTGCCCATGGCCATGGCCCGCAGGGTGTTCCTGCGTATCTGCTTTTCCCAGGCATTGGCCAGCAGGTAAGCGGCCGGTTTTATGGTCTTAAAGACCGGGATTAATCTGGTTATGGTTCTGAGCCTGGCTGCTCTGAGCTGGCGGCGCCGATAGGCACGTTCTCTTTCGGTAGCCATGGGAAGTCTCTACCCTCAACCAAAAGCAAGGGCAGTTGAGTTATTACCGGTTTTGAAGAGTAAAACCCTCTACCCCTGACTACATTTCAAATAATAGGCTCTTTTCAGAGAGTGTCAAGTCAAGATGCCCGCGGCTCCAGCAGAGCCTGGAAAACAATAAACAGGCGAGCCAGCTTTAACCATTGCCCTTTCTATCTTATTTATATATAATAATTTAGAGGATGATGATGGGCAAGCAGTTCTATCTGCTCGGGCAGGAATCGATTGCCCACAGGAAACAGGCAGCTCGGTTTAAGATTATTCTTAATTAAACCATAATGGCCGGGGTGACTTTTCTGGGACATAGACCAGGGGGGCTCCCCGGCGTTAACTCTCAGCTTTTAAGATTGACCGGGGCTTTTGACAATTTAGAGCGACAGGAGCGAGTAGAATCAGAGATAAATATTCTCGGGCTATCCTTTATATAGTGATGGGTAATCCCTGCTCACCTGCAGTATGGGATAAAGATTGCTCGACTTTTCTCTTGCTATTAAATGATATGCCGATCCGAGAGTTGGTCGCTTTTTAAAGAGCACCGGTCAACTCCTTGGTTACCGACCCGGAAACCAGAATTATCGGGTATTCAGATGCCTGTTCTGAAGTTTGGAGTGATTCATCCCATAGACAAAGTATATCAGCAGTCCGGCGGCCAACCAGGCAGAGAACCGCATCCAGGTCAGGGCTGGCAGGCTGACCATCAGGTATAGGCAAAAGCCTATGGTCACCAGCGGAGTGAAAGGCACCAGCGGCGTCCGGAACTTTCTTTCCACCTGGGGCTGGGTGTGCCGCAGCACGATGACCCCGACCGAAACCAGAACGAAGGCAAACAGGGTGCCTATATTGCAGAGCTCAATGATTACATCGAGTGGAAAAAACCCGGCGATTGCGGCGGTCAGGCCCCCGGTGATCCAGGTGCAGATGGCCGGGGTGCGGTGTTTGGGATGGACCCTCGAAAAAACTTCGGGCAGCAGGCCATCCCGGGCCATGACCATGAATATCCGGACCTGGCCGTAGACGGTTATCAGTAGGGTGGAAATCATCCCGATTATGCCGCCGGTGGCCACCAGGGCCCCACCCCAGCGTATGCCAATCCTGGCCAGGGCGGCAGGCAGGGCATTGCCCACGTCAATTTCCTTGAACGGTACCAGGCCTGTCAGGACGAAAGCTACGCCCACGTAAAGAACAATAACCACGGCCAGGCACAGCATCAGACCAAGCGGGACATCTTTCTTTGGATTAATAGTTTCTTCAGCGGCGGTGGAGACGGCGTCAAATCCTATGTAGGCGAAGAAGATGATGGCTGCCCCGGCCATTATCCCTTTCCAGCCAAAGGGGGCAAAGGGCGTCAGGTTGCTTAAATTGACATGGCCTATGCCCAGCACGATGAAAAGTACAATTACCGAAACCTTCAAGACGACGATGATGTTGTTGGTGATGGAGCTTTCCCTTATTCCCAGGTAGAGAATCCAGGTTATAAGGAGTGTTATTAAGATGGCTGGCAGGTCGACAATACCCCCGGCCAGAGGGGTCAGGCAGAGAGCTCTGGGCAATTTCACCCCCAGGTTTTCCAGCAGCCCTATAAAAGTGGTTGACCAGCCTGAAGCCACGGCGCTGCCCGAGACCAGGTATTCCAGCATCAGGTCCCAGCCGATTATCCAGGCGATAACTTCTCCAAAGGCGGCGTAAGAATAGGAATAGGTGCTTCCGGCCACGGGAAACATGCTGGCCAGCTCAGAGTAGGTCAGGGCGCAGAGCCCGGCCGTAATGGCGGCGATAATGAAAGACAGCAACACGCCCGGCCCGGCCAGGTGGGCCCCCTGTCCGGTGGCCACAAAAATTCCAGTGCCCACCACCGAACCTATGCCCAGGGCGGCCAGATCCACCGCCCGCAGGCTCTTGCGGAGCTGGGTATGTTCGGAGGCTTCCTGCAGGTCTTCCGGCCTTTTCTTGACCCAGAGGTTCATCCGGCTTCTCCTCGCGCGGTCAAAAATGCTTTAAGTGTTGAATGATACTAATCCTGATTTAGTTTGACAAGAAAAAAGATAAGTAATAGAAAAAAGTTAGAGTTGTCGGATAAGTGAGGAGAGGGAAGAGAAAAAGCTCTCTTTCGTCATAAATAAAGGATTAGTTTTATTTCCGGCTAACCCGGATGGTAGTTAACAGAAATAATTTTTTCTAAAGGAGGAGGTGACGGCATGAACCCGAGAAAAGCAGCGGTTCTCTGGCTGGGCTGCTTCTTGCTTCTGGCCCTGAGCGCCATGGCCATGGCCCAGGTCAGGCTGGAAGTCAAGGAACATGTCCTGGCCAACGGGATGAAAATCCTGATGATTCCCCGGCCCGGCGTGCCCCGGGTGGTCTGTCACGTTTACTACAAGGTCGGCTCCATCAACGAGCGGCCGGGCATTACCGGCATCGCCCATCTCCTTGAACACATGATGTTCAAGGGCACGAAGATGATGGGTGTAACCGATTTTGAAGCCGATGCGGCCATCGACCGGCAGATCGACGAGCTGATGGATAAGATCTACCGGGAGAAATTCTGGAAGCAGAACGGCGACCAGCAGAAGATAGCTGAGTGGCAAAAGCAGGTGGACGAGCTGGTCAGGGCCCAGAAGAAGTACATCATCAAGGACCACCTCTGGGAAACCTACATGAAAAACGGCGGCACCGGTCTGAACGCTTCGACTTCTGACGAGGTTACAGGCTACTATGTAACCCTTCCGGCCAACAAGGTGGAGCTGCAGATGCTCCTGGAATCGGACCGGATGATGAACGCCTGCTTCCGCGAGTTCTACTCTGAAAAAGACGTGGTAATGGAAGAAAGAAGGCTCAGCGAGAACAGCCCCGGTTTCCTGTTTAACGAGCAGGTCCGGGCGGCCTTCTATGTTGGTTCCCCCTATCACTGGCAGGTCATCGGCTGGATGGACGACCTGAAAAGAATCACCAAGAAGGACTTGGTCGAATTCAACCGGAAATACTACATTCCCAACAACGCCGTGGCCATCTACGTGGGTGACTTCAAGCCAGAAGAAATCATTCAGCTGGCCGAAAAGTACTTTGGCCGGATTCCAAGAGGCGAAGATGTCGAGCCGATCAGGACCAGTGTTCCGCCCCAGTATTCTGAGAAGAGGATGTACGGCCAGGGCCCCGGGATGCCCAACCTGCAGATGTGGTTTCATATCCCGGCCGAAGGGCACCCTGATGTTCCGGCCCTGAACATCCTGTCAGGGATTCTGTCGGGAGAGACCGGGCGACTGACCAGGTCCTTAGTCCAGGAGAAGGATGTAGCCGTCAGGGCCATGGCCATGGCCAGGCCACAGTGGTATACCGGTGCCTTTACCTTCAACGTCATTCCCAAGATGCAAAAGGGCGTAAAACCAGAGGACCTGGAAAAGCACGTCTGGGATGAAATCGAAAAGATCAAGAAAGATGGCGTGACCGCGGACGAACTGCAGAAAGCCAAGAACCGGACCGAGGCCAGTTTCATCCGGAGTCTGGAGAGCCCCATGTTCCTGGCGATGAGAGTCGGCCGGGCCGAACTCCACCGGGGCTGGCGGTCTCTTCTAACTGACCTGGAAGACCTGAAAAAAGTGACCGCCGAGGATGTGAAAAAGGTGGCGGCCAGGTATTTTGTCAGGGACAACTGCCTGGTGGCCGTCTACAGCCGCGGTCAGGGAAGATAAGGAGGGATGACCATGAAAAACTTAACAGCGGCGATATTAGTTATCCTGCTGGCCTTTTCTTCTTTCAGCCTGGTGTCGGCCCAGGTCAACAAGCCAGAAGAGCTGAAGTTCCCTCCGCTCAAATTCGAACCGCCCAACCCGGCTGACTTCCGGGTGGTCCTGGCTAACGGGCTGCGGGCTTATATAAGGGAGATGAGAGCACTGCCCATTGTCAACATCACGGCCATCATTAACACGGGCAAACTCTACGTTCCGAAGGAAAAAGCCGGGCTGGATACCCTGCTTTCAGAATGTCTGATCAAGGGCGGTACCAGGACCCGGACCGGCCAGGAGATTGAAGAGAGGATAGATTTCCTGGGCGGGACCCTGAATTTCTCGGTAGGGGAGAGAACAGCGACTCTTTCCATGTCGGTCCTGAGCAAGGACCTGGATGAAGGGCTGGCCATTTTCTTCGATGTCCTGATGAATCCCGAGTTCAGAGAGGACAGCCTTAACCTGGCCAGGGGAAGGCTGATAGAGCAGATGCGCTCGGCCAACGACAACCCCAGCCTGGTGCTCAACCGGGAATTCCAGAAAGTCCTCTACGGCGAGCATCCTTTGACCTACGAGGCCACCAGGGCCACGGTTGAAGGCCTGACTCAGGCCGACCTGAAAGCTTTCCACGGCAAGTACTTTTTCCCCAAGAATATCATACTGGCCGCGGCCGGCGATTTCAGCCGGGAGCAGCTAAAGACAAAGATAAACAAGTATGCGGGCAGGTGGTCCAACAGGTCCCTGTCCTTTCCGGCCATTGGCAAGAATTTCCCCGAGCCCGAACCGGGGGTCTATTTCATCCAGAAGAAAATCAACCAGGGCTATGTTTCCGTGGGTCACCTGGGCATTGAAGACACCAACCCGGACTACTTTGCCGTGCAGGTGATGAATTTCATCCTGGGCGGCGGGAGCTTCACCTCCAGGATTACTTCCAAGGTGCGGTCGGATGAAGGTCTGGCTTACAACACCGGCAGCCGTTTCACCTACAGGTGGGGTTTCCCCGGAACTTTCTCCGGCTACGTCCAGACCAAGTCGGAAACGGTCGGCTATGCCATTTCTCTCATCCTGAAGGAGTTTGACCGCATCCGGAAAGAACCGGTATCTGAGGCCGAAATGGAAACGGCCATCAACTACTACCTGGAGAGCTTCGCCGATTTCTTCCAGAGCCCGATAGCAACCATGGTTAATTTTGCCAATCTGGAACTGCAGGGCAAGCCCATGAATTACTACTCGACCTACCTGGATAAGATCAGGGCAGTGACCAGAGACAGGGTTATGGAAGTGGCCAGGAAGTACATCCAGCCGGAGAAGATGGTCATCATGATCGTCGGAGACTTTGAACCCTGCAACAAAGGCTCGGAAAAATTCCCCGGCCCCCTGGAAAGGCTGGGAAAAATTCACCGGGTCAAGCTGCTCGACCCGCTAACCGGGCAGCTGGTGGAGTGAGTTCTGCCCGGGGGAGAATGAATCTATCCCGGGAAAGCTGGTTGCAGTATAAGCTGCGGAGGATTTGAACAGAGGGCAGCCTGCGGGCTGCCCTTTTTGTTTTTGCCCGTGAGTGGCAACCCGGGTAAAAGCACAGGTGATGATGTCAAAGACTTTGCCCGGGGAAAGGGGATATTGGAGGCAGCAGAATCTGACCTTCTCGTTTACAGAAGGCCGGCTGTTATCAAAATTTTACAAGAAGAGAGGGAAATCGGCCCCACCCTATCCGTCATCTTCCTGAGGATACAGGCCCATGAAAAATTAAACAGCATCAACAAAAATTTCAGCTATCAGGGCAACAAATTTTTTTTGATTCGTATTTAACAGTGAAGATGAGATATATAACCTATAACCGGGTTTTGATGGGGCCTGATCAGGCCTGTTCCCGGCCCTTAAATCCTGAAATTGGTCTGTCGTATTTAAAAAGTGGCATAAATTAATTATTAAAATTAAAAAGGAGGGTAGGCTATGGACCGCAAGATTGTCTTCTTGATCCTGGTAGTGTTTCTGGCCACGGCTGCTTCTCCAGCCGGCCTCCAGACCGATTTCAGGTTCTCGGGCGGGCTGGCCATGGGCAGGTACCAGGGCTTGCCGACAGTATTTGGCATCCCGGAACTCCGCTATCAGAATGCCTGGCGAACGGGGTTCGGGCTGGGAACTGGCCTGGAATTAAAAGTGCCCCGGGCTCCGCTTAGCTTCATCCTGGGTCTCGGCTACCTCCAGAAAGGGTCGGACCTGGAGATTTATTACCTGGATACCAGGACCGGGTCTTATCTTTACAGGCTCGGCACGCTGAGCCAGACCGGACTGGTAAAGATAGGGCCGGATATGAAAATAGCTCCCTATCTTCTGGCCGGGTACGAGCTGGCTTTTATTTTGAGTCACCGGGGACAGTCTTTCGGTTCTTCTCCCGGCGGGCCGGATTCTGACCTTAAGCCGGATACCAGGAAGCTCGATGCCGGACTGGTGGCTGGAGCCGGCCTGGAATTCAGGCTGGAGAAAATCAGCCCGTTCGTTGAGTTCTGCTATTTTCACGGTCTGAGCAACCTGAGCCGCGGGACGGGAACCCTGGAATATTACACGACCATCAAGAGCCGGGCCCTGCTTTTAAGCGCCGGGTTGAAGTTCGGACGGAAAAAGACCTGAGAACTCTGGCGGGGTAAATCCAGGCTGCAACCGGGAGGTTACCAGCCGGAAAATGCCGGCCTGTTATTGATTAAATTTTTTTTCTTCAGGCCAGCAGAGATAGGTGTAGAGCTGGTGAACCCCCGGCCCTGATTAAAGTGCTGGACAGCTGCTTTCAGTCCGCCCGGCGGGAGAAAATTATTAAATTAATTGATGTTAATAAAAACTGCTATCGGCATCCTCTATGTCGTGGGCTCTATTTTTTTCCGGTGATTTCCAGGCCAAGCTCTTCGAGTTGACGGGGGTCGACCGGAGAGGGGGAGCCGGTCATCAGGCACAGGGCGCTGGTGGTCTTGGGGAAGGGGATGACTTCCCGGATTGATTCTTCGCCGCAGAGAAGCATCACCAGGCGGTCAAAGCCCAGGGCTATTCCGCCGTGGGGCGGGGCGCCGTAGGACAGGGCTTCTAAGAAAAAGCCGAATTTTTCCCGGGTCTGTTCAGCCGTCAGGCCAAGGATTTTAAAAATCCTGGCCTGGATTTCCGGCTGGTGGATTCTGATAGACCCGCCGCCCACCTCATAACCGTTGAGCACCAGGTCATAGGCCAGGGCCCTGACCTTAAACGGGTCGCTCTCCAGGTGCTCCAGGTCTTCCGGGTTGGGAGAGGTAAACGGGTGATGCATGGAAACGATTTTCTGCTCTTCCTGGCTCCACTCAAAGAGCGGAAAGTCGGTCACCCAGCAGAAGGCCAGCCGGGATTTATCCAGGCGGCCGTCTTTTATCTTTTCCAGGATAAAATTCTTGCGAAATTCACCCAGCACCCTGATGGCAGTTGCTTTCTCCGCAGCCACCAGCAGTCCCAGGTCCGGCTCTTCAGCCCGAAGCGCCTGCCAGATGGCCTGGAGCTTATCCTGTTCCAGCTTGAGCGAGCTCTTGAGGCTGTCTCCGGCTTTCCTGATCCAGGCCAGGCCGCCGGCACCCAGGGCCCTGGCTTCTTCCTGAAGCCTGTCCAGCCGGGAGCGGGCAAAGCTGCCTCCGCCCTTGACCAGGAGTCCCTTTAGCACCCCGCCTTTCTGGATAATGCCGTTGAGAAGTTCCGAGCCCGAGGCCCGGCCGATTTCACTCAGGTCCTCTATGGTTATATCGTCTCTCAGGTCGGGCTTGTCCGAGCCGTAACGGTTCAGGGCTTCTTCGTAACTCAATTTCAGGAAGGGACGATTAACCTGGTAACCGCCGAGGGCAAAAAATTCAACCATCAGTTCTTCTATTATTTCAAAGAGCACTTCTCTGGGGATGAAGCTCATCTCGATGTCTATCTGGGTGAATTCTGGCTGGCGGTCGGCCCTCAGGTCTTCATCCCGGAAGCATCTGACAATCTGAAAATACCGGTCAAAGCCTGATATCATCAGTATCTGCTTGAAAAGCTGGGGTGACTGGGGCAGGGCATAAAACCGGCCAGGGTGAATCCGGCTGGGCACCAGGTAATCTCGGGCTCCTTCCGGGGTGGACCTGGTCAGGAATGGAGTCTCTATTTCCAGGAAACCACGGCTGCTCAAGAAGTTCCTGGTGAGCAGGGCGGCCTGGTGGCGCAGACTGACATTCCTCTGCATCGAGGGCCGGCGCAGGTCCAGGTAACGGTATTTAAGCCTGAGTTCTTCTGAGGCCTGGGGCGGGTCGGAGATAATAAAGGGTGTGGTTTCCGCCGGGTTGAGAACGGTCAGGCCCTCTATTTCTACTTCAATTTCTCCGGTCGGGAGTTCGCGATTTATAGCCTCGGGCTCCCTGTTTTTAACCAGGCCCCGGACCTGGATGACAAACTCGCCGCGCAGTTTCTTGGCCTGTTCCAGGAATTCCGGGCGGTCGCTTCTGGCCACCAGTTGCACCAGCCCGCTCCGGTCGCGCAGGTCGACGAAGACCAGGCTGCCAATGTCCCTGACCCGCTGCACCCAGCCGGCCAGTACCACCCGCCGCCCGGCGTCTTTGGCCCGGAGTTCTCCGCAATAGTCCGTGCGTGTCCACGATTCTCCGCATCTGTCAGAATTGGCCATGTTTTTTCCTGTGTTTTTCAGCCTGTTTCCAGAATTTTCTTGCCCTTGATGTTGCCCACCAGCTCCAGGACCGACCCCTCAAATTGCCGGGAGTTGACCATATCTTTAAGCTGGTATTTTCCCTTTTTAAGCTCATCTTCACCGATTATCAGCACCCAGTCGGCCCCCAGCTTGTTGGCCCGGCTGAAGTGAGCCTTCATCCCGCGCTCCCTGAACTCGACCAGGCATTCTATACCTTCGGACCGCAGCGCCCGGGCCAGTCGCAGGCTTTCTCTCTTGGCCTGGTCGCCGAGGTAGGCGAAGTAGACAAAACTGTCTTTTGGAACCTCTATCCGGGCTACCGAGAGCAACCTTTCCATGCCCATGGCAAAGCCGATGCCACAGAGGTCAGGTCCGCCGAAATCCCTGACCATGTCGTCATAGCGGCCACCACCGCAAATGGCGTTCTGGGCGCCGGGGTGTTCGGTTACGATTTCAAAAGCTGTCTTGGTGTAGTAATCAAGGCCACGGACCAGGGTGGGTTCGACCTGATATTTAATCCCGTAGAGGTTCAGATATTCCTGGAACTTCTGAAAATGTTCCCGGCACTCTTCACACAGAAAATCAGTGATGAGCGGAAAACCGGAAGCCACCTGCCGGCAGCTCTCGTTTTTGCAGTCGAAGATTCGCAGCGGGTTGACCTCGGCCTTCCTCTGGCAGTCAGAGCAGAGCTTGTCCCGGGCGGTTAGGGCGGCCTGTCTCAATTCCCGGCCGTAAGCCGGCCGGCATCTTTTGCAGCCGACCGAGTTAACCAGGGTCAGGACATTTTCAACGCGAAGCTGCGACAGGAGGCGATGTGCCATTTCCACGATTTCGGCGTCCACGGCCGGGTCTTTTTCTCCAAAGACCTCGATGTCGATCTGGTGGAACTGGCGATAACGCCCTTTCTGCGGCCGGTCGTAGCGGAACATCGGGCCCAGGTAATAATACCGCAGTGGCTGGCTCTGCAGGTCCAGGCGGTGTTCGATGATGGCCCGGACCACCGAGGGTGTGTACTCGGGCCGGAGGGTGACCGAGCGGCCGCCCCTGTCGGTAAAGGTGTACATTTCCTTGGTGACGATGTCGGAAGAGGCTCCGGTTCCTTTCTCGAAAAGCTCGGTCGGCTCGATGACCGGAGCCCGGAGCTCGCGGTAACCGTAGAGCTCGAAGATTTCCCTGGCCCGGGCTTCGGCTATCTGCCAGCGCCGGGCTTCCCCGGGCAGAATGTCGTGAGTTCCCTTGATGGCGGTTATTTCTTTTTTCGGTTGCTCGGTGCTCATGTCAGGGATATTTTTCTCCTCAGCTTCAGGTTAGAGGCTGACCCGTTATTTTGTTTCAAATACACCCTGGCGCCTGATTTTCCGGTAGCGTTCAGCCAGCAGGTCGTCCGTGGTCATCTGCTGGAGTTTCTTGAGAGTCTGGCTGAGATGCTTATCCACGTTCTTGAAGGTTGTTTCATAGTCAATGTGGGCTCCGCCCGGCGGCTCGGGAATCAGCTTATCGATGATGCCGAGTTCAAACAGCTTCTGAGCCCGGATACCCAGGTTTTCGGCGGCCTGCTCCACGGCCGTGGGTCCCTGGTCTTTCCAGAGGATGGCGGCGCAGCCTTCGGGGGAAATAACGGAATAAAAGGCATATTCCAGCATCAGCAGGGCGTCTCCAAAGCCTATTCCCAGGCCGCCGCCGCTTCCGCCCTCGCCGATGATGACGTTGATGATAGGTGTCTTCAGCCTGGAGATCACTTTAAGATTATAGGCGATGGCTTCGGCCTGGCCTCGTTCTTCGGCTCCAATGCCGGGGTAAGCTCCCGGGGTATCAACAAAGGTAATTACCGGGAAGCCGAATTTTTCGGCCATTTGCATGATGCGCAGGGCCTTGCGATAACCCTCGGGATTTGGCTGGCCGAAGTTGCGCTCGATCCGGGCCTTGGTGGTCCGGCCTTTCTGGTGGCCGATGACGGCCACGGTCTGTCCCTTGTAGAAGGCCAGCCCGGCCACGATGGCCGGATCATCGGCAAACCGTCGGTCTCCGTGGAACTCCATGAAATCCTGGAAAAGGGCCTTGATGTAATCCAGGGTGTATGGCCTTTTGGGGTGCCGGGCGATCTGAACGATATGAACCGCGGTCAGTTTCGGGACAATTTTTTCCCATTCTTTCTCGATCTGGGCTTTGAGGGCAGCAATTTTTTCCCGGCGGTTGGAGTCCTCGCTGCTCTCCAGGGCCTCAATCTGCTCTTTAAGGGCAATGATGGGTCGCTCCAGAGAATAAAAATCAATCTTTTCTTTCATGCCTTCTCTCTTTTTGATAATTTTATCAGAAAACCGGCGTCCTGAGTATATTAAAGACAGCAGGCGGGTCATGTCAAGTCAGCAATTCTTGCTGGAAAAGACATTGTATCCAGCCCGGGGAGCCCATCGAGCTCATCGTCAGCCTATAAGGTGAGTTAACGGGCAGGTCAGGGCTCAGTCGTTAACCCCGGGCGTGACAGGCTGGCGCTCAGCCTCTCTGCTTACGGCGAGGTTCCTGTTCAGGTAATCAAGCGATCCCCGGAGCCTGCGGTTAATAACCAGGATGTTAGCATGAGCCTGACCCGGCCTCTATCGACCAGAACCAGTAAAGCTTCGGACGAAACACGGAAAAGGCTGTAAGGTTTTCCTGCTGAATCGTGAGCTACTGGCATGGGCCAGTTTCTCTTGCTGGCCATCTCTACCAGGTCTTCCAAGAGCACACGGCTTATGGACACCGGTTCCAGCCCCGATTCCCGGTACCAGCTCCGGGATAAATTCAGGGGCTGTTTCCAGGCAGGCCGGGCGGGCGGCGGAGGTGAAAATCAAAAGGGCTGTCCGGGAGGGGTCCGGATTCCAGGTCGGGCCGCGCTTCCAGTGAGAAATATTCTGGCTGGCCAGCGTCTTAAATCAATGACATGATGACCGAAGAGGACAAAGCGCCGGAGAAAGCTCTATGGCCCCGGGCTATCTTACAGGCTTAAATTCCTGGAAGGTCGCAAGTAGTAAGAGGCGGCGCAGACCAAAGATTATGACCTGGGAACCGAAAGGGGCGCAACCCGCGGGGGCGGGGGCTCCGCTGCGGAGCCCCCTTCTTTTTGGCCGGCGTGGTAAGCCTTTTCAACGGTTTTGAGCCCGGGAACCGGGGATGGGATGATTGGTCACAGGTAGCAGGAAAAACAGCAAGCCGGATAGAAAAGAAGCTTCCGACGCAGGTTTCCGGCCTGCCTGACTTTTCTCGGAATATGACCGAAAAAATTCTTGAAGGTCAAATCCCGTCCGCAGATAATATGCTTAACAGGCCGGAGCTTACGCCTTGCTTATGGATTCATGACAATGCCGGAGGCGGACTTAAATTCAAGAAACACCAGGCACTCGTTACTTACACTGATGATTTTACATCTGCCTCTGGCCCTCATCGCGGCCTGGTCCCGGGTTGGGTCGCACCTGCCTACCGTCAGAAAGACGGTCCTGTGCCTGATAAGAATCAAGCCGGCTAAAGGAGAAAAAGATGCTCTGGGAAGTAATTAAAATCACCTGGAAAAAGATTTTCAGGACCAACACCATATCTGTAATCGTCATAGCCGCTTACCTTCTGTATTGTCTTTATTTGATCTTTGTGGCCAGGAATCCAGAAGAAGGGGCCAGGAACATGGGAGCGTTTTTTGCCTTCCTGGCTGTCCTGCTCAGCGGCGGGCTTGTGCATGACGAGTTTGAATTCAGGCAGATCGACCCCTTCCTGGTCAGGGTCAGGGGTTCCAGCCTGTTCTGGGGCAAGTTTCTGGCCGTGATCCTGTTGATTTTCCTGGCCTATGCAGTGGTCGGGCTGGCCGCCCTGGCCGGCCCGGTCATCAAAGAGGAATGGAAGGCAGCCGGCCAGGTATTGAGAATTCTGGGCCGCGGGCTGGTGCAGGCCATCTATTTCGGTTCGGCTGGTTTCTTGCTGGCCACCTGGCTCAAAGGGATTATGAATTTTGCGGCCATCCTGGTCGTCGAGGTATTTGCCCTTTATTTTTCAGAAAAATATTTTGAGATGCTGAAGTACATGACAAACGGCGGGCTGGGAAAATTCCAGTTTAAGACCGCGGCCTGGCTTCTCCTGGCCCCCGTCTGGGCCCAGCCGGTTACCTGGCAGATGGTCTTATTGCTGAGCGGTGCGGCCGGTTTTATTCTGTGGGCCTTCTGGATCTTCCGTTTGAGGGCCAGGAAAAAGAACCTGGTTCTGGCCGGACCGGGTGATGGGTCGGTCCGGCTTCGTGTTTCCGGGTTGAAGATGACCTACCCGGAAGGATTTCTCAAAAGGCGGGGCAAGGAAGCTCTGAAAGGAGTGGACTTTTCCATAAAGCCGCGGAGGCTCACCGGTTTTCTTGGCCCCAACGGTGCCGGCAAGACAACCACGTTGAGGATCATCCTGGATTTCCTGAACCCCCGGGCCGGCCGGGTAGAATATTTTTCGGGCAGGGAAGACAGGAAGGGGGAGAGGAGACCGAAAATCGGTTACCTCCAGGAAATGGCCAGCCTTTATCCCTTTCTTACGGTTCGGGAAACCTTCTATTTTGTGGCCAGGAATGAAGGAATGAGCAGGGAACAGGCAGCGGGGCTGGCGACCAGTCTGGCCGGGAAACTCGGGCTCAGCGAACACCTGGACCGGAACATCAAGAATTTATCCAAGGGAACGGTGCAGAAGGTGGCCTTAGGGGTGGCCACCATAGGTCAGCCGGAATTCCTGGTCTTTGACGAGCCCTATACCGGGCTGGATCCATTGATAATGTACGAGATCAGGAGCCTGATCCTGGAGCTTAAAGAAAAGGGAACCACGATTTTTCTCTCTTCCCATCTTCTGCCGGAGGTGGAAAAGGTCTGCGACGAAGTGATCCTTATCAACAAGGGGAAGATCGTTTGCGCCGGAGAAATAGAAAAGCTCAAGACGGCCTGGAAGCTTTATCAGGCAGTCAGGCAAAACCCGACCCTGGCCGAGCGGATTAAGGCGTTGCTCAGGGCTGATGCTGGCGGTAAGTCCTTCGGTTATTTTACCGGGCTCGAGCTGGAACCGTTGCTCCAGGATGAACGGGTGATGGCGGCCCTGAATGAGGTTCCGCCTCCCGATGTGGAAAAGATTTTCCTGGACAGCGTGATGAATTCCTGAAGGAAACAGTGCGGAGTTTATTCGCCGCGCCCTGGTCGGGGCAGATCAGGCTGCCCGGGACGGGGTATTATTAATGCTTCATTATAAGATCCCCGGGTCAATTTGAGTTTATGGGCAGAAAAGCTTGCTGTTCTTTTTGAAATAAATTGAGCAGAATAAACCCCGGTTTTTGTCCTGCCTGTTTGAACCCGGGGCATCCGGTTAATAAGATTACCTGTTTTTCTCCGCCAGCAATCTCTGGCGGACAACTTCGTAGAAAAAGACTGCGGCCGCGGCGCTGACGTTCAGGCTGTTGACCTGACCCAGCATCGGCAGGGACAGGAGAACATCACACTTGTTCTTGATGTTCGGCCGCAGGCCGTAACCTTCGGACCCCAGAACCACGGCTACCGGCCGGGTATAATCGAATTCATACCAGCGGGTTTTGGCTTCCCCGGCGGCGCCCACCACCCAGATTCCCTTTTCTTTCAGGCGCTCTATGGCCCGGGCAATGTTGGTCACCCTGGCCACTTTCAGGTGGGAGAGGGCGCCGGCAGCCACGGTGGCCACGGTTGAGGTCAGACCGGTCGAGTGGCGTTCCTGCATGATGAGGCCGTCGGCTCCGGCTCCTTCGGCGCTGCGGATTATAGCCCCCACGTTCTGGGGGTCAACCACCTCGTCCAGGACGACCAGGAAAGCCGGCTTTTCTGTGACCAGCAGGTCTTCCAGCTCCACATACTCTTTCTCGGCCAGGAGGGCCACCACCCCCTGGTGATGGGGATAGAGGTTATCCAGCTTTTCCCTCGGGGCAAAAACCAGCGGAATATGGCTGGATTTGGCCAGCCGGATGATTTCTGAAATCCGGTAATGTCCCTTTTCTTTCTGGATAAAGATTTTATTCAGGCGTCCTGGAGAGGATTTCAGGAATTCAATTATTGGATTGAGCCGGCCTAACCTGTCTTTTGGTCCCATGGTTATAGTTGCAGAAAGGAAGAGATTTCTCTTATTCTCTCCAGGCAGCTTTTAATTTTCCGGGGAAAAGCCAGCCTGGCCCCTTCTTCCACCAGCGGGATGAATTTATCCAGTTCCAGCCCGGAAGCCCTGGCCGTCAGGGCCACCCGCAGGGGGTGGAAGAGGTCCCTGCCCTTGATGCCTGTTTCTTTCTTTATGGCTCCCGTGATGGTGGCAAAGATTTCGTAATTGAATTCTTTAAGTTCTTTTGTTTTCTGGATGAAGGCGGTCAGCACTTTTCTGGCTGAGTCGGCCTGGATTATCTGCCGGGCCTCCTCGTCCATTTTCTCAGGCTCAAATTCAAAAAGAAGCGAAAATTTTTGCGGTAGCCCGGAGAATTTGTCGACACCTTCTATCAATGCCTCCACTGCCTTTTTCAGCCAGTCCTGCTGGGCCGGACTCAATTCTTTATCAACCAGTCCGGCTTCCTGGAGATAGGGGAGGGCCAGCTCCAGTTTTTTCTCCGGGCCGAGGAGTTTTATGTGCTGGCGGTTGAGCCAGTGCAGCTTCTCGTAGTCAAAAATGGCGGCCGAGCGGCTGACCCGGCCGAGGTCAAACAGCCTGACCAGCTCTTCGAGTCGCAGCACTTCGTTTCCTTCAGGCGGCGACCAGCCTAAGAAAGAAAGATAGTTGCACAGGGCTTCAGCCAGGATACCGTCCCGGCGGAACTGGTCCACCGAAGTGGCTCCGTGGCGCTTGCTCAGCCGGGTGTTGTCCTTGCCCATGACCATGGACAGGTGGGCAAACACCGGAAGCTTCCAGCCGAGGGCCCGGTAAAGCAGAATCTGGCGCGGGGTGTTGCTCACGTGGTCTTCGCCCCTTATGACGTGAGTGATGTTCATCAGGGCGTCATCTATTACCACGGCGTAATTGTAAGCGGGCATGCCGTTGGACCTGACGATGATCGGGTCGCCGATGAGTTTCAGGTCGAACTCCACCGGCCCCCGGACCAGGTCTTCAAACCGGACCAGGCCTTCATCCGGGACTTTGAGCCTGATAGCCCCTTCCTGGCCTGTGTCCAGGCGCCGACGGGCCTCATCCAGGCTGATGTTCCGGCACTTGCCGCTGTAAACCGGCATGCGGCCTTCGGTCAGGGCGGCCTGCCTCTGGCTTTCCAGCTCTTCGGCCGTGCAGAAACAGTAGTAAGCTTTGCCTTCTTCCAGAAGCTGGCTGGCATACTTGTGATAAAGTTCAAGTCTTTCTGATTGTCTGTAAGGTCCAAAATTCCCGCCGACATCAGGTCCCTCGTCCCAGTCCAGTCCCAGCCAGCGCAGGTCCTGGATCAGGTTGCGCTCATATTCCTCTCGCGACCTTTCGATGTCGGTATCCTCCACCCGCAGGACAAAAACTCCGCCCTTCTGCCTGGAAAAAAGCCAGTTGAACAGGGCGGTGCGGGCATTGCCAACGTGGATGTATCCGGTGGGGCTGGGAGCGAAGCGGACCCTTATTTTATCTTCTGCATTCACAGGGTAAGGATAATGCCGGCCCTGGCAAAAATCAAGACAGATAGGGGCTCTAACTTAAATTTATTAAACGAATTAACAAAAATGCTTATTGCCATTTCCTGGCATTCCGGAAGGATAACCTCTTTAGGAAGCTATTAAATTCTTCTTTGATCTTATTCCCGGCAGGCGGGTTTAGCCAGCTGCTGATGGGTTTTTGAGGTTATAAAAAAAATTTCCTGTTGCCGGGCGATAAGTCCTATCCTGGTTTCTGCCGTCCACGGGTCTGGAGGTCATCATTTCTACCAGGGAAGAGATCCGGATAACGCAGATGAATCAGGTAAAAAGGAGCTGGAAATTAAAAAATTAACAGAAACCCGGACTCGCCGGCTGCCCGGCTCAGAAGCCCTGGATGTCGGCCATCTCCAGCCGGTCCTTTTTCCGGTAACCCTGGGGCAGGGTATAGATGCCCCTGGGCGGTGTCCTCCTGGTGATTTCCACCACTTCAGATCTGGATTTTACTTCCATGCCCATTATCTGGGCTTTGCTTTCTTGAGATACCCATAGACCCCTGACTTTGCTGATTTCGGCCGCTGCCTGGCCGGAGGCCCGGAGTTCCAGCTTCATGAATTCCGGCCAGACCTTTTCCAGGAACTTATTGAGGTTGACCGGGAGTTCTTCCGAAGCCCAGATGGTAATCTCCACCGGGTACATCATCATGGTCATTTCCAGTCGGTAGCCCTGGCATTTAATGTTGTTTATGATTTTGGTTTCACCGCTGGGCTCGACCGATATGGTCATCTGCTCCAGGGCCTGGGCCATCGGGGCCAGCTCGGGCGGCAGCAGGCTGGCATACTCAACCGGTGGCCTGATTTCAAGGTAAGATTTTGTCCGGTGAGCGATCAGGTAGATGACGTTCTTCCTCAAGTCAAAGAGATAGGCCAGGCCCTCTCCGCTTGCTACAAAATAGAAATCATCGCTTATCCACTGTTCGGAAACACTTTCCCGGGCCGGAATACTCTGGCCCATGGCGTTGATGGGGTCCACCCTGGTTAAGGTCTTGATGTAGACGTCGGCTGAAAGCGTTGCGGTCAGGCAAGTTGCCAGAACAATAACCATTGCAAGTCTTTTCATTCAGCACCTCCTTTCAATCAGGTTAGGTCATTTTTTACTTAAAATCGCCGTTAGCCCAGGAAAATTGAAGCGGCCATCTCTACTGCCCGGGAAACCTGCCTTATATGTACACCAGTCTGATTTTACTCAATCTTAAGTCTTGAATCCAGCGGCAACTCGAGTACAATAGAAGACCAGCAGGTTAAAAGATGCCCGAGAGAGTCAGCCTGGCCCGAAAGATAATCAAGGTTTTTGCCTTCATTGGCCTGGTAACTTTTCTGGTAAGTCTCCTGCTGCTGCTCCTGGCCCGTCTCAGGCTGGGTTCTGGCGAAGAGTTAAAGCAGCTGGCAGGCACTGATTTCTTTGAGAAATTCGGGTTGTGGTTAGCCATGGGTTCTTTATTATTCGCCCTGGCCGGGTTTAAGACCGCCGCGGGAATTAAATTCGCCCGCCGCTGGGCCAGGCCCGCCGCGCTGGTAATGGCAGTTATTCTGGTGGGCCTTTTTCCCCTGGGCACGATTTTTGGCCTGAAACTGTTGTTTGACCTGTTCAGCGGCGAGGTCAAGGATTGGTTCCGGACCTCCGGTCAGATTTCCTCGGCTGGCCCCGGTCAGGTTCCAGAATACCGGGGGCCTGACCTTGACCTCATCCAGCAGTTAGAAGAACAAATCCTGAAAAGGAAAAAATAACCCGCTTTTCCTCTTATCGGCCTTGTTCCTGACAGGCCACGGGATAGCGGGGAGTATGGCGGCCGACCTGACCTAAGGAGAACCGGCATGAAAGCTTGCAGGTTTTATATAATTCTGAGCAGCTTTATCCTGCTGATGTCCGTCTTTTCCCCCGCCCAGTTCAGGATCCCCAGGGTGGTCCAGGAACCGCCCAGGGTATTTATAGATTGCCATCAGTGCGACATGAACTACATCCGGTCGGAGTTGAGTTTTGTCAGTTTTGTCAGGGAAAGAACGGAAGCAGATGTTCACATCCTGATCACCATCCAGGGTACGGCCGGTGGCGGTCGAGAATACACCCTGAATTTTATCGGGCGCAACAACTTTTATGACGTCCACCATACGCTGAAGTATGTTTCTTCCAGGACGGATTCGGCTGATACTGAAAGAAAGGGCCTGGTCCGGGTGCTGAAGGTGGGGCTGGTGCCCTACCTGGCCAAGACCGATCTGGGCGATTACCTGAGGATAGATTTTGAGAAACGGCTGCCCCCGGCCGAAGTTGAGGACCCCTGGAATTTCTGGGTTTTTAACCTGGGATTGTCGGGCAACCTGTCGGGCGAGCAGACCAAGAATTTTTTCTCCCTGCACAGCAACCTGAGCGCCAGCCGGGTGACCGAAAAATTGAAATTCCGCTCAGGCCTGTCCGGGCATTTTAACAGCAGCCGGTTTAAGGTTACGGGGGACGAGGTGACCACCATCATCACCTCGCATCAGCGCAGTTTGAGCCTGTCGAGCCTGATGGTCTATGCCATCAGCAATCACTGGTCGGTGGGCGGCTGGCTTGGAGTGTCCTCGTCCACTTACAACAACATAAATCTCAATGTCAACCCGGCCCCGGCCATCGAGTACAATTATTTTCCTTACTCGGAATCAACCCGGCGCCAGCTGCGCTTCCTGTACCGGGTGGGATTTAACCTCAACTATTACCGGGAGGAAACCATCTACGATAAAACGCGGGAAGCCCTGCTGGGCGAAACGCTTTCAGCCACCCTGGAAATCAAGGAACCCTGGGGCAACGTCTACGCTTCGCTGGAAGGTTTCCATTACTTTCACGACTTCGGCAAGAACCACCTGACCTTCAACACCAGCCTCAACCTGAGGCTCTACCGGGGTTTCTCGGTGGGGATTTCCGGCCGTTTTGCCAAGATCAGGGACCAGATCTACCTGGCCAAGGGCGACCTGAGCCTGGAGGACATCCTGCTCCAGAGAAAAGCCCTGGCCACGGCCTACAGCTACGGGG
Organism: uncultured bacterium; assembly: GCA_937920515.1. Lineage (GTDB taxonomy): Bacteria > Acidobacteriota > Aminicenantia > Aminicenantales > Saccharicenantaceae > Saccharicenans. The sequence continues at coordinate 340,823 of CALEUG010000004.1, forward strand.
TTTATCTCGGGCTTAATTACACCTTTGGTTCCATCTATTCCGGGGTGGTCAATCCCAGGTTTGGTAATTGATTACCTGGAGAGCCTGCTCCTCAGCCGTTCCTGTATTTGGGGCCCGGGCCAGCGGTTAATTTTCTGTTTGCGGGTAACCCGATATGAATTGCCCTGGCCAGAGGGGCGAGGCGAATGGTTGGGTCAGGGGCTGAGCTCTCTATGTTTTTTTTTACTTTATTTTCTTCGCTCTGCTGCCGACAGCCATCTTCAAAGAAGGTAATTTAAAATTTTTTCCAGGAAGGCCTTATATATAAATGAATCTGTTTATATCTTACAGCCAGGCTCAGGGCTGATCATCGGAGTAAAAGTAAATTACGACCTCTTTCAGGTTTTATCCCTGGCCAGCAGCCGGTCGTAGATGGCCAGTCCGGCCATGGAACACAGTCCCAGGAAGGCGATTATCGCCCAGATGATGATGTAGTTTGGTGACTGCCCGGCCTGAAGCGGGTCGGCGATATGCTTCTGGTAGAGCGCTCCTCCCAGCGGCCCGCCGAGTATGCTGCCGATGGCTACCGGCAGGTTAGCGTATCCCAGGTAAAGGCCTTCCTCTCCCCTGGGGGCAATGCGGCCAATATATTCATAAATTCTCGGGGAAGCCATCATTTCGCCGACGGCCATCGAGGCTATGCTGACCAGAAGAAATATGCCGGCAATCGGTACGACCAGCCCGGCCAGGGAAACTCTGTGGCTGATATCCGAATAGAGCAGTACAGGGAAGATATTCAGAAGCATGCCGGCCGTGGTCACGCCCACGCCCAGCAGTATGGATTTCACCGGGGTCCATTTTTTGACCAGCCTGGTGATGAGCAGCTGGAAGCAGACAATCATCAGCGGGTTGGCCAGGGTATAGAGTTCTACCGGGGCGTTGGGGTCGATATGCCTCAGGAAAAGCGGTATAAGGTTGTAGAGCTGAACGTAGAGAAACCAGAAGAGGGCGATGACCACCAGGAAGAAGACAAACTTCAGGTTGCCCAGGACGATGAAAATTCCCAGGATGGCTTCCTTCAGGGTTTTCTTCTTAACCTGCTGTCCGTCTTTCAGCCCGTCGCTCACGTATTCCGGTTCCCGGTAAATGAAAAGCACCACCAGCAAACCGATGAAAATAAAAACAGTCGAAGCGTAGGTGAAGATGGCTGGCAGGCCCAGGCCTGTCCTGATGAAATAGGAAACTCCCCGGCCGGTGATGGAGCCTATGTTTATAACCATGTAAAAAATGCCGAAACCGAGGGTGGCATAAATCCCGGAGGTTTTCTGGATGGTGCCGGCGATGCAGGGCTTGACAATAGAGCCGCCCAGGCCAATCAGGACAATGGCCACCACCACCGGGATGGTGTAATTTATTGTGGCTGCCCGGCTGCCGGATATGGCCGGCCAGAATTTCTGGACGTTGCCCATTATCAGGTAGCCGAAAAAGAGCATCAGGAACGACAGGCTCAGTGAACGTTTGAAACCGTACCTGTCGGCCAGCGTTCCGGAGACAATCGGCATCAAGTAGATAAGTCCCCACAGCAACGAACCGTTCAGGAAGGTAGCAAAGGTTGGAGACATGCCCAGGACTTCCTTCAAATAGATGACCATGAAGGAGGCCATCGAGTAGTAAGCCGCCCTTTCGAACAGTTCGATGGTGTTGGCTGTCCAGAAGGTTTTCGGGAAACGGGCTTTTTCTTTGCTTTCCATGTTTAAAGACTGCCTCCGCAGAAAAATTTTTTCTATGTTATCAGGAAAGAAAAGCGCCTGTCCATCAGTTTTTTGCCGGCTCGGGCAGACTCAGGTTGATGAGCACTTTCCAGGAGGTGGGCGAGCTCAGACCGGTATAGGACCAGGGCCCGAGTTCTCCCACATCGCAGAGTTTTCCCCGGTCCTCCAGCACCAGATAGAGTGGCTTGAGGCCTGAGGTCTCGGGCGGGTATAGATGCACGGTTGACATCAATGGCTGCCCGGCTGGAGACAGCTCTGAAAGCGAGGAGGTGGCCATGAATAAAATCCGGTCGGCCCTGAGGCTGAAGGTCAGCCGCTCATCCCGGTAATCAAAATTGATGGCTGAGAAAGGGTCGTAAAGAGTTATCAGCGGTTCAGCCGGGCTTTCAGGTTCCAGGGGCAGGGAAGGCAGGCATTCCCTGAAGGCTGGCGGGTTGAGCCTGGTCAGCATCAGGAAGGTTTTTTCCCAGAGCCGCTGGTATAAACGCCAGACCCGGAGTTCGGCCTCGGTCCTTTTTCTCAGCCTCTGGTCTTCAGGCAGGTAGCGTACCCAGAAGTAGAAGCTGTTGACGAAGCTCTTCAGAACGGGTTCGGCTTTCTGGATGTAACTTAAAACAATTGCCCTGTATTTACGGTAAAAATAATCGGCCCGCTGGCGGTAGCCCTGGCAGTATTCTTCTCTGGCTTTTTGAATGCAGTCCAGTCTTTCCTCGCGGGCCAGGGCCAGGCAGGCTTTCTCCCTTTTCTGGTAGTCACGCCAGAGAGAATCAACCTGGCCGTTGGCCTCGGCCAGGAGCTGCGACAGCTGCATGTCTGCCGGTCGTTCTATCTCCCTTTCCAGGTAATCCAGTCGCCCCTCAATTTCATTGAGGTGAACGTAAGCGCGGGCGGAATTTAGAGCCAGGCCATCCTGGACCACGGCTTCGGTTTCCGGGAAGCTAACCCCGGCGGCCAGCAGACTTTCCAGCGCCTGGTGGAGGTCTATTTCTCTACTTTCCATCTGGACGAAAGCCGTCTGGTAATAAGGAATAAGGCGGTGGTAGGAGGCAAAGTCTTCGGGCAGGTCGGGCCTGGCCAGGTATACTTCCTGCTGGAAAGACAGCGGTGGCTGGACCTCGCCCGTATCCCGGGCCAGTGATTCCCGGTAAGCGCCCAGGAGGGAATTCTTCAGATAGGTTGCAGCCCGGGTGCCCGGTGCCGCCGCCCGGGCAAAAAGATAAAGAGCCCGGTTGGCCTCCGGCTGGTAATTGTCGTAGACCACAGCCTGCTGGAAAAGCTTCAGAGCTTCGTCTTTATCCCCGAGGGCGAAACCAATAACTCCAAGGTTATTCCACAGTACCGGATTGTCCGGGAGCATAAGCCGGGCGGACCGGGTGGCTTCCCGCGCCAGCTGGAATTCTCCCAGTGCGTAGAGGAAGGCGGCAGCATTGGCCAGTAGCACGGGGTCGGCAGGTGTCTGCCTTAATTGCAGCCGTGACAGGCAGAGACCTTCAACCGGCTGGCCCCTCAGCCAGAAATACAGAAGATAAAGGTCGAGGGCGGGTGAATTGACCACCGGTTTTAGTTGCTGCTCCAGCTTTTCCATCCTTTCCAGGCCCACCTTTCGGGCCAGAATTTCCTGAATTCTGGCTGGAAGAGGTGAGCCCGAACCTTTCTGAAGCAACGGGCAGGCCGGGACTTTTAAGATAAAATTATCTGTGTAAATTTTGCCTGGCCGGGCTGAGCCCGGGGCAGAATCCCCTCCGGTCGCCGGCAGAAAAACTGCCAGTAAAGTCACGGCAAGAAGGATAATGGATGCCCGGCTGTAGAGCCGGGTCAAAACTGAATGGCTTCCGGGCGGGCTCGATCGGCGGCTTTCTGCTTTTAAGATTAATACCGTGGCCTTAATTTTTTTCATGTTCCTTTTCTTTATTAACCGGAATCCCGGGAAAAATTTAAAAAATCACTACCAGGCAGACTTAATTTCTTATATAAATAAATCTATATCAGGTTGACCCTGCGGGGCAACCGGTAATAATTACGGTGAAGACGATGCAGAAACCTGACTGGATGGAAGAATTCCCTGGAGCCATCACTGTGACCGACGCTGAAGGCAAGATCCTTTACCTGAACCTCAGGGCCGCGCAGTCTTTCCAGGCAGAAGGTGGCCTGGCCCTCATCGGCCGTAATATCATGGATTGCCATCAGCCGGAGTCGCGGGAGAAAATCAAGAGAATACTGGAAAGCGGAAAACCGAACGTTTACACCATCGAGAAACGGGGACAGAAAAAGCTCATATTTCAAACTAGCTGGACCGAGGCCGGCCAGGTCAGGGGACTGGTCGAGCTGAGCCTGGAAATTCCCCGGGTGTTGCCGCATTTCTTAAGAGATTAAAGCCCGATGACAACAACTCTCTTTAACACGGCCGCGCCTTAAAACTAAAGTATCCTTGGGCTGCCACTTAATAATTCGGCTCAAGGCCCTGTCCAAAAGATTTTTTAATAAATCTTGTTAGTGATTTCTATGCCATTTCATATTTCATGGCGGGCTGCAAGAAGTAATCAACACATCCTTTCTGGTGGGAATAAGGGCCAGAATTTTTTGCTCTTATTCAAAAACAACAAGGGGTTCAAAAAAAGGCACCGACAATTGCCGACTGAACTGCTTTGGCCTTTTTATTGCTCAGCGGCTACCTTTGAGGAATTCCTGAAGCCTCTGGTATTCTGTTCTTAAAGAGCTGAGGGCTTCACCGGCGGCTTTTATGTTGTTGCTGGCCCCGGCCTGTTCCATTTTCCAGGCGGCTTCCCTCAGGGCCGGAAGGCTCAGGTTGGCCGAGGCACCTTTCAGGTAATGCCCGGCCTCTCTGATTGCCTGGAAGTCCTTCTCCCGGACGGCCCTTTCCAGCTCATCATATTTCTTTTTGAATTCCTCGTCGTAGATGTTCAGAAGCTCCAGGAGGAAGGCTTCATCGCCGCCGATTCTTTCCAGCACATCCTGAAAGTCAATGGGTGCGGAGGCGCCAGTTTTTCCTGCCATCCCTGTCCTCCTTGTCATAATTTATTCTTTTCCTGAGATATTCCACATCACTACCCGGTCCCGGCCTCTTTTCTTTGCCTGGTAAAGAGCCCGGTCGGCATCCCTGACCATTATGTCGACTTTATCACGAGATGAAGTAACGGCCGTTCCGCCGATCGATAGGGTTACAGTAATGGAGATCCTGGGGCCGATTCTGAAGCGGTGTCGGCGAACCCGCTCCAGCAACCTGGTGGCAACGGCTTCTGTCGCTTTAGCATCACGCCCCGGAAGGAGCAGTATAAGTTCGTCCCCGCCATAGCGGCCCACCCGGTCATAATTTCTAAGGTTATTTTTGGTAAGAGTTACCAGCTGTTTCAGCACCGCATCCCCGGCCGGGTGACCGTAGCGGTCGTTAATTTCCTTGAAATGGTCAAGGTCGGCCATCAACACCCCGAAGGGGCGCCCTTCTCTTCGGAAGCGGTTGAGTTCTTCGGCCAGGAAGCCAAAGATGGTCCGCCGGTTCCAGGCGCGGGTCAGACTGTCAGTGGAGGCCAGCCTGGTTAATTTACTTTTAGCCTTTATAAGGTTATCTTCCAGGTTGATTATGCGGTGAGCGGTCTGCAACCTGGCTCTTAGTTCCATCAGATGGATGGGTTTGGTCATGTAATCGTCGGCTCCGGCTTCCAGGCCCTGGATGATGTCAAAAGAACTGTCCCGGGCGGTTAGAAGTACCAAGTAGGTATAACGCGCCTTGTTCGACTGCCTCAGTCTCCGGCATAGCTCTGGGCCTTCCAGACCGGGCATCATCCAGTCCAGAAGGGCAATGCGAATCTCTGACCTTTTAAGCCAATCCCAGGCTTGCTGGCCGTTTTCGGCCCGGTGAACCTGGTAGCCCCATTCGCGGAGTCTTCTTTCCAGTAGATTCCCGGCCAGCGGGTCGTCTTCGGCTACAAGTATCGGGCCAGGAGATTTACGGGAGAACTTATCCAGGTCTCTTCTGGCAGCCCGCTTTTCCCTGGTATTCATTCCGATCCCTTCACAAAATTTATGGCGTTAGCCTTTCCGGGCGATGGCCCTTTCAATCACCCGGTACAGCTCTTCCGGGTAAAGCGGCTTGGCTACGTAATCGTCCATGCCGGCTTCCAGGCATTTTTCCCGGTCGCCCTTCATGGCATGGGCGGTCATGGCCACCACCGGGAGATGCTGTCCGGTGGATTGCTCGCGCTGGCGGATCTGCCTGGTGGCCTCGAAGCCGTCCATCTCCGGCATCTGGACATCCATCAGCACCAGGTCGAATTTTTCTTTTTCGATAATTTCCAGGGCCTGGCGTCCGTTTTCCACCACGGTCACCCGGTGCCCCTTTTTTTGCAACAGATGAATTGCTACCTTCTGGTTGACCGGGTTGTCTTCGGCCAGGAGGATGTTGTACTTGCGGCGGAATTCGGGAAGAGTATGCTCGGTTATCGGGACCTCCAGCCGGTGCTCGCTTGAAGTCGCGCCCTTGATGGCCATGATGGTGTCCAGAAGGTCGGATGGCCGGACCGGTTTTACCAGATATCCCTGGGCCCCCAGTTCTTTGGCCTGCTGCAGGTCGCCCACCCGGTCAGCCGAAGTCAGGATGATGATGGGCACGTCCTGAGCCCCATCGATTTCTTTTATCCTGCGGATCAGCTCAAAACCGTCCATTTCCGGCATGGACAGGTCGAGCAGAAAGAGCCCGAAACCTTCCTGCCTGCTCAGGGCTTCTCCTATAAGGGCAATGGCCTCGGGTCCGGAGGAGGCAACTTCGGGCTTCATCCGCCAGCTCTGGAGCATTTCTTTCAGGATAACCCGGTTGGTCATGTTGTCATCCACCACCAGCACCCGGAGCCCTTGAACGGCGGCCAGGGTGGCCGGGATAGCACGAACCCGGGGCTCGGGGGCAAGCCCCAGCTTAACCGTAAAGTGGAAAGTGCTGCCTTTTCCGACCTCACTCTCGGCCCAGATGCGTCCGCCCATGAGGCTGACCAGCTGTGAGGTGATGGCCAGTCCCAGGCCGGTGCCACCGTACTTCCGGCTGAAAGAAGCGTCGGCCTGGACAAAAGGCTGGAAGATGCTTTCCAGCTTGTCCCCGGGAATGCCGATGCCGGTATCCCGCACCAGAAAATGTAGAGTTATGTCCTTCGAAGTCCTGGCTTCCTCCTTGACCTCAACCTCCACCTCACCCTGATCGGTGAACTTTATGGCGTTGCTGACCAGGTTCAGCAGTACCTGGCGGAGGCGGCTGGTATCGCCGATTACCGTTTCAGGCAGGGAAGGGGGCACGCGACAGAGCAATTCCAGGCCCTTCTGGTGAGCGGGCAGGGCCAGGGTGGCCACAATTTCGGTGATGGAATTATGCAGGTTGAATTCAGCCGGCAGCAGTTCAATCATCCTGGCTTCTATCTTGGAAAAGTCCAAAATGTCGTTGAGGATGGTCAGCAGGGACTCGGCCGAGGCCCTGGCCGCCTTGAGGAACTGCAGCTGTTCGTCGGTCAGCTCGGTCTGCAGGGCCAGTTCAATCATGCCGATGATGCCGTTCATCGGCGTTCTTATTTCGTGGCTCATGTTGGCCAGGAATTCACTCTTGGCTTTGCTGGCGGCCAGGGCTTCTTCCCTGGATAGCCGCAGCTCTTCTTCAATTTTCTTTAAATTGGAAATATCGGTGATGACCGAGACCACGCCGCTGAATTGTTTCTTTTCAAAGATGGAATGGGCATGGATCAGCACCGGAATCAGCCGGCCGTCCCTGGTCTTCAGCCTGGTTTCATACCGTTCCCTGGTCCTGGACTGCCGGGCCCTGGACTTGCGCTGGACCTGTTCTAACTGGTCTTCAGGGATGAACACGCTCCAGTGCTGGCCCAGCAATTCGCCGGGCCTGTAGCCAAGCATCTTCTCCAGGGCGGGGTTGACATAGGTGATATGTCCGCTGGCGTTTTCCACCACCACTCCCTCGGCCAGGCTGGTCAGTATTTTTTCCTGAAACTGCTGGAGATTCTTAAGCTCGGCCTCGACCCTCTGCTTTTCCCGGTCTTTCCTGATGGAATACAGGGCAAACCCCAGGTCGCCGGCGATTTCTTCCAGGAGTTTTATCTCCGCGGCCTGGTCAAAGATTTCCCGGGCATAGCCAACCTGCATCGCCCCGATAATTTCCCGGTTGTGCTCGAGGAGAAAGCAGGCCACCCAGCCTCCCTTTTTTTGGCGCGGGCATTTTCTGCAGGCAGGACTCCTGGTAACGTCCGGGATGAAGAAAGACCGCTTATTTTTAAGAACCCTTTCCAGGCAGGGTGTAAGGCGGTTGAGTATATTTTGATCTCCGTGGCCAAAAAATTTAATTGGTTTCAACCGGTCGTCAACCAGCGCTATCCGGACCAGGCCATATTTTCCGTTCTCCACCAGGCTTCGGGCGGCCCTGTGGAGAAGCTTGTAAGGGTCCTTGACCTGGATGATCATCTGGTTGATATCGCTGATGGCCCGCAGCAACCTGTTGGTATGGGCCAGAAGCTGGTCCTTGCGGACCAGCTCGCTTATATCCTTGTAAACGGCCACCGCTCCTATCAGATAATTCTTGTAGACCACGGGGGAAGCCGAAATGCTGACACTGACCGGTTTCCCGTCCTTCCGGTAGCGGGTGGCGATGAAGTTGGAAACCCGGCGGTTCAGGATGTTTCTGGTTATTTTCCTGGCTTCTTTTTCCTCCGGTCCGCCAATTAGCTCATCAATCTGGTGACCGATGGCCTCCTTCTTCTTATAGCCGAATATCAGCTCGGCTCCGGGATTCCAGATTATGACCTTGCCCGAAGAATCGACAGCCACCACGGCGTCTTTGATGCTGTCGATCAGGGCCTGAAGGTGCAGCTCCATTTCCAGCCTCCTTATCATTAGTAATTAGATAATTTTAAGCCAGTAAAATCAATCACCGCCGCGGGTGATTTTGTTTTTGTGGCGGGACTAAAATTCAGACCGACAGGGCGATCAGCAGGAGGGCAGAGTAGAAGGTGGAGAGAATTATCACCTGAGCCGACCGGAAAGGGCGATAAAATCGATTGAGGGTCAGGACCGTGTCAGAGACCAGGAAAAGCAGGCTGCCGGAAGCGGCCAGCCAGGGCCCGGTGCCGGGCAGCTGGTGTGGTTGCTCCAGCCCTACCCGGGTCATGGTCAGCAGGGCCAGCATGTAGAATAAGACCGGGACCCGCTGGCGTTTGGTCCCGGGCCAGGTCAGGAAAAGGACCACTCCGGCCAGCAGGGCCAGGGGAATAACCGGCCAGCTCAGGAATTCCCGGCTGACCCGGCTATAAAAGGCAACCGTAAAGACCGCCAGAGCTCCCAGGAAGAAGGCCAGCCCGGTCAGAAAACGTTTCTTTTTCAACATCATCATGACGTCGCCCAGCAGGCAGAGGACCAGGCCGACGGCCACGGCATTCCGGTAAAAAGAATAAGGCCGGGTTTCAAGGAGCAGGCCGACGGTCAGCATTATGGTGAAGGGCCGGAAGAAGTAAGCGAGAATTTTCTGGTTGCGGACTTCGCTGATGATGGCCGCGATGGCTGAAACCAGTATGGAGAAGATAAAAGCGCCAGTTCCGAGGTTCATGTTCTCTCCTGCGACTGCCATCGGGACCGGGATGAGACTTCCGGCCAGGTTAAAATTTTGATAATTCTACCTCAGATGTGCCATAATATAAACGAAGTTTTTAAGGTGAATCTCCAGATTTAATTATATCAGGAGCTGAGATGATAGAAAGTTTTACAGACGAAAAGAGCCGGAAGATAGCCCTGCTGATAGATGGCGACAACGCCCAGCCTTCGCTCATAGGCGACATCCTGGCCGAGGTCGGCAAGTACGGCTTGATTACCATCAGGCGAATTTACGGCGACTGGACCACGGTCAACATGGCCGGCTGGAAGAAAGCCCTGCACGAGAATGCCATCCAGCCGGTGCAGCAGTTCCGTTACACCGTGGGCAAGAATGCTACCGACAGCGCCCTGATCATCGATGCCATGGACATCCTGCACAGCCGCCTGGTGGAGGGCTTCTGCATCGTTTCCAGCGATTCCGACTACACCAGGCTGGCCACCAGGATCAGGGAGGCCGGTTTCTTCGTGATGGGGATTGGCAAGAGGTCGACCCCCAAGGCTTTTGTCAACGCCTGCAACATCTTTATCTATACCGAAAACCTGGGGCCCAGGGAAAGGGAAAGAGAAAGGAAAAGGAAAGGAGCGACGGAGAAGGCGGCCGAAGAGCAAAAACCCCGCGGTTACGACCCCCTGCCTTTGCTGAAGGCAGCTGTGGATATGGCCACCGACGAAGACGGCTGGGCCAAGCTCAGCACCATTGGCTTCTATCTCCGGCAGCTGGACCCCGGCTTTGACCCCAGAACCTACGGTTTCCGCCAGCTTTCGCAGCTTTTCAAGGCCTTCCCTGACGTTTTCGAACTACGGTTCGAGAACGAGCGGGGCCTGACCAGGATCTGGGTAAAAATAAAAGAATAACGGGCGGGCCGGAGGCCGGATGGAAATTTATTACCATTCTCCGATAGGAATAATAGCAATTGAGGGTGGCCCGGAAGGAGTCCGCACCTGTTCTTTCACCAGGGGCAAGAAGGCAGCCGGGTTAAAACAGGCCGGGACTGAGGTAGGGTTGAAGGACGCTCCGGGCGTTCTGCGAGAAGCCTGGCGGCAGCTGGCTGAATATTTTGAGGGCAGGAGAACAGAATTTTCCGTGAGACTCGCCCTGCGGGGGACTGAATTTCAGAAAGTGGTCTGGGCCGAGCTGAGGAAAATACCCTTTGGAGAGACCAGGAGCTACGGGGAGATAGCCCGGGCCTGCGGTCGTCCGGGGGCGGCCCGGGCTGTGGGTGGGGCCAACAATAAGAATCCTCTGGTAATTTTTGTTCCCTGCCACCGGGTCATCGGTGCCGACGGCAGCCTGACCGGGTTTGGCGGTGGGTTATGGCGGAAGAAATGGCTTCTGGAACACGAAAAAAAAGTGGTGGCAGTCTCCAGCCAAAATAGGTATAAATATAAAAAATAAAGATTATTATTAATCTGCCTGCCGGGCAGAAGAGAAGGCGAGAAAGGAGAGGACAATGATTGATACCCTGGCCAGAGTTTTCCTTAACACCGAGAAAACCTATCGCAAAGAAGCTCTGATGCTGGTCAAGCGCGAGGGCAAATACAGCCCGATCTCCACAGACGAATTTTCTCAACGGGTCCGGAACATTTCCGCCGGGCTGAGGGCCTTAGGCCTGAAAAGCGGGGACAAACTGATCATTCTCTCCGAGAACCGCCCGGAATGGGTAATGGTTGACCTGGGCGCCATCTGCCTGGGGGCGGTAACCGTGCCCATTTATACCTCACTGACGCCACCCCAGATAAAATACATAATCAACGATTCCGAGGCCAGGTTCGTGGTCTGCTCTAACCCGGAAATGTGGTCCAGGCTGGAGCCACTCAAGCCGGAATTGCCGCTGGTGGATAGATACATCATGATTGAAGACCAGGCCCCGCCCGGGGTGCTGACCCTGAAGGAAGTCGAGAAAGAAGGTGAGAAACTTAACCGGCAGAATCCCGGTGAATTCGAGAAAATCGCCGAGTCCATTGGCCCCGATGACCTGGCCACCATCATCTATACTTCCGGCACCACCGGGGTGCCCAAGGGAGCCATGCTCAGCCACTACAACCTGGTGAGCAACGTCCAGGCCCTGCGCTCGGTTATTGAATTCACAGAAAAGGATACAGCCCTGTCCTTTCTGCCCCTGTCCCACGTCCTGGAAAGAATGTGCACCTTTGCCTGGATATACGTGGGGGCGACCATTGCCTATGCCGAAAGCGTTGATACGGTAGCCCAGAACCTGGTGGAAGCCCGGCCGACCATCATGGTCAGCGTGCCCCGGCTGTTTGATAAATTTTACGCCAGGGTCATCGACAACGTCCTCAGCTCTTCCAATCTGAAGAAAAAGATATTTTTCTGGGCCCTTAAGACTGGCCGGAAGTATGCCCAGAAAAAAATTAACAGGGAAAAGATACCGGCCTGGCTCAGGTTCAGGTACGGCCTGGCCTATAAGCTGGTTTTCTCCAAAATAGTGGAAAAGACGGGTGGAAGAGTGAGGTTTTTTGTTTCGGGCGGGGCGCCCCTTTCTCGCGACATCGCCGAGTTTTTCTACGCCATGGGCATACTGGTGATCGAAGGTTACGGGTTGACCGAGACCTCGCCGGTCATTGCCGTCAACCGGCTGGAAGACTTTCGTTTTGGCTCGGTCGGCAAAATTGTGCCCGGGGTGGAGGTAAAAATTGCCGGGGATGGAGAAATCTGGGCCCGTGGTCCCAACGTCATGAAGGGTTATTTCAAGAAAGAGGCCGAAACCAGGGAAGCCTTTGAGGATGGCTGGTTCAAGACCGGGGACATCGGCTACCTGGACAAGGAAGGCTACCTGGTGATTACCGACCGCAAGAAAGACATCCTGGTGACCGCCGGCGGCAAGAACGTGGCCCCGCAGCCGATTGAAAACACCTTGAAGTCCAGCCCTTACATCGCCAACGCGGTGGTGGTAGGGAACCACCGCAAATTTGTCTCGGCCCTGATTGTCCCCGATTTTGACAAGCTGGAAATCTGGGCCAGGGAGAATAACGTAGCTTTTGGCGACCGCAAAGAGTTGATTGCCAGAGAAGAAATTTACGAATTTTTTATGAAGGAGATCGAGCGCCTGACCCCGCACCTGGCTTCCTACGAGAAAATCAAGAAGATCACCCTGCTGGACAAGGACTTCGAGATAGAGGCCGGCGAGTTGACCCCGACCCTTAAGGTCCGCCGGAAGATAGTCGAGGAAAAGTATAAAGACCTGATCGACCGGATGTATGCCGAATAAAATTTTAAGCCCCTGAAAAGTTCCGGCCGCCCCGGTGGGAAAAAACTATTTCCGGCTTCGTCTTTTTCAGTAAACACTGACCCGCATATTGGTTAATATCCAGATCTCGCCGGAGAGTGGCCATGTCTGAACTGGAACAGGTGATCAAGGCCGCCAGTGAAGGGCACCGCCAGAGGTTGAGGGAAAAATTCCTGAAGGGCGGGCTGGCCGGCTTCCTGGATTACGAAATCGTCGAATTGCTGCTGACCCTGGGCACCCCGCGCCGGGACTGCCGGGAGGCGGCCCGGCTGGCCCTCAAGGAATTCCGGACCTTCCGGGCCGTCATGGAAGCCGACCCGCTCGACCTGCAGAAAATCAAGGGCATAGGACCGAAAAATATATTCGGGCTGAAGCTGGTACACGAGGTGGCCCGGCGCTATCTGAAGGATTGTATCATCAAGAGGCCGGTCTGCAAATCTTCCCGTGAAGTTTTTGACTATCTTTATTACAGCCTGCGCGACCTGAAAATTGAAGTTTTTAAGGTGCTGTTTTTAAACACCAAGAACCAGGTGCTGGAGGAAAAGACCCTGTTTGAGGGAACCGTGGATTCCAGCGCTGTCTATCCCCGGGAGGTCATCAAGCAGGCCCTGAAATACGAGGCCTCCAGCCTGATTTTCGTCCATAATCACCCTTCCGGCGACCCTGAACCTTCAAGCTGCGACCGCGACATCACCCGCGACCTGGTCTTTGCCTGCGCCGTGATGCAGATCAGGGTGCTGGACCATATCATAATTGGCAATAATTGCTACTACAGCTTTGCCGACGAAGGGTTGATTGAAAAGTACCAGTCTCATTTTTACAGCGTCAACTTCTGCCGCCAGCCGGGAAAAAAGTGGTTGCACAAGGGAAGGAGTTCTGGTTAAATGCTGGGGAGGGAGGTTTACGAAATGAGACCTATTACCGAAATTGCTTCGAGTTTGGGCATACCGGAAGAAAAACTGGAACTTTATGGCCGTTACAAGGCCAAGGTTGACTATCAATCCCTTCTTTCCGAAAAGAAGGGGAAACTGATAATGGTAACGGCCATGACTCCTACCCCGGCGGGAGAGGGGAAAACCACCACGGCCATCGGGCTGGCCGACGCCCTGAATAGGCTGGGAAAGAAAGCCTGTGTTACTCTGCGGGAGCCTTCGCTGGGACCGGTTTTCGGAATTAAGGGCGGAGCCACCGGCGGGGGAAAGGCCACTGTCCTTCCAAGGGAAGAAATCAACCTTCATTTTACGGGAGATATTCATGCGGTCACGGCCGCCCACAACCTGCTGGCGGCCATGGTCGATAACCGCGTCCACTTCGACGGCCCGACCGGATTGCTGGACGGCCGGACCGTGACCTGGAAAAGGGTTCTGGACATGAACGACCGTTCCCTGCGTCAGGTAATAATAGGGCTGGACGAGACCTTCCAGACCTTTGCCAGGGAAACCGGGTTTGACATAACCGCCGCTTCCGAAATCATGGCCATACTCTGCCTGTCGGCTGACCTTAAAGACCTGAAAAGGCGAGTGGGCAACGTGCTCGTCGGCTTTACTATTGACGGCAAGCCGGTTTTTGCCCGCGATATCAAGGCCGACGGGGCTATGGCTGCCCTGCTGAAAGATGCCATCAAACCCAACCTGGCCCAGACCATGGAGGGCACCCCGGCCATAATCCACGGCGGGCCGTTCGCCAACATTGCCCACGGTACCAATTCGGTGGTGGCCACCGGCCTGGCCCTCAGTCTGGCCGATTATGTGGTGACTGAGACGGGGTTTGCTTCCGACCTGGGGGCCGAAAAGTTCTTTGATATTGTGGTCCGCACCGGGCAGGTGCCGCCGCCGGCCGCCACGGTGCTGGTCTCAACCCTGAGAGCTCTGAAGTACCACGGCGGTATGAAACTCGATGAACTGGGCCGGGAAAATCCGCAGGCGGTGGAAGCCGGCTTTGACAACCTCAGGAAGCACATTGAAAACATGAAAATATTCGGCACGCCCTTCGTGGTGGTCCTTAACCTGTTCCCGGCTGACCAGGCCACCGAAATCGACACCTGGATAAAGCTGGTCAGGCAGGAAGGAGTCCGCTACGCCCTGAGCGATGTCTATAACAAAGGGGGAGAGGGTGGACTGGAACTGGCTGAAGCCGTGATGAAAGCCATAGACGAGGATAAAAACAATTTTGATTTCCTCTACCCGCTGGAGGTGTCCATCGCCCAGAAAGTGGAAACGATTGCCAGGAAGATTTACGGGGCCGACGGGATAAAGATTGAGCCGGCCGCGAAGAAAAAGATGGAGCTGTATGAAAAAATAGGTTTTGGGGCAACGCCGGTCTGCGTGGCCAAAACCCAGTCCTCGCTGTCAGATGACTCCAGGAAACTGGGCCGGCCGCGGGGCTGGACTCTGACTGTGACCAACGCTTCGCTCAGCGCCGGGGCCGGTTTTGTGGTTCTGCTGTGCGGTGATATAATGACCATGCCGGGCCTGCCCAGGTCCCCTCAAGCCGAGAAGATTGACGTGGATGACGAGGGCAAAATCATCGGGATGATTTAGGGTCAGTCAGGTCCGGGATTACTCCTGACGGCTGAAGAGACAGTCAAGCTAATAAATTGGAGGCAATGATGAAACCGGACGAAACCGAACTGAGACAGGTTTCCCGGGGCAAGGCCCTGGATGCTGCCCTGAGCCAGATCGAAAAACAATTCGGCAAGGGCGCGGTTATGAAACTCGGCCAGAAGGAGGCCGCGGTTAAAGCCGAGGTGATACCCACCGGGTCAATTTCTTTTGACCTCAGCCTGGGGATAGGCGGGTTCCCGCGGGGTCGGGTGGTGGAGATATTCGGACCTGAAGCCACCGGCAAAACCACCCTGGCTCTCCACGTTATTGCCGAAGCCCAGCGTCGCGGCGGCCAGGCAGCCTTCATTGATGCCGAGCATGCCCTGGACCCTCAGTACGCCTCCAAGGTCGGGATCAATGTTGATGAATTGCTGATATCTCAGCCTGATTACGGAGAGCAGGCCCTGGAAATAGCTGAAGTGCTGGTCAGAAGCGGGGCGGTGGATGTTATAGTGGTGGACTCGGTGGCCGCCCTGGTGCCCAAGGCCGAGCTGGAAGGCGAGATGGGCGATGCTCACATGGGTCTTCAGGCCAGGCTGATGTCCCAGGCCCTGCGGAAACTGACGGCCATCGTCAGCAAGTCCAAGACCTGCTTCATTTTTATCAACCAGATCAGGGAAAAAATCGGGGTTTTTGTCGGCTCGCCCGAAACCACCACCGGCGGCCGGGCCCTCAAATTCTACGCCTCCATGCGCATAGATGTCCGCAAGCTGGCCACCCTTAAGGAAGGCGAGGAGGTGGTCGGCAGCCGGGTCAAGGTGAAGATAGTCAAGAACAAGCTGGCCCCGCCTTTCCGGGAAGCCCAGTTCGACATCATCTTTGGCGAAGGGATTTCCCGCGAGGGCGACCTGGTGGATTCCGGGATCCAGTATGGCATCCTGGAAAAGACCGGCACCTGGTATTCATACAAAGGGGAAAGGCTCGGCCAGGGCAGGGAAAACGTCAAGAAGCTGTTGAAGGAAAATAAAGAGCTGGCCAACCAGATTGACCTGGAAATCAGGAGAAAGGTTGGCCTGCTGCCCGAGGCTGAGGAAGAGGTCAAGAAAAAGTAGCCGGGCAAGCCCGGAGACATTTGTAGTGTATAATATAAATATATAAGTAAACGGAGGGCTGCCCTGAGAAGACGCAAATTTCTCTATCTGGCAGGAACGCTTGGCATCCTGCTCCGGGCTCCGTTGAAAATTCTGACCAGGGAAAAAGGAGGAGGTCAAACCATGGCTTACCAGGCAAAAGATTATTCCGGGTTGCTGGGCCTGCCGGGCTTTAGCGAGACCCTGCTCAAAAACCATTTCACCCTCTACCAGGGTTATGTCAATAACACCAACAAACTGCTGGAGACCATAGCCCAGATGGTAAAGGAGGGAAAGGCGGGAACTCCGGAGTTCGCCGAGCTCAAAAGAAGGCTGGGCTGGGAATGGAACGGGATGAGGCTTCACGAATACTATTTTGAAAACCTGGGCGGGAAGGAAGCCCTGTCTCCCGGCAGCCGGCTTTACCAGAAAATTGTTGAAAATTTCGGAAGCTACGAACTGTGGGAAAAGGAATTCAGAGCCATCGGCGCCATGAGAGGCATCGGCTGGGTCGGCCTTTACCAGGACCTGGCTACCGGGCGGCTTATCAATTTCTGGATAAACGAGCACGACGTCGGCCATCCGGCCGGCTGCCAGCCGCTGCTGATCATGGATGTTTTTGAGCACGCCTTCCTGACCGATTACGGGTTGAAGCGGGCCGATTACATCGAGGCCTTTTTCAGGAGTCTGAACTGGAAGGCAGTGGAGAGCCGCCTGAAGTAAGCTGTTATCCAGGGCCGGAGGTTCCGCCGGGAAAAATTCAAAAGCCCTGAGGTGATTATCTTAAAGTTGGTCCCGGGTGGCGAAACAATATAAATATCAGCGTTAATTTAAGTTTCGAAGCAGCGAAAATTTCACAGCGGGGGAAAACAGGCGGCGCCGGCTGCTTGAAGCAAAGAATCATTAAGCCAGAATTTTATAGCCCGTCTGCATATTACATTTTGGATTAGAGTCTTCTGCGGCCGCGGGGCAGTCTGTCCTGTCAGTCAGAATATGAAATCCTGTAATTGCTCGCCTGGATATTCTTTTTTTTAATTAAACTAATCGGG
>CALEUG010000005.1 GCA_937920515.1 uncultured bacterium
GGCACGGCCATAGAAGCCCTGGTTTCCAAGGACCTGCTGGTCAGCATCTTTTTTCCAAAATCTCCCCTGCACGACGGGGCAGTCATAATACGCGGCAACAAGATTGTCGCCGCGGCCTGCCTGCTGCCCCTGTCCCAGACCCACACCCCGGGTGAGAATTTTGCCACCCGGACCAGGCACCTGGCCGCCCTGGGACTGGCCCAGCAGACCGACGCCGCGGTCATCGTGGTCAGCGAGCAGACCGGGGAGATTTCACTGGCCGTTAGAGGCCAGATAGAAAAGATGGAGGGCAAGGAAGCCCTGAAAAACAGGCTGAACGAATACCTGAGAATAAAATGAAAATCATGATAAGAGAAATTATTCTCCGCAACTGGCAGTTAAAGGTTCTGGCTCTTTTTCTGGCCCTGGTCCTGTGGATAATCCTGATCCCGGAAGAGAAAACCTTCGCCGAAAAGAACCTGACCATCAACCTGGAACTGGTTAACATTCCCCCCGAGGTAGAAGTGCTCGAACCGCCCGCCACCAGCCTGAACCTTAAAATCAGAGCCAGGAAAAGGCTGATTAACGACCTGAGGCCGGAGAACTTTTCTGCCCAGCTGGATATGAGCCGGGCCAGTATCTACCAGCAGGAATACCTGATAGAGGCCGGCATGATCAAGGTCCCGGCCGGAGTGGAAATCGTCAGCTTCAGCCCGGCCTATGTCCATGTCAAGCTGGAAAGAACCAGGAAACTGGAGATGGAGGTGGTCCCGACCATAATCGGAAGACCTCCGGACGGTTACCACCTGGTCAGAGTGGAAGTCAACCCGACCAGGGTCATGGTGGCCGGGCCGGAGAGCAAAGTCAGGGCGCGGGATAAAGTTATAACCAGCCCCATAGACGCTTCAACCATAAACACCAGTACTGTTCTGGACGTGGACCTGATACTGCCCCGCCCCGAGCTCAGACTGCTCACTCCCTACCCCAGGGCCAGGGTGACACTGATAATAGAGAAAACAGACTCCAGAATATCGGGAGCGGCCGGGGGTAAACAGACTGCCGGTAGTTCGAATTTGGCCAGGCTTGATTTATAATATTGCTGAAATTCTTCGCAACCTGTCAGTCTCAAACTTAAAAAGGAAGAAAGGACGACATGCCCCAGCTGTTCGGAACCGACGGATTAAGAGCCAGGGCGGGAGAATTTCCGCTTGACGAAAAAACGGTAATTATTCTCGGGCGGGCCCTGGCCCGCCTGCTGAGGCGCCGGAAACTCCTGCCCAGAATAGTTACCGGACGCGATACCCGGGAATCGGGAACCTGGCTGGAAGAGAGCCTGGTTTCAGGTTTTCTGGCCGGTGGCGGCCAAGCGGTCTCGGCCGGGGTCATCACCACCCCGGCAATTTCCTACCTGGTGAGAACCGGCGATTTCAGTGCCGGCGTGGTCATCTCGGCCTCCCACAATCCGTTCCTTGATAACGGCATAAAAATATTCTCGCACCTGGGCACCAAGATTCCCGAAGACTGGGAAGATGAACTGGAAAGCGAGATAACTTCGGAAAACCTTCCGCCCGGCCTGGTCAGAGAGCGCCACTTCGAGGTGGACGATGAACTGAAACTGAGTTACCTGGATTTCCTGAGGCAGGCCGGTCCCCCCCGACCCGGTAAGAAGCTGAAACTGGTCATTGACTGCGCCAACGGAGCCAGCTCGGAACTGGCCCCGGCTCTCTTCGGCAGCCTGGGCTTCGAGCTGATAACCATCAACAGCCGGCCCGACGGAAAAAACATAAATAATGGTTGCGGCTCCCTCCATCCTGAGCAGCTGGCCAAAACAGTGGTGGCAGAAAAGGCTGATCTGGGGGTGGCCTTCGACGGCGACGCCGACCGGGCCATCTGGGCTGACGAGCGGGGCCGTGTCTTAAATGGTGACCACACCCTGTTCGTTCAGGCCCTGCACCTTAAAGAAAAAAGGGCCCTTAAAAAAAATACGGTGGTGGCCACCATAATGAGCAACATGGGCCTGGAAAAAATCCTGGAAGAAAACGAAATCAGGCTCATCCGGACCAGGGTCGGCGACAAGTACGTCCTGGACGAAATGCTCAAAGGCGGGTATAACCTGGGAGGCGAGCAATCCGGACACACCATTTTCCTGGACCAGTCGGTGGCCGGTGACGGCCTGCTGACCACGCTCAAGATGCTGGAAGTCATTCTGGAAAAAGGGCAAAACCTCTCCGGACTGGTCAGGGATTTCAGGGAATACCCGCAGGTTCTGCTCAACGTCCGGGTCCGGGAAAAGGTGCCGCTGGCTGAAATCCCCGGCTATGAAGAAGCAGCAGCCGAGGTCAGGAGCCGGCTGGGAAAAAATGGCCGGCTGGAAGTCCGCTATTCCGGGACCGAAATGCTGGCCCGGGTGATGATTGAAGGACCAGACCGGAGCCTGGTCGAAGAGCTGGCGGCCAGGCTGGCCAGGGTCATCGACAGTCATTGCGGGAGCAGGTAGATTTGGCGAACGGTGGAGCCTGGAAAGGGCCGGCCAGATAATGCTCCCGGGCTGGATTTATATAAAAAACGGAGGTCATCATGCGTCTGTCAGTAAATATTGACCATATTGCCACCATCAGGCAGGCCAGAAGGGCCAGCGAGCCCGAGCCGGTGCTGGCCGCCCTGCTGGCCGAACAGGCTGGAGCCCACGGCATCGTCTGTCACCTGCGGGGCGACCGGCGCCATATCCAGGAAAGAGACCTGAAGCTGCTACGGGAAACCATCAAGACCAAACTGAACCTGGAGATGGCCACCACTCCGGAAATGTTCGACATCGCCCGGAAAGTCAAACCCGACGTGGTTTCTCTCGTGCCGGAAAGCCCGGACGAGGTTACCACCCAGGGCGGCCTCGACGTGGCAGGTCATAAAAAACACCTGGCCCGCTACATTCCTCCGCTGCAGAAGGCTGGCATCAGGGTTAGCATTTTTGTCGACCCCGACCGGCAACAGGTTGAGGCCTGCCGGCAGGTCGGAGTTGACCTTATCGAAATCAATACCGGGAGATACGCTGAGGCCCGGAAAGAGAAGGACCGGCAAAAACACCTGGAAGAAGTCAGGCAGGCCGCTTCCCTGGCCTGTAGCCTTGGCCTGGAAGTTCATGCCGGGCATGGACTTGATTATCACAACGTCCAGCCGATCGTAGAGATTAAAGAAATAAGCGAGCTGAGCATCGGTTTTGCCATCGTGGCCAGGGCAGCCATGGTGGGAATGAGCCAGGCCGTTAAAGAAATGCTGGCCCTGGTGACAGGATAAGCCCGCCGGACAATGATAAAAGATTTGAAGGTCAACTTTGAACGCCTGGTCCGGGACCTGGAAGAACTGGGGAACATCGGGCAGGACTCCAGGGGAGGAATTTCGCGTCCCTCGTTCAGTCTCTCCGACCTGGAAGCCAGGAAATGGCTCAGGAATAAGATTGAAGATGCCGGCCTGGTTTACAGGCAGGATGGGGCTGGAAACATCTTCGGCCGCCTCCCCGGGAACCAGCCCCTGGTGGTGATGGCTGGCTCCCACCTGGACACTGTTCTGAACGGCGGCCGCTACGACGGCTCGGTCGGAGTTATGGCCGCCCTGGAATGTCTCCGCAGGTTAAAGGAAGAAAACATTGTACCCGGAAAAACCCTGGAAGTTGTTTCCTTCACGGATGAAGAGGGCAACCTGATTGGCGATTTCCTGGGCAGTCGGGCTTTTACCGGGCAGCTCCTGACCGGACAGCTCAAAACCGCCCGGACCCAGTTTGGACATCCCCTGGAAGAAATCCTGCAGAAGGCCGGACTGTCCGTCGATTCCGTGCTGGGGGCGTCTGCAGAAAGACCCGAAGTGGCCGCCTTCCTGGAAATCCACATCGAGCAGGGCCCGGTTCTGGAGGAGGAAGGTGTTCCCATCGGGCTGGTTTCCGCCATAGCCGGCAAAAGATATTACCAGGCCACCTTCGTCGGGCGGTCAGGACATGCCGGCACCACACCTCTCGAGCTGAGACAGGATGCCTTCATCGCCCTGGCCGATTTCTCCCTGAGGGCCACCCGGCTGGTGGCCAGAAAGTACTACGGCAACACCATCACCATCGGCCGGGTACTGCTCAAACCGGGTTCGTTCTCCATCATTCCGGGCGAAGCTGATTTCACCCTGGACCTGAGAAGCCAGGAGCCTGCATCCTTAAAGGCAATGGAAGAAGAAGTGCTGGGCCTGGGCTCGGAGGTGGCCTCCACCCGGGGCCTGTCTTTCTACCGGCGAATCGTGGACAGCACCGAGCCGGTAAAAATCAACGAGAAATTGCTGGACAGGTTGAAAGGCCTGTGTCAACAACTGGGCTACGAATACCGGTTGCTCCCGAGCGGGGCCGGGCACGACGCCCAGATACTCTCGGCCGTCTGCCCGTCAGCCATGATCTTCATACCCTCAATTGACGGCCTCAGCCATACCCCCGAGGAAGCCATCAACCCGGAAGACCTGGAAAAGGCAGCCAATTTACTCCTGCAGGCTTTAATCAGTCTGGCCTCCGAGTAAGGCTTAATCGGGCTGCCCGGAACCGAGAAAGACTTTTCTCATCTCTTTAAGAAGCGAACGCCTCTTCTTTGCGGCCAGCATTTTTTCTTTGGCCTTTTTAGACCTCTTCCGCTTCTGCCTGCGAATTTTTTCCACCCGCTGCTGCTCCTCGGTTTCTTTACCCAGAATCCTGGCTTCCAGCTTCTCCACCAGGATGCGCCGGGCCAGGAAACGGTTCAAGGCCTGAGAGCGCTCCCGCTGGCATTTTACTTCCAGGCCGGAGGGCAGGTGCTTCAGGTAAACGCAGGTGGCCGACTTGTTGACCTTCTGCCCGCCTTTACCCCGGGAGCGGATGAACTTCTCTTCCAGGTCGGATTCCCTGATTCCCAGCCTGGCCAGGCGCTCCAGCAGGTCCTTTTCTTTTTCTGGTCTTACCGGAAACATTCCCATGTTATTAATTCTCCCCGGCTATTTTACAACTCAGGACATTAATGTAAACATCTCCGTTTCTTTCCGCCAGGCAGAGACGCCCCAGGCCATCGATTTTATTGGCACCAGCCCGTTCGCTGATGTAATCCTGGAACGAGGCTCGACATTCGCTTCCCCCGCCCGGGACAGGTCGAGCTAACCGGACTCTTTATCCACCCGGCCGCTTCCAGATAGACCCCTTAGACTGGATAATATGTTTTAGCCGGAAAGAAAAATTCTGTTGACCGCAAGCGGCCACCGGGGTAAACTCTGATTCTTAACAATTGGTTGCGGTCGGCCTTAATGTTCGGAAGACTATGGAAAAATTCCGGGCTTCAAGCCTGATAAAATTTTATTTAAATCCAGATAAAGGAAACAGTTATGATTCAAAGAAGATTTACTCGCCGTAACATATTCGTCCTGGGCCTGGCCCTGATCACGGGACTGGCCGTTGTCACGGCTGCCGGGGCCGCCGCCCCGGTTCAACTGAAAACCGGGCAAACTGGCAACCAGAAAAAACAGGCCCGGCCTTCCCCGGCCCCTCCGCTGGTGATTCCAGAGCAGCTGCTGACGGTGGCCGAAAGAAGTAATTTCACCGCCACTTCTCGCTATGTTGATGTGCTGGGTCTAATCACTGAATTCCAGAAGGTCAGTCCCAACCTGGTGGTCCAGGATATCGGGCAGACAGCCGAAGGGCGGCGCATCCCGATGTTAATTCTAAGCAATCCTCCCCTCCACACCCCCCAGGCTGCCAGGAACCTGAAGAAGAGCATAGTCTACATCCAGGCCAACATTCACGCCGGAGAGGTGGAAGGCAAGGAAGCTTCATTGATGCTGGCCAGGGAAATACTGATGAACCCCTCCCATCCCTACCTCAAAAACCTGGTGGTGCTAATTGTCCCCAATCTCAACGCCGACGGCAATGAAAGGATAAACCCGGAAAACCGGCGCCAGCAGCCGGGACCGGAACAGGGTGTGGGCATCCGACAGAACGCCCTGAACCTGGACCTCAACCGGGATGCGGTCAAGCTGGAAAGTCCCGAGATGAAAGCGGTGGTTACCCGCATCCTGAACCTCTGGGACCCGGTCCTGGTTGTGGATTGTCACACCACCAACGGCGCTTACCACGAAGAAACGGTAACTTACTCCTGGCCGCTCAATCCCAACTCCGACCCGGAACTCCTGGCCTACCAGCGGGATACCATGCTTCCGGCCATCGTCACTACCATGAAGGAGAAATACAACACCCTGGCCGTCCCCTATGGCATGTTCCGCGACTGGCGCGACATGTCCAGAGGCTGGGTGACTTTTGAACCACAACCGCGCTATTTTACCAACTATGTCGGGCTGCGGAACAGGCTATCCATCCTGAATGAAAACTACGTCCATGCCGACTATAAAACGAGGGTGATGAGCTGTTTCTACTTTCTAAAGGCCATCCTTGATTATTCATCTCTAAAAGCCGACGAGCTGCAGAAGCTGGTGGAGGAAGCAGACCGCCGGACCATCCAGCTCGGGCTCAGTCCCGAAGGCAGGAGCTTTGCCGTTGAATACGACCTGCAGCCCCTTCCCGGGCCAATCACCATCAATGCCTATGAACTGGAAGTAATAGAAAGGCCGGGCGGGGGTTTTCCGCAGTTAAAGCCCACTGACCGCAAAAAACCGGTAACTGTTCCTTACTTTGCCGATTACCGGCCGAAAAGAACGGTGCCTTTCCCCTATGCCTACCTGATACCGGTACCCGACCCGGAAATCAAGGGAAAATTGCTGGCCCATGGCCTTAGGGTTGAAAGCCTGACGGAGGAGGTCAGCCTGGAAGTCGAAATTTTTATGCCCGGAGAACTCAGGGGAGCAGAAAGACCGTTTCAGGGACACCGCCTCAACCAGATTAAAGGCGAATACAAAAAAGAAACCAGGAAATTCCCGGCCGGAACCCTTCTGGTCAGGACTGCCCAGCCTTCAGGCTTCCTGGCTGCTTACCTGCTGGAACCGGAGAGCGATGACGGGCTGGTGGCCTGGAATTTCTTCGACCGTTATCTGGCCGGCCAGTGGCAGCGGGGTTATTCTGAACTCCCGGTCTATCGCCTGCTACGGCCGCTTAACCTGCCGGCCGTGACTTCAGGCAATTAAGCAAAAAAATTAAAGAGAACAGCCAGCCCAGTTAAATCTTCAGGTTAAGAATAAGTAATAGAAAGGGAGCGGACCGCTATTTTCTGGACAGCTTTTTCCTTACGCTTTCTTTAGCTCTTCCTGCTTTTTCGGCCCGGGCCGACGGTTTTTCTTTCCGGGCTTTTTCTGCTTTCTCCGCCTTTTCTCTGGCCAATTTTTCTTTCCGGGCAGCCACCAGGTATTTCCCGCAATTCTCGCAGACGTAGATATCGTTGCTTTCCTCTATGGCTGAGGCCATCTGGGTGGAAACGCTCATGTTACAGCTCTGACAGACGCCGTCCACCACCTCGGCCACAGCATAGCCGTAGCGGTCCATCAGCAGGTCGAAGCGGGCCAGCAGCGACTGGTCCAGCTCTTCCCGGATAAGGTTCCGGTGTTTCTGCAGTTCTTCCAGCTTATCCTTTGGAGCCCGCCTGATCCTGATTTCGATGTCCTGCAGTTTTTTGAGCAGGCTGGCCCGGTTGATGATCTTGTCTTCCCTGGGAAAAGAAAACCTTATCTCGGACAGAACGGCATGAAGTTCCTCTTTATCTCTGGAATTGAACAACCGGAACCTGTTTTCCGGCTTTATCAGGAAACTGGCCAGGCCGGCAAAAAGGTGATTGAAAAGGCCGGGCAGGCTCGGGTTCCAGACGACCAGGATGATCAGCCTGACCGGCTGTCCGTCGGGAGCGTCGAAGTCAATTCCCTGGGCTGAGCGACCAACGGCCACGGCAATCTGACCCTCGGTGTCGACCCGGGCGTGGGGAACGGCCAGGCCGTGTCCCAGGGCGGTGGATTCAAGGTTTTCCCGGTCCATGATACGGGTGAGGGTCAGGTTCTTGTTGCTGATGAGTTTCAGCCTGACCAGGCTGTCCAGCAGCTCTTCGATGGCTTCCAGTTTATCCCGGCTTTTAAGGTCGAAGATTATCTGAGAGGGCTTCAGGAATTCGCCGAAAGCAGTCTCTCTGAGGTTCATTTTTGAATCAGATACTGATTTTATCACAAAGCCGCTGTTTTGCAACAACCGGCCGAAACTTTGGCCTATTCTGAAACCGGCCGCTGGAAGGCGCTGTCGGCCCTGAATTGCGGCAACTTTTCCTGCCGGCCCAGAAGCTCGATTATTTCCCGGGCCCAGCGCAGCAGCTGCAGGGACCCTCCTAAGTCCCAGTCTTCCTGGAATTCATCCGTTACCTGGTGGTAATGAAATTTCTGGTATTCTTCAGATTTTCTCAAAACCAGATCCGGGTCAGACCCTTTGGCCACTATGCCTTCGTGCAGCCAGACCGCGGGAATTCCGTGGCGGGCAAAACTCAGCTGGTCCGAGCGAAAGAAAAATCCGTAATTCCCGCCTCGCTCGGGGATATACCGGTAACCAAGTTTCGCGGCTGCCTGGCGGCAGATATCGTCCAGGTCTGAGAACCTGGCCCCAATGGCATAGACGTCTTCAGTCTCTCCCCAGACATTGCTCATTTCAAAATTAATATTGGCCAGGATCATGGAGTTGGGTATGGGCAGATTAGAGGCCAGGTAGTCAGAGCCGAGCAGGTTCTGCTCCTCGGCCGTCACCGCGGCAAAGACCAGGTTTAGCGGCAGGTCACCCTTGAACTGGGAGTAATACCTGGCCAGGGCCAGCAGGCAGGCTGTGGCCGAACAGTTATCCACGGCCCCGTTGTAGACCTGGTCCCCCTGGAGGCTGGGGTCTTTCCCCAGGTGGTCGTAGTGAGCAGAAATTATGACGTACTTATTCCTGGCCTCTGGCCGGTTGCTCTTAAGCCAGCCCACCACGTTTTCAGCCAGAACTTCCCTGAAGATGGGTTTCTGCCGGACCCGGACCGAAAGACCCAGCGGCCGGGGAGAGAACTCCGGCCTTTCGGCCTCGGCCAGAAGCTTGTGGCGGTCCAGCCCGGCCGCGGCAAGTATTCTATCGGCCGTCGGACCTGAAACCCAGCCCTGGAAAAAGAGCGTTCTTTTTTTCTCAGGCAGGAAAAAAGATTCCCTGGCCCAGGAATTGCGGACCACACTCCAGCCGTAGGTGGCCCCCTTATCGTTATGAATGATCAGCACCCCGGCCGCTCCCAGCTCGGTGGCCTTCTCAAACTTGTAAACCCAGCGCCCGTAATAATTCATATCCTCGCCGTCGAAGATCCCGCCGGGATAATTTCCGGGCTCGTTGATTTCCACCAGCAGCACCTTGCCTTTGACATCGTAGCCTTTGAGGTCATCCCACTGGCGTTCCGGGGCCTGGATAAGGTAGCCGCAATAGACAAGCTCGCCGGTGACCTCAGGCGGGCAATCCTGCCGTTCTGACTTGATGACGAAATCATCAAGGAGCACCGGTCTTAAGACTTCGGCCGACTGTAGGCCTTGGGACGACACTATCTCCAGCGTGGCCTTGAGGTCCGGCTGGACTCCGACCAGGGTGAAAACCTGACGGTAGCTTTCTCCCGGAAAGGGTTGCAGCCCGAATTGTTTGAAAAAATCTTCCTGGTAGGCCGCTGCCAGCTCAATACCCCGGCTGCCCAGCCCCCGGCCCTCGTAGATATCGTCTGAAAGAATCCGGATGTGGGCCCGCAGCTCCTCGGCCGTGATTTCAGACGCGGACCTTTCCCGGCGACAGCCGTTAAAAAACAATAAAGAAGTAACCGCCAGCAGCCCGGATAAAATGGCTTTAACCGTCACCTGATTTTTGCCAGATAGAATCATTATTCCCTCACGGGTCGGTCCCTTAAAATTAAAAGGCCCCGGCCCCGCTGATTACTACCAGCAGGGCCAGAGCCTAATTTACTGATTTTGCCCCTGGAAATCCAGGCGAATTTTCTTATTTCCGTTTATCTAACATATGAAAATTCTTTCATATATTCAGTTACCGGCCTTTATTTTATCAGGGAGAAGGCCACGGTCAGGCCGGCCATGACAATGGAGACCATGCTCATCAGCTTGATGAGAATGTTGAGGCTGGGACCCGAGGTATCCTTGAAGGGGTCGCCCACGGTATCTCCGACCACAGCCGCCTTGTGAGCCGGTGAACCCTTTCCGCCCAGGTTGCCCTCTTCTATGTACTTCTTGGCGTTGTCCCAGGCCCCGCCGGCATTGGCCATGAAAACGGCCAGAACAAACCCGGTGGTGGTAGCCCCGATCAGCAGGCCCATTACCCCGGCCACACCCAGCAGCAGCCCGGTGGCCACCGGAACCACAATGGCCGCCAGCGACGGTACCATCATAGCCTTCTGGGCACCCTTTGTGGAGATGGCCACGCAGCGGGCGTAATCAGGCTCGGCTGTTCCTTCCCAGACGCCCGGGATTTCTTTGAACTGCCGCCGGACTTCGTCCACCATCTTGCCGGCCGCCTTGCCCACCGCCTGCATGGTCAGGCCGCAGAAGACAAAGGCCATCATCGACCCGATGAACATGCCCACCAGGACGATGGGGTTCATCAGCGTCACCCGGAAATAATTCATAAAATCCAGAAAACCGGCCCTGGCCGTTTCTATGACAGTGCCGTCCAGCATCTGGATGGTATTCTGGCCCAGGCGCATCAACCCGACCTTGAGCTCTTCCACATAGGAAGCCAGCAGGGCCAGAGCAGTCAGGGCCGCCGAACCAATGGCAAAACCTTTGCCGGTGGCCGCCGTGGTATTGCCCAGGGCATCCAGGGCATCAGTCCGCTTCCTGACCTCGGGCTCGAGGTTGGACATCTGGGCGTTGCCCCCGGCATTGTCGGCAATCGGCCCGTAGGCGTCGGTGGCCAGGGTAATACCCAGGGTGGACAGCATGCCGACGGCAGCGATGCCTATCCCATAAAGACCCTGCCCGACGTTGGTCAGGCTGAAGTTGGAAGCGAAGAGATAGGCCAGGATGGTGCCGGCCGCAACCGCCAGGACAGGGATGGAAGTGGACAGCATGCCGGTGCCGATGCCGGAGATGATGACCGTGGCCGCACCGGTGGTGGCGCTGTGAGCGATCTTCCTGGTTGGCTTGAAAGAGTGGGAAGTAAAGTATTCCGTGGATTTACCTATGGCGATTCCGGCCAGGAGCCCGGCCACCAGGGCCAGCCAGGTTCCCAGCGGAAGCTGGAGCAGGCGAATAATGAAATAGGACAGGATGATTATGAAAACCGAGCTGGCATTGATCCCCCGGCCCAGGGCGTTGATCAAATCTTTCTGGTTGGCTCCTTCTCTGGTCTTCACCAGGAAAATACCCAGTATGGAAAGTAGCGTTCCCACCGCGGCTATGGCCATGGGAGCCACCACAGCGTTGAGCTGCAGGGCGCCCTGGTCGACAAAGGCCGAAGCTCCCAGGGCAGCCGTGGCCAGGATGGAACCGGCATAAGACTCATACAGGTCAGCACCCATGCCGGCCACGTCGCCGACGTTATCGCCGACGTTATCGGCGATGACCGCCGGGTTTCTGGGATCATCTTCCGGGATGTTGGACTCAACTTTACCCACCAGGTCGGCCCCGACATCGGCAGCCTTGGTGTAGATACCGCCGCCAACACGAGCGAACAGGGCCTGAGTGGAAGCTCCCATGCCGAAGGTCAGCATGGTGGTGGTTATTATTATCAAATTATGCTCGTCGGAAACGGGATAAAAATGCTTCAGTATTAAGAACCAGAGCGAAATATCCAGAAGGGCCAGACCAACCACCGTCAGGCCCATGACCGCACCGCTGCGGAAGGCCACTTTCAGGGCGCTGTCCAGGGAGTTCCGGGCGGCGTTGGCCGTCCGGGCTGAGGCGTAGGTGGCGGTTTTCATCCCGAAAAAGCCAGCCAGTCCGGAGAAAAAACCGCCGGTCAGGAAAGCCACCGGGACCCACCTGTTCTGGACCTTGAGGACGAAAGCCATGAAGGCCAGAAGCAGAATCAGGAAGATAAAAACGATGGCCACCACTTTATACTGCTGCTTCAGGTAGGCCATGGCTCCTTTTCTTACATAAGAAGCAATTCGGGCCATTCTTTCCGTACCTTCGCTCTTTTTCTTCATCTGGTTGTAAAAAAACCAGGCAAAAAACAGGGACAGAATGGAAGCAGCCGGGGCCAGCCAGAAAACAGAATTTAACATTTTTTGCCTCCTGCTCAGACTGATGGTGATTTTATCTGTTGAATCCGGTTGTTTACCCTTTAGAAATTTAAGCTGTAAATTTATCATAAACAGGCCCTGCTGTCAAAAACCCGGCCCTGACCGGCTCCAGGACGGCAACCGGTCGCAGAACCTGCAGTACAGTGAAAAAGCGCTCGTTAAAATCCACTGGCTCCGGCCTTCAAAAGATTGATTTCATCCCCGAAGCCGGATAAATTAGAGATGAGGAAAAAAGGGATGAAAATCCACATCGGAACCTCGGGCTGGAGCTATCCCGGCTGGCGAAGCCGGTTCTATCCACCCGAAATCAAACCCGGGGACTGGCTGGAATACTACGCCGGCCATTTTGACACGGTGGAAATCAATATGACTTTTTACCGCTCGCCCCGAACGGAAACCCTGCAGGGCTGGGCCAGCAGAACTCCGGCTGACTTCCTCTTTACACTTAAGGCTAACCGGCAGATAACCCACCTCAAGAAGTTGCAAAAGGTGGAACACGACCTGGAACACCTGGCTTATCTGGCCCGAAAGTTGCAGGGCAAGGTCGGCTGCCTGCTCTACCAGCTCCCGCCTTCTCTGAGTAAGAACCTGGAGCTTCTGGAATCCTTCCTTCAAAGCCTGCCCCGGGACTTCAGACAGGTGATTGAATTCCGGCACCCCACCTGGTATGACCCGGCGGTCTATGAACTGATGTCTGGAACCGGGACCATTTTCTGCGTGGTTTCTTCGGCCAGGGTTCCACCGGAAGTGGTGGTAACAGCCCCGGTGGCTTACTTCCGGTTCCATGGACTGACCGGAGGCTACCGCTACCGGTATCCGGATGAAGAATTAAAAAAGTGGGCGGAGGCCATCCATCATTGCGGAGCCGGCGAGGTTTTCATCTACTTCAACAACGACTACCAGGCTCACGCCGTCTTCAACGCCCTGAAGCTCCGGGAACTGCTGTCCGGTTCCTGAACAGAAAACGGAATTCAGCAGAGCACATGAACATTAACCGGAGCCTCTTACGTATCCGTGGCTTTCCAGGCCGACCGGGTCAGATTTTTCCTTTTCCTTCAAGCAGGCCCTTCCCCGTTCAGCTGAAATTACTCAGATTTGAACCCCTTCAGCCGTAAAATTTCAGCCCGACCGGTCTTCCGGGCAGAGGTGACCTGCAGGAAGAGAGTTGATTTCGGCCGGCAGAAAACATAAACTTAATTAAAGGTTCAGCCCTGGAAAAACTTATTCTGAGAGGAGCGTTGCCATGAAAAAACTGGTGTTTCCTGTTGCCCTGATATTGGTCTGTTCATTAACTTCAACTTCCTTTCCCGGTGGCCAGTCCGTGGCGGCCAGTTCTCCGGTTCTTCTGACCTCCTGCGGGCAGAGCCCGGGGCCGGCCATCATCAAGGTCGTCCTGCAGAGGCTTGGTATTCCCTTTGAACTTGAGCCTCTGGCCACCGCTTCCAGCCTGCAGAAAAAGAAAGAAGGGGGCCAGTCCTTCGGTTCGGTAATCATAGTAATGGGAGCCAGCCTCAAGGGCATGGGCGCCGCTGGCATTTCCATCGACGACGAAATCAAGAGAATAAACCAGCTCATCCAGGAAGCCAGGAAACAGGGCTTAAAGGTCATCGGCGCTCACCTCGAAGGAATGAAAAGGAGAGCCCAGGGGGCGGCGGCCGGCGATACCACCGACGAGCAGAGCATCGACGCCGTGGCTCCCCAGTCTGACGTTCTCCTGGTTAATAAAGAGGGTAACGCCGACGGCCGTTTCACCACCATCGCCCGGAGCAAGAACATTCCGCTGATTGAAGTCGAAAAGAATATGGACCTGGTGGAAGAACTCCGGAAGATTTACGGAAAATAAAACCCGGGGCCCGGTTTTTCGGTCAGCCGGGCCGAGCGAATCCGGCTGGCAATAGAGTCTGTCGCTGCCGGCTACTTCTTTTTGAGTTCTACCATTCCTGCCTTTTCCAGGGCCTGGAAATACTTCTCAACATCCAGCAGGGGAAGAGGTCCATACTCGGCCGAGGCCGCATTGCGGATCTCGAATATGGATTTTTTCCCGTCTATAAAATTGCGCAGCTCAAATTCGGCCGGGTAAATCAGAGGAGAGAGCTGAATGTTCATTTCCCTCAGCCGCATGAGTACCGCCCAGGGGTCTCCTGCCCCGGCCGCCGGTTTTCTCACCGGAACAACCCGGCTCAGTCTCAGTTCTTCCTGGGTCATGGTCAGCTTTTCCGGTTTCAGGCCGTGGCGCTGGCAGCTCTGCTGGTACAGCACTTCCAGTTCGTTCAGCCCGGCCGCCTGGAACTGGTCCAGGGTGCTCAACTTGGCCGCCAGCCAGGCGGCAAACTGGCGGTCGTCCCCGGCGAAAAACCTGGCTGACTCCAGCGCTTCTTTTTCCCGTAAGACAGCCTGCCGCAGAATATTAACCGCCTCCTTCCTGGACTCGGCCAGGTTCTTACTCCCGGCTTTCATGATCAGGTCAACCGCCCGTCCTTTTTCCCGGCCCAGACGCCCCAGGCCGCGGGTGCTGACTTCATTCAGTATGGCCCTGGCCTCTTCCGGCCCGGCATTGGCCAGGAAAAGGGCAGAAGCCACGGTCAGGGTAACAACCCTCTTGAGCTGGGTGGAATCGGATTTGTCGGGCAGGTCGCCGCTGGTGTGGTACCACATATCGGGCCAGCAGATGAACATCACGGCCGGTACCTTTACCGCTCCGTCTATAAAAACTATATGGTCGCTGCCGCCGGAAAAGGGGTCGATAGAATAATAAAACGGGTCGCGGCTTCCAGCTGGCGATAGCACGGCCAGGTCCTTCCAGCCCCGGTCCTGAGCAATGCGCTGGCTGGCTCCCATCCATTCTACGAAAGAGGCCACCACGTCGTTCAGGTAAGTCGGGAGAGAATACGGAGTTGTTTCAAGGCGGAAAGCGCTCAGGTTCTTGACCAGAGCCTCCCCCACCATGTCTTCGTTTATATTGGCAAAAAATCTGCGGGCTATTTCGGGATATTTCTGGATGTAGGCCCTGGTGCCTGAAATCTCGGGAACGAAGAGAAAACGTATGGATCGTTTAAGCGGCGGGATGGTTCCCTCGGCCATCATCTTCTTGATAACCCGCCCGGCTTCCAGGATGGCCACGCAGCCGGAGGCATCATCGTTGGCCCCCTGCTTGGCATAACCTTCGAATAGATGGGCGGTAAGGACCAGTTCCTCTTCCGGCTTCTCCACTCCCTTTATCAGTCCAACAGCCATTTCTTCCCTGGCCGGAACCATCTGTGTCCTGACCAGAGCCCTGACCACGATTCTGGTCTTCCTTTCCAGGGCCATCTTCAGGTCAAAGTAGGTTCTCTCCGACACCATGAAGGCAAAGGTCGGTTTCTCTTTCGGGCCCACCCTGATTGAACTCCAGCCAATCTGGTCCCGGTCGAATTCCGGATGGCTGGAAGAGCAGCCGACGAGGCCGACTGCCCCGAATTTCTCCACGGCCAGGCGCCTGGCGGTTTCCGGTGGCCCGTAAACCAGGACAACTTTTCCCTTAACATCCTTGTTTTTATAGTGGTCCTCGCTGTAACCCGGTCCGACATCTACCAGCTCGGCCGTAACTTCGGCCGGAGCGCTGCCCGAGCACAGCACGGCCGGTATCTCTTTAAGGTCGGCGATCTTTTTTTTGACCGGTTCGACCATCCATAGCTCGGCCTCTTCAGCATCCCAGACGGCCTGGTCGCGGGCCGGCAGCTCCACCACCTGGGCTTCATCGTATCCGTATTCCCGCAATTTCTCCAGGATGAATCCGGTCTCAAAGTAGCCGGTGGCATACTCTTCAGCTTTCCGGTTGCGGTTG
Source organism: uncultured bacterium (assembly GCA_937920515.1). Lineage (GTDB taxonomy): Bacteria > Acidobacteriota > Aminicenantia > Aminicenantales > Saccharicenantaceae > Saccharicenans. Next base: position 16,021 of record CALEUG010000005.1, read on the forward strand.
ACCCCGGTGAGAAAGATTTCGTTCTGCAGGGCCAGCTCCCCGCTGGCTTCGTTTATAATATCCTGGAGCAACTTAAGGGGAAGAAGAGTCCTGGGCAGTTTTTCCTGGGGCTGGGCTGCAGCCACCGAAACCAAAAACAATAAAACTAAAAGTGCCGCCAGCTGTTTTTTCATTTCTTGCTCCTTTGACCGATAAAATATTAAGTAAAAAATTCTATAAACTATTAAACGAATTTGCAAAAGAAAAGTTTTTCCTGGAGGCTTCGGGATGTCAATTTAATCTCAATTTTGCTAAAATCTATAAAAGAGAGGCAGGTGAAAAAATGATATCCACCTCGCTGGCCATCAACCTCGTCACCGCACTTCTGGCCATCAACGTCATCTGGCTGATTTACATCCTGTTCCGGGGCCATACCGAAAGCCTGGTCCGCACTATCATCATAATCGTCCTTCTGGGTATAATCCTGGGTTACCTCCAGAACACAAGATTGACCGTCCTGAGCTTCAAGGCCATCAAGAATGACCTGTTCCCGCCCGATATTCCTGAATACCAATATACCGTTAGCGAGTCGGATACCCTTTATTCTCACCGGACAATCTACACCTTCTTCACAGGCCAGGAAGTTGAGCGCGACTCCACCATTCCCGCCCCGCCCGAGCTCAAAGTGGTTATGGACCCCAACGGCCGGACCTTCACCTTAGAAGACCCTGAATCCCTGAACCTGGTCCTTGACCAGCTCAAGCTGCCCAGGGTCAGTCACGGCGCTAAAGAACTGGTTACCATCACGGGAAACCAGACCGATGTGGGAGTCTACCGCTGGGATGACTATCCCCTCGGAACCCTGATCGTGGAAAGGACCCTTTTCCAGAAGAGAGACAACCTGCAGAGTTATAATGCCATCTCCAGGATCATCGTCGACAGCCGGAGATATTAACAGAGCCAGAAGGAGATAACAAACCGTGTCCCCAACCCAGAGCGCCCTTCTCATCCTGTCGGTGATGGTGGTGGCCTACGCCGCCGCCAAGTTATTCAAGGTATCAACCGAGCTGTCACTTTTTCTGGCAGCTGTGGCCGGAGCCCTGGCCGGGGGTTATGGATTTCCGGTCCGGCACCTGGCCGAAGGGGCTATCACCTACCTTGATATCTGCCTGATCTTCCTGACAGCCACGCTGTTTATGAACCTGCTGAAGGAAGCCGGGGGAGTGGCCTTTGCCGTCAGGGCCATCCTGAAAAAATTTCATCGCCGCCGGTTCATCCTCTTCCTGCTGCTGGTCTTGCTGCTGTTGATTCCAGGAGCCCTGACCGGGGCTGGCAGCGTCACCGTTCTGATAACCGGCTCGCTGGTGGCCGTGGTCCTGAAATACACGGGCCTGAGCGAAGTCAGGGTGGCCGCTATCATCTTCCTGATTGCCGGCCTGAGCGCCGCTGCCCCGCCGGTCAGTCTGTGGGCCATGCTGACCGCGGCCGGTATCAACATGCCATATGTGGGCTTTTTTTTGCCACTTCTTGTCCCCTGCCTCCTGGCCGCCCTGCTGACCATTTTTATCCTGGGCCATAAGGCCAGTCCGGTCGACATCGAAAAAGCCCAGGCCGAACTTCCAGTCCCGCCGGAAAAGATGAACTGGTGGCGGCTGGGATTGCCTTTCCTCACCTTCCTGGTCCTGGTCCTGGCCGGAAGGATTTTTCCGTTCAGCTTCCCCATCCTGGGCCTGCCGTTAATCTTCGCCCTGACGGCAGCCGTGGCCGTCCTGATCTCTCCCGTCAGGCTTAACCTCTGGAAGACCTCGCTGGCCACGGCCGAACAGCTGTTGCCGCTCATCGGCACCCTGACCTGCGTGGGAATCCTGGTTCAGGTCATGACTTTAACCGGGGTCAGGGGGTTGATCTCGGTTTCAGTCGTTACCCTGCCGGCTGCCCTGGTTATTGCTTCTCTTTTTCTGACTCTTCCCATGTCTGAAGCCGTTTTAATGTGGGGAGCGGCCCCGGTTCTGGGAGTGCCCCTGGTCCTTCTCTTTAACACCAGGGGGCTGGACCCGGTGGTGGCTCTGGCCGGGATGAGTATTATCTGGCCGCTGGGTGACGCCCTTCCCCCGACGGCCATCATCGGGCGCCTGACCATGGACACGGTCGGAGTTAAAGAGCGTTACTCGAGTTTCCTGAAGATGTGCCTGGTCCCGGCCCTGATCATCGCCCTGATGGGGACGCTGATGGTCATTTTCAGCAAGAAACTTTCTTTCCTTACGGTTTTTTAGGAGACAGTAATGGCCGCTTTCATAACATTTCTTTATTACCTGATGGTGGCTTTTTTTTCCGCTTGCTTCATTTGGAACTTCCGGCGGTCAAAGAACTGGCAGACCGAGGTGCTATACCTGATAGTATTGCTTCCGTTTCTCCTGCGTCTTTTCCGCCTGAAATGAGGTCCGTATGAAAAACCGATATGCCCTGCGGAAAACAATTTTCACGGCAGCTTTTCTGCTTGTTTTCATATTCTCTGGCCTGAGCTTCTACCGCAGCCGTCATTTACGCGAGCCGGTGGTGGCCGGGGATGGCCTGCTGGAGGTCAGAAAGCTCAGCCACTACTTTCCCGGCCTCAAAGGCAGTATCAACGACGCCAGTGTTTACCTTCTGGGAAAAGGAACTTCCAGTTCAGGGGAGGGAGCCGCCCTGGTCCTGGGTGGTGCCCACCCGGAAGAGCCGGCCGGGCGCCTGGCCGCCTGGCTGCTGGTGGAGAATGCCCGCGTAGAAGCAGGGCGACTTTTTGTCATCCTGACAGCCAACCCGAGTGCTTCCACCTCCACCAGGCCGGGCGGGGCCTATCCCCCGGACTATGAAATTCCCACCCCCTGGGGTCGCCAGAAATTCAGGCAGGGAGACCGCTGGTCCAACCCTCTCGATCAGTGGCCCGACCCGGAAGTTTACATTCATTATCCATCCCGGCAGCAGCTGGCCTACATGGACATCAGAAACCAGAACCGCACCTGGCCCGGGCGGCCCGACGGCACGATGACCGAGAAAACCTGCTATGCCATGACTCAGCTAATAATCAAAGAAAAAATCGACCTGGTCATCGACCTGCACGAGGCCGAGCTGCAGTACCCGGTGATCAACACCATCGTGGCCCACCAGAAGGGAGAAGACCTGGCCGCCCTGGCCTCGATGATGATCAGCAGCGAGGAGGGTTTTAACATCGGCGTTGAATATTCCCCGGTCGCCCTGCGCGGGTTGTCTCACCGGGAAATAGGCGACCACACTCCGGCCATTCCCCTGCTGCTGGAAACGCCCGAGCCCTTCCTGGATGCCACCCGCGGTAAAACCGACCGGGCCCTTCTTCTGACCGGAAGGGATGAATTCGTGATGAAGGCCGGTCGCCACGGCCTGCTGTTTGAAAAGCTGGACGAGAACGGCTGGCCGATAGAGGTCAGGGTGGGGCGCCACCTGTCGTCGATCATCCAGATTTTCAAAGTCTGGACCGAGCTCCACCCGGACCGTCCTATCCAGATGGAAAACGTGCCCCGCTACGCTGAAGTTATTGCCAACGGAGTGGGCTACTACCTCAAGAACCCGGACGGGGCGCCGGCCGGAAGGCTTTTCTACGAATAATCCCGGCCAGCAACAGCCAGAGCGCACAGCTGAGAACATAACCTCCAGTTATCAGCCGCAGCGGCTGTTTTCTTTCCGGCCGGAAAACCGGGTCGCCGGGAGACGGCAACGGCTTCGGGTCCCAGGGGAGTCCATAAATTTCCGCCAGCTTTCTGATGTTAAGAAGATGAATTACTGGAACCCCCCTCCGGGCCATCTCCTGGAGAATACCCCGTCGCGAAGCCGGCGGAATCTTCCTGATCCGGGTCAAACCCGGCTGAAGTTTAAGGATGGAAGAATCCACTCCGAGGTTTACAGAGCTTCCGCCGATGTTGATGAAAGCCTTTATTTTTTTTTCACCCGAGGCCTCCGCAAAAAGTTTCAGGTGCCTCCCGACTCGTTCCTCGAGACTTCCGGCCTGAAGAAATTGCAGGCCGAGCCTTTGAGCTATGGCCCTTAGCCGGTTTCTGACTTCCTCTGGATATTCTTTTCCGGAATCGTCTTCACCGCCCCAGGAGACGGCCAGCAGCCGGTGCCGGGTGAACCCGTGCTGGCGGAGGCATTCTTCCATGTCCAGCCAGGAAAATTCCGGGTTGTTGGCACCCCACTGGGAGGCGCCAACCGAAATGATAGCCAGAAGCTCCAGGTCAAGGGCCATTGCGGCGCAATAACTGGAGATGATCAGGGAAGGGAAAGAAGCCGAAGCACCGAGGGCAACGATATCTCCCCTATCTGCACCGGCTTTCCTAAAGAGATTAACCAGCACAGCGGCCAGCTCCGGGTTGGTGGCTGTTCTTTTGGCCTGAAGGTTTCCGACAGTGGTGGTCAGGGGGCTGTTTTCCAGGCCGATTAAACCTGTTTGATTAGGGTCGAACTCATTATTTTCAGGGTGAAGTCCCCTGCTCTTCTGGCAGTCGAAGATGATTCTTTCAGCTTCCGCCATCAGCCGGGCGGCTGCGAATTCTTCCGGGTCAGGCCTCGACCACCGGTTAGCCCTCGGGCCAAGATAGAGGTGCAGGCTAAAAAATAACAGGCTGATGACCGCCAGGCCGACCAGCTTGAAAAGTTTTTCTCCGTTGCCCATCAGAAAAAGAGCCTGACCAGAAAAAAGGTTAAGACAGAAACGAAGATTAATGAGGCCAGCGTCGGCAGAATCTTCTGCCTTTCCAGGTTGGAAGCCAGGAGCCCGGGCACCACCCAGCCTATAACCCTGAGTGAAACCGGTTCCATAAAGAGGCCGGGCAGCAGCAGGTACCAGAGCTGGGCCAGGACCACCCCGGTTAGAATCATGAAGACAAAGCGGCGCCGTCCGAAAAGTATCAGGTAATTACGTACCAGACGATAAAGGCCTGCTGTCAGGAAAGCCACGGATAGGGTGACCAGCGGACGCCAGGGCTGGTCGAGGTAAATGGCAAAATAACCCGGGACAATTAACCCGCCCGGTGTTAACCCGGTCAGTTCACTGAAAATCAGGGCCAGCACCAGGCCGAGGAACAGAGAACTATATTCTGATGGCATCAGCAGTCCTTTCCAGATAATCTATAAGCCTGCTACCGAAGCCGCCAATGTTGCCCAGCCCGAAGACCAGGCATTTCTCCGCCGAACCCGGCCACCTCTCCTGGCAGCTGGTCACCAGATTTTTTATTTCTTCAAGATTCTTTTCAGGTTCTCCCTCAGAAAGAAACCATACCGGTCGGCCAGTCTCCCGGGCCCGCTTCCTTAGTTTTCGGACTATCGCTCCCGCTCCGGGACCTACCAGAATCAAAGATTCCAGGAAATCCGCTTCCCCCGACTGCAGGAACCCGGCCCACTGCTGGCTCCGGTCGCCACGGTCAGCCCGCAGGCTCAGCAGCCCGATTTTGCGGCTGTCCTGCCAGCCCAGCCTGCGGGTGATAAGCTCCATGGCCAGCAGGCTTGATTCCGGGTCGTTGGCCGCAAACAGGCTGACCAGGTAAAAATGCCTTTCTCCTGGAGCCACGATTTTCCAGACTCGCGGCCGGCCAAAGTCCGGGTTCAAGCCCGACCAGCCGGCCCGGACCCGGTCGGCTGTCAGCCCGAAATGTTCCAGGACGGCCAGGGCCAGCCTGACATTCACCTCGAATTCCGGGTAAGGAAGAATTTCGGTAAGGCGGGCAGATTCGGAACTGCTCCGGACCGCTCTCAGCTCGAAGCCTTTCTTCCGGGCCAAAGGCTCCATCCAGGGCAGAACCTCTTCTTCTGGAATGAAGGTTATGGTGCCTGGTGGAACTGCTTCCAGCATGGCCCGGGCTATCTCTTCCCTGCGCCGACCGAGAAATTCGGTGTGGTCAACCCGGAAATTGCTCAGCACCAGGACCTGCGGTTGTAACAGGTACCGCCCCTCAGCTCCGAGACATTCTGGCTGAATGCTCATCATCTCGCTGACCAGGAAATCCGCCTTCTCAGCCACGGCCGCGGCCACCAGTTTTTTCTGTTCCAGAATGGTCGGCCGGCCCCGCCGGGTAATTTCCACCTCGCGGCCATCCGGATAGATGAGAACCGGTCTGGAACCGGTGGTCTTGGCCATAACCTTCGACCCGGCAGCCCTCAGCCCTCCGGCAATCAGCCTGGTGATACTGGATTTTCCCCGAATTCCGCTGATGGCCACCCTAACGGGAACTTTCTTCAATTTGCGGCGAGCGAGAGCGGCTTCAACAGACAGGTAAACCAATAAAACGAGCATAGAAAATGGAGCAATCAGGCTAAACTGTCCCGCCATCTATCCTTCTTATCTATAAATTTAAGGGGTTCCAGGCTCCGTGATTCTCTTAAAACTTTCTCCTGGCCAGCAGGGCTTCAATCTCCTCTATTTCCTTGGGAACTCCGGAAGTCAGGACCTCGCAGCCATCTCTGGTTATCAGGACTGTATCCTCAATCCTGATTCCGAGGTTTTTCTCAGGATAATAGAGCCCCGGTTCAATGGCCATGACCATGCCTTCTCTGAGAACCAGTTCCGAAGGCTGGACATCATGGACGGACATCCCCACCAGGTGACCAAGTCCGCCGCGCAGTCCCAGCGGGTCAATTCCCTTTTCTTTCATCTTCCTGGCCACGTACTCCTGAACCTCCCGGCTGGTAACACCCGGCCTGAAGGCTTCGATGCAGGCTTTCTGAACCTCCAGCACCGCCCGATAAATCTTCTTTTGTTCTTCGGTGAACCTGCCGGAAACCGGCCAGGTCCTGGTTATGTCCATCGTCAGGTAATTGAGGTCGCCACCGAAATCCATCAGCACCAGTTCCCCGGCCTGCATTGCCCTGTTGTTCTTTTCATAATGAAGAATGCAGGTATTCGGTCCAGAACCGATGATGGGCGGGTAGGCCGGTCCCCGGCAGCCGTTTTTGAGCAGGACTTCGACTGCGGCCGCTTCCAGCTCGTACTCGAAGGCGCCGGGCCTGGAAGCCAGCATGGCCCTTTTGATGGCTTCAGCGGATATCCGACCGTTCTGCCTTAAGACTGCAATTTCTTCTGGCGTTTTTATCATCCGCAAAGAATCTATCTGTGGGGTAATATCTTTAAGCTGGGCCGCCGGGTAGAGCTGACGGAATCTCTCCGCCCGGAATTGATTCAGGCTGAGCTGAGCGTTGTAAGGATTCCTGAAGCGTCGGGCCTGGAACAGGGCCGTTTCCGACCGGGCCTCTCCCACCGAGTCTTCGGGCGACAGCCTTAAATAAATAACCTGGTCCTGCCGCCCTGACAACCTTGACAGAAACTCGTCAAAGTAGCTTACCGGGTAAATGGCTTTAAGTTTCAGCTTTTCCCTGGCCTTTGGGTCATCCAGGCTGTTTCCGCCTTCCATCATCTTTTCCCGGTCGGTCTTCTGGGGTACAAAGAGATAACTGTCTTTTGTGGACGGGACCATGACCAGGATGGCATTGGCATCCTCGCACCCTGTAAAATAATAAAAATCATTGTCCTGGCGGAAATGTCCGGACCCGGTGTTTCCGGGATTAGCAAACAGAATAATCAACCCGTTTCCGGCGGTCTCCATCAGGGCCAGCCGGCGTCTTTCAAACTCGGCCGCAGAATAGCCTGCGGGCGCCTGAGCCCGGGCCAGGAGGGCTGAGACCAGCCCGAGCAGGAATACCATGAATAAAGTTTTTTTCCTCATGACTGCTTTCCTTAAAAAAATATTTCCATAGCAGAATGAGTTTAATAAAATTGCCGGCCCGGTGCAATCAGAACGATCACCGGGTAGCCAGCGTTCCTGTCTGCAGTCCTGTGATCTTTGACTTGCTGCCCTCTTTATCTTTTAATATTCGCAGGCGGAGAGTTCTGACCAGGGGCGAAATAACATGACAGAACAAGAGCTAAAAATCCTGGTAACCGGCCTGCCCGGTTCCGGTAAAACCACCCTGGTGGCCAGTCTCCTGGAGAGTCTGCCGGACAAAAACCTGGTCACCGGCTTTATCACCAGGGAAATCAGGGAAAGGGGAACCAGGCTGGGCTTTGAGCTGATGAGCCCTGAAGGCCGTCGGGCCGTTCTCAGTCATGTTGAGTTCAGGACCCCGTACCGCCTCGGCAAATACCGGGTGGACCTTCGCAGCTTCGAAAACTTCCTGGAATCGGTCAGGTTCTTCGCTCCAGAAATCAGGCTGGTGGTCATAGACGAGATAGGCAAAATGGAATGTCTTTCGGAAAAATTCCGGGAAATTGTATTCCGGCTGGTCTCAGGACCCGGGAATCTGCTGGCCACTATAGCCCTCAGGGGAACACCTTTCATGGAAGGGATAAAGCTTAGTCCTGGAATACAAATCTACGAACTCACCCCGGCCAACCGTAACAGACTTCGATTCGAGCTGCTTGAAAAAATTAATCGTCTCCTTGAGCAGGGACAATCCGGTCGATAAGAAAGGAAGCAAAGACCATAAATCTGTTTTGCTTTCCCTGGCTCAGAGAAAAAGAAGAGAGGGGTGCCGCCGTGCACCCCTCTGTTTAATTGAAGGAAGGGGGAATGGAAAGAAGGGCAAAGAAGGGCAAAAAGGAGGCATTTATAAATTTATGGGTGCGCTCATCGCCATGCCTGCAAATAAAGGGGGAGGGAGAGATTGGCTTTCTGTTCAGCCCGTCAAACCTCAATATCTCCCTCCCCGGACCAGCAAAACTATCTATGTATAAAAACTGCCTATCACCTGTTTTCGTTTCCACTCTTCTTCCAGCCATTTTTCGTTACCCACCTGTTTGAGAGCAAGATTTGTGCCAGAATTCATAGCCCAGAATTCCCCTTAAAAAGAGGCGGGTTGTTTGTAAAATTACAAAAAAAAAGTTTAAGGGGCGTAAAAATACTTTACGGAAGCATAACAAATATGAAAAAAGTGAAAGGCGAGACCTGGAATTGGGAAACGTGATGATCCGGGTACAGTCAGGCCCTAAGCCGGTGGCTATAATTCCGGGACCTCATTATGATCAGGCTGCCCCGGGGAACTCCCAGGTACCTGGAGACAACCCGGCACTTGGCTTTGAGCAGAAAATAGAAAGGTCCACTGACCTGCTCCAGGCATTCAAAATTTCCCTGGCCCTTGCTGATGATGAGGTCGGCCTGTCCCAGAAGCCTTCTGAATCCGGGCGAGCACTGCTCGTAAACTGTCCCCGGCGCCCGGCAACCGCTCGTTACCAGTTCCGCCACCTCGGCCAGGCCAGAATCGCGCGCCTCTTCCAGGGTGGCATCGTTGATTATTGGTCCTTCCCGCACCGCATAGACCGGCCTTCGTCCGGACATTTCTATAAAAAGCCGGTCAAAGACTGTTTCCCCGGCATTGTCGCCCAGAAAGACAATCCGCCTGGCCTTTTTCAGGTCTTCAGTTAGCTGACGGTAATCATCTATCCCGAAAGGTCCCGGATTAAGAAATTCTACTTCCTCTAAGCAGGCCTCCTCTGAATTAGCCCCGAAATCTATAACATTTCCGGCCAGAGATATTTCCAGGGCAGCCCGGAGCGGATCGGGCGACCTCTGAGCCAGGTTTTTCAGTTCGGGATAGAGCTTCAGGGCCCGGGCCACATGGTCTTTTTTCAGTGCCCGGTAAGGGTCAGCATTCCCGGTTAAACGGGCCAGTAAAGAATAAAGGTCTTCTGAAATCTCGGGTGGTGTCCGGTCAAAATCAGTCCCCGCCAGAAAGGCGCAGCCTTCCCGCATCAGGTCCCGGGCTGTCGTTTCGTCCACACCCAGGACTCCGGCCGTACGCAGCACCTGGCCCAGAAGGCAGAGATAGCATTCAGATTCAGCTTTCATGGAGACAGTTTAGCATTTCCGGTAAGACAATTTAAGGGATGGTCGGGCAGAATTAACCGCTCTTAACATTTTCTCTGCTTAAAATAGCCGGCCCGGGGTGGTCAGGAAAAAAGGCAGCCCGGGATATGGGTTTATGGCTGATCAATCCCGAGATATAATTCCCGGACTGAATTCAGGCATTATAAATGTAAAGTTGAGGGCCTATCAGGAGGTGGCATCAGACAGCAGTCTGTCGATAGTTTCTGTCAGCAACTTTAAGTCCAGGGGTTTGATGAACAGGCGATCAACCTTCAGTTTTTCCAGGTCTTCCGGTCTGACCTGGTCGGCACAGGCAGAAATAAGAATGATGCGGCCCCGATAACCAGATTGCCTGAAATCGACGAGCATCTGGAGACCGTTTTTCTGGGGAAGCCGCAAGTCGGCTATAATCATGTCCACCGGAGCTTTTTCAAACCGGGCCAGCGCCTCCCGGGCATCGTGGGCCAGGTAAACGTTATATTTATCAGAAAGCAACAGGAAAAAAGTTTTCCTGATGGATTCATCATCATCCACAATCACAATTCTTTTTTCCAGCATGGTCTAACCTGCCAGTGATAGAGAGCAGGTTTTGTGCCAGAAATTAAAAAATCTTCAGGGGAAAACAGGGCGCCTGACTGGCTTTTCACCCCTTGTCCGACAACAAATTTTGCAGAGCGTTAATTTTTTTTACAGGGTCACTGGGAAACAGACGCTTCACTTTATTCGGAAGTTTCCGCTTTCAGGTCGTAATCCTTGATTTTTTTATCCAGGGTTGGCCGGCTTATTTCCAGTATCTGGCAGGCCCGGGTCTTGCTGCCCCGGGTGGCTTCCAGCACGTACTGGATGTACCTTTTTTCAATTTCCCACAACGGCACCAGTTCCCTGGGCATCTGAAAACTTCCCTGGGCCTGGGTAGCCGGTTCAAAAGGCAGGTGTTCTTTCAGAATGACATCGCCCTTGGCCAGGATAACGGCCCTGGTCAGGGCATTCTCCAGTTCCCGGACATTACCTTTCCAGGGCTGTTTGACCAGGTATTCCATGACTTCAGGTGGAACTTTCCTCACGTTTTTTTTCAGTTCCCTGTTTATTTTTTCCAGCAGGTAAGCCACCAGCTCGGGAATATCCTCGCGCCTGTCCCGAAGGGGCGGCAGGGTTATCTCCACCACCTTCAACCGGTAATACAGGTCCTCCCGGAATTTGCCCTGGTTTACCAGCTCTTTAAGGTTCTGGTTGGTAGCGGCAATTATTCTGGCTTCGGTCTTCAATATCTTCTCGCCGCCGACCTTCATGAAATCCCTGGTCTCTATGACCCGGAGGAGCTTGGACTGCAGGTTGGGAGAAATGTCGCCGATTTCATCCAGGAAAAGCGTTCCCTTGCCGGCAATCTCAAACTTGCCGCGGGTCTCGCTGACGGCATCGGTAAAAGCCCCCTTGACATGACCGAAAAGCTCGGATTCCAGCAGGGTATCGGAGATGGCCGAACAGTTAATGACGATAAAGGGCTCATCCCGGAATGGGCTGTTGTAATGGATGGCCTTGGCCACCAGCTCCTTGCCCGTCCCGCTCTCGCCCTGGATCAGGACGTTGGTTCTGGTATTGGCCACCGAGCCTATCATTTTGAATACTTCACGCATCTGGGGCGAACGGCCGATGATGTTGTCAATCTGGTATTCCTTCTGCTTTTCTTCGATGAGATAGCTAACCTTTTCTTCCAGCGCTTTAAGCTGAAAGGCCTTGTCGATAGTGAGGTCCAGCTCCAGGTAATCCAGCGGTTTCACCAGGTATTCGAAGGCACCGGCCTTGATGGCCTCCACCGTGGTTTTCATATCATCAAAAGCGGTCATCACCACCACGGCCGCATTCTTGCCGGTCTGCCTGATTTGCCTGAGCACCTCCAGGCCGTTGACGTCAGGCAGCTTGACATCCAGCAGGGTCAGGTCCGGTTGAAATTCTTTGAAAAGCTTTAGCCCTTCCTCCCCGGTCTCTGCCTGTTTCAGCTCGAAACCTTTTTTTTTGAGATGGGTGGCGATGGTCCGGCTGACCAGGGAATCATCCTCTATTACCAGAATTCGCGTCATGACTGAGCCTCCTGCCTGTTTTCAGGACAGGGCAGAGTTATCAGAAAGCAGCTGCCCCGTCCCTCCTTTTTATCCACCCGGATGGTACCCCCGTGCTGGTCCAGAAGGCGGCGGGCATTGGCCAGCCCCAGGCCGGCCCCGGAACTCTTGGTGGTAAAGAATGGTTCAAAGATATTTTCCCAGTCCTTTTCCGGAATGCCGCAGCCGTCGTCGCTGACCCGGACCTCAAAACAGGGACGATCCTCTTCCCGTTTCATCCGGAGAGAAATTTCTATCCTTCCCCCGGTGTCCACCGCCTCGTAGGCATTACGAAGCACATTCAGGAAAACCTGGCGCAGCCGGTCGGCATCGACGTAGGCCGGTGGCAAATCCCGCTGATAATGCCTTTCCACCCTGACATTTTTTTCTTTAAGTGAAGGTTGCAGCACTTTCAAAGATTCCTCCAGGATTTCAGCCAGCGAAAAATAATCCTTCTGCAGGCTGGAGGCCCGGGTATAGCTCAGCAGGTCCTTGATGAACTTCTCGATCTGCTCGATTCCGGCCTGGGCAATGGCCAGATGCTCTCTCTCCAGCTCATTCAGGGTAGAAATTTCTGCCAGCTTCTGGATGTTCAACTTAACCGAGGTGAGCGGATTGCGGATTTCGTGGGCAATGGTGGCCGAAAGCCTTCCGATGGAGGCCAGTTTCTCGGCCTGGAGCAGGCGCCGGCTGGCCTCTTCCATCTGCTCCCGGGCCCGCAGCAATTCCTCGGCCATGTGGTTGAAACTGCGGGTCAGGTCTCCCACTTCGTCGCTGGAGATAACTGGAATCCGGTAACTGAAATCTCCCCGGGACAGGCGACGCGTCCCCTCCACCAGGTTCTTGATGGGCCTGGTAATCCTCCGGGCCAGCAAATTGGCCCCGAGCACCGTCAGCAGAAAGGCGACCAGACCCAAGCCCAGCATCGCCAGCCTGGTTCTCTGTATTCTCCGGAAAACGTCCTCCAGCTTCAACCCGATTTTGACCGAACCCCATTTTTTCTCCGAACCGGGGATGAAAACCGGCACCTCAACTTCCATCACTTCCTGAAGGCTCCGCCCCTGCCCCAGCCTGATGGTACTGTAAAAAACGTCGCCAGCGGACACCTCACCGGCGCAGCTGGTCTGGTTTATTACCTCGGCGTTGTCGGCCACACTCGGGCTGACCACCAACGGCTTGCTATCGGCATCGTAAAAAATGACGTAAGCCAGGTCTTCCCTGATCAACCCCGAAATGTTCTCATCTATGGATTCCAGGTCTCCCAGCACCAGGCTCCTGACGTTCATCTCGGAAATGTACCTGACCATTACCAGGCCGCGCTCCCTCTTCTCCTGGTAGATGGCTTTAACTTCCCTGCTCTGGATTACGTAAAGTACCCCGAACATCAAGAGCAGGATGATAACCGAAGTCCAGAAAACCAGCTGGACGTAAATGGAAATTCGTGGCCTGGGAATCCTCGTCATCGGTCAATCCAGACATCCCGGAGGTTCAGGGAAAGCAGCCCGCCGGGCCGGGCCCTCAGGTTTTTAAGGTAAGGCTGGTAGGCCAGTCTCTGTTTATGATAAAAAAGAGGAAGGGCCGGGCTATCGGCCTGAAGAATCTTCTCAACTTCCCTGAAGACATTCACCCGGCGCTCGAAACTCAGGCCGTTCTTCTGGAGCTCCAGCAGTTCATCAACCTTGTGGTTCCTGTAATGAAACAGGTCCCGGTTGGGATAGCCGGACGAATGAAACAGCGGCCACAGAATAAATTCCGGGTCGGGCAGGTCGGGACTCCATTCCAGGAAAAAGATATAGGGCATGTTGTCCCGGGCCAGTTCTTCGGCAGAATAACCTGACTTGAGCTCCAGCTTGAGGCCGGCTGCTTTCAACTCATCTCTCAAAAACCCGTAGATATTCGGGATGAGTTCTTTGTTGGAGACCTCAAAATAGGTGTTGACCACCAGGGGTCTATCCACCCGGCCGAGCCCGGCTTCCTCCAGGACTTTCAGCACCTGGCTCAGGTTTGGCTCTCGCCCGATGCTTTCTGGCATGAAACCCGGAAGAAAGGGCGGAAGGTAGGTATCCATCGCCTGGCAAAAATTGGCCGTGGTCGAAGCCAGCCCGGCCAGCTGCCTTTTTTCCAGAAAGGCCTGCAGGGCCCGGCGGACATCAGGCCGGTCAAAGGGCGGAAGATGGCAGCTGAAGAAAAGGTAATTCAGCTGGAGCAGGTTGCCTTCCAGAATCTGGTATTTATCCCTTGATATCCTGAAGGTCAGGTAGGGAATGACCTGGACCTCGTTCTGGAAAAAATCGTCCAGCTGGAAAAAGGGACTGACTTCTACCGCTTCCAGGAACGGCTTCCTGGTAAAATAATTTTCATTCCTGGCCAGCCTGATGCCGATAATATTCAGGCGCCTGTCCCGCAGCCAGTAATCGAACTTAAAGGGACCGGCTCCAACCGGCTTATCAAAAAACTTCTTTTTCTGGGATTGAACCGGACCGGCTGGTAGAATCCCGGCGAAGCCGGCAGCCAGGAAGTAAAAGTTGGTAATCCCGGGCTGCTTCCAGTAAATTTCCAGGACTTTATCATCCACCACTCTTAGCCCGCTGACCTCGGAAGCCTTTCCCTTCCAGAATTCCTCCCCGCCTTCTATCCTGCTGGCCAGCTCGTAAAAAACGGGCCGGCTCTTCAGCTGAAATAGCCTTTCGAGCGAAAACTTGACGTCGGCCGCGGAAACTGCCTGGCCATTATGAAAAAAGGCCCGCTTTCTCAGGTAGAAGGTGACCTTTTTGCCGTTTTCCGAAACGGACCAGTAGTCGGCCAGACCGGGCATAATGTTCAGGTTCTGGTCCAGCCGTACCAGGCCTTCGTAAAGATTTTCCACCACCAGGGCATAACCGTTTCCGGCCGGGTCCAGATCGGTATTCAGGCTTGAACCGAACGGCCTGACCCTGAGTTCTCCTCCGGGCTTGGGCCTGGGAGTTTCTTCCTGGACAGAAGCAACCAGGGCCAGGCCCAGGATCAGTATTCCTGTCAGGACAATAAAGATGGCCGGGCCTGTCCGCTCCCGGGGAGTCCTCACAGAACATTCCATTGCTTATTAATAATAGCTTAAACTTTCCCTAAAATCATCCGGCAACAGTCCCGGGAAGCTTGCCAGGCTGGCCGTTTCAGCCCGCGCCCCACTGGAATCAACAGGGCTGGTCTCAAGAATGACTCAGTTTCCTGGCCACCGCCCGGACTTCGTTGAAAACCCGGAAGAAATTCTTTCCCCAGATTTTTTCTATGTCTTTCTGGCTGTAGCCGCGGCGGAGCAGTTCCACGGTGACGTTTATCATCTGGCTGACATCGTTGCAGCCGAGGACGCCGCCGCCTCCGTCAAAGTCGGTCCCGATGCCCACATAATCCACCCCGACCAGCCTGACCACGTGGTCGATGTGGTCCACCAGGTCCTGAATAGATGCCAGGTCGGCCGGGTAACGGCGGTTTAGTTCCTGCATTTCCTCCATTATCTTCCGGCGCTGTTCTTCATCCTGAATGTTACGCCAGTTGCCATACCTGGCCCGGAACTCGGCCAGGGCCTTATCCCTCTCCGGGTTGGGTTCTGGTTTTTTAACATAGGCGGAAAGGAAGCAGATCTGTATCACTCCTCCCTTGGCGGCCAGGGCTTTAATCATATCGTCGGTCAGGTTCCTGGGATTATCACAGACAGCCCTGGCGCAGGAATGTGAGGCTATGACAGGGGCCTGGCTGGCCTCAAGAACATCATAGAAGCTGCGGTCGGAAGCATGGGAAATATCAACGATCATCCCTACCCGGTTGCATTCCCGGACCACCTGCCGGCCAAAATCGCTTAACCCCCTGTCCTCCGGATCTGACCGATCGGTAGAGGAATCACAGATATCGTTATCGGCTGAATGACAGAGTGTTATATAACGAACCCCGAGGTCGTAGAAATACTTTACCAGGCCGGGGTCCCGGCCAATGGCGTAGCCATTCTCTATCGCCAGGAAAGCCGCCAGCCGGCCCTGTTTCTTCAAGCTGTAAGCATCTTCAGGACTTAAAGCCAGCCCGATGATTGAGCTGTTGGTCTCAACCATATTCCGGACCGCCTGGATTAGCTCTTCAACCCTCTTTTTGGCCTGGGCATAGCCTTCAGCGGTCCGCGGCCCCTGCCCGACAAAGGCGGCAAAAAACTCGGCGTCCAGCCCGCCCTCTTTCATCCGGGGCAGGTCTATCTTGCTGCTGCCGGGAGCGGCCGGGTCGTGTCTTTCTGCCGGATTCCAGTTACCCCGCAGGAGCCACATGGCCGTGTCGCAGTGGGTGTCAACCGTCACAATTTTTTTATGTATTTCGCGGGCCCTGAGCTCGAGGTCTTGAGTGGAAACCCCGACCCTGGCCTGGCGGCAGGCCGAGAAGAATAAAGGTAAAAACAGCACCGCTGCCAGCAACAGCGGTCTGGAGGTTAGAACTTTTTTGAAGCGCATGTTAATCCTCTCCTGTGGCCGCATGCCGTCCGAGGCGAATTACATCAATCATGCTTCCGGCACCGGCAGTTTTTAATGGCCTGGTTCAAAGAACAAGATTATAGCAAAGCCGGCTCAAGAGCCGAAATGTTTTTTTATCCTGAAATCACAGGTTGCGTTTTAACAGGTAAAAGCATCTCTTCTGGCCGGTTTCCGACTTCAAGAAATCCACAACCCGGTAGCCTCGCTGGAAGTAATGCAGGAAAACTTTCCTGGTCAGTAAACGCCAGTCAACCGGTATCCGGCGAATTTCAGGATTTTTAACATCGGTCAGGTTTAACATCAGGTAAAAATCGGCCGGAACCGGGACCAGTAGATATTCATCTTCTAAGTCCAGGCTCGTTCCCAGGGCTACTTCCAGGTAAGCCTGGCCCTTTTCTGTCTGCAGGTGCTGATATTCCATCAGGAGGACGCAGGGCCACCGCCCGATATAATTTTCCACATCGGGCTCGGACACCGGGGGACAGAAATTTTCTTTCAAATCCCAGGACATGAAAAACCGGTCAGAGGGGACATCCTGGCGGTTGAGACGCCCCCCGTATTCTCCATAAGGAGCCACCCGGTATTCCACCACCTTCATGCCGAAGTGGCGGACATTCCGGTAAGCGTTGACCGCAGTCAGCGGGTCGTAGGTGCAGACCACTGTCTCTATATGCAGGACTTCCAGCAATACCTCCCTCTGAAACTCTTTGATCAGCATCCCGAGCCCGTAATTCAAACGGTCCGGCCGGACTCCCAGAAACTGGGAATAGAACCAGAGGTTGGAAGGCCGGTCAAACCCCAGTGATTTATCCTTCAGCCCGACAAAGCCGTAGCTGAACCCCACCAGGTGTGGCCCGTCCAGGACAAACCGGCCGCCTTTATCTTCTTCAAACACCCCCAGGAAGAGGCTGCTCCCCTCGTGCAGAAAATTCTCGCACAGCAGGTTCCTGCTTCCGGCCAGGTGGTCTTCGGCAAACTGCCAGACGGTCTGGCGGAGGTCTTCATACTTTTTATAATCGGCGGCCTGATGACTGTCTTCCACCCTGAACAGGAACTTCCTGTCTCTGACCTTGATGACTTTTTCCGGCAGCTTTAGCATAGCAGTTTAATTTTACCATTTTCCGAGCAAAAAAGAATTTATGAACGGGCTGATTTTTGTTAGGATGTAAGACTAAGATGTTTTAACGGAGGTAATGATGAAGCTGCACAACCGGACAGCCAGCCTGGTGTTGACCGTTGCCGCCCTGATGGTCCTGGCAACCGGCCTGGAAGCGACCGTCGAGCTGAAGAAAGTCAGCCGGCCGGAAGAGCTACCCGGCGAACTCTCTTCCCTGGCCAGGGCCGGTGATTACCTGGTCAACGATGGGAAATATCTTTACCTGATAGCGGCACAACCGCGGGATTTTGCAGAAATAAATTACTACCCGCAGCCTGACGGCCAGGGAGCCCTGCTGGCCCTGGTGCCGGCCGACTACCCGTCCGGGAATAAAATTGTGGCCGGGCAGGTTCAGGTCAGAACAGGATTTGACTTTTATTACCCGGGCTATACCGTGGTCAGGGCAACCGGCCCCGGGACCAGGAACGCCCCTCTGCAGATGGAACTTAAAGCCGATTTCGAAGGAAAGGGTGGAGAAAAGGCCATTATAAATACCACCTATACCATTCCGCCGGAAAAGGGTCAGGTTACCATCAAGAGCACCTTCCGCAACAGCGGCCAGAAGACCATCGACCGGCTATCTCTTTCTGTTTATTTCAATGCCCTGCATTTCTACAATTACAATCCTTACCACCGGGAATATTTCCCGGACCTAAATTTCCGGGTTTACCAGAAAAAGACCCTGTACCTGGGCTGGGTGAACCTGGGCAGCCGGCCGGCCAAACTGCCCGAACAGCTCCTTCCTGGACAGTCCATAGAGTTTAACCACGCCCTTATAGTAAGGAAAGATGTATCTGAACTTCTTTCTGTTATCTACGGGCTGCTGAAAAAAGAGGTGTTTCCGGTGGAAGTCAGCCTTAAAAACGGCAGCAAGACCCCGGGCGAAGTTGTGGTGGAGGAAGTCCTTTCGTCCTCGGTTTTCTTCAGGAATTATTTTATGGGAGGCGAGCAGATTAAAATCTTTCTGCCAGAGGGCATCTACCGTTTTCGAGCTCATTTTTTTCCGGCAGTCATAGAAAAAACAATTCGGGTCAGCAAAGTTACCCACAACCGGCTGGAATTAGCGCCCCCCGCCAGCGGCCGCCTGAAGCTCAAGCTTATAGATAAGAAGGGAAAGCCTCTTCCCGGAAAGATTTCGGTTTTCGGCCTGGAGGGCACCAGGACCCCTTACTTTGCTCCCGAAAACCCGGTGGAGAGCGGCCGGAGCTGGGAGAGGTTTAAGAATTCAATGTATGCCCATCCCCAGCCGCTGGAAATAGAACTGGCCCCCGGCCGCTACCTGCTCGTTGCCTCCTACGGCCCCCTTTATACCAGCGAACGCCAGGTGGTCGAGATTCTTTCGGAGCAAACCAGAGAAATCACTTTCAAACTGGAAAAGGCAGTAAGCCTCAAGGGGTATATCTCCGTGGACCCGCACCTTCATACCATCAACTCCGACGGAACCCTGAGTGTGGCGGAAAGGCTGAGGTCGATAGTGGCCGAGAACCTGGACGTGGCCATAGCCACCGACCACAATTACGTCACCGATTATCAACCGGAGCTAAACCGGCTGGGGCTGGGCGACTACCTCCGGGTTTTTTCTGGTGTTGAGGTCACGCCCCTCAACAATTACCTCCATTTCAACAACTATCCCGTGGTCGTTAAGCCCGAAGAAAAAACCGGAGGAGCCATTGTTCCCCTCTTTGATAAAGTCGCCGACCTGTTCAAGGCCTGCCGCCAGAAAAACCCGACCTCCCTTCTGCAGCTCAACCATCCCCGGGCCGGAAACCTGGGCTATTTTGAAAACGTCGGTCTCGACCAGAAAGCGGCCGGCTCAGCCCGGGGCGACCTGGAGTTAGGCTTTGACCTGATTGAAATCATGAACGGGGCCAGCTTTCACCGCGGGAATGACCAGGCGGTAACAGATTGGCTCAACCTTTTGAACCAGGGTTTCCGCTTCCCGGCAGTCGGCTCTTCCGACTCTCACGGGGCAGACGGCGGCGAGCCCGGATATTCCCGGGTTGTTGTTCGCTGTCCGAAAAAGCTCAAGGACCTCGGCTGGGAAGACCTGGCTTCCTCCCTGAAGAAGGGTCAGTCATTCGTCACCAACGGGCCGCTGGTCGAATTTACTGTCAACGGTAAGTTTCAGCCGGGAGACCAGTTTACCGACCGTGACGGCAAGGTCAGAGCCAGGATCCGGGTCCAGTCCGCTCCCTGGATCGAGGTCAGCGAGGTCAGGGTCATCGTCAACGGAGAAAGGAAAATAGTGTTCCCGGTCGGGACCCCGGCTTCCGAGCCAGAGAAATTCAACCGGAAGGTGGACATTGAACTGGAGGCCGACGCCTACCTGGTGGTGGAAGTTGTCGGAAGACAATCCCTTTACCCCGTGGTCCAGCAGCCGGCCAGAAACGGGCAGCTCCAAGAAGCTGCCCTGCCTTACGCCATCACCAACCCGGTTTTCGTGGATGTCGACGGCAACGGCCTCTTCAACGCTCCCCGGCCCCGGCTCCTTTGACAGTTCTCCTGGCCCGTGATATAAATAAGACCGTTTCAATCCGGATTTTCCGGTCATTATTAAGTTGATGGAAAACAACAGCGACAGAAAAATTGTCTGCCTTATCAATCCTCTGGCCGCCAACAGGCGCTGGAAGAGGCGGAGCAGGCTCCGGGCAGAGCTGGTCCGCAAGCTGCCGGGCAGTTGCCTTGACACTCCTAAGACCAAAGAAGAAACCGTGGAAATGGCCAGGTCGATCTGTTCCTCGGCGGACCTGGTGGTAGCTGTCGGCGGAGACGGGACCATAGCCGACGTCCTCCAGGGAATTTTTGAATCGGGACGGCTGGACAGGGTGGTTTTCGGCGTAGTCCCTTTCGGCAGCGGCAACGCTTTCCGAAAATCCCTGGGCATTCCCCGCAACCCGTTCAAGGCCATCAGGTATATCCTCGAGGGTGATATTTTCAGCATCGACCTCATCCAGATAGAAGACCGGGTGGCCGCCTTCGCCAGCGTCGGGTCGACGGCCGCGGTCACCGGAGAAAAACTCAGGCATTCAATACCGGGCCTCATCGGCCACCTCCTGGCCGCCCGCAAGCTGCTTTTTTACAGGAGAAAGGAGAACATCCTGGAAATGCGAGGGGCGATTGACCAGGAAGGCCGCCAGTATGAAAACCTGACCGTAACCAGCCGCTTTCTCGATTGCGTGATAGGAAACAGCAACTACTTCGGCTACAGCTGGCTGGTGGCTCCCCAGGCCAGGCTCGACGATGGCTATCTGGATATAATTCTTTTTGAAATGCCACCCTTAATCTACATTCTTCTGTTTCCCCTCATCTACTTCGGCTGGGTGCAGAGAAAGCTCAGGCATTTCAAGGCCAGAGAGGTGGTTATCAAGGGGCAGAGCCTCGAAGTCCAGTACAACGGCGAATACCTTGGCTCCCTGGACTCGGTGCGGGTCAGAGTGTTGCCGACCGCAATTAAGGTAACCGGCAACAGAAAAAAAGCAGCCCGCTTCCTGGTCAACCAAAAAGCATAACTTGAAAGCCAGCAGCGGGTTTAAGGAAATCCCCTTAAGGCTGAATGCCCTGCCTGTTCTTTGCTATTTCTTTTCTTCCTTCCGCTCGTTGCCCCAGAGCTTGCCGCCGCCCTGAGACTGGCGCCAGGCTTCCCGCCAGCGATGAATTTCCACCACACCCACCGCTGGCCTGTTCTGCCTTTCCTCTTTCGGCCTCAGGGCCGGAAAGGGCTTGTGCGGTTCTTTCTGGTACCAGTAGGCCACGGTTACCAGGTCCAGGACCAGACAGTTGTTGTGTCCGTGTTCAATCGTAGCCCTGAGCGATTTTTCAAAGGTTATGGGCGACTCGAGGAAAAATCGGTAGCAGTGGGTCCGGCCCAGCCAGCCGGTTTCGTGGTTAACCCGGGCATAGCCAAAAAACGGGTGCTGGTAGATTTCTTTCGGACTCCAGGATGAATTGAAGAAATCCTCTGTTCCGGTTCCATGAAGCGACGGCGGCCATTTTTCACCGTCTATGAAAAACATATCATCGCCCTCTCCGTACCACATGGGGGAGGGATTATCCACATAGTAATTAATTCCCACAAACTGCCCTTTGCCCTCGATCTCGGCAATGAGGTAGTTGCCGGCTCCGTTTAGGTTGGGAGATTGCGGGCCAAGAACCGACCACTCGTTCTCCCCGTCCTGTCCCGGGTCAGTCAGTTCTCTATTCCAGAAAGCGTGAAAGCGTCCCAGGTCAGCCGGAAGGCTTTTGTGTTTTTCGTAATCGATGTAGTAGTAAAAGGCGTTGATGGGCTGGTCCGATTGGTTTTCCAGGGTTATCAGGGCACCGTTGCTGAAAGGCATGGGGAAATAGCTGTTGAGACCGTTGCCGCCACCAGGAGAAGCGGCCAGGGGCAGGCTGACGAAGTTGTATTTCTCGCCCCAGCCCTGACCGAAGAAATCGCCCAGCGGGCATTCCACGCTGGGATTCTTTTCTCCGTCCCAGTACATGCGCAGCACAGCGTTTCGTCTTATCATCGGGTCGGGACAGGAAACGGTGATCCAGATGTGGGTGATGATGCCCGCTCCCTCGATTCTGGCCAGCTCGGCTGTTTCTCCGGGTTGAATCTTAATGGCATCCGAATTCTTGCCGCTCCGGTCGTAGCTGGATATTCTCAGGCGCTGATAATTTTTCAACCGGGCCAGGTCTTCCAGTAGCGAACTCCCGGTAAATTTTTCCTGAGCCAGAACCGGCAGGAAAAAAAGCAGCAGACCGAGAACCAGAGCCCATAGATTTTTTTTGGCTTTCATGCTGGACCTCCAGTTGGTGATAAATACATCTCTGATTATCCTCAAAGCGCCGCCGGGCGTCCACCGGAAGTTGCCGCCGGGCTGGATTAAATCTATAATCCGGGAGGACAGAATTGAGGTCTTAAAAAATGATAACGGCGGTCACCGGCGGCACCGGGTTTATCGGGCAACACCTGGTCCGGAGCCTTATCCGCGATGGCGAAAACATCCGCCTTCTGGTCAGAAAACACCGAAGACTGAACCGGTTAGAGAGACTTTCCATGGAAACTGCGGCAGTCGATTTGCTGGACCTGACTGCCCTCAAAAAGGTCCTGACCGGCTGTGGCCGACTCTACCACCTGGCCGCTTATGCCCGAAACTGGGCACCTGACGGGAAATTATTTTATAGAGTCAACGTGGAAGGTTTCAGGAACATCCTGGAAGCGGCCCTGGCCATTGGCCTGGCAAGGGTGGTCTATGTCAGTTCCTCGGTGGCCAGTGGCCCTTCTAACTCAGGACCGGTAACAGAGGACAGAAACCGGGGCCACATTCCGTTCCTTACTGAGTACGAAGCCAGCAAGGCTCTTTCGGAAAAAATTGTTCCGGAATATCTCAAGCAGGGCCTGGAAATAGTCATCGCCCGCCCGACCAGGGTTTACGGCCCGGGGTTGATTTCAGAAGCCAATTCAGTCACCAGGCTTATAAAATACTATCTAAAATACAGGTTCTGCCCGGTCCTGAACCGGGGTCGGGAAAGGGGCAATTACGTTTACGTGGAGGACGTGGTGGAGGGACTGAAGCTGTTGATGTCCCGGGGGCAAACCGGCCAGGCCTATTTCCTGGGCGACGAGAACATTTCTCTTTCCGGTTTTTATGACCTGCTGGAAGAGGTTTCCGGCCGCCGGGCGCTGCGTCTCAGGATACCACCTTCTGTAGCCCTAACCCTGGCCAGGCTGGAGGGCTGGAAAGCCAGAAAACTGGGCTTGCCTCCCCTGATAACAGAAGGCTGGGTCCGGACCTTTCTTCAGAACTGGGAGGTCTCAACTGAAAAAGCCCGGAGCGAGCTCGGCTACCAGCCCCGGGGACTGAGGGCTGGCCTTAAAGCCACCTGTGAATGGCTCGGATACACAACGAGGGGTTGAAGGACAGCCTGCCTGCCGACGGGCATCCGATGCAGAAGAAGTCATGGCTTCAGCTGGTCTGAATGCTTCTTATAGCCGGTTTTGGCCGGAAAATCCATTCTGTTTACGGCAGCCTGAACCCGGCCATCGGCCGTGGAGAATCATCCTGGATAGAGGGATGGCCATCCACCCGACTATCATCCCGGCCATCACATCCACCGCGTAATGATACTGGCCGTAGACCGTGCTCAAAAAAAACAGGAAAACTAAAGGAACCCACACCAGGGCCACCCGCTTTCCGGCCCTGAGGGAGAAATAAATCATCACCGCCCCGGCGGCGCAATGGGCCGAGGGAAAAGAACCGCCGCGGTACTGGGCCGAACTTTCAACCAGGTTCATCAAACGGCGAAACAGAAACTTGCTTTCCGGGGCAAGTCCTTCAAAATAGAAACGGGGGCTGGAGGCCGGAACCAGGATAAAGAGCAGGAAACAGGCCAGGTAGGCCAGGCCCAGGGTAAAGGCATAGGATTGAAGACAGTCCTGACCTCTTCTCCTAAAAAGCACCCAGGCCAGCCAGACCACCAGCGGCAGGTAGGCCAGGTAAGCAAACATCATCAGCTCGGTCAACCAGGCCGGCTGAAAACGGCTCAGCGCCTGGTTGGGGTTGAAGCCGAAGATGGCCAGGTCCAGGCGGGATAAAAGTTCATCCCGCCAGGGACGCTGCAGAAAATGAACCAGAGCCCCGGCCAGCTTATAAAGATAGGCATAGCCGGGCAGAGAAAGGGCCGAAAAAATAAAGAGCCCGGCTGGGTTTCCGCCGAATTTTCGCCTGGCCTGAGGCAGCCAGCAAAAAAGAAGAATTATCGTCAGGCTGAGCGGGACCAGAAAAACTTCGCGGTTTCCCTGCACCAGATGGTCAACAAGAATCAGAAAAGAAAAAAAGGAGACCGAGAGGACGATTAGCTTTTCCGCCGGAAACAGCCGGTCTCCTTTTGATTTTTCCGTCATGGTCCCGGCCGTCCCCTGCCTCCGGGTCAGTCCGGAACAGCCCGCACCTCAAAAGCCGGGGCCTTGAGGATATGGGCTTTAACCGTGCACTGGTCAGCCGCCCTGACCACCGCCTCAATATATCTTTCCGGGAAATCTGGCGGCAGGTGTATTTCTATCATAATCTTTTCAATCATTTTGGAAGCCTGTCCCTTTTCCATGGACATGGTAAGGTAGATACCTCCGGTGGGAAGGCCTCTCTGCTTGCAGAAGGCCAGCACATAATAGCCGGCGCAGGTGGCAATGGAAGCCAGGAACAGGTCAAAAGGAGCGGGCGCGGACCCGTCTCCGCCGGCATAAGCCGGCTGGTCGGTCAGAATACTAAAGCCTCTGTATTCGGCTTTAACCTTGAGGTTACCCTCAAAGGTTACCTTTATTTCCCTGTCACTCATAAGAACCTCCAGGATTCAGATAAGCTTTTATTTTACCTTATCCCTCGACCCCCGCCAAGCAGAGCAGGTCTCGATTCTACTGTCAGTTGCCCCCGCCCCGCCATAAAAATAGCCCGCCACTTCACCCCAAAAGGCTATGGCAGAGACGAGCCCGGGCCCTTATCATCAGGCTGAAACCTGAAAAGGAGGTTTATATGAAAAAACTTTTCACCTCGATTCTCATTGCCCTGTTTCTTTGCCTGGTGGCTGGTCAGACCGTGGCCCGGGCCGGTATTCAGTTCGGAATCCGCGGCGGGGGTAACGCGGCCAGGTTGACCGGAGCTGACGTTCAGGACCTGGAAGGAACCATTAAAAATAAAGTCGGGCTGGTAGGTGGAATATTCCTGGCCATCAACATCGGGAAAATCGTAACCATCCAGCCTGAAGTCCTGTACACCATGAAGGGTTCGCAGATAACCGACCCTCTCGGGGAATATACCGGAAAGCTTTATGGCGATTACCTGGAAATCCCGCTGCTGCTTAAAATCAGGATTCCCACTCCCGGCGTCCAGCCGGCCATCTTTGCCGGTCCATCTGTCGGTTTCAAGCTCAGAGAAAAATTCCAGTTGAACGGTGAGGATATAGCTCTGGAAGAAAGTCTTATGGAGAACAACGACTACGGGGCCATTTTTGGAGCCGGGCTTGATTTCGGCCGCCATTTCATGATCGACGTCAGGTACAGCCTGGGCTTGAAAAAAGTGTTGACCGCCATAGAAGAGGGCACCCGGCCGGATGTCAAGAACGGCGTCTGGTCAGCCACCGTCGGAATCGCTTTCTGAGAACCGAAACAGAGAGCCAGGCTAATTTAAGAAATTAAGAAAATACGCCCTGCCCCGGGAAGGGGGAGGGCTTATTTTTTTCAAGGATGGCCACGGCAGCCCGCCCGCCTTCAGAGCGCAGTGATTATAAACCTGGTGCCCGAACTCCTGTCCACTTCCACCCGGGCACCGAGTTGACCCCCCAGCAGGCTAACCAGCTGCATTCCGAAGGTCCGGCCTGAATCGAGAGTAAAATTCTCAGGCAGTCCGACCCCATCATCGCTTATTTCCAGACTGAAACCCGAGGGGACAATGGCCTTAAAAACGATTCTGACCCGGCCTGACCTCTCGCCCGGAAAGGCATGCTTGAAGCTGTTGGAAATTAACTCGCTGGCCAGCAATCCAAGAGGGATGGCCGTCCCGATATCCAGCTCAATCGGTTCCAGCTCGGTTTCCAGCCTGATTTTTTCCTGGCTCCGGAGATGGGCGTTATAGAGATGAACCACCAGCCGGTTCAGGTAATCGGCAAAATTTATCCGGGCCAGGTTGGTGGACTTATAAAGGTGTTCATGGATTATGGCCATCGACCTGATCCGGTTCTGGCAATCTTTGAGGATGGCGGTCAGCTCCGGGTTCTGGAGGTGGTAGGCCTGCAGGTTGAGCAGGCTGGAGATGACTTGCATGTTGTTCTTAACCCGGTGATGGATTTCCCGCAACAGCGCTTCTTTTTCCTTGAGAGAAGACTCCAGGGCTTTCTCCAGCTCCACCCGGTGCGAAATCTCGCGGGCTATCCCGCAGAGGCCGTAGATTGCTCCGGCTTCGTTGCGAAGAGGGACCTCGGTCACGCTCAGGATCATCTTCTTTCCCCTGAAATCAAGGTGAACGTCTTCCCGGACGATTTCTCCCCGCAGAACCCTGTCAAATCTTTCCCTGGCCCGGGGCCAGCCCTCGGGCGGATAAAGCTCGCCAAAATATTTCCCGACCACTTCGGCCGGAGAAAACCCAAAATACCTTTCAGCCGCTTGATTGAAGAGCAAAATCCGGTAATCCTTATCCATGATGAAGATGATATCTTCGGCGCTGTCCAGGACAGTCTGTAACAGGGCCTTCTGGGCCGTAAGCTTGAGCTCTGCTTCTCTTCTCTCGGTTATGTCCTCGACTGTACCCTCGTAATAAAGCACCCTTCCGTTTTCATCTTTTATAGCCCTGGCACTTTCCCTGACGAAGACTGTTGACCCGTCCCGTCTTTTCCAGGCTGCTTCCAGTCCCCGAACCTCCCCCTCCCTTTCCATTTTTTCTTTGAACATTTTTCTTGGATAACCTGGTTCGAATCCGTCCCGCTCCAGGTTCCGTCTCGCCAATTCCTCAAAACTATTGTAGCCAAGCATCTTAACCAGAGCTTGATTAGCCAGAAGAATGCGCCCGTCAACAGATGTCCGGTAAAGCCCGAGGGTTGAGTTCTCAAAAAGGGAACGGAAATCCCGCTCGCTGGCCATCAATCTTTCTTCGGCCAGTTTTAGTTCGGTAATATTCCGGCTGATGCCTACGATTCCGGTCAGGTTTCCCGACCGGTCAAAAACCGGAGCCTTGATGGTCTCAAAATGAACCTTATTTCCTTTCTGGTCCATCAGTGTTTCATAGAACCTCATGGATTTGCGCTCTGCCAGAACCACCCGGTCAGACTCCCGGCACTGGGCAGCCAGCTCCGCCGGAAATATCTTGTCGTCGGTTTGTCCGATTATTTGACTCCTGCCAAGACCGGTCAGGTCTTCCATGGCCCGGTTCACAATCAGATTTCTGCCTTCCAGGTCCTTGAAATAAATGATATCGGGCAGGGCTTCCAGCAAAGACTCAAATCGGGCGTTTGCCTCCCTTAGCTCCTGCTCTATCCTTACCCTCTCGGTAACATCATGAATTATTCCGTAAAAACCGGACGGCTCGCCCGCTTCGTTTTTTAAGAGGGATACAGAAAATTCAATTGTGTGCCTCTCACCTCTGACATCCCTGACCTGGGCCTGAAGGCCGAGCCTGGCCTTGCCCGTCCTGAACACCTCGTTGAATATGGCAAAGACCCGGTCGATGCTTTCGGCTTCCAGAAAATCCCGGTAGCTTCTTCCCAGCATTTCTTCACGGCTGCGGCCACAGCTCCTGGCCAGGGCTTCGTTGACGAAGGTGAACCTGCCCTTCAGGTCAACTTCGTAGTAGCCGTCCCGCATCCCATCCAGAATCAGGGTGGTCTTTTCCGATTGAGTGGTCAGGGCTCTCGCTTTCTGCCGTTCGGCCAGGGCCGAGCCCAGGAACCTGCTCAGGAAATTAAGGAAATCAACTTCATCCTTCTCAAAGGCCCCTTTCTCTCTATCGATGAGGTCCAGCAAGCCCAAAACCCGACCCTTAAAAATTATGGGAAAGCAAGCTTCTGAGCCAACCTGGATTTTCGGGACCGGAAGAAAATCTTTTTCCTCTGACACATCATTTACCACCAGCGGCTGGCGTTTTCTCAAGGCCTTTCCCATAAGTCCCTGACTGATTTTCTGCCGGTAGCCTACGGGCAGGAAACCTTCATCTTCTTTCCAGCCCCCGAGAAAGAACAACTCCTGGCTCTGCTCGTCGAACAGAAAAAGGGTAACCCGGTCATGCCCGAAAGCCTGACCGAGAAGGCGAGCCGTCCCTTCAAGAAAATTCTCAAGATGATTCTCTTTATCGGCTATTTTCTGGAGCTGGCGGAGAAGTCGAAGGGTGCTGGCTTCAAACTCAATCCCGGCCCGTTTACCCGATGAAAGTTTCTTCCTGGAGCGAGTCTTCCTGTTCATCTGCTGAAATCCTCCCTTGACTTTGTCCTTAATATAAACCAGATCGATAGCCGGCTGCAATCACGGCTGACCGACAACGACACCGGCTCTCAGGAACCCGCCGACAGAAATTCCTGGCAACCAAGACCGGGATGTCTCAATAATAAACGAGAAATGCTCGTCGAGGCATCCCACCCTGACCAGTGCAGTGTCCCGATCAGAATCATGAGCCTGAAATTTCAACTGGAGAATCACAGGAATATGATCTCAGCCAAAACTCAGTCGCTCAGGAATCCGGCCCCTCTCCTAAATAATTGAAGGCACTATCCATTGCCCGGTGGTCCCCCACCAGGACCAGGATATCGCCTTCTTCCAGGCGAAATTCAGCTCCGGGGCCGCTGTGAGTCTTCTCGTTCCTGACCACGGCTATGACCGTAACCCCCGTTTTTCCCCTCAAATCAATCTGGCCCAGGGTTTTCCCGGCCACCCGGGATTCGGCCGGAACCAGATAAGTTTCCACCACCCCGGCCTCCAGGTAATCATAGATCTTCTCCGGGAGACGACGAGAGGTAGAACGTGCTCCCCTGAGGATTCCGTAGCGTTCACTCCGGATAATCTGAACCTGGGTGTTGATGATATTGCGCGGCAGGTGATATTTTTCCAGGACACGGACAAAGATCTCTATCGAAGTCTCGAATTCTTCCGGGATGACGTCGTTGGCCCCAAGAGAGTACAGCTCTTCTATTTCAGAAGCGAAGCGGGTTCGAACGATTATAAAAATTTCCGGGTTCAATCTTCTGGCGGTGCTGACCGCTCGCCTGGCTCCCACCGGGTCGGAAATGGCCACCACCAGGGCCCGGGCCCTGACGATGCCGGCTTCATTCAGAATAACCTCACTGGCCGCATCCCCGAAAATTATAGATTCTCCGGACTGGCAGGCCCTGCGAAAAGTATCGGGGTTTATTTCTATTATGACATAAGAAATCCCCGTCTCTTTCAACACCCGGGCCAGGTTCTGCCCGTTAAGACCAAACCCGGCAATGATTACATGGTCCTGAAGCGACAGACTCTCCCTGCCGGTCAGTTCGGGACTTACCACCCGGCCGGCACTGTTCCCAATTCTTTCAATCAGCCGTGGACCGATTTCCATTAGAAGCGGGGTTACCAGAATGGTCAGGACAGAAGAAGCCACAAATACCTGGAAGACCTGTCCGGTCAGGAGTTCATTTTCCCGGCAGACTCCGGCCAGGACAAAAGAGAACTCCCCGACCTGGGCCAGCCCCAGAGCAGTCAGCAGAGCAATCCTGGCGTTGAAATTCAGCAACCTGACCGTTATAAAAACGACGACGAACTTGAGCAGGATAATAACGGACACCACGGCCAGCACCCGCCAGCCGAGATTCCAGACCACCCGGGTGTCGAGCAACAGGCCTATGGAAACAAAGAACAGGCTGTTAAAGACATCCTTGAAGGGCAGGATATCAGAAACCACCTGGTGGCTGTAATAGGATTCAGAAATTATAATTCCGGCCAGAAAGGCCCCCGGGGCCAGGGACAGGCCAAGCCGGGAGGTCAGGTAGGCCATCCCCAGGCAGACCAGCAGGGCCGACATCAGGAAAATCTCCTTGATTCTGGTCCTGATGATAACCGAGATAACCGCCGGCATGACGTTCCTGGCGATGAAAAAGACTGCGGCCACAGTCGCCAGGCCCAGGAAAAAACGCCCGCTGAGGGCAGCCAGCGATACCGATTTAAGATTGGCCAGAAGGGGAATGAGGGCCAGCATGGGCACCAGAGCCATGTCCTGAAAGATCAGTATGCCCATGGATACCTGGCCGTGGGGGGCCTCGAGCTGATTTCTGTCCGCGAGCAGCTTAAGAACAACAGCCGTGGAACTCAAGGCCACCAGGAAACCGTAGGTAATGGCTTCCTCCACTGTGGCTCCCATAAGCCGGGACAGCAACCCCACGATGACGATGGTCATGATTACCTGCAGGCTGCCGCCAAACCAGAAATAACGCTGGATTCTCTGCAACCGCTCCAGGGAGAACTCGATGCCGATAATAAAAAGGAGCATCATCACCCCGATTTCGGCCAGGGCGTTGATGACCGCCGGGTTCTTGACCAGAGCCAGGCCGCCGGGACCGAGAACGATACCGGTTATCAGGAACCCGACCACCGCCGGAATCTTCAAGCGGTGAAACAGGATAATTACCAGAATTGAGGCCAGCAGGACCGTCAGCAGCTCGGCCAGGAGAAAAAGCGTCATGGGAAGTGCTTTCCAGAAAAAATTAACGCCTTGAACTTCTTTTAATTAATTACAACAAATTCCCGGCTATGGCAACCTGAAGTTAGTCCTTTCGCCCGGAGCCCATAAAGACCACCAGCCCTGCAATTACAGACATAACTTCCCGCGCTGGAAGACAGGGGCCATCTCACCCTTGGCCATCAAGGCCAGTCCCGCTTTTCTAAGCGGGGATGCGGCCGGCCGGGCTCCTGTTCTTTCTAAGTCTCTATCAGGTCCGGTTGTTGATGGTAAAAAGAGCGGTTATAAAGCGGTTGGCCTCCAGCATGTCCTTGAATTCCACCTGAACTGCCTTGCCTTCAGTTCTCCTGACTTACATCAGGCAGGAGGTGGTCTTGGCTTCAAACTGGAACGGCCAGGACATCCTGAACCATTCACTAAATCCAGTCAGCACTTTCCCGCCTGCTTTCAGGCCAGCTTCACCTTACCAGAAAATCTGGTCTCATTATTGTTAGTTTTTTTTTATCATAACTTAAAATCAGGATTATGTTCAGTCTGCAGGTCAGAAGGGATTTTTTCCTGAATCTGCTCTGTAAGCCGACTAATATGACAGATAGAAAATATTGGCCTCATTATAAAAATTTTCTTGATTTACGCACGGTAAATTTATAGATTAGCTCAAAGGAGGTAATGATGAAAAAAGGTCTTGTTATTTCCCTCTTGATCCTCATGATGGCCCTGTTCGCTTCTCCGGCCAGAGCCCTGGTAACCTTTGGAGTTAAGGGTGGTCTGAATAATTCCAAGGTCGTTTTCAGCCCGGCCATCGATATGCCCGGTCAGAAATACCTTCAGGGCTACTGCTTCGGCGCCTTCCTCAGCCTCAATTTCGGCCCTGTCGGAATTCAGCCCGAAGTCCTTTATTCCCGCCGCGGAATGGAAGCCCGGGTTCTGCTGGATCCGAGCGACCCGGCTTCACTGGCTCAGGCCAGGATGACGCTGGATTACATCGAGATACCGCTGCTGGTCAGGCTGAATATAATTCCGGCCGGACCGGTAAAATTCTACGTTTTCGGCGGACCATCTTACGGCTTCTTGCAAAAAGCCAAGGTCAGGTTGACCTTCATGGGGATTAGCGAAGAAGAAGATATTAAAGACGATTTTAAGAGCAATGCCCCGGCCGCCGTGGGAGGTCTGGGTCTTGACATCAAGATACCACTGCTGTTCAAGGTCTCCTTAGATGCCCGCTACCATTACGGTTTGAGCAATATCCTGTCCGAAGGTTCATCCGTTCCGACCGACAAGGCCAGGAATACCGGTCTTTCGGTCCTCCTGGGCATCAGCTTTTAGGAGAGAATAGATTCAGGTCTAAACAAACCTGCGACCGGGTGACCGGCCTCCACCTTACAAAAGAAAGCAAAAAAGCGCAAATATACGGGGGATAATTTCCCCCTTTTGTATGGCGGCCGAGGTGTGCTTGAATTAATCCGACCGCCAGAGCCACCGGCCGTTAGCTCTCTCTATTGAACTTTATCCAGGAGTTGCAGCCTGCCCTCAGCCAGACCATAGATAAGAGTTGTCTTCTGGCTGGGACAGCACATCGGGTCGTCAGGTCCGTGAGTTAACAGGTCAATCCTGATTTTTCCCCTGGATACGGCCAGCTTTTTTATATCCACCCGGTCCCCCAGCTCTAAACTGTTTGTTTGCTCCAGGTTCTGGCCCCTGTTGACCAGCACCGTCAATTCGTAAAAAGAGCCGCTGCCCCCGAAATTGGAAACCAGAATTACCGCGGCCTCTGGCTCCCCGTCATTGTTAAGATCCCCTACGGCCAGATCCGCAATCTTCAGGCTGACATAGTTATCAAACCCCTCTCCCGACTCATACAGCCCGTTCTTCAACCTGTATTTTGAACCGTCCACCAGGGTGTATTCAAAGTTTCTGGCCAGATTCCTTATTTCCTTCTCAGAAAAAGCCGCCTGCGACCGCGCTCCGTCTGGTCCGGTCCAGCCCGGAATGAGCAGCGCCAACAGGAAGACTACCAGAGTCAGAAAGATAACCCGCACCCGGGGCCTGGCTTTGATGTCTTTTCCAATCCCAAACATCTGAACAGTCCTTTCATTACAAAATCAAAGACATCTTTGTTTTAACCTCCCAGCCAGATTTTTTCAAGCCCTAACCGTTAAGACTGATTTCCGGGCGCTTCAGCCAAATACCCGGGATGGCCTGCCACTTACATCTTTTTTGCCACCATGAACATTTTAATAGAACTGATCGTATATTATACCCGGAATAGATTTTCGAGCCTGTTAATTATATGATTAAGCTCCTTCCTGTTTCCGGCCACGGCTGGATTCCAGGATTGAGACCGGTTCCAGGAGATAAACTTATGATTAATCCAGACGGAAGAAAAAGTCGTTCCAGGCTCGATTGGTCCGGCCAGGCCTGGTTCAGGATCCGCTGCCTTCTCGTTCTGTTTACTTTTGTCTATGGGGCACTGACAGCCAGTCTTTCTGCTAAAAGCCTGAACCTGCCGTCCAGAGACTGGGGTATAAGCTTCGGCAATTCTCAGAAATTCAACGGACTGCGATTCAATTTCAGGGATAGAGATGTGCAGAGGATTAATGGATTAAATTTAACCATCTGGAAACCATATCCGGAAAACAAAGCAGCCGTGGTCAACGGTCTTTCCCTCGGAATGCTGCCCGGGGCTTTGCGGATGAATGGCCTCCAGCTTGGTCTTCTCGGGGTGGGGGCCGAAAGCACCGCCTCCGGCCTCAACCTGGGGGTGGTCGGCCCGGGCGGCGGAGAAAATCTTTACGGCTTGAATATCGGCGGGGTGGGAGCCGGGGCCGGAAATAAGATGGCTGGCATAAATGCCGCGGGACTGGGGCTTGGGGCCGGAGAGAGTCTTACGGGTCTCAACCTGGCTGGAATCGGACTTGGAGCCGGTGAGAATGTCACCGGGATGAACCTATCTGCCGGCGGAGTCGGGGCCGGAAAAAATTTAAGGGGCTTGACCCTGGCCGGCCTCGGGGCCGGAGCCGGCAAAAATCTCTACGGGCTGACCGTGGCTGGACTCGGAGCCGGAGCGGGTGAAGAAATTAAAGGTATCATCGTGGCCGGTATCGGGACCGGAGCCGGGCAGAAACTCACCGGCCTGGCTGCTGCCGGGCTGGGAGCGGGAGCCCCTGAGGTGGAAGGGCTCGCGATATCCGGGCTGGTAGCCGGCGGAAGAAAACTCACCGGAGTCTTTGTGGCTGGCGGCCTGGTCAGACTTTCACGGGACGGTCAGCTCCGGGGACTGGCCTTAAGTTCTTTCAACTACCTGCCGGGCCGGCTGCGGGGACTGTCAATCGGCCTGGTCAATTATGCCTGGAAGGTGGAGAAGGGCTTCCAGCTCGGCCTGGTCAACATAGTCAGGGACAACCACGGCTGGGCCCGGGTGCTTCCGGTTTTCAATACCAGCTGGTAAACGGCCTCTTAAAAAATACTTTCTCCCCGCTGAATCGATAACGGACATCCATTCCCGGGGTATCACTAATTTAACCCAAAGCGAATCAGCCATTTGATTCAGCCTTAAATCCCGTTGCTTTCGGGCTTCTGCCACAGGTGATAACCCTGTTAAGTTGAAACAATTCCATCGCCCACGACCAGTTTCCTCTTTTCTTTTACGGCATTCGTGTCCAGCCTTTTTTGACTGGAAATACAGACCCAGTATTTATAAAATAAAAACATCATGGATAAGCCGGTAGTGGTCATCAGCGCCTGCCTCAACGGCCACTTTAACCGCTACAACGGCGGGACGGTCAGCGACGACAACGTCAATGTCCTGAAGCCAAGGTTCGAGCTGATTAACGTCTGCCCCGAAGTTGAAATCGGCCTGGGCATTCCGCGCAAAACGGTCAGCCTGTTTAAGTTCGGCGACCGGGTAGAGGTGATTCAGCGGGAGACCGGGCTTAACGTTACTAAAGAACTGATTGAGTATTCGGAAAAGACCATAAACAACCTGCCGGAGGTGGACGGCTTCCTCCTCAAGTCCAAGTCCCCGAGCTGCGGCGTCAAGACGGCCAAGGTTTTCGGCAACCTGGAACACACCAGCATCCTGGGCAGGGACGATGGCATCTTCCCGGCCACGGTCAGAAAGCTGCGCCCCCACCTTCCCCTGATTGATGAAGGACGGCTTAACGACCGTGAGCTGCGCTGGGAATTCCTGGCCAGGGTTTACCTGCATTTCCTCTTCCGCCAGTCCAGCGGGAATATCAAATCGCTGATAGACTTCCATTCCCGGGCCAAGTACCTGCTGATGTCCATCTGCCAGAAGGACCTCCAGGAACTGGGCCGGATTCTGGCCGCTCACCACAAAGGCAAATTTGAAGAAACCCTGGAAAATTACCGGCAGACCTTCTACCGGATTTTGAGCCGGCCCATCAGGAAATCAAACCTGCTCAACGCCCTGAACCACATGTTCGGGTATGCCTCCCCGAAACTGACCCCGGCCGAAAGAAGGCATTTTATGAAACTCCTGGAGCGATACCGGTCAGGCCAGACTGATTTTGTGACCATCATCGAGTTCCTGCGAGCCTACGGATACCGCTTTAACCTGCAATACCTGCTGGACCAGTACCTGCTGACCCTGGAGTGAGGGCCGGACTAAATCTGCTAATCCCCCTGCCAGCGATAATAAATTAATCCGTTAAAATCAGGCCAATATGGAAGAAAATTTGCGACCATACGTCTTAAAGTGAAATCTGTTGAAGCAGAGCTTGTGCGGTAAGATGAAAAAAGTTTCAGTTGTACTGATACTGGCTGTGATACTGGCCTGTCAGGTTCCGCTCTTATTCGCCCAGGACAGGTCCAGGGTTCTGGAGATAAAAAGAACTGGCCAGCCTCCCAGAATAGACGGGCTGCTGGATGACGCCTGCTGGCAAAACATCCAGCCTGTTTCCGGCTTTATCCAGTACAACCCGGTCAACGGGGCCCCGGCTTCAGAGGAAACCTACGTCTGGGCGGCTTATGATGACAAATACCTGTATTTCGCCTTCCTGATGAAGGACTCCCGGCCTGATAAGATCTGGGCTGAACTCACACCGCGTAATGCCTTCGATAAAAACGACTCCATTCAGGTAATCCTTGATACCTATAATGATAAAAGAACCAGTATTTCCTTCACCCTCAATCCCAGGGGTGTCCAGAAAAACTCGGTTGAGACCATCTGGAAATCAGGAGCCAGAATCAGAGAAGATGGCTGGTCGGCTGAAATGGCCATACCCTTTAAGTCCCTTCGTTTCTCGACCGCTTCCGAGCAGGTCTGGGGAATAAATTTTTCCAGGTACATCCACCGCCTCAACGAAACAGCCTACTGGACCGAGGTCAAGAGAGACCTGCCCCGCCTTCACCAGATGGCCGAGTTAAGGGGTCTGAGCGGGATCAAGGCAGGCCACAACCTGGAAATTTTTCCTTATGCCGGCGCCCGGGCTTCCCGCTGGGAAAACGAAAAGGATGACAAGCTGGCAGTTGGAGTGGACGTGAAATATGGCATCCAGCCCAACCTTTATTTTGATGTCACGGCCAGTCCCGATTTCAGCCAGGTGGAGTCCGACCCGTTTATCTACCAGCTCTCTCCATATGAAAATTACCTGCGGGAGAATCGCCCATTTTTTACCGAGGGCAGCCAGTACTTCAGCCTGGCCACCGGCACCAGGATCTTCTATTCCAGGAGAATAAGGGACCCGAGGCTGGCCGCCAAGGTCTCGGGCAAGACGGGCAAGTATTCATTCGGCATACTTGGCGCTCTGAACAAGACTGGATATGGCTCATCAAAGTTCGGGGTTTTCCGTCTTAAGCGCGACATCTTCAAAAACTCCCAGGTTGGAATCTATTACACGGGAGTCGATGAGCTGCACTCCACCAGCCAGAACCTGGCCTTTGATTACAGCTTCAACTTCAAAAATATTTATTACCTGCGAGGGGCCAGCATTTTCTGTTTCAACTCGGCCGGCGACAATTCCAGAAACGGAATACACCAGATAGAGTTCCAGCGCAGACCGGATGCCGGGCTGCAGCTTCAAACTGTCTTTAAACGGGTTGAAGACAGGGCCAGGCTGCGGGCCGGATACCTGGAACGGGTTGACTTCCAGTCATTGGAAGCCAGGCTGGGCTATGCCTGGCGTTACAACCAGGGAACCGTCCAGCGGTTGAGCTGGAATATCACCGGCAATTTAGGCCAGGACTCCTACGGACGACAGATAAGCGAAGAACTAAGATTAATGATGTTCTGGAATTTCTTCAACCGGGTCGAATTTAATTATGGAATCTTCACCGGGCGCAGACAATACCAGGTCAGGTCAGAAGAATCCGGGCTCATCTGGAACGGAGATTTTCTGAAGAATTATGGCGGTTATTGTGGTTTCAACTGGGAGCGGGGAGGATTACTACTAAAAGAACTCAGTCTAAAAAGCAGCTGGCAGAAAAGGGGCATCTACAATAAGGAATTCACTGCCGTAATGCCCGGAAGCCAGCTCAGCCTGGGGGGCAATATCTCGTTGAAACCCAGGAGCAACGTTGAACTATCTTTCGGGGCTGATTACATCAAACAGCTGCTTTCAGCCACCGGCCAGAAAGTGTTCGAGGGACTGACCTACGAAACTTCCCTGCTTTACCAGATAACCCGGAAGCTCTTTCTCAGCACCATGTTGCTGGGCGAAACAAGGGAGAACCAGTACAGCTTTGATTTCCTGGCCGGCTATCACCTGGGCGCCGGCAGCCTCATCCAGCTAAGCTTCAAGAAAAGCCAGCGCCGGGAATTCCTGGAAACTGAAAAGGGACATTCCACCACCCTGAAGGTCTCCTATCTTTTCAGGTTCTAAGAGTTGAATCCGGACCGGCTAAATTCCAGCTTCAGCTTCAAACCTCTCTGTGTCAGCTGGCGCATCGGACCAAGGGTTATGGGGAAAAAATTTACGCCCCGCTTTCTCAGCCCCAGGTCGCAGCTCTGGAAATGACGGCCCTTTCGGTCCTCAATCCATCGCCTGCCCGGAGGCAGGCTCAACGGCGCGTCCACGGCCACGACTGCGGGCCCGGCTTTCCTGACTTCCTGGCTGATCTCCCGGTCAGAAAAGAACACAGCGGTAGAAGTTGTCCCCTTCTCAATCAGGCAGAAGCCAGTCGGCCGGCCCGGAGAACCGGCCAGGTCGATGCCAACGATTCAGGTCAAGCCTGATAACATGGGAACGGCGCCAGGGTATTAACTCTACCCGGCTCAGTAGATAACAAGCTGAAAGGCCTCCACCACCTTATCAGGAAAATAGCGCCCTTTTAGCCTCTGTATATCTTCCAGAGAATAAAGCTCTTCCGGGCCAACCTTCACTTTTCCCTGCCGGGACAGCTTAACATAGAGCTCGGCCAGAGCTATGATCGCTGCCCCAACCGGGATGGAGTTCAGGCTTTTATCCATTTCTCCGGCTTTCTGCCGGTAGTGGACGTAATAGCTCTGCAGCAGCGGGTGAATCTCGCTCAGGATTAAGGCCGCGGTCTTCAGCATGATTTTTTCCCGGTCGTTTAACTGAAGCTGGGCCAGACTTTCCCGCTCCAGGCACTGGGTGGTCTGGCTGAAGAGCGGCAGGCAATTCTGCAGCTCGGGTATATCGCTCAACAGGGCGGCTGACTTTATGTTCTCCACCTCAACCTTGTTTATCTCCATAACGGCAGCGATCTTTCCGGCCAGCTCCGAGACCTTCTCGGCCTGGGATTTTCCTTCCTCGCCAACCTCCAGATATTTCAGGACTATTGACAGAATCCCGGCATGAGCTCTCTTCAGGTTGAAGACTTCCCTCTCGCGCTTTTCGCTCAGCACCCCGACAATCCAGGCCGTCAGCACCAGGAAGACAGCCCAGGAGACCAGAAAGAACAGGTCATCCCGGTTGAGGCCGAGCTGAATCCCGAAAACCTGGCGGGAAAAAACCAGGTAAAGGGCTTCCATCAGGATGCAGCTGATAGCAATGGTCACCGCCCGCTGCCGCCCCAGGTAATACCCTGAAAAAATTACCGGCAGAAAGAAAAAATTCAGCAGATAGGGCTTGTAATGAACCAGGATATTGGTGGCCACTATGGCCAGAACGATAATAATGGCAATTGTGGTTTCAAACCGCTGACCGGAAAAAACCTTTTTGCCTGCAGGGGGCATTTTCCCTCCTAAATTGTGCCCGCTTGCCGACTTATCCCGCTTCCCGCTTTTTTTTATAGCATTAAATAAATCATAAAATCAACAAGAATCTTTGCTGAAAGTAAGCCACCGGCGAAGGCTCTGAGCCGGGAGCAACTGCCAGATGTTAATTAAATCGGGATAACCGGCAACCCCGGGCGGCTAAAATTCCCCATTATAGGGAGAAGATAGAAAATTGAAGAGAGTTAGCCTGGCAGGCAAGGGTGGAGGCGGTTGAATTACTACCGGAGAGAAAACCGGTTTAGCCCGACAACCATGCTTAAAACTTATATTTCAGGCTGACGGAAATGACCGGCCCGATTAGTTCCCACTTGAAATCGGTTTCCACCCCGTCGGCATTGATAAAGGTCAGGTTCTGACCAGCGAGGCTGGAATCGAGAGAATCGCTTTTTATTTTGAAAGACTTAACCGTGCCGAACGGCACCCTGATATCGCCGCTGAGATACAGGCGCGAAGAGACCGCCAGGTCGGCCCCGAGGTTGGCATGGGGAAAGACATTCTGGGAGGTGGCCACCACCTTCCGGTTGCCCTCGGATATTTTGACCAGGTTTTCCTGCCAGAGCCACTCTTCGCTGATCACCGCCCTGTTGAAATAATACCCTACTCCGCCACCAAGATAAACCCTCAGCGTGGTAATGGGGAGATTGACCCTGATGGTCAGAAGCAGGGGCAGGCTGGACAGCCCTACCTTTCCCTTCTGGGACACATCAATCGCCACCTGCTCCACGGTCCCGTTGACTTTCAACTCGTTCCTGACATTCTTGAAAATATACTCAGCTCCAAGGGCCACGAAAAATTGCGGCCCGGCCTTGAATTCCAGTTCGCCGCCGAAAGAAAAAGTCCCGGAGATTTCGGCCAGGTTCCGTCTGATTCCGGCCATTCCCACTCCGGACAGGAAATCCGACAGCTGCTTCAGGCTGGCGTTGACCGCCGGAACATACTCTTTATTAAAAGTGGTGGAAGAGGGAACGTAATAGCTGCCCCGCAGCGAAAAGGCCAGCCTGGGCTCGGCCCCGATAGCCGCCGTGGCAAGTATCAGAAAGGCAACCAGCAGTGCTCTAATCTTCTTCATCCTGGCCTCCACAATGATTACTTATTTTCCCGGTTTGTTCTTAATGGCTTCTGAAAGTTTTTTCAGTTCCAGTTTCTGTTGCTGTCCTCCCGTTCCGCTTCCGCTCGACTCGGTGATAGGTCCGTAGACCACCAGGTTGTTGTCTTCATTCTTCTCTTCTATCTCGTTGTCGGCATCCATGACCGCTATCAGGTACTTGCCCACCGGGTCCTGGCTCTGGCTGAGATACTGGATAAAGGCCAGTATCCTGGTAGAATCAGCCGCCAGATTGTAACTGAGGCTTCTGGTCTCCAGGTGCGTCCCCAGGGCCTGGCCATCGGGAGAAAGGTAGTAGGATATCTTGTAATTTCCTTTCAGTTCTCCGTCGCCGTCGTTGATCATCTTCAGGAAACCGCTGAGAATTATGGTCCGGCCCAGGAACCGGGAAACTTTTAAGCTGCTCCATTCCCCGGTCAGGTCAGCCAGGGGATAGGGCCCGAAGACGGCCACTGCCGTCTTATCGCTGTCCATTATGAAGCTGATGGTCCTGGTTGTCCCGGAAATATCGCCCTGCCAGCTGTCAAATCCGGAGAACTCATCCGGCGTGGCGATTAACTTGACCAGGGTCCCGGCCGGGTAGGTGGCCGAGCAGACTTCTCCGCAGTCTATTTCTTCATCCTCGCTGGTTACCTTGCCGTTTCCAGGGCCCGATTTGAGGACAGTCAGGGTATAGGTATCTTCGGCCGGGACAAATTTAGCCGTAACCGCCTTATCGGAATCCATGGTAATTTTAATCGGATTGTTCGCACTGGTTACATCACCGCTCCAGCCACCAAAAACCGAGCCCTCAGCCGGGGTGGCGGTCAGGGTAACAGTATATCCCTCGTCATACAATTCCTGGCAATCCAGGCCGCAATCGATTCCGCCATCCTGGCTGCTGACCAGCCCGCTGCCAGTTCCGGCTCTGCTGACAGTAAGCTGGTAACTACCGACCGCGGCAAACCTGGCCACAAACACGTCAGTGCCGCTGATTTCCCTGTCGTAAGTTCCTTCGGTCGTTGGGAAATTTGAGGATTGAGTATAGCCGGTTACATAGACATTCCCCTCGCCATCCAGAGCCAGCCCGTAGGCCAGGTCATCGGCCGACCCGCCGAGAAAAGTTGAAGCCAGGACTGCCCCCAGCTTGACAGACAGCTTGGTGACCACGGCATCCCATCCTCCGTTGTGGCTGGGGTCGTAGGTGTTTATGGTAATCGGGTATCGGATCGACCTGGTCCAGCCGGCGATATACGGATTTCCGCGGGAATCCACCACCAGAGCCCGGCAGCGGTCATCTGACACTCCACCCACAAAAGTGGAGCCGATAAGAGAACCAAGTGAGCTGTCAAGCTTGCTGACGAAAATGTCGGTCAGGCCGGAAAAAGTGGTGTTAAAGGCACCCTCGGTGACCGGAAAATCGCTGCTGCTGGTATATCCGGCCACATAAACAGCCGGGTCAACTGTTCCATCAAGGCCGATGGCGTAAAGGTAATCAGCCCCGCTACCCCCGATATAAGTCGAAGAATGTATAAAATCAAGCGATGGGCTGAGGTGCAGCACAAAACCGTCATAGTCTCCGTTATAGGTGACGTCAAGAGCACCGGCGGTCACCGGGAAATCCGGAGACCGGGTCCGCCCGGCCAGCCAGAAATGGCCGAGGCCATCAACCGCCACGGCCGAAGCCACGTCATAATCGCTGCCGCCGATGAAAGTGGCGGCAGAAAGACCGCCGAGTTCACCGGTCAGGATAGCCAGGAAGGCATCCTGGCCACCCCTCAGGCTGGTGCTGTAAGTTCCTCCGGTTACAGGAAAATTGGCTGAATCGGTCATGCCGGCAATGACCACATTAAGATTCGGCAGCAGGGTCAGAGCTGCCGCATAATCTGTCCCGCTTCCGCCGAGGTAAGTTGACCCCAGCAGCAGGTCCAGGCCCGGAGCAATCCTGACCACAAAAGCATCATATTCTCCACCCTGGTACTGAGCCTGGAAGGCCCCGGTGGTCACCGGGAAGTCCCTGGATGAGGTGATACCTGTTAGGTACAAATTGCCTTCCCCATCGATGGCCAGTCCGTTAACATAATCGGCACCCCGGCCACCAAGGTAAGTGGATGCTTCCAGCTGGGTCAGGGAATTATTGAACCTGGAAATGAATGCATCATAACTGCCGTTGGCGGAAGTATCTATCACTCCCGTCGTGGTCGGAAAATCAGACTGAAAGACGGACACGGTGTAGCCGGCCACATAGACCTGGCCTTCGGAATTAACAGCGACGCAGTATCCACGGTCGTTACCCGTCCCGCCGATAAAAGTGGACGCAGACAGAGTGCTCAGGGCCGGGTCGATGACCAGGGTGTAATCCGGGTTGTAGGGGCCACAGATTTTGAATCCGTACTCATCCCGGGACCTGACCTCGTAGGCCACCTCCACGTACTGCCGCTGCCCATCAATTTCCTGGTAGCCCACCGGTTTAACCATTTCCAGAGGACCCGCGGCCGAGGCCAGAACCAGCTGCCCCCCATCTGAAAGACTGAGTTCTTCAACGCCTTCCACCTTAATATTAATATCCTCAACCCGGGAACCAGGACGCAGGTAGAAAAATTTTTCCACGTTCCTGCCTGAAGCCCTGAGTTCAATTTCTATGCCAGGATAAACCTCGCCCAGCCTGAGAGAATTAAAGCCAGAAAGCCTATTCTTCCAGGAGCCTGAATTCTGCCCGTGAAAATAGGCCACCCTGGTTGCAACCGGCTCCTGCCCCGAGAGGGAAAATACCGCCTGCTGACCGCTCCCGGTCATAAATTTTTCCTTGAAGACCAGAAGCCGTGCCCTGTCCCCGGCGACCTCCGGAAAATCTGCTTCCGGGAATGTCCCGCCCGGCTGGCTGCGGTCGAAAGACAGCAGGCTGAATATCAATTCCCGGTCGGTAACGGCCAGGGCACCGGTGAACAGGTCTGTACGGTACTTCAGGCGGCTGTCCCATTGTCCTTCGTTTGGAAC
The DNA here is from genome assembly GCA_937920515.1 of uncultured bacterium. Taxonomy (GTDB): domain Bacteria; phylum Acidobacteriota; class Aminicenantia; order Aminicenantales; family Saccharicenantaceae; genus Saccharicenans. Next base: position 59,058 of record CALEUG010000005.1, read on the forward strand.
GAACGGAAGAGAAATCCCGGCCAGGGCTACCCGGGGAGTCGTGGTTGGTTTTAGCTCTGCCGGTGAGGCTGGAACGGTTCTGAACCCCGTCAGAATAAGAGCGGCCAGGACCGCAACCGAAACCAACAGGCCAACCAGCCCCAAAATCCGGCCGCCGCTTACCGGTTTTCCCTTTCTTGAATTCATGGTCAACCTTCCTGACAGTATTTCCAGGCAGCTCCCGGTCTGGTCAGACCGGCCCGCTATATCAATTATAATAAACTACACAAAGCCAAAACAGATGCATCTCGCTTTCAGCAGCCTTCAGGCCTTTTTCGGCCCTGGTCAGGCTTGAGAACCGTTATTATATCCATTTTCGACAAAAAAATCTCACTTCCAGGATAATTTCCTCTGGTTCACCCGTCTGATATCCGTGATATAATTTTTTGACTTTTTACGTCGTTTTAAAGTAATTTAGACTTAAATCCAACTCAGGCGGAAAAGATGAGCAAAAGGTCAAAGCCCCTTATCGTCACGCTTATCTTTATTGTAATTTTTTCGCTGGGCCTGGGCGCCTGGCTGCTTTACAAGAAATCATCCCCGAAGAATGCCGGCAGCGGGGAGACCTCCCAGGCTGTTCCGGCAGCCGAGAACCAGGCTGTAGCACCCCTGCCGGTCAGGGTAGCCCTGGCCAGGGTAGCCGACCTGGAAAAAAGGATCAAGGCTCCGGGCGAAGTCTTCACCGAGAGAAAAGTCATCCTGAAGGCCGAGGTTAAAGGAGTGCTGAAAAAACTCCATATCCAGGAAGGCCGGAAAGTGCAAGCCGGTGAAGTCCTGGCCGAGCTTGACGACACCCCCTACCGGCTGCAGCTGGAACAGGACGAAGCCACAAGACTCAAAGCCCTGTCGGAGTTGCTGCTGGACCGCCTTTTCCAGCAGCCAGAACTGAGCGGAAACCCCGAAGACCTGGCAAACCTGAAAAAGGCAGAGGAAGCCTTTCTTCAGGCCGAGATAGCTCACAGGGCAGGCCGGGTCAGCCAGGCCGAGCTGGACCAGGCCCGCCGCAATTACGAGCTGGCCCTGATCGGTAGCGGTCTTAAAAGGGATGAAATAATTGCCGCTTCCAAGGGCCTGACCCAGGCCGAGGTCAATGTCAAGAGGGCCAGGATGGAACTGGAGAAGACACGAATCCCCGCCCCGTTTTCCGGCGTGGTCACCCAGATAAAAGTCGCTCCTGGCGAAAATATCGAAGTCGGGCGGGAAATCTGCACCCTGGTTGACCTCAGCCAGCTGAAAATTGAAGCCAGGGTGCTGGAAACTCTGATCGGTAAAATAAAGGTCGGCCGGGAAGCCGACGTCCGTTTTTCAGCTTACCCGGGAAAAGTCTTCCGGGGCCGGGTGGCAGCCATCAGCCCCCTGGTCAGCCCGACAGAAAAAACCTGCAGTGTTTTCATCCGCCTGGACAACCCGTCGGAAGAGATAAAGCCCGGCATGCATGCCGAGGTGGAAATAGTTTCTGAGGTTTTTCCCGGCCGGTTGCTGGTACCACAGTCAGCGGTCCTGGTCAGAGGCGGACGGCCGCTGGTTTTCGTGATAGAAAACGGCCTGGCCAAGTGGCGTTACATCCAGACCGGGGAAGAAAACGAGCAGCTGGTGGAAGTCCTGGACGGTGTCAGAGAAGGAGAACAGGTCATAGTCGAGGGACACCTGACCCTGGCCCACGACTCGCCGGTCCGGGTGGTAGAATAAAAGCCTGAAGCTGGAGAATCGACCATGAACCCCGCCCGATTTTCCATCGAGCGTCCGGTTACCACCCTGATGTTTTTTATCGCCATCATTCTGCTGGGAGTTGTTTCCCTCGGCCATCTCAGCATCGACCTTCTGCCTTCCATCAGTTATCCGCGTTTGTCGGTCATCACCCGGTACCCTGGAGTGGCCCCGGAAGAAGTGGAAATGCTGGTCACCGTGCCCCTGGAAACATCGGTCAGCCGGATCCCGGGCTTGCGGCGGGTGGAATCCGTTTCCAGGGAAGGTTTTTCCTTCATCAGCCTGGAATTCAGCTGGGGCACCGACATGGACTTTGCCCTGCTCCACACCCGGGAAAGGCTGGATTCAGCCCGCGACAGCCTGCCCGAGGGCTGCGAAAAGCCGGTCATCATCTCGCTTGATCCCCAGAGCAGTCCCATCATGACCCTGGCCCTGACCGGGGAGTGGAACCTGCTGGAACTCAAGGAACTGGCTGAGGAGATGATCAAGCCCAGGCTGGAGCAGATTGAAGGCATCGCCGCGGTGGAAATAACCGGTGGGGTGGAAAGAGAAATCCAGGTGGAGCTGGACCCGGGAAAATTGTCCGGCTACGGCCTGAATATCGAGACCGTTTCCCAGAAGATAGCCGGATTTAACCGCAGCCTGCAGGGCGGGACCATCCTCAAGGGAAAATTCATCTATTCCCTGAGGATCGCCGGCGAATTCAACCGGGTCTCTGAAATTGAAGAGATCCCGGTCAAGTTTACCGGGGACGGGGGTGTGGTCCTGCTGAAGCATATCGGCCGGGTGGTGGATACCATCAAGGAACGCGAGGGCACCACCAGGCTTAATGGACGGGATAGCATCGGTCTCCTGGTCAGAAAGGAGTACGGGACCAACACCGTCAAGGTCAGCCGGGCAGCCAGGGAGGTTATAGAGCAAATCAAGAAAGAAAACCCGGAAATAAACCTGGAAATCATCTCCGAGCAGGCCGGTTACATCCAGAGCGCCATAGACTCCACCAGGGAGGAAATTATCCAGGGTGCCATCCTGGCTTTTCTGACGCTGCTGATTTTCCTGCAGGAATGGAAATCGCCGCTGATTATAGGCACCGTCATTCCCATCTCCATCATCGGAGTTTTCAACATACTTTTTCTTCGCGACATGACGTTGAACCTGATGTCTCTGGGAGGCCTGGCCCTGGGTGTGGGCATGCTGGACGATACGGCCGTGGTGGTCTCGGAAAACATCTTTCGGCACCGTCAGCTGGGGAGACCGGTCAAAGAGGCGGCCAGCCTGGGCACCCGCGAGGTCATCAGCCCGGTGGCGGCCTCGGTGCTGACCACCATCGTGGTATTTCTGCCGGTAATCTACGTCAAGGGCCTGGCCGGCCAGCTATTCAGGGACACGGCCTTGACCGTGACCTACACCCTGCTTTCAGCCCTGCTGGTTTCGGTTACCATGCTGCCGATGCTGGCCTCGCGAGAAAAATCAGTATCCTGGCCCGAAAAAGTCCTGCCAGGTTTCAATTTTCTTGGCTTCAGTAAAATTCAGGTCGACACCGACCTAAAAGGCTGGTGGCTTTATCCCTGGCTGGGCTTGAAGTTCCTGCTGTACAACCTGGTTCTGCTGGTATCCTGGTTGCTGAGAACTGCGGCCAGGGCAGCCGGCTGGTTTCTCGGCCGGATTTTCGGTCTGGTTTCCGGATTGCTTAAACCGGTTATCGAGTCCATCTTCCTGGTTTTTAACCGCAATTACCAGAAATTCGTGGACCGTCATTCCGTATTTCTGAACTGGTCCCTGGATCACAAGAAAACCACATTTTACCTGGCTGCAGTACTTTTCTCCCTGATCCTGGTGCTGGGTTTCCTCCTTCCGCGGGAACTGATGCCCCCGATCAGAACTTCCAGCTTCAACCTCAACCTGAAGACCCCGGCCGAATACTCTCTGCAGCAGACCGAAGAAATCGTTTCGCTGGTTGAAAACTGGCTGGGCCAGCAGCCTGATTGCCGCAGAGTCTTTTCCCAGGTGGGGATTATCTCCAGCAGCGAATCCTTCCGCCCGGACGTCTCGGTCAATTCGGCAGTGGTTGCGGTTGAAGTCAGAAATCCCGGAGCCCTGGACCGCCTGATGGCCGCCGCCAGAAAGTACCTGTCAGGCTTTCCGGAACTGGCCTATTCCGTCAGCCGGGAGCAGACCACCCTGAGTGAATTCCTGGCCCTGACCTCGGGCGAAATCGTGCTCAAGGTCAAGGGGCAGAATCTGGAAATTCTGCGCCGGATTGCCCGGGAATTTGCCGGAAAATTGCAGTCCGTCCCCGGCCTGACTGACGTCAACCTCAACCTGCAAAAAGGCAAGCCTCAACTCCTTATAAAAATAAACCGGGAAGCCCTGGCCCGGTACCCGGACCTGTCTCCCGGAGAACTGGCCAGCTTTCTGGTCCAGGCCGTCAGGGGCTCGCTGGCCACCAGGTACCGGGAAATGGAAAAGAAATATGACGTCCGGGTCTGGCTGGAACCGGAATCCAGGAAGACGATCGACCGGGTGCTGAATTCATTCTACCCCCTGGGGCAATCGCTCATCCCGCTGAGGGAGCTGATAAGCTACGAACTGGTGGATGGCCTGAATGAAATCAGGCGGGAAAACCAGGAAAGGGAAATCCTGATCACGGCCAACCTCAGGGGCCGGAAGTTCAGCCAGGTGGTCCCTGCCATCCGGGGTCTCATTCAGCAGATGAACCTCCCGGCCGAATACCGCATACTGTTCGGAGGTGAGAGGGAGGAAATGGCCACCAGCTTCCGCTCGCTGCTGCTGGCCTTCCTGATGGCCGTCATCCTGATTTACATGATCATGGCCGCTCAGTTTGAATCGCTGCTACATCCCTTCCTGATAATGTTTACTATTCCGATGGGATTAGTAGGAACCGGCCTCCTGCTGCTGGCCACCGGGCAGAGCCTGAATGTCATCTCCCTGATCGGAGTGGTGGTCCTGGTAGGGATAGTGGTCAACAACGCCATCGTGGAGATAGATTACATCAATCAACTGCGGCGCGAGGGACACAACCTGCGCCTGGCGGTAACCGGGGGCACGGCCACCCGACTGCGGCCGATCATGATGTCTACCCTGAGCACGGTGGCCGGACTGATTCCCATGGCCCTGGGGCTGGGCCGGGGAGCCGAGCTACTCCGGCCCCTGGCCATTGCCGTCATTGGTGGACTGATTTCCTCACTCTTTCTGACCCTGGTCTTCATCCCGGTTTTTTATGAATTTGTGGAAACCAGGTTCAGAAGGCTGAAGGCCTGAATCGATCCTGGTGGAACGAAGATGAGATTTTTTATAGAGCGACCGGTAGCCACCCTGATGATCTACCTGGCCCTGCTGGCTCTTGGCCTTTATTCCCTGTTTCATATCCCGCTGGAACTGGCTCCGCGGGAAGAATTTCCCCGGGTGGATATCTCCGCCTCCTGGCCTGGAGCCTCCCCCGAGGTTATGCACACCCAGGTCACCTCCATTCTGGAAGAAGCGGTCCTGACCGTAAGGGGCGTTCGCAAAATAAGCTCGACCAGCAACATCGGTTCCTGCCGCCTGACCATTGAATTCGACTCAAGGGTCAACCTGGAATTTGCCAACCTGGCCCTGAGAGAAGCCATCGGGCGGGTTCTGCCAGAGCTTCCCTATGGAGTCAGGCCAGTGGTTGAGCCCTATATTCCAGAAGATTTCAGGGTCAGACCTTTCCTGACTTATACCATCTCCGGTAACTACCCGCTGCAGACCCTCAGGGAGATTGTCAAGGGCCGGCTGGAAATCGGGCTGGGGTCGATTAACGGCGTCTCCAGGGTGGAGGTCAGCGGTGGTTCCGACCTCAACGTCCGCCTGACCCTGGACCAGAAAAAGCTCCGGAACCTGGGACTTCATCCCTATCTGATCATCCAGGCCCTGGCCCGGGCCCTGCAGGTCTATCCGTCGGCCAGAGTCCAGAAAAACCGGGAAGAGTACCTGCTGCGAGTGGCCCTGGCCCCGGCCGACCTGAAGGACCTGGGTGAATTAATCATCCGCCACCAGGGGCCCGTCCCGATACGGGTCAAGGATGTAGCCACGGTCAGCCTGGAATACGCCGAGGTTTTTCATCTCAACCGGATAAACGGTCAGCCCACCATCATGCTTCAGGTCCTCAAAGAAAAGGGCAAGAACACCCTGAAAGTGGCCCGGCAGGTCAAGACCAGGCTGGAACAGATCAAGAAGAACCTTCCCCCCGACCTGATTTTCCGGGTGGTGGACGACGAGAGCCAGGAAATCCTGGATAACCTACGCCATTTCTACCTGCTGGCTGCGGTCATCACCCTGATCATTTTTTTGATGATTTTCATCATCCTCAGGAAACTCTCTCCCTCGCTCCTGGTCCTGTCCTCTGTTATTTTTTCAGCGGTTATATCCTTCAATTTTATCTACCTTTTCAAGATTTCGTTGAACATGCTGACCCTGGGAGCCCTGGCCATCGGTTTCGGGATTTTCGTCGACAATTCCATCGTGGTTTTTGAAAACATCCTGAGACTCAGGGAATCAGGGTTGGCCCCGAAAGAAGCCGCCGTCGAGGGAGCCCGCCAGGTCATCACCCCGGTGCTGGCCTCCACTCTGACCACTATCGGAGTATTTTTCTGTTTCCCGTTTTTCCAGGGAAGACTAAGGATCTATTACCTGCCGCTGGGAATAGTCATGTCCCTGGCCCTGGCCACTTCGCTCCTGGTTTCCTTTTCTCTTATCCCGGCTCTCAGCCCGCGCCTTCTCTACCTGCGGAGCGATAAGCAGAAGAGCCGGGTCCTTCCTGTTTTTGAAAAAATTCTTCGCTTCAGTCTGAAGCACCCGGTGGAAATTCTGCTGATAATCGGACTTATCACTTTTGGCAGCTACCGGACTTTTAAGAAAAACGTCACCATCGGGGAGTTTTTCCGCTGGTATTCCCGCGACCGGCTCAACGTTTCGGTAACCATGCCGGCCGGAACCAGACTGGAAGCCACCGACGAGCTCGTTCGCAAATTCGAAGAAAAGGCTTTAGCCTACCCCTGCGAAAAACAGGTCAACAGCCGGGTCTTCAGCGAACGGGGCTTCCTGGATATAACCTTTCCTCCCGGGGTGGAGCTCTCGGCTCATCCCTACATACTGAAAGACGAGCTCATAAGGCTGGCCACCAACTTTGCCGGGGTCAGCATTGGCGTCTACGGTTTCGACCCCCAGGGCTATTATTCAGCCATGAGCGCCGGCCGCTACCTCGATTCTTACCTGAAAATCTACGGCTACAACCTGAAAAAGCTGCAGGACATCGCCGCCGATCTGGAAACCAGGCTCAGGAGAAATCCCAGGGTGGGCGAAATCAGGTCCATCACCGGACAGTATTACTGGGGTGACATCACCTCGACCGAGTACATTCTCAGAATAAAAGAAGAGGCCCTGGCCAGGTACAACCTGGACCCCAACTACATTTTCTACCAGCTGCAGAGCCTGGTCCGCGGCACCTTCGGCCTCAGGCTTCAGGCTGTCATCCAGGGAAAGGAAAGGTTCATCGAAATAAAGTTCCCCGAAGCCGAGAGCCAGGACCTCAACCAGCTGCTGGAAACGCTGCTGGTCTCCCCGCTGGGTGAGCAGCTCCAGGTCAGAGACCTGGTGGCCTTTGAAGAAAAGGAGATTCCGGGCTCCATCTACCGGGAAAACCAGCAATTCCAGATGACGGTCATGTGGGAATTCAAAGGACCCTACAAGGCTGCAGAAAATTACCGTAAGTCCGTCTTCTCGGCACTCAGCCTGCCGCCGGGCTTTTCCGCCACCATGGAATTCGGCTATTTTATGACCACCGGGGAAAAGGCCCAGCTGAAATTCGGGCTGCTGGCTGCCCTGGCCATCATCTTTGTCGTCCTGGCCGCCCTCTACGAGTCGTTCATTCAGCCTTTCATCGTCATGCTGGCGATGCCGCTATCGCTGACCGGTGTCTTTATGGCTTTCGTCATTGCCGGTTATCCTTTCGACTCTTCCGCCTACATCGGGCTGATTCTGCTGGCCGGAATCGTGGTCAATAACGCCATTATCCTGGTTGACCACATCAATTTCACCAGGAAGAATTCCGGTCTGAGCCTGGTGGAGGCGGTAATCAAAGGCACCGGGGAAAGAATCCGGCCGGTATTCATGACCACAGCCACCACGGTTTTCGGGCTCCTCCCGTTGCTGCTGATACAACTGGAATCCGGTCGGCGCCAGATCTGGTCCAGCCTGGCCCTGGCCACCCTGGGCGGGCTGACCGCCTCAGCCCTGTTCATCTTCCTGGTGATCCCTGTTTTCTACTATCATTTCAGCCGTATAAAATCCTGACCCGGGGTTAAGGCGATTATTTAGGAAGGCATTTCTTATTTCCACAATGTCCTTTTCTCATTTTTGAGGTGGTAACGATTTGCTCTTACAACCAGGATAGATCGGCCTGTATTCGCAATGTTCCTGGCCTGACGGGTCTGCCAGCCATGGCCTCCAGACCGGTGCACCTCTGCCCTCATCATTGTTCCCGTTCGCCTGCCGTTATTTTTGCTATCAGAAAGCAGCCGGCCCGCAACAATATGAGCTCCCCGGGGCAGTAAACGATTAGCAGATTCGGCTGATATTGCTGATTATACCGAAATCTCTGATTAATAATGTTCTCTAACCTGATACCACGGTCCAGATGACTGGTTTTCTAAAACAGCAAAGGCCAGAAAAAATCAAACGGAACCAGGGCCCAATCCATACCGCGCCGGGGCAAAAAGTTATATAATTGGGTTTCCCAACCGGAAAGAAGGAGAAAAGTCATGTGGTGGGAAGATAAATTAGTCCGGACCCTGCGCTGCCGCCTGCTACAAAAGCCCGGCATTTTCGGCGGTCTGCTCTCGGTCATCGGGGCCGAACAGGCTTACGTGGGTGAGATCAAGATCATCCATATGGGCACCAACTATATGGATAGAGACATCACCATCTTCGTCGACGACGAAGCCCACCTGGAGCGGGTGATAAAAGCGGTCAAAGCCTATCCCCGGGCCGAGCTGCTGGAAGTCAGGGATGAAGTCCTGGAAATGCACCAGGGCGGCAAGATTGCCGTGCGTTCCCGTTACGAGATAAATAACATCAGCGTCCTCAGAAAAGTTTACACCCCGGGCGTGGCCGAGGTCAGCCTGCTCATCAAAAATAACCCGGCCATGGTCAGGCGCTACACGGCCGTCCGCCACCTGGTGGCCATCGTTACCGACGGCAGCGCTGTCCTGGGCCTGGGAGATGTCGGACCGCTGGCGGCCATGCCGGTGATGGAGGGCAAAGCCAGCCTGATGGAAACGCTGACCGGGCTGTCGGCCATGCCAATTCTGCTGAACACCAAGGACCCTGACCGGATAATCGAGACCGTGGTCAACATCGCCCCGACCTTCAGCGCCATCCAGCTTGAGGATATTTCCGCTCCCCGCTGCTTCTATATCGAAGAGCAGGTCCAGTCAAAGGTGGATATCCCGGTCATGCACGACGACCAGCACGGCACCGCCTGCGTGGTGACCGCGGCCCTGATGAACATCTTCAGGGAAACCGGCCAGGACCTTAAAAAAAGCTGCATCGGGGTTATCGGCCTGGGGGCCGCCGGGCTGGCTCTTTCCAGAATGCTGATGTTTTTTCTGGACAAACCGGTTAAAGGAGCCGACATCAATCCCGAGGCCAGTGCCCGCCTCCAGCAGGCCGGGGGCCTGGTCTCAGACCTCAAAGAAATAATGGCCTCCTGTCAGGTGGTCATCGCCACCACCGGTGTTCCAGGCCTGATAAAGAAGGACATGGTCAGACAAGACCAGATCATACTGGCTCTGTCCAACCCCAACCCGGAAATTGAACCGGAAGAAGCCATGGCCGCCGGGGCGGCCTATGCCGCCGACGGCAAGGTCATTAACAACGTCCTGGGCTTCCCCGGTATTTTCCGCGGGGCGGTGGACGCCAACGTGCCCCGCATTACCAGAGAAATGTTGCTGGCGGCGGCCAGGGCCATCGCCGACTATGCCCCGCCCGGGGAAATAGTGCCCAATGCCCTGGACCGGGGGCTGCACCGCAGCGTGGCCAGGGCGGTGGCCAGGGTGGCTATGGAACAGAAACTGAACCGCGATGACCTGACAGGTTATTTTGATTGAGGCCGATTTGACAGCGGATGTGTATTCTAATATATATAGTATGGGGCTTTTGAATTCGGCAGCCAGGTTTCTTTCAAGGAGGGAGAATGGTTACAGTTAAGCAAATGCTCGAGGAAAAAGGGTACCAGGTCTGGACCGTCTCGCCGGAAACCACTGTCTATGAGGCACTGAAAATCATGGCCGACAAGGAAATCGGCGCCCTGATCGTGGTGGAAGGCAGCCAGGTAGTGGGTGTCATCTCGGAGCGGGATTACGCCCGCAAGGTTGTCCTTAAAGGTAAATCTTCCCTGGAAACCCCGGTCAGGGAAATCATGTCCTCCCAGGTTTACTTCGTCAACCCGGAATGCACGGCCGAAGAATGCATGGCCCTGATGACCGAAAAGAGAATCCGCCATCTGCCGGTCATCCAGGAAAACAAGCTGGTTGGAGTCATCTCCATAGGCGACGTGGTTAAGTCAGTCATCACCAGCCAGAAGATTACCATCGAGAATCTTCAAAATTACATAATGGGGAAATATCAATAAACAGTTGAGGCCGGCCCGCTGGCTGGCAGTGCTCAACTTTCAATAAATTGCTTTCTTACACCCGGGTGCATCGCCAGGCCTGAACTTCACCGGTGGTAAATAATTTTTTAACCCATGAAGATGACGGTTAGAAAACCAGCCTGGAAGACTATTGCTAATCCAGGTCAGTACAGCCCGGTCGAACCGAAGCCGCCCTCGCCCCGCGTCGTCCGGTCGAGCGAATCGACCTCGACGATGTCCACCGTCTGCACCGGCTGAATCAGCATCTGGGCGATCTTCATGCCTTTGTTGACGACGAAAGGCTGCCGGCCCAGGTTGGTCAGCACCACCATGACCTCGCCCCGGTAGCCGGCATCCACCACCCCGGCCAGGCGATGGACCCCGGCCAGGGCAATACCGCTCCTGTCCCAGATAAGGCCAGCATAACCCGAAGGGATGGCCATTTGCAGCCCGGTGGGCACGGCCGCCGTCTCGCCAGGGTTGATGATCATCTGGACACAGGAAAAGAGGTCAAGGCCGGCATCCCCCTGATGCCCGTAAACAGGCGTCCGGGCCTCGGGCGAGATTTTTTTTATCAAAACCTTCATCGCTCAAACTCCTTCCAGAAGGACTTCAGAAAAATAGGATTTGAGTTCTTCGGCCCAGAGCCTGAGCTGCCCGGCCGGGTAAGGCTCAACTTTTAAGAAAGCCGGGTCCACGGTGTTCTGCGGGACAAACTGCTGGAGCTGGAAGCAGCTGGCCCCCTTCAGCCAGGATGCTATTTCCAGCAGGTCAGACCTGTCCAGCAAGCCCGGGACAACCGTGGTCCTGAAAATATAAGGCAGGCCGGAGTTGCGGATGAGCTCCACGCTGTGCTGGATTTTCCCGGCGTCAACATCCGCCCTGACCACCCCGGCATACCTGCCGAGTGGCGCCTTGATGTCCATGGCCAGATAGTCCACCAGCCCCTGGCTTATCAAGTATTCCAGCCTGTCGGGAAACGAGCCGTTGGTATCAACCTTGACCAGGAAACCCCGGTCCTTGATTACCCTGGCCAGGACTTCTATGTCCTCGTGCAATAGCGGTTCTCCGCCGCTCAGGCACAGGCCATCCAGCCAGCCCCGGCGGGAATCAAGGTAACCAAGGAAAAAATTAAGGTCCAGGGAGGGCAAACGGCCCGGGTTTAGCACCAGGTCGGCATTATGGCAGAAAGGACAGCGAAAATTACAGCCCCCGACAAACACCGTGGATGAGATATGTCCCGGAAAATCCCGGGAGGCAAACTTCTCTAAACCCTTGATTTCAACCACAGGTCCAGCTCCTCAGCCGAGTTGAGCACGGCCGTGGCCTGGCCGTTGTCCTCAATGATCAGGGTCGGGATGATGACGCTGCCCGAGCTGTCCCGGCGCAGCATCTTGACATACTCCCGGATCTTGTTGCGCCCTTCCTTAGTGCTGACGTCATACTCGGCCGCCTGCAGACCCCTGGCTTTCAGCAGGTCCTTGATTTTATCGCACTTGGGACATCCGGGCAGGGTAAAAACCAGATAATCCATCCTTTACCTCTCCTTGCAGAATTATCAGGATAAAACTCTTATCAGTCCAGCCTGGAATAGGTCACCCGGTCGCTGAACTCCTGTTGCTTGCCGTCATTCCAGGTCCTGACCGGCCGCAGGTAACCGACGATCCTGGAAAACACCTCCGTTTCCGACCCGCACTCGGGACAGGTCGGATGCTGTCCCTTGAGATAGCCGTGGCTGTCGCAGACGCTGAATGTCGGCGTAATGCTGTAATACGGAATCCTGGTTTCGGCAATTCTCTGGACCAGCTTGCGGCAGGTCTTCCAGTCTATGGCCTCTGGCAGGAAAGCATGGAAGATGGTCCCGCCGGTGTAGAGCGGCTGAATATCCTCCTGGTGCTTCAGGGCCTCGAAAATATCACGGGTGGCGTCGACGTTGAGCTGGGTGGAGTTGGTGAGATAGGGATGCTTTTCCGTTCCAGAGGTGTAGATGTTCTTGTACTTCTGACGGTCCAGCCGGGCCAGGCGGTAGGAGGTGGACTCAGCCGGGGAAGCTTCCAGGTTGTAAAGATGCCCGGTCTCTTCCTGGAAATCCTTGAGAGTCTCCCGCATGAAGTTGAGGGTTTCGATGGTAAACTCCTTTCCTTCCGGCGTGCCGATGCCCTTGTGCAGGAAATTCATGCAGGCCTCATGCATGCCGCAGAGGCCTATGGTGGAAAAATGATTCTCAAAGTGGCCGAGGTAGACCTTGGTGTAGGGCATCAGGCCCCGTTCCAGCATATTGTTGACCACTTCTCTCTTTGTTTCCAGGGATTCCTTGGCCAGGATCATCATCTCCCTCAGCCTGTCGAAAAACTCCTGCTTGCTCCGGGCTTCATAACCGATGCGGTTGAGGTTGATGGTGACCACCCCGATTGAGCCGGTCTGCTCCCCTGCTCCCCACATGTTTCCGGGGCGGCGTCTCAGTTCCCTCATATCGAGGTTCAGCCGGCAGCACATGGCCCGGATATCACCCGGGTTGAGGTTGGTCCCCAGATAATTCTGAAAATAGGGAATCCCATACTTGGCCGTGGCTTCAAACAGAAGCCTGGCGTTGGGATGGTCCCAGTTGAAGTCCTTGCTGATATTATAGGTGGGAATGGGGAAGGTAAAGACCCGGCCCTTGAGATCGCCCTCAATCATCAGTTCCAGGAAGGCCCGGTTGATCATGTCCATTTCTTCCTGGTATTCGCCGTAGCAGGAATCCAGCTCTTCCCCGCCGACGATGACCTTCTTATTCTTCAGGTCTTCCGGCACCGTCCAGTCGAAGGTCAGGTTGGAGAATGGAGTCTGCCAGCCCCAGCGACAGGGAACATTCAGCCCGAAAATTAGCTTCTGGATATCCTGCTTGACGCGGTCGTAGCTAAGGCCGTCGGCCCGGACAAACGGGGCCAGGAAGGTATCCACGCTGGAAAAAGCCTGGGCCCCGGCAAACTCGGCCTGCATGGTGCCGATGTAATTCACCATGTGCAGGGTGGCCGTTTCCAGGTGCCTGGCCGGGTGGGAATGGACCTGGTTGGGCACATGGCCAAAACCTTTACGCAGCAGGTTCTCCATCGACCAGCCGGCGCAGTAGCCGACTATAGGATAGGAAAGGTCGTGTATGTGAAAATCCCCCTCCTGGTGGGCTTTCTTGATTCTCTCGGAATAAAGGTTGTTCAGGGCAAAGTTGGACAGGACCTCGCCGGAAATCCTGGCGTTCAGGCCGGAAAAGCTGACCACCCCCTCGTTGCTGTTTTCCCTGACCTTCCAGTCATGGTCGTTGATGTAATCCTTGATCAGCCTTTCCAGGTTGATACCGGTTTCCCTGGCTTCGCGGATGGTCTTGTGTTTTTCGCGGTAGAGAATGTAAGCCTTGGCCACCTCGTGGTAACCCTGCTTCATCAGGACCATTTCCACTATGTCCTGTATCTGTTCCACAGAAGGAATCGTGTAGCCACCGAATTTTTCTTCCAGGACGAAAACCACGATGTCAGAAACATGCTGGGCTTCCATATGGTCGTCGATTCCCTGGGACTGCATCGCCTTGTATATGGCGTTGGTTATTTTGTCCTGGGTGAAATCAACGATGGCTCCATCCCTTTTCTTAATGCGGCTGATTTTACTGGTTTTGACCATCCCTTCCTCCCTATAAACCTAAAATTTTTCGGATTCCTTTCTAACAGCCGGACCCATTTTTGTGCTATTATTTTCCGGGCGAGAAAAAAGACTGAAAAAACAATATTTAGTGCTGTTCATGGTTTCTGGATACTAAATCTTGTGCTTTCGGCTTTATATATAAATAAACTGAAAACGCTTTGTCAAGTAGAAAATTGAACTTTTTTTAATAATTTTTTTTCAGGGGGAAAAAGTGCATCAGCTCAGCCTTGAAACCACCCGGAAGGAAGAATTTCTGAACATAACCGGAAAAATCCAGGCCCTGGTCCGTAACTCCGGCATCAGGTCGGGGCTGGCCGTAATCTTCTGTCCTCACACCACCTGTGCCCTGACCATAAACGAGCAGGCTGACCCCGACGTCCGGACCGACATCCTGATGGCCCTGAGAAAAATCGTGCCCGACAACCTGTCCTATGCTCATGGCGAGGGCAACTCGCCGGCCCATATCAAGAGCTCGCTCCTCGGAAGCTCCCTGACGGTTATGATTGAGAACGGAGAGTTGCGGCTGGGCACCTGGCAGGGAATTTTCCTGTGCGAGTTTGACGGCCCCCGTAACAGGAATGTCTGGGTCAGGCTGCTGGAGTCTGGTAAAGACTGAGCCCGGGCTGGCTGGATGATTGTCCTGCCCTTAAGTTAAAAGCGTCAGGGCAGGGTGGAAAAATCCTGAAAACAGTTCGGTGCTGGCAAACCTGGCCCGAAATTGAAAAACTGAGGATGGGAGATTGGCCAGGCCCCGGGTGCCGGCTCGCTCTCAGGATTTCCTGGTTGTCTTTTCCAGGATGTTGTTCTCCCGCCGGTCAGCCCTTTTCAGCAAGAGGGCAAAACCCAGGCCAACCACTCCCAGGCTGGCAAACATGATGGATGATGCGGTATAAGAATGGGTCCTGTCGCGTAGAAAACCGTTAACGAGTGGAAAAAGGCCGAGCCCGATGTTCTGGATGGCAGTCATCAGACCGAAGGCAGTGCCGGTCCGTTCCTCCCTGACCACCATCGGCACCGAGGGCCACATGGCTGCCGGCACTAAGACAAAAGCAATTCCCAGGAAAACCATCGGGAAAGCCGGGTAAATCCGGGTCAGGCCCATCAGCAGGTGGCAGGGAATGAGAATCAGGGAACCGAAAATCATCAGCGTCACCCGTCGCCCGATACGGTCAACCAGGCTTCCGGCGAACGGGGCAAAGACCATGGAAGCAAAGATGATTATGGAGCTGATGCCCCCGGCCGTACTGAACATGTGCAGGAAATTATTGAAGACCTGAGCCAGGAATCCGCCCGAGGACTGGGCCGCCCTGGCTATCCCCCACTTGTCCACGAAGAAGTCGGTGGACAGGGCCGTAAAGGGAAAAATGGCCGAATAGAAGGTAAAGCAGAGTGCGGTTATGTACCAGAAAGTCGGCTTGAATTCTTTTATGTCCCGGAGGTTGATTTTCTCCGTTTCCGCTTCTTTCTTAAGGTCGAGCACTTTCTCGCCGCGCCGGTCCAGGATGATGTAGAACAGGTTCCCGAGCAGCGACACGGCGCAGGCCAGGACCGCGGCCAGCAAAGCATAGCGGAAACTCCCGAAGTATCTGGAAATCAGCTCCCCGGTGTTAAAGGCAAAAAGAGAGCCCAGGCGGCTAACGGTCAGGGTGGCCCCGAAGGAGAAGGCCAGTTCCTTGCTGCGAAACCAGCGGGCCAGCATGGCACTCTGGGCCACAATCAGAGGTTCGGAACCGGCCCCGAAAATGAACCGCCCCAGGAAAAAGACCGGAATACTTCTGGCTTTCCAGACCAGGGCCGCCCCGATAAAAACCAGGCAGGAAAAAAGCAGGCTGGCTTTCCTGGTGCCCAGCTTATCGACCAGCAGTCCCCCCAGCAGCACGGCCAGGATGGCTGCCAGGCTGTACATGGTAAAAAAGGTGCCGACAGTGGAGCGAGCTGCCTGGAGTTCTTCTATCAGCGAAGGGGCGATAGCCGAGACGATGTCGTAGGCAAAATAGCTGCCGAAGGAAAGCGAGGCGATAAAGGCCAGCATCAGGAAACGGTAAAATTTGCTGGCCGGGTTCAACAATCCCTTATCCCTTGTCTTCTGTTCATCCAAGGCGCATCTCTTCAAAAAAATATTTGCAAGCAAAATATAACAAGGCGAAAATTATGTCAAGAAAGCTTAACCGGGTTCATATTGACGGCTGGCCGGGGTTTAGAGTTTAATAACTGATATTAATAAGAAGGAGAGGGCAATGAAAAAGAACCTGCTTCCGGGAAAGGTCAACCTGGCCGCCCCGGGAATTGTGCTGTGCCTTATTCTGGTTGCAGGCGGGGCTCTGGCTCTTTATTACTTTAAGGGTCGGTCCATTACCGTCCAGGACATCTCGGCTTCATCTAAAATATCCGGACTGAACTTCACTCATAGAGAAAAGAGTATGATGCTGGAGGACCTGAGGGCCAACCTTAAGAATTTTCAGGAAATGAGAGAAATCAGACTGGAAAACTCGGTAGCTCCTTCTCTGATCTTCAATCCTCTGCCTGCTGGTTTTGACTTTTCCCGGGTGCGGGAAGATTCCGGCTTTTTCCCAGAGGAGCCGGCCGAAGTCAGGTTGCCGGATAACCTGGAAGACCTGGCTTTCTATCCGGTAACCGACCTGGCCTGGCTGATCAAGCATAGAAGAATAGGTTCCGAGTTCCTGACCCGCCTCTACCTGGAAAGGCTAAAAAAGTACGGGCCCGGGCTTCGCTGCCTGGTGACGCTGACCGAAGACCTGGCCCTGGAGCAGGCCGCCCGGGCTGACCGGGAACTGGCTGCCGGAATCCACCGCGGACCTCTTCACGGCATACCCTATGGCCTGAAAGATCTGTTCGCCGTCCGGGGTTACCCCACCACCTGGGGTTCGCCGATTTATAGAAATCAGCAGCTTGATTTCAACTCCACCGTGTATGAAAAGCTGACCGAAGCCGGGGCGGTCCTGGTGGCCAAGCTGAGCCTGGGGGAGCTGGCCTGGGGAGACGTCTGGTTCGGTGGCCAGACCAGGAATCCCTGGGACCCGACGCAGGGTTCGAGCGGTTCCTCGGCCGGCTCGGCTTCAGCCACGGCTGCCGGCCTGGTGGCTTTTGCCATCGGGACAGAAACCTGGGGTTCTATCGTTTCGCCCTCAACCCGCTGCGGAACTTCCGGCCTGCGCCCGACCTTCGGGCGGGTCAGCCGCTATGGGGCCATGGCCCTGAGCTGGAGCATGGATAAAATCGGGCCTATTGCCAGGAGTGTTGACGACCTGGCTCTGGTCTTCAAACACCTCGTCGGGCCGGACGGAAAGGACCGGACGGTCTATGACCTGCCCTTTTCATACAACAGCCGCCAGGATTTGGGAAAGATAAAGATAGGCTACCTGAAAGAGGCCTTCGACCGGACCCGCAAGAATAAAGATAAATATCTGGCGGTTCTGGATGTCCTGAAATCCCTGGGCCTGGACCCGGTGGAAATTAAACTTCCGACCATCGACCCCAACATCGTAAGCTTCATCCTGAATGCCGAGGCCGCCGCCGCCTTTGATGAGCTGACCAGGAATAATCTGGACGAGCTGATGGTCAGGCAGGGTCGGAATGCCTGGCCCAACGTCTTCCGCCAGGCTCGCTTCATCCCGGCCGTGGAGTATATCCAGGCCAACCGCATCCGGACCCTTCTCATCGAGGACATGGCCAGCATACTCAAGGATATTGACGTCTACGTCACCCCTTCGGCCGGGGCCAACCTGCTCCTGACCAACCTGACCGGCCATCCGGCGGTGGTTGTCCCCTGCGGTTTTGACGACAGTGGCCACCCGCTGAGCATTTCCTTCATCGGCAACCTGTTTGAAGAAGGCAGGGCGCTGCGGCTGGCCAGGGCCTACCAGGAGGCCACCGGCTGGCATTTGAAGCATCCTGATTTAAGCCGGCTGGATGAGCTGGAAGCAAGTAGCGGGGCTAAAAAATAGGGTCCAAAAAATCAAGACCGATTAAGTCCTCGGTATTATATTGCGAAATATTTATCACGATTTCAGAGGTAACCACGGTTAGAGGACGAGGTGAGAAGATGGCCCCCGGAAAAAAATTCTCCGCTCCTGACAAACAGCAGTACGATTTACAGGTACCGGGGACTTTTCTCCTGAGCCGCGGCCTGCGACCCCGGAATAAAAAACCAGGCCCCGAGCTTTCTTCCGGAATGGATTCCCCGCCAGAAAGCAGTGGCCCGGCCGAACGGGAATTACTCCTTAACCTTCTGGCCCCTGACCGGCACCGAGACCTGGATGTCGTTATTGTAAACGATGCCGCCTATCTCTTCGCCGTTCACCTGGAACTCGAAGGTCCAGGTTCTGGTCAGGCCGTCCGGGGGAGAAGGCACGGTCAGGTTGAAGCTCAGGGTGCTGTTCTCGATTTTAAGGTCTGTTACCGGAACATCGGAGAAAGTGCCGTAGGAGTCCGAGATTTTCCCGGAAAGGGCCCCGTTCTCCAGGACCAGGGTCAGCCTCAGGGTTAACACCATCTCTCCGGCCTCAATGGTCAGGTCCCAGCTCCCGGCCAGGCTTTCAGGCTTTACAGCTGGCTTCTCCTGAGCCACCAGGACTCCGGAGAAACTCATCACCAGTGCTACCAGCGTTATCGATAAGAGTTTTCTGAACATGGTGCTTTTCCTTTTTCCCTTGAATTCAATATAAGAATAAATATAATTTTGTCCCAATAAAATCAAGCATTTTTCTGTCATTCTGCCGCTGGTAGTATAGTATAATTATCAGGATGAAATTTGAAACTTACAATTTAGACCGGTGGCAGGGAGAACTCAGCGCCACGCTGGAAGGATTGCAGAGAAATAATTTTACCGAACGACTGCTGAGAAAAGACCACACCCTCTGGAAAGATCAGGACCGGGAAATCTCCAGCAGGCTGGGCTGGCTGGACAGCCCGCTTCGTATGGCTCCCCTGCTCCGGGATTACAGGCGCCAGGCCGAAAAAATCAGGGAATCCGGCATCAACCTGCTGGTTCTGCTGGGCATGGGAGGCTCCAGCCTGGCTCCCGAAGCCATAAGCCAGATAACCGGACCTGCCCCTGACTGGCCGCGCCTTCTGATGCTGGATACCACCTGCCCGGCCGCCGTCGAGGCAGTCTCCCGTATCGCCGCCGGAAGAAGCACCAGGCCGCTGTTCTTAATATCATCCAAGAGCGGAACCACGGTCGAGACCCTGAGTTTAATGAATTATTTCTACCACCAGCAACAGGAAATTCACGGCCCGGCCGCCGCCAGAAATTTTGTGGCCATAACCGACCCGGGAACCCCGCTGGAAAAGCTGGCCACCGGGCTTGGTTTCAGCCTGAGCCTCAGCGGTTTCCCCGATGTGGGTGGACGCTTTTCAGCCCTATCGCCTTTCGGACTTTTCCCGGCCGCCCTGATGGGCCTGGATTTGGAAAGATTTCTCAAGCCGGCTTCTGCAAGCTATCACCTCCTGCACCGGAAAGAACCCCTTCATCCCGGTCTGGTTCTGGGAAGTATCCTCGGGGTCATGGCCGCAGCCGGGCGTGATAAACTCACCCTGCTCCTGCCGGCAAAATTAAGAAGCCTCGGACGCTGGCTGGAGCAGCTCCTGGCCGAAAGCACCGGCAAGGAAGGTAAAGGTATCCTTCCGGTCCTGGAAAACTTGCCTCTCTCAGAAGAAAGCTACGGCCAGGACAGGCTGTTCGTTTTTTACGAGTTCGAATCCTGGCCTGACATTTTCTGGAAGGAACGGCTGGAAAAGCTGAAGAAAGGCGGCTGGCCCCTCATCCACTTCTACTTCACCAGTGAAGAGCTATCCGCTCATTTTTACCTCTGGGAGCTGGCCACTGCTGTCGCCGGGCATTTTCTGGGTATAAATCCCTTCGACCAGCCCGATGTGGAATTGACCAAGAAAAAAACCCGGGAGTTGCTCAGGACCGGC
This sequence comes from uncultured bacterium, assembly GCA_937920515.1. GTDB lineage: Bacteria > Acidobacteriota > Aminicenantia > Aminicenantales > Saccharicenantaceae > Saccharicenans. The sequence goes on from CALEUG010000005.1 coordinate 79,093, forward strand.
GAGACTTTTCCTCCAGACAGCGGCCTGCTGTCAGAGGACGAGGACCATCTGGCCTGCCAGCTAAAGTCATTTTTTGGAAATAACAACTCAGGCTCCGATTACCTGGCCCTCCTCTGTTTCCTGGCTCCCGGCGATAACCTGGAGGTGGCTCTAAACAACCTGGCCCGGCAATTATCTGAAAAGTTCCGCCTGCCCTGTGTCTGGAACTACGGGCCGGCCTACCTTCACTCCACCGGCCAGCTCTTCAAGGGAGATGGTGGCCGGGGGAAATTTCTCGGCCTGCTGGAAGACAGCCAGGCTGACCCGGGCATACCTTCCCTGCCCGGGTCACCAGCCCTGGCCGGTTCTTTCAGACAGCTTTTCCTGGCCCAGGCTCTGGCCGATTTCACCGCCCTTAAAGAAAAAGGAAGGCAAGTCATGTCACTCAGGTTTAAGGATCAGGCGGTGGAAACTATATTCAGGCTGGGTGAAATAATCAGAAAAACCTGAAAAAAGCGGGGTAAAGAATTTAAATAAAAAGGGGAGCCAGAAACTCCCCTTTTCTATTAATGCAGATCTTATCAGCGCTTAGAAAAGACCGCAGAACACAACGTTACCGGCAAAAAGTTCCCTGGTCCTGGCCCTTACCCTCTTATCAACCTGGCCGGTGACGTCCAGATAGAACCAGAACCTGTCGAACAGCCTGAGCTTTTTCAGGTAGAAACTGGCATATTCGGACATACCGTTGACGATGACCCGGCCAATCTCTTTTCCTTTCCTGTCGGTCAACACGATGTGGGTTACTTCTTTTTCCTGGCTGCCCTCTTTAACCCTGGAAGTCTGGAGCTTCCCGTATACTTTTACCTTGTTTTTCCCTTCCCACTCTTCGGGTTTATTGATGCTGGTAATATTCAGGGCGGCATATTCTTCGCGGTCGTGAGGACTGAGGTAGCCGGCAAAATCGGGCTCGGTGGAACGGGTATAAACCCTGGTATACGCAGTGCCTTCTTTAATTTCGATCGACTCGGCCAGAATCAGATTGGGTTTATCAGCAATGGGGCTGGCCTTAACCCTGACTTCTTTGCCGACCAGGTTCTCCAGGCCACCCTCAACGGCGCCGGCCACGAAAATGTCAAGTCCCTGGGCCTGGGGAATATAAAGATAATGTCCAACAGCCACCTTAACCACGCCCTCATAATCCTTGGTCTGGGGCTGGGCCTGCTGGCCGAAAGCCACAACTGAACTGAGCATTATCAGGCTGAGGGTTACCATTAATGACAGAAGTCCATTTTTCCGGAAAGCCATCTCCTGTACCTCCATTTCTTTATCTCAGACTTTAAAGCTTATTGGTATTATTCTGCCCGTCCGCCGGGGCGGAAGCAGGAAGGAATCTTTATACCACTGATTTTGATAAAAGTAAAGAAAAAAATTCCAGCCGGAGGTCAGCCATTCTTTTTCCTGGCTGACTGCCCGGAGCGCGAACCGGAGCTGGAAGATATTTGACTGGCAGAAGGCCGGAAGTCAGTCCCCTTAACAGAAGAAACTGCTGCCGGGCGCTCCTGGCCCCGGCTGCTTTCCCCGACAGAAGACGAGCCGTATGGTCGGGATAATGAAGGCAGGTTATACGATGATTTTCTTTCCTGGTTCTGGTTGCCCTCGCTCAGTCCCCTGTTACCTGACGTTGAAAAAAACGGTTTTGGGCTGCGGTCAGGGTCAACCGGCCTGGAAGAATAGCTTGAAGGCCGGGGCTGAACAATTCTTTCCCTGAAGCTGGATTGTTCTCTCTTATTATCTGGCTTGATCGGGGAGACCGGTTTTTCCTTTCTTACACCGCGGTTGTGCTCAACCGGCTGGTTAACCCGGGACCGGTTATCCCCGGGCTCCTGTTGCTGGCGGTCGGGCGCAGCCTTCAGCCTGGAATTTTGTTCAGACTGACCCTGGCCCGAGGGATTCTTCTGGACCACGGGGCGGAGCTGATTGGCATCAATTCTAAGCCTGGTGGAAGCATCATCCTGGCCGGCTCCCTGGCGCAGGCTGCCACCGGAAAGACCCGGGCGCGATTTTTCCGGATCTTTTTTTAAGCCGGAAGGGTAACCATCCTGTCCGGAAGAATATGATCTTATTATTCTGCCGCTTAAAGACTCACTCTCATCAGTCGAACCTTGCTTCCTCAACTGGCCGGAAGAAACGTCAGCAGAAAGCCTAAAGGCAGTTGTGGAACGCTTATCTGGCTGAAGCCTGGTGCTCGAAATCCGTTTCAGCCCGGACGGATTTTGTTCCCTGATTAAGGAGGACCCGGCTTTCAGACCTGGTAGGCGCAGGCTGTTGCTGACCACGGGCTTAATCTGCGGCTGGCGGGCTTCGAGCCTTATCCTTTCCACGCCCCTCAGGGCCTCTGGCCTGATCAGGGTTCGGGAATGATGGGGAGCCTGCAGCTGGTGTCTGCTGACCATCACCAGCGCCCTGGAATGCACCGGGACGTAAGGATCAGGATAGCGGTCGTAGAAATGGTTATTGATTATCACCACCGGCCGGTTCCAGTAACTCAGCGGGCACCAGGCGACAATGTCCGAATCCCAGTACCAGTGCACCCAGGCCGGGCCCCAGTGCACGGTCGGGATCCAGTACCAGCCAAGTCCGAGGCGCCAGTGCCAGCGGCCGTAATGGTAAACGGCCCAGCCCCAGGGTTCGGAAGATATCCAGGTCCAGCCGACCCGCGGGTACCAGACCCAGCGCCCGTAAAGATAAGGCCGCCATTCAATATAGGTAACTACGGGAACCCAGACATAACCATACGGACGCTCATAGACCCAGCGCCCGTAGGCAGCCAGCTCGGGTTCGTATTCTCTTATTTCTTCGGGAAGGTAGGAGTCGCTGTTATAGCCAGCCCTGACCAGGAGCTCCTCCCTCCTGTCGTTCCAGCGTTCAAAATCGTCAGCCAGAAGACGGTACCTGCCGGAATCCACCAGGTAGCCTTCCTCGGCCACCACCAGGTCGCCTCGACCCAGCACCAGGGACTCGTCCTGGCCAGCCGCTTCCAGCTCTCCTTCCAAAACCGCGGCTTGAGTCCGTCCCTCTTCGTCCACTTCAAAGCGGTACAGGCCTTCTTCCAGGATATAAAAAGAAGCATCCGGAGTATGCAGGGCAAAAGCTTTTTCCCTAACCAGGAAGCTGACCCTTAAATAGAACCTGCCGCTGTGAAGGTGCAAAGATACATCCTCATAACCGGACTCTGACAGCCTGGCCAGTTCTACCACCGAATATCTATCCGCCCGGAGATAATTATTTCTCCCGAAACCGACTTCAACCAGGCCGTCTTCGGTAATTAATCTATCACCGGCAATCAGGACGAAATTGACCTCGCCGGATTCAATTCCCAGCTCCTGCCCTCTGTCTATCCGAACATCACCCTGAACGCAGGTCAGCCGGGCAAAGCTGCCGGAGTGGTAAGCTTCGTTGGCCGCAGAGACACCCGAGAAGAAGAAAAGGCCCAGGACCATCAGTCCAATCAAGGTTTCTTTCCTCATCTTCTTCTCCTTTCGCCTCATTAAAATGCAATAATTGTGCCAGCTCTAACAGGAGAGGCCGGGAGGCAAAATGTCCCGCAGGACTTTATTCTGTCCTGAAAACAGGACAACAGGTTATGAGCCGGGACGATTAATACAATTTTATGCAAACTTAATCCCGGGCCCGGGTAATAATGGATACGGCCTCACAGGAAATACCTGGAAGGAGTTTGCAGTCATTGGCCTGTAAAGGAAATAATATTTCCTGGCCTGACTTTATTTTATTGGCTGACCAAACCAGAGGTCAGGGATTCAACCGAAGGAATGACCCTGATTCGGCCCTGGAAGAGACTGCGGGAGATTATTGACCCGAATTACTGGAAAATCAGAAAAGACCTGATGATAAAGACCATTTACAAAATAAAAACGGGCTGCCGTCTCCGGCAGCCCGCTTGAAATCTGAACTATGTTTGAACAGAAAACGGTCGGGACGGTTATTACCACCACCAGCTTAAGGGCCGTTTATGGCGCATCAGCATCAAGGCCCCGGCACCCATCCGGCCCCTCGGGCCCAGCAGTTCCCGTCGCAGCCAGAAGTCCTTTCTGTAATCTTCCAGTTTCTTAAGCTGCTCTGGCGTCAGGATTTTTTCCCATTCCTTCCTGTTTTTGAACATGGCCTTCATTCGCTCTGCTCTGAGTTTTGACATTTCGTCTATCAGGCTGTTTACTTTCTTCTCGTCAGCCCTCGGGTCTTCCATCAGCTTCCTGAACTCCTGGCGCAGCCTGGTCATTTTTTCCTGGTGAGCTTTGGCCTCTTCTAAGCGGGCTTTCCGGAATTCTTCCAGCTTTTTTTCCTGCTCCGGGGTAAGCTGCAGGACATCTTTCAGGAGCTGGTAACCAGTGCCAGCCCCGCCTCCCATCTTCCTCCAGCCGAACATCGGCTGGGCGTTAAGGCTGGCCGCCAGCAGCGAGCCGGCAAAGATAATCATTAAAAGAACCGGTAACGTCTTTTTTCTCATTTTATGTCCTCCTGTCTGAAATTTTTTTCTCACGGTTCGTCAATATTAGACAGGCAGGAATGAAAATCCTTGGAAAAGTTATTCCTGGCGGTGGCGCAACCGGTCCAGGGTGACCGCGGCAATGATTATGACCCCGATGATTATTTCCTGGAAATAGTTGGGCCAGCCCATCATGGTGCAGCCGTTGCGGAGAAAGGCCATGATGAACACCCCGACCAGAGTTCCCAGGATGCTGCCCTCCCCGCCGCTCAGGCTCCCCCCGCCTATGACCACAGCCGCAATTATGTCCAGCTCCAGGCCCATGGCCACCGTGGGGTCGCCCACAGTCAGCCGGGAAAATTCCATCACCCCGGCCAGCCCGCAGAGCAGCCCGGAAATGGTATAGACTGCGACCTTAACCCGGTCAGTCCTGACCCCGCACAGCCTGGCCGTAAGCTCGTTGGCGCCGATGGCAAAAGCCTGACGGCCGAAAATGGTCTTTCTCAGGAGAACCGCCATGACCAGCGAAAACAGTATCATCAACCAGATCCCGGGCGAAACCAGCAGCCAGGAAGGCCTTGGAGTCCTGACCATTAATTCATTCAGCCAGCTCAGGGGCGCGTCAATTTTCTGGTTTCTGGCCACCCACTTGGCCAGTCCGCGGGCAATGCCCATCATGCCCAGGGTGACGATGAACGGGACCAGCCGGAGCCTGGTGATCAGGAAACCGTTCAGAAAACCAACGGTTCCTCCGGCCGCCACCCCGACCAGGGCGGCCAGAAGCGGCGGCGCCCCCAGGTTGATAGCGTAAGCCACCAGGACGCAGCTCAGGGCCAGGTTGGAAGCCGCCGACAGGTCGATCCCGCCGCTGACGATAATCAGGGTCAGGCCCAGGGCGCACAGGGCCACAATAACCGATTGGGTGGCCACGCTCTTGATATTGGAGAGATTCAGGAAACGGTCCGAGACCTCGGGCATCAAGGAAAAAATTGTTATGACCAGAATCAGACCGCCAAAAGGCCCGGCCAGTCCGGCAATTTTCTTCAATCCACTTCCTGCACTTTTCAAGGTTGTTCTCCTGAGTCTATCGGGGCGCTTCCTCGGCCGGTGATGGCTGCCTTCATCAGCTCGGCCTCAGTCCAGTCCGCGACCGGGCGGACCTCCACCAGCTGCCCGCGGTGGAAGACGGCCACCCGGTCGGCCACGCCGAGCAATTCCGGAAGGTAGGAGCTGACGAAGATGACCGCCTTGTTATCAGCGGCCAGCCGTCCCATCAGCTCATAAATCTGGGCCTTGCTCATGACATCGATTCCCCGGGTGGGTTCATCCAGCAGAAACACCCCGGCTTCCTGGTGAAGCAACCTGGCCAGGGCCACTTTTTGCTGGTTCCCGCCAGAGAGTGTCCAGACCTTCTGTTCGGGGGAACCGGCCTTGATGTTAACCCTGTCCATCCACTCTGATGCGGCCGCCTTCTGTTTCCGGTTGTTCAGGAAACCGGACCGCAGGTAGGGTTGCAGGCGGCTCAGGGTCAGGTTATCGGCCAGGTTCATCCTGACGGCCAGCCCCTCCACCTGTCGGTCCTCGCTCAGCAGTCCCAGACCACAGGCGATGCTGACGGCGGTGTGGTAAGGCCGAAACTTCTGCCCGGCCACCACCACCAGCCCGGCCTCCAGCCTGTCCAGGCCGAACAGCGCTCTTAAAAATTCAGTCCGGCCAGCCCCCACCAGCCCGGCCACTCCCAGAATCTCCCCGCGACGGAGCTCGAGGTTAACCGGACGGCTCATCCTGGCGCTCTTAATTCCGGAACAGCTCAGGATAACCTCTCCCGGTTGATGCGGCAGCCGCGGGAAAAGCTCTGAGACCCTGCGGCCGATCATCAGCCGGATGAGCTCTTCCACCGAGGTTTCTTCAATCAGGCCCCCACCGGCCACCTTTCCATCCCGCAGCACCGTAAAACGGTCGGCAATCTTTAGGACTTCCTCCAGGAAATGGCTGACGTAGATTATGCCCGCTCCCTCGGCCCGGAGTTTCCGGATAATCTCAAACAGGCGCCGGGTATCTTCCTGTGACAGGCTGCTGGTCGGCTCATCCATCACCAGAATCCGGACCCGGCTGGCCAGGGCCCGGGCGATTTCCACCACCTGCCGGGCACCGACTGTTAACTTCCGAACGGGAAGGTCAGGAGAAATTTCGGGATGGCCCAGGAACTGCAGCACCTTTTTAACTCTCTCCAGGTTTTTCTTCCGGTCGACCAGGCCGAACCGCGATTCTTCCTGGCCGAGCATGATGTTTTCTTCCACCGTCAGGTGCGGGGCCAGGTTGAGTTCCTGGTATATTACGGCTATGCCCTGGCGCCGCCCGTCCAGCGGCTCTGACGGCCGGTATTCCAGCCCGGAGATAAACATCCGGCCACGGTCGGGCTTATAAGCTCCGCTCAGGATTTTTATCAGGGTACTCTTGCCGGCTCCGTTCTCTCCGAGGAGGGCCAGGACTTCTCCCGCCCGGAGGTCAAGGTCGACCGAGTCCAGAACCAGGTTGGGTCCAAAGCTCTTGCTGATTCCAGTTAAACTCAGGAGCGGTTTTTCTGACATGGCCCTGATTGATTTTCAGCTCTTACTTCCAGCCTCCGACCGGAACCCGTTTTCAGCGGACGTATCTGGCGATATCAGGTTCCAGCAGGTTCCTGATTTCCGGCTGGTTCATGTTTTCCGGAGTGGCCAGACTGACTCCGGTATCGATTCTTTTTTCCACCGGCCGTCCCTGGATATGGTCCAGGAGCACCCTGACCGAAAGGTAACCCATCTTCATCGGGTCCTGCAGCACCAGTCCCTGGATTTCGTTCTTCTCCAGAGCCTGAATTAATTTGATGGAGCTGTCAAAGCCCACCAGCTTAACCCGGCCGGCCAGGCCAAAGTGCTGCAGCGCCCGCAGGGCCCCGAAGGTGCTGGACTCGTTGGGCGCGAATATTCCTTCCACCCGGGGATAGCGACTGAGCAGGTTTTCGGTCAGCTGGTAGGCGGATTCGGTGGTGGTGCCGGCAAACTGGTCTTTGACCAGCAATTCAATCCCGGGGTATTCTCTGGTTATGGTCTCCAGGAAGCCCTGCTCGCGAAAAGTGGTGCTGGCCGAGCCTTCCAGGTAGCGAATCAGGAAAATCTTTCCCTTTCCTCCGAGCACTTCGGCCAGGCGATGGGCAGCCAGCACTCCGCCCCGGTAGTTATCGGTGGCCACGAAGCTTATGTAATTATCGCCCTGCAGGTTGGAATCCATAATGACCACCGGGATTCCTTCTCTCATGGCTTCATCCACCGGCCGCATCAGGGCCCGGTCGTCGAGCGGGGCCAGGACAATCCCGTCCACCCGACGGCTGATGAAATCTTCAACCACGGTTATCTGCTGGGCCCGGTCGTCTTCCTTCTGCGGTCCCTTCCAGAAAATTTTTACCCCCAGCTCCTGGCCGGCCTTGACCGCTCCGGCCTGAACCGCCTTCCAGAATTCGTGGGTTGTTCCCTTGGGAATGACCGCAATCCTGTAAGTCCGGGCACCCGGCGCTGCGGCCTGTTTATCACCGGAACTACAGGCGGACATCGTCCAGATTAAAACCATAACTGTCAGAAAAATGATGGCGGGGAAAAAGTTTAATCTCGGTTTCATGTTCATGGCCTCAGTATAAATCAGGCTTGGAAATTAAGTCAAAAACGGATATTAAAAAAACAAAGGAGAACAACTCACGGGAGAGTTGTCCTCCTTCTTGATTACAGAATCGTCAGAAACTCAAACTCAGAAAGCCGGTCAGGCTTTCTTGAGAATCGGCATGCCGGTCTTGGCAGTCTCTACCACCGTGTATCCGGCGGGAACGTCGTCCAGGGCGCCCGGCCTGACTTCTCTGGCAAAATAGTAGATAGTCTGCATCTTGCCGCCCCGCAGCTTCACTTCGCGCGAATGCAGGTAGTAGGTCACTCCCTTTTTGTTGGTGAAAGCGTATGGCATGAATTAAACCTCCAAAAAAATTTTTCCAAAACTAAAACCGGTACCCCAGGGTAACACCCAGAAGCTGGGCGCTGGTCTGGTAAGTTCCGGCGCCGAGTCCCATCGGGTAGATGTTCCTGTTGGGCGAGGTTCTGTCCTGAAACAGTTCGTACATGTAAGCCACATCGACGCTGAACTTGCCCTTAGTATAACCTAATCCCAGAGTAAATGCCACCCGGCTGGCATCAGGCAGAGCCGGGTCCATGGTCTCCACCGGCTGCGGGGTCTGGTCATAGATGACGCCGCCCCGCAGAGCCAGGTTGTCCCTGAGCAGGTACTGCAGGGCCGCCCGCAGCAGGATGGAATTCCTGAAATTCTCTTCCACCACTTCCTGTTCGCTCAGCCCGCCTTCGAAGTCGATGTTGATTTCGTAGCTGTCATAGACTTTCCAGGTGAGGTACTGCCCGGCCACGGACACCAGGAACTTCGGGCTGATTTGATAGGAAAAGCCCAGGTCGAAGATGTTGGGGTGCTTGAAGGAAGTGGTTACCACCCCTGTTCCCGGAATGTAAGGCTGAATCGGAGCGGGCACCCGGGTCTTATCCAGGGAGAAGTCGCCGCTGTAGTCCACGGTAAAATTGCTTCTCCAGTTAAAGCCGGCCGAAAACTTATCCTTCTTGAACAGCAGGCCGGCGTTGAAAGCGACCGCTTCCCCGGTTGCTTTTTTTAGCGAGGCCGGAACGTCTCCCGTCCAGACCTCAGGGATTTCAATGTGCCGCACCAGATTCAGTTTCAGGGTAGAGTGAATGTAAGACACTCCAAAGCCGAGGGAAAGGTTATCGTTGAGCATGACGGCCAGGGTCGGGTTGACAAACAGGGTCTGCATGGAAGTCTCGGTGCAGATGTATTTCAGCGGATAGTTGACCGGCCAGGACGTTCCCAGCCCGTAGGGTGCAAAGACTCCGATTCCAAAGGCTACCCGGGAGCCGAAGCGGTGGGTCAGGTAAAAGTGCGGCGGGAAAAAGGTCTGGTCCAGCTGATAAACCTTCTGAAAGGTCGGGTCCGGCCAGCCGGGCAGAAGCAGCGAACCTGCCGGGAAAATCAATGTTCCACCGGCACTGACCCGCGTCCCGGGCAACCAGGCAATTCCAGCCGGGTTGTAGAAAATGGCGCTCGGGTCGTTGGCGAGGCTGACAAAAGCCCCGGCCAGGGCCATGGCCGCCGTTCCATGCTCATAGATCAGAAAACCGGAACCGGAAGCAAAAGCACTCAGAACCAGGATAAAAACCACCAGCAGGCCAAACTTCTTTTTCATTTCCATCCCTCCTGTTCCTCAGAGAAATAAGCCCTTCAACTATGCTGGCTTTCTTTTATTAAATTTATTCGGGGTTGTCAAGTTAGCCAGAAAATTTTCCGGAACTACTGGATGAACCCGACGCCCGGCGGCACCTCGGCCGGAACAATCGGCCCGAACATTTCTTCATACCTCTTTATGTTTCCTTCCAGGGCCTCGGCAAAGCGTTTGGCGTGGGCCGGGCTCAGAATGATGCGGGAGACCAGCTTGCCCATCGGCCCATCCGGGAAGATGAAAGCAAAATCGAAGATGAACTCTTCCCGGCTGTGCCTGATGGCCGCCAGGTTGGAGTACTGGCCAACGGCGATGTGCTCATCGACCTTGATATCGATCTTCTTTTCCTGTAAGTCGTCTTTGTTCATTTGCTATCTCCTTTTAATATAAATTAATCTTCTTTTTTTATCTTTCTTCTATCCTCACCGAAGCCGCTGCACCCGGACCCGGTGGATGGCGGACGACTGGCCGGACGGGTTTGGCCGCGCCTCGTGTCCCGGCGCGCAGAAGCTGACCTGCTCACTTCCTTTAAGACTATTAAGAATAAAACTTACCGGTAAAACTAAAACCTGTCGGACAGCTGAATTCTATAACCGTCAGCCAGCGCTGGCAACCTTATTTTTTTGTTTTAAGGCCAACATATGAATATTTTTTCATATATCGCCGTCCCGCCATCCCGGCGGCCCATTACAGCTAATGGTTTTACAGGAGCCGCGGTCTTCAAATGTGATCAGCCAGAAGAACTCTGGCAGCTCTTTTGACTCCAGACTTTTAGCCACCAGGGGATGAAGTCCAGCCGGGGCCAAAAAATAGATAACGTTAACGCAGGCAAAAAAAAATTTTTTGTAAACTGCTGATACTCATAGAAATAAAATTATAAAAAATGCTTGATTTTACATTCTAACGGAATATAATAATAGTGGCTTTCCTGGGCGGGCTGGGGAAAGCCCCCACCTTTTTGGTTCCCATCATCAACCCCCCTTTTGCTGACAACAGCCCGCATCTCTTTCCGGTTTTAAGTTTCTATTCACTTTTCTATTTTCTACTGATTTCTATTAACCGACCATTAAGCCAGGCTTCCCGCTCGGGCCAGGCGATTGATAACAGTCCTGCCCCATCAGGACAATAAGCCAGAAAAGTTTTTTTGAATTCCCGATCAACGGCAGCGGACGGATTTTTTGGGATTATCTCCAGGCTGTATTTTTTCTCCGGCTTTGGCACCCGCAGTCAGGAATAAAAAAATATATATTTTGCAGTCCGGGCCTGAAGGCCAGATTCCTCCCACCGCGACCGCTGTAATGGCAGGCGACCTGCTTGCGCCTCGACCACGAACAGCTTGCGTTGAGTATTATTTTCCCGCCCGGCTATATTATTCGAAATCCTGTCTCCAGCCTCTAAGCCATTCAACCGGGTCGCTGCTTCGGTAACCGCCGAGTGGTACCAGAAACCGGGAAAGTTTTCTTGCCGGTTGAATATGTAAGCCGGGGGCTGATTACGCCTTCCGCCATCACTCAGCGGCAATAATATTCTATCATCTGGCGCACGGCCTCCTGGCAGACCGGGCAGAAGGGTTTCTTGCCCTTGGTGAACATAATGCAGTCGACGGCCGGGCGGTATAGCCCGGTAGAAGAATATCCGGCCCCTTCGTAAGCTCCCACCTTCCCGGCGTACTTGCTCCTGGCCAGGAATTCATCGACCTTCCGGGCCTGCTCGGCCGACAGCCGTTCGCTCTCCTCCTCCAGCCGGGCGATTTCTTCTTTCGGGGCCCCTTCCCTTTTCATCCTGGCAATCTTCTCGTTCATTTCTGCCCTGATTTTCTGGTAGGCCGTGTCCATCCGGTCAAAATCTTCTTTTTCCCAGGGGGTGGGGATCTCCACCCCGGGCGTAACCAGGTTTTTCCATTTCAGCCGGGCCGGGTCCAGCAGGGCGGTGATGTTGGGTTCAACCGGTTCCACCCCGCGCGGGTAAAACTCGTTGTAGGCCACCTGAGAGGTGTAATATTCGTCGGCCAGGCCGGTAAAAGAATGCCCGAACTCGTGCAGCATCAGGTACTCGTACCACTGGTTATCGGTGGTAAAGGTGCAGTAGAGGTTGTAGATGCCACCTCCGCCGTAGCGGTTGTGGTTGACCATGATCAGCAGGGCATCGTAGGGCGCAGCCGCGGCAATGTCGCGAACCCTGCGGTTATCTTCGGTAAGAAGGTAACGCTCGGAGCCGAAAGAATCGAAAGTACAGCTGAGGGCCGTCTGCCTGTACTGGCCGTGGGAAGGTTCGTCGCAGCCGCTTTCGGCCGAAGGCTTGAAGACCCCATAAATATTGAACTTATTCTTCTGGCTTTTATAAGGCTCCAGGCTGAAAAAGACGTTGACAAACCGGTCCAGGTCTTTCCTGAACTTGGTTTCTTCCTCCGCGGTATAACCTTCTGCCAGGAAAACCACGTCCACCTTTGCCTGCGGCGGACCGTTTTTCACCAGCTCAAAGACCTTAATTCCAGTCTCGATTTTCTCCCTGACGATGTAAATTGAGGCCGGGTCTATTTCTTCAGAAAAAATCCTGTGAAAATTGTTTTCCCGGTCCCGGGCTTCAAGCGTGAAGACAATCCTGTTCCTGGGATAAGGGATGAGCACCGATTCGTGGAAAGTTCGCTTGATGCCCTTCAGGGCTTCGTCGGTTGTTTTGTATTCCCCGAACAGGCTGTCAAAACCCCGGGCATACAGCAGCTGGCCGGAAGCCGCATCGTAAATTCGGACAGCGTACCTGCCCCTCATAAACGGGTCAACCAGGTTTTTAACCGGCCCGGCCCAGCCTCCCTGCCGGTAGACCCGGTCCAGGGTGACGATTTCTTCCCGGTGGTCCCCGGCGTGATAATAATCAATCCTCATGGTGGCGTCCAGGAAATAGCGCTCAAAGACGGGTTTATCCTGGGCCCCAACCGAATAAATTATGACGGCGACAGCAATCATTCCCGGCAACAGAACCAGGTATTTCTTCATGGCTGCCCTCCTTTTTCAATCATGGTCTTACGACCTTCCCGGCAATTTCCTTTACCAGCTTGAAAGCCAGGCTGGCCGTTATCTCCGAAACGTCGCGCGACGGGTTTAATTCCACCAGGTCAAAGGCCACGATCCTGGCCTTTAAGTTATGGATTAAATCCAGCACCTGCCTGGAAGTCAGGCCGCCGGGCTCATGGTGGGAAACCCCCGGAGCAAAGGCCGGGTCGAAGACATCCAGGTCGAGAGAGATGTAGAGCGGGTTGTTGAATTCCAGCTCGAGCTTTTCCGGGTATTCCCGGACAGTTATGGTTCGCACCCGGTACTTCCTGGCCATGGCTTCCATTTCCGGGGTGGTAGCCCTTATGCCCACCTGGACCAGGTTTTTCACCAGCCGGTCTTCCAGTATCCTGGCCATGGGGCAGGCATGGGACAGCCGGTCGCCGTAGAGGTCTTCGTACATGTCGGGATGGGCGTCCAGGTGCAGCAGGTCCAGGCTCTTAAATTTTCTGGCCACGGCCTTAACCGCCGGGTAGGTAATCGAGTGGTCGCCACCCAGGATTACGGGCACCGCCCCGGCAGCCAGAACCAGGCTTACTTTTTCCTCTATCCCGGAAAAAGTTTTGAGCATATCGCCCGAGGTGTCCACGTCCCCCAGGTCAACCAGTACTGTCTCCTCCGACAGGTCGACGCCCAGCTCGGTATCCGGGTTATAGCACCTGCCGGTGGAAACCCGTCTTATAGCTTCCGGGCCGGCGGCCGCTCCCCGCCTGAAACTGGACTTTTCATCAAAGGGAACGCCGACTATGGCCAGCCGGTAATTCTTGACTTCAGCCAGGTTTTTGAGGGCTCCGCCGAAATCGGTCATCCTGTCCTCCAGAATTTTTTTCAGGCAAAATTATACAGGATAGCCCTTAAAAACTGAACTCAGAAATAGAGAAGTGAGGCAAAGCTTACGGCCGAGCCGGTGGCCTGCTCTTCGGCCAGTTGATAACCGAGGAAAAATCCCTCTCTTTTCTTGAAAATTTCCAGAAGCGAAGCCAGCACCGGAAAGCCGCAGACGTTGAACCGGTCGTTGCTGTCCCTGACCAAACCCCAGAAGGATTCCGGCTGCCAGTGGATCAGGGCTTCCACCAGGTCATGGTCAAAGGCCACCACCGCTTCTTTCAGCCTGGAGGCCGGCTGCTGGTGTCCGAACTTCGGTCCGACGTGACAGAGGTCAACGCCGGCCACCACCAGGGTGCCCGGCCCGGCTGCCACCCCGGCCAGGCCATCCAGGAATGGCTTGAGCCCGGGAATGTCAGCGGCCCGCCCGGCAGCCTGCAGCCAGGGCTGAAACGAGCCGAAAAGCACGGGAACCAGCCGGAAATCATTCCCCAGAAGATGCTGCAAAAACAGCAGTTGAAATTCTATGGAGTGCTCTTTTTTGTGGGCGAAATCGTCGGGAGCCACCAGGGAGGCACCGGCCTTCCTGAGATTTTCAACCGATTCCTTATCGGTTCTCACCTGGCCGAGCGGCGTGGAAAAATCTTTTTCAGTTAAGGAAATGGGCCCGTTTTCCACCGCGTGGCCCGTTCCCAGGACCAGGACCCGCCGGTATTTTTTCCCGGATAGCGAGCGGTAGGCCAGGGAATAAAGACGCCGCCCGCGCTGCAGGTCGATGTGGGGAGCTATCAGCACTGCCGGGTTGTGGTTTAAAGCCAGCTTTTCCACTTCCGGGGGCAATTTCTCCAGCTCCAGGATGTCTGACAGGAATTTCCTCAATTCTTCTGAGCGTTCGGGGTAGGCTTCTCCGGCCAGGGCTGGTTCTCTCTCCGTCAGGGCAGCAAATTCCCCGACCAGTTCCTGCTTGCGCTTCCTGAATTCCGGGGTGTCCAGCAGCCACAGCTGGCGGAAGCTATCCAGAATCTCGGCCACCTGCCCGGCCCCTGACAGGCTGTACCCGCGCTTTCGCAGAAACTCCAGCCGGATGTCCTGAGCATCATTACGCCCGTCTATCAGGGCCAGAACTTCAAGGGCTTCTCCCTGGAGAAAGACCGGGTTCTTGAGGAGTCCCAGACGGTCGCTTACCAGCACACCTCTCCGGCCCTGGTATTCCATCGGCTGTATTTCCAGGTCGGTTCTCAGTTTCAACGGAGATTTATTCTCAGGCTGACTGTTCATACTTTTAACCTTTACAATAACAAAATACCATTCACCATGCCTTGAATACTCAAGTCCCCGTTGACCGGATGTATTTAATACCAGATAAGCGGGAATTTTTCCAGAACTTTCGGGAAGAACCAGTTCAGAGTAAACCAGGAAATAATTTTTGGGTTGAAATTATAAAGAATTGTAAAAGGGAGGAATAAAAAAAAGAGGTCAAAAGGTTGTATGAGGAAGAAGGAGGAAAGAGGAGAAGGATCTTCCTCCCCCTCCCTTTCCTCAGCAACCTTGGCCTCGCCTCAAACTGAGGCGAGCTCACTATCTCATGGCCAGAGAAAACAGACAATCACCTAAGGGGATGATTGCCAGGATGAATTTCCCGACCCCCGGAACAGCCTCGTCTCTCACCCCCCTGCAGCCCACCATGCAGAAAATAAAAGAATTAGGAGTCAGGCCAGAAGAATCGGGGGTTACCCGGAAATTTATCCAGCCCCGGGCTTAAGGAAGTAACCAGTCTTTTATCCACCAGAAGGTTTTCCGAACCTCCAGCAGTTAGAAACCGCCCGGTCCAGGTCAAAACCAGAGCAACCCGGGGAAATTCCCGGGCCGGGCTGGAAGCGAGCCTGTTTTGATTTCCAGTGCGAATTTCTTTTATAACAATCCGCCAGCGGCCCAGCCGGCCATAAAACGACCTGGTTTTAGCCAGCATCTAATTCCTCGTCAGGGATGTTAATCCAGACGAAATGTCTGTCCTTTTCTGATTAACCCGGTTTCTAATTGACCGGTTCAATCATTTCCGGTCTAACCAGCCCGGCCAGTAATAAACTTAATACTCAAGAAGAAAAAAAGAGCCGGGCATGAGAATAATCGAGTCTAACACAGTCAGCAAAATATACCCCCACCAGATCGGATTATTTCTGACCCGAAAAAATTGTCTTTATAATTTCTTGTGGTCTGACTTATATTATTTAGATGATTGCCGGATTTCTGACCGGCCAGTATGAAACAGGCCGTCTCTGTACGAAAAGAATTTAAAAGTAAGGCAATGAAAAGTTATGGGTGGTAATGCCATATTAAAAAGAGCCCGGAAAAAAATTTATAACCTGAAAAAAACTTAAAAAATGCGCCTCAAATTTGAGACTGAAATAAAACCGTCTCGAGCCCGGATAATTAATCAGCTGAATCCGGACCGGTCGGCAACCTGTCCACAGGCCATAAGAACGGAAGAACCGCCTTGGCTAATGCATCTAAACAGTAAATTTTAAGGAGGAGGAGAAATGCAACCCGGGTTAATCAGCCGCCTTAAAGTTAAAATCAGCCTGAACATACTGCCGGCTTTACTGCTGCCCTTGCTCCTGGTGAGCAGCGCCACTCTGGCCGCAAATTATCCTTCCGGCTCCACCCCGGAGCGGCCGCGGCTGGCCATAGAAAAAATCATGGCCGGCCAGGAGTTTATCGGCACCCCGCCTTCCAGCCCGGCCTGGGCTGTTGACGGAAAAACCCTTTACTTCCGCTGGAAAAAGCCCGGTGAAAAAACCATCGAAATCTATGCCGTCAGCCTGGCCAGCCCGCTGCCGGTCAAAATCACCCGGGAGAAGATCCTGGAAAATCCGCCGGCCGGCGGAGCCGGTCGCTTCCGCGGTTTTCCTGTCTTCGGCCGCTTCGGAACTTCCTGGCAGTGGGACCGGGAAAGGAAAAGGCTCCTGGTCAACCAGAACGGCGATATCTTCCTTTATGACCTGGCCACCAGGAAGACAGAGCAGCTGACGGCCACCGACCAGGCAGAATCCAGCCTGGGCTTTACCCACGACCAGAAAAAGGTCTATTTCCAGAGCGGCGATAACCTCTTCGTCCTGGGCCTTGCCGACCGCAGCCTGCGGCAGCTAACCTCCTTCACCAGAGAAAAGCAGCCGGAACCGGTCAGTCCCACTGAAATCCAGAAATGGTACGAGGACCAGCAGCGGGCCCTGTTCAAGGATATTTTCAGGATGGGCTTCGAGGGCTTCGGCCGGGGAGGCGGAGGAGGAGACCTGCTGCCGGCTTTGAGTAAGGTCAGCACCAGACGCAAGCCTTTCTTCCTGGCCGAAAACCAGCGGCTGGTAATGGCTGAGCCAACGCCAGACGAGAAATTTGTTCTGTTCATGATAATGGAAACAATCCCCGGCGCCAAAAACACCATCGTCCCCAATTACGTCACCCGCAGCGGCTACACCGAGACCATCAGTTCCCACACCAAGGCCGCTGAGAATCCCCAGCTCAGCAGGCTGGGCATTGTCAACTGCGAAAATGGTGAGGTGCGCTGGGTGGATTACGGGCAGGGAGAACGCCAGGTCAACCCGCGGCAGTGGCTGTGGTCGCCGGACGGCCAGAAGTGCCTGCTGGCCGCCCAGTCGGAAGACCGCAAGGATGCCTGGCTGTTCCTGCTGGACGTTCCCGGCGGAAAGACCACCGTCCTGGAAAATGTTCACGACGAGGCCTGGGTCGGTTCGCTGGGCCTGACCAATATTTTCTGGTGGCCGGACAGCCGGCACGTTTCCTTCATCTCCGAGCAGAACGGCTACGCCCATCTCTACCGGCTGGCCGTTGACAGCAAAGAAAAGAAAGCTCTGACCGAAGGCAGGTTTGAAGTGACCCAGGCCGAGCTTTCTAAGGACGGCCAGAAAATCTACTTTGTATCCAGCGAAGTCCATCCCGGAGAACGCCACCTGTACGCGCTGGACCTCAAGACCGGCAAAAAGACCCGCCTGACCAATCTCACCGGCCGGGGAGAATTCTACCTCTCGCCTGACGAAAGCGCCGTGGCCATCATCCATTCTTACAGCACCAGGCCTCCAGAACTTTACCTGCAAGCCCTGTCCCCTGCCGCCAGGCCAAAGCAAATCACACAGTCAACGACCGAAGAATTCCAGACCTATCCCTGGCACGACCCGGAAATTGTAACCTTCAAGGCCCGCGACGGCGTGGAAGTCTACGCCCGGTTGTTCAGGCCGGATAATCCCCACCCCAACCGGCCGGCGGTCATCTTCATCCACGGAGCCGGTTATTTGCAGAACGCCCACCGGGGCTGGAGCACATATGAACGGGAGTTCATGTTTCACAACCTGCTGCGCGACAGCGGCTACTTCGTTCTGGACGTCGATTACCGCGGCAGCAGCGGCTACGGCCGGGATTTCCGGACCGGAATTTACCGCCACATGGGCGGAAAAGACCTGGACGACGTGGTTGACGGGGCTAAGTTCCTGGTGGAAAAATACCAGGTCAACCCGCAGGCCATGGGCTGCTACGGCGGAAGCTACGGCGGTTTCCTGACACTGATGGCCATGTTCACCACCGACACCTTTAAGGCCGGGGCGGCCCTGCGGCCGGTAACCGACTGGGCCCATTACCACCCCGGCTACACCGTGGACATCCTGAACCTGCCCCAGAAGGACCCGGAAGCCTACAAAAAGAGTTCACCGATTTACTTCGCCGAAGGACTGAAAGGCGCCCTGCTCATCTGCCACGGCATGGTGGATACCAACGTCCATTTCCAGGACACCGTCAGGCTGGCCCAGCGCCTGATTGAGCTGGGAAAAGAAAACTGGGAAGTAGCCATCTACCCGGTCGAGGACCATTCTTTCCGCAACACCTCTTCCTGGGTGGACGAGTACAGGCGGATTTTCAAGCTGTTCGAGACGCACCTTAAAAAGTAAAGCCGAAAAAAAATTGTGGCTGCTCTGTAGACCATAAAACTCGTCTGAGAAGAACAGCCGGAGCAAGCGAGGTGAAGGCCGGCAGGAGGTCTTTACTGTTTTTCGAGGCAAGGGTGTTCTATTGGAAAATATATTTTGAATGACGACGAATGTAAAAAACCCAGAAAAAAGCTTATGAATTAATAAATAATTTCAGGGATCGCAGCCACCCAGCAACACAAAACTTTCAACCGCCCCGGATTTTGCTTCCGCCCAACCGGTCTGGACCGGGGGCAACTTCCTCTGGCGCGTTTTTCTATTATTTTTTATGGAACTACCGGGTTTCCACCCGGTTGGTTGCCCTCTTAACCAGTCCTCCGGAATTAATCGTAAGCGCCGAGCATCAGGTCGAGATTTTCCACCACCCGGTCGACGTTGTCCTTCGTGAAAATTAAAGGAGGCTTTATTTTTATGACGTTGCGGAAGGGACCGTCAGTGCTGAGCAGCACGCCCCGTTCCTTCATCTTTTCAATGACGACCTGCGCTTCCCCGGTGGCCGGCTCGAGGGTATCCCGGTCGCGGACCAGTTCCACCCCGAGGAACAGACCCAGCCCGCGGACATCACCCACCAGCCGATGTCTTTTCTGCAGTTCCCTGAGCCTCTCCAGAAAATAATCCCCGACCACCCGGGCATTTTCCTGCAGGTTTTCTTCCTCAATCGCCCGGAGCACGGCCAGGCCGGCGGCGCAGCTCACCGGGTTGCCACCGAAGGTGTTGAAGTATTCCATGCCGGTGGCAAAGCGCCCGGCAATTTCGGCCGTGGTGACAACAGCCCCGATGGGATGACCGTTGCCGATTGGCTTGCCCAGGGTGACGATGTCCGGCAGGGCTTCCTGGGATTCAAAGCCCCAGAAAAAATAACCCGGCCGGCCAAAGCCGACCTGAACCTCGTCGGCAATGGTCACTCCGCCTGATTCTTTTACCATTTCAAAGGCCTTCTTCAGGAAACGCGGCGGGAAAATTACCTGGCCGGCGCAGCCCATCATCGATTCGGCCATAATCCCGACCGGCTTTTTGTTTTCAGAAAGCAGGCGGGTAACCAGTTTTTTGACCTCAGCCGCATATTTTTCTGCCGTCTTTTCGGTCCGCCCCCGGTACAGACCCCGGTAGGGGTCGGGCGTGGGAACCTTGTGAACAAAGGGCGGAGCCCCTTTCCCCCCGGGCCCGTCAAACTTGTAGGGACTGACCTCAACCAGGGAAGTCAGGTTTCCGTGGTAAGCCCCGTCGATGACCAGGAGCTCGGAACCGCCGCTGAAGTTCCTGGCCAGCCGCAGGGCCAGGTCGTTGGCCTCGCTTCCGGAATTGACCAGGAAACAGTGCGTGAATTTTCGCGGGAATCGGGAAAGCAGGCTTTCCAGGTAAGCGGCCATCTGGTCGTAAAGGTACCTGGTATTGGTGTTAAGTATGGTCATCTGCCTGGCCACCGCCCTGGCCACGGCCGGGTGGGCATGGCCGAGATGGCAGACGTTGTTGACGCAATCCAGGTAACTCCGGCCACCGGAGTCGAACAGGAACTGGCCGGCGCCCCTGATGATATGAAGGGGCTTCCTGTAAGAAAGGCTCAGGGCCTCCGAGAGGTGGGCCTTTCTAAAAGCGAGCAGCTTACTTTTCCGGACTTCGGGGCTTTCCGGCTCGTGGCCGCAGCTGCGGTAAAAGAGGCGCCGCCACTTTTCCGGGTTTTCCGAAAGCAGGTAATCAAGGAGTTTCCAGCCTGGCTCCTCGGAAATTCTCATGTAAGCGTTGTCAGGCTCCACTGATCTTCTCCAGGCGGCCATGGTCAGGCTTATAACCAGGCGGGCCAGGACCAGATAAAAGATGAGGTCGAGTTCCTCTTTTCTCAGGGGATTAACAGAATGGTAGGCGCCGATTATTTTTGAGGCCACCTTTTCTTTCTCCCGGTCGGCGCTTAGCATCAGGGCATAGGTCAGGGCAATGGCCGGCTCGGCCGCCAGGAATGATTCGCTGGCGTCTCCAAAATCTATCAGCCCGATTATCCGGCCGCCTGATTTCCGGCCCGGTTCGAGAAGGATGTTGTGCTCGTTGGCATCGCCGTAAATGACCTGCCTTCTCAGCCTGTGGTCTTCGGGAAGGACCAGAGTCTCATATTGCATCAGGCAATAGTCAAGCTGGCGCCGGGCGGCCGGGTCGGCGATGTACCTGAACCTTTCCCTGGAATAAAGCACGTTCCTGACATCCCAGGGCAGGAGGCGTTTCTGGCCGGGATGATAAAATCCCCGGAGGGCCAGGTCGACCATGGCCAGGAAAGTCCCCACCGCCTGCCAGGTCTGGCCGCCTGCATTTTTCGCTTCGGCCAGGGGTGTGCCCTCCACGAACTCAAAAAGCCGGGCCAGGCAGGCGTTTCTATTACTGGTTGTATAAGAAGTGATCAGTTTCCCGCTCCTGTCGGGCAGCGGTCGGGGGAAACGATGGGAAACCATCTTCCGGTTGAGAACACCGAGGAGCTGGTTTTCAAAGTCCAGGCTGTCTTCGCGGTCAAAACCGGACGATATCTTGAGCACCAGTTTCTGGCCGCTTTTCAGCTCAACCAGGAAATTCTGGGAGCGGTCGCCGTTGAGGGGCTCCAGTTTTTCAGGGCTTAAACCGAAGTTTTCGGAAACTATAAGACGAACATCTTTTTCCGGCAGGGAAGGCTTCCGGTATTCAAGTCCGGTCATGGAGCTCTCCTCTTCTGGCAGTCAGGCTAAAATTATATGACCGGTCCCTGGAATCTTCAAGAATATAAGAATCCTCCGCCCGGGCGCTGCGCTGCGTCCAGACCTTCCGGAAAGAACTGAGCCGTTGACAGAAAGCCTGTATTTTTATATAGGATTATACAAGATGGGCAGAGTACTGGAACTGGAAAACGTTCACAAGGCTTACAGGCTGGGTTTTATCCCGCGGAAGAAACCGGTCTTAAAGGGCGTCTCCTTCCACGTCAACGAGGGCGAGATTTTCGGCTACCTCGGTCCCAACGGGGCCGGCAAGACCACCACCATCAAGTGCATCCTGAACCTGATTTTTCCCGACGCCGGCCGCATAACCATTTTTGGCCAGGACTCGCTCCGGCCGCGGGCCAGGCAGAAGGTCGGCTTCCTGCCGGAGAATCCCTATTTCTACGATTACCTGACCGGGCGCGAATTCCTGGCCTTTTACGCCGACCTGCTGGGAATTCACGGGCAGGCCAGGCAGGAAAGGATCGGCTACTTCCTGAAACTGGTGGGAATGGAGCGGGCCGCTGACCTGCAACTGCGGAAGTACTCGCGGGGCATGCTGCAGCGGATCGGGCTGGCTCAGGCTTTGCTCAACGACCCGGCCCTGGTTATCCTGGATGAACCGATGGGCGGGCTGGACCCCATCGGCCGCAAGGAGTTCCGCGATATCATCGTCAACCTGAAGAAGGAAGGCAGGACCGTCTTCCTGAGCTCGCACATCCTGCAGGATATCGAGATGATCTGCGACCGGGTGGCCATAATCCTGGCCGGGGAAATCATCAACCAGGGCTACCTGGGAGACCTGATTTCGGAGAAGGTGCTTTTCACCGAGGTGATAATCAGCGGGGTGCCGGCAGCCGAGTTTGACCATCTGGGCGAGAGCGTCTCCACCAGCGGCGACCGGGTGCTGCTCAAGGTCTACGAGGAAGAAAAGATAGACCGGGTGATAAGCCTGGTCCAGCAGAAAAAGGGGAAAATAATTTCCCTGATTCCGCGGACCGAAACCCTGGAAGATATCTTCGTTAACATGGTGAAGAACCAATGAAGATAACGACCATCGCGCTCAACACCTTCAAGGAAGCCAAGAGGGACCGGGTCCTTTACCTGCTGTTTTTCTTCGTGGCCGTCTGCCTGCTGTTCTCGCGCTTTCTGGCCCTGCTGACGGTCGGAGACCGGGTGAAAATCATCAAGGACGTGGGGCTGGCCTCCATCTCGCTGTTCGGCATGCTGATGGCAATCCTGATGGGCACGGGCCTGGTTTACAAGGAGATAGACAAGAAAACGATCTTCACCCTGCTGGCCAAGCCCATCCATCGGGCGGAGTTCCTGCTGGGAAAATTCCTGGGGCTGGTGCTGACGATTTTCATCATGACCGTGCTGATGACGGCGGTTTTCCTGCTGATTCTGTTTTTGCACACCTTTACCGTGGAGTGGAAAATCCTGCTGGCCATACTTTACATATTCTTCGAGCTGTGCCTGATGACGGCCGTGGCCCTGCTGTTTTCGACCTTTACCACGCCCATCCTGGCCTCGCTCTACTCCCTGGCTTTTTACCTCATAGGGCATCTTTCCTGGAGCCTGGAGATGTTGATAAAGAAGGTGAAGAGCGGGACCGGGCGGGCGGCCCTGAAGGTGCTTTACACTGTGCTGCCCGACCTGGAGAATTTTAACTTCAAGACCGAGGTGGTGCATAACCTGCCGCTCCCGGGAAAGCTGCTGGGAGTCAGTTTTATGTATGGAGTGGTTTATACGGCATTTCTGCTGCTGCTGGCCATTCTGGTCTTCCGGCGGCGCGATTTTGTCTGAGGCTGTTGAGAAGAGCCGGAAAAGACTGGATGGCCTGCGGCCTGAGGGGCGAGAAAGGAAGGAACGAGAAGAGAGTAAAGAGTAGAGGGGTAAAAAAGGGAAAAGAAAAAAGGAAAAAGAAGAGAAAAGATTGAAATCAAAAAGAGATTAAATGAAGATCTGGAGCAATCGCCAGCATCGATGAAATGGATATACTGACCCCCTGAGGAGGTGGACATTTTCGAAAAGCAGAGTTAATAAACTATTCAGGAGGTGATTGGATTAAACCGGGGAAGTGGGAAGCGGTGGAGAAGATGGCCATGATGCTGAAAGCTCTCAGGCGGCAGAAGCCGGTGGCCGGGATCTGTCGGGAGCATCAGATCAGCCAGTCGCTCTTCTACCGCTGGCGGGATCAATTTCCTGAAGCAGTCGCGGGGGCATTGAGCAACGGGGCTGAGAGGGAAGAATCCGAGGCGCTTCGGGCCCGGATTGAGAATGAAAAGCAAGCTAAAGAGCCCGGGCGGATAAAGGAAAGACATATCAGAGGAAGTGCCCTTGATAGAAATTGAGCGGGCGAATTCTTTTAAGGAATAAATAGATAGAAGCTGCGAACAAAATATTAAAGAGTTAAAGAGTGGAAATTATAAAATAAAAAATCCGGCGGTGGCCGGAACTTGATAAGCAAGGTAAATGGCAGATATTAAAGGAGATAACGCGACGATGGAAGCCACCGGCGGCGGCGAAAGAATGCTGCGGCGCCAGAGGAACCTGCTGGTCTTCGCTCTGGTGATCTCGCTGCTGCTTTTTTCCTGGTTGAAGGTACAGACGGATAAAGTGTCTCGGACCAGGGTGCCTGGCTCTTCGATCATTTACTTACCGTCGGGAAAGTACCTGAAGCACATAACCTTTGGCTATTCGAGCCTGGTGGCCGACATCATTTACCTGTGGGCCATTCAGTATTACGGGACTTACGAAATCGCCGACCGCTTCAAGTACCTGCAGCACATCTTCTCCATCATCGCCGAGCTGGACCCCAGGTACGTGGACCCGTATGAAGTGGGGGCGCTGATCGCCGTTTATGAGGCCAACGACCCCGAGCTGGCCTTCAAAATCCTGGACATGGGGCTGGAGAAGAATCCCGACATGTGGATTTTCCCCTTCCAGGCCGGGCACATTGCCCAGATGAACCTGAAGGATTTTGAGAGGGCCAGGGAGTTTTACCGGAAGGCCATGGAGATTCCGGGTGCACCGCCGATTGTCAAAAGGCTTTACGCCCACGCCAGCTACCGGACGATGAACTACCAGGAAGCCTGGGAGATATGGAAGGAAGTTTACGAGACGGCGCAGGAAGACTGGGTTAAGGAAATTGCCTACAACCATCTCTACCGGGTGAAGTCGACGGTGGACACGGAGGCCCTGGGCGAGGCGGTGAAGAAATACCGGGAGCGGTTCGGGCGCTGGCCGGCTGACCTGGGACAGTTAGTGCGGGCCGATTTGATAAGAGAAGTGCCGAAGGACCTGGACGGCAAGGATTACGTTTACGACGCGAAGACCGGGGAAGTTAAACCGGCGAGGGTGTGGTGGAAACGCTGAGAATCGTCCTGGTGGTGGTGGTCGGGCTGGTCTGGGGCAGCTTTCTCAACGTGGTGATTTACAGGCTGCCACGGGAGCTGAGCCTGGTCAGGCCGCCGTCGAGCTGCCCGAAGTGCGGGCGGCGAATTAAGTGGTACGATAATATTCCGCTGCTGTCGTATTTAGCGCTGGGGGGCAAGTGCCGGTTCTGCGGGGAGAAGATTTCGGCAGTTTACCCGGCGGTTGAGGCCCTGACCGCGGCTGGCTTTGTTATTGTTTATATTCATAACCTTAGGTTTTTTGACCTGCAGTTTTTTGCCGATTGTGTTTTCGTCAGCAGCCTGATTGCCCTGGGGTTCATAGATTTCTTCCATCAGGTAATTCCGGACCATATCTCGATGCCGGTGCTGGTCCTGGCCCTGATCTATGCGCCTTTCCGGTATGACCTGAACCTGAGGCAGGCCCTGGTCGGGGCGGTGGTTGGCGGGGGGTTCTTACTGGTCGTTTACCTGGTTTACCTGCTGTGGCGAAAGAAGGAAGGTCTGGGAATGGGCGACGTGATGATGATGTTGATGGTCGGGGCTTACTTAGGGCTGAGCCGGACAGTCCTGACCCTGCTGCTGGCCTCGGTGGTGGGCGCGGTGTTCGGGCTGATGCTGATGAAGTTCAGGGGAAAAGATATGAAGTATGCCATGCCCTTCGGAAGCTTCATCGCCCCGGCGGCCTTCGTGTCGCTGGTCTGGGGCGAGCATCTCATCACCTGGTACCTCTCCCTCTTCAAATAACGGGGGACACAATACTCATTCACCAATTTTAGTAACAATATTTGGCACTCTATGGCAAAAATATCTATTCCTTGATTTAATATGTTTGCAGATCTTATATGTTTTCAAATCTGGCTGAAAAAACGAAACCTGAAAATTAAAAATCTGGTGAATGAATATTGTGTCCCCCTTTAAACTGTCCCACTTCCTGCATTCAACACCTTCTGCAATGATAAAAAACCTCGATCCTGCACGTCTTTATTTTTACGATGGGCAGAATTGCAAGGATCGTGGTACCGGGAATACCGCATCATATAATTCAACGCGGTAACCGCAACCAGAAGGTTTTCTTCACGGACAAAGACAGGAGTCTTTACCTTGATATTTTGAGGTTCAATGCCTTTAAGTTTAAGCTTAAAATCTGGTGTTATTGCTTGATGGATAATCATATACATCTTATAGCTGTCCCCGAAAGGCCTGACAGTTTAGCCCGGGCCATGGCTGAAACCCACAGAAAATATACCTACATGATTAATATTCGCAACAACTGGAAAGGCTTCCTGTTTCAGGGGAGGTATAGCTCTTTCCCTATGGATGAAGCATATCTCTACTGTTGCGTCAGGTATGTTGAGCGCAATCCTGTCAGGGCTGGTCTGGTTAAATTAGCTGAAGAATACTGTTGGTCTAGCGCCAGAGCACACGTGTTCGGTTTTAACGACCCTCTGCTGAGCCCGATGCCGCTGAGGTCTCAAATCAAGGACTGGAGCATTTTCCTCCGTGGTGAAGAGAAAGAAGAAGATTTAGAGCAATTAAGGAAGAATCAATTAACAGGACGTCCTCTCGGAAATGAGGATTTCATCGAATATCTGGAAAGACTTACAGGGAGAATAATCAGGAAGAAGCGGCCAGGCCGGCCAAAAACGAGGGACACAATACTCGTTTCCTGATTTTATAAGCCAGGATAAACCGGCAAGTCTGACTGAATTACATTAACGCAGATAAAAAAATTGGGTAAATGAGTATTGTGTCCCCCTTTAGGCAGGAAGGTCTGATTTTTCTATCACGAAAATCTTCCGGGTTGCTGGGGTAACTTTGAATTCGTCGGCGACCGGCAACCCAGGCACCCAGACCACCCGCCCGCCAGAGAGAAACACCGGCAGAATACCTCGTTTGGCTCGCGGAATTTTTCTTTCGCGCAGCAGGTCCTTCAATTTTTTTTCGCCCTTCATGCCCAGAGGTCTGTACTTATCACCCGGCCGGCGGCTTCTCACTTCCAGCGGAAACTCAAGCTGACCGGCATCCAGGTAGCAGCGGATGTTGTCATCGTATCGAAGTTCTCCAGACTTCCTGGCGTCAAGGACTTCGCCCTTAAATTCCCACCTGTCGGCAAACAGGAGACTTTCCTCCCCGCTCCACCTGAGCGAAGATCTCGTGGCCGCGCTTTTCCTGTCGAGCTTTTTAAGCCAGCCCTGCTCATTTATGAGAACCTTATCCTGGCCCCAGCTGAACTTTTGACCTTCCTTCAATTCCAGCACCGCCCGGGTCTGGTCAAAGCTCGGCGACTCCAGCCCCAGGGCCAGGTGGAGGAACTTCCGCACCAGTCGCCGGGCCATGGCCACCGGCATTTCTCCCAGCGCCCTGAGGTCCAGCTCTAAGCCCGGAGAGGCGAGAGCTTGGCCCTCTTTTTTATGGCGGCCACAGCAACCGCGGGTAATCACCGCCCACAGCCCATCGGCCAGCTCGGCCAGGGCTTCGTTCTCTTCCTGGGCGATGAGGGCCAGCCGGGCCAGGTGGCTCACCACCTCCGGGTCGAACTCCCTTTCCAGTTGCGGAATAAGCTCCAGGCGGATCCGGTTTCTCAGGATTGAGGTGTCCAGGTTGGTTTCATCCACCCGGAATTTCAGCCTCTTTTCTCGCAGGTACTGCTCAATTTCTTGGCGCTTGAGACCGAGCAGCGGCCTGACCACCTGCCCCGCCCGCAACCTGATGGCCTGCAGCCCTTCAACTCCCGTTCCGCGGAATATTCTCATCAGCACAGTTTCGGCCTGGTCGGTCATGGTGTGGGCGGTGAGCACCAGTTCGGCACCCCATTTTTCGGCCGCCTTTTCTAAAAACTCGTAGCGCTTGAGCCGGCCGGCCTCTTCCAGGTTGAGCCTGTTCTGACGGGCAAATTCCCGGACTCTTCCCCGGCCCACGAATAATTTCAGCCGCAGCTTCCTGGCCAGCTGCCGCACAAAGCGCTCGTCGGATGCGGCGCTGGCTCTCAACTGGTGATTGAAGTGGGCCAGTGCCAGGTCGAGCTGTGGCCAGTCTTGCTTTAGTTCGAGCAGCAGGTGCACCAGGGCTACCGAGTCCTGGCCCCCGGAAACGGCTACTAACAGGCGGGATTGAGGCCCGAAGAGCTTGTTGGCCTCGACAAACCTTTTGAATTTCTGGTAAATCATAATGAAAATGGCGGCGGAGGGATTTGAACCCCCGACACTGCGGATATGAGCCGCATGCTCTGACCAACTGAGCTACGCCGCCGGGTATGTGAATTTTATATGAGCCACCCCCGTTAGTCAATATTAACGGGGGACACAATACTCATTCCCCAATTTTAGTAACAATATTTGACATTCTATTGCATAAATATCTATTCCTTGATCTTATAAATTTGCAGATTTTACATGTCTCCAAATTTAGCTGAAAACAAGAAACCTGAAAACAAAAAAACCTGGTGAATGAATATTTTGTCACATTTCCTACACCTATAAATAACCTCCACCATGCCCACCTCTATTTTTACGATGAGCAGAATTGCAAGGGTCGTGGCACCGGGAATCCCGCATAAATATTATAAGGCGAGAAAAAAGGGGACACCTTACGGTGTCCCCGATTTTGCCACTTAAATTCAAGGGGAAAAATATTAAAAAGACGAGAAAAAAAGGGACATCGTAAGGTGTCCCCTCTTCAGAGGAGCTCGGCGGAGTGCTTCACCTTAACTGCCTTCTTCCCGGCCAGCAGCCCGCCCTTAATCTGCAATATACACCCGGGGCAATCCATCACCACCACCTCGGCCCCCGTCCTCTCTATTGCTTCCAGCTTCTGTCGCAGCAACTCCTCCGACACCGCCGCCTTCTCCACCGAGAACACCCCGGCAAACCCGCAACAGACATCGGAGTTTTCCATCTCCACCAGCTCGTATCCCGCCTCCCGCAGCAGCCGCCGCGAAACCCCTGCCTCCCTCAGCACGAATTTATGATGGCATGAATCATGATACGTAATTTTTATCTTGGGCCGGACAGGGATTTCGGGCCTGTTTCCGACCGTTAAACCTGACTCTCTCCCCGATCGGTCCGCCACCCGCTCGGACCCTTCTTCTGGTGCTATCTCCGCCTCAAGGCCAGTTGTCTCCGCTCCTGCTCCCGCTCCCGCTCCCGCTCCCGTTCCCGTTCCTTTATTTTCGCTATCCAACCCATCTTTAATTACAATCCTCCCCCCGGAAATTTCGCCATTTCCCTCACTCTCAAAACCCGATTCCATTTTCTCCACGCCTTCTATTTTCAACCCTTCTTCCGCCACAAACGACACCAACGTCCTCACCCGCCCTCTTAAAACTTCCGCCTTCTTCTCGTCCAGCATTATATCCGCCCTCAACCCCGGCCCCAGCTCCCTCAGCATGGCAGTGCAGGTCGGACACAGCGTGATAATCCGGTAATAATCCCCGCCAACCAGCTTCTCGACCGCCCTCCCAAACTCCTTCCTGGCTTCCCCGACAAACCCGGAATTGGCCGCCGGAAAACCGCAACAACCGTCAAACGGCACTTCAACCTCAAATCCATGCCGCCGCAGCAACCTGTACGCCGCCAGCCCCGCCTCAGGGAAAAAATTTTCAATCAAGCACCCCGGAAATATCGCCACCTTCTTGCCCGCTCCAATCTGCGACTCTATCTGGCCTGATTTCCTGTTCTCATCAAGAAGAGACTTCTCTTCGCTTTTGCCCCCGGGCTCGCTACTGCCCATCACTGCGCCTCTTGCTTCCCTGTTTTCCTTTTTGCCTTCCTCTTCATTACCATTAATTTCATTACCAGAGGTCTTTTCACCACCGTTTACTTTTCCGCCTTCATTTTTTATTTCATCTTTCTTTCCATCATTTATATCTGCCCCGCGCCTCTCAGGACCTGACCCGCTAAAATCATTGCCCGGGATTAATCCTTCTCTTTCCTCCCTTCTGTCCTTCCCCTTCTCCTTTTCACCACCGCTTGCCATCTGCTTTTCCAGTTGCTTTTCCCTCTCCTTCTCTTCCGCCACCATCGCCGAAAAACTTCTCCCCGCCGGCGCCGGAAACTTCTCCAGCCTCCTCATCACCCCCACCGCCAGCGGCATCTTCACCAGGCCGCCTTTACTTATCAGCGGCCGCGCCGCCCTTCCCAGCGCAAAAATCTTCCTCTCCACCTGCGGCTGCCCCAGCACCGCTCCAAAGGCCGCCTTCTTCCACAGCTTCCCGCCCCTTTCTCTCACAATCTTTTCCCGCAGCTTCCTCACCAGCCCGGCAATCGGAATTTTCGTCGAACAGACCTCATCGCACCGGTGACAGCTCAGGCAATAAGAGGCCAGCTCCTCCGACTGCTTCAGCCCGTGCACCCAGGCCGTCAGCAGGCTGCCTATCCCGCCCATGTAAACATAGCTGAACTCCTGCCCGCCGACCATCTGGTAGACCGGACAGACGTTCAGGCAGGCCGAACACTTGATGCACCTCAGCACTTCCCTGAACTCATAATCCCGCTGCATCCGGCTCCGGCCGTTATCCACGATGACTATATGCTGTTCTTCCCGCGGCGGCCCGGCAATAACCGACACGTAGCTCGATATCTCCTGGCCCGTGGCATTCCTGGTCAGCACCCGCAGCAGCTTCACCGCCTCCCTGAGCGACGGCAGCACCTTCTCCCGGCTGGCCAGTACGATATGAAGCGGCGGAACGCTGGTCACCAGCCGCCCGTTCCCCTCGTTGGTCACCAG
This sequence comes from uncultured bacterium, assembly GCA_937920515.1. Taxonomy (GTDB): domain Bacteria; phylum Acidobacteriota; class Aminicenantia; order Aminicenantales; family Saccharicenantaceae; genus Saccharicenans. The sequence goes on from CALEUG010000005.1 coordinate 109,592, forward strand.
CACAATAGCCCCTTCTTCGGCCAGCAGAACATTTGCCCCGCTCAGGCCGGCCCCGGCCTCCAGTATCTTCTTTCTGACGTGCCACCGCGCCACCTTGACCAGCCCGCTTATATCTTCCGGAACGTCCTCACCCAGCCGCTCCCTGAAGACCCCGGCCACCTGTCCCCTGTTGAGATGAATCGCCGGCATAACCATGTGCGTCGGGGCCTCGCCTGCCAGCTGTATAATCCACTCCCCGAGGTCAGTCTCTCTTGCCTCCACTCCCCGCTTCCGCAAATACTCGTTCAGCCCGGTCTCCTCGCTGACCATGCTCTTGCCCTTGACCAGGACCTTTACCCCGCGCTCCTCAAGCACCCTGTAAATAATTTCGTTAGCCTGCTTGCTATCCGCGGCAAAATGCACATGACTACCCCTGGCCGCGGCCCTCATCATAAACTTATCCAGAAGCTCCTCGCTCTGCTCAACCGCCGCTTCTTTTATCCGGGCCAGCTCCTCCCGCAGCGCCTCAAAGTCCATTCCGGCAAAGGCCTTCTCCCGCTTCGCGCTCCAGCTGCGGCTGAATTCCTGCAGCGTCCTGACCAGCCCCGGGCTTATTTTCTTCATCTTTCTCTCCGCAATATTTTCCCTTTAAAATATATTTTACCGCTCAAAGATTCAACCCGACCCAGGTCCAGGACCGGAGACCGATTGCTTCCTGGCCGCCAGCCGGGTCGGTCCCACGGGCCGGGTCATCGGCGTGGACATGACCCCCGAAATGGTCGACCGGGCCAGGACCAAAGCCCGCCGTGGCGGCTTCGCCAACGTGGAATTCCACCTGGGTGAAATCGAGAACCTGCCCCTGGCCGAATCCAGCGTCGACGTCATCATCTCCAGCTGCGTCATCAACCTATCAACCGGCAAGCCGCGCGTCTTCCCAAAAGCCTTCAGGGTTCTCCTCCCGGGCGGGAGGCTGCTGGTCTCCGTCCTGATGCTTCTCAGGCCGCTTCTCCCGGAAATCAGCCAATAGCTCGATGCCTGCGATGCCTGCGTGGCC
>CALEUG010000006.1 GCA_937920515.1 uncultured bacterium
CCCAGCCCGATGACCGGGATCCGGAGAGCTTTCTTTATGGAAGCGGCCAGCGGAACAAAATATCCCTCGTCTTTTTCCGGTCTCAAACCGGGCCAGACCGAACCCAGGCCGGCTTCATTCATTCCGCCGCTGATTTCCGCAGCCGCCAGGCCTTCTTTTTCCAGAGATATGGCTATGTTTCGGGCTTCTTCCAGGCTCAGCCCGCCGGGCAGGTGGTCTGTGGCATTCATCTTGATAATTATCGGAAAATCGGGACCGCAGGTGCGACGGATGCCAGAAATTATTTCTCTAATAATTCGGGAGCGGTTTTCCCAGTTGCCACCCCAGTCGTCGGGCCGGCGGTTGGTATGGGGAGATATAAAACTGCTTAGAAGGTAACCATGGCCGGCATGGAGCTGAACTCCGTCAAAACCAGCCTGTCGGGCCCGTCTGGCGGCCTGCACGAACCAGTCAATAATCTGGCCGATCTCCTCCGATGATACTTCCCGCGGGCTGATCCTGGAGACCGGGTCGAATACGGCCGAGGGGGCTATCGGTTGCTGGCCGCATAGCCCGGGCCTGGTCTGACGCCCGGCATGGGAAATCTGAAGGAAAATCAGCGAGCCACTGCCGGTTTGATGGACGGCGCCGGCCAGCTGGCTGAGTCCTGGTATCCTGGCGTCATCATCAACTGCAATCTGGCGGGGACTGGCCTTGCCGGAGAGGTGAACGTAGGCATGTCCGGTGATTATTAAGCCAACCTGTCCTTCAGCCAGGCGCCTGTAAAGCTCCAGCTGGGCCGGAGAGATGGCTCCATTCCGGTCGCTGGCCAGGTAATCGTGGGTGGCCGAGCGTACAAAGCGGTTGGGGACTTTTATCCTTCCGATAATAATGGGCGTGAACAGACAGGAGGTCATTTTTCTTTCCAGCCTGGTGAATTATATGAAAATTGCCCTTAGCTTTAAAGTTTTTTATCTTTAAGTAAAATAAGCGGTTGAAGGTCAAAGATGACTGAAACAATTAGCCCCGAAGAAAAAAAAGTCCTGGAGACGCTGGACAGTCTGGAAATCAAATGGGCACGGTTTGAACATTCGCCTGTCTTCACCCTGGAAGAGTCCAGCCTGCACTGGCGAGCACACGGCGGGGCCCACTGCAAGAATCTGTTTATAAGAAATTACCGTGGTAACCATCATTATCTGGTGATTGTAAGGGGAGACAAAAAAATTGACCTCAAAGAGCTCGCCAGGAGCCTGGCCGAAGACCGCTTGAGCTTTGCCTCTCCTCTGCGGCTGCAGAAATTTCTGGGACTGAGCGCCGGAGCCGTTTCTCCCTTCGGCCTGATTAATGATCTGCAAAAAGAAGTCCGGGTGGTGATTGACCGGGACCTGCTGGCCGAGACCGAGCTTAATTTCCACCCCAACGTCAACACGGCCACGGTAAAAATCTCCAGGGATGATTTTCTTAAATTTTTACGATGGTCCGGTCAGAAGATAATTTATCTGGATATCAAAACCCCTTCTGAGTAAAAGACCTTAAGGAAAGGAGTAGTATGGATGAGAATTAGAACGGCTGCCTTCATACTGGTTCCAGGGGTGCTCGGCCTGACCGTCCTGGCTCTCCGGCCAGCTCTGAACGGGGTTGACGAGCCCAGGATCACTCCTTTGCCAAGATATTATATGTGTCACCGAACAGCCGGACCCATCACCGTCGACGGCCGGCTGGACGAAAGTTCCTGGAAGAACGTTTACTGGTCAGAAGAGTTCATGGATATAGAAGGAAAAAGCAAACCCAGGCCCAGGTTCAGGACCAGGGTCAAGATGCTCTGGGATGATGAATATTTTTACATAGGTGCCGAACTGGAAGAGCCCCACGTCTGGGCCACTCTGACCAGGAGAGACTCTATCATCTACCTGGACAATGATTTTGAAGTTTTTATCGACCCCGACGGCGATACTCACAATTACTACGAACTGGAAATAAACGCCCTGAATACCGTCTGGGACCTCTTCCTGGTCAAACCCTACCGGGACGGAGGGCCGGCCATTCATGCCTGGGATATTCAGGGTTTGAAAACGGCAGTTCAGGTGGACGGGACCTTGAACAACCCGGCTGACAAAGACCGGGGCTGGTCGGTGGAAATAGCCATTCCCTGGGAAGTTCTTAAAGAAGCAGCTCCCTTCAAAAAGAAACCGGAAAGCGGTGACCTGTGGCGCCTTAATTTTTCCAGGGTTGAATACAGGACCGTGGTCGAGAGAGGAACCTATGTCAAGATGAAGGATAAAATCACCGGGCGCGAGCTGAGCGAGGACAACTGGACCTGGGCTCCCCAGGGTTTGATAAACATTCACTATCCCGAAATGTGGGGTTATGTACAATTCATTTCAACTGAAGCCGGAAAGGCCAGGGAATACTGCGACGAAGACCAGGAAGCCGGTGTCAAATGGGCCCTCCGGCTCATTTATTACAGGCAGAGGAATTATTTTGCCCGGAACGGAAGTTTTGCTCAGAACCTGGAACAGCTTAACCTCAACCGGGAAAAATCTTTACGAGTTAAGGGCTGGGACTATCCACCTCAGATTCAGGCCACACCCAGCCTGTTTGAAGCAGTCTACGGGAATAAAAATGGCGAGCGGTTGCATATCCGCCAGGACGGCCTGGTCTGGAAAACAGTGGCCAGATGAAGGAAGGTTGAAATGAAAGGAAAGTTTATTCTGACGTCCTTAATATTGATTATTATGGCCGGTTGCCTGTCAGCGGCGGCTGAAGTCAGGCTGGCCACCGCCCGCCCGGAAGAGGTCGGGATGGACCTCAGGCGCCTCAGCCGGCTGGATGAAGTTCTGGCTCAGGCTCTGGAACGTGGCGATTTCCCCGGGGCAGTTCTGCTGGTAACCAGGCAGGGAAAGATTGTCTGGCGCAAGGCCTACGGCCGAAGCCAGCTGGTACCAGAACCGGCCCCGATGAAGCCTGACCTGATTTTTGACCTGGCTTCCTTAACCAAGCCCATAGCCACGGCCACCTCCATCATGATACTGGTGGAACAGGGCCGGATTCGGCTCTGGGACCGGATTACCAATTTTATTCCCGAATTCGTGCCATACCTTGAAGAAAAAGGGGTCCCGGGGGAAGAGGTCAGGTTATTCCATCTTCTGACCCATACATCTGGCCTGCCGCCATATACCAACCCTAAAGAAGTTGCGGCCAAGTACGGTGAGCCCTGCCCGACCGAAGTCCTGGTCAGGCATATTGCCGGGATAAGAAAGGAGAATCGACCAGGGGAAAAATTTGTCTACAGCTGCCTGAATTACATCACCCTGGCCCAGGTGGTTAAGATTGTCTCGGGCCAGGACCTGGCCGAATTTTCCCGTCAGAATATTTTTAAGCCGCTGGGTATGAACTCCACCTTTTTCAACCCCCCGGAAGAACTAAGGGCCAGATGTGTCCCGACGGAAGTGGTTAACGGCCAGCCGCTGAGGGGAGTGGTCCACGACCCGCTGGCCCGGCTTCAGGGCGGAATCTCGGGTAATGCCGGCCTGTTTTCCACGGCCGATGACCTGGCTGTTTTTGCCCAGATGATGCTCAACCGGGGTGAATTCAGGGGAGCCAGAATTTTAAGCCCCCTGGCCGTGGAGAGAATGACCGAGATTTTTCCCCATCTCAAGTTCGCCGGGCGCGGTTTTGGCTGGGACCTGAATTCTGATTATGCCACCGTCAGGGGAGACCTGTTCGGCTGGAGTTCTTACGGGCACTCCGGCTATACGGGAACTTCTATCTGGATAGACCCGGAGACGGCCACGTCCGTCATCTTTCTGACCAACCGGGTTCATCCGGATGACAGGGGAGAAATTATCTCCATGCGAAGCAAAATCGCCAACGTGGTGGCTGCGGCCATAACCAAGAAATAATTTTGAAAAAAAGCAAGAAAATTGCTATCCTTTGGTCAGTCAGGTTGCCGCAAGGAGGGCTAAATGAAGCCGATGGATTTTAATTTTGAAGTTAAGGTCAAGTCAGCCTACGAAGCGCTGGCCCAGTCGGTTAGCCTTTTTAAGACCTACCTGGATGATAAAACTGCCGCCTCCGGTCCCGAGTACTACCGGGCCAAGAGCCTGCTGAAGGAAGGCAAGCTGTTTTTTGAAGAGGTGCTGAAAGAAGCCAGGAAGTTACTGGGACCGTTGCCGCCATATTCCACCCCCGAATATGCCAGGTGGCGAGAGGAAACAGCCCGCGACCTCAAGCTGGCCTTAGGGGATAAGATTGACTACGACGAAATAAAGAAAATGCTACTGTCCGATACTTGCCTGCCACGGCTTTTTTCGACCGAAGAGCTCGAGGCCTACCTCAACAAGTATTTTCAACACCAGGGCAAGGGCAAGCGCCGGATGGAAAACCTCAAGTGCCGGATTGCCATCGCCCGGCTCGATGACCTGATTCGGGAGGGAGAAGAGCTGCTGCAGAAAGCCCAGAAAAAACTGCAGTCAAGCCTGGTTTAGCCTGGTTTGAGCCCGGGCCCTCTTCTTCCCATTTTAACTATAAAGTCCAGACATCGAGCTCATTCAAAAACCTTCTTCAGAAGGTCAACCATTTCCAGGGCATTGTTAACTTCCACCAGGGGAATATTCTTCTGGGCCGAAATTTTGCTGAATCGACCGTCCTTGTTTCCGTCCCTGGTGACAATCAAAAGGTTGGCCCTGGGGGCTACCGCCTCGATCATTCTTTCGTTGTCGCTGTTAGGGGCACCTCGCTTGGACTCTCCGCCGATATGGACGGCGATGAGGAATATCTTGTTGGCCTGGCAGTAATCAATGACTTTCCTCAGGCGGGCTTCTTCAGCCTCAACCGTCAGCCCGGAAGCACCCATGCCCTTGAGGCTGGCCCCGATGGCCATGATCACGGTTTTAAATGGTGTGCCCTTTTTGAATTTGTTCAGGTCGGTGTGGACCTCGGCATGGAAACCGGGTTCTGACTCCCGGTCGCCCAGTCCCACCCCGTCAGCCAGGATTTCAGGAGTTGGAACGTCGCAGTAATCGTAACCGATTCCGGCTTCTTCCAGTATGATGTTGACCGTGGTCACATCCGGGCTCTGGCCGGCTGAGGTGGTCATCACCGGCAGGCTGGCTTTAGGAATGGTTTGACCGAACAGCCAGGAGCTTAAGACCAGAGCTAAAACTGCCAGTAGCATATAGAGGCGATTAATTTTTTTCATGGTTTTCCTCCTTTATCTTTCTCTTCAGATTCAAACAGGATATCAAAAACCCTGACCGCTTTCTGCCAGAGTTCGGGATAAGCCGGGAACCGCCGCTGGTAGGTTCTTTTTTCCACGTTATACAGGTAGAGGTGGTTGTACTTGACCAGCAGCTGGTCTCCCAGGTCCCACCAGGCTTTGACCACGTTCTGGGCGTTGTTCAGGCAGAATCCGGTCAGAAACCTGACCGCTTCTTTTGGATTCTTCTTATACAGTTCCACCGCCTTGCGGTCAATTTCAGGAATCTGGTCGATAACGGGCTTTTCGTACTTCAGAATAGCCTGCTCCACATCCTTGATGGCTTCAGAGTAGATCACCTGGACGTGGAAATCTACATAATCAAAGGCCCAGCGGGCCGAATCGCGGTTGAAGACCCAGTGATCGCCGATGGAGAAGGAGCGGGGCAGCTCTGTTACTCCGGCATAAAACGGCATGTAGCAGGCGGTATCCTGAGAGCCGAAAGAAATCCAGACCAGGCCACCAATCGGATCTGGCAGCCAGTCCCGGCTCTGGGTTACCGTGGAATATTCAGCCCGGCTGTCGCAGATTGTCCGGGTCTGGCGATAGTAATTCGGGTTCTTGAACGGCCCGCCGCGGATGCCCTTAACCGGGTCGAATGGCGTCCCGTAGCTGCGGTCGCGCGTCAGGTTGATCACGTCAGCCACAGAGAGTTTCCGGTCCGGCTTGACCGAGAAGGGCAGCTCCATGTTGGGTGTGCTGGGGGAAAGCTTCAGGGATGGAGCTACCAGGTCAAAAAAGCGCCACAGTCTCTGGTAACGCCCGTTGGAACTGGTGGCGCTCTCATTTTGCGGAGAATAGGCTTTCTTCCAGTTGAAGGGCTTGCCGCTGGCCGGGTCGTAAAGCCCGTTTTCCACTGCGCAGGATATAACGTTGGGAGATGCCATAAAATAATCCGGGTTGTTCAGGTCAATTTCGCCAATCCTCGATTCATTCGGACAGACGCTGACGTGGTCGTCGGGCACTCGCTGGGCGCACCAGACAGCTCCGGGCTTACCGCTCTGGGGGGTCCACAACGGACCGACTGGAAATATTTCAAAAATCCAGACTTCTCTGGGGTCGGCCACAGCCAGCATCTCGCCGTTGTCGTGAAAACCGTAACCGTATTTTTCGGCCAGTTCCCCCATGATCCTGATGGCTTCCCTGGCGGTACTGGCTCTTTCCATGGCGATTATGGTCAGCATTGTTATATCAAAGGCCGGGGTGGGCGTGGGGTTGTCCAGCTTGCGGACATTACCTATGGTTGATTCTCCTATGGCCACCTGTTTCTCGTTGATGTAGCCAAACATCCCGTGATGATAGGCATAGGTATAAGGGACCTGGGGAATCTCCAGACCGGTGAAATCCTTCTTGACCAGGTCCCATTTCAGGCCTTCAGTCGGGGGCCAGGTTTTGAACTGGGAGATATGGTAGATTTTCCTGGTCTCCCCGGGTTTGTGACGGGCGGCCGGAACATGGCGCCAGGTCCAGTCACACAGGCCACAGTCACAGGTATGAGTGGTCATGGTAGAACCATCCACCGAGGCCAGTCGCCCGACCAGGATGGAAGTGCAGTTGTCCGCTGGCCTGGAAACTTCCAGCCCCGGGTCGGTCTTTGCGGCCTGGCCGGCGAGAAAAAAAATCGCCACCACGGCCAGCATCAGGGCCAGGGCCGGAAAAGACCACCCCCGTAATTTGTTCTGTTTTTGCTTTTTTTGCATCGGGACCTCCATTTATTTCATAGGATTGAGGTTATCACTCAAAAATGATGTCAATTATCCGAACAGCCTTTTTCCATGTCTCCGGAAAATCCATTTTTCTTCTTTCCACCGTCCGCCGCTCGCTGTTGTAGTAACTCAAATGGTTGAACCTGACCAGGAGATCGTCTCCGAGCTGCCACCAGGCCCTGACCACAGCTTCGGCGTTGCTCACCGAAAAAGCTGTTAAAAACTCGGAGGCTTTGATCGGATTCTTTTTATAGAGCTCCAGGGCTTTCCGGTCGATATCCGGGATTTGCCGGAGAGCTCCATCTTCCCATTTTTCCCTGGCTTTTTTTATTTCTTCGATGGCCACCGAGTAGGCCACCTGGGCATGGAAATCGACGTAGTCGAAAGCCCAGCGAGCTGAATCGCGGTCTAAGACCCAGTGGTCACCTACACTGAAAGAAGGAGGCAGGGCTTTAATTCCGGCATAAAAGGGCATGTAGCAGGAAGTGTCCTGGGCTCCCCAGGACAGCCAGACAATTCCCCCTATGGCTGGCGGCAGCCAGCTCCGGCACTGGGTGACGGTGGTATACTCAGCATTTCGAACACTGATCAGACGGGCAGTGCTGTCATAATTCGGGTTCTTATAAGGACCACCCCTGACCCCGCGGATGGGGTCAAAAAAGGTACCATAACCTTTGTCCCTTGTCAGTTCCATCACATCTTTTACCGAGAGGGGTTTGTCCGGTTTTACGGAAAAGGGAAAATCCATGTTTGGTAATGAGGGAGAGAACTTTGATGACGGAGAGACCAGGTCAAAAAACCGCCACATCCGGGCCCGGCGCGGCAGGTCCCTGGCATTGCCTTCGGCCGGGCTGTAGGCTTTCTTCCAGCTGAAGGGCTGGCCGTTTTTCGGGTCCCAGTAGCCGTTTTCCACTGCGTAAGAGATTACGTTGGGCGAGGCCATGAAATAATCCGGCTTATTGAGGTCGATTTCCCCGATCCTGGATTCATTGGGGCAGACGCTGACCTGGTCGTCCGGTACCCGCTGGGCACACCAGACAGCCCCGGGCTTTCCGCTGTCAGGTGTCCAGAGAGGACCCACCGGCATAATTTCAAATACCCAGACTTCATCCGGGTCGGCCACGGCCAGCATTTCCCCTCCGTCCTCTCCGCCGTAGCCGTATTTCTCGGCCAGTGAGCCCATGAGCCTGATGGCCTCTCTGGCTGTCCGGCATCTTTCCATGGCCAGCAGGGTCAGCATCGTTATGTTGAGGGCCGGAGTCTGGGTCGGGTTGGACATTTTGGGCCGGTTGCCTATGGTCGATTCACCGATGGCCAGCTGCTGGTCGTTCATGTAACCAAAAACCCCGTGCATGTACCCGTAGGTATGGGGGACCTCGGGTATCTCCACCCCGGTAAAATCTTTCTTTATTAAATCCCACTTCAGGCCTTCGCTCGGCGGCCAGGTTCTCATCTGGGATATCCGGTAAATCTTGCGGGTGGAGCCGGGTTTGTGGTCGGCGGCCGGGACGTAGCGCCAGGTCCAGTCGCAGATTCCACAGTCAGCGGTGTGGGTGGTCATGGTCGAGCCGTCAGCCGAAGCTTTTTTACCGACCATGATGACCGTACAATTATCCCCGGTCAGAAGGTGCTCATCGCTGTCGGCCGCGCTCTGCTGGCCGGTTATGAGCAGGAAAGTTAACAGAATCAGGCCCAGTCCAAGGCTCAGGATTATCGTTTTTTTCATTTGTAACTGCTCCATAATTCTTTTTTACGGGTTAATTTTTGCCCAGGCTAAGAAAAACTTCAAAAGGATTAAAATTTATAGTTTCACCACCTTGCTTTTTTCGGCAGAAGCCGGGTTTTGAAAATAACTTCCTGTGCCGTTATTCACCAGCTCTGAATAGCGCGGGACATTCTTGATAACTATGGCCCGGTGGGGTGCTTTTCTTGAGTACTGTCTGATTATTTCCAGGCTTACGGAAAGGTGCTGTCCCACTCTCCGGTCGAGGGGCCAGCCCGATTCGTCATAGGGAACAAACAGTTTTTTCTTTCGCGACAGGCTCAGCAAGAAATCATCCCGGCCATCAAGAAAAAGCTGCTCCGTTTTGGCTCCGGTCGGTTGGTCCAGGAAGGGTATGGGTGATTCCAGAAGAAAGGGCAGGGTATCGGAATAATCACCGATTTCACGGTGGGACAGCCCGCGGAATTTTTCAGGGGACGACTCCAGATGGTTTTCGAAACCCTCCATCGATTTGACGGTCAGAGAGGCCAGTGTGGCAATCCTCATGGATTTTTCCGGGGCCACGATGCAGTTGGTGACCGGGAACATGGTTTCCGCTCCGTGCAGGTCGATGGCCAGGTCAACCCGTTCCTGGCGGAGAAGCTCCATGGCGGCGAAAGTGACCTGTTCCATGGGCAGGCCATTCTTGCGACCGGGCCAGGTCCTGTTGGTATTCCGGATGTCAAGGTAGGAAAGCATTTGTTTTTCCGGATAGTGTATGTAAACATCAGGATCCGGCCACTGGTCCAGGGGGGAGGCATCCCGGTTGCCCATCCTGAACTTCTTCTGGCCCCAGGGAGTCTTAACAGAGAAATACAGCGGGTATCCTTCTCCTGGCCTGGTGTTCAGGCTGGCGCTGCGGTTAAAAAAGGGAATAAGGTAAACCGTTCCTTTTTCCACCACCGCATTCTCGATCATGATGGCCACAGACAGCATACCCTCGGGCTCGTTGGCGTGGGTGTTACCCATGACCAGGACCGACCCGCCCGGTTCTGCTCCGGATAGTATGAAGACCGGGGTATCGGCCGGCGTGCCTTTAAGGGCGGGAAGATAATGGCTCAAATGACGGATTTCAGTAACTCCTGGTCCGCAGACAATCTCTACCGGAAACTGCCGGTGTTCTATGAGGGGCCAGGCCCCGGCTATTAACAGGATTACAAAGACCGCGGCCGTTAGCAGTTTGAAGTTAGTCCCCGCGGTTTTCATGGTCTTACCTCTATTTTATCCTGAGCAATCTCAACATAAACGGAATAAGAGTTACCAGGTAGAGAACCACCCGGTCCCGGCTCTCCTTTTCCTGCAGGATGTTCTTGACGGTAATAAACACAAAAAAGCCACTTATCAGGTAATAAGCAATCATGATAATTCTGGCTATCATGGCAGACCATCCTTGAGATTGTAATCTATCATCCGATCACCAGAAAGCGCAGCCGGCCGCTGAATATGATCATCAGCATGCCGACCGCTGTGATGATCAACCAGGGAATCCAGGTCTGTTTTAAGAAATCGCGGTATTTACCTTCATAGCCGGAAACCATCAGGCTCAGCCGGCCGATAAGAGCAGTGGGCGGCAAACCGTCGCCCAGGGGCCAGAGCAGGCTCAAGCCGGCAATGACCAAGGTGGCATGGTAGCCGAGCGAATTGAGGTACCAGACCAGAGGAATACCGATGATGGCCGCCCCGCCATAGGTAAGAACACCTTCCGAGGCCGGGATGATAAGAGGTAGAAGGCAGAACAGCAGGCCCAGAGGTATGATAAGAACCGAGTAGGAAATCAGTCCCTTGACCCCGCTGGCGGCCAGCACCTGCTGCAGCATACCCACGATGACCATTATGGCCAGCAGGGGAAGAAGCTTGCTGACAGTGGCTTGAGCCACTTTGATTAAATTAAGACGTACCGGGCTCAAAACCATGGCCACCAATGAAGCTATCAGGAATTCTAATGGCAGCCCGAGTATCGGAAATGAAAACGGCCAGAGGCGGTAGGCAATAACCAGGGCAAAGAAGACCAGGAATGGGGTCAGCAGGCGGAACCAGTTCATCCCGGGATGACATTTAGTTTTTTCCAGGAAGGCTTCCAGATTGCCGGCCTCCTCCCGCCGACCGCCCAGGATAATGATGGTCAGGGTGCCAAGGATTATGACCGGAAGCCCCAGGGGCAGTTCAAAACCGACATAGGGAATAGCCGTCCCGGCGCAGAGCACCATGGCCCAGATGTTAACAGGAGGAGCGGCGGCGGCCAGCCCGGCCACAATAAAAAGGATGGCTGGAATTTTCTTTTCCGAAACGCCCAGACCTTTAAGGGCCAGGGCCACCGGGGCTCCCACCACCAGCAGGGAAACGCTGCCGGCTCCGGTCAGGGCACCGGGAACAAGAAGGATGATCATAAGCATGAACACGGCCATAAATCTCATTCGAGAAAAACCAACAACGGCCTGGCGGACGGCAAAGTTAACGCCGCCCGACTCCTGAACTATGGTGATGAACAGGGTGGCCGTGAAGAAAACCAGGATGACATCGAGGTAGGTGAAAGAACCTTCCACCAGGTGCCTGGGAATTTCTCTGAGTTCAGGCGTGTGAAAAACCGAACCGGCCAGGGCCCCGACCACCGTGGCCGCCAACAGGCTGAGTTCCACCGACAGGTGTCGCCATTTGGCCAGGGTGTAGGCAATGATGATTATGGCGGCTATAACCAGTGTCTGAATTAGCATTATAAAAAATCTTACTCAAGAGAAGGAGATAAAGCAAACCATTTTTGGTCAGAAGACAAGCTCATAGGCCAGACCGGCTCTTTCCAGCTCGGTTACCAGAATCCCTTTCATGCTCTCAAAGAAGTCATCAGTGGTGCAGGCCAGCAGATTATGCCCCCGGTAAAAATCGATAAACTGGCTGACATAGTTGAGCCGATCGATAAATACTTTATCAACCAGCCCCCTGAGTTGCTGGACCAGGTGCTTGGGGTTCTGGGGTAGTATCGGTCCTATGAAGACAAAGGTCTTTAAGTTGTGGCTCTTGATTTTTTCCAGGGCTTTCAGCCTCCTGGTTATGGAGGGCGCTCCCGGTTCAAACAGGGCGGCCACCCGGTCATCGTCGCTGGCCAGGGAAAAACCCACTTCCAGTTCTGCCAGGTCCTTGAGGATATCGAGGTCCCTGACCACCAGGTCTGACTTGGTCTGAATAAAAACAGGGAAATCGTAGCGACAGAGTTCAATCAAGCATTTTCTGGTGAGCTGGTACCCGGATTCTACCGGCTGGTAGGGGTCGCAAACCGAGGCTATCCAGACTGTTCCCCGTTCGGCCCGGAGGAGCTGTCGGCGCAGCAGATAGGGGGCGTTAACCTTGATGTCCACAAATTGCCCCCAGGGCTCGGAGTGGCCGGAATACCTTCTCATAAAAAGCCCGGCGTAACAGTAACGGCAGCCATGGGTGCAGCCGGTGTAAGGATTAAGGCAATAATCAAAAATTTTGGACTTATTTAGGATGCTCCGGGCCTGGACCTCGGATACCTTGACCATGGATATCAGATAGCATATTTCGGGGTCAAAGGACAGGCTGGGATACCTGTCTGTATTTATTGAATCAATTTTTTCGAAAATTAGGTTATAATGTATGCAGGAAAATAGGTAAGAATAATAAGAATAAAAGGAGGAGATTATGCGCCCTTTTAAGCATAAACTTTCCCTGATAATCCCCATCCTGATCGGCCTTTTCATCCTGACCTGGGTTCTGCCACTTGAAGCCCAGTATTTTGGCCGCAACAAAGTTCAGTACAGGAGATTTGACTTCAAGATCATGAAGACCAAGCACTTTGACGTCTATTATTATCAAGAAGATGAAGAAGTGGTCAAGCAGGCGGCCATGATGGCCGAGCGCTGGTATGTCCGGCTGAGCCGGATTTTCAACCACGAGCTCAAAGGTCGCCAGCCCTTAATAATCTATTCCAGCAGCCCTGAGTTCCAGCAGACCACTGTTATCCCTCAGTCCATGGGGGAGGGGACTGGTGGTGTGACCGAATCTTTCAAGAGACGAATCGTTCTGCCCTACGGGGTATCCCTGGCCGAAACCGACCATGTCATCGGTCACGAACTGGTGCATGCCTTCCAGTTCGATATTGCCGGCCAGGGACATTCTGACCAGGCCAGGTACACCGGGGCCGAGCTCAGGGTCCCGCTATTCCTGATAGAAGGGTTGTCCGAATACCTTTCGATTGGACCGGTGGACACAGAGACTTCGATGTGGATGCGAGATACCTGGAATCGCAAGGACCTGCCCCAGATAAAAAAACTGGAAAACTATTACAAGTATTTTCCTTACCGCTATGGCCATGCCGTCTGGGCTTACATCTGCGGACGCTGGGGCGACGAGATGATCGGCAAGATATTCAGGATGCTGGCCAGGAGCGGAGATTACGAATCGGTGCTGCAGGGGGTACTCGGGGTTCCCCTGAAAAAGCTGTCCGAAGACTGGCATAAGTCCATGGAAGAAGCTTACAAGTCGCTGGTTCCTCTGACCGATACTCCCGACAAATATGGCCGGTTGCTGATGAAGGGAACTGAAAATAATCCCTACAATGTTTCCCCCGTCCTCAGCCCTGACGGTCAGAACATGATCTTTTTCTCTTCGCGCGACCTTTTCTCCATAGACCTTTATCTGGCTGATCCGGCCACCGGCAAGGTTAAAAGAAAGTTGACTTCCACGGCCATTGACCCTCATTTCGAGAGCATCCAGTTCATCAGGTCGGCTGGAGCCTGGGCCCCTGACAGCCAGCGGATAGTACTGGGTACTGTCAGTAAAGGGCGTCCCCAGCTGACGATCATGAGTGCCCTGAACGGAAGTATAGAAAAAGAAATACCCTTTCCAGAGCTGGGTGAAATCCTGAACCCATCCTGGTCGCCCGACGGGAAGGAGATCGCCTTTGCCGCCCTGGTCGGGGGAGTCACCGATATTTTTATCTATAACCTGGAAGATAATACCCTGAAGCAGGTGACCAGGGACAGTTTTGGCGACCTGCACCCGGTCTGGTCTCCCGACGGAAGCAAGCTGGCCTTTGTCACCGAAAGGTTCAGTGCTAACCTGCAGTGGCTGGACACAGGTAATTACGAACTAGCCCTTATGGATGTGGCCAGTGGAGAAGTCAGCCGGATTCTCGGCTTTCCGACCGGAAAAAATGTCAATCCACAGTGGTCCGCAGATGGTCGAAATCTGTTCTTCCTATCTGATTATACCGGAAAAACGGACCTTTACCGCCTGGATCTTGGCAACGGCCAGATCTACCAGATTACCAACCTTTTTACCGGAATCGGCGGAATTACCCAGCTCAGCCCGGCCATTTCCTATTCTACTGGCGGCCAGAAGCTGGCCATGTCTGTTTATGAAGGGGGCTATTATTCAGTTTACCTTGTCGATTCCGCAGAGAAGCTCCAGGGGCAGGCCACCATCGCTCAATTTGGCGAAAGGCCTCTCAACCTCCTGCCGCCCAGAACCCAGCCCGAAGGGGCACTGTTAGGGTTGTTGAGAAATCCTCTTTATGGATTGCCCAAGGAAACCGATTTCCCCATAACCAGCTACCGGCCAAAACTTTCTCTGGATTTCGTCAGCCGGCCGACGGTGGCGGTTGGAGTTGACAGGTATGGAACATACGCCGGCGGAGGTATAGCCGCTTTCTGGAGCGATATGCTGGGATATCACACGGTTGTCACCATGGCCCAGACCAATTATGAGTTAATAGACAGCTATGCTTTGGTTGGCTACATGAATTCAAGTAGCCGGATTAACTGGGGGGCGGTCCTGCAACGGGTTCCTTACATTTATGGTTCATATAATGCTTATTTTGATGAAATGGGCGGAATACCGGTTTATATTCAGGAAGAATACCTCAACCGCCAGATTGCCTACCAGCTGGGCGGTTTTGCCTATTATCCCCTTAATACCTTTAGAAGAATAGAATTTTCTGCCGGCTTCAACCTGATAGATTTTAACAGTAAATTGTATCGCTATGTTTATGACCCGGTTTATTTCCAGCTCATCGACTATTACCAGCTTGACCTGCCGGCACCAAGATCGCTCAAATACGGCTATGCCTCGGCCGCCATGGTCTATGACAGCTCCCTTTTCGGGGCCTGCAGCCCGATTCTGGGACAGGCCTACCTGCTGGAAGTCCAGCCCAATTTCGGCAACCTTAACTTTATAAGCGTTATGGCCGATTACCGGCGCTATTTCATTCCTAAAAGACCTTTCACCCTGGCCTTCAGGTTGTTGCATTACGGGCGTTATGGCAAAGGCTCGGAAGACCAGAGGCTCTGGCCATTGTTCCTGGGTTATGAAACGCTGGTCCGGGGATACGATTACAACAGTTTTCTCTACAGCGAATTTGATAATGGTCCCGATGCCTTCGATTTCAACCGCCTCATCGGCACCCGGTTGCTGGTGGCCAACGTGGAATTGAGATTTCCCGTCTTCCGCGTTCTGGGCATTGGCAAAGGTTATTATGGAGTCTGGCCTCTGGAGTTTCTGGCCTTTTACGATATCGGGACGGCCTGGTACTCAAGCGAAAAGCCGACCTGGTTCGGCGGGACAAAAAAGCCGGTCTCGAGTGCCGGCGTCGGTCTGAGGACCAACCTGTTCGGGGTGCTGGTCCTGGGCTTTGATTATGTCTACCCCTTTGACCGACCCATTAAAGGCTGGCACTGGCAGTTTACCATTACCCCGGGGTTCTGAGGTCAGTTGCTGATTTCTTTAATATAGATGTTCCTGAAATAGACGGGAGACAGGCTGTCGTGGTTCTGGAGCCCGATATAACCTTCGCGGGCAAAGTCCCTGACCTTTCCCCGTGGCTCGGCTTTCCAGTCGACTACCATTTGCCCGTTTAGTTCCACCGTCAGGCGGTCACCGATAAAAGCAATCCGGAAATGGTTCCATTCCCCGGTTGGTCTGGAAGCCTCCCGGTTTGGAGCCTGGGCATCGTATACTGCCCCTGTCCGGTGAATTCCCTCCCCGGCGTCATATATCTGGATTTCAAAGGAGTGGTAAATATAATCATCGCTCGTCGGCACCTCCGGGATACGGAGAAAGATGCCCGAGTTGGTGTTTTTCTGTGAACACTTGAATTCCAGGTCCAGGATGAAATCTTTATACTTTTTGCGACTGTACCAGAGAAGGCCCATGCCACCCTGTGATTTCAGGATGCCCGTCCTGCGGTCCAGCTCAAAGTGACCCGGGCCGTAATGGTTCCAGCCGTGCTTTTCATAATAACCGTTGCGCCGGCTCAGAAGCTGCTCGAAGCCTTCATAATAGGTTATCTTTCTTATGAATTCCAGGCCCTTCTGAATGGCTGGTTCGGGCGTCATCACTTCCTTTTCGTTCTCATACTCAACCGTCAAAAACCCGTCGTAATCCTGAAGGGTAAGTTCAGCCAGAACAGATTTGAGGTCAGCCTTCCCGCTGCCGAAGGCCACGTCTTCTGCATTCCTGGTTCCGAAATCGCTGCGGTCTTTAAGGTGGACATCAATAACCCGACCCTGGAGCAATCTCAGGCATTCCACCGGTTTGAGGTTGCCCCTCATCCAGTGCCCGGTGTCAGCGCAAACACCGATTCTCTCATCCAGTCCCTGAAGATATTTAAGGGCCATAGCCGGATGGGCGTACTTGCTGGGTTCGGGATGGTTATGGACGGCAATCCGGACGTTGTATTCTTTAACCAGCCTGTCCAGTATCGGATAATCCTCATCTCTGGGCTCGGTGACTATAACCCTGATTCCCAGTTTCCTGGCAAAATCAAAAACCCGGCGCATTTCTTCTTCCGTCCGGCCGGTATCCACCACGCCGTAAGCGACCAGGCCCATCTTCAGGGCGCTCAGTTTTTCCCGGACCAGTTTCAGGTGCTCTTCGGCCATCTGGTGATGGAACATGACGCTGGGCGGCAGCTCCCTGGACAGCCTCTGCCCGGGGAAGGCCTGGACATAATCTATCCCCAGGGCCCTGGTTTTTTCCAGGGCTTCCAGAAAAGTATACCCGCGGTAGGTCCAGCACTGCATGGCCACCGGAAATTTTTTTATCCGGACGGCATTATAATCCGTCTGGCTGACCTGCTGTCTTATTTCCTCCGGTATAACCTTTTCCTGGCCGCTGGCCGCGGGTGGCAATAAAACTGAGCTTAGGGCTAACAGGCAGAAGGTCATGAGACCGAAGAGAACGATATTTCTTTTTCGTTTCATTTTCTCTTCTCCGGGTGTAATTTTGTTATTAATTATTAACCGCCAGTCGGTTAAACGATTATTTCTTCTTCCTGGGGTTCCACTGGCCCCTGGCCACGGCCGGGATGAAGCTATCAAGTCCCGGGGGCGGGAAGGGGAGAGCCTTATCTTTTTCTATGCTCATGTAGGCGGTCATCAGCAGCTCGGTCACGTTGACCCCGTCGCTGAAATTTTCCATCGGTCTTTTGCCTTCCAGGAAGGACTCGACCATGTGCCGGTTTTCGGCTGTATAACCATACTCGTGTTCTTCACTGGAAACCACCGGCATCAGGCCCACCTCAGCGTTCTGTTTTTCCACCAGGTCTTCGCCGGCCTTACCCTTAACCCGACGGCTGAAGAAGACTTTGAGCCCGGAATCCAGGGTGTTTACCTGCATGGAGTATTCCGGCCCCAGGAGTTCCATTGTCAGCCGCAAACCGGCTCCGACATAGCACCAGGAGGTGGTGGTTTCAACTACCAGTATGTTACCCTGCCGGTCTTTGTATTCAACCACCGAGCGGGCAAAATCTTCGGCCGGCCGGCTGTCGTAATCCAGCTTGCCGCCGCTTATTCGTTTTAAGTGGTCAACGTACTCGGGCAGCTGCCACTTCAGGCAGTGGGCGTAGGCAGTAACTTTAACCGGAGTTAATTCCTCCCGGCTGGCTCCAGGCGGGGTCAGCATGAACCGGGCTTCTTCCACCGAGTGGCACATCATGTCGTTTAGAACTCCACCACCCTGCAATTCTCCCTCCCAGAACCAGGGCATGTGTGGTCCGCTGTGCTCTTCGGCCGCGCGGGCCAGGTAAGGACGTCCGCAGAGCCTGGCCCCTCTGGCCCAGATGATCTCTTTGCCTCGGACCACGGCCGGGGCAAAGACCTGGTTTTCCAGGTAGCCGTCCAGCAACCTGGCTTTCTGCACCAGCTGCAGCATCCGCCGGGCTTCTCTCACGTTGCGCCCAAGCGGCTTTTCGCAGGTGACTCCGATTAACTCACCTTTTCCTTTTATGACCGCTTCGGCTATTTCTTCCATGACCGCGATCCGGGTATAATTGGGGGAGCAGATCCAGATGGCATCTATGGCCGGGTCGGCCACCATATCGGTTATTGATTTGTATGGTCTGGCCTCTCCGACCTTGAGCTGGCGGGCCAGGGCGGCCGCTTCTCCCGCCCTTTTCTGGTCCGGGTCATAGATGCCCAGGATGTCGGCATTGCGGACTCCCACCCAGGAACGTATATGAAACCGGGTAATAAAACCGCCACCGATAAAGCCTATTCCCAGATTTTTCTTAATTGTTTTCATGTCGCATCTCCTTTCCCAAGTTCTAAAATTTAAGGCAAGGCCTTAAGGCCTGTTAGCGCCCTTTTTCTCTCGAACCATTTAAGCTGGTTTCCACCCTGCTAATTACCGGCAACTGTTTCAATTTCCAGCGACCGATTCCGGCTCTCCCGGAAGAAAGCCAGGAATATCACCAGGCAGAGCAGGGTCAGTACCGTCGGCACCAGAAAAGTGCCGCGCCAGTTGACCACTCCCTCTTTGGTGAACAGGTCCTGAATCCAGCCGCAGAACAGGCTGCCCACGAAATTGCCAAAACCCAGGATAATGACGGCAATCAGGCTCTGGGCCGAATGACGTATGTCCTTGGGAGCGATGTTATCGACATAGATGTAAGCCGCGGTGAAGAAAAACACATAGCAGAAGCCATGAAGGGCCAGAGAGGCAATTACCAGCCAGGAAGGCTGCCCGATGACGAAAATTATGTAGCGGACCGGCCAGGCCAGGATGCCCAGGGTCAGGGTCATACGCATCCCGAATTTCCTCAGGGCCCAGCTCAGCATGAAGGCCATGACGAAGATTTCGGCCACCTGGGCAATGGTCATAACAAAGGACACCGATTGCTGGTTGACCCCCACTTTCTGGGTCAGGAAGGGAGAGGTCAAAACGTAATAGAATTGAAGCTCGGTGGCCACCACAAACGAGATTATGGCAAAAATTAGAAAATTCTTATCTTTCAGCATCTTGAGAGCTTCCAGGAAAGCCCAGGGTTTGGCCGCTTCCTTCTGCGGGGGTGTATGGGGAAGGCTGAATGAGTATATACCCATAATTATGGAGAAGATTCCGGCCAGGATCAGGGTATCCCCCTTCAGGGCTATTCCTTCCGGAGACTTGACCAGCCAGCGCCAGCCGGCCAGAGCCCAGCCGGCGGCTATCCAGCCGATGGTCCCCCAGACCCTGATGGCCCCGAATTCCTTCTCCGAGCTCTTCAGGTTGACAAAGGCGATGGAATTGGTCAGGGCCAGGGTGGGTGCGTAGACCAGGCAATAGATTAGCATCAACCACATCATGGGCTGAAAGTCGGTTATGCTGGCTATCAGGATCAGCAGACCACCGCCAACCAGCTGCAAAACTCCGATTACTTTTTCGCTGGCAAAGTAACGGTCGGCCAGCTGGCCTCCCAAAAAAGGAGAGATGATGGTGGCCAGCGGCAGCAGGCTGAAGATCAGGCCCAGCTGGCTGCCGCTGAAACCCAGGTTGTTCTGAAGATAAGCGGAAAGCACCGGGGCCCAGGAACCCCAGATGGCATACTGAAGAAACATCATGGCACTCAAGCGGAACTTAACGCTCATCACTTCGCTCCTTTCTTTGAATACCTAAACCGGTTTTATAAGAAGGATATTTTTTTCCATATTTTTTGTCAAATTATTGGCCGCGAGGTCAACAGAAATATCTAAAATTATTGTTGATATTTTCCCTGACCTGTGATAGTAAAAAATAGAAACAGGCAAAGGAGGACGGCCATTCCGACGGCAATGGAAAAAAGAAGGGAAAAGAGACTGGATGAGGAGAACAAGGTAGTTCTGCGTGTTCTGCCAGGAAACGAGCAGCAGGAAGAAGAGTCGTTCTATTCATTTTCCCGGGACATTTCAGTGGGCGGGTTGCGCCTGATGACCGATTCGCCCCTTCCGGTAAAGACCAGGGTCCAGCTGGAAATTGCCCTGGCTGAATCCCAGAAGCTTATCACCGGCATCGCCGAGGTGCGCTGGGTCAAGAGCCTGTTTGATGATGATGTCTTCGAAATGGGACTGGAATTCGTGGAGCTTGACCCCCAGAGTCGTGTTCACCTGCTGGAACATGTTTACCGCAAGGTTCTCTCGCGCTGAGAATTAGCTGGCGGCAGTCGTGATCTCTTGTTTCGTGCTTGTGGTATTATCTGGGATTATTCCCCGATCTGGATGAGGTCTGAAATGGGCGGTACTGGTCGATTGTCATTTCCCATAATTTGCCTGCTTGTATTTTTGGTACTGCTCTATCCGGTCAGCCTGATAGCCGAGACCAAGGATTATTATTTCCCGGAGCTCAGGGCCGACCTGTACGTCCAGAAAGACGGCTCTTTTATCGTCGATGAATTTCTGACTTTTGAATTCCAGGGAAAGTTTTCCTGGGCCTCGCTCTGGATTCCGCTGCGGGCCAGGAAGAATTCCAGCCTGGAAGTGGAGGTTCAGGGTTTTCGCGTCCGGGACGAGCGGGGTCAGGACCTGCCGCTGGAAACCTCGGTCCAGGGAAAGAAGTTCCGGGCCAGATGGGAGTTTTCCGCCAGGAATGAGAGACGAACCTTCAACATTTCCTACAGGATAGTTAAAGGAATATTAAACTACCCCGACCTAAGCGAGCTATACTGGCAGATTATAGGTTCCGAAGTGGACCGGCCGACGGCCAGGGCCGTGGTGACCGTGCACCTGCCCGAGCCGGTGGCCTCAGGCCAGCAGCTGCTGATTTACGGGCACGGGCCCCTTTCCGGGCGGTCCGAGATTCTGGACCTGCAGACCATGCGCTTCGAAGCCACCAACATAGCTTCCGGGCAATTCATGGAAATAAGGGTGGTCTGGCCGGCCGGACTGGTAGCAGGAGTTCCGGCCAGCGGTTACACCCTGGAAAAAATAAAAGAAGAAGAAGCCCGCTTTATCGATGACACCATAGCCAGGGTCAGGCAGGCTCAGGAAAGAGAAGCCCGTCAGATTGAATTCCTGAAAAAACTGGGAGTGGCCTGGGTAATCTGGCAGGTCATCGGTCCGATTTTATGGCTGTTGATTTATTTTTATTTCTGGAAAAGAGTCGGGAGAGACTATCGCTTCGAAGACATTCCTGAATACTACCGGGAATTACCCTCTGACCTGCCCCCGGCCCTGGTTCAGGTCCTGCGCCGGGAAGGTGAAAAACCTCTACCGGTTGCCTTTACCGCCACCCTTTTCGACCTGGCCACCAGGGGCTATCTGATGATAGAAGACGAGAAGGTGGCAAAGAAGACTCTTTTCGGTTTGAAGACGGGCCAGCGAACTATTTTTGAGCTCAAGAAAAATTACCGGGAAGACGGCAGCTTGAGAAACTGGGAAAAGTCGGTTCTGGATATCGTTTTTGACCGTGCGGGTGAAATGGGCCGACCGGGCAGCCGTATCTCCCTGGATGAGCTGATCAGCTATCTCGAGAAGCATCCGACCGAGTACCAGATCTGGTTCAGGCAGTGGCAGAAGGAAATTCAGCGGGAAGGCCAGAAACTGGGCTTTGTAGAACCTGAGGGCCGGCGGCTGAGCCAGATTTTTCTGATAATCAGCATAGTCGTGGCCAGCCTGACTTTTTCCCCGGTGATGTTCATCTTAACCCTGGCGCTGGCCCCGAAACTGAAGAGACGCCGCCAGGACTGGGCCCGGGAAAACGAATTGTGGAAAGCCCTGGACAGGTTCCTGGATGACTTTTCGGAATTCAAGGAAATCCCGGCCGAGGCCTACCGGCTCTGGGATAAGTATCTGGTCTTCGGAATTCTTTTCGGCAACGCCAGAAAACTGGTCAAAATGTTGCTTAGGGTGCTCGAAGACCGGCAGGCCGTTTCTGCAGCCTGGCCGGGCGGGGCTTACGGGGTGGGTGGGTTCAGCCGGCAGGTGGAGTCTCTTTCCGCTGCCATTTCATCCATAGAAAAAGCGGCCACGGCCATCAGTCAGGCCAGTTCCCGGGCAGCTAATTATTCTTCTGGCGGCGGTGGTTTCAGTGGCGGAGGTGGTGGAGGCGGGGGCGGAGGCGGAGTTTCAGCCGGTTGAGTGCTGGCCGGCTGGCGCCCTGTGTGGCCAAAATTAATTTATCGGCCAAAAGCAGAACAGGTAAATGTCAATCCGAAAGGAGGCAAAAAAGTGGGGGCAGACCTGAATCTCAAAAATCTGAATATATCAGATGCTAAGAAATATCCCGGCCTTATCATCCGGCTGGTGGCTCTGCTGGTTTTCGCTGTTTTTTCACTGTCCTGGTCTCAGTCCTGCAGGAAAACTGACGAAGCCGGGGTCGTCAAAGATCTGCTCCGGACCGTAGCCGGGTTGTCCGAGAAAAAAGACATTTCCAGAATTATGGGATACTTGAGCCCTGAATACCGGGACTTTGAGGGAAGAAACCTGGAACAGACGACCCGCCTCCTTGAATATTATTTTGAGAATTATCCGGGGATTGCGATCCATTTGCTTGATATTTACGTGGAGGTTAATGGTGACCGGGCTGAAGCGGAAGCCGACCTTCTGCTGTCTTCCGGTCCCCTGGAGACCCTGAGGAAAATGGTCGGGCTGATCGGGTCTTACTACCGGTTTAACTTCAGCCTGGGAAAAACGGCCGGGCGCTGGAAGATAATATACGCCGCCTGGAGAGAGGTCGATTCAAATTCCCTGCTCCCCGGTTCGAGGGCAATTCTGAAGAAGATTTTTCCCGGCCAGTTATAATAAAATAATATAAGGGAGAAGAAAGATGGAAGAGAAAAAAAACCGGTTCGAAGAGTTCAAGGTCAGCGGTTCAGAAATCCTGGAAAAGATCAAGGAGATAATCCGGGAAGGAAATGCCCGCCGGATAATCTTTAAGACCGAAGACGGACGCACCTTTATGGAAATTCCTCTGACCGTGGGCATCGTGGGTACCCTTATTGCCCCGGTCTGGGCGGCCATCGGGGCGGTGGCAGCCCTGGCCTCCAACCTGACCATCGTCGTGGAGAAAGAGTCCGGGGATAAGCCATAGAGATCCCGGTGCCAGAAATCACAGGCGGCAGAAACAGCATGAAAGCTGCTTTGGCTTTCAGGAAAAAGAACAGAGTCTGTCCACTTAAACCAGGCATCCGGCTGCTTTTAATCATGCTTGTTTTTTTCTTGATTTCCTGTGCCAGGCAGGAAAACCAGGAACAGGTTCTGTCCTGGCCGGAGGAAGAAACCCCGGAAGAAAGTGAGCCGGCCCTGCCGCCACCGCCCGGGATTACCGATGAGATATATGTGGACATTACGGCCAGGGCTGCCCTGATTTTTGATAAATATAAGGAAGACCTGGACGAGGCCCACCACCAGATGGACCTGGTCTATCAAAAGCACGGAGTTACCTTTGCCGATTACGACCGCTACCGGCGCAACCTGACTCCCGATAAAAAGAGAAAGCTGGAAAAACTGGTCCAGGAACATATTCAAAAGGTTTACAAAGAATATTTCGGACCTCATGAATAACCTGATTGTAGTCTGCAGAAGAATCCGG
Source organism: uncultured bacterium (assembly GCA_937920515.1). GTDB lineage: Bacteria > Acidobacteriota > Aminicenantia > Aminicenantales > Saccharicenantaceae > Saccharicenans. The sequence goes on from CALEUG010000006.1 coordinate 23,477, forward strand.
CTCAAGAGTGCAGTTCCTTAAGGTTTATACCGGTGAGGGGAGAATAGGCCTAAAATTGTATCATAAATTAAAGAAAGGGAGTTTTTGGGCCGGTACGGTCAAGCCGGTCTGAATTGTTAAACGAGGGAGGTACAGACCGATGAACCGAAGAAAATTTATGGGAGCAGCCATCAGCGCAGGTCTGATTCAGGCTGGACTGGGGATTATGACCGGTCGACAGAGGCCTCCGGAAGAAATTGATGAGAACTGGGAAGACCGGAAATTGATCGAAAGGGTTACAACAGTTATGCTGACCATGCAGCGCCAGGCCTGGGAACAGGGCGTGGCCGCGCAGGCTCTGCTGGAACTGGGCGAGGAACGGCTGGTGATAATGATGGCCAGGGAAGCCGTCCTGCGCCAGTGGGATGATGGCCGCCTGGGCCAGGTCTGCGATAATCACGGGGTGACCGACCCCGGTGCCAACGGCGAGCCTGTTTTATATGCGGCCAGGGTACTTTCCGACCAGGGCTTGCTTCAGGCCGCCCGGAAGCAGGCCGAATACTTTCTGAAAACTGCTCCTCGCACCTCAGATGGTGTTATCTTTCACCTGGACCACAAGCCCCAGCTCTGGATTGATTCCATGTACATGTGCCCTCCGTTTCTGGCGGTCATGGGTTACTTCCGGGAAGCCCTGTTACAGGTGGAAGGGTTGAGAAAATACCTGTGGAATCCAGAAAAGAAACTGTTTTGCCATATCTATGATTACGGACTTAAGAAATTTGAAAGACAGGATTTCTGGGGAGTAGGCAACGGCTGGGCTGCGGCTGGAATGACCAGGGTACTCCGGGCCCTCCCCGAAAATCTCAAAAGCGATAGGGACAGATTAAAGGGTTATATCAAGGCTCTTCTGGACGGTTGTCTGAAATACCAGAGGGAGGACGGCCTGTTTCACAATGTCCTGGACCGACCTGAGACCTTCGTGGAAACCAACCTGGCCCAGATGCTGGCCTATACAATATATCGAAATATCGAGATGGGCTGGCTCGACCGGGAATACCTGAAAACAGCTGAAGCCATGCGCCAGGTCGTTCGCAGGAAGGTGGATTCGCTGGGATATGTCAATGATGTCTGTGGTTCACCGCTTTTTCAATCGGCCGGGGTGGCTACCGAAGGCCAGGCCTTCTTTCTGCTGATGGAGGCTTCGCGGCGTGACCTTCTCGGTCCGGCCTAACCTCAATCGTGAGCATCAGGCCGGATCATCTGGATAAATCTTTCGACCCGCTCCCGAATCAGGTCCCGGATCTCTCTTAGCTTTTGTTTTTTTTCTGTTTCTGGAATTTTTTCCCGGGTGGGGTCAGGAAAAGGCCAGTTAGCCACCCTGGTTACTCCAGGGAAGATGGGACAGCGCTCGGCTGTGGCCGGGTCGCACATAGTAATAACATAGGAGAAAAGCTCTCCAGCAGTATAGAGCTCAAAGACGCTTCTGCCTTTATGTCCCGAGATATCAAGGCCGACTTCACCCATCACCTCTACAGCCAGTGGATTTATGGCTGCCGGCTCAAAGCCAGCGCTTCTGGCCAGGAAGTCCCCTTGTCCCAGATGGTTCAACCAGGCTTCAGCCATCGGGCTGCGCAGGCTGTTGTCGTCGCAAACAAAAAGAACCTTAATTTTTTCCATGACAATTACTCTCTTACTTAATTTTTAAATAGCCAATTTTCGCACCTTTTTACTGATATGGCAATAATAATAAATTTTTATTATGATAATATTAAAAATTAATAAAATTTAGGAGGGCAAGATGAAGAAGAACATGGGGGCTGTGGACCGGACTATCAGGACTTTGCTGGCAATCATCCTGGCCGTCCTGGTGCTGGCCGGAGCAGTCAAGGGCGCTCTGGCTTATGTTCTGACGATTGTGGCCATCGTTTTTCTGGCCACCAGCCTGTTTGGGTTCTGTCCGCTATATGTACCGCTGGGTATAACCACCCTGGGACGAAAGAAGTCCGAACAGTAAAGCGGCGGGAATTACCTTAAAACCAAAAACTTATTTTCTGGACTTTATGCTAAGAAAAGCAGCTTATTTTTTTATTGTCTTGTTCAGGACAAACGGGTAAAATAAATAACTTCAGATTTTCATGATTGACGTTACAGATAACCCGACCTGCGTTGAGGCCATCCAGCAGGAGATAGTCTCCAGTCTGCAGAAACTGGCTGACCCTGAAGCGGCCAGAAATGCCCAGAGGTTTTTCCCCGAAAAAATAAATTGTTTAGGGGTCAGGGCCGCTGACCTTCGAGCCCTGAGCCAGGCAATACATGATAAGGTTAGACCGGGCTGGAAAATTGAACAGGCGCTTGAGCTGGCCGAATCCCTGCTTAAAAGGCCGGAGCTGGAAGCACGGTCCTGCGGTCTCCTGCTCCTGAGTTATTTCCGCTATAACTTAAACCTCAGAATTCTTGGCAGGATCAGGTCCTGGTTGAAAGAAGGTTTCCTGAATAACTGGGCCCTGATCGATACCCTGTCGCTGGAAGTACTCGGCCCATTTTTTCTGAGAAATCCCGGTGAACCAAGAGTTCTGGAATCCTGGGCCAGCCATGAAAACGTTTATGTCAGGAGGGCAGCACTGGTGGCTCTGGTCAAGCCGGCCAGAAATCAGAAGAACCTTAACTTTATCTTCAAGATGGTCAGGTCGGCGATCAAGCCTGAAAAGACTGATGAACTGGTGGCCAGGGCGGCTGGCTGGCTTCTGAGGGAAGCCGGAAAGAGCGACCGGCAGCTGCTGGAAAGGTTCTTATTAAAATTCGGAAAGAAGCTACCCCGGGTTACCGTCAGATATGCCCTGGAGAAATTCCCTGCCCGCCGGCGAGAATATCTTTTAAGAATAACAAAAAATAATTATTAAAGGAGGCAAGATGAACAAGCTTAAATCTTTCCGGAAGAGCCCGTACCTGCCTGTTTTGCTGCTGCTTCTTTTTCTTTTTCCACTGGTAGTTAGTGGAGCCCCTCAGAAAGATGAAATAAAAAAGCCAGCAACCTTTTCAGATAAAATTCCTCTAACGGCTAAGGACCTGGAACTGTTTACCTGGCGGCATATAGGGCCCTGGTCTTTTTCCGGCCGCATCACCAACTTTGCCGTGCCTCCAGGTCAGAGTCAGACCTATTACGTGCTGACAGCTTCGGGCGGTGTGTGGAAAACCGTGGATGGGGGGATACATTTCGAGCCGATTTTTGAAAAATACGGGAACCAGAGCATGGGCTACCTGGCCATCGCCCCTTCCAACCCTGATATTCTTTATCTGGGAACAGGAGAGCCTATCCACAGCCGGGCCGCCTATCATGGCAACGGGGTCTGGAAATCAACCGATGCCGGAAAAACCTGGACTCATATCGGCCTGGAAAAAAGCTTTTTCATAAACAAGATAGAAGTGGACGCAAAAAACCCGGACATAGTTTACGTGGCTGCCGAAGGTAAGCTCTACGACGATACCGACCAGGATTGTGAACGCGGTCTTTACAAGTCGACCGACGGGGGCAAAACCTGGAATAGGGTGCTGGACCTGAAAGACCGGGCGGTGGGAGATTTTGTCATGGACCCAGGCAATTCGGATGTGATCATTGCCGCCAGCTATAAGATATTCCGGAGAACCTGGACTTTTCTGGACAGGCAGACCGGAAATTATCTCTGGAAAACGACAGATGGTGGACAGACCTGGAAAAAGCTGACGGCTGGCCTGCCGGACCTCGGTCAGATGAAGACCGGGCGCAATGGCCTGGCCATATATCCCAGAAATCCAAAAATTGTCTACCTGCGACTCGACGAGGAAGTTAACCTCGGTTTGAGCGAAAGGGAAGGCGCGGCCGTTTATAACCAGAGGGCACTTTTTCGCGACGGCTTTTATCTCAATAAATTCAAGGAATACAGGATAAGGCCCGAATTCCTGAAGTTTATAAAATTTGAACATATCAAAGCCGATAAGGTTGAAGACCTGGTCAATAAGCTTAACGAGCTGGTCCGGGACCCCGATTTTCAAAAGAAAACCGCGGTTAACTGGAAAGGCTTGCTGGCCGTGGCCAGAAAAGTTTATGCCAGGGATGAGATGGCTCTGCCGGCCGTGGAAGAAACAGAAAAAATTCTAAAGAAAGCAGAAGAAGGGGAAAAGGACCTTTTCCGCTTAAACCGCCTGGTGCTGACTGCGCTCCTGTCTGACTCGCCCGGTTTTGAAACCGCCACTTTTTCCATAAGAGACCGTAACCAGACGTTCATAAAGCAGGATTTCAAGGACAGCCTGACCTATGATGAAAAATATGTCAGGGATGAAGCTTACCTGCTGGATAACCTTCAGATGCTGGCCAGCGACCCGAATTTGCTGGCTAAACTAAGGATAAATCCCTCAACCCTTATGGGCAAAGCCAGGACAGTCTACAGGGACAGAAAGGATATTCTCGACCTGCTTAAGGATGGAGAAGCCCTGGTCAGAGACTATGACCTGGTCAAGGGCCGCTATCAGACTCTCAACCGCTGCCTTCTGGACCTGATTTACGCCGACGCTATACGGCCTCTGGAACCGGTCAGGAAGGCCGGGGTCATCTACCGTTCTGAGGACCAGGGAGAAACCTGGCAGAGGATGACCGAGTACAAGATGAGCGGCGGCAGCGAAATCGTCAACCAGGTGGAGGCCGGTTATTACGGGAGGCTGACGGTTGACCCTAACGATGATAAGGTGCTGATTGCCCCTGAAACCAGGACCGTGATTTCCCGTGATGCCGGAAAGACTTTTCAGTTTGCTAACTGGGAAGCCAACAAGAAATGCCACGTTGATTCCCGGGCAGTCTGGATTGACCCGCTCAATTCCAGGCACATCTTGAACGCCAACGATGGCGGGGTCAGCGAGACCTGGGATGGTGGCCTGCACTGGTCGCAAAAAGAAACAATTCCAGCCCAGCAATTTTACGATGTTTCGGTAGATAACGAACTTCCTTATAACGTTATGGGTGGAACCCAGGATAACGGCTGCTGGTTCGGTCCGTCCCGCAACCGTAATCCCAACGGGGTTTACCCGGCCGACTGGTTGTACCTGCCATCAGGCGATGGCTTTTATGTCGTCCGGGACTGGTGGAACCCGGAATTCATTTACTGGGAGAGCCAGTTTGGAGCTTCTCGGCGGATGAATTTCAAGACGGGAGAGATTATCTCCCTGGCCCGACGTAACACTCCGGAAGAAGAGGCCTCCGGAGCACCTGCCCAGCGCTACCAATGGGATGCGCCCATTTACCTTTCTCCCCACAACCCGGGAATTGTCTTTGTCTGCTCCCAATTCGTTCACCGCTCGCTCAGCCACGGTGATCCAGGCACCTGGGAGACGATTTCGCCCGACCTGAGCAAGCAGGATAAGACCCGGATTGAGCTGTCCAAGAAGACCAACCTGCAGTATGCCACCATTTACACCTTTGCCGAATCTCCAAAAAAGCCGGGAATTTACTGGGCCGGAACCGACGACGGTAACCTGCAGGTCAGCACCAATTTCGGCCAGACCTGGACCAACCTTACCGCCAATTTTTACGATTCCAAGGGCAAGCCCAGGCCGGGAGTAAAGGGGGCCCTGATTCCCTATGACCGCTGGGTGATGAGAGTCCAGCCCAGCCAGCATGAAGCCAACACCTGCTATGTCGTTTATTCTGGCTACCGGACTCACAACGAAGACAAGACTTACGTCTTTGTAACCAGGGACCTCGGTAAGACCTGGGAAGACATATCCGGCGGAATGAACAACCCGGCCAACGATATAGAAGAAGACCCGAAAAACCCTGATGTTCTCTATCTGGCCACCGATTACGGGCTTTATGTGACTTTCGACCGGGGCAAGCACTGGATGAGGCTGACCGGGCCTCAGGTCCCGGACGTGGTAATTAACGACCTGGCCATCCAGAAAAGAGACAGAGAAATGGTAGTTGCCACCTACGGCCGTGGAATCTATATCGTGGACATCTATCCTTTCCAGGAATTCAAAGAGGAGATTTTCAAGAAGGATGCCTACCTTTTTGATATTCAGGAAGGTATTCTTTGGCAGATGCTCGACCGCCGCGGCCAGTCCTACGGCGAGTTTGCCAGTTCACCCAACCCCCCGGTTGGGGTGAACATTTATTATTATTTAAAAAACAAGGCTTCCAGGCTGACACTGGTAATAAAGGATTTCGAGGGAGAAGTGGTACAGGAAATTAACGGCTCCGTGTCTGCAGGATTGCAGAAGGTTTTCTGGGGCCTGAACCGCAGGACTACCCAGGCTCCTGGACAGTTCGGTTTCGGACGCCCGGGGGCCAGGCTGGTAGAGCCCGGTCTTTACAGGGCCAGCCTTATGGTGGACGGCCAGGAGGTCATGAGCCGGACCATCCGGGTCAACCCGGACCCGCTTTATAAGTAGCTGAAAAAATTATAAAAACTGTCGATCCTCTGACCGGAAACAAAGAAGCTCCGGTCTGCGGGTTGTAGCTGGTGGCAAAAACGAAAAAATATTGAGGAGAAACTGAAATGTCGCTCCGCCTTGAGAAAAGATTGAAAACAGCGTTATTACCTGTAAGCCTGGTTTTTCTCCTCCTTATGGCTCCCGCTGTTTCAGGTTCTGAAGCGGGGAATACTGGTGGCCCCGGGAAAGAGAACCGGGTTCCAGCCCTGATGCCTGTTCCGGCCAGAATCCAGCTTTCTCAGGATAAATTCAGGATAGATGAAAAATTTTACGCCGGAGGTCAGGAGCAGCCTGGCGGCAGGGTGTTTAAGGCGGTAGCCAGGTTCATGTTCAGGCTGAGTGGCCGGACCGGGTTGTTTCTGAAGCAGGATTTCCTGGCCGACCAGACTCCCGGACCCAATACACGTCTTTTCTACAGGTACGGCAGAACCGGCCGTCTCCTCCCTTATGAAGACGAATCCTACGAACTCAAAATCGATAAGGAGCGAATAGAGCTTCAAGCCCCGACCGACCTGGGAGTCCTCCGTGGCCTGGAAACTCTTCTCCAGCTTCTTTCGGCCGATGAGCAGGGATATTATTTTCCCGTCGGGCGGGTCGAGGACCGTCCGCGATTCACCTGGAGAGGACTGTTGATTGATTCCTGCCGGCATTTCATGCCCCTCGAAGTAATAAAGAGAAATCTGCTGGCCATGGCCTCGGTCAAGCTCAACGTCCTGCACTGGCACCTGAGCGAAGACCAGGGTTTCCGGGTTGAAAGCCGAACCTTTCCCAGGCTTCATCAACTGGGATCAGACGGTATGTATTATACCCAGGATCAGATCCGGGAAATCATAGGTTTTGCCTCCGACCTGGGAATAAGGGTAATGCCGGAATTCGACATCCCCGGTCATTCCACCAGCTGGTTCGTGGGTTACCCGGAATACGCCAGCGCCCCGGGCCCTTACCGGATAGAAAGGGGCTTTGGAGTTTTTCACCCGGTATTCAACCCGGCTAATCCAGATACCTATAAATTTTTTAACAGGTTTTTCAGGGAAATGGCCTCTCTCTTTCCGGACCCATACCTGCATATCGGAGGAGACGAAGTTGAGGCTGCCCACTGGAAGCAAAATCAGCAGATTCAGGCTTTTATGAAGAAACACAATCTGGCCGATAACCATGCTCTCCAGGCCTATTTCAACCAGCAAATCTTAAAGATTCTAACCAGGTACAACAAGAAAATGGTTGGGTGGGATGAGATTTATCAGCCAGGACTACCAAAAGATATCGTCATTCAATCCTGGCGTGGAACCCAGGCCCTGGTCGATGGAGCCAGAAGGGGTTACCAGGGGATTCTTTCTAACGGGTATTACATCGATTTGTGTGAAACTGCCGAGAGACATTACCTCAACGACCCTATACCGCCAGATTCTCCGCTGACCGAAGCCGAGAAGAAATTGATTCTGGGTGGTGAGGCAACGATGTGGGCCGAGCTGGTCTCGCCGGAGACAGTTGATTCCAGAATCTGGCCACGGACCGCAGCCATTGCCGAAAGGCTCTGGTCACCCCAGGAAGTCAGGGACGTGGACGATATGTATCACCGGCTGGCCATCATAAGCGTTCAGCTTGAAGAACACGGGGTGCAGCACCTGAAGAACCAGGACATGATGTTGAGAAGGCTGGTCGGTTCCTCTGCTGTCAGTTCAACTGAAATGGCAGCTCTCCAGAGCCTGGCCAGAATATCCGAGCCGGTCAAGGGATATGCCCGACACAGCCTGGGGCGAAAATACACATCGCTGGCTCCGCTGACCAGGTTTGTCGACAGCTGTTTTCCGGAGTCGCTGGAGGCCAGAGATTTCATAAAGCTTGCAGATGGGTATGTTTCTACCAGAAATTCCGAAAATCAACAGAAGCTGAAAGACGCATTCAACCAGCTGGCTGTGGTCTCGTCTCAGGCCGTTGCCCTGGCTGGCAGGATTCCGGTCTTGAATGAAATAAAACCGCTGGCCGAAAACCTGGGACAGCTGGTAGCCATAGGCTCTGCTGCCCTGTCCTACCTGGCCTCGAAAAAAGGACCGCAAGACGGGTGGCTGGAGACCCAGAAAAATCTGCTGATGGAGCTCAAAAAACCGCAGGCCGAGTGCCAGCTGGCCATAATCCCGGCAGTTGAGAAGTTGCTTGTAGCCCTGGAAGAAGGACATAAATAAGAGAGCTCAAAACTCATAATTCTGCAGATAAAAAAGGGAAGTGCCTGATGGATTTAAGACGACCTCTATGGTCGCTACTTTTTATCGTCGCAATAATGTCGGGGACATCCAGTCCGGATTCTGCTCAGCTTACCATTAGAGACAGCCTCGGCCGCCAGGTCAGGATACCACCGCGGGTGGAAAGGATAGTCTGCCTGCAGCCGGAGCTGCTCAGAATTCTGGTGGCTCTTGGCCAGCAGGATAAGGTGGTGGCGATTGACCGTTTTCCTTCTCGCTATGACCACCTTATGCCAATTATCTTTCCCGGCGTGGCTAACCTGCCGGTGGTCTCGGTTACGGGTGAAGACGCCAGGGTGGAAACCATACTTCAATTGAAGCCGGACCTGGTGCTGGTTTCTCCTTCTGAATTTTCTCTCTCCCGGCACCTAAGCCGGAAATTGAATTGCCCGGTGGCCAGCCTGAGCGCGGCTGGAAAGATGGATGACCTGCTGGCCGAAATTGAGCTGCTGGCCAGAATTACCGGAAGCGAGAAACGCGGAGGCGACCTAACCGATTACATGCGCTCGCGGCTGGCAGAAATAAAGGAAAAAACAAAAAAGGTTTCTCCAGACGCTAAGCCCCTTGTTTATCTCAGTTTCTGGGGTTCTCTTCTGCGATCTCCCGTTAATTACGAACCGGTAGACCTGGCCGGCGGACGGAACCTGGCCAGCCGCTTCCATAATGTTTACCACGGTTCTGACACGGCAGTACTAAACCTGGAGACTCTCCTGTCGCTTGACCCTGAAATCATTCTTGTTCATGGCAACTATCTTCCCGCAGAAAGAACGGTAACCGTGGAAACAGTGCTATCAGACCCGAGGCTACAGAGCATCCGGGCTGTCCGAACAAGAAAGGTATATTATACTTTTGGTTTCTGGTACTGGTGGGACCCGGCCCTGGTGCTGGTGGAATGCCTTTACCTTTCTGACCTGTTGCGGGCCGGGCCACCGGACAGAGAGGCCATGCTGTCAGCCGGCGATGAAATCTTCGCTTTTTTTTACAGAAGGCCGGGGCTATTCCAGGAGCTGTGTGCTAAAATAAAGGCTTATGACTGGTTCGAAAAAAGAGACTAAGACTGGGGTTCTTCTCTTTACGGCTGTTTTGCTTCCATTATTCTTGATGTTAATTTCTTTAAGCCTTGGCACCCTGAAAATTTCACCGGGTGAAGTCCTGAAGATTCTCATGTCCAGAATATCAGGAATGCCCTCTGAGCTGTTGACCTCCCCGGCGGCCAACATTGTCCTGAATATCAGATTGCCCCGGGTGCTACTGGCACTGCTGGCCGGGGCTGCCTTTTCTGTTTCCGGGGCTTCCCTGCAGTCTCTTTTCCGAAATCCCCTGGTTAATGAATACATCCTTGGAGTGTCTTTCGGTGCCGGGTTCGGGGCCGCCGCCTCCCTGGTTCTGTTTAACCGGATTATACCTCCCCAGGTCCTGGCTTTTGCCTGTGGGCTGCTGGCCGTGGTCCTGGTGCTGGTTATCTCCGAGGGAGCCAGGAATACCCCGGTGGCGGTTCTGCTGACAGGAATTATCGTTTCTGCGCTTTTCCAGGCACTGCTTTCAGCCGTGGAATTCATAGCCAGTCCCTATGCTCTCCAGGCCCTTTTTTTCTGGCTCCTGGGCAGCTTTTCTCAGGCTACCTGGACTGACCTGCTCTGGTCGGGTCCCCTTATTCTGGCCGGTCTGGTTTTACTGCTGAAACTGGGCTGGAGAATAAACGTCCTGAGCCTGAGCGATGATGAGGCTAAGTCTTTAGGGCTGGACGTTAAAAGAGAAAGGGTTCTGATAATCTGTCTGGCCACACTCATCACCTCGGCCGTGGTTTCTATTGCCGGTATCATTGGCTGGGTTGGTCTTATTGTCCCCCACGCGGCCAGGGGCCTGGTGGGAGCTGACAACCGGCTGGTTCTTCCGCTCTCAGCCGGGCTGGGAGCCAGCCTGATGCTCCTGGCCGATGACCTGATCAGAACCCTTTCGCCCTTTGAATTTCCAGTGGGCATTCTGACCAGCCTGGCGGGAATTCCATTTTTTCTGTATTTAATAAAAAGGTCCAGAAGCAGCTGGAGTTAGACATGCAGATCAGGGTTGAAAGATTGCGGGTCAGGTATGAGGATTTTGAACTCAGTGTGGACAACCTGCTTTTTTCGGCCAACCGGGTTTCGGTGCTGGTCGGTCCCAACGGTGCCGGCAAGTCAACCCTGCTCAAAGTTCTGGCCGGGCTGATAAAACCGGTGACCAGCTCAATTTTTGTCGATGGCCGTGACCTGGCCCGGCTACGAGGGTCGGAAAGAGCCCCGCTGGTCAGTTACGTTCCCCAGGAACACGGGGCTGCTCTGAATTTCAGGGTGTTTGATTTCATCCTGATGGGACGGAGCGGGTACCTTAATATTTTTGCAGCCCCGGCCAGGGCCGATTACGAAAAGACCAGAGATGTCATTTCTTACCTGGGGCTGGAAGCCCTGGCCGACAGGAAGTGCCAGGAGCTGAGCAGCGGCGAAAGAAGAATAGTGTTAATCGCCAGGGCCCTGGCCCAGGATTCAAAAATAATTCTCCTGGACGAACCTACCACATTTCTCGACCTGAAACACGAAATGGAAATAATAAATCTTCTGAGAAAACTAACGGAAGAGAGGGCCAAGACAATAATTACTTCGGTTCATAGCATCGACCTGATACCACGACTGGCTGATTTCCTGGTGATGATTAAGAATGGGCGGATCCTGGCCGCCGGGCCGACTGCGGAAATATTCCAGGCCGAACTGCTGGAGAACCTGTTCGATTACCCTCTCCAGGTAGTGGAGGCGGGAGGCCGGCAGTTGATTCTGAGATAACAGGCACCGCCTCGGTTCTATTTCAACTTTTCTTCGCTGACAAAACTCCGGTATGGGGACAGGTAGGATAATATTTCCTCGTCGTCCGGTCCGGACCGTCCTGAGACCATTCGGGTCAATAATTCAGCCACACCGGGGCCGAGCATAAAGCCCTGGCCGCACATGCCAACAGCCAGAAGAAAACCTTCTACTTCTCTTGACCAGCCGACGATGGGAAAACCGTCAGGAGTCATCGGGTAAAGCCCCCGCCAGGTGCGTCTGACTCGAATATTCTGAAGCCTGGGCATGAGTTCAATCATTCTCCGGGAAACCATCGGCAGGAATTCGCTGGTTTCCCGTTCGTCAAAACCCCAGATGCTGGGGCTGGGGGTAATGCAGAAGATTATCTGGCCGGTGGCGTGCTGATAGAAATAGTAATTGGCCGAACCCTTGACCGGTCGGATGTCGACCACCATCGGCTCAAAAAATCTCTGGACCGGCTCGGTCACCGCTGCTTCGTGGGAGTCCGGTTTGACAGGGACTTCCATTCCAGCCAGCCGGGCCACCTCGGCCGCCCAGGCTCCGGCGGCGTTGATAACCACTCCAGCTTGGTATCTTCCGGCCTCGGTCACCACTCCTCTGACTTTACCGTTTTCAATCACCAGATTCCTGACATTTTCTCTGAATCTGAATTCGGCTCCGGCCTTCCGGGCCTGGCGGTAGAAGGCTTCCACAGCCAGCAGGGGAGAGGCCTGGCCGTCTTCGGGAGAGAAGGTGCCGCCTCTCAGGCCGCGGGGATTAAGGTCGGGAAGCAGTCTCCTGAGCTCAGCCGCCTCCAGCCAGTCTATCTTCAGCCCGTGTTTCTTTTGAAGCGGCAAGACCTCTTTCAGGATTTTTTCTTCTTCTTCCCGGTAAGCAACGAAACAGTAGCCGCCCTGGTACCATTCAATTTCGTCACCATAGGTCTCTTTCCAGGTGGAAAAAATCTTGAGGCTGCGCAGACCCAGCCTGATCTTGGCCGGGTCAGAATGAGTGGCCCTCAATCCTCCTATGGCCCTTTTGTTGGAGCTCTGGCCGGGACTGGGGTTCCGGTCCAGGACCAGTACCCTGAAACCTTTCTGGGCCAGGAACAGGGCGGTGGGAGTGCCGATGCTGCCGGCTCCGATGATGATGACTTCATATTCAGCCCGGCTCATTCTCGGACTCCTTTCCTTTCTCCAGACCGGCAAAAAATCCCAGGGGCACTTCTATGAACAGGGGCCGTTTGGGCTGGTCAACGATTTCACTTTCAGGAACCCCTTCCTCCCGGAAAAGCCGGTGCACCAGTGGGGTGCAGGTCTTGGCCCCGCAGGGTCCCATGCCTGCCCTGGTTATGGTCTTGATCTCGTTAATGTCCCGGATACCTTCCCGGATAAGCTTTCTGATTTCTCCGGCGGTGACTCTTTCGCAGCGGCAGATGATGGCTTCGTCCGGAATTCTTTCCAGGTATTTTTCTTCAACTTCAGAGATATCCGCTTGCAGTCTGAGTCCGCTGACATTCTTGGCCACCGCCCGGGGGACCTGGACCTTGACCAGGATTGTCCGGTCGTTCCCCTTGATCGATTTGACCGAATTCACCCGGCTCCTGGCCAGTTCCTGTCCGGAAACATCCACCAGCGAAACTTCGTCTCCAGGGTTTATGATTTCTTTTAAGAATTCAAAGGGAATGGTTACCTCAGGAAATTCTGGGTTACGGCGGTAATCAACCAGGGTGATGGCCAGCCCGGGGCAGAAAACCACACACCTTTCGCAGCCACTGCAGCCCTTACCTTCTTTTTCCTCATAATAGACAGGCAACTTGCGGATATCGCTGCGGTCCACTTCGATGAGTTTCCTCGGGCAAACGGCCGAGCAGGGGTCGCAGGGTATCTCCTGCAGACAGTGGATCACCGGAAAAACCCCATCTTCTTTATCCGGGAAATACTCGGGATAGGTCTGTCCGGGCCTGGATTTCAAGATGTCGGCTGTATGGTACCAGTCCGAGGGGACTTCCTCCCGGTAGACACCGAGCTCTCTGGCAATTTCCAGCCCGCGGATCTTGCCGGAAAAGATGGCAGCGGAGGCTTCGGCGATTTCCTCGGCATCTCCGGCTGCGTACACCGGAAGGTCAAATTCCCTGGCCTTAAGGTAAAACTCGTTGACCGGGTCGAGCCCGACCGCAATCAGGACGGTGTCGCACCTGAGCGTTTTTTCGGTTCCCGGAACCGGCTGAAATTTTTCGTCCACCCTGGCTATGGTCACCGATTCGACGCTTTCTTTTCCGTTGGCGCTGAGAATGGTATGGGAGGTCAGGATGGGCACGCCCAGGCGGGCCAGCTTATCCTTGTGAACCTTATAGCCTCCGACTTCGGGCATCACCTCCACCAGACCAACCACCTTGATGCCGGCCTGCAGGGCATGGTACCCGGCGATCAGACCGACGTTTCCTCCCCCGACTATAAATAATCTTTCAGTGGGCTTGACCAGGTCGCGGTTGACCAGGGTCTGGAAGGCCCCCGCTCCGTATACTCCTGGCAGGTCATTTCCGGGAAAAGCCAGCGATTTTTCCCTGGCCCCGGTTGCCACTAACAGGATTTTCGGTTTGACCAGAGCATACTTTCTATTTTCTTTGAGAATCCCGACTTTCTTATCACTGAAAACTGCCAGGGCCGTGCTCTGCAGCCAGATTTTTACCGGGGTGTACTGCCGGACTTCTTTTTCCAGCCGGGTGGCGATATCGATACCCCTGGTTCCGGCATAGACCGCCTCCACCGAGCCAAAGAAACGATGGGTCTGCAGAACCAGCTTTCCGCCCAGGCGGTGTTTATCATCAACCAGCAGGCAGTCCACCCCTCGCTTCCCGAGTTCTATGGCAGCCGAGAGTCCGGCCGGACCGCCACCGATAATCAGCACCGAGACTTCAATTTCTTCAACTGGTTTCAGGTCGAGGGGTGCTTCCGGGTCGACCAGCGGAAGCCGGGGAAGGCCCACCACCGGTTCAATTTTCATTCCGGGTTTTATCAATTCCATACAGGATTTAACCGGGAAACCGTCGGCCAGCACCAGGCACTGGGCGCACTGACCGTTGGCGCAAAAAATTCCCTGGGGAGCTCCATCCTTGTGATGGTAACTGAAAATCCGGACGCCGTTGGCAAAGAGGGCCGAGGCTATGGTTTCGCCCTCCCTGGCTTTAAGCTCCTGGCCCTGGAAATAAAAGCTGAAAAGTGGCCTGTCCTCGACCGGCAGAATAGGATGTTTATAAAGGCGGTTATCGATCAAAGGAGGCTCCTTTAATCAAGAATGACCAGATAATAAATATTACAGGTCATTGAAATTTAAGACAGGCATTATAGCATAACCGTTCTTGAGAAAAAATATCGACCCGGAAAATTGTGAAGTCTGGGCCAAAGAAGCCGGAACCCCGGGGCTTCTTAAAAAAATATTTTTGGTTCAGACTGAAGGCACAATTTATTATAATTGGAAAAATTAAAATAATGAGCACTCAGAACAGCCTGCACCGACCGAAGGTTTCAGGCGGTTTTGTCCTGCAGCTTGACCATTTAATAATAAGGAGGGCCAGATGTCGGGCCTGAACGACTTGCGTGGAGTCACCATCGAGCCTTTTCGCGGCGACCTGGAAGCCCTGGAAAAGATGGCCCATCATTCCTGGCGGGATGAATACGGAATTTCTTCTTTCCCCAATCTTTACCGGCCGGAATTTGTCAGATATCTGATGCGTCTGGCCCCCGATTCGCGCCATTTTATCGCGGCCTACAGGGGCCAGGAGATCCTGGCCTTCCTGGCCAACATCCCCCGGACTTTTGCCTGCCGTGGCCAGAATCTCCGGGGCATTCTCAGCTGCTTGCTGGTCAGCCGCCTGGAATACGCCCGGAAGGGGCTGGCCCAGGCCATTATCAAGGAGGCGGTTAGAATCAACCAGGAAATTACACGCTATGACTTAGCCCTGCTGTATCTGGAGTCAGGGCATCGTTCATCTGAACTGATAGAAAAATTTAAGAGAGAAGGGCAGCCCCTGCGCTTCCTGAAAAGAATGTATGTCCTGGGCCGGGTCCTTGACCTGGAAAGGGTGGCTTATTCTGAGAGTCTGAAAAACTGGGAAAAGCTGGCGATAAAGGTCTGGGGGGCCCACCGGTTGCCGGCTGGCCAGCTACCTGAGGGGCTGGGCTTAGAAGAGCTGAATACAGCCGACCTGCCGGAAGCCCTGGGTCTTCTCAATTCCTATGCCGGCCAGACTGACCTGGCCAGGGTCTGGACCGGGCTCGAAGAATTGAATAAAGAAATTTTATATCCTGGAGTTTCCATGACTCTAACGGTGAAAAAGGAGCGTCGACTGGTCGGCTTAATCAATTATCTCGAACATGAACATCTCGGAAAGAGGGTGGAACGCTGGGCCTGGCTTAACCACCTTCATCTTGACCTGTTGACTTCAACGGAAAAAAGGGCGGTGATGAACTGCCTTCTGAATTATCTGGCCGCCAGGGAAATGGTCGGTGTTATTGAATGGAACAAGGGTTATTATTCCCAGGGTTTTCTTTACCGCAGCGGGTTTTTTCCTTATTTCCGGAGCGTTAATCTCTATGCCTGGGTTTTTAATCAGGTTCTGCACTTAGATAAAATGAAGCGAATATATGAAGTTCAGATTTGAATTCGAAATATGTGTCCATCCGGCCGGACTGATACTTTAATACTTTGTATGTGGAGTTATTGGGAAAGTTAATTGGTTTATGCTTAAATGTAAATGGCAGGAGACAAAGTGAGGCGGGCCTGTGTGATACTTTCTCAGTTCTGGTTTTATGGCCGGCGTCAGGCATTTTCGGAGGACAGACAGTGAAAGAAATCAGGATAGCCAAGAACCCACCGCTCGACAGAATCAACCTTCATTACCCGGGAAACAGGCCGCCTCTTCGGCCCAATCCTCTGCTCAAGCTTCCTCCGGGACAGATTGAAGCCCGGGGCTGGTTGTTGAGCCAGCTCCGGCTTATGGCCTCTGGTCTGACCGGGCGCCTTCCAGAAATATCCAGGTTTTTGCAGCCCTGTTCCGGCTGGTTGACCCTTAAAGGAAGCGGCTGGGAAGAGATGCCATACTGGCTTAAGGGCTTCGGAGACCTGGCTTACTTGCTCAAAGACCCGGAATTAATAGCAACAGCCAGGAAATGGATTGAGGCCATCCTGAAGAGCCAGCAGGGAGATGGTTACTTTGGCCCGGAGGAAAACAAGACCAATAATGACCTGTGGCCCAACATGGTAGCCCTGGCCTGCCTGCAGAGTTATTATGAATTCAGTGGCGACGACAGAGTGCTTGATTTTATGACGGCCTATTTCCGCTACCAGTTCAACCTGCCCGGAGAAAAGCTTTTTCCGGGAAGCTGGCAGAAGCTCCGGGGCGGTGAAAACCTGGAAAGCGTTTACTGGCTTTATAACCGGACTGGCCAGGACTGGCTCCTGGAACTGGCCCGAAGGATATACCGTCGCACCTCCGACTGGGCCTCTCCCATTTTGACCCCGGAGCGCGACCGCCGCTGGGAAGAGAGCTCCTTTTATCACGGGGTTAACCTTGCCATGGGCCTAAGGTATCCCGGGGTTTATTTTCAGCAAGCCGGAGACCCGGGCCTGCTGGAAGCGGTAGAAAGAAACTACTGCCAGCTGATGGCAGCTTACGGGCAACAACCGGGAGGTATGTTTGCGGCTGATGAAAATATCAGGCCCGGTTATAACGACCCGAGACAGGGAGCCGAAACCTGCACCATGGTGGAATTCATGAACAGCTTTGAATCGCTGCTGAAGATAACGGGACAGGTTATTTACGCTGACCGGACCGAAGAGATAGCGGTTAATTCGCTGCCGGCGGCCCTGACCCCTGACTTAAAAGCCCTGCATTATCTGACGGCCGCCAACCTTATTTCCTGCGACAGCTCCGGAGAACATGATTTTCAGAATTCCGGTACCCTGCTGTCTTTTGATCCCTGGAGATACCGTTGCTGCCAGCACAACGTGGCCTCTGGCTGGCCTTATTATGTAGAACACCTCTATCTGGCCACTTCCGATAACGGCCTGGCCGCCGTTTTTTATGGGCCCTCGCTGGTCAATTTCAAAGCGGGAAGTCAGGGGAAAAAAATCAGGATTATCCAGGATACGGAGTATCCTTTTGACGCCAGAATTATGCTGACAGTTTATCCCGACGAACCGGTTTCCTTTCCGCTTTACCTGAGAATACCCGGATGGGCGGAAAGTGCCAGGATCTCGGTAAACGGGAGGAAACCGCAGGCAGTGCGGGCGGACGGAGAATATGCCGTCCTGGATCAGACCTGGAAATACGGGGATATGATAACGATTGACCTGGAACAGCCGGTGAGAGTTCATTTCTGGCCAGGCCCGGGTCAGGCCGCCTCGGTCAGGTGGGGACCGCTCTGGTACTCGCTGGAAATCAAGGAAAAATGGCAAAAAACCGGCGGTAGCAACGACTGGCCAGCCTGGGAGGTGCTGCCGGCCTCTGCCTGGAATTTTGCCCTGGTGCTTGACCCTAACCACGAGGCCGGGGACATTAAACTTATCGAGAAAAGAACTGTTGCTTACCAGCCTTTTTCCCTGGAATCAGCTCCACTTGTTCTTGAGGCCAGGGCCAGGAGGTTACCGGAATGGAAAGAAGAAGGGCGGATGGTGGGCAAGGTTCCGGCCAGTCCGGTCACTTCCAGGCAACCTGAGACCAGAATCAGGCTGATTCCCATGGGCTGCGCCAGATTGAGAATAACCTGTTTTCCCTGGATTAAGGCTAATCGAAGATTAATAAGGGAAAATGATAAATTTAATTCGAAGAACAGGAAAGGCCAGAAATGAAAAGTTCCAGTTTGACTTTGAGCTTAATTCTGGTCATTACCTTTATTGTCCCGGGCCTGGCCTTTTTTTCTGGACTCCAGGCTCAGACTGCGGACCAGCGCCTGGTATCCGGCGACTGGCTGCAGGCCAACCTCAATCTGCCCAACGTCAGGGTCATAGACATGAGGGCCGATATCAGGGATTACTGGTCCGGGCATATCCCCGGGGCCGTTTACCTGGACGAAACTGCCCTGCGCTGGCCCCAGAACGGAGTGCCCGGGCGCCTCATCCCGGTTGAAGTTCTGACCAGATTGCTGGAAGAGATGGGGATTAATTACAAGAGCACCATCATCATTTATACCGAGATTAATAATTACCGGGCGACTTACCTCGCCTGGGCTCTTGATTATATCAGGCACCAGAGCTGGGCTATTCTTGATGGTGGTTTTAACCGCTGGAAGAGCGAAAACCGGCCGGTATCTCGTGATTATCCAAAGCTGAACCGGACCAGCTACGGTCAGAAAATAAATCCTGACGAATCGGTCAGGGCGCTCCTGGATCAGGTAAAAAACCGGGACCCCCGGGCCACGGTTCTTCTGGATGTCAGGTCGGCTGAATTGTTTTCGGGCGAACGCGGCAACTGGAAGAGAAACGGACATATACCGGGAGCGATTAACATATTCTGGGCTTCTTTTCTGCGAGAAGACGGAACCTGGAAAGATTTTAAGATGATAGCCGAAAACCTCAGACAGATGGGCATAACTCCTGATAAGACCATAATAATTTCCTGCGGACAGGGGTTGATGTCTTCCCACACCTATCTAACCCTAAAGTATCTATTGAATTATCCTAAAGTCCGGGTGTACGACGGGAGTTTCAACGAATGGAGTAACCGGGATGATCTTCCGGTAGAAACCGGCCAGAGGTAATTGCGATGGAAAAAAGAAAGTTTTTATTTTTTGTCTTTCTATTCCTGTCCGTTGCTTTAATAGTTCTGGGATTGCTCGGCGGGGAGTTCAGGGTGGTCTGGCAAAAAGCGGTCACGGTCTGCCTGGAATGCATAGGAATCGGGTGAGGAGCTGAGCCATGAAAACCGGAGACCTGAAGACCCGGATAAAGAGAAGGATATTTCAGGTGGCAGCCACCCTGGGCTTCAACCTGGATTTTCTGTCTCTAATGAAAGGTAATATCAGCCAGGCCAAGACCAAGGGACTGTGTTTGCCCGCCCTGAATTGCTATTCCTGCCCGGCGGCCATAGGTGCCTGTCCGCTGGGAGCTCTGCAAAACTCATTGAATTCGCTGAGGTACAACCTGGGGGCCGGTCAGAAAAAACTCGGGCTGTATGTTGTCGGAAGCCTCGGGCTGATGGGAACCATCGGTGGAAGGCTGCCCTGCGGCTGGCTCTGTCCTTTTGGCCTGCTTCAGGAACTGGTCTACAGGATTCCCTTGCCGAAGATTCAGGTCCCGGCTTTTTTAACTTATCTCAGGTACATTATTCTCGTTTTTCTGGTCCTGCTATTGCCACTGCTGGTGGTGGATGCCTCCGGACTGGGCTGGCCCTGGTTTTGCAAGTGGGTCTGTCCGGCTGGCACCCTGGAGGCAGGAGTGGTTCTGGCAGCACTTAATCCGGCCATAAGAGGACAGCTCGGCTTCCTGTTTGCCTGGAAATTATCGCTTCTTATTCTTTTTCTGGTGTGGATGGCTATTTCCAGCAGGCCTTTCTGTCGCACGGTCTGCCCGCTGGGAACCATTCTTGGTTTCTTTAACCGGGTCAGCGCCTTCAGGATGAGGGTTGACCTGGAAAGGTGTATAGTCTGCGATGCCTGCCAGAAAGTCTGCCCGGTGAATATCAGGATATATAAAGATCCCGATAGCTCTCAGTGTGTGAGATGTTTGAAGTGTGAGCAGGTCTGCCCGACGGTCTGCATCTCCCATGGTTTCCGGCTGTCGGAAAAAGAGGCAGAACAGATAACGGGAGCCTGAGCCAAAAAACACCCTGGGGGGCTATTAGCCCGGGCTCTTGGAATTCAAATCAGCGCTGGCCCGATGGCCGAACCCGAAATCACTCTTCAGAAAGATTCACCGGCTTTAAAGTAAATTCCGTAGGTTCCCGGCCCAACGGCCAGGTCCACCCTGAGGTTAGCATTTTCTCTCGGTATAATCTTGAACCTCAGGCCCAGGCCAGCTGAATATTTGAGATTATCAAAAGAAATGTCCCGGAATCGGTTGGCCAGGCTGCCCATGGCTCCAAAAATCACTGCCCCCAGCTTCTTCCAGACGGGGAAGCGGTACTCGGCCTGAAAAGCAACCAGGTTCATGTCCCGGAAACGGCCGTTATAAAAACCGCGCAGCAGAGAATCTCCACCAAGACGTGGCAGTCGGTAGAAGGGAACATTGCCGGTGCTGGTTTCGGCCAGGGCCTGGAGGGCCAGGACCTGGTTTTCGCCGACCTGGTGGTAATTCCGCAGGTCAAGCTGTAAACTTAAAAAATCATAATCACTCCCGAAGAAATGATCATTCCAGTTAATATTTGCCTGAAGGTAAAGTCCACTTTTAGGGTAGAATATGTTATCGCGGTTATCGAAACTGGCTAACAGGCCAGGTCCGGACAGAAGCCCACCGTGGCTGCCAGGAACCAGTTCCTGGTCCAGCAGTTTTCCGGGTTCAATTTCAACTATCCTGGTGCTTTCCAGGCGGTATTTTAATCCAAGATAGAGAGGAAGGTTCTGCCCCAGTTTCTTTTGCAGTCCCAGTTCCATCAGAAACCGCTGAGGAGTGTAGACCTCTTGCATGGCATCAGAAGTGTCAGGGCCTATACCCCAGAGTTTACTCGGGAAACGTTCAGCCAGAAAGTTTCCGGCTATAAATAATGAATTATTTTTGAGATATATTTCGGGTTTGACCTGGAGAGTAAACTGTTTTAGCTGGGTATAGATGGCACCGATAAACATGGTGCTGGGGCGGGCCTGCTTGAAGATCAACCCGAAACGGTAGGTGATAAGACTGCCCAGGCCAAAAGCAATTCTGGTTTCAGGAGTATAATAAATGATAGGTAGAAGGGTAAGACCCATCCGGTCAGGCTCTTGTGCTTCACTTATCACAATCTGCTGGCCATCACTCTTGACAGTGGTTTGCTGGGGAAAACCGGAGGCAATAAGCAATACCATAGAAAAAAAGACGAAAACGGCCACAGCCTCGAAGAGGCTCTTAAGTCTTTTTTTTTCAACCAGCAAACGCATAGTCATAAAATATTAGGCCTAAAATGCTAACCTGTCAATGTTTTTAGTCGATTCAGGTCTATTTTTTAAAAAAAATGTCACAATCGTTAAATTTTTTATCTTGACAGAAACTTGCGACTGAAAGTATTGTTATACCGTGACTTTAAGCGATTTTAACAGATAATATTTTTTAATAAAAAAATAACTGAATTTGAAGGGATTAAATTATGAGAAGCAAGGAATCTGAGAAAAGAAAGGGCCCTGCCCAGAGTTCCTGTTTGATGAGAAGGCGGGAATTTTTCAGCAATTGTGGACGCTGCGCTCTGCTGGCTGCCGGATGTTTTTACTCTGGCCTTAAATCGAGTTCCGCCCAGAACCTGGCCTTGCTGGACCTGTCCTCTCTGCCTGCCAGAAAAGAGGTAAGGCTCAGGCTGCTCTTTGCTTTGCACCGTCCGGTACAGGACCGTCCGGACTGGCCTAACCTTGGTTTTGACTTCAGGCCGGTTATTGAAAAATACGTGTCCCTACTGGAGAAGCGGCTGCCAGAGTTCTCTTATCTGGTTTCCATGGCCAGCGGTCCGGAGGAAGCAGCCGGCATCCTGGAAGCAGACCGGGAAAAGCAGATTGACGGTTATGTTGTCTTCCAGTTGAATTGCTGGAACCGGGTAGTTCAACCGGCCGTTGAGACCGGGAAGCCAGTTCTGTATGTAGATTTTCAATACGGTGGTAGCGGTGGGTTCCTGGTATACACTGCGGGTCTGGTCCGCCAGTCAAAGAAGAATTTTGGCTTCATCTGCTCTTCCGACCCGGAACACCTGGTGGCAGCAGTCAGGGCCTTTAAGACATTCCGGACTGAAGGAGAAGATGTCACTTTTTCAGACCTGGTCGGCAGAATCAGGCAAAATCTCACCCCGCCTCCCGGGTATCTAAAGTGTTATCCTGATGAATTAAACCTCATTGACCCGGAGGAAACGGTCTACCGGATGAAACATTCTCCAATCCTGCTCTTTCGCGATCAGAACGGCGGAGAAAGTATGGAAGTGGCGGGCATTCCGGTTATAAATCTACCGTTTTCAGAATTAAACTCGGCCTGGGAAAAAGCGGACAGGGAAGAAGCCAGGACTGTGGCCCGAAACTGGTGGAAACAGGCTGCCCTGGTTCAGAATGTCAGGTTTTCTGAACTGATAAATTCGGCGGCCATGTATCTCGGAATGAAAAAACTGCTACAAAAATACCAGGCCAGGGCTGTAACCATAAATTGCCTTGGGGGATTCTACGGTGGCCATATTCAGGCTTATCCCTGTCTGGGCTTTTACGAGCTAAATAACCTGGGGTTGGTCGGAGCCTGCGAGGCCGACCTCAGGTCAACGGCCACCATGGTGGCTTTCGGTTTAATGACCGGAGGCCGCCCTGGATACATATCCGACCCGGTGCTGGACATATCCAGCCGGCGCATCATCTATGCTCACTGTGTGGCTCCCGGCCGGGTGTTCGGGCCGGAGGGAACAGTCAACCCGATAGAGATCCTGACTCATTCCGAAGACCGGCAGGGAGCCTCGGTGCGCTCCCTGATGCCTGCCGGCTACCTGACCACCAGCCTGGAAATTGATCAGAGCAAAAAGGCCATACTGGTACATCAGGCCAAGGCCGTCGGCAATTCCTTTGATGACCGGGCCTGCCGGACAAAACTGGTGGCCGAGCCACTGGGCGATTTTGAAAAGCTTTTTACCTGCTGGGACGAGTGGGGCTGGCACCGGGTAACTTTTTACGGAGACCTGAAAAAGGCGGCTTACGAACTGGCTTCGGTTCTGGGCTATTCAGTGGTGGAAGAAGCCTGAACCAGTTCCGAGTCTTAAACGTCATAATTAATCACAGGAAGGAGGCAATTATGAATCTTAAAAGGGTTCTCATTTTCCTGGTGATGCTATTCCTGCTGTATGGAATTATGATACCGGCAGCTCAACCCGCAAGAGAAAAAAGCGGGCCGGCCGCCAGGTTCAGCGACTCTCTTTTCCAGGCGATAAAATTCCGTTCCATAGGACCGACCAGGCAGAGCGGAAGATTTGTGGATTTTGCCGTTCCCCGGCAGAAACCTTTCACCTTTTATGCCGCCACCGCCTCCGGTGGGCTCTGGAAAACAATCAACAACGGAATTACTTTCGAACCCATCTTTGACAACGAAAAAGTATTTTCTATAGGTGATATTGAAGTTTCTCCCTCCAACCCGGAAGTTATCTGGGTGGGAACCGGTGAGGCCAATAATTCCAGGTCCAGTTACTGGGGAGACGGAGTTTACAAGAGCACCGATGGCGGAAGAACATGGAAAAATATGGGACTTAAAGATTCGCACCATATAGGTAGAATTGTGGTCGACCCGGTCAACCCGGATGTGGTTTACGTGGCGGCCCTGGGTCATCTTTACTCAGAAAATGAGGAAAGAGGTCTCTATAAAACCACAGACGGCGGCCTGACCTGGGAGAAAGTCCTGGAGGTAAGAGTGGAGAACCGGGCGGTCGGCGTGGTCGATGTGGCTATGGACCCCGAAAATCCCGGCATTCTATACGCGGCAGCCTATGACCGGCTGCGGAAGCCCTGGAATTATCAGTTAGGCGGGCCAGGAAGCGGAATTTACAAGACAACCGACGGTGGCCGAACCTGGAAGAAACTGGAAAACGGCCTTCCCGGGGGAATTCTGGGTAGAATAGGCCTGGCGGTCTATCCCAGGAATCCGAGGATTGTCTATGCCTGCATAGAGAATGCCAACAAGCCCGGGATGAGCCCGGAAGACAGGTACAAAGAGATTGTCCAGGGGCTGCCCAGCTCCGGCATGATAGACGGCGAGGTCTATCGCTCGGATGATGGCGGAGAAAGCTGGCGAAAAATCAGTCCCGAGGGACAGAGCATAGGCGGGGCTCCGGGATATTATTACGGGCAGATTATAGTTGACCCCAACGATGACAAGGTGGTTTACGTTCTCAGCGTTTCTGTTCTGGGCACCCGGGACGGGGGGAAGACCTGGAACCGCCGTGTTTTTAATTTTGGGGGTGATAACCATGCCCTGTGGATCAATCCTGAAAACTCTGACCACATGCTGTTAGGGTACGATCATGGAATGGGTATCACTTATGATGGGGGAAAAAACTGGTACCATCCTGATTTCCTGCCGCTGGCCCAGTTCTATGCCGCTGGAGTTGACAACTCCTATCCATACCGGGTAGCTGGCGGCACCCAGGATAATGGGTCTCACCTCGGACCGAGCACCAGGCCCGGAGGAAAACCGATCAGGCTGGAGCACTGGTCAACAGTCGGCGGCGGAGATGGCATGTACAACGTATTTGACTGGAAGACCAACCGATATCTCTACAACGAGTCCCAGTTTGGCGTCATCCAGAGAATTGACCTGCAGACCGGCGAGAGAAAGAGTATCAGATATCAAAGAGAAGACCTGCGCTGGAACTGGTGTGCTCCCATCCTGGTCTCCAGGCATAACAGCGATGTCATCTACCATGGCGCTAACATTCTTCTCAAATCTCCCTACCGCGGCGAGTACTGGGTGGAGGTCAGTCCAGACCTGACCACCAACGACAAAGAGAAGCTTCCTCAGGGAAAGGGCGGGGACGGCAACATCCAGTATTGCACCATCACCACCATAGACGAATCACCTCTGGTGGAAGGCCTGCTCTGGGTGGGGACCGACGATGGGCAGGTCTGGCTGACCAGGAATGGAGGAAAGAACTGGGAGAAATTGACCGATAAGATTAAAGGTCATCCAGGCTACTGGATAAGCCGGGTCACCGCTTCCAACTTCAGTCCGGGCACGGCTTACGTGACCGTCACCGGCTTCCGGCACGATGATTTCCGGCCCTTTATTTTTAAGACCGAAGATTACGGACAGACCTGGACGGCTATTTCTGGTAACCTGCCCGAAGGTCCGGTCAACGTCATACGCGAAGACCATAAGAATCCGCAGCTGCTGCTGGCCGGTACCGATTTTGGAGTCTATGCCACCCTGGACGGGGGAAAAAACTGGTTCAAGCTTAAAGGAAATATGCCAACCCAGCCTGTTCACGACCTCATCATACACCAGAGGGAAAACGACCTGGTGGTGGCCACCCATGGTCGGGGAATCTTCATTGCTGATATTTCCTGGCTTCAGGAAATGACACCTGAGATTCTGAACAGAGAACTCCATCTTTTCACGGTGGAACCAAAAATAAAATGGCTGGATAAGGACACCGGTCATTCCAGTTCTCTGAATTACCATGGTGAGAGCGAACCGGAAGCCGCGGTCATTAATTATTACTTAAAATCGGAAATAAGCGGCGAGGCCGTCATTAAAATTTACCAGGGTCAGATGCTTATCAACGAGCTCCGGGGCCCAGGTCGGGCCGGTATAAACCAGGCTTTCTGGAACCTGACTGCCCGGAGGGAAAGAACTCCGGAAGAAAAGAAACAGGTAGAACAGATGATGGCCAGGATAACTGCGGCCGGTTATCGCTCCCAGGTGGACTCCAGGTATGTTTACACCCCGGTCCGGGAAGGAGACTACCGGGTGGTAATTGAAGCCGGGGGCCGGCAGGCTTCGGGGCTGATAAGAATTCTTCCTGACCTGTGGAATTGACCGGGATTTATTATCATGGCCGGTATGGCTAAGGCTCGAAGAACGGGGTTTTAGCTCCGGCTTCCGGTCCTTGTTAATTTAACAATTTAGGGGAGGATTACATGACCGCCTACAGCTCTGGGCATCTAAGGGAGTTAATAAATAAATGGCCCCGAATCAGGCTGACCAGCCTGCCGACACCACTTTACCGGCTGGAGAACCTGGGCCGGGACCTTGTTTTGGGAGAGATACTGGTCAAGCGTGATGACCTGACCGGGCTGGCCTTCGGGGGCAATAAGTCCCGCAAGCTGGAATTCATCCTGGCCGATGCCCTCAACCAGGGAGCCGACACCATTATCACCTGGGGCAGCCTGCAATCGAACTGGTGCCTGCAGACGGCCGCAGCCGCTCGCAGGTGCGGGCTGAGGCCCGTTCTGGTTCTCTTCAAGACCTATGAACTGTCTTACCCTGACCAGGGAAATATACTCTTAGAAAAGCTGCTGGGAGCTGAGATAAGGATAACCGAAACCGAAGCCAGGGGTAAATCACCAGACCTGGAACAGGCCTTCAGGTTTCTGAACGAAGTCGCCCGGGAGGAAAGGAAAAAGGGCCATAAACCATACCTGGTATCAGTCGGCGGCTCAATGACCGGTGGAAACATGGGTAAGCCCCTGGGAGCGCTGGCTTATATGCTGGAGATGATTGAGATAACCAGCCAGACAGCGGTGTCGGGACCACCGGATTACGTGATAGTGGCCAGCGGTTCGGGGGCTACCCAGGCCGGGCTGATAGTCGGAGCTAAGGCTTTGGGACTCAGAACCAGGATTATCGGCATCTGCGTTTCGGACAGGAAAGAAGAGTTTCTGCCCCAGGTCAGGGAAATTGCCCTGGAACTGGTTGAGGTCCTGGGGATAAAGAGAGCCTTTGATGACGAGGACATAATCCTGTTTGATGAATACCTGGGAAAGGGATACGGACAGGTTACCCCGGAAATTTCTGAAGTAATAAGAATTGTTCTGCAGAAAGAAGGCCTGGTCCTGGACCCGGTTTATACCGGCAAAGCCATGATCGGCCTCCTCGACCTGGCGCGGAAAGGATATTTCAGGGCTTCGGACAGGATAGTCTTCATCCATACCGGTGGAACTCCGGCACTGTTCGCCTTCTCCGACCGGTTGCTCGATTAGCTGGCTAAAAGTACCAGCCGCCAGCCTGCTTTATTCAGCGCGAGGTTGACTTCAAATATTTTAAGAACTCGGAGTTGGTGGTCAGAATCAACCAGGTATTTTTTGCCAGGGTGGCCCGGTAGGTTTCCAGCGTCTTCAGAAACTGGTAGAATTCCGGGTCGAGGTTGTAGGCCTGGGCATAGATTCTGGTGGCCTCAGCTTCAGCCTGACCTCTTATTTCCTGGGCCTTGCGGTAGGCTTCCGAAGTGATGATCTTCAGCTCGCGCTCTTTCTGGCCACGGATTTCAGCGCTGCGACCGTCTCCTTCCGAGCGGTACCTGGAAGCAATCCGCCTCCTTTCGGCTATCATCCGGTCAAAGACTTTTTTCTGCACTTCATCCACGTAGTTTACCCTCTTTATCCGGACATCCTTCAGCTCGACACCAAATTCAGGCGTGATCTTTGAGGCTCTTTCCAGGATCATCTCGGCAATGCGGACCCGCCCCACCTGGATCTTGCCGATGACTTCCGAATAATCGAGCAGGGCCGATTCTTCGCTCAGGTTGAATTCCCGGTTGGTGGAGCGGACGATTTCTATCAAATCATAGCTGGCGATAACGTTCCTGGTTTCGCCATCAACCACATCATCCAGCCGGGAGTGAGCCCCCCTTTCATCCTTGACTCGCTGGTAAAAAACCAGAGGGTCGCTGATTCTCCAGCGGCAGTAGGTGTCGACCCAGATGTATTTCTTATCCCTGGTGGGAATCTGGTTGGCGTCTCCGTCCCACTCCAGCCATCTTTTCTCAAAGTAGTTGGCTTTCTGGATAAAGGGAACCTTGAAATGCATTCCGGGAGAGGTTACGGCCGTACCAATAGGCTCGCCGAACTGGGTGATGATTACCTGGTTGGTTTCGGAAACTATGTAGATTCCATCAATCAAGGCCAGCAGCACGATAAGAATTATTATGGTTATGAGTATCTTCAGGGTGGAAGCCTTCATTTCTTCACCTCCTCTCCCAGGTTCAGCAGGGGAACCAGGTTTTTCTGGGCCTCGTCAACTATTATTTTCTTTTCTATTCCTGCCAGAACTTCTTGCAGGGTTTCCAGGTAAAGCCTTTTTCTGGTAACGGCCGGGGCCTTTGAATATTCCCGATAGATGGAAATGAATCTGGCCGCATCTCCCCGGGCATTGTTGACGCGTTCAGCCGCATAGCCTTCAGCCCCTCTTATCATCTGCTCGGCTTCTCCCTGGGCTTTGGGTATTTCCTGGTTATATTCGGCCCAGGCCTCGTTAATTTTCCGTTCTTTTTCCTGGAGGGCCTGGTTGACCTCGTTGAAAGAGGGTTTGACCGAGTCGGGCGGATTAACATCCTGGAAAATGAGCTGGTTCACTTCCAGGCCGAGTTCATAGATGTCCACCAGTTTCTGCAGGGCAGCCATGGCCTCGGCCGCCAGGTCAGCCCGGCCAAAGGTGATAACCTCGTCCACCGAGACGTCTCCCACCACCTGTCTGACCACGGCTTCGGTCATGGCCCGGAAAGTCTGAACCGGGTCTCGCACCTTGAACAGGAATTTATACGGGTCTTTAATCTTGTATTGCACAATCCACTCGGCCACCACCACGTTCAGGTCGCCGGTCAGCATCATCGATTCCTTCTTGGTTTCTTCGTTCACGTAATATTCAGATTTTACCCCTGGCCTGGCCGTGCGGTAGCCGAACTCCAGCTTGAGCTGGCGCTGCACCGGCACCCTGGTCAGCCTTTCAATCCCCAGCGGCAGCCTGAAGTGCAACCCTGGCTCCGTGGTCCTGACGAAGCGGCCGAAACGCAGGACGACCCCGATCTCCTCTGGTTTGATCTGGTAGATCGAGGTGGCCAGCAGGATTATGGCCAGAATTGCGGCAGCCGCATACTGGAGCCAGCGGGCCGGAATCCTGGGCAGGTCGTAGCCGGACCAGCCGGTCTTGAATTCTCCTGGCATTATCCCTCCTCCTGGTTAATATTTTTTATATTTTATTTACGGTAAATAAAAGAGCGGAAAACTTCTTTCAAATCCCCGAGGCCCGAAGCCTGATAGCTCAAGCCTTCCAGGCCGGGCTGATGGGCGGCCTTCAACCCCTGTCCGGTCATGACCAGGACCGACGTTCCGTCGAAGCGATGGCGAAGCTTGAAGTAAGCGGCCAGGGTGGAGGCTGATTCCGGCTGGACAAACAGGCCCTCGCTTCTGGCCAGTTGTTTCTGAGCCCCCAGCATATCCTCATCGCTTACCGCTGTCAGCCAGCCCTTATTAATTCTTACCAGCTTCAGGACCAGGTCTCCGGCCGGAGGATCGGGGTTGGTGATGGAATGGGCAATCGTTTTTGAAGGCTGAATTTTACTAATCGTCTCGCGCCCCTCCTCAAAAGCCCGGGCTATCGGGGCGCAGCCGGCAGCCTGGACTCCGACCAGAGTCGGGACTTTCTCTATGTATCCGGCCCGGTGCATCTCGCTGAAGCCTTTATGGAGGCCGATAAAGTGACCGCCCGAGCTGACCGGAACGTAAACATAATCCGGGGCCCGGCCGAGCTGCAGGCAGAGTTCGAAGGCTGTGAGCTTATAACCTTCCAGCCGCACCGGGTCGACCGAATTGGCAAGATATAGGTCGAATTCTTTTCCCAGCTCATAACTTTCTCTAAAAAGCTCACCGTAATCACCTTCCACTTCGATGATCAAAGGGGAGAAAACAGAGGAGGACACCAGGGCTCCGGCCGAGGTGCCCTTTTTTACCAGCAGGACACATTTCAGGCCGGCCCGGGCGGCATAGGCCGCCGTGGAGGAAGCCATGTTACCAGTAGAAACAGTACCCACGGCTGGCCAGCCCAGCTCCAGGGTTTTTTGTACCACCAGAACCGAACCCCGGTCTTTAAAGCTCAAAGTGGGGTTGGCCGACTCCAGCTTGGCCAGGAGGCGGCCACCTTCCTCCAGGCTGGTAAGAGACAGTAGGGGAGTTTGCCCCTCTCCCAGACTCAACTCTGGCCGGACCTGCTTCAAAGGCAGAAAAGAAGCAAATTTTCCTATAGCCGATGTGGCCTCTTGATTGATACTTACTTTATCAGGAATTGAATTCTTAAAAACTCCGGGCTGCCCGCAGCCGGGGCAAAAGATTTCGTTGGGACGGAAAACAAATTGCTGTCCGCAAACCAGGCATTCCAGAAGGTCAGTCATCAAAAATTATCCTCTGGCTTAGTCTACCTGAAGGTTGGTGCCTTGTAAAGCCGGCAACAGCACCTTGAGTTTGACTCAAGGCCCCGGTTTAAGTCAACCAGCATTCAGGCTGAAAAAAGAAAGGTATTTGCCTCAGAGAAGCTATAGTTCTAAAATTACGATGCGGTGAAAAAGAAACCTGAGGCTCTTGACATCTTCTACATGCAGCTGGCTCTGGCTGAAGCCAGAAAAGCGGCAGAGAGGGGAGAGGTGCCGGTAGGAGCCGTGCTGGTTAAGGAAGGGCAGGTGCTGGCCTGCGGGCACAATCGACCTGTGTCCAGCTCCGACCCGACGGCTCATGCCGAAATAGTGGCCATCAGGAAGGCGGCCAGGAAGTGCGGTAATTACCGGCTCCCGGGTTCCACACTTTATGTAACCGTTGAACCATGCCCGATGTGCTTGGGGGCCATAGTTCAGGCCCGCCTCAAGCGGGTGGTTTTTGGGGCTGAGGATTCCAAGGCTGGAGCAGTTATTTCCAGGCTTAAATTCAGCCTGGACCAGGCCAATCACCGGCCTGAGGTCAGCGGCGGGGTTTGCCGGGAAGAATGCGGACAGCTGTTAAAGGATTTTTTTCGCCTAAAAAGACAGAGTAAAAAAAAACCCATGCTGGTTGAAAACCGGCCAACCTTCAAGTAAATTACAGAGAAGCGGAGAGGTGGCCGAGTGGTTGAAGGCGACGGTCTCGAAAACCGTTATTCCGGGTAATAACCGGAATCGCGGGTTCGAATCCCGCCCTCTCCGCCATCATTTTTTATATAATTAGAGAAGGAAGGGTGGCCTGATGCAAAAAGTAAACATCGTTCTGGCAGGGTTCGGCCGGGTGGGCCGGGCGTTTTACGAGCTATTGAAGGAAAAATACGATTATTGCCGGGAACGGTATGGCCTGTTTCTGGAATTAAGAGGAATATTAAGAAAGTCAGGGACGGTGCTGCTCTCCGGGACCAGAAAAATGGCTTCCGAAGCCGAAACGGGCGACGGGGAAATGCCTGAACTGTCTGACTGGATTCAGACCTTCAGCCTGGTAGACCTGCTGGAAGAATTCAAGTCCGGTGTGCTGGTGGACTGCACTCCTTCTGACCTGTCCACCGGGGAGCCGGGTTACGGCCTGATCAAGACGGCCCTGTCCCGGGGCTGGCACGTGGTAACGGCCAGCAAGGGGGCTCTGGTGGTTCACCCCTCGGAACTGGCAGCCGAAGCCCGTAAAAACCAGGTGGCTTTAAAGGCCAGTGGGGCCACTGCTGCCGCCCTGCCAACTCTGGACGTTGGCCTTCATTCTCTGGCCGGGGCCGAAATCCTGGCCATAGAAGGTATACTTAACGGAACAACCAACTACATCCTGACCAGGATGGCCGAGGGTCTGAGCTTCTCAAAAGCCCTGATGGAAGTTAGCGAGAAAGGAATAGCCGAACCCAATCCAGTTCAGGACATAGAAGGCTGGGATACCGCGGCCAAGATGATAATCATAGCCAACCGGATTCTCGGGACTGAACTAAAACTGTCAGAGGCCAGAGTCAACGGGATTAACGGGCTGACCGAAGAAATAATGGCCAGGGCAGCCCGGATAGGCAAAACTATTAAGCTGATCGGCCGCTGCAGTCGGGAAACACCTGGGGCCCCGTGGAAGGTGGAAGTGGGGCTGGCCCTGCTCAATCCCGACCACCCCCTGGCGGCAGTTGACGGCAGCAACAAAGGAATTATTTTTTACACCGATTGCATGGGTTACATTGTTGTGACTGGAGGCAAGTCCGACCCAAGGGGAGCAGCCGCTGCCCTGATCAAGGATATCATTTCCATCTACTGGCGTGATTTTTAGTCACCCCCGGGTGGCCGCAATTGATTTAAGATTCTTATTCTGATAATCTAATGAAGAATTTCTAACCAGCGGAGAGGTGTCCGAGTGGTTTAAGGAGCACGCTTGGAAAGCGTGTGTAGGCCCAAAAGGTCTACCGCGGGTTCGAATCCCGCCCTCTCCGCCATCAATTTTCAAGGGAGTTATCATATGGAAAACAGGGATTACATCGTTCTGGAAGACATGTACGGTGCCCACAACTACCATCCGCTGGATGTGGTCATCACCAGGGCCAGGGGTATCTGGATGTGGGATGTGGAAGGCAAAAAGTATCTCGATTTTCTCAGCGCCTACTCGGCCGTCAACCAGGGTCACTGCCACCCGCGTATCGTTAAAACACTCCAGAAGCAGGCCAAGAAGCTGACCCTTACTTCTCGGGCTTTCAGGAATGACCAGTGGCCTCTGCTGGCCAAAGAGCTCTGCGACCTGACCGGTTTCAACAAGGTGCTGCCGATGAACTCAGGGGCCGAGGCGGTGGAGACGGCCATCAAGATTGCTCGTAAATGGGCTTACCTGAAAAAGGGAGTACCCCAGGATCAGGCCGAGATTATCGCCTGCGCCAATAATTTCCATGGAAGAACCGTGACCGTCATCAGCTTTTCCACCGAGCCACTGTACCGCCAGGATTTTGGACCGTTCACCCCTGGCTTTAAGATAATTCCTTTTGGTGATGCCGCCGCCCTGGAGTCGGCCATCACTCCCAACACCGCGGCTTTCCTGGTAGAACCGATTCAGGCCGAAGCCGGTATACTTATACCGCCTGAGGGGTTCCTGAGAAAGGCCCGGGAAATCTGTCAGAAAAACAACGTGCTGTTTATTGCCGACGAGATCCAGACCGGGCTGGGCCGGGTCGGCCGGCTTTTTGCCTGCGAATATGAAGGCGTCAAGCCCGACCTGCTGGTCATAGGCAAATCCCTGGGCGGGGGCTGCTATGCCATATCCGCCGTTCTCTCCACCAACGAAATAATGGAAGTCATCAAACCCGGGCAGCACGGTTCGACATTTGGAGGAAACCCGCTGGCCTGCGCTGTAGCCCGCGAAGCCCTCAGGGTAATTCAGGACGAGAATCTGGTTCAGAATGCCGAAGAGAAGGGCGCCTATTTCCTGGAAAAATTGAAAACCATCAGGAGCCGGAAAATAAAAGAAGTCCGGGGCCGGGGACTGCTGATAGGCATCGAACTCCGGCCGGAAGCAGGTGGAGCTCGCCGCTATTGCGAAGAACTGATGAAGGAAGGCCTGCTCTGCAAGGAAACCCACGAGCACGTAATCAGATTTGCCCCTCCGCTCATAATCAGCAAGAGGGAACTGGACCGGGCTTTTAAGAGAATCAAAAGAGTTTTCAAGAGGCTTGAAAAAAGCTGAGCCCGAGGTGTCCAGAAAAAAGGACGCCGTGTAATAGATAGAAAACAGAGGGCTGGCCCCACCTGGGCCTAAAAACCGGCATGTTTCTTGCTCAATTAAATAGCAGGAGGACGCGATGAAAAAGGCAGTCCTTATACTCTCCTTAATTCTGCTGGCTTCAAGCTGCATCATGTACCTTCCTTACGATGAGTCCCGAAACCGGGGAGCCAGAGCCTACGAACCGCCACCGCCGCCGGTGGCTGCAGTTTACGGTGAAATTTCTATCTCCTACATCTACGATTACCTGGGTAACTACGGCTACTGGGTCTATTACAGCCCTTACGGTCATGTCTGGATCCCGAGGGGAGTTGGCCGCCACTGGCGACCCTATACCCATGGACGATGGGTCTGGACTGATTATGGCTGGACCTGGGTTTCCAACTATCCCTGGGGCTGGATTCCCTTCCACTATGGTCGCTGGGGCTGGGATAACAGGCTGGGCTGGTTCTGGGTGCCAGGTGTCCACTGGGCTCCAGCCTGGGTAATCTGGAGATATGGGGATCTTTACATTGGCTGGGCTCCGCTGCCTCCTGGAGTGGAATTTGTTCCCGGGTATGGCCTGAGATGGACCAGAAGGGACATTCCAGTCCATTTCTGGGTATTTGTCGAAGGCAGGCGCTTCCACTCCAGCCAGCTCAGGTCCTGGATTTTGCCGCCGGAACGAAATATAACCATAATCAATTACACCGTCGTAAGAGACAGATACACCATTAGAGAACGGAATATCGTTATAAACGATGCTCTCTCTCCTCAAGAAATAGAAAGAATAACAAGAAGACCTGTCACCAGAGTTAAGGTTAATGAGGTAAAACAGCCGGAAGAAGTCGGAAGCGGAATCAACGAGGTAAGAGTATACCGACCGACTGTAAAACAGGAACAGGCCACACCCGGACAGGTGCTCAAACAGGAAGAGGTCGAGCAGATAGTAAGTCGGGTCGAGAACCTCAGGCCGGAAAACATTGAACAGGTTCACCGCCAGGAAAGTACCCTCCTGGAAAGAACGCAGAGAATGGAAATAGAACGGTTGAGAAGACAGGCCGAAGAAGAAACCAGACAGGCTCCGCCCCAGGAAAAACAGAAAAAGCTGTTAGAAATCCAGTCCAGGCTTGAAGAGCTGAAGAAAAAGCACGAACAGGAAAAGCAGGAACTTCAGAAAAGACAGGCCGAAGAGAAAAAGGTCATCCGGAAAGATGGCCTGAAGCGCAAAACGGATGAAGAAAGATAATGATGTGACCGGCGGTCAGTGGCTTAGACCGTGACTTTTCCAGGAAATTACGGCCACCGAGGCCAGAATTAACAGGCCACCGGCCACAGTCCTCAGGTCTGGCAGCTCGTTTAAAAATAAGTAGCCGAAAATAATACCGTAGACCGGTTCAAGAGAACTGATCAAACTGGAAAGCCTGGCTTCAATGAATCGCAAGCCCCTGATAAAAATAGTGTGAGCTCCGGCCGTGCAGACCAAACCAAGAAAAAGAATCAATCCCACGCTCCCTGTTTCCAGGGGCTGGGGTCGGGGTTGATTTAAGAACAGTGGCAACAGAAAAATCATGGCCAGACTATCCTGATAGAAAGCCAGCACCAGGCTGGAATAGCCGGGAGATAGAATCCGGTTGATTATCGCCAGAAGAGCAAAGGACAGACCCGATAGAATTCCCCAGGTTACTCCCAGAAAAACCCGGTTGCTTAAGCTGAACTCCGGAATCATCAGCCCCACACCCAGGAAACAGACCACGGCGAAATACAAGTACGACCTCTTGAATTTTGTCTTTAAGAGCCACGGTTCCAGAAAGACCGTAAAAACAGGGAAAATGGAATAGGATAGCAATCCGACTGCCACGGTGGAAATCTGCACCGAGCGGAAAAAGGCAGTCCAGTGAAAGGCCAGCAAAAATCCGGCAGCCAGAAGCAGTAGTCTTGGTTTCCGCCCGTAAACCAGCGGTTTAAGTTTCTGGAGCAGGAGGACTGCCAGCAGTCCCAGGCTGGCCAGGAAAACCCGCCACCAGGTCAGTTGAACCGGGTTGAGAGGCAGGATTTTACCGATGACCCCGGGAAAGCCGAAAAAAAGAACGGCCAGATGGACCAGAAGCAGACCTTGAGTCCTGGGTTTCATTTTCAGGGATTTTATACGTTATATCAGAAATAATTGCCAGAGGTTTTTATGGACAGCGCGGCCGGTTTGAATTTTACGCGGGTTGTGGTAAGATAACGCCTGATCTCGTTGAATTCGAAAAAAATGTCATCCAGACCTGAAGAAACCAGCAAGTCCGGCTACCTGGTTCTGGCCAGAAAATACCGTCCCCGTCAGTTCAGCCAGGTTGTGGGACAGGAAGCAGTGGTCAGGACCATTCAGAATGCCATAAAGGAAAATCGCATCGGGCATGCCTACCTTTTTTCCGGAATGAGGGGAGTGGGCAAGACCACTGTGGCCAGGATTCTGGCCAAGGCTCTTAACTGCGAAAAAGGGCCGGCTCCTGAACCCTGCAACCAGTGTCAGATGTGCCGGGCCATCAACGAAGAATCGCTGCTCGATTTCATAGAAATTGACGGCGCTTCCAACCGGGGGATTGAAGATGTCAAGTCCCTGAGGGATAGCATCCAGTATGAACCAATGCACAGCCGCTACCGGGTTATCATCATTGACGAGGTCCACCAGCTCAGCCGGGATGCCTTTAATGCCCTGTTGAAGACCCTGGAAGAGCCACCCAGCAGAACAGTCTTTATTTTTGCCACCACCGAGTTTCACAAGGTGCCCCGGACCATTGCTTCCCGCTGCCAGCATTTCATCTTTAAAAGGCTGTCCAGTCAGCAGATTATTGACCACCTGCAGTACATTGCCGCGGAGGAAAATATTGTCATCAGTCCCTACAGTCTTAAGCTGATTGCCGGTGCCGCCGACGGCAGCCTGCGGGATGCCGAAACTCTTCTGGACATGGTGGTTTCTTTTAGCGGCCCCCGGGTCCAGGACAGAGAAACCGAGGAAGTGCTGGGGGTCATCAATCGCAGTCTGTATGAAAATCTGGCCAGAGCCATACTCAGCGGAAAGAGCGAAGAAATATTTCCGCTGGTTGAGTCGCTGGTTTCGGCCGGAATCGACCTGCGCCATTTTTACAGTGGTCTGATTGAATATTTTCGCAACCTGCTGGTAGTAAACGTTTCAAGCAGCCCCTCGGATTTGCTCGTTCTTTCGGAAGAAGAAATTCGAGAACTCAAGGAGCTGGCCCGGGACTTACAGCCGGAAGAACTGTTGAGGTACATCCTGATTCTGCAGGATGGCGAATCAGGCCTGCGCTATTCCTCTCAACCGCGCCTTTTCCTGGAGGCCTGGTTGATAAAGCTCTGTTACCTTAAGAACCTCAAACCTCTGGAGCAGGCGCTGGAAGAACTGTCTGCCCTCAAGCCAGGGGCGATGGAACGGAAGTCTGGCGATTCAGGATATTCGCCGGCCGCTGCTTCCGGCCGTCCCGGAAGCGGTAACCAGATCCGGTCCGCCAACCAGGATAGGGCTAAAAATAACCTGAACCCGGCCATAAAAAATGGCCTGTCCGTTTTCAACCAGGAAAGGGCGGATGAGCTATATTTCCGGGTAATGAGAGAAAAACCGGCCCTGGCTCCTATTATAAAAATGGTCAACCGGGTTGAAGTCAACCAGGGGATGTTGAGTTTGATTTATGACCGGGGCCGTAAACATTTTGCCGACCTGGTGGAGCAGAACCTGCCTTACCTGAACCGGGTCTGGGTCGAACTCGGTGGTCAAAACCTGGAATTAAAAATGGAAGACACCGGGACAGCACCCGGGACAACCGGCGCCAGACGTCCTGTGCCCTCGATCAAAGAGAAATCAGAACAGGTTAACAGACCCACCCCCAGCGATGAAATCCGGGCCCTGCTGGATGACCCCAAGGCCCGGGCCCTGCTGAACACCTTAAAGGGGCAGGTGGTAGCCGTGAGAAAAAAAACCGGGCCGGAGCAGACCTGACCGGCCCAATCCTGACAGAGGAAACAAAATGAAAAATTTAGCCGACCTGCAAAAAATGATGAAGGCTGCTCAGGAAATGCAGGAAAGACTGCAGAAAGAGCTGGCTGAAATAAAAGTAGAAGGGTCAAGCGGTGGCGGTATGGTGACGGT
This sequence comes from uncultured bacterium, assembly GCA_937920515.1. GTDB lineage: Bacteria > Acidobacteriota > Aminicenantia > Aminicenantales > Saccharicenantaceae > Saccharicenans. The sequence goes on from CALEUG010000006.1 coordinate 61,398, forward strand.
GGTCCTGGACGGCCAGAAGAATTGTCTGGAGGTAAGACTGGACCCCGAGGTGGTCAACCGGGATGATGTTGAGATGCTTCAGGACCTTATTATCTCTGCTTTCCGGGAAGCGGTGGCCAGAGTGGAGTCAGAAGTTCAGGCCAGGATGTCCGGGCTGGCCGGCGGCCTGAAGATTCCGGGCCTGTTCTGAGGGAGCTGCCCGATGTTTGAATATGCCAGGCCCCTGCATGACCTGATCGAGCAGCTGAGGAAATTTCCGGGTGTCGGGCTGAAGTCGGCCCAGCGCATGGCTTTTTATCTGCTGGGACTTCCATCCGAAGAAGCAGCCGAACTGGTCAGGGCTATAGTCGAGGTCAAAAACAAGATATTTTACTGTTCAATCTGTAACAATATCACCGACGTTGACCCCTGCCGGCTCTGCACTGACCCCCGCCGCAGCGATGAGCAGCTGTGCCTGGTGGAAGAACCATTCAACGTGGCATCGATCGAAAAGACCGGGATTTTTAACGGACGTTATCATGTTCTCCTGGGCTCGCTGTCGCCGATTAAAGGCATAGGTCCGGACGAGCTCAGGCTGGAAAAGCTGGTCAGCCGACTCCGGACTGGCCAGTTCAGGGAAGTGATCATCGCCACCAACCCGACCGTGGAGGGAGAAGCCACCGCTTCGCTCATCTGCCAGGTTCTGAGAGAAATACCGGTTAAGATAACCAGGCTGGCCATGGGTCTTCCGGTCGGAGCCGACCTGGACTTTGCTGACCAGCTGACCATTAAAAAAGCCCTGGAAGGACGGACCGAACTGAAAGGATAAAATTCAGTTTTCCATTAGAAATTTACCGGCTTTCTGATATAATAATCTGTTTAATTTATTAAGGAGCGTTATGATGGCTAAAACATTCAAAGCAATCGACGGTAATACCGCGGCCACTCACGTGGCCTACGCTTATTCAGAAGTGGCTGCCATCTATCCGATCACCCCTTCTTCCACCATGGGCGAAATGGCCGACGAATGGTCAGCCCAGGGGAAAAAGAACATTTTCGGACAGACGGTGGAAGTGGTTGAAATGCAGTCCGAGGCCGGTGCGGCCGGTGCCGTTCACGGGTCCCTGAGTGCCGGTTGTTTGACCACCACCTTTACCGCCTCCCAGGGCCTGATGCTGATGCTGCCCAACATGCACAAAATCGCCGGGGAATTACTGCCGACGGTCTTTCATGTCTCCGCCCGTTCCCTGGCCTGCCAGTCACTCTCCATCTTCGGCGACCATTCCGACGTTATGTCTGCCCGCAACACCGGTTTTGCCCTGATGTGTTCGGGTTCAGTTCAGGAAATCATGGACCTGGCCATCGTCTGCCATCTGGCCAGCCTCAAGAGTAAGGTGCCTTTTCTTCATTTCTTCGACGGGTTTCGCACCTCCAGCGAAGTCCAGAAGATTGAAATCGTTCCCTATGAAACCCTAACCGAGCTGTTTGAACCGAAGTATCTGGAAGATTTCAGACAAAGGGCGCTCAACCCGGAAAAACCGATGATGAAGGTTGGAGCCCAGAACCCGGATGTCTATTTCCAGGGCCGGGAAACCGTAAACAAATATTACGCGGCCACCCCGGCCATTGTTCAGGAATACATGGACAAGGTGGCCAGGGTCACCGGGCGCCAGTACCACCTGTTTGATTATTTCGGCGCCCCGGATGCCGATCGGGTGATAGTCATCATGGGTTCCGGCGCTGAAACCGCCGAGGAGACCATCGATTACCTCAATAAACACGGCTACAGGGTTGGACTGGTTAAAGTTCGCCTCTACCGTCCTTTCTCGGCCGAAGCCTTCCGGGCGATTATTCCCCAGAGCGTCAAAAAAATCGCCGTGCTGGACAGAACCAAGGAACCCGGGTCCATCGGCGAACCGCTCTACCTGGATGTGATAACAGCTCTATGCGGACGTGATATCCAGATTATTGGCGGCCGTTACGGGCTATCTTCGAAGGAATTTACGCCGGCCATGGTCAAAGCGGTCTTTGACCATCTCAACGGACCCGCCTTCCACGGATTCACCGTGGGCATTGAAGATGACGTTACCGGGACATCTCTGCCGGTAGGACAGGTCCTGGAAACAGAGCCGGCCGGAACCGTTCGCTGCAAGTTCTGGGGCTATGGTTCAGACGGAACAGTGGGCGCCAACAAGAACTCCATCACCATCATCGGCGACAACACCGACCTTTATGCTCAGGGCTATTTCGAGTATGACTCCAAAAAATCCGGCGGGGTAACCATCTCCCACCTGAGATTCGGAAAACACCCCATCAAGTCAGAGTACCTGCTGAACACGGTTGATTTTGTGGCCCTGCACAAGCCGGCCTACATCGGCCGCTACGACGTTCTGGAAGGCCTGAGAGAGGGGGGAACCTTCCTGCTGAACTCTCCCTGGAAGAAAGAGGAAGTCTTCGAGCACCTGACCGAGGACATGCAGAAGACGATTATTCAGAAGAAAATTAAAGTTTACAACATCGACGCCTTCAGGATTGCCCGGGAAGTCGGCTTGAATAACAGGATAAATAGCATCATGCAGGTCTGCTTCTTCAAGATTTCCGGGGTCCTGCCCGAGGCCGAGGCCATCGACCTGATCAAAAAGGCCATTTACAAGACCTACCACAAGAAGGGCGAAGACGTGGTCAAAATGAACCTAACTGCAGTGGATAAGACCCTGGAAGCTCTGGAAGAGGTTCCCATTCCAGATAAAATTACCAGGTCAGCCCCCGTGCCAAGGCTGATTCCTGAAGAGGCCAGCGACTTTGCCCGTAACGTCATTGAACCTATCATGCATTTCAAAGGAAACTCCATTCCAGTTTCCAGGATGCCAGACGACGGCCGTATCCCGACTGACACGGCCAAGCTGGAGAAAAGAGGTATTGCCGAACTGGTACCGCGCTGGCTGCCGGACAAATGCATCCAGTGCAACCAGTGCGCTCTGGTTTGCCCGCATGCCGCGGTCAGGGCCAAGCAGATTCTGCCGGCTGACCTGAAAGAAGCCCCGGCCACTTTCAACACCCTGGTTTCCAATACCAAGAATGATAAGGACCTCAGGTACCGCCTCCAGATTTACATAGAAGATTGCGTCGGCTGTGGCGTCTGCGTGGAAACCTGCCCGGCCAAGGAGAAGGCTCTGGTCATGGTGCCGATTGAAGAAGAAAGAGAGGCCGGCCAGAACGCCAACGAAAAATTCTTCGAAAAGCTGCCCGATAGCCACCTGGATGGGGTCAAGATTGACACCATCAAGGGCTCCCAGTTCCTGACTCCGCTCTTTGAATTCAGCGGAGCTTGCGCCGGTTGCGGGGAAACTCCCTACATCAAACTGGCCACCCAGCTGTTCGGCGACCGTATGATAATCGCCAATGCCACCGGCTGCTCCTCCATCTACGGTGGAACTTTTCCCGTTTCGCCATATGCCAGGAATAAAGAAGGGAAAGGGCCGGCCTGGGCCAATTCCCTGTTTGAGGATAATGCCGAATACGGTTTTGGTATGAGGCTGGCCGTTGACACTATCAGAAAGCAGCTCTGGACCAACCTGAACGCGGCCATTGAAGCCGGGACCCTGCCCGAACTGGTTGAAGCCCTGCAGAAGATGAAAGAACTCTGGAACGACAAGGGCGACCAGACCAAGGCCACCGCCCGGAAAATTCGGGAGCTGCTGCCTAAGGCTCTGGCCCGGAATGATTCGGCCAGGCCTTACCTGACCAGGGTGGCCGAATTGCAGGACTATCTGATAGACAAGAGTGTCTGGTGCATCGGTGGCGACGGCTGGGCCTATGATATAGGTTTCGGTGGCCTGGACCACGTGGTGGCCATGAACCGGAACGTCAACCTGCTGGTGCTGGACACCGAGGTTTATTCCAACACCGGAGGTCAGGCATCCAAGGCCACGCCCACCGGTTCCAGGGCCAAGTTCGCTTCTTCCGGCAAGAAAACTGTCAAGAAAGACCTGGGTCGGATGGCCATGAGCTATGGCTACGTTTACGTGGCCTCAGTGGCTCTGGGAGCCAACATGAACCAGTGCCTGAAGGCCTTTCTGGAAGCTGAAGCCTACGATGGTCCTTCACTCATCATTGCCTATTCTCCATGCATCAACCACGGAATAGATATGAGCAAATCCATTCAGGAAGAAAAACTGGCCGTGGATAGCGGGTACTGGATACTCTACCGCTACAACCCGATGCTGGCCAGGGAGGGCAAAAATCCATTAATCCTGGATTCCAAAGAACCCAAGATGGAGTATGAAGCTTTCCTGAAGAACGAAATCCGTTACCGCTCGGTTCTCCAGGATTACCCGGAGATTGCCCGCGAGCTGTTTGCCCAGGCTGCCCAGGAAGCGAAAAAACGGTTCGAATATTACAAGAAGCTGGCCGAGGGCTGATCAGTCCCTGACTATCAGCACCTCGTAGACTCGCTCGGAAGAGAAAGTCGCTCTGACCAGCTCGTTGAGCTGGTCAGGGTTTTTTTTATCCAGGCTATCCAGGAAACTGTTATAAAAATCCAAGGACAGGCCGCCGGCCAGAACCAGTGATAGAAAGCCCAGTCGGTTATCGCGGGAAAAGGATTCGCGCCTGTAGGCGTTCCTGGCTATCACCCTGCCCGCAGCCACCACTTCCGGATCAAGCCCCTGCTGTCCCAGACGGGAGAAGGTCTCTTTCAACCTGAAAAGAGAAAAAGTAGCCAGTTCTTTCTCGGTTTCCAGATAGCAAACAAAAAGAATTTTCCCAGCCAGAATTTCCAGCCGGGTGTTAAGGTTATAGGCCAGCCCTTCCTCCTGGCGCAGGTTCCAGACCATAGAACCCGGTCCTTCACCGATTATTTTTTCCAGCAAATAAGCTGCCGGAAAGGTCTCGGCCAGTTCCCCGGGAAAAAGGTAGCCCAAAGCTACCACTGCTCCCGGCGGCCCCTGGTAATGTCCGCAGCCTGCATCGGGAACCTTTTTTGATGCCGGTTCAGCAGCCTGAAATCTTGTTCCGGACACAGGAGGCGTGTTTTTAACCCAGGACAGGTGCCTGGTCAAAATTTCCTGCAGGCTTTTTTTCTCCAGGTCGGTTATTACCAGCAGGCTGAGCGAGCCGCTGTTTGTTATGGAGTCGTAAAAGTGGCCGATTTCTTTCCGGGAGACTGACTTGAGCTCGGCTTCCCGTCCGTAAAGAGACTGGCCGTAAGGACTTCCGGGAAAAACCTGTTGTCGCAGGCAGATTAAAGCCGAATCGACCAGGCGGCAGGCTTCCCGGCTGGCTTCCAGTTTAAGGCTGTTCCTGACCCGACCTATCCGGGGTCCGGAAAAAAGAGGAGTCCTGAGACCTGCGGCCACAATCCCCAGCGTTTTATCAAGATGGCCGGTAAGTCCTTCCATCTGGATGAAACAAAAATCAGCCCGGCTTCCGGCCGAAAGATTAACTCCGGCGGCCAGTAGCTCTGACAGTCGGTCCTCATCGGTTACCTCGGCCATCAGCCTGGTAGCCAGGAAGGCCAGGCCGGCCTGGCCAGGATTTTCCAGGGACTGACCGCCAAGAAAATGAAAAACGACGGTGGTTAATTTTGATCCCGGCTGAAACTGGTAATAGACCTTCAGGCCATTTCCCAGGCTGAAAATCTCGAAGTTTAGAGGCTGGGCCGGTAAAGTCTGCGGCCGGACCAGAAGACTGCCCAGGCTCAAAACCAGCAAAAGCTTTCTGATGAAATTGCTGCGCTTTTTCATTTTTTTTCGGGTTTTATCACCACCCAGACGGGTCTGGCCCGGGACAGGTAGCGGCGGGCTACCTTTCTGAGGTCGGAGGAATCAAGCCCGCTGATGGTTTCAAGATAATTTTTTTGCTCCCGGCTGCTTCGAAGCAACAGATGTTTGGCCAGCGACAGGGCCAGAAGTGCCGGGCTTTCCATCATTTTTTCGGACAACCATTGAAACCTGTTTTTCCCGCCCTGGAGGAAATCCAATACCAGAAATCGTTGGTCCGGAAGGTAATCATCGCGGGAATAGTTCATTTCGGCCAGCCGGGGCAGGAAGTTCTGAAGCAGACGCTTGACCGTGGGCACCCTGTCCTCCAGGCAGGTAACCGAAATAAAAAGCAGCCCGGCCTGTTCATGACTTATATAATGAAAGCGGGCAGAAGAGATGAGGTCGGGTTGGCCGGCAAAGGCCTGATAGACAAGAGGGCTTAGCCCCTGGCCGGCCAGTTCGCTGAGCAGGTCCATGGGCAGCCGATCGGGACTGTTATATTCAGGAGCCGGCAGTCCGGCCATGACATAGGTATCTGAGACCTTCATTCTTAGCTCAACCAGGGGTCCGGAGTCCGGGTATTTCCAGGACAGGGCCGGCCGCCTGGCCTGTCTGCCGTTTCCTTTGAGGTCCGAAAAAATGGGTCTGAGATTTTCCTCAATTCTCTCCGGTTCAATGTCACCCACCACGACCAGGGCGGCATTGTCGGGCCTGAAAAATTTCTGATGCAGGTCCTTGAGGTCTGACAGGGCGGCGCGACTTATAACTTCTTCTTTTCCAAAAACCGGAAGGGCGTAACCGGTTCCAGGAAAGGCCAGTTCATAGACCTTGGCCAGCCCGACCTTTTCCGGCTGGCGAGCGTTCTCGGCCAGCTCTTTTAACAACACCGATTTTTCCATCTCCAGTGCTTCTTCGGTCAGGTTGAAGGAAAAGGTAATCTCCTTCAGCAGGGTCAGACCTTGCTCCAGATAGTCTCCGGGCAGGCTGATTTCAAATAGCATCATATCCTGCTCGGTGCGGGCATTATAGTAAAGTCCATGCTGATTGATTATCCGGAACAGGCGGTTATCGGTTGTCAGGTGAGATTGCCGGAAAAGCAGGCAGTGCTCCAGAAGATGGAGCAGGCCGCTGGTCTCCGGGGTTTCGTCGGCCGTTCCGGCCTTCACTGCCAGAACGATGGTAACCAGGGGCGACCAGGAATAGGGGAGTAAATAGACTTTGAGGCCGTTATCCAGGCTGAACTCGGTTTCAGCCCGGCGGTCCTGAAGATTGGGCGGTTCCGGATCAGGCCCAGAAGCTATCAGGATGGTAAGACAGGCCAGCCAGAATAACCAAGCGGCCGGAAACAACTTTCTCAGGGTGAAAATTCTAATCCTCCACTAAAAAATATAAGAGTTGAATGGAATTTAATCAACATTTATTTTCGAGCCCCGGGCCGGATGTGTTAGAATAAGATTATGAATACCAGGGAAAGAAACTACCGTATTCTGGTGGTGGATGACGAGGACAACATCCGGAAGACCTTAAAAATGATTCTTGAGTATGAAGGCTACGTTTTCTTCGAGGCCGCGGACGGAGTGACGGCCCGGGAGGTGCTCGAGAGCCATCCGGAAATTGACCTGGTCCTGCTCGATATCAGATTGCCCGATAGCGACGGTCTGAGCCTGCTGGCCGAGGTCAGGAAAAAACCGCTGGTTCCGGAGGTTATCATGATCTCCGGTCACGGAACTATCGCCATGGCTGTGGAAGCCACCAAGCTGGGGGCTTTCGACTTCCTGGAAAAGCCTCTGCACCGGGAGCGGGTCTTGCTCAGTGTCCGCAACGCCCTGGAAGCCAGAAAATTGAAAACGACAGTTCAGGATATCAAGAAACGGGTAGAAAAAAAATACCGGATTATCGGGCAACACCCGCTGATGCTGGGTCTCTGGCAGGAAATCCAGAAAATTGCACCGACCCATGCCACCGTTCTCATCCAGGGGGAAAGCGGCACCGGAAAAGAACTGGTGGCCAGGGCCATCCACGATAACAGCCCCCGGGCCGAAGAGAATTTCGTCCAGGTCAACTGCGCCGCCATTCCCGAGGAACTGATCGAAAGCGAGCTGTTCGGCCATGAGAAGGGAGCCTTCACCGGGGCCACCGAACGCAAGCCGGGCAAGTTTGAACTGGCTGACGGGGGAACCATATTTCTGGATGAAATAGGGGATATGAGCTTGAAGACCCAGTCCAAGGTTCTCCGGGTTCTGGAAGAAGGCGAGGTCCAGAGGGTTGGTTCCAGCAAGATCATCAAGGTTGATGTCCGGATTATCGCCGCCACCAATAAAGACCTCAAAAAGGAGATGAAAGAAGGCCGTTTCCGCGACGACCTCTATTTCCGGCTGAACGTGGTCCCGATTTACGTTCCGCCTCTCAGAGAAAGGAAGGAAGATATTCCTCTTCTGGTCGATTATTTCTGTGCAGCCTATTCGGAAGAGAATAATTTTCGTCGCAAGAAATTTTCGGCTGAAGCCCTGGAAATCATGATGAAGTATCCCTGGAAGGGAAACGTCAGGGAATTGCGAAACCTGGTGGAGAGGCTGATTATCCTTACCGATAAGGAAATTATCGGCCCGGAGGACCTGCCCGACTATCTGCTGCAGGACAGGGAACTGTTGTTGCCCGACCTGCGCCGGGTCAGGACCCTGAGGGATTTTCGGGAGGAAGCCGAGAAGAATTTCATCCTGTTTAAGCTGAAGAGCAACAACTGGAACGTTTCCAGGACCGCCAGGGAAATCGACACCCCCCGCAGCAACCTCTACAAAAAACTGGAGCAATATGGTATAAAATTAAAGGCTGGAGCAGGCGAGGCGGTCGCTTCTTCTTCCAACGAGGAAGAAGGGGAGGAAAGTCCGAACTCCACAGGGCAGGATGGTCGCTAACCGCGACTCCGGGCGACCGGGGGAAAGTGCCACAGAAAACATACCGCCCGCTTCCTCGAGAAGCGAGTAAGGGTGAAAAGGTGAGGTAAGAGCTCACCGCTCTGTCGGTGACGGCAGAGGCAGGGCAAACCCCATCCGGAGCAAGACCAAATTAGCCCCGCTTGAGGATGGCCCGTCCGATGGGGTGGGTAGGTCGCTAAACCGGCTGAGCAATCAGCCGATCAGACAAATGACCGCCGCTGCCACGAGCAGTAACTGAATTCGGCTTATGTCCTGCTCCGGCCACTTTTTGACAAAAGGCGTTTTTCTGTTATAATTGAAAATGATCGCGGGGTAGAGCAGTCAGGTAGCTCGTCGGGCTCATAACCCGGAGGTCGCTGGTTCAAATCCAGCCCCCGCTACCATTTTTTTTATTCCATCCCAGATCTCCTGGCTCGTCAGTCTATAATCCTAAAATTTAAGCCCGCTTCTGGCCGCATCCAGGTCTTCAGGCTGAAGATGGAAAAGCAACCCCAACCCATTCTTTTAAATTTTTCCCGTTTGAACCTCTGACTCCATTCAACATTCTTTTGATTTAATCAGCAAAATCTGGTATAGATGATTTTATAATTCTGAGAGGAGGAATAGATGTTCAAACCCGAAACTTATCAGCAGAGAAGAAAAAAGCTCAGGAGCCTGGTCAAGACAGGACTTTGCCTGTTCCCGGGCAATGTCGATAGCCCGATGAACTACAAGGCCAACGCCTATCCCTTTCGTCAGGACAGCACTTTCCTGTATTTTTTTGGACTGGATTCGCCGGGCCTGGCCGCAATCGTGGACATAGACGAAGGTCAGGACATTATCTTCGGGGACGACGTAACTCTTGAAGATATAATCTGGGTCGGTCCCCAGCCGAAAATGAAGGACAGGGCGATGGCGGTCGGAGTCAGGCAGGTCAGACCATATGCTGCCATTCAAGAATACCTGCAGAAGGCCAGGAGCCAGGGTCGGACAATCCATTTTCTGCCACCCTACAGGGCTGAAACCAGTCTGCAGCTGGCCGGCTGGCTGGGAGTCTCGCCGGACGAGCTTAAATCACAAGCTTCACTGGAATTAATACGGGCAGTGGTGGCTCTTCGTTCGGTCAAAAGCCCTGAAGAAATTAAGGAAATAGAGAATGCTTTGTCAGTGACGAAAGAGATGTACCTGGTGGCCATACCCAGGGTCAAACCCGGAGCCAGGGAGCAGGAAGTTCTGGCCTTTATGGAGATGGTGTTGAGAGCCAATGGCCTGACTTTTTCTTTTCCGCCCATCATCACCATAAACGGGCAGATATTTCACAAAACCTCATACGGCGATACCCTGAAAAAAGGCCGGATGCTGGTTATGGATGCCGGAGCCGAGTCGGCCCGGCACTATGCCTGCGACATCACCAGGTCGATTCCAGTGGGAGGAAAGTTTAACCAGCGTCAGCGGGATATCTACTCCATCGTGCTCAGGGGCCAGGAAGAGGCCATCAAAGCCATTGCCCCCGGTATTAAGTACCTCGAAGTCCATCTCCGGGCAGCCCGGGTCATGGCTGAAGGCTTGAAAGACCTGGGACTGATGAAGGGTAACCTGGATGAGGCCGTCGAACATGGAGCCCATGCTCTCTTTTTCCCGCACGGTCTGGGACACATGCTGGGGCTGGATGTTCATGACATGGAAAACCTCGGAGAAAACCACGTTGGCTACGACCAGACTGTCAAGCGCAGCCAGCAATTTGGACTGGGCTACCTGAGACTGGCCAGAGCCCTGGAACCGGGCTTTGTGCTTACGGTTGAGCCCGGGATATATTTTATTCCGGCACTGGTGGCTACCTGGAAAAAAGAAAAGAAGCATCTTGATTTTATAAACTACTCAGCTGTGGAAAAATTTCTTGATTTTGGAGGCGTCAGGCTCGAGGATGATGTTCTGGTAACAGAGAACGGTTGCCGGGTGCTCGGACCAAAGATTCCCAGGAAAATTAAGGACGTTGAGAAACTTTTTGCCTGAAATATCAAATTGCCATCGTCCCCGTTTAAACACAGTGGACGGTTAGCCGGTGAGAATGATCAAGTGGTATGTAATCCGCACCAAACCCAGGAAGGAATTTGAGGTCGAGAATCTTTTCAGCCAGGCCGGGTTTACAGTATACAACCCGAAGTATTGCCAGGACGGAACTGTCCGTCCATTTTTTCCGGGTTATCTCTTCCTGAAATTCAGGTATCCGGAACAATACCGAACGGTGATTTATTCCAGAGGTGTGCAGAGAGTGATTGGAAACTCTTCCGGACCCATTTCCCTCGATAGCGAGATTATTAAATGTCTGAAAAGCAGGGAGAAAAACGGGTTGATCGAGCTGATGAAATATGGAGAGGAGCCCCGGCCCGGCGACGAAATTGTGGTAATGGAGGGCCCCTTGAAAGGGCTGAGAGGGCTATTCTACCGGAACCTGAGCGATAAAGAGAGGGTGTTGATTCTTCTGAACTATGTGGCTTACCAGGGTTCGCTTATGATAGAAAAAAGCAAGATTAAAAAAATCTGCCGGGACGAAGGCCGGGCCAGCCGCGTTTAGCTACCGGGCGGGCACCTGACCTGCCCCGCCGAGGAGAGAGTGATGTGTGGAATTTTCGGAATTATCTTCCAGGAAAGACGCCAGGACCTGGGTCGCATACTCCTGCAAGCCGGGCGGCGCCTGACCTACCGCGGTTACGACTCGGTGGGAATGGGTGTTTTTGATGGCGACCGGGTTGATCTAAGAAAAGATGTGGGCAAGATTGAAGAGGTGAACCAGAAGCTCCACTTTGAAGAAATGCAGGGATATAAGGGTATCGTTCAGCTGCGCTGGGCCACTTTTGGCCAGCCATTGCCGCGCAATGCCCAGCCTCACTTTGACTGTCAGCAGAGGCTGGTCGGAGCCCATAACGGAAACATCGTCAATACCAGGGAACTGATTTCTTCCTTGACCCTGGCCGGCCACAGGTTCCGTGGTGAAAACGACGGGGAGGTCTGTGTCCACGCCGTGGAAGAAGCCCTGAAAAATTCAGGAGACCTGGGACGAGCTCTGGAGAAAGCGGACAGAATGCTCCAGGGTGACTATGCCTTCTGCGTGACAGAAATCGCAAGCGAGCTGATGTACTGCGTAAAGAAATATTCCTCGCTTTATCTCGGGGTAGGTGAGGGGTTCGTCTGCTGTTCCTCCGACCTGCCTTCTATTCTGCCCCTGACCAGAAAAATAGTCTCCATCAAAGACCGAGAATACGTGGAATTTTCAGCCAGTTCCTACCGGATAAAGAGCCTGTCCACCGGACAGGTCATAGAACGGGAACCGTATGAATGCACCCTGGACCTGGAGCAGGCCCAGAAAGGCAATTATCCTCACTTCATGCTGAAAGAAATCCACGAGCAGCCGGAAAAAGCCAGGAACCTTCTGGATTACTTCGAACAGAAGGAAAATCTGCAGGGAATACTCAACATTTTAAAAAGAGCGAGGCGGGTCTTCCTGGTGGGTTCGGGGTCCTCCTACAATGCCTGTACCATAGGCGCCTGTTACCTCAATGCCATCGGACACGTAGAAGCTACCCCGGTGGTGGCCGGGGCCTTCGCCGAATTCTATAAGAATTTCAATCCCCAACAGGAGGCTTTCATCCTGGTTTCCCAGAGCGGAGAAACCAAGGACGTCATCAACGTTCTAAACCTCCTGGAGAGCCGGAAGGTCCAGAATATAATTGCTATGGTCAACGTCCTGGGTTCATCCCTCCAGCTCAGGGTCAGGCATTACCTGCCTTTGCTGACCGGGGTAGAGATTTCAGTTCCGGCCACCAAGACCTTCCTCAACCAGGTGTTGACTTTTCTGGTGCTGGCCTGCGAGCTGGCCAGGCTTAAGGGAATTAGGTCTCCTCTTTCCCGGAAAGAACTTCGCTCTCTGCCAGGACTGCTGGCCGAGACCCTGAACCAGACACCGGGTCCGGTTAAGGAGCTGGCCAGGGTTTTAAAGGGGAAAAAATACCTATATTACCTGGGCTATGGGCTGTCCTACGGGGCCTGCCTGGAAGGTGCCCTGAAACTCAAGGAAGTCTCTTACATTCCCTGCGAGGCCATGTACTCTTCCGAGTTCAAGCACGGACCACTGGCCATAATCTCGCCCGATGACTGGGTGGTATTCATAAGTACCGTTCAGGATGCCAGGATGAGCATCTCCCACATGAACGAGGTAAGCTGTCGTTACGGGAAAATTGCTCTGATCGCGCCCGACGACCAGGCTCTCAGGCTGAACGCTCACTTCCTGATCCCTCTGGTCACGGATAATTATTATTTCAGCCCGATTCTGAGCGTGGTCGTAGCCCAGCTTCTGGCCTACCATGTCAGCCAGGAATTAGGGCTTGACCCGGACCAGCCGCGAAACATCAGCAAGACCCTGACCGTCGATTGAGGCCGGGCTCATTCTTCCGGCCGTCCGTATCCGCCGCCGCCCGGGGTCTCAATTCTGAGGACGTCTCCGGCTTCCAGCTTAAGGTTGACCTTGGAGCCCAGGTTCTTCCTGCGTCCCTTCCTGATCAGGAGGTTGACCCCGGCCTTTCCGGGCAGGCCTCCAGCCAGCCCGTAGGGTCGCCCTTTTCTCCTGTCGGAAATTATGGTCAGGTTGACCGGTACCTGGAACTGGTATTCCCTGACCAGTCCATCCCCACCTCGCCGCCGTCCGTAGCCACCGGAGTTTTTTCTCAGGGCGTATTGTTTGATCTTAACCGGAAGGTAATTCTCCAGAGCTTCAATCGGGGTGTTCAGGGAGTTGGTCATGTGGCAATGGACTCCGCTCAGACCCGGCAGTCCGGGCGAGGCGCCCAGCCCGCCGCCGATTGTTTCATAATAAGCAAAGTTAGCCCTGGTGCTCGGGTTAAAACCGCCAAAGGCCACGTTGTTCATGGTTCCCTGACTGGCGGCCGGAATCCTGTCCGGAAGGGCCTGGGCCAGGGCACCCAGCAAGACATCCACTATCCTCTGGGAAGTTTCAACGTTGCCACCGGCCAGGGCCGAGGGAAAGGTAGCGTTGACCACCGAGCCTTCCGGGGCGATTATTTTTATCGGTTTCATAAGACCCGTGTTGAAAGGAATATCTTCTTCCACCAGCGACCGAAAGACATAAAGAATAGCCGAGTAGGTGACAGCAAAATTAGCGTTAATAGAACCGGCCACCTGCTCGGAAGAGCCGCTGAAATCCACCCAGGCTTCCTCGCCTCTGACCGTCAGGGCTACCCGGACCTTCACCGGCTTCGGGCTGACGCCGTCGTCATCCAGGTAATCCTCAAATTCATAAAGGCCGTCGGGGATGGCCTTGATGGTTGCCCTTAGAATTTTTTCGGTGTAAACCTGTATCTGGTCGGCGTACAGGGTCAACTTTTCCAGTCCATAGCGGGCCAGCATTTCACCCAGGCGCCTTGCACCCCGGGAGTTGGCTGCTACCTGGGCCATGATATCACCACGCCTTTCCTCCGGTGTCCTGACGTTGGCCAGAAACAGGCTGAGAACCTCTTCGTTCAGACGACCGCGGCGATAGAGCTTTAAAGGAGGAATAATCACGCCTTCCTGGAAAATCTCTGTGGCCAGCGGCATGGAACCAGGGGTGATACCTCCCACGTCAGAATGATGGGCCCGGTTGGCTACCAGAAAGCAGAGGTTTTCACCGACGAAATAAGGCTGGATGCAGGTTATGTCAGGAAGATGCGTGCCGCCTTTATAGGGGTCGTTGAGGATAACCACGTCGCCCGGCTCGAATTCCACTGCCTGAAGTGCAGACTGAACAGAGAGCGGCATGGCTCCCAGGTGAACCGGGATATGAGACCCCTGGGCAAAAGTTTCGCCAAGCCTGGTGAACAGGGCGCAGGAAAAATCCCTTCTTTCCTTGATATTCGGCGATAAAGCCGTTCTCTGCAGGACGGCGGCCATTTCCTCGGTGATCGAGGTGAATAAATTTTTGAACAGCTCGAGTTCTATCGGGTCAAACTGGCTCATGTTCGGCCCGCCTTTTCTATTATCAAATTCAAGAAGCTGTCGGTGGTGGCGACGTAACCCGGGGGAACGAAGGTGGTTGATTCGGCATCGACCACCAGGACCGGACCGGGAAGCCTGTTTCCGGCCAGCAACTGAGAGCGGTCGAGGACTTCAACGCGATATTTTTCTTTTCCGTAATACAGCCACTGTTTTTTAATCCTGGCCGCGGCCGGCACTTCCGGACAGCGCTCATAGGACCTCAACTTTATTTTCTGAGCTCTGGCCACGGCCCGGACTCTCAGGTTGACTATTTCCACAGGGCGATGCTGATGGTAATAAGAAAAAAGGCGCCGGTGCTGGCGATGGAATTCCTGGAGGTAGCTAAAATTATGAAAGTGCCCGGGGCGGTAGGGAACAGTCAGTTCATGGGATTGCCCGAGGTACCGCAGGTCCAGTTGCCGTTCGACCAGAACTTTCTCCGGGCTGAACCCGTCTTCGGCCATATCGGCCAGGGCCTGCTCAGTCATCTGGCCGAAGACCCTTTCCAGTTCTTCCGGGTCGGTTTTCTGGGCCAGGCGGATGAAAGAGCGGGAATAATCCTTGACTGAGTCGGCCAGCAGCAGCCCCAGGGCTGACAGCACCCCGGCAAATCTCGGGATGATAACCCGGGGAATCATCAGGTGTTCAGCCATTTCCACGGCGTGCAGGCCGCCGGCCCCGCCGAAAGAGACAAGAGAAAATTGCCGCGGGTCATAACCTCTTTCGACAGAAATTACCCGGATGGCCTTCTCCATGCTGGCGTTGGCGATGGCCACCACCCCCAGGGCAGTCTCAACCAGACTCCGGCCGATTTTCCTGGCCACGGTTTCCAGGGCCCTGTGGCTTCTTTCCGGGTAGATCTTCATCCTGCCGCCCAGGAAATACTCAGGGTCCAGCCGGCCGAGGCAAAGGTTGGCATCGGTAACCGCAGGAATTTCACCCAGCCCGTAACAGGCCGGCCCGGGATTGGCTCCCACACTCTGCGGGCCCACCCTGAGCAGCCCTCCTTTATCGACGTAGATTACAGAGCCGCCACCGGCTCCGACCGAGTGCACGTCCACCATCGGCAGCCGCACCGGGAAATCTCCGACCAGGTTTTCAGTTGACCTTTTAATACGGCCGTCGATGAGGGAAACATCAGTTGAAGTCCCGCCCATGTCAAAACTGATCACCTGGCGAAAGCCGGCCGCCCTGGCCAGGTGAAGCGCTCCGACCACGCCGCCGGTGGGGCCGGACAGGATGGTCTTGATGGGTTCCTGCCTGGCCTTTTCGGCCGAGATATACCCCTCGTTGGACTGCATGACCTTTAGCTGGGCTCCCTCCAGTTTTCCCTGCAGTTCGCCCAGGTAGCGATCCATCACCGGCAGGAGATAGGCGTTGATGACCGTGGTGGAGGCTCTCTCGTACTCCCGGTATTCGGGCAGCAGACTGGAGGAAGATGACACCTTGAAGCCGGCCTGGCCCAGCTTCTCGGCCACGACCTCCTCGTGCACCGGGTTGGCATAAGAATGCAGCAGGCAGACAGCCACGGCCTCAACCTTTTCCTTTTTTAAGATATTGATTATACGGTCCAGGTCGTTTTTCCGGAGAGGTTTTTCTACCCGGCCACCGGCCAGGATTCTTTCCTCCAGGCCAAAGCAGAGGCGGGGTGAAATAATATAGCTGCGTTCCTCTCCCTTCAGACTGTAAAGGTGTTTTCTGGTCTGGCGCCCGATAAAAATTATGTCTTCAAAGCCGGCCGTGGTGAGAAAAGCAATGCGACCTCCTTTTTTCTCCAGCAGGGCATTGGTGCCGACCGTGGTGCCATGAATTATCAGGGCCTGACTGGCTGGCAGTAAATCGACCAGTCCCTGCAGAATGGCAATTGAGGGGTCGGCCGGCGTGGAAGGAACCTTCTTGACCGTGAGTTGACCTCCGGAATGGATGACAAAATCGGTAAAGGTTCCGCCTGAATCCACTCCTATTCTCAAATCTGTTTTCTGGCTGTGGGCCAAGGACCTATCGCTCCTCAAATGAAGGCTTTAAATTTAGTGAATAGATTTACAGGAATGAGGCCTTATATGTCAAGAAAAAGATTTATTTGCAGGTGGAACAGCTCTGAGAGGAGCAGCTGGAGCAGCTGCCCGAACCGCTCTTAATCCGGCTACCGCCTCCGCCAATCCCGAAAGAAGAAACCATCCGCTTCACCCGGTCGCTGCCGCAGTCCGGGCAGGTAACTTTTACGGTGTTGTTCAGGCTGACCAGGAGTTCGAATTTCTTCTGGCAATTAAGGCAGATAAATTCATATATGGGCATTTTTGACTCTCAAAATAATTATACTACAGACCAGGCAAATTTTAAGGGCCCGTCCCCTGGTAACTCTCAGGTTTATTTGACCAGCGGAACCACTTCCGGACCGGCCGCGGCTATTACCTCGATTTCGATTTTAACATCCCGGGGCAACCTGGCTACCTGAAAAGTCGCCCTGGCCGGAAAGGGTTCGGGGAAATACCGGGCATAGATTTCATTCATTTTGGAAAATTCGTTCATATCAGCCAGGTAGACGGTGGCTTTCACCACCTCGGACATGGAGCTCCCGGCTGCTTCCAGAATGGCCTGGATGTTCTTCAAAACCTGGTGGGTCTGTTCCTCTATGGTCGCCCCGGCTATTTCCCCCTTGACCGGGTCCAGAGGAATCTGTCCCGAAACGAAAATAAAACCGTTGGCCTTAATAGCCTGAGAATAAGGGCCGATGGCCCTGGGGGCCCGTTCGGTCTGAATGGCTTTCTTCATGGTTATCCTCCCCGGTCTGAACGCAGACCGCAGCCTGGATGGCAGAGAAGAAAATATTCCCAGGAGTAGAAGAAATTTTCTCCTCTTCATTTCCACCTATCCTTTATATCAGGTTAACTTTACCAGAGCCTCCAGCAGGAACTGCCAGAACCTTTCCACCGAGTTTATGCTCACTCTTTCATCAGGTGAATGCGGGTACTTGATGGTCGGTCCAAAAGAAATCATGTCCATTCCGGGATACTTCTCTCCGATTATTCCGCATTCCAGTCCGGCATGGACGGCCTTGACCTCGGGTTCTTTCTGGAACAGGTTTTGGTAGATCTCCACCATTTTCTTCAGCAGACTGGAATCCAGGTTGGGAGTCCAGGCCGGGTAGCCCTGGGGTTGATTGACCCTGGCTCCAGCCAGATGGCAGCAGGCCCTGATCACCAGCCTGACCGCTTCCAGGGCCGTGAAGACCGAGCTCCTGGTATTGCAGACTATCCTGGCTGCCTTGGGCTCGGTGTGGACGATGGCCAGATTGCTTGAAGTTTCCACCAGGCCGGCAATCCGGGGATGCATTGACACCACTCCATGGGGCAGGGCCAGAATAAGCCTCAACAGACGGTCCTGGGATTCTCCCGTCAGAGGAAAGTCAGAGTCAACAGAATTTCTGAGGTCGTAGGCCAGCTCGGGTTCAGTCACTCTGTATTCGGATTTAATGGCTTCAAACTCTTTCTTGAGAAAATTGACCAGTGCCCTCCGGTCCTTCTTATCAACTCCCACCAGAGCCCAGGCTTCCCGGGGTATTGCATTTCGTTTGCTCCCGCCGCCAAAAGAAATCAACTCCAGCCTGAACTTTTCCGAGGCCGAGCTCAGAACCCGGGCCAGAAGTTTCAGGGCATTACCACGTCCGAGGTTAATGTCCAGGCCGGAATGGCCGCCCCGCAGTCCAGAAATTTTAACCAGGAGAACCTGGCCCGGTTTCTTCTTTTTGCGCTCCAGGGGCAGGCTGATTTCAGAATCGGCTCCGCCGGCGCAGCCGATGGTGAAGGTCCCCTCGTCCTCACTGTCCAGGTTGAGCAGCAACTTGCCGGTCAGCATATCCTTGCCCAGCCTGAAGGCTCCGGTCAGACCGGTCTCTTCATCCACCGTGAACAGGCATTCCAGCGGGCCATGGACGAGAGACCTGTCTTCCAGAACGGCCAGACAGGCAGCGAGACCGATTCCGTTGTCAGCTCCCAGGGTGGTGCCGCTGGCTTTGACCCAGTCGCCTTCGACATAAGCCTTTATTGGGTCTTTCAGGAAATCGTGGCTGACCTCGGAATTCTTTTCGCAGACCATGTCCAGGTGGGCCTGCAGAACCACACCCGGAGCATTTTCTTTTCCGGGGGAAGCGGGCTTGCGAACCACCACGTTTCCAGCTTTATCCTGGCGGGCTTCCAGGCCCCAGCTTCTGGCCAGGTTGATGATATGCTCGGCCAGAGCTTTTTCGTTTCCTGAACCGTGAGGAATGGCCAGGATCTGGCTGAAATGTTTCCAGAGTTTTTCCGGTTTTAGGGAAGTCAACTCGTTGCTCATTTATGCTCCTTCCATAAATTATTGATTATTATGCTATAATATCATAAAAATAAAGAATTATTTCAAGCTGCAGCAGGTGGTGACTGAATACATGAAAAGCATCTTAAACCCGGCCAGAGTTATTATGGCTATTATTATTTTAGCTACCCTGATAAGTGCTCCATTTCTGCCAGCGGCCGGAACCCAGAGGCCGGTCCTGGTGACCACGATATTCCCCCTGACCGAACTGGCCAGGAGTGTGGCCGGCGACCGGGCTGAAGTCCGCCAGATTATACCGCCCTCGGCCGAAATCCATCATTTCCAGCTTACCCCCTCCGACCTTAAACTTCTGGCCGAGGCCGACCTGGTGATTGCCGTCGGCGGTGGACTGGAACCCTGGCTGGTCAGGCTGGAAAAATCTCTAAGAAAGACAAAAAGCGCCAGAACCCTGAGGTTTATTGATTACCTGCGCTCTGTCGGCTACCCGGCCTTGAGGCGGGACGACCCACATGTCTGGCTTGATTTTGAGGCGGACCGTATCCTGGTCGACCGTCTGGTGGAAGAACTCTGTGCCCTGGACCCGAATGGTGCCGGATATTACCGGGAAAGAGGCAGGTCCCTGATCGAGGAGCTCGCCGCCCTGGATAACCGCTTCCAGCAGGAGCTCAGACCCTGCTTCCGAAAAGAAATCATCATCGCCGGTCACCAGGCCTTTGCCTACCTGACCGGCCGCTACGGTTTGATCCCGATCAGCCTGAGCGGGCCTCACCCCGAGGCCCAGCCCGGAGCCAGGAAGCTGCAGGAAATAATAAGACTGATCAGAGAGAAAAAAATTGAGGCGGTTTTTTACGAGAGCTCGGAGCCGCCGGCTTATGCCAGTGCCATTGCCCGCGAGACGGGAGCCAGGCTGTTCAGCCTCTCGGCCGGCGTCAATCTTACCAGGGACCAGCTCAGGGAAGGAAAGACATTCCTGGAGTTGATGGCCGATAACCTGCAGATACTCAAGACGGCCCTGGGGTGTGAATGATCCTGGAAAACAAGAAGGAAGAAGTCATCAGGGTGGAAGGGGTGAGCTTTGCCTACGAGAGGGTGCCGGCCCTGGTCAACATAAATCTGTCCGTCCACCGGGGCGATTTTCTGGCGATCGTCGGTCCTAACGGCTCTGGCAAGACCACTCTCCTGAAAATCATGGTCGGGCTGCTTAAACCGGGACAGGGTCGGGTCTGGTTATTCCAGCAACCCCTGGAAGACTTTAACCAGTGGTACAGAATAGGTTACATCCAGCAGAAAGCCACCAATTTCGACCAGATTTTTCCCATCTCGGTGGCCGAGGTGATTGCGGCCAGCCTCAATTCGATAAGCCGCCCGCAGAAACCCGGCCGGGGCCAGGTCAGGCAGAAAATTCTGGAAGCCCTCCGGACTGTCGGGCTGGAAAATGAAGCCGGGAAATCCATGAACAGCCTATCCGGGGGACAGCAGCAAAGAGTCCTTATCGCCCGGGCCCTGGCCACCGAACCTGAAATCCTGTTGCTGGATGAGCCGACCACCGGAGTTGACTATCCGTCCCAGGAGAATTTTTATGACCTGCTTGGACAGCTCAACAGGCAGAAACACCTGACCATCGTTCTGGTGACTCATGATTACGGCATAGTGAACAGGCATATCAACCGGGTAGCCTGCCTGAACCAGAAACTTTTCTATCATGGAGAGCATGCTGAATTCTGCCAGTCTGACAGCTTCCGGGAACTGCTGCAGGGTGGCCATCACCTGATATCACACAGACATTGAACATGAGCGGAGACCTGATATTCAGCAGCCTTTTTCTGCGAGCCCTGCTGGCCGGAGGATGCCTGGCCCTGGCCTGCGGCCTGCTCGGCGTCTTCCTGGTGCTCAGGCGCGATGCCATGATCAGCCACGGCCTGTCCCACGTGGCTTTTGCCGGGGTGGCCCTGGGACTGGCCCTCAACCTGATGCCAGTAGTTTTTTCGGTGGTGATTTCCCTGGCCGGTTCTCTTCTGATTTTGAGACTCAAGGAGCAGGCCCGGCTTCCCGGCGACACGGCCATAGCCCTTCTCAGCAGCGGAGGTCTGGCCCTGGCCGTTTTCCTGATGTCAATCAAGAAAGACTTCGGGGCCGAACTGATGGCCTATCTATTTGGTGACATTCTGGCCATCGGTCCTTCTGAAGTCTACCTGGCAGTCGGGCTGGCGGTTGTGGTCTCGGCCGGTATCTTTCTGAATCTGTCAAGGTTCATCTTCATGACTTTTGACCGGGAAGCGGCCTCGGTCTCCGGTATCGGCCTGAAAGGACTCGACCGGTTGCTGGTAATGATGTCAGCGGTAACCATAGTACTGGGACTGCGCATCGTTGGCCTGCTCCTGGTGACCGGACTGACGGTCATCCCGGCGGCTGCTGCCCTGCAGCTGGCCAGAAATTTCCGGCAGGCGCTGCTCCTCTCCAGCCTTTTCAGCCTGTTGTCGATACTCGGGGGGATTGTCCTGGCCTATGTCTTAAACCTTCCAGCTTCAGCCGCCATCATTTTCCTGGCGCTTTTTATTTTCATCCTTGGATTTCTTTTTAAAAGGCTTAAGGGACAGCAAACCATGTAAATCACTGTCTCCTGGCGCCAGTTTAGCCCGGCCGCAAAAATTGATAATAAACCTGGCCTGAAGTCAAATCATTCAGTCTCGAGGACTCCAGCCATCAGCTTTTCCAGCTTTTGAACGCCTTTTTCCAGTTTTTTCTTCAGCTGCTCGGCCCTGGCCAGGGTCTTCTTCTTAAAATTTTCATCCCTGATACCGGGCAGGTTGATCCGGACGTTGTAGTAAGCGCCCAGGCCGCAGCTTCTGGCGACCAGACCGGCTACCCCGGCATCGCTCACCGAATTCCTGTTCCCCTCACTGGCAGCCTGTGTGGCCAGCTCAACCAGTTCCAGGGATTTTTCCAGGACGGACAGGGGTACCAGGGTGGCTTCTTTGTTGGCGTTTTCAATGGCTGCTTCTCTTTCTCTTGCCTGGTCTTCGGTGGCCTTGGGCAGGCGGTAGGCTTCCATAACCCGATTAAAGGCTCTGGTATCCAGGTCGACGGCCTGAAGAAGTTCGTCTTTCAATTTCTGGCTCCTCAGGGCTAACGTTTTCATCAGGTCAAAGGATTGTTCATAACCCTTTTTGCCGACTGTCAGGTTGGCCACCATGGCTGACAGAGCAGCCGACAGGCTGCCGCAAAGAGCGGCCACACTGCCTCCACCCGGAGCAGGAGAATCCATTGACAGTTCATCGGCAAACTCGTTTAACCTGAGCCGGACAAGGGACTTTTCGTCAGGAGGAAACTGGTACTCGATAACTTTTTTAGCCGGGTCGAAGGGGACGATATCACTCAAGCCCAGCGACCTTACGGCTATTCTGACCAGTTCTTTTTCCGGGACCCCGGGACTCTTGCCCTGTTTTTCCAGGTAATGCCTGCCGGCCATCAGCAGGGCTTCCAGAGGAATCAGTCCGACCAGTTCGCTACCGGTTACCCGAACCCCCATCTTCTCGGCCAGCCGGCAGGCCTCGTCAAACACAACATGTGGAGGCGTAATCTTATAATTAGTAAAGTTTATTGAGATCTGAGCGATGCCGTACTCGTCAATGTACCAGCCCACGGCCTTAACCGCCTTAAATTTTCCGGGTACCTTGACCGGCTGCCCGTTCTTATCGTAGATTATGTTTCCCTTTTTATCTTTTTTAGGCCGCCCGCTTTCCCTGAGATAAGAGGCTATTTCCTGGGCAATCTTTCTGTCCCTGGTATTCAGGTTGATGTTATAGGCTATCAGAAATTCCCTGGCCCCGATAACCGTGGCCCCGGACCGGGGATTGAAGACCGCCGGGCCATAATCCGGTTTCCAGCGGGGATCTCTGAGCTTATCGGCCAGGCCTTCATACTCTCCAGACCGGATGCTGGCCAGATTTTTCCGGTCAGCTCTGGTAGCCGCTTCTTCGTAAAGATAAACGGGAATGCCCAGCTCTTCTCCCACTCTCTGCCCGAGTTCGTTGGCCAGCCTGACACAGTCTCCCATGGTAACTCCCGAAACGGGAACAAATGGACAGACATCGGTGGCTCCAAGCCTGGGGTGAGCTCCCCGGTGCTGGCTCATGTCGATCAGCTCGGCCGCTTTCCTGATGGCCTTGAAAGCTGCTTCCTTTACGGCTTCGGGTGAACCGACGAAGGTGACCACGGTCCGGTTGGTAGCTTCCCCCGGGTCCACATCCAGGAGCTTGACGCCGGGTGTGGATTCTATTTCGTGGACGATGGCCTGAATTTTGGCCCGGTCGCGACCCTCACTGAAATTGGGAACGCACTCAACGATTTTCATACTTCAAGACTCCTTTCTGGAATACACCCTGAAATTGACCCTTACGGTTATAGACATCAATTTTGTCAAATTCTCTTAAGTAGTCAAGGGTTCCGGCAGCTTCGGCTGCTATGACCACCAGAGGTCGGGTGGAGAGGTATTTTCTGGCCACCGCCTGGACGCTTTCGGCATTGACCGGCATTATGTTCTGAGAATACCTGGTCCAGAAATCAGGCGGCAACTCAAAAAGCTCCAGCAAACCCATTCTTCTGCTGAGCGCTTCCGGAGATTGCAGCTGAAGAGGCAGGTTGCCCATCAGGTAGGCTTTGGCCCTCTCCAGCTCTTCCGGGCTAATCTTCTCTTCCGACAGGCCGCGCATGGTCTGCTGGATGGCGGCGATGGCCTCAACTATGGCCGGGGGAGAGGTCTTGGCCTTTACCCATAACAGGCCGTTTCCCCGGAAAAAACTCAGGTCGCTGAAGGCGTAAAAGGCGAGTCCTTTCAGCTCCCGCAACTGGAGAAAGAGACGGCTGCCGGTGGTGCCACCGAGCAGGTGGTTCAGGACCAGCAGCGGATGATAATCAGGGCTGGAGATGGGAACGGTCAGGTTGCCGGCGATGACCGCCACCTCGGGACCGGGAACGTCCAGGAAACAGACCTGGTTGAAATCCCGGTTTTCCAGTTTCTGGACCGGGGGTCTGGCCACCGGGCGCGGCACCCAGCGCCGGAAATGCTGGCTGGCCAGGCTCCGGGCTTCATCCAGCGAAACCGGGCCGTTAAAAATGATGATGGAATTATTCGGACGGAGAAAGCGCTGGTGAAACTGGGCTACCTCCCGGGTAGAGATGTTCTTGATAGCCTCGGCTTCCAGAATTCCCGGGTTGTAGCCTGAGCCGGAAAATATTCTCTTCAGGAAAAAATCGTAGCCTGCATTTTCCGGGTCCTGGTTACGGCGCAGTAGCTGGTAGTATAATTCCCGCTTTACGGCCGAAAGCTCCAGGGCGGGAAAGGAGGGCTCGACAAAAAACAGGCCGATTAAACCCAGGGCTGCCTCCAGCTTCTCGTCCAGGAAAGAAAAAGAGAAAATCGTGTAGTCCGACCGGACTTCGACCGAGTATTCTATTCCCAGAAAGGCCAGTCTCTCTTCAACCTCGGCCGGGTTGATGCTGGTCGTGCCCCGCAGCATCAGCCGGGCGGTGGCCGTGGCCAGCCCGGGCAGCTCAGCCGGAGAATCGCTTTCTCCGGCCTTAATCAGCACCTGAAGGTTAAACAGGCGGTTGTTGTTTCTGGAAATTACCATCAGCTTCAGACCGTTGCCTGTTACCTCGGATGTCACCGGAGGCAGAACCAGTGAGGGCAGAGGGTCGGGGTAGGGTGGAACCCGCCTGAATTTTTCCTGAGGTTTCAGGGGCGTGGCCAGTAAAAAGACCGCCAGCAGGGCTGCCAGCAGCCGGGGCCAGAAATTATATGAACAATCTTTCATATTTAATACCTGGGCAGAATGGTCAAAAAGCAGAACCTCTCCTCCCTTATCTGCCGCCTGGCCAGGGCCAGGATGGAATAGGGAGTGAGTTTTTCCAGACGGTCGAGCTCTCCGGCTATATCAGGTACCCGGCCCTCTTTAAGGTAGAGATCGGCCAGGGCCAGGGCCCGTGACAGGTTGTTACCGGTCATCTGGTTCAGGTAGTTATACTTATGGATGTTCTTGGCCTTGAGGAATTCCCTCTCGGACATCATCTCAGTCTTCAAGCGATTGAGTTCATCGGCCAGACTTCTCTTGGCCCGCTCCACCATGATCTGGGTATTGGCCAGCATAAAAATTTTCAGCGCTTGAAACTTGCCCCTTTCTTCCAGGCCTCCGCTCAGGAAAAGGGCCAGGCGTTCTTTCTTCACCAAGCGATTGACCAGGCGACTGGTCCCGCCCTGGACCAGTACCTGTTCCAGCAGTCGCAGGACCAGGTTGTCCTCGGGCCGCAGGTCCTCCAGTCTTACCCCGAATTGCAGGGCCGGAGAGGAAACCATGGGATCGATCATCACCTGGTCCCGGGCCGAGAGCGAAGGGATGAATTCGGGTTCAGGATATGGTTCCGGCTCCTCTCCCCGTGGAATTGTCTCAAAATAGCGGGTGACCAGCTCTCTGGCCCTGGCCAGTTTCAGGTCGCCGCTCAGGCAGAGGACGGCATTATTGGGAACATAATATTTCCTGTAAAACCTGATAACGTCTTCCAGGCTGATTCCCCTGATCGACTCGGGCGAACCGGTCAGAGAATGCCCGTAGCGGAAATCGGGAAACATTATCTGGTCAATCAGGAAAAAATAACGGCTGAAAGGTTCCTGCAGGTAGCGCTGGTTTTCGTTGCGGATCAGATTTTCCTTTTCCCTGGCCAGGCTGGCCTCGGTCACCTGCAGGAAGTGCATGCGGTCCGCTTCCAGCCAGAGAACCAGGCCCAGCTGGTTGGAAGGAACCGTTTCATAAAAAAATGTCTTGTCAAAAGTGGTGGCGGCATTCAGCTCGCCCCCGACATTTTGAATGTAGTTGAGGTGTTGCAGAGGTCCGACATTTTCCGAACCCTGGAACATCAGGTTCTGCATCAGGTAGGCCAGTCCATCCTTGCCCTCTGGATCGTTGACTGAACCCACCCGATAGGCAACAACGGACGTGACCACGGGCAGGGAAGAATCTTCCACCACTATGACCGTCAATCCGTTTTTCAAGCGAAAGCTGACCGGGTTGAAACTCTGGGCCGTAGACCGGGCCGACCACAGTCCCTCCGGCAGGAACAGAACAAACATCAACGCCAGCCAGGCCCGCCCTGGTCTTTTAAAGCTTTTTTCTCTCAGTTTATTCATCTGGCTCTGGAAACAATCAGCCTATAAATATCACAAATACCCCAAAAATTAAACCAAACGAATTGCAATCAGCCACAGTTTATGTTAAAAATGGCTGCCAACAGGTACCCGGGACAATGCGGAACAGGATAGATTTTATCTTAGCTGAGAGGGAGGAGAGAACCTGCTGGAGAGGCAGGCCGTTCCTGAAATGGCATAGAAGGAAAAGCTCAAACAGTTTGACCGGAAGTGGAAAGTTTGCCAGAACAACGCCCTTCATACTGCGCGGCCAGAAGCAACCCGGGTTTACACCCTTATGAATGCCGGCGAGGTCGATGGCCTGAAAAAGAAAGCCAGTAGCCGGTCTAATCAAGAAAAAAATAAGCTTTTAACAATTATATTAAACATGAGCGAGGAAAACATGGAATATGAAGTCAGGGATTTAAGACTGGCCGAAGATGGCCTTGGCCGCATCGAATGGGCTGCCCGGTCTATGCCCGTCTTAAACAAGATCAGAGAAAAATGGCAGAGGGAAAAACCGCTGGCCGGCCTGCGTCTGGCCGCCTGCCTTCACGTTACTTCTGAAACAGCCAACCTGATGCTGACCCTGAAAGCCGGGGGAGCTGAGGTCCGGCTGGCTGCCTCCAATCCCCTCAGCACCCAGGACGAGGTGGCTGCAGCTCTGGTTAAATTCGAAAAAATCCCGGTCTTTGCCATCAAGGGAGAAGACCAGAAGAGCTACTACCGACATCTGGAAAAAGCTTTAAGTCATCGGCCCCAGGTCACCATGGACGACGGAGCCGACCTGGTTTCAACCCTGCACCAGAAAAGGGCCGGCTGGCTTCCGGAAATTATCGGTGGAACGGAAGAAACAACCACCGGGGTGATCAGGTTGCGCAGCATGGCTGAAAACAAAGTCCTGGGCTATCCGATCATTGCCGTCAACGACGCCCTGACCAAGCACCTGTTCGATAATCGTTACGGCACCGGCCAGAGCACCATCGACGGCATCCTGCGCTGCACTAATATCTTGCTGGCCGGGTTGACGGTGGTGGTTTGCGGTTATGGCTGGTGTGGCAAGGGTGTGGCCACCAGGGCCCGGGGAGCCGGGGCCAGGGTTATCGTCTGCGAGGTTGACCCGCTGAAAGCCCTGGAAGCACTGATGGATGGCTTTCAGGTAAAGACTCTGCTGGAAGCAGCAGGTGAGGGAGATGTTTTTATTACCGTTACCGGAAATAAGAATGTCATCCGGGCCGAGCATTTCCGCAAGATGAAGGACGGAGCCATCGTCGCCAATGCCGGTCACTTCAACGTGGAAATTGACCTGCCGAGTCTGAGGTCGCTGGCCAGAAATCGCCGGCCGCTACGGCCGTTTGTGGAAGAATATCGCCTGGCCGGGGGCAAACGCCTGTTTGTCCTGGCCGAGGGGCGGCTGATTAACCTGTCGGCAGCCGAAGGGCACCCGGCCATGGTCATGGACATGAGCTTTGCCAACCAGGCCCTGAGCGTTCTTTACCTTAAACAACACGGCCACAAACTGGAGAAGCGGGTCTATCCTGTGCCCGAAGACATAGACCGGGAAATCGCTCGCTTGAAACTGGAATCCATGGGAATAAAAATCGACCGCCTGACAACCGAACAGAAAAAATACCTTAAGGGCTGGCAGGAAGGCACCTGAAAAAATATCCCGGTCGGAAGAAGGCCAGAAACAGGAGCCGGGGTCAGTCCCTGACCAGTTTTTTTAACTCTTCTAAATATTTCTTGACAGTTTCCCGGTCTTCCTGGCCTACCAGCTTCGGGTATAGCTTTTCAAAATTTCCTTTGGCTGAGCGATAAAGTCCGGCATTGTACTGGGCCCGGGCCAGGTTAAAAAGAAAAGTCGTGTCGTCGGGGACGATTTTTACCGCCTGTTCGAAGGCCAGCACCGCCTCGTCCAGGTCTCCGGTCTTCTCCAGAATCAGACCCCGCAGGTTGTGGGCCATGGCAAAGCGATTTTTTACCTGGATGGCCTTCTGCACATTATCGTAAGCTTCATCATACTTTTCCTGGACAAAATACATCCGGGCCAGGTTGTAAAACGGTAGTTCCCGGGTGGGGTAATTGGGGTCGAGCAGGGCCTGACGATATTCGGCTTCTGCCCGGTCATACTGGCCGAGCTCGAAATAGATGGTACCGAGGTTGTTGTGGGCTTCACTGAACTGGGGGTTAGCTTCCAGGGCCTTCCTGAAGGCCTGGATGGAAGCCTCGAAGTTGCCCTTCATCGACTGGGTCAGTCCCAGGGCATTCCAGGCCAGGTGGTTCTTCGGATTCAGGGACAGGCTCTTATTAAAATATTTTATGGCTTCATCGAGGTTGTTGTTATTGAGGTAAAACAAGCCCAGGTTGTACTGATACTGGGGGTCATTGGCCCTGGCTTTTTCCATTTTGCTCTGGGTGGAGGCGCAGGTGGTCAGGGCCAGGAGTAGTAATAGAACCAGCAGCGTTTGCACCTTTTGCCTTTTCATCTTTTCCTCCTGCCTTCTATTTTTATTGGCATTCTTAAACTTTTTCTTCCTTCAGGCTCCTGGACATCAGATCTTCCAGGGCCTTATGAGCCGGCTTGCCCCGATAAAGGACCTCGTAGACCTGCTGACAGATGGGCATCTCGATTTTCTTATGAATTGCCAGCTTGTGAACGGTCAGCGTATTTCTGACACCTTCAGCCACCATTTTCATCTCTGACAGCATCTGTCTCAATGATTTGCCTCTGCTCAGCTCCAGCCCGACCCGGTAATTCCGGCTCATCTCGCTGGTGCAGGTCAGGACCAGGTCACCCAGTCCGGCCAGTCCGTAGAAGGTTTCCTTTCTGGCTCCCAGAGTCAGCCCCAGCCTGGTCATCTCCACCAGGCCGCGGGTTATCAGCGTGGCCCGGGAGTTGTTACCATAACCCAGGCCGACTGAAATTCCGGCGGCGATGGCCATGACATTTTTGACTGCCCCGCCCAGTTCCACTCCAATGACATCGGTCGAAGTGTAGATTCTCAGCTGCCGGCTGGAGATGGTCTCCTGCAGTTCCCTGGCCAGGGCCTGGTCCCGGCTGGCCAGGACCAGGGCCGTCGGGTGACCGGCAGCCACTTCCCGGGCAAAACTCGGACCGGACAGCACGCCCAGCCTTAGCTTTCGGCCGGAATCAAAGACCTCTTCCATGACCTCGGTCATGGTCTTAAAGGTTTTTTGCTCGAGGCCCTTGGTCAGGCTGACTATCAGCTGTCCTTTTTTCAGGTGTTCGTCCATTCTCATATAAATCTGACGGCAAAACTGCGAGGGCACGGCCACGAACACTACTTCATTTCCCTCAAGGGTTTCAGCTATGGTCTTGTGGAAACTGACGGTAACCGGGAACTCGTAACCTGGCAGAAAGGTGTGGTTGACTCTGGTCTGGACCAGGTCAGCCAGAACTTCTTCTTCTCTAACCCATAGCCTGGTGGGGAAACCCAGGCGACCGAGATAATAAGCCATGGCCGAACCCCAGCTCCCAGCCCCGATGACGGCAAATTTAACCATTCAGTTTTTCTCCAAATTTTCTCTCTGTCCCCGCCAGTAACCGCTTTATATTTTCCTTATGCCTGAGTAATATTATCAGGAAAAAGAGCCAGCCCGTCCAGAACAGGAAATTCTCACCGGTCAGGATGAGAACCAGGACGGGCAGTGCCAGCAGGCCGGTCAGGGCAGCCAGGGAAACGTACCTGAAAGATAAAAGTATCAAAATCATAAGGCCCAGGCTGATAAGCAGCGGCAGGGGAGCAAGGTGGAGGAAGCCGCCGACGGTGGTGGCTACTCCCTTGCCTCCCCGGAACCTGAGGTAGACCGGATAACAATGGCCAATGACTGCGGCGAGCAGGCTCCAGACGGCCAGCCTGCGGTCGGCAAAAACGTTCACCGCCAGGAAGACCGGCAAAAACCCTTTGAGCAAATCTACGATCATTACCGGTATGGCCAGCTTCCAGCCGCCGTAGCGAAGGACATTGGTGGCACCGGTCGAACCGCTGCCGACTTCCCTTATATCTTTTCTGGAAGAGATCCTGACCAGCAAGAAACCCGTGGGAAAGGCACCGAGGAAGTAACTAACGACTACCAGCAGTATTTTCATCTTGGATTTTTCATCTCAGGTAATGACGGCTGATTACCCGGTACTCGGGCCCCTCCGGGTGCAGAATGCTCTGAAAAAGCTCTACCTCTTTTACCTCCATGGTCCCGAATTCCTGCTGGCTGAGCCTGTCCAGTTCGGCCTTCAGCCGGTCCTGCTTCTGCGGTTCTCTAACCCGTCCAATCGTCAGGTGAGGGGAGAAGGCCCGTTCTTCTCTTTCAAACCCTTCCCGGCTCAGGGCTTCTTCCAGTTCGGATTGAAGAGAAAAAAGCTCTTTTCCGGCTTCGAGCCCGACCCAGACCACCCTCATCCGGCTCTGGCCGGGTGGAAAGCTTCCGGTTCCCCTGGCGATCAGGTTGAATTTCTGGTATCTTCCTGCTACCTCGTCCAGAACAGCCTTTATGACTTCAACCCGCGGCTCGGCCACCTCGCCCAGAAACTTAAGGGTCAGGTGATAGTTTTCCGGAGCCACCCACTTCAGGCCTGCAGCCATCGGTTTCAGGAGCCTGACGGCTGCGCTCAGGCGGTTCTTGATTTCCGGACTGAGGTCAATGGCGATAAATGTTCTCATTTAAGCCCTGCCTCTTTCTGCATATCACGCAATTTTAACCTTAACATATCCAGAGCTTTTTGAGTAGCCTGAAATTTAACCTGTTCCCGGCTTCCCCGGAAGAGATTCCTGGTAACCGTTGAGCCCCCGGGGAAGGCCAGCCCGACATAAACCAGCCCGACTGGCTTGACCTGGCTGCCGCCCCCCGGCCCGGCGATTCCGGTTGTTGACAGGGCAAAATCAGCCCCCGACTTTTTTCGCACTCCCTCTGCCATGGCCCGGGCCACCTCTTCGCTGACCGCTCCTTTCTCTCCAAGAAGCTCCTCCGGCACTCCCAGTTCAAGGGTCTTGCTCCGGTTGCTGTAAGTTACCAGCCCCTCAAGAAAATAATCAGAACTGCCAGCAATGTTGGTAATCCGGTTGGCCAGCAGGCCCCCGGTGCAGGACTCAGCGCAGGCCAGGGTCCTGCCAGCAGCTCGCAGCTGTTCTCCAACCACCTTTTCCAGGGGCTGGCCCTCGGTGGAATAGACCAGATCACCCAGAAGTCGAACAACCCTTTCCTTTACCCTGCTGAAAGCTTTTTCCTGGGCTTCCGGGCGTCCACCACCAACCGGCATTTCCAGCCTTATCTGAACGTCACCGGGAGTAGCCAGGGTAATCAACTGCAGTTTGGCAGGAAGACTTTTATAGACTGGCCTGATCAGGTCTTCGACCATGGATTCTCCGGCCCCGGTTATCCTGATTACCGACCTCAAGACCCTGACTTCCCCGAACTTTTTAAGTCGGGGCAGCACCAGGTTTTCGACCATTGGCTTAAGTTCAGAGGGGGGGCCCGGAAGCAAGACCATCACCCGGCCTTTTCTTTCCAGCCACAACCCGGGAGCCGTACCGTTGGGATTTTCCAGAACTTCTGCCCCTTCAATCACGTAGGCCTGGCGACGGTTGGATGCGGGCATCTTCAGGCCGCCGCTTTCAAACCTCAGCCTGATTTTATCCAGGATGTCCCTCCGGAAGACCAGCCTGGTCCCCAGGACCTCGGCCACCGCCTGCCTGGTGCGGTCGTCATCGGTCGGCCCCAGGCCGCCGCAGACCAGAATCAGCCGGCTCCGCCTCCAGGCGATTTTGATGACCTGTTTCAGTTCCTCCAGCCGGTCGCTGACCACGGTCTTGCAGGACAGCGTCCAGCCCAGCTCCTGTAGCTTTTCGGAAATGAAAAGAGAATTGGTTTCCAGAAAATAAGGTGTCAGCAGTTCGCTGCCGACGGCTATGAACTCTATAGTCCTTCTTTCTTGCTGGTTTTTCATGCTAAAATCCAAAAACAAGTATAGCCAGCTGAAGCAGTATATTCACCACCAGCCCGCTGCCCAGGTCATCGGCCATTATGCCCCAGCCAGCCTTCAGTGTTTCCAGTTTCTTGACCCCCATGGGTTTAATGATATCGAGGATGCGGAAAAGAATAAAGGCCGGGGCCAGAATGACCCAGTCCGGTCTCAGCAGGAAAACGGCCAGAAGCTGTCCGGCCACCTCGTCGATAACCACCTTGCCCGGGTCTTTCAGGTTGAGACTCCTGGCATAAATCGAGGAAAAATAAATTCCGGCGGCAATGACCAGAAACAGAAGCGCCAGATAAAACGGCCAGGCCAAACGGTGGAGATAATACTTATAGAGAACAACCATGGTCAGGCTGGCCAGTGTCCCGGGGGCCAGCGGAAAGAGACCGATACCGAAAAAGGTCGAGATTATTTTGGCCAGTTTAATCATCAATCACCCGTCCTATCAAATCGTAATCAAGGGAGCGTTTTATCCGGACTTTGAGGAAGGCCGGCAGACCTTTTTCCCTCTGTCCCGCTGGCGGTTCGACCAGAACCTGCCCGTCAACTTCAGGCGCCTGAAACCTGGCCCGGGCGGTCAGATAACCGGGTTTCCGGGCTTCAGACCCGTCGACGATGACCTCCAGGGTTTGCCCGCGAAAGGTTGAATAGAATTGGCGGGAAATCTCTTTCTGCTGCCGCATGATCGTCTGTTGCCTTTTCTTCTTTTCGTTCTCAGGGACATCGTCAACCAGCCCGGCGGCCGGAGTTCCGGGTTCGGGCGAGTAGCAGAAAACTCCAAGATGTTCAAACCTGGCCCGGGCCACAAAATCCTGGAGTTCCTTGAACTCCTTCGGGCCTTCTCCGGGGAAGCCGACAATCAGTGAACTCCGGATGACCACTCCCGGAACCTTTTTTCTGATCCTGTCCAGCAACTTTAAGGCTCTGGTCCCGTTCAGGCCACGGCCCATTTTTTTCAGGATGGAACCGGAGGCATGCTGGAAGGGGAGGTCCAGGTAACGGCACATCCTGGGTTCCAGCATGACCTCCAGCAGGCTTTCATCCACTTCATCCGGGTAGCCATAAAGCAACCGGATCCACTCTATTCCTTTTACCGAAAGCAACCTCAACAGCAGGGTGGTCAGCCCAGTCTTTTTTCTGTCGCGTCCGAAATAGGTGGTATCGTGGGAAATAAGGTTGATTTCCTTGATACCCAGGGCCGCCAGGTTCTTAACCTCTCTCACCACCGATTCAACCGTTCTTGATTTATAGGGTCCTTTTATCAGGGGTATGCTGCAGAAAGAACAGCGACGGGAACAGCCTTCCGAGATCTTGACGTAGGCCCAGTAAGGACCGGTAGAAATTACCCGGGGTGTCCTGTGGTCCAGAAGAAAAGTCCCGGTGCGGTGCACATCCTTTTTCTTTTCGATTATCTCATCTATCCGGTCGAAAGCCCTGACCCCGCTCCAGGCATCAACCTGGGGATAGCGGACCTTCAGGTAATCAGAAAACCTTTCGGGGTAACAGCCTACCACCACCAGAAGTCTTCCGGGCCTGGCCCGTTTCCAGCCCAGCCCAAGGTCAATGGTGCGATGGGCTTCTTCCCGGGCCGCTCTGATAAACCCGCAGGTGTTTATGATCAGGATGTCGGCTTCAGACAGGTCGGCAGTAAAACTATAGCCCCGGGCATCAAGCCTGGCCAGCATGACCTCGGAATCGACCAGATTCTTGGCGCAGCCAAGAGTTACCAGAGAAATTTTTGGCATCAATCCGAATTTCAGGGATAAATTCTGTACAGCAACCTTGGAAAAGGAATGGTCTCCCGGATATGAGGCAGCTTGCAGATCCAGGCCACAGTCCTCTCCAGCCCGAGCCCGAAGCCAGAGTGGGGAAATGTTCCGTAACGGCGCAGATCAACGTACCACTTATAGGCATCCCCGGGCAGGTTATATTCTTTGATTCTCCGTTCCAGGAGCTCCAGGTCATGGATTCTCTGTCCACCGCCGATAATCTCCCCGTAACCCTCTGAAGCCATAAAATCGACACCCAGGGCCAGGTCTGGCCTCTGGGGGTCAGGCTGCATGTAAAAAGCTTTGATTTTGGCCGGAAAATGGGTGACACAAACCGGGCGGTCATAAATCCGGGATAGAATCGTCTCTTCCGGGGCTCCGAAGTCGTCGCCATAGGCCATCCTGGAGCCGTGTTCCACCAGCTGTTTTACCGCCTCCTCGTAGGTAAGACGGGGGAATGGTCTGGTTATTCTCTCCAGCGGAGCCGTATCCCGTTCCAGGATTTCCAGGTCCTTCTTCCTTCTTTCCAGGACCCTTTCCAGGATGAACAGGATGAGATCCTGTCCCAGCTCGATTATATCTTCCAGAGTGGCGAAGGCCACTTCCGGTTCGACCATCCAGAACTCTATCAGGTGTCTGCGGGTTTTTGATTTTTCTGCCCGGAAGGTCGGCCCGAAACAGTAAACCTTGCCGAAGGCCGCAGCCGTGGCCTCGTTATAGAGCTGGCCGCTCTGGCTGAGGTAGGCTTTCTGGTCAAAGTACTGGGTCTCAAACAGAGTGGTGGTCCCCTCGCAGGCGCTGGGAGTAAGAATCGGGGTGTCCATCAACCTGAAACCCCGGCCGTCAAAAAAGTCCCGGATAGCCCTGACGGTCTCGGCCCTGACCTGGAGGATGGCATGCTGCTTCTGGGAACGCAACCAGAGATGTCGGTGCTCCATCAGGAAAGGAACGGAATGTTCCTTGGGAGTGATGGGATAATCCCTGGCGATCTGAAGAACTTCTATGTCTGATATCTCCAGCTCATAGCCTCCTGGCGCCCGCCGGTCTTCCCTGACTTTACCCCTGACGATTACCGATGATTCCTGGGTCAATTCGTCAAAAACTTTGAACAGGGGAAAATCTCTGTCCGGGTGGAAAATTGTTCCCTGGATTATACCGGTGCCGTCGCGGACCAGAAGAAAGCGCACCTTGCCGCTGGACCTTTTATTGTAAACCCAGCCGCGTATTTCAACTTCCTGCTCGTTGTGCTGGCTGATATCCTCAACGTAGACCCATTTCATAATGGAAGAATTATATCAAAATGACTGCCTAAATCAATCAGGCAATTCTCGAGAAGGCTCTGGTTTTTCGCTAACCATTCACTTCTGGTTCTTGCAAATCGCATCACGATGCTTTAAGTTATGTTTAAAGTTATCCGGTGTTCTGAATGGCTGAAATTAAACCTTACAAGCCGGTCAAGCTGGTCTGTGGAATAATTTTTCCGGAAGAAGAAATACGGAAGCAGGCTGAAGTTAGGCTGTCTGAAAAATTTGGCCCGCCTGACCTGGCCAGTCCTTCTTTTCCTTTTAACTATACCGATTACTACAGGCCTCAGATGGGCCCTGTTCTTTACCGGTCGTTCGTGAGCTTTGTCCGCCTCATTCAGCCGGAAGAGCTGGCCTCCATCAAGGTCTGGACCAACCAGCTCGAAGAGGATTTCAGGCAGCTGTTTCGGGCCCCGGCCAGACCGGTCAACCTTGACCCCGGTTACCTTAGCGCCTCAGCCCTGGTGATGGCCACAGCCAAGGCTTTCTCACACCGTATACCGATCGGGCAGGGGATATACGCCCATCTGGAACTGCTATTCGCCAGGAAAGGAGTACGGCTGCTGGACTGGACCTACCCGGATTTTCAACAACCAGGATACCAGGAATTTTTTCTGCTGGCCAGAGAAATCTACCTGAGGCAGCTCAGGGATAGATCATAGTATTTCAGTCTTCTTTCGGTCCTGACCGAGCCCAGGCCAGAAATTTTTCCCTGGCCCCCGGCCTGTTGTTCAAAAATTCGCTGACGATAATTGTGGCCTGGAAATCCGGATGCAGCGGGTCAGCAATCACCGCTTCCAGCCCATGGCCTATCAGGTTGCTGAGGAAGGTCAGGTTGACCACCCTCCTTCTGGGCAGCCCGTAAGAGACGTTGCTCAGGCCGGCCACTGTTTTGAAGCCCGGGAATTCCCTCCTTACCAGCAGCAGGCTCTCCAGAAAAAGTCGGCCGGCCTCGGGTTTTATGGCCAGCGGCCTGACCAGCAGGTCCAGAAAGATGTCATCCTGACTGAGCGGAGTCCGGTTGAAAATCTTGTTTAATATTTTACCCGCCAGGCCGACTGTCTGCTCTGGAGTCTCCGGCAACCCGTTGTCATCGAGGCAGGAAACGATAACCCGGGGACGGTAGTCGCAGACGAGAGGAATTATTTCTTCCATCTCCCGTTGCTTACCTGACAGCGAATTTAACAGGGCCCGGCCGCGGTGCGCTCTCAGCCCGGCCTCCAGGGCGGCCGGACTGGTGCTGTCAATGGAAAGCGGCAGAGAAACTTTGTTTTGTAGCACTGGAATAATCCAGGTAAGTATCTCGGGTTCGCGGTCCAGCAGGGTAGAGGCGTTGAGGTCCAGATAGGAACAACCGGCATTTTCCTGCTTAACTGCCAGCTCAACCAGATAGCTCTCGTTCTTCTGAAGGAAGGCTTCTTCTACCGGCCGGCGGCTGGAATTTAGCAATTCTCCTATGATGATCAGCATCTTCGGGTCCGGTTATAAATAAAAAATAAAATCAGTCAGACTTCAGGTTGAAAGGGGGAGATGGCTCGCAGCTGGGCGATTATCTCCGGCATCTCCTTGAGCACAGTCTCCACATCCTGTTCGCTGTTAAACCGGCCCAGCGACATCCTGATGGCTGACCTGGCAATTTCCGGCTTCAGGCCTATGGCCAGTAACACATGCGAAGCTTCTTCCGATTCCTCACTGCAGGCCGAGCCGGTTGAAACATAAATACCTTTGGTAGCCAGGGCCAGCAAAATAGCCTCGGCTTCCAGCCCGGGATAGGCAAAATTGACGGTAGTCTTTATTCTTTTTTCAGGATGACCGTTGAAAATTATGCTGGGAATCCTCTCTTCCAGACCGGCTTTCAATTTTTCGGCCAGCTTTTCCAGCCTGTCCTTATCCTTCTTCCATCTTTCCTGAAGGATTCGGGCCGCCTCACCGAAGCCGACAATCCCGGCTGTATTCTCCGTCCCCGCCCTGAGACCGAATTCCTGGTGCCCGCCGTGGATGAATGGCAGAATGGGTGTTCCCTTTTTAATGTACAGAGCTCCCACGCCCTTGGGTCCATAAATTTTGTGCGACGATACGGTCAGGAGGTCCACTCCCAGCTTTATGACGTTGACCTCCATCTTGCCAAATGCCTGGACGGCATCGGTATGAACCGGGACTCCATAACGCCGGGCGATCCTGATTATTTCTTCCAGCGGTTGTATGGTGCCGATTTCGTTGTTGGCCATCATTACCGAGACCAGGGCTGTCTCTTCCGAGATGACCGATTCCAGGTAATTGAGGTCCACCAGCCCGAAACGGTCAACCGGGAGGTAATGGACGACGTAACCTCTCTTCTCCAGGTATCTCGCCGTTTCCAGGACGGCCGGATGCTCGATGGCAGAAGTTATGAACTGCTTTTTCTCCGGTCGAGCTTCGAGAACCCCGATGATGGCAAAATTGTCCGACTCGGTTCCAGAGCCGGTGAAAATTATCTCGCTGCGGTGAGCCCCGAGAGCTGTAGCTACCTGTTCCCGGGCCTCGGTCAGCAGTTCTTTAACCTGGCGGCCGAGGGGATAAAGAGAGGACGGATTGCCGAAATGTTCCCGGATAAACCAGGTCATCTTTTCAGCGACCCGGGGGTCAAGCGGTGTGGTGGCGTTATTATCAAGATATACCATTTCTACTTCCCAGGGCCATTGTACACCTTTTCGCTGATTAAGGAAGAGAGGTCAAATCCAGCGGAACTAATGGTTTCAGGCCCGGGCGAATTTTTCCTTCAGAATCCTGACCACTTCCATTCCGGCTCTTTTCTGGCCTTCCTCGGCTGCCGCACCCAGGTGGGGTGTAGCCGTTACCCGGGGATGGTCAATCAGCGAAAAGTCTTCTGGCGGTTCTTTTTCGAATACATCCAGGGCCGCGGCCTTGACCTTGCCGGAGTTCAGGGCCTGGAGCAGTGCCTTTTCATCAACCACCCCGCCGCGAGCCACATTGACAATAACCACCCCGTCTTTCATCAGGGCAAATTCAGCCTCACCCAGAATGGGCTTCGGGGTCTTGGGAACATGAAGGGTAATGATATCGGCCTGCCTTATAAGCTCTTCCAGATTGACCTGTTTAACGGGCAGGTCGGTGGTTATCTGAATAACATCGTAAGCCAGGATATTCATTCCGAAGGCCAGGGCCCTTCTGGCCACTTCTTTTCCAATACGACCGAAGCCGATGATGCCCAGAGTTTTTCCGTAAAGCTCGGTACCGGTGAAGGCCTTCTTTTCCCACTTGTGTTGTTTCATGCTCAGATTGGCCGGGCCATGATAACGTATTGCCCCCAGCATAAGGCCCAGGGTATGTTCGGCCACAGAGATTGAGGTGGCCGCCGGGGTATTGGCCACCTCTATTCCTTTTTCCTTGGCTGCGGCCACATCTATATTATCAAGACCGATGCCGGCCCTGATGAGCAATTTCAAATTTTTGCCGGCTTCGATGACCGGCCTGGTGATTTTGGTAGCGCTGCGGACCACGGCCACGTCAAATTCCGGAATTATTTGTACCAGCTCCGGCTCGGTCAGCCCGGTCCGGACGGTTACCTCGAAACCGGGAACTTTCTGCAGCTCGGCCACAGCCTCTTTATCCAGACTGTCAGCTATCAATATTTTTGTCATTGCCATCCCTCCCTTAAAACTTTCTGGGCGGCAGCCACCGAGGCTCCCGCCTGGAACTTATCATAACCCAGGTCCAGGAGAGTCATTTCCAGGGCAGACAGGGCAGTGATTATATCGAAGCCGCCCATGTAACCCAGGTGGGCGATGCGGAAGAATTCGCCTTTGTGCGGATCCTGGGCGTTGGATATGTAAGCCATGTATTTATTCTGCATGGTCTTGACCAGCTTGTTGCCGTCGACTCCCGCTGGTGTCTTAACCGCGGTCAGGATGTTCCCCGGTCTTTTGGCCAGCAGTTCAAGTCCGATGGCCTTGACCGCGGCCCGGGTGGCCTCACCCAGAACCTGGTGATGCTTGAGCAGGGTATCCATTCCCATGTTCCTGATGATATCCAGTGCCTTTTTCTGCTGGATGACCAGCGATACGGCCGGGGTCCAGGGAGTGGTTTGCTTTTCCAGGTTTTTACGGTACTTCTTGATGTCAAAATAGAACTTGGGCAGCTTAGAAGTTTCCACCAGCTTCCAGGCTTTCGGGCTGAAGGCGAGGTAAGCCAGGCCGGGCGGAATCATGAAAGATTTCTGAGAACCCGTGACCAGAATATCCACCTTCCAGTCATCCATCGGGCAGGCTGTGGCTCCAACACCCGAGATGCCATCGACCACCAGGATGGCCTCGGTGGCGGCCACCACTTCGCCAAAGCCTTTGATATCAAAGATGGCTCCGGTTGAGGTCTCCGACAGGGTGGTGAAAACGGCTTTTACCCCGGGGTTCTTCCGTATCTCTTCAGCCAGCTGTTCCGGGCTGAAATCTTCACCCCAGGGCAGGACGACCTCTCTGGTGTCCAGTCCAAAAGCCCGGCAGATGTTCCCCCATCTTTCTCCAAACTTGCCACCGTTAATGGTGATGACCCTGTCTCCGGGTGACAGGGTATTTATGACCGCAGTTTCCATGGCCCCGGTTCCGGAAGCGGCCAGGATGTAAACATCTTCCTTGGTGCCGAAAACGTATTTCAGACCTTCGGTCACTTCCATGAAGATCTTGGAAAATTCAGGAGTCCGGTGATGGATGATGGGCTCGGCGGCCGAGGACAGCACTGATTCCGGTACTGGAGTGGGCCCGGGCGATAACAGATAATACTTTTTTATCATATTATTCCTCCTTGGAATTTGACATTTATATCAAATAATTAACCTGATTTGGCCAACAAAGTCAACCTTCATAGCTCCAGGAGAAGCCTGGTGAGGAGAGCTGTTCTTTGAATCATCGTCGTGAGAAGGAGATGCTCATGGGGAGCATGCATGCCGTCGCCCTCGGGCCCGAGCCCGTCGAGGCAGGGAAGCCCCAGGTGAGAAGCGATTGAGGCATCGGAACCGCCACCGCTCTGCCCGGGTTTTAAGTCAATCCCGAGCGAGGAAGCTATCTCCCGGGCCTGGTTAAAGAGAAGCCTGGAAGAGGGACTGAATTCCATCGGCGGAGTGAAGCTCTGCAGGCTGGCTTTAATTTTAGCCCCTTTCATTGCTGGTCGCAGCTCGCGCAGGTACGATTTCAGGGTGTGCAGGTCCTGGGAAGTCCAGAAACGGAGGTCGCAGATAGCCCAGGCCTTTTCCGGGACGACGTTGGCCTTTTCTCCTCCACCTATTAGCCCGACGTTCAGGCTCATTTCTTTTATTTTTAATTTCTTCAGCTTCTGTAACTGCAGTATCAATTCTTCTATGGCATTAATACCTTTATCGGGTGTGCTGGCATGGGCCTGCCGCCCGGTGCAATCTATCCGGACCACAACCCGGCCTTTCCTCTTTACTTTTATTGTTCCATCTGGCAGGCCGGGTTCCAGGCAGAGGACCAGGCCGGCTTTCCTGGCCAGTGCAGCAATCTGACGGTGGCTTTCATCGTTTCCTGTTTCCTCGGCTGAATTTAAGAACAACCAGACCTGGCGGCGGGGTATGGCTCCCAGGTTAACGATCGCGGCCATTGCAAAAACCGCCATCACGATTCCGGCCTTCATGTCGAGGACACCGGGCCCGTAAACCCTGTCTCCGGACAGGTAAAATGGCATTTTGTCAATCGTTCCCAGGGGCCAGACGGTATCGATGTGAGTTAGAACCAAGATCGGGTTTCTGAAGGCCCTGGTCCCGGGCCACCCGAATTCGACCAGGTGAAGGTCGCCTATTTCCTTCTGGGGAAATTTTTTTACCCGGGCCCCCAGACCGGACAGTTGCTTCAAAACTTCGGCCGAGCACCTGTCGACAGCTTTTTTATCGGAGGTCGGAGATTCAAGCTGGACCAGATTTTTTAAGAGCCTGAGCATCTCGCCCTGGCGAGACCGGAAGTACCTCAAGAAGTCCATTTTCCCTCCTCTCAACTATTAATTGATTATATTCAATGTTTAAAAAATTTAAAGCAAAATAACCACCTTGGAGATTTGATGATTGACCTCACCTGGTTCTTTTCCCGCGGCTGGATTGATTGCCGGCTCCGGCCCGGTTGATTATATCGCCGAATTGAATTAAATTTTAGCTATGAAAAACCTGAAGTTTCTCTGGCTGCTGACTTCGGCCACCATTCTTATAACCGTTCTGTCTTCTAACGGAGAAGTTTATTATCCCTGGAAAAACACCTTCATCGGAGCCCTGGACCCCAGGGCCTGGCCGGGAATGATGGTCATTCCCAGCCCGGCTTCGGGCTTTGCCTTTGCTCCTAAGGTTTATCGTCAGGACAGGCTGGCCGAGTTTCACGATTTCTTCTATCTGGTATCCGAAGTGGGCCCCCATTCTCCCGATGGACTCTACGCTTCGATGAAATTTGACCTGCGGCTTCCTTTTAAGAAGGGAAGGGAAACTCCGATTTTTCTCAAGCCCACTCTTGATGATTATGTAATGCTGGTGGAGTGGAGCCGG
The DNA here is from genome assembly GCA_937920515.1 of uncultured bacterium. Classification (GTDB taxonomy): domain Bacteria; phylum Acidobacteriota; class Aminicenantia; order Aminicenantales; family Saccharicenantaceae; genus Saccharicenans. The sequence goes on from CALEUG010000006.1 coordinate 103,169, forward strand.
CGTGATGAACAGACGGTTGTCGGTCGATACCGTTTTCCAGCCATCCTGGATCGGGTGGTGCTGGTTTTTTATTTCCCCTGGGATTTCAAGGGTAACTATTACTACCTGCCGGCCTCTGGTTACATCCACGGCCAGTCGGGCACCAGAAGAAATGAGCAGTTTCTCTGCTGGTTAAGCAATACCCCGGAAAAAGTTGAACAGGTGGATAACGAGCTCCATCTGACCTTCAAGGTCAAAGGTAAAACCGAGCTGCATTTCGCTGCAGGTTGCGGCGAAAGTCTGGAAACCATAAATGACCGGATTTACCGTTTCAGGAGCGGGGGAGCTATTAATGACATCCTGAGCGAGGAACGGCTGGCCTACAATAAAAAGAGACTTCAGGTTACCGGGCTTTACCAGGGAGCGGCCGAAGCCATCACCAACAATCTCTTCTGGATGTCTCTTTACCAGAACGGGCATCACCGCTTTTATACCCCGGCCGGCCGGGGCTGGATATTTCCGCGGCCCGACGGCCAGCCCGACCACTGGACCATCTTTGAGTGGGATTCCTTTTTCAATTCCCTGGAACTTGCGGTTGAAAGTCAGAGACTGGCCAGCGACGTGGTCAGGGCCGTTCTCCAGACCCAGTATCCCAACGGCAACATTCCCAACTGGCGCGGTCGCTTCAACGGCACCCCCGACCGCTCCCAGCCGCCGGTGGGCTCTTTCGTCGTGCTGAAACTGTTTCTGAAGACCGGCGACCGGGAGCTGATCCAGTTTGCCTATCCTTACCTGAAGAAGTGGCATCAGTTCTGGACAGAACCGATGCCCGGCGGCCACCCCAGAAGAGACGGCAACAGCGACGGCCTGCTGGAATGGGGAAGCGATGCCGGGCTGGTAGCCGGGGAGGTACCCCCCTGGGAAAAAGAGGCCAGCGGCAAACAAAGGGCCATGTGGGAATCTGGTCAGGACGACCTGCCCAACTGGGACGAAGCCGGTTTTAATGACAGAACCGGAACGATGGAAATGAACTGCGTTGATCTTAACAGCCTTTACGCCCTTGATGCCTACTCTCTGGCCCGGCTGGCCGAGTTTCTGGGGAAAGAGGAAGATAGAAAAAAATTCATGGAAGAATACGAAAAAATTAAGAAGCTGGTGAACCTTTATCTCTGGAATGAGAAGGAAGGATTCTACTTTGACCGGCACTGGGACGGCCGTTTTTCCACCAGGAAAGCGGCCTCCAACTTCTTCCCGCTGGTGGCCCGCATCCCTGACGAGAAACAGGCCCTGAAGATGCTGCGCCACCTGCTAAATCCTGAAGAATTCTGGGGAGATTTTGTCCTGCCCACCATCTCCAGGGATGACCCGGCTTTTTCCGACCAGCAATACTGGCGGGGGACCATCTGGCCTCCGACCAATTACCTGGTCTATCAGGGATTGAAGTCGTATGGACTGGACATGGTGGCTGCCGATTTTGCCCGCAAAAGCACCGACCTGTTTTTGAGGATCTGGAAAAATTACCAGCTCTGCCCGGAGAACTTCGATTCCAGGACCGGAGAAGCCGGGGGACAGCGTTACCAGAGCTGGGGTCCGCTTTTTGCCCTCATCGGGGTGGAAGAATACCTGGATGTAACCCCCTGGGATGGTTTCAGGTTCGGGCAGCTCAAGCCTGAAAGAAAGGGCCTGTTGAAAAGGATGTCCATTATGGGTCGTCATTATGAGGTGGAGATGTCCCCATCCAGGGTGAGACTCGTTGAAGAGGGAAAGGAGCTGCTTAAAACCGACAGCCCGGCTATTTTCCGTCATTTTCTATATTTGCCGCGGGAAATTTCATTTGAGGTAAAAAGCCTGAAGAAAAACACCATCAAACTTAACCTCGGAACCCGGAAAAAGGGGCAGATACTCCTCAACGGCAAAGAAGCGGGCCAGTTTGACGGCCGTAAGGTTGAGGTCAGGGTGCCCGAGGGAGAACAGACGGTGGTTATAATCATTCAGGACTGAGCAGCCTTTATGACTTTGTGTTCAGAAGTCAAAAATGGCCGGCTATTCGCGAAGCAGAAGCACGGGATAACCAGCGGCCGAGAGTCTCTCGGCCAGTTTCCTGGCCTCAACCTCGGTTGAAGCCTTGAGCCGGACCCGGTGAAAGGTTTGGCCATTTATTTGAAAAGCGGAAAGATAAACGCCGGGAAATTCTTTCTGCAATTTCTGGAAAAGTTTCCGGGCGTTCTCCTCAACCGCAAAAGAGCCAACCTGGAGAACATAAGCACCTGACCGTGGCTCCACTTTCGGTGGTTCATACCCCACTACTTCAAGCCTGACCCGGGCTGTACCGGGTCCCACCATCCCCAGCAGGCGGGCCGCGGCATAGGACAGGTCTATAATGCGCCCCTTGACAAAAGGCCCGCGGTCATTTATCCGGACTGTTACCTGCCGGCCATTTTCCAGGTTGGTAACCAGCACCATGGTTCCGAAGGGAAGTGTCGGATGGGCCGCGGTCAGGTCATTCTGGTCGAAGATTTCCCGGCTGGAAGTGGGCCTCCCGTGAAACTCCGGACCGTACCAGGAGGCAATTCCTGTTTCAACGAAGCCGGACGCCGGCGGGCTGAGCGCCGGCCGGGAAGGCCGGCAGGAATAGAAGGCAGCCGATAAAATAAGCAAGAATAAAAAGTACGACTTCTTCATCCATTATTATTTTGCCAGTCCCGGCTCTGAATTTCAAACTGATTGACAATTTCTAAGAAATGAGGCAAAAATTATCATATCTTATCAAAACCAATTCAGAGGCGTGCAGGAGTTAAGGATGAAGAAAATAGAAGCCAGAAGACTGGATATGGCTGAATCCCCGTACCGCGACCTGGAATTCCTGGAATCACAGGAAGGCAGGACACTGAGAATCCTGAGCGAATATGTCTGGCCCATGGCCAGGCTGGAAAAGCTGAAGGTGGAAAGCACCATCCTCTTTCTGGGCTCGGCCAAGGCCAGCCCGGCCAGCTCTGATTCCATCCTGCACAGGTATTACTGGGAAGCCGAGGAGCTGGCCTACCGAATTACCAAGTGGGGCATGAACATCAAGCCCAGGGGCAGAAGATACGTGGTCTGCACCGGTGGCGGACCAGGTATCATGGAAGCGGCCAACCGCGGTGCCACCCGGGCCGGTGGCAAAAGCATCGGAATGAACATTTCTCTGCCCCAGCCCCAGCTACCGAACCCTTACATAACGCCTGAATTAAATTTTACCTTTCATTACTTTTTCATGAGGAAATTCTGGCTGATGTACAAGGCCAAGGCGGTCATCGCCTTCCCTGGCGGCTTCGGCACTCTGGATGAATTTTTCGAAATAATCACCCTGCTGCAGACGGGCAAGGTGTCGCGCAGGGAAGTGCTGCTGATTCTCTACGGAAAAGAATACTGGGACCGGGTGCTTAATTTCCGGGCCCTGGTCGAGTGCGGAGCCATCACCGAGGAAGACGTCAGGCTGTTCTCGGTATTTTCATCGCCCCAGGAGGCTTTTAATTACCTGAAAAAATACCTGCCGCAAATGCACTAAAGGCGCTGACACGATTACTCAGCCTTCTGTTCTTTTTTAAGGTAAAACAGCCAGAAGACCGTCAATCCCACCAGAACCCCGATTATATCGGCCACCCAGTCCTTCCAGTCGCACTGCCTTCCCGGAACGAGACTCTGATGCAGCTCGTCCAGCAGGCCGATTGTAATCCCGGTCATCAAGGTCAGATAGGCTCTCAGAAAGGGTAGACCTGGCAGATTCTGGAAAAAGCCCAGAGCCAGCAGGAAGCCCAGCCCCACAAATTCCAGCCAGTGGGCTCCTTTGTCCCAGAAGACCAGGCCGAACTTTAATTTCAGGGTGCGGCTGGAAAGAAAAAAAATGAGACCGCAGTAAAACACGGCCGGAGCAAAGTACAGCCAGCGTTTTTCAAATCTCATACAGACGACCTTTCTCAGTAAATGCTATTTTACCAGCAGACGGAATTAAAACAAGCCTCAAGATCGGGTCTGCTTTTCTTGACTATCAGAAAAGGGTATGATATTTCTAACAGGAGAAATAGATGGACAAGCAAATAACCTACCTCAGTGGCCTGGAATATCCGGGCCGGTTTATCATGGCCGGACAACTCAAGGAAGGCGATGAACTCTGCCTGGTTTACGGCCTGACCGGCCGTTCGCCGGCCAGCCAGGCCAGGCGTCTGGTGAAGAAGGAAAACGGCATCTGGGTTGAGCCCACCGATCCCCAGGTGATAATGACGGGAAAGCCGGAGCTGTTGATCTACCCGGCCATAATGTATTCTCCCGCCGGCCTGGTCGTTTCCAACGGCAAACACACCACAGACATCATGGCTCAGCTGGAAGCGGTTCGTCAGCCTTTGCTGGCACTGGCCAGAGCACTGAAAGACTGGAAATACGAGCCCGATGACCCCATCTTCACTCCCAGGATCAGCCTGGCCTTCGGCGGCGGTTTCAACCTGGCCCTCAGCGTCATCAGAAGGGGCGAATTCGGTTCTGTCATCAGGAATTATTTTGAACTGCCTCTAATTCCAGGCAAGGGCTGGCTGGTAATGACCTACATGGGGATAAATGCCGACCCGCTGCCATCATTTTTCGGAGAGCCCATTTCCCTGGAAATGTCGGGAAGAACTGCCGAGGAAGTGGCCGAAGGCGTTTTCAACTCTCTGGCCCCATCTCCCGGCAAGCCTGATTTCCGGGTGGCCTTAGTCGCCCTGCGGGCCTCAGTTCACGACGGCCAGGTCCAGGAAATTAAAATTATCAACAGACATGAAGGATAACAACATGGAAACCAAGGACCAGAGAACAGCCCGGACTCAATATCAGACCAGGGTCAGTGAAGATTTCCCGCCAGCGCTTGCGGTGGGAGAAACGCGTTTTACCAAGAAGATTTCCATGCGCTACGGTGAGAACCCCGGATACCCGGCGGCTTTCTACCAGGAAGAAGGGGCTTCAGGTCCCAACATGGCCACCATGGAAGTGCTACAGGAAGGGACCAAGGGCCTGAGTTACATCAACGTCGGTGACATGGATCTGGGCCAGCGGCTGGCCAGGAAATTGACTGAGGTCTTCCCCGGTCAGGCCGTGGCCGTCATCATCAAGCATGAAATGCCGAGCGGGGTGGCCCTGGCCACCACCGGCCTGGAAGCCTTTCAGAAAGCCTGGCAGACCGACCCGCTGTCCAACTTTGGCAGCGTTGATGTCTTTAACTTCCGGGTAGAGGCTGACCTGGCCCGCCTGCTGGTGGAAAGTCCCAGAAATATTGAAGTGGTTTATGCTCCAGACTTCAGCCCTGAAGCCCTGGAAGTTCTGGCCACCAGAAAAGTCCTCCGGGTGGTAAAAATGGGGGCGGGGCTGGACCAGCCTTCCGTTGATAACGGGCTGGAAATAAAAAGGGTAGCCGGGGGCCTGCTCGTTCAGAAAAGGTTCAATTCCCGCATCGTCTCACCCGATTTCATAGATGTTGTTTCGCAAAAAAAACCTGACGAGCTCCAGCTGCGGGCAGCCCTGCTGTGCTGGACGGTAGCCTGTTATACCCGGTCCAATGCCATAGTCATTGGAACCGAAGACAAAATCCATGGAATCGGTTCTGGCCAGCGCAGCCGAATCGATGCCGCCGAAGACGCCATCCGGCTCTCCCGGCGCGGCTACGGACCGCTGGGCTGCGTCCTGGCTTCCGACGCCTTCATGCCCTTTCCGGACGTGGTCGAACTGGCTGCCAGCCACGGAATAACCGGCATCATCTACCCCCTGGGCTCGGTCAGGGACCAGGAGGTCATAGCCCGGGCCGACCAGCTGGGTCTGGTAATGATGGTAACCCGAAAGCCCGGAGAAGTTGACTGCGAACGTTGCTTCCTGCATAGATAATCCGCTTCGAGGAAATCAGACTGACAGCTTCCGTGAATAGCCAGATAAAAAAAGAAACGGGTTTGATTTATGTTATTCAAAAACACCTGGCTTCCCGCCTTCACTATGACCTCAGGCTGGAAGAGGGCGGGGTATTGAAAAGCTGGGCCCTGCCCAAGGAACCTCCGGTTACCGGCGCCGAAAAGCGCCTGGCCGTCAAGGTGGAAGACCATCCCCTGGGTTATGAAAATTTTGAGGGATTTATCCCCGAGGGCGAGTACGGGGCCGGCCGGGTGGAAATCTGGGACCGCGGCTTTTATCAGCCGCTGCATCAAGATGAAAACATAAAAGAAATATTGATCCTGGGACAGAAATTGAAAGGTGTCTATACCCTGGTCCGGATAAAAGACCGACAGAAGGGCCAGGAAAACCTGTGGATATTTTTCAGAAACAAGAACCAGGAAAAGGCCGGCTTGAAAGATGAAAAAAACACAAACGGGAAAACAGGCCAGAAAGATAAATAAGCTCTGGTGGTTGCTCGGTGTCCTGTCCCTGCTGTGGCTGATCAGCTGCAGGCCGCAGGACCGGAAAGGAAGCCCGGAGCCTGTTTTGCAACCAGAGTTGCTGCAAAAATTTGAAACGATGAAGAACCTCGGGCTCCGGCAGGAAAAAGCCCACGATTTTCTCAAACTGATAACCTCAGTCGGCAGCCGTCTGACCGGAAGCCCCGAAGCTGACCGGGCGGTTGAACTGGTTTACAACCTGATGACTGAGCTGGGCTTCGACCGGGTCTGGACCGAGCCGGTAAATGTCCGGCGCTGGGTCCGGGGGCCGGCCGAAGAGGCTGTGGCCAGGAGCCTGAAACTCGGCACTCAATCACTCAAAATCTGTGCTCTTGGCAACAGCCTGGGCACCCCGGCCGACGGGTTAGAAGCGGGGGTGGTTGAAGTTAGGAGTTTCGAGGAACTGGCTTCTATGAAGGATATCATTCCTGGCCGGATAGTATTCTACAACGCGCCAATGGACAGGACCGTGGCCGAGCCTTTTACCGCTTACGGCCAGGTTGCTGGCTTCAGGGTTCGCGGAGCTTCAGAAGCAGCCCGGTACGGGGCCAGAGCAGTCCTGGTCAGGTCGATAACATTCCGGCTCGATGACAATCCCCACACCGGGCTTATGGAATATGATGACCGCCTCCCAAAAATCCCGGCTGCGGCCATCAGCACCGCCGATGCCGAACTTCTTCACAACTGGTTGCAGGTTGACCCTGAACTAAAGATCTGGTTTAGAACGAATTGCCGTCAGGAAGAGCCGGTGACCTCGGCCAACGTCATCGGGCAGCTGACCGGATCGGAATTTCCGGAGGAAATCATACTGGTCGGTGGCCATCTCGACAGCTGGGACCTGAGCCCCGGCGCCCACGATAACGCCGCTGGCTGCGCCGTGGCCCTGGAAGTGCTCAGGCTGATAAAAGAAGCCGGGCTTAAGCCGAGAAGGACTGTCCGGGCCGTTCTGTTCATGGACGAAGAATTCGGAGGAACCGGGGGGCGGGCTTATGCCGCCTCTGAAAACAGAAAGCAAGAAAAACACCTGGTAGCCATTGAGCAGGACAGGGGCGGAGCCGCCCCGGTCGGCCTTGCCTTCAGCCTGGAAAGCCTGATAGCCACACTAAAACCCTTAAAAACCCACCTTGAACCGCTGGGAATAAACTGGGTAAGAATCGGCGGCGGGGGAGTGGATATTGCTCCGCTGCGGGAAAAGGGAACAATACTCGGAAGTCTTATTCCTGAATCCCAGCGCTATTTTGATTTTCACCACAGCTCCCTCGACGTACCGGAAGCCGTACATCCCCGGGAGCTGGAGCTTCAGGCGGTGATACTGGCCATGGTGATCTATTTCCTGGCCGAGAAAGGAGTTTGAGATGCACTTAAGCTTTGTCTGGCATTTTCACCAGCCCGTTTACCACCTGCCGGACTCAGAGGTCTACCTTTTGCCCTGGGTTAATTACCATGCCACCAGGAATTACTGGCAGATGCTGAAGATAGTTGAGGAAATGCAGTTTCCCTGCACCATCAATCTGGTACCCTGCCTGTTAGAACAAATTATTGATTACGTCGAAGACCGGGCAGTCGACCCGGTCCTGGAATCGCTGCAAAAAGAACCTGAAAAAATCAATCAGGAGGAAACAGACAGGCTGAGAAGATTTTTCCCCCAGTTTCATCAGGTAGCAACGGTGGCCGGACTGCAGCGCCGGGTGCTGGAGTTTTTCTTTTCCCCGCTGACCCGACCGGAAGAAAAAAGCCGGGATGAACTTTTGAACCTGAGAAAGGAAATGATTTCTGGATTGCTGCCTTATTTCCAGAAGCTCCGGTCAGACCGGTTGCTGGAGTTAACGGTTTCTCCTTATTACCATCCCCTGCTTCCGCTGCTGGTTGACCTGGGGCAGGCCCGGCCGGATGCTCCCGACCTGCCATCTTTCGAACACCCGGAAGACGCAGCCTGGCACCTCAGCCGGGCCCGGGATTATTTCGGCCAGCTTTTCGGTTTTTCTCCGGCCGGGCTCTGGCCTTCCGAAGGAGCTCTCAGCCAGGCCGCCTGCGTCCTGATTGCCGAAAGCGGTTACGAATTCACCATGACCGACGAGCATCTTCTCTGGAAAAGCCTGGACCACCGCCCCGACCTGGCGCTTCTCTATCAACCCTATGACTGTCACGGGCTTAAGATATTCTTCCGGGACCGGGAACTCTCCGATCTGATAGGTTTCGAGTACCACCGCTGGCCGGCAGAACGGGCCGTCGATGATTTTCTGCGAAAGCTTGAAAAGAAGGCGGCCGTTGTCTCCACAGAAGCCATCTGTACGATAATACTCGACGGCGAGAACCCCTGGGGAGCCTATAAAAACAACGGAATAGATTTTCTGAGGTTGCTCTTTGAAAAAATCAGGAACTCCGGGCATTTCCAGCCGGTGCTGCCAGGAGATTACCTCAGGACACACCGCCCGGATAAAACGCTGGACCTTGTTTCCGGGACCTGGATGAGCAGCTTCTTCAAGTGGGTCGGCCACCCGGAAAAAGTCCAGACCTGGATAAGACTGGCCAGGCAGAGGGAAACATCCGGTTTTTCCGAATACCTGGCCGTGGCCGAGGGCTCGGACTGGTTCTGGTGGGCGGGGGAGACCGAAGAGAAAGAATTCGACCTGCTGTTTACGAGTTACCTGGAAAAAGCCGCGGGCCAGGAGAAATGAACATGGAAAAGCTCGTTTTTCTTTTTGCCGTTCACAACCATCAACCGCTGGGCAACTTTACGGATGTCTTCCGCAGGGCTTTTAACCGGGCTTATTTTCCTTTCCTGAAAACAGTCAGCCGCTTTCCCGGGTTCCGCTTCGCTCTTCATTTCTCGGGCTTTCTCTGGGATTACCTCATCCGGGAGAGAAGCGACTGCCTGGAGCTCATAAAGAAAATGGTTGATTCAGGCCAGGTGGAGCTTATGGGGGGCGGCTATTATGAACCTGTCCTGAGCCAGATACCGGAAAGAGACCGCCTGGCCCAGCTATCGCTTATGACCGAATTTCTTGAGGAGACTTTCGGGGTAAGGCCGGAAGGACTGTGGTTGACCGAAAGAGTCTGGGAACCGCACCTGGCCAGCCTGCTCAACCGGGCCGGTTTCCGCTACACGCTGCTTGACGAGGAACATTTCCGCTACGCCGGGGTCAAGAATATCCATGGCTATTACCTAACCGAAGACGAGGGATTGACCTTTAAAGTTTTCCCGATAGACAAGACTCTTCGTTATTACATTCCTTTCAGGTCGCTTCCCGAGCTCAGGTCCTATTTTGAAAAAATTATTAGTGAAGGTCGGGACACAGCCATCATCGGGGACGACGGAGAAAAATTCGGGCTCTGGCCAGGAACCGACAAATGGGTCTATGAAGAGGGCTGGCTGGAACGGTTCCTGGAATTCCTGGAAAACATCCCGGTGGAGATGATGACCTTCGGCCAGTACCTCAAACAAAGACCACCGCTGGGCCGGGTCTACCTGCCCCCGGCCTCCTATGAAGAAATGATGGAATGGGTACTCGAACCCGAAGAACAACGGGAATTCATCCAGCTCAAGAACAGCCTGCCGTCGGCCTCCCGCCGTTTTCTGCGGGGCGGGCTTTACCGTGACTTTTCCCTGAAATATCCTGAAAGCCATCACCTGCGCTGCCGCCAGCTCCAGGTTTCAGCCGAGGTCAGCCAGAGCGACGACCCGGAGGCCAGGAAAGATCTGTACCAGGCCCAGTGCAACGATGCCTACTGGCACGGCGTGTTCGGCGGGCTCTACCTGCCCCATCTGAGAAGGGCCGTCTACGAAAAGCTGATTTCAGCCGAGTTGAAGGTCCCTTTTCTCAGCGGCTGGGAAAAGTTTGACTTTGACCTTGACGGCCAGGATGAATACCTGTTGAAGACTCCTTCCTTTTTTCTGTGGGTTAAGCCGGAAGCCGGAGGCGGCATTACTGAAATAGACGACCGCTATCACTGCTTCAACCTGACCGATGTCCTGACCAGACGCCTGGAGTTTTACCACCTGTATTCCACCGCCCATGGCGAAAATCAGGATGGTAAATCTATTCACGAACTCAGCCGGGCTCTGCCCCCCGAAGCTCAGAAGTGGTTGAAATTCGATAACTACCGGCGGCTGTCTTTTCTGGAAAGGGTGCTTCCTTCTGGAATAAATTACAAACAGTATGAAAAGAGTTATTATCAGGAACCGGGAGCTTTTATCGAAAATACATTTGTGGCCGGGCTGGAAGACGACACTCTGGTCCTGGAAAGGCAGGCCGCGGTGCAATTGCCTTCGGGGACTGTTCAGCTCAGGTTGTGCAAAAGGGTCAGGCCGGGACTCGGGGCGCTTCTTTTCGTCTACGAAATAGAAAACCTGTCGCCGCAGGAAGTGGAACTGACCCTGACCTCGGAGTGGAACCTGGCCTTCTTCGAAAATGAATTCTGGACCGGGACCAACCGGGTGGAATTCCCTGGAGTCGAACTTTCGCTGGAAGCTCCTGAGGCTCAGGAGGTCTGGGTCTTTCCCATCAAGACAGTTTCTCAATCTGAAAAGGATTATGAAATAATTACCCAGGGGCATAGCTTTCATATTGTCTGGCGATTGAAGCTGGCTGCCTGGGTGAAAAGACTGGTTTATCTTGTTCTTCAGCACCGGAGATGATACGCCTGGCCTGAGACCTTAAACAGGAAATCTTTATTCAAGCGATTTATATGGTATAATTTAGCCGAACTATCTAATTTGAGAAGGGAATTTTATGAAAGACCAGATTGAAACCGGGAAGAAATTTTTCTGCCTGGTACTCCATAGCCACATTCCATACGTTCTGAATCACGGCACCTGGCCCCACGGTACAGACTGGCTTTTTGAGGCGGCCGCCGAAACCTACCTGCCGATTCTCGATGTCCTGAACCGGCTGGAGAAAGAGGGTCTGAAGTCCGGGCTGACCATCAGTCTGACCCCGGTACTGGTTGAGCAGCTGAAGGGTCAGAAGTTTGTCCGGGGATTCATCGATTACCTGACGATGAAGCTGGAAGCAGCAGTTAACGATTATCTTTACTTTCAGAGGTCAGGCCAGAAGGAACTCCTGCCGCTGGCCCTGTTCTGGAGGAAGTGGTACGAAAAGACTTTCCGGTTGTTCGTCGACGAGTTTGGCTCCGACCTGGTATCGGCCTTTGCCCGTTTCCAGAAAAGCGGCCAGTTGGAAATAATTACCTCGGCCGCCACCCACGGTTACCTGGCTCTTCTCTCACTGGACGAAAGCGTGGCTCACCAGGTGCAGCAGGGGAAATTTGTCCATAAAAGATATTTCGGTCAACAGCCGGCAGGTTTCTGGCTGCCGGAATGCGCCTACCGCCCGGGTTATTCCTGGAAATCTCCCCTGGGGCATTCGGAATCATATTTAAGGAAAGGTGTTGATGAAATCCTAAGCGAGCAGGGGCTCGGTTACTTTTTTGTGGATGCCCACCTGTTGAAGGGAGGCGAAGCCCGCGGCGTCTACCTGGAAAAATTTCCGGCCCTCAGGCATCTCTGGGAAAGATACCGGGAAAAGTTCAAGGCCACACCGGTCAGACCTCAGGACCCTTACCAGCCCTACCTGGCCCATCCCTCGCACCTCAGTTTCCTGGCCCGGGACGAAGTCTCTGGAAAGCAGGTCTGGAGCCGCTTCCAGGGTTATCCCGGCGATGGTCATTACCTTGAATTCCACAAGAAACATTTTCCAGGGGGTATGCGCTACTGGCGAATCACCGCTCCTGATTCCGACCTGGCCGACAAGCTGCCCTATGATTACGAGGCGGCCCTGGAAAGGACCGAGGCCCATGCCAGCCACTTCGTCTGGCTTCTGAATGAAACTTTGAAGAATCACCAGGCCGGAGTGATTCCGTCGCTTTATGACACCGAGCTTCTCGGCCACTGGTGGTTTGAGGGGCCGGAATGGTTTTACCGGGTGGTCAGGAAACTTTCTCACCCGGAATCTGCGGTCAAACCCGTCACGGTATCCCGCTGCCTGGAAGAGGTGCCGGCCAGCCTGATCGTTTCCCTGCCGGAAGGCTCCTGGGGAGAGGGAGGCTACCACTGGATCTGGTTCAACGAAGACACTTCCTGGATCTGGTCAAGAATATACGAGCTTGAGGATAGATGCCGCCCGTGGCTAAGGGATCCCGAAAAACTCCGGGGTCTAAACCCGCGTCTGGTCAAGCTGCTCTTCCAGGAAAAGTTCCTGCTGGAAAGCTCTGACTGGCCTTTCCTGATTTCCACCATGACCGCCCGCGATTATGCCGAGGCCCGGGCCAGCCTCCATTTCGAAAGGGCCAAAACGATTGTCCGGCTGCTGGAAAGAAACGGCTCACTCAGCCCGGAAGAAGATTTTTTCCTGGATAAGATAGAAGAGGAAGATTCCATTTTCAAGGAGATAATACTGCCCGATGGAAACATTCTATAAAAAAGTCCTGGTCATGATCCTGTGCGGCGGAAAAGGGGAGAGGCTCTATCCCCTGACCAGGGACCGGGCCAAACCCTCCGTACCCTTCGCCGGGAGTTACAGGATAATTGACTTCAGCCTGTCCAACTCCCTGAACTCCGGCTTCAGGCGGATTGCTTTGCTTACCCAGTACAAGTCGCTTTCTCTGGAAAGACATATCCTCCAGGGCTGGAATATTTTCCACCCCGAAAGCAACGAATACATCATCTCCCTTCCAGCCCAGGGCCGGGTCAGCGAGCACTGGTATGAGGGAACGGCTGATGCTGTTTTCCAGAACATCTACACCATCCAGCAGGAAAACCCGGATATAATTCTGGTCCTGTCAGGAGACCATGTCTACCGGGCCGACTACAGGAGAGTGCTTAAATTTTTCCTGGATAAAAAGGCCGAAGCCGTAGTCATGACCCATACCTGGCCGGTGACAGATGCCAGCCGTTTCGGCGTGCTGGGTATAGACCAGGACCACCAGATCATCAATTTCACCGAAAAACCGAAAAAGCCTTTCCCGCTGCCCTGGGCCCCGGAACAGGCCTTGATTTCCATGGGTGTTTACATGTTCTCCACCCCGGTCCTGGTCAAGATCCTGATCAAGGATGCCCGCAACCCCAGGTCCAGCCATGACTTTGGCAGGGACATTCTGCCGGCGCTGATAAAAGAAAACCGGGTTTATGCCTACATTTACGAAGATTACTGGCAGGATATCGGCACGATTGATGCCTACTGGCAGGCTAACATGGACTTCCTTTCGGACAGGCCGCCGTTTCAGCTCAATGACCCGGGCTGGCCGATCAGGACCTACAAGCCGCAATACCCGCCATCCTACGTATCTGGTGGAACCATCAAGAACTCCATCATCGGAGACGGCTGTCTGATAAACGGCGGCCAGGTTCAAAACTCCATTCTGTCCTACGGTGTTACGGTTGAGCCGGGAGCAGCCGTGGATGAATCCATCGTCTTCGAGGGCACGGTTATCAAGAAGGGAGCCCGGATAAAAAGGGCTATAATAGATAAGAGCGTGATCGTCCCGGAAAAGTTTTCAATTGGCTACGACGAGGCACGGGATGGCAATTATTTCAAGATCAGCGCTGGCGGTATCAGGACGGTACCCAAGGGCTGGAGGCTGGAATGATCACCTTATACCGGATGCAGCCGGCTAACTTCAACCCCGAGATTCCCAAGGAGCTGGTGCTGCTATCGATAATTGCCCAGAGCTTCTTCCAGCCATTCTCCCTGGAAGACAACCTGCTGGTAATTTTAACCGCCCTGACTTCCGGAGCCGGCATCGGTTTTAACCGGGCCACCCTCTTCCTGAGCGAAGGGGACAAGCTCAAGGCCACCATGTGGCTGGGTCCGAGGTCGCCGGAAGAGGCCGAGGCTATCTGGACCATGCTCAGTTCGCCCGGACTGGGCTATGCCGAAATCGTGGAACACAACCGGGAGCTGGTCAGCCGTCTGCTGCCCGACCTGCAGCCAAAGCTCAAATCCCTGGAATATAATCTTGAAGATGAAGAGCTGAAATATCCGGCGGCCGCCGCCAGGGACAAAGAAATAGTCCTGGTGACCGGGGCCAGCAATGACCCCCGGGTTGACCGCCGCTTCCTGAATTTTGTTCAGGTAGAAGAATTTCTTTGTCTTCCGCTGGTGGCCCGCAACGAAATCATGGGAGAAATAGTGGTGGACAACGCCATCACCCATGCTCCCATCACCGCCCGGGACATTGAGCTGGCCAGCCTGTGCGCCCTGCTGGCTGGAAATTACATCCATACCACCAGGCTTTACAAGAAGGTCCTGGAGATGGAAAAGATGGCCGCCCTGGGAGAGATGGCCGCCTTCATCTCCCACCAGTTGAGAAACCCCATCGTGGCCATCGGCGGCTTTACCCGGCAGCTGGTCGACCAGCCCTGCAACCCGGAAAAATGCCAGAGAAACCTGCACATCATCCAGGATGAAATCCAGCACCTGGAAGAAATAATTTTCCGGATGAGCCATTTTCTCCGAATTAAAATCAAAGAACTTCTGCCGATAGACTACCGCCCCATTCTGCTGGGAATTAAGGAAAGACCGGACATAAAAGCCAAGGCTGCCGGCAAAACCATTACTATCAGCCTGCCGGAAAACAATTCCCTGATACTGTGCGACCCGGTCTACTTTGAAGAAGCCCTGGTCAACCTGCTGGACAACGCCCTGGATGTAACTCCGCCCGGAGGCCGGGTTTACATCCGGGCCTGCCAGAGGAACAAGAAGTGGGTTACCATCACCGTCAAGGACTCAGGCCCTGGACTCGATGAGAAGAGCCAGGAAAAGATGTTCAGTCCGTTCTTTTCAACCAAGGAAAGTGGCCTGGGGCTCGGACTGCTGTTCGTCCGGCGAGTCCTGGAATCCTGCGGCGGTAAGGTTGAAGTCCGGAGCAAACCGGGGCGGGGCACAATGTTCAGACTTTATTTTCTGGCCAGAGAAAGGGGGTCTTCATGAAAAAAATATTGCTGGTCGAAGACGACAAGAGTTTGAGCCTGCTCTACCAGGAAGAGTTGAGCCGGGAGGGTTATGAGGTGGTTCTGGCTGCCGATGCCGAGTCGGCCCTGGAACTGGTCAGGGCCGGCGGCTTTGACCTGATCATCACCGACATCCGGATGCCCGGCAAGGATGGAATTGAGCTCATCTCCAGCATAATGGGGATGAGGAAGGACATTCCCATTATCATCAACACAGCCTATCAGAGCTATAAGGGTGACTTCATGACCTGGGCGGCCGATGCTTACCTCATCAAGTCGTCGTCACTGGACGAACTGAAGATAAAAATCAGAGAACTCCTGGCCGATTGAAGCCGGTCAGCCGAGATAGAGAGGTTTAACTGAAATGCCTGAACTGAGAAAAGACATCTTAACCGGTCGCTGGGTAATCATATCAACCGAAAGAAGCAAGAGGCCTGATGATTTCCGCCCGGCTGAAATTTCAGAACCAAAAAAAGAAAGCCTGGCCTTCTGTCCTTTCTGCCCCGGAAATGAATCCAAGACCCCGCCCGAAGTCTATGCGGTCCGACTTGATCATTCTGAACCCGACCGACCGGGATGGACGATAAGGGTGGTGCCCAATAAGTTCCCGGCCCTGCAGCCCGGCCCCCCACCACCCAAGAAAACCAGGGGATCCTACCAGTGGATGGAAGGGGTGGGAGTTCACGAGGTCATCATCGAAACCCCTGATCATAACCAGGAACTTTTCAGCCTGCCGCTCGACCACCTGGCCCGGATCATCCGGGTCCTGAGGGAACGAACCATCAACATTGAAGAGGTCTATCACCACCAGTATGTTCAAATTTTCAAGAACAAGGGAAAAGAAGCCGGGGCTTCCCTGGCCCACCCTCATTCTCAGCTGATCGCCACACCGATAGTGCCAAAAAGAATCAAGGAAGAAATTTACGGCGCCGAAAGGCTATACCGCAACCAGTTCCGGGAGTGCGTCTTCTGCCGGATGATAAGAGAAGAACAGTTGAGCGGCGAGCGCATGATTTACCGCAACGAAAAATTCGCAGTGCTGGCTCCCTATGCTTCTCGCTTTCCTTTTGAAATGGCCATTTTCCCGTTAAGGCATTCGGCCTTTTTCAGGGCCATAACCGACGAGGAAACGGACTTTCTGGCCGAAGCCATGAAACAGGCCCTGAGCCGGCTGAGGCTTCAGCTGTCCGACCCGGCCTATAACCTTGTTTTCCATCATGCCCCCAACCCCCAGGTTTCAGAAAAAGCCTGGCCGGGCATAGATTCTTATTACCACTGGCACATCGAGGTCATGCCCATCCTGACCAAGGTGGCCGGTTTTGAGCTGGGAACCGGTTTCTACATCAATCCGGTGCCGCCGGAAGTGGCCGCCGAATACCTCAGGAAAAACGAGCCGCCGGCCAGCTGAGCATCTGGCGGTAAAGGTTCAAATAATCTTCGGCCGACTTTTCCCAGGAAAAATTGCTACCCAGGCCGTTTTCTACCAGCCGGGACCAGAAAGGTTCCCTCCGGTAAAAAGTAAGAGCCCGGGAGACGGCCTCGACCAGAGGACCGGTCTGGTATTCCTGAAACAGGAAGCCGTTGCCCTCAAGAGTGGCCGGGTTGAACTCAAAAACCGTATCCTTGAGGCCGCCGGTGCTACGGACAACCGGAACCGTTCCGTAGCGCAGGCTGTACATCTGGGTCAGGCCGCAGGGTTCGTAGCGGGAGGGAATAAGGAAGAAATCGCTGCCGGCATAAATCAACCTGGCCAGACGGTCGTCAAAGGCAATTTTCAGGCCGAGGCGGTCGGGATATTTTCGCCAGGCTTCTACCAGCAGGTTCTGGATTTCTATTTCTCCGGTTCCCAGAATAACCAGGTAAAGTTCTTTTTTTAGCAGCTGGTCCAGGCTCCTGACCAGCAGGTCAAAGCCCTTCTGCCCGGCCAGCCTGGAAACCATGCCCACCACCGGACGGACCGGGTCCGGGGAAAAATTAAAGTGCCGGAGAAGCTCCAGCCGGCAGACTGACTTGCCGGCCAGGTTGCCCGGCGAATAGTGGGCGGGAAGGGCCGGGTCAGTCTCTGGATTCCAGTCCTGATAATCTATGCCATTTAAAATGCCGAAAAGACGCTCTGACCTCTTGCGCAGAACGCCCTCCAGTCCACAACCGAATTCGGCTGTCTGAATTTCCCGGCTGTAAGTCGGACTGACCGTGCTGATGGCATCGGAGTAGAGCAGCCCGGCTTTAAGGAAATTAACCTGGCCGTAAAATTCCAGGTCTTCCGGGTTGAAAAGATGGCCGGGAAGCCCGACCCGGCCGAGGAGGTCAGGTGGGAACAGGCCCTGATAGGCCAGGTTGTGAATGGTAAAAAGCAGCCTGGTACCATCAAAAAAGCCGTCAGCCGCCGGCCGGTGCCGGAGGTAGGCGAAGGCCGGGGCCGATTGCCAGTCGTGGGCGTGGATGATATCCGGCTTTAAGGAAAGAGCCTGGAGCGTTTTGAGGGCAGCCAGGGAGAAGAAGGCAAATCGCTCGCCGTTATCCGGATAATCTCCTTCCGGCCTGCTGTAAAGATAATCCCGGTCAAACAGCCGGTTGTTATCAATCAGGTAAACCCTGAAACCATCAGCCTGAAACTCCCGAACAGAAAAGGCCTTTTCCTGGCCGGGCCAGTCCACCGTCAATTGCTCGAAGACCGGTTTAAGAGGAAGATTCTTCTTTCTCACCTCGCGGTGAAGTGGCATGATGACTGCGACTTCGACTTCGGGATTACGGGCCAGGTACCTGGGCAGGGCTCCGGTGACGTCGGCCAGACCTCCGGTCTTGGCCAGCGGGGCCATCTCCGGGGTCAGGAAGACAACTCTGATTCTGTTTTCCGGGTTCATGTCTTCTCCTTAAATTTTTATTTCCTTCCGGGAAAAAATGACCCGGGAAAAACACTCGGGTATATGAGAATCATACACTCCGTGGGCGTTGAGGGCCCAGCCGGCCGAAGGTTCCAGCCTGCGACCCCCTGCTTCCAGGACTTCAAAGCGGGAAAAGCTCATCCGCCAGACGTCACCATCAACCGGGGGAAGAGGACGTCCCTGGGCCAGGATTTCCATACCTTTCCAGGGAAAGGCCAGTTCAACCGTCCAGCCGCGGTCGACATCCGAGGAATCGTTCAGGGTGCCATCCACCCGGACCGCCCATTTCAGGCCGGGGAAATCCCAGTCCATGAAGGCCCAGCGCCGGCCGCGCGGATGACGTCGAAAACGAGAGGCATCCTGGAACCCCCCCAGAACATCCACCTGCCGCCGGTACAGGTTGAATTCAGGCCGATCGAAAAAGCCTCCCGGCTTCAGGGCCTCCTGCCAGATGTAAAAAACCTCGTAAATGGTGCCCAGGGCATTGACCTGAAGCTCGTAGTAGCAATCCGGCCCGGCGATAAAAACTTCAACGTCGTTCTCCAGCCAGAGGAAAGAGTCCCTCTCTCTGAGATGGGCCTGAACATCGGGTTCTTCCACCCAGAAGGCCAGGTAAAAATATTCATCATCCCAGAGAGCAGCCACCCTGGTCTCAAGCCAGGCCCGCTTTCCGGTAACCAGGTCGACGAACCTCTCCGAACGGGGCGCTCCGTTCCAGGCCGGCTTATCCAGGTTCCCGTCGACTTCAAGAGGCAAAGAAGTCCGCAGGCAGGTATAGCTGGCCGGGGGAGCGGGCATCATTCGTTCAAAATCATATTTACTGTTTTCCACGACTTAAATCCCTGTGACCTAATCGATGAAGATTAATATTACCAGCAAAAGCTGCTGCTGACAATCCGGGTGCTGTCAGAAGAACCTGCGGGTTGACAGCCAGAGCGGGGTAGGGCAGAATGAAGTGCCGATGGTAGTGGTGGCTGCGGTTTTTAAGAAAAAGGGCCGGGTGTTGCTGGCCGAAAGAAGCGGAGACGACCCCCAAACGGGATGGGAATTTCCAGGTGGAAAGGTTGAGCCGGGAGAAACCCCGGAACAGGCTCTGGTCAGGGAAATCAGAGAAGAAATGGGAGTGCCCATAACAGTTATCTGTTATCTGGAATCGGTAGACCTGCCGGGAGCCACCGACACCAGGCTTATGGCTTTTGAAGCCAGGCTGGAGTCAGAGGACATAAGCCTGAGCTCGCACCGCCGGTATGCCTGGGTCAGGCCCGAAGAACTGAGCCGTTTCGGTCTTCTGCCAGCCGACCGGCAACTGGTTACTAAACTGCTGGCCCGGAACCTTCTGGGCTGAGCCCCGCTGGCGGAGCGGGCAGCTTGAGCCAAACACTGAAACTGAAGACAGAAAAGAAATGAATAAAGCCGGGAAACAAGAAAAAAACCGGGAGAAAACCCGGGTCAGGAAGGGAATTATTCTCAAGCCCGGTCGGGAAAAATCGGTCCTCAGCCGGCACCACTGGATATTTTCCGGAGCCATAAAGTCCTATCCGGAAAATTTCGTCAACGGAGAAATCTACCCGGTTTATTCAGACTCCGGTCAGCTCCTCGGGCACGGGTATTTCAACCAGAAATGCTCCCTGGCCGGAAGGTTGCTGAGTTTCGGCCAGGAAGACCCGCAACGGGCGCTGCGGAGAAACCTGCAGCAGGCAGTTCAGCTGAGACGGCAGGTCTATGGCCAGGCTGAAGCGGTTCGCCTGGTGAATGGCGAGAGCGATAACCTGCCCGGGCTGGTGGTTGACCGTTACGGGCCCGGCCTGGTAATACAGGTTTCCACCCTGGGAATAGAAAAAATTAAGAGCCTGATACTGGGCCTGCTGAAAGAGATCCTGAAACCCGCCTACATCTACGAAAAATCTGTGATACCTTCTCGGAAAGAAGAAGGTCTGGGCGAGTCTGAAGGCTTGCTGGCCGGAAGGCTGGAAGAACCGGTCCTGGTCGAGGAAAACGGCTTAAAGTTCAACATCTACCTGACCGAATCCCAGAAAACCGGTTTTTTCTTAGACCAGAGAGAAATGCGTCAGCTGGTGCGCTCCCTGGCTGGTGGCTTGAAAGTCCTGGATGGCTTCTGCTACACCGGCGGCTTTGCCGTGGCTGCCCTGAAGGGAGGGGCCCGTCGGGTTGACCTGATCGATTATTCGAAAAGAGCCCTGGAAACGGCCGGGGCCAACCTGCGGCTTAACAGCTTTTCGGAAAATTCTTTCAGCCTGGTCAACCGGGATATGTTTGAATTCCTGGAAGAAACCAGACAGCTCGATTACGGGCTGGTTATCCTGGACCCCCCGGCCTTTGCCCGCAAGAAAGCCGATGAAAAGCAGGCGGTCAGGGCCTACCGGGAGCTCAACCGGCTGGCCATGTCGAAGATGCAGCCTGGAAGTCTTCTTCTGACGTTTTCCTGCTCTTATTATGTGGACAGCCAGACTTTCCAGAAGACCATCTTCCAGGCAGCCCTGGAAGCCGGTCGTCAGGCCAGGATAATCCAGCGCCACCGCCAGGCCCTGGACCATCCGGTCAGTATTTTCCACCCTGAAAGCGATTATCTTAAAGGCCTGCTTCTCTACCTCAGTTAGGATAACCGGAGTCATCCTTTATCTTTGAGAGGATTAAAGGCCGCTATAAATGAGTACTGTGGCCCGGTCTGGAGGGGATGGTTTTGATAATATATGAACAATTATTCATATGTCAGGTGATGGACAATGAAGGTCAGAGTTGGCCACAGGTGAGGCCCCACTCGGCTGAAGGCCAGGCTAAAAGCCGGGCCTGAGGCTTTAGAGATGGTCAGGGTAGCTTCCCGGTCCGCACACGGTTGAGCCGGGCCAGATACCCTGATGAGACCTGAGGTATCTCTGTAAAAATTATAATTTTGAATCCCTCCTGCCCGGAAAGAATTCACCTTCAGGCATTACACTCACCTTATCCGGAAATTTATCGGGATCGGTCATAAAGAAAATCTTCTTCCTGAAACTCCAGAATGAAAGTATCACTGATGCCCTGACCGTATACAAGTGTTTGCCCCCGCCGGCAAAATTAAATATAATCAGGCGGAGGAGGCAAGATGGAAGCCCGGGAAATAATCAGGAGAACACACCGCATCGCTGCCCTGGTCGGCTTTTCGGTCCTGGGGGCGATGGGCCTTTATCTGGTGCTGGTAGAACTGATCCGTAGCAAAATGGCTCCGTTCAACGGACTTTACCCGATAACTGACCTGCAGACCATCAGAAACCTTCGGTACCTGTTCTATGGACTTTCGGCCGGGAGTGTTATCCTAACCCGCATCCTGCAATCTCTGCTTCTGAGGAAAAAGCCGGGAGACAGCCCGGAAGACCTGCTCAACAAGCTCCACCGCACCTCTCTCATCATGGTCATCATGAGCGAACTGCCGGCCCTGTTCGGTTTGCTTTTATTTTTAATCCGGGGCTTATACCGCGATTTCTACATACTTCTTGGAATTTCGGTGGTGGTCCTCTTTATTTTCTTTCCCAGGCGACGGGCCTGGGAAGAATGGCTGGTCAGCCACCAGTCCTGAAGCCAGCCACGACCGCGAGAAAAGGCCCTGTTCAAAATGTTCCGGAGGCGAAAGTAAATCTGGTGGCTCTTATCCTTCGTATATATAATCTTCATAATTCTTGAGAAGTGAGGTTCAGATGAAAAGACCATACCTGGAAAAGACCGGCCGGGTCTTCTACCTGTTGCTGGTTTTGTTACTGGCCTGTGGTTTGAAGGCAGCCTCCGCTGACCGGCCCGTCCGCTTTGACCTGAAGGTGGAATTGCTGCCGGAAACCGCCACCCTTCAGGGAAAGGGGACTATTGTCTGGACCAACCGGACGGCAGATTACATCCCGGACATTCAATTCCACCTTTACTGGAACGCCTTCAAGAACGAGCTTTCCACCATGGCCCGCGAAGCCCGCCGGGAAAAGATGATATCCAGGTACAGGGTTAAAAAAGATGAGTGGGGCTGGATTAAACTGATTTCCCTGAGCACGGATTCCGGCCTGGACCTGTTGCCGTCAGCCAGCTTCATCAGCCCGGATGAACCTCATAATCCAGATGACCAGACTGTCCTGCGGGTGGAGCTGCCCGAGCCCCTGGCCCCGGGCCAGGCCATCACCCTGAACCTGGAATTCCAGGCCAGGGTGCCAGGAAATGGACTGAGAACAGGCTATTACCGGGACGGCTTTTTTATCGCCCAGTGGTTTCCCAAACCAGGAGTGTACGAAGAAGGCCGGGGCTGGAACTGTCACGAGTATCACCTGAACTCGGAATTCTATGCCGATTTTGCCGATTACCGGGTAGAAATTACAGTGCCCAGCCGGATGGTCGTTGGAGCCTGCGGAGAAGAAGTTGACAAACGGGATGACCCGGCTACCGGCAAAACCACTTATACTTATGTTCAGCAGAATATCCACGATTTTGCCTGGACAGCCTCCCCCCGGTTTGTCAAGCTGGAGCGCTGGTTTAAGGGCCAGGAAGAAGTCAGGCCTGAAGAATACCGGCAGATGGCGGCGCTGCTGGGCTTAGAGCCGGAAGAAATCAGGCTGCCGGATGTCAGGATGATCCTGTTGATAGAAAAGCAACATCAAAAACAGGCCGAACGGCATTTCAGGGCATTGAGAGCCGCTCTGAAGTATTATGGCCTGTGGTATGGTCCTTATCCTTACCGAACAATTACCATGGTCGACCCGCCGTTTCGAACCGGAAGCGGCGGAATGGAATATCCGACGCTCTTTACCGCCGGCACTTCGGTCATACTGGAAAAGGATGTGCTTTCTCCTGAACAGGTTATAATTCATGAATTCGGGCACGGCTACTGGTACGGGCTGGTGGCCAACAACGAGTTCGAAGAAGCCTGGCTGGATGAAGGGATTAACACCTATTCCACCGGCAGGGTTTCGGAGGTGGCCTACGGGCCGGGGCGGCTGCCCCTTCGCTTCAACGGGCTGCCGCTGAACTGGCTGCTTAAAACCCCGGCGGTATACGACTGGCAGCTGGGCCGGCTGGTCTCAGCCACGGTGGCCGAGCTTGACCCGATAGTCACCGACTCCTGGAAGTTCTACAACTCCATGAGCTATTCTCTGAACGTTTACTACCGGGCGGCCACCTGCCTCCATACCCTGGAGAGATTGCTGGGAGAAAAAATCTGGGCCAGGGTCATGCGCACCTACCATATGAGATATCGCTTCCGCCATCCAAAGACCGGGGATTTTATCCGGGTGGTTAACGAAGTTTCGGGCCAGGACCTGACCTGGTTCTTCCAGGAATTCTTTTATAGCGCCAATAATTTCGACTATGCCATCGCCTCGGTTGAAATCGGTTTGAAGCCTGAAAAGTACAGGGGAGTATTTGACAGCCTGCCAACCGCCAATTCCGCCTGGCCCGCGGCCCCGGCCCGGGGAAAACCTGCTCTCAAGCAAGAAAAAATTTACCAGACGACAATCACCCTGCGCCGCCTGGGCCAGGCCCGTCCCGGGCCCGGGTACAGCCTGAAGCTCCGGGTTGATTTTGAAGACGGCAGCAGCGAGTGGCGGGAATGGGACGGGCAGGGCCGCTGGGCTCGCTTTTATTTCGAAAAGCCGGCCCGGGTAAAAACGGCAGTTCTTGACCCCGAAGCCATCTGGCTGGTCGACAGCAATTTTTCCAATAACAGTTATTCGAAGACAGGCCCCGGAGCCAGGCTCATGTCCGCCACTGGAAAACTGGTCTGGTTCCTGCAGCACCTGCTGCTGACATTCTCCGGTCTGGTGTAAGCGGGAGGAGACGACGATGAGCCTTAAAACCCACCTCAATTCCGGTATTAACAGGTCTCTATCCAGGTTAAGACTCTCAGTCTACATCTGGCTGGTATTGCTGTTTCTGGCTTTGGTGGCCCTGGCCCCTATCAATTCTCTCCTGAGAAGCAACCTCGGCCATTTTTACCTTCCGGAAAAACCACTTATGCCCTTTGAATTTAACCTGGTCGAAGTCATTCTGGCCAATCAACAAATCCTGACCCCCTATGCCGGCTTTCTGCTGACCCTGATGCTGCTCGCCTGCCTGATTTTTATTTTCCTTAGCGCTGGCCTGTTCGGCCGGATGCTCAGCCCCGACCCGGTGGTAACCTTCAGGGAATTTCTGGCTGACGGAGCCCGTCACTTCTGGAAGTTCATTCTTTCGCTTCTGGCTTTTCTTCCATTTCTGGCTGTATTCTTAATCCTTTTCCAATTTCTGGCCGCCCCGCTTAACTGGTGGTCAGGTCGGGCCGTAACTGAATGGCCGGTTATCATCGCCTCCAACCTCAGGCTGTTAATCCTGATTCTGCTCTGGACTGCCCTCAAGCTGCTCCTGGACCTGGCCAGAATAATCATGTTATCCGGGTCAAAAAAAGTAATCCCGGCTTACGTTTCAGCCCTTCTTTTCCTGAAACATAACTTTTTCGGGCTCTGGGGGCTGTACCTGCTGCTCGGCCTGATGGTTATTTCAATTTCAGCTTTCTGGTTATTTCTGCTTCGCCTTTTTCCGGCTGGTACCACACCTGGAGTTCTGGCCCTTATAATTGCGGGCCAGGTTTATATAATCTTCAGGGTTCTGGCCCGACAGGTCTTCATCGGGGTTGAATATTCCTATTACCTCAAACGGAAAGGCAGTTAAATGCTGAAGGTAAAATTTCTGGGAGCCGCTTCCCAGGTCACCGGTTCCTGTTTTCTTCTTTCCACTAACGGCTTGAACTTCCTGGTGGACTGCGGCCTTTACCAGGAACGCGATTTCCAGGCCCGCAACTGGGAGCCGTTTCCCTTCCCGCCGCAGAAGATTGATTATATTTTTCTGACCCATGCCCACCTTGACCACTGTGGGCTCATCCCGAAAGTGGTCCGGGAAGGTTTCCGGGGGCGAATTCTCTGCACCCCGCCTTCGGCCGAAATCCTGCCCATCGTTCTGCTCGACACGGCCAAGCTCCAGGAAGAAGATGCCCTGATCAAGAAGAAAAGGCATGAAAAAGAAGGACGCCGCGGACCGTACCCGGAAATTCCTCTTTACACCACGTCCGACGTGGAAAAAGCCCTGCCGCTGGTAGAAGCGGTGGATTATCACCTTAAAATCAACCTGGCCCCGGGGGTTCAGCTAACCTTCAGGGAGGCCGGCCACATCCTGGGTTCGGCCATCATCGAGCTTGTGGTTGAAAACGGCCCCGTGGCCCGCCGGATACTCTTCAGCGGAGACCTCGGTCAATGGGATAAACCCCTGGTCCGCGACCCGGAAACCTTTACCCGGGCTGACTATATTTTCCTGGAATCCACCTACGGGGACAGGGAGCACGACCACCCGGAAAAAGTCTCCGACCGGCTGGCCGAAAACGTCAACCGGGTCCTGGCCCGGGGTGGTAACCTGGTCATCCCGACCTTCGCCATAGAAAGGGCCCAGGAGCTGATGTTTCACCTCAGCCACCTGGTCAGAGAGAAGAAAATACCGCAGCTGCCGGTATTCCTGGACAGCCCGATGGCCGTTTCCGTGACCAATGTTTTTAGCCATTACCTGAAATACCTGGACGAGGAATCGCGAACCCTTTTTTCGTCCGGGAAAAATCCCTTCGACTTTCCCGGCCTGAAGCTCGTCCAGGACTTCGAAGAGTCCAGGCTGATAGATAAAACTCGCGGTCCGGCCGTCATCATGGCCGGTTCGGGCATGTGCACCGGCGGCCGTATCAAACACCACCTGGTAACCAACATCAGCCGGCCGGAATCAACCATTCTGTTTGTGGGTTACCAGGCCAGGGGCACCCTGGGAAGGCAGATACTGGAAGGCCAGTCTCCGGTTCGGATTTATGGCCAGATGTACCAGGTCCGGGCCAGCATCGACCAGATCCAGGGTTTTTCGGCCCACGCCGACCGGGCCCAGCTCTGGAGATGGCTCAGGTCTCTGGAAAGACCGCCCCGGACCATTTTCCTGGTACACGGCGAAAAAGAAGTCATCCAGCATTTTGCCGGAGAAATCAGCAGTCAGACCGGCTGGCCAGTTAAAGTTCCTGAATACCTGAGCGAATACCTGCTCGATTGAACGGGGTCGCGGCTGAGGACAGGAGTCGGTTTTTCTGATTAACCAGACTTGAGGGCCCGCCCTGACATATAAAACATCAACGATTCATAGCAATCATTTTCCCGATTTAATTCTTTCAGTATGGGGTCGTGAGGGCAGGCAAATGGAGTGAGGTCATGAGCGAAGACCGGAAAAGAGTCCGGTCAGGTTTTTAAAAATTCAGCCGGTGACCATTAAAAACACAGAACAGAGCTGTTAGCAGCCTCAGCCGCCCGCTTCCGGCAGCTGTTCCAGCCCGCAGCTACCGGCATAGGCCTTCATGATTTTTTTAAGCTCACCGGCCTTTTCCAGGCAGAGCTCCGGCCTCTGGTACAGGGATAATCGCCTGGTAATCTCCTTGCCGGCTCTCTCGAAGATATCCAGCCGGCCGAGGGCCGTCCAGGTATCGTAGACGTCGCGGTCCAGGACCGAAGAAAAATAATGCTCCTGCCTGTACCATTTCCTGGTATGGGGAAGAACCAGGAAATTGAAATCCGGGCCGAGATCGGCAAACAGGTGCAGCGCCAGGGGTTTTTCTCTCAGGGTTATGCCCCGGACCAGCCTCAGGGCCTGGCCGCAGATGTCATTGTCGATGACCAGCTTTTCCAGGCTCTGGGTGCTCTCGAAGTTGAGCATGCCGGCACCGGAAATGACATTAATACCGGCCAGGGCGGCCAGGGTGGCACCCATGGCCGTTTCCAGCCCGGCCTGGGCATCGACCAGTTTGGAGTCGCTCAATCCCATGTAGGCGTGAGTGGGGAAACCCAGATGCTTGGCTATCTGGGCAAAGGCACAGTCAATCATCATGGTTTCAGGGGCGCCCATGGGAGTCGTGCCTTTTCTCATGTCAAAACCGGCTGGGGACCCGCCGAAAATTACCGGGGCCCCGGGCCTGGCCAGCTGGCAGATGACCAGCCCGCAGAAACTTTCGGCCAGCTGCTGGACCAGGGTTCCGGCCAGAGTGACGGGCGAGGTGGCACCGGTCAGGCCCATCGGTATGAGTTCCGAAGGCACACCCAGCCGGCTGCAGTCGATGAGGCTCTGGGCGGTCAGCCGGCTCCATTTAAGGGGAGGGGAGGGGCAGGCATCGAAGATGGCCAGGGGCTTTTCGGCCAGGGTCTTTTCATCTCCCCTGACTGCTACCAGCAAGTCCAGCATCGGTTTCAGGCTTTCCACCCGGAAAATTCCGGTGACGAAAGGCTTGCGCGAAAAGAGCAGTCCCAGGTAAAGCCGGTAAATATCCGCCATCTCTTCCGGAACGTCGGCACTGACCAGGGCAGTGCTCTGAAAATCCAGGTTTTCCAGGGTTTCCACCAGCTGGTAAAGGGTAACCAGGTCGGTGGTTACCGCCTCCCTTTCTTTCAGGGTGGCCGGGTCCAGAATTTTGATGGCAGCCGAACCGGGGTCAAAGTGTATTTCATCCCGCCCGACCAGGTATTCCCGGCTGCCGTCCAGGTCAAAGAGCCTGATTTCAGAGGGGCAAGTCTTCAGGCATTCCTCCACCAGGCTTCTTTCAATAAAGACACGACTTTTTCTCCGGTCTATTTTCTGGCCGGCTTCTTCCAGGAGCTTCAAGGCTTCCTCGTTTTCAACAAATATGCCCGCTTTTTGCAGCAGTTCAATGGCCTCGTCAATAATCTGTTCCACGGCCTGCTGGCTCAGGAACCTGACCCCGGGTCTGAGGACTGCTTCAGTCATGGTTGCCTCCCCGGCGGGCCATCAGTTTCCGGGCGACGGAGACCGCCTGAACGGCGCTTTCTCCATAACCGTCGGCCCCGATTTCCCTGGCGAATTTTTCGGTAACTGGAGCTCCGCCGACCATCACAGTGAACTTATCTTTAAGACCCCGGCTGACCAGAAGTTCGACGACTTTTTTCTGGTTGAGCATGGTGGTGGTCAGCAGAGCTGACAGGGCAATGATATCTGCCTCCTCGCTGGCGGCCACTTCCACAAATTTTTCCACCTTGACGTCAGCTCCCAGGTCGATGACCTCAAAACCTGAGGCCCTCAGCATGGAAGCCACCAGGTTCTTTCCGATGTCGTGGATATCGCCTTCTACCGTGCCGATGACCACCCGGCCGGCCGACTTCAAGCTCTGCCCGGAGGATTTCAGGGCCTCCTGAAGCACAGCCATAGCCGCTTTCATGGCCTCGGCTCCGGCAATAAGCTCCGGCAGAAAATAATCTCCGGCTTCCCATAGCCGACCCACTTCCTCTATAGCCGGGACGCAGGCTTGCTCGATGACCTGAAGCGGCGGCAGCTCTTCGGTTAGGGCTTTTTCGGCCAGAGGGCCGGCTTCATCCACCAGGCCCTGGATAATTGCCTGGCTCAGGTCTTGAAGATGTTTGTTCAGCTCTGGTTTCATACCTGCCTCCTTTGCCGGTTCCGTTCATTTGATTCTATCAAAAAAGCCAACGATTTTTTCAGAAATTTTTTTTATGTGTTCGGGTGAGGTTCCGCAGCAGCCTCCGATAACCCTGGCCCCGGCTTCTATCAACCCCGGAACGTGCCGGGCATATTCTTCCGGACCCAGCTCGTAGTAAGTGAGATTATCCGGGCCGACCCGGGGCTGGCCGGCGTTGGCCTGGGCCACCAGCGGCCGGTTGCTAAGAGTGCGCAGGATTTTTATCAATCCGGCCATCTCTGCCGGGCCCAGCGTGCAGTTGGCCCCGAAGGCCTCCACTGCATTTTCTTCCATGGCCCGGATAAAGGCTTCGGGAGAAACTCCCATCATGGTGTAATAACCGCGCCTGGTAAGATTGAAGGTCATGGTCACAAAGACAGGCAGAGTACAGGCTTCTCTCGCCGCCCTTAAAGCCAGAAGGGCCTCTTTCAGGTCATACTGCGTTTCTATCAACAGGAAGTCCACCCCGCCATCAGCCAGACCTTCTATCTGAGGACGGAAAGCCTTTAGCATCCTGTCTTCGGTCAGGTCGCCCACCGGTCTTAAGAATTTGCCAGTTGGCCCGATGCTCCCGCCGACATAGCCATCTTCCGGGCAAACGCTTCGAGCCAGCTGAGCAGCCTTCAGGTTAAGTTCGTAGGTTCTGCTCTCCAGCCCGTACCCGGCCAGTTTCAGTGCGTTGCCACCGAAGGAGTTGGTCAGAATGGCCCGCGAGCCGGCTTCAAAGTAAGAGAGGTGAATACCGACCACGGCTTCCGGCCTTTCTTCGTTCCAGGCCTCTGGACAGTGTCCGGGAGGAAGCCCGGCCCGGAAAAGCTCGGTACCCATGGCCCCGTCCAGGAGAAAGACCTGTTTTTCCGTCAACTGCTTGATATCAAGCATCGTTTTTCCTCCAGTAGTGGCGTCCGAGGTGCAGGGCCTTGAGAAATTCAGCCTGAAATCCATCCACCTCTGCCAGTGAAATGTGTTGCACCCGGGCCGGCAGCTTCAAGGCTTCCCTCCTGGCCTTCTGGCTCAGCAGCATCAGCCCGGCCCCGGCCAGGGAAGCGTTGCCGGCAAAAATAATTTTCCGGAGGGGCAGGGGAGGGAGAAGGCCGGCCGTGATACACTGGGCCAGGTCAACCGAGTTGCCGAAGACACCGGCCAGGTAAATCCCGTCGAGCTCTGTCCATTTCAGGCCAGACGAGCGCAGCAGGAGCCGCATTCCGCTTTTTATGGCCGCCAGGGCCAGCTGCAGCTTTCTGATATCAGGCTGGGTCAGAGCCAACCGAGGTGCCACCTGAATTTCCGGGCGGCCGGCAGTTATCCTGCCCGAAGGCAGCAACCAGCCGGCCTTCAGGGATTCAGCCAGGACCCCCAGCAGGCCCGAGCCGCAGAGTCCAGTCGGCTTCTGCCGGCCTGTGGTCCGGTAGACAAATTTGCTTTCCGACCAGCTGACGTATTCAATGGCCCCGGGGACAGCCGGCAGCCCGCAGGAAATTCCGCTGCCTTCAAAGGCCGGGCCGGCAGCGGTGGAAGCCACCAGGATTGTCCTGCCTTTCTTGAGCGCGATTTCTCCGTTGGTGCCAAGGTCAACGTAAAGATAGTTACCGGGTTTATCGGCCAGCGCGGTATAAATAAGTCCGGCCGTTATATCCCCGCCGACAAAGCCTCCAAGGTTGGGGCTGATGAAGACCATGGCCAGGGGATTAAGCCTGAGGCCGATTTCCGATGCCGGGACCGGGTCATGAAGTAAAAAGGCCGGCTTAAAAGGGGCACTCCCCAGTGAGTCAACCGGTACCTTAAGGAAAAGATGGTTCATGACCGCGTTACCGGCCAGGCAGACCGCATATATCATCTTTGTTCTGGCCCTGGCTTCGAAGGACAGAGCTTCAGTTAATCTGGCGATTGAATTCAGGGCAGCGCGCTGGAGTTTCTGGAGGTGGACAGGTTTTCCGGCGGCAAAACCAACCCGCGAAATCAGGTCGGCTCCAAAGGCAGCCTGCAGGTTGGCCGAACTGGCCGAGGCCAGGGTTTTCCCCTCGACCAGGTCCAGGAGCCGGGCCGAGACGGTGGTTGTTCCCAGGTCGAGGGCCAGCCCTAAGATTCTATCGTCGCCGCGACCGGGTTCCAGGTCCAGTAGCAGTCTGTCATCATAGATTACAGCCGTAAACTCCCGCGAAAAGACTGTTCGGGTTTTAAGTTTACGACTCGCAGCCGGACTTATTGCCAGTTCCTTCAGGCCAAGGCCAGACTTTATCGTTCGCAACAGACTTTCAGCTCCGGGTTGACTTTTCACCGAGAGCTGCAGAACATATTTTTTAACCAGCGGGTTGAAATCCCGCAGAGCATAGAGTCTTTTCGGACTAATTCCCCCGGGCAGTTTCTTTATTTCCGGCAGCAGGAGAAGGTCGTCCGGAATCCGAACGGTTAAGGGCTGTCTGAGTCGGAGCTGGCAGGCCAAGCGAAAGCCGGGCCGAAGTCGCCGCTCGAGTCTCAACCCCTTTTCAGCTTCACTTTCTTCAGGCCAGCATTCTGATTTCACTTCCACAAAACACCGGCCGCAGATTCCCCGGCCCTGGCAGTACAGCTTGATAGGCAGACCGGCCTCAGACAGCACCCGGGAAAGCCTCTGCCCCCGGCTGGCCTCAGACACCACGATTCTTTTACCGGTTATCAGCCGTACTTTTATTCTGCCCATTTTTTCATTTCATCTCTTCCAGGTAAACGCTGTAATAATTGTATTAAATTACCGGGTTCCGTTAAACAATGAATTTATCAGGCTGCCCGATTGATTCAGGCTGGTCCGACCGGAAGTGTCAGACCTTCTAATAACTTTCCTGCCGCAACAAAATAACTTGACCCTGAGCTGCCGGATAGGTTAAAAGGATTAAGAACAGACAGTAAGATTTGAGAAGCACTTTATAAATTGAATTCAGACTTTAATGACGATTTTAAGGAGAGCGTCATGAAAAAATTTTATCCCGAGCTCAAGACCATCAACCGGCGGAAGTTCCTGAGCCTGGGTCTTCAGGGCAGCCTGGCCCTGGCCGCCAGCCCGGCTCTGGTCAGAGCGCTTCTGGCCGGGGAAGGACAGAAGCTACAGGTGCCCGACGAACTTCTACAAAAAGCCCTGGCAGTTGCCCTGGAACGGGGTGGTGATTTTGCCGATGTTTACGTGGAAAACAGGGTGACCAGGAGCCTCGTCCTGGAAGAGGGCAAGTTCAAGAGCGCGGTTTTTGGCCTGGTCCGGGGCGCCGGGGTCAGGGTGATCGACGGCGATAAAACCGGCTATGCCTACACCGACGAACTGACTGAAGAAAAAATCATCAGGGCGGCCGAGGTCGCTTCCTTTATCGCCACTTCCGGCCAGAAAGCACAGCCGGTGGCCCTCAGAGAGCAAAAGAGGCCATCTTATATCAGTGTCAAAATTCCCCTGCAGGAGGTGGCTGATACCAGAAGGATGGATATAATGAAAAGGGCTCACGAGGCAGCCCTGAGCTACGACCCTCGCATCAAGATGGCCAGCATAGATTACTACGACGAAATCAGGGACCGAATAATAGCCACTTCCGAAGGAGTGCTGCTCAGAAGAAGCCTGCCGCTGATATTCTTCATCGTCCAGACCCTGGCCGCGGGCAACAACACTTCCCACCTGGGCCGGGAAAGACTGAGCCGTCATGCCGGCCTGGAAATGTTTGACGAGCTGCCGCCGGAAAAAGCAGCCCGGGAAGCGGCCCGGGAATCGGTGGCCATGCTGGAAGCCCGCGAGGCTCCGGCCGGAAAGATGGATGTGGTCATCCAGAACGGGTGGGGCGGGGTCCTGGTTCATGAAGCGGTCGGGCACCCGCTCGAAGCCGATAACATAGCCCGGGAGACCGGAGCCTTCGTCGGCAAGCTCGGGCAGAAAGTGGCCGCTGATATTTTTACCATGGTCGACGACGGCAGCCTGCCCAACTTCCGCGGCACAACCGATTTCGACGACGAGGGCACCCAGATGAAAAAGAATGTGCTGATAGAAAACGGGGTGCTGGTTAAGTACATGACGGACATCCTGTCGGCCAGGCAGCTTAAAATGGAGAGGACCGGGAACGGTCGGCGGGAGAGCTTCCGTTACTATCCCATACCCCGGATGACCAATACCTACATCGAGAAAGGCAAGGATAAGCCCGAAGACATAGTGGCTTCAACCAGAAACGGCCTTTACGTTCAGAGTCTGAGCGGCGGCAGCGTCAACCCGACCACCGGCATCTTCAACTTTACCTGCCGGGAAGCTTACCTGATAGAAGACGGCAGGAAAACCATGCCGGTCAGGGGAGCTACTCTGATCGGCAGCTGCCTTGATATCATCACCAGAATAGACGCCGTGGGCGACGACCTGGATTTTGGCCCCGGGATCTGCGGCAAGGGACAATCAGCCGAAGTTACCGCCGGGCAGCCGACCGTCAGGATCAGAGGCATCACCGTCGGCGGAACCAGGCAGAGAAGTTAAGCGGAGGGAAAAATGGATTACATAGCAATAGCCGAACAGGTCATAAAAACCTGCAAGCGGAAAGGAGCCGACCTGGCCGAAGCCTACCTGGCCAGCAAACGGGAACTGAGCCTCAAGGTCAGAAACGGAAAAATCGAGAGCATTCAGGAAGCCAGCAGCTACGGCCTGGGGCTCCGGGTCATAAGCGGCAATAAACTGGGCTTTGCCTACGTTAACGATTTCCGGCCGGAGAGTCTGGAAGAAACGGTCGACCGGGCGCTGGAGTTCGCCCGGTTCCTGACTGCCGATGAAAATAACGTCCTGCCCGACGACCCGGGTGTCACCGAGGTCAAGGGGCTGTATGACCCGGGGTTGAGCCAGGTGGCCCTCGACAGGAAAATTGCCCTGGCCCGGGAAGTGGAAAGCCTGGCCCTGAAGGTTCCGGGAATTACCAGGAGTGCCGGGGCCAGCTACGGAGAGAGCGAGGGTCAAATCGTCCTGGCCAATTCCCTCGGTCTTGTCAAGAGCTACAGGAGCAGTGGCTGCGGCTTCGGGCTGGGAGTGATCGCCGAAAAAGGCGACCAGAAATCCAGCGGTTACGAGTCCTGTCAGCGCCGCTTCTTTTCCGACCTCAAGCCGGCCTCCGAGGTGGCCGTTAGGGCCGCGGACAAGGCCCTGCAGATGCTCGACCCCCGACCGGTAAAAACCCAGAGGGCGGCGGTTATTCTCGACCCCGACGTGGCCTACGCCATCCTGGGTGGAATCATTCAGGCCATAAACGGCGAACGGGTACTCCAGGGGGCCAGCTTCCTGGCAAAAAGGCTCGGCCAGAAAATCGCTTCCGACCTCATCACCATAATTGACGACGGAACCCTGGAAAAAGGCCTGGCCAGCGCGCCTTTCGACGGGGAAGGTGTGCCGACCCTAAGGCGCCCGGTGGTGGAAAACGGCATCCTGAAAGGTTTTCTTTATAATTGCTATGCCGCCAGAAGGGCCGGCGTCAAGAGCACCGGCAACGCCAGCCGGGGCGGGTTTGACAGCCTGCCGGGAATCGGACCGCACAATTTCTACATAGCGGCCGGCAAGCATAAACCGGAAGAAATTATTGCCGCCACCGACAGGGGAGTGCTGGTCAAGGAAGTAACCGGCTACGGAATAAACCCGGTCAACGGTAACTTCAGCGGCGGGGCAGCCGGGCTGTGGATAGAAAACGGGAAAATCGCCTTCCCGGTCAAAGGCATTACTATCGCCGGCACGGCCGAGGAAATACTTAACGGAATAGACATGCTGGGCAGCGACCTGGACCTCAACCGCAGCCGGACCGCCCCCACTCTCAGAATAAAATCCCTGCAGATCGGCGGCGAGTAAAA
>CALEUG010000007.1 GCA_937920515.1 uncultured bacterium
TCTCTCCTTTTCTGGCCGATAATTCAGAAACCTATTTTATCAGAAAAAATCTCCGCTCCAACCCGGTTCAAGGGGCCGGGTGCCGCTTCCTACCTGGCGGCCTTCTTTTCCCCGCTCTGCTCCTTTTCCCTCTGCAGTTCCACCAGGTCCACTGTCTGGGAATAATCACCCAGAAGGTGCCGGGCAAAATAATCGGCCCTTATCCAGAACCAGTAATCGTTCATGTCCCCGTAGCCATGGCGCTGGCCCGGGAAGAGGAAGAAGTCAAAGCGTTTTCCGGCCTTGATCAGGGCCGCGGCCAGGCGGAAGGTGTTGGCCGGGTGAACGTTGTCGTCCATATCCCCCGTAACCAGCAGCAGGTGGCCCTTCAGGTTTCGGGCCAGCTCCGAGTTTTTATCTATGCTGTACTCGAATCTTACCTGGCCGTCCTTGTCGACCACTTCCTTAACCCCGTGATGTTTCTCGCTCCACCAGCGGTTGTAGATGTTGTTCTCGTGGTTCCCGGATGAAGACACTCCCACCTTGAAGAAGTCTGGATAGACCAGCATGGCTGCGGCCGTCATGAAACCGCCACCGGAATGGCCGTAGATTCCCACCCGGTTTATGTCAATGAATTGATGCCGGGCGGCTAACTGCTCTATGGCATACTTCTTATCGGCCAGGCCGTAATCGCGCAGGTTGCCGTAACCGAAATTGTGGTACCACTTGGAGCGCATCGGGCTGCCCCCGCGGTTTCCAACCTCGATGACGATGAAGCCCAGCTGGGCCAGGGCCACGTTCTGGTTCCGGGGTGAAAAACTCTTGGAGACGCTTTCGGTCTGGGGACCCGGATAGACATAGGCGATGATGGGATACTTCCTGCCCGGGTCAAAATCAAACGGCCTGTACATCACCCCGTACAGGTCGGTGACCCCATCTGCGGCCTTGACGGTAAAGGTTTCTGGAAACCTGAAACCGGCGGCCTGCAGCTGGCCGGTATCCACGGTTTCCAGCTCCAGCAGCCGGTTGCCGGCCGAATCGTAAAGTTCAGACTTCGGGGCGGTGTCGACTCTGGAGGAATTTACCACAAAAAACCGGGCCGAATCAGGCATGGAGACGGAATG
This sequence comes from uncultured bacterium, assembly GCA_937920515.1. Classification (GTDB taxonomy): domain Bacteria; phylum Acidobacteriota; class Aminicenantia; order Aminicenantales; family Saccharicenantaceae; genus Saccharicenans. The sequence goes on from CALEUG010000007.1 coordinate 1,104, forward strand.
GTTGAAATTGCCCGGGGTGAGCAGCTTGAGGCCGCTGCCATCCAGGCCGATGCGGTAGAGATGAATATAGTAAGGATCCTCGCCCTTCTCCCGCCCGCAGGCCAGGAAATAAAGAAGACGGTTTTTCTCGTCCACCCTGACCACCTCCTGGCAGTTAAACTCTCCGGAGGTAATCTGGTGCAGAAGCCGGCCGTCGCTGTCGTAAAGATAATAGTGACCCCAGCCGTCCCTTTCCGACCACCAGATTATCCGGCGGCCGCCGTCAACCAGTCGCAGCGGCTGGTAATCTATATAGGTGTTCAAATGTTCGCTGATGATGGTCCTGACCTCGCCATTCCTGGTGTCAGCCAGACAGACCTCGTAGCCGTGAAGGTCGCGGGTCTGGCGGCCAAAATACAGCCGGTCCGAGGTTTCAGTAACCCAGGTAAGCGGAGGCGGTTCATCCGGATCTTCCAACACCGCCGGACGGGGAGCGGTGAATATGTTATAGCTCGGATCCTTAAATTTCTCTGCCCTTACCTTCACCCGCTCCCGCGAGGCCAGGTCAAACACCAGGATTTCCGGCTGGGGCTGATTCTCCTCGCCCGGCATTCCGTACTTGTAGGTTTCCAGGGTCGGTCGGGGACTGGCCAGGCTGTTAATCACCCAGAGCTCCCCCACCTTTCTCTCGTCCTGACGGATACAGGCAAACTTCTTCGAATCCTGCGACCAGAAAATCGTTATGGCCGGGCGACGGAAATCCTTGCGGTCTTTTTCATCCTTCTGCAGCTCCTTGATTTCCTCGTCTCGTAGCCTCCGGCTGAAGCTGTAGAATTCTTCCCCGTCGCTGGTCAGCTGGATTTCCTGGATGGTCTTATCGTCGGGCTTCTTCAGAGCCCTGGCATAATTGTCAGCATCCATCAGGAACAGGTTATGACCGCGGGCGAAGACCACCCATTTCCTGTCGGGAGAAAGGGAAGCCCAGCGCGGTCTTCTGGGCCGGGGCTGGTAATCCTTGATCAGACTTAACCTGCCTGTTTTGAGTTCATATTCAAAGCCCAGAGCCCGGGTCTTCTTCTCCGGTTCCTCCGGCTTTTCTTTTTCCACCCGGGTCTTATCCATCTCCGTGTCCTGTTCCTTTTCCTTCTCTTTTTCCCTCTCCAGGAATTTCCTTTCCAGCTCGCTGACTTTCATCACCTGGCCGTCAACCGAAACTTTGTTGTCTAGCGGGACTTCAATTTCAAACTGAATGGCCGTTTCGTTCTTTACAAACCTTATAGTCTTAATTGGAAGATGCTGGGCATCGTAGGGAGTCAGGAGAATCCTGGTCAGGTCAGCGGCCATTCTGGCCCTGTCGAAAAGGGGCCGCCGGCTGCGGGATGCCGGGTCCACCAGGTACCAGCTCTTGCCCTGCGGAGTTTCATAACTGTACCAGAAACGGTCGCCAGTCTTCAGCCAGCGGGGCTCAACCGAAAGGTCAAAAACCAGTTTGGCCACCCTGGCCGGGGTCCAGCGGGAGGCCAGTTCATAGTTGGCTTTCTCCGGGTTACCTGCACTGTTGAGGCCCGACTGGCAGACCAGAAACAGGAAGAGCGCCGCCAGTATGATTCTCCCGGCAGCCGAAGCACGAATTAACCTGAATATCATGAAAGTTCTCCTTAAATATTTTTTGTAATAAGATACAAAATTCGCCTTAAAATCTCACCCTGAAAATTCGGGTGAAGGGTCCAGTAAGACCCATGGGCACCGGGGCTGAAACTTCTGGTTTATTATCTTCTCCATGATACTTTTTAATCTTTTTAATCGGCTCCAGCTTCTCATAAGGTCCATCAAGCCCGGGTCTATAATAAGCCCGGCTCAATGAATCAGGTGCAGGGCTGTTTGCCGGCGGCCAAGATAAATCACTCCTTCCCGGGTGAAAGAAGCGTTCTGTTCCAGGCCTATCAGCACTTCCTGGTTATCCCACTCGGGCACCTTAACCCGACAGTTAAGCTCAATAGAATAACAGGTATCGTAATGAAGAGTGTAATCTCCCTGGCCCGGCACTCCATCCTGCTTATCCCAGAGGCCGATGGTCGGGCCGGCCGCATGCCCGTGAAAACCGAGCGGGTGAGTATAAATGCTACCCTTTATCCCCTCGACTCGCATCTGCTTCAGGGCTGCAGTTAGAACCTCGTTGCCGGTGCGGCCGGCTTTGAACTCTGAAACCAGGATATCCTGCAGGCGGTTACCGCAGGCTAAAGCTGCCTTCAGCCCGGCCGGCGGTTCGGACTCGCCGGGTTTAAGGACGTAGGCCAGCTCCTGGTGGTCGGTGTTCAGCCGCAAGTAGGTGATCCCGATGTCACAGTGAAGAAGGTCTCCTCTTCTGATCACATTGTCTTTGTAGGGAGAAGTGGCGGGGCGCTGGATGTCCAGCGTGGGTGAAAACCAGGTCCTTAGACCCAGGGAGTTAATCTTCTGCCAGAACCACCACTCCACCTCCTCGCTGGTAGTGATCCCGGGCGTTATCACCGCGCTGGAAAAGGCCTCCTCTATCAGCCGGTGGGCCAGGCGGGCAATGTGGTGATAGACCTCAATTTCTTCCGGCAGCCTTCTCTCCAGCCAGCCCACCACCAGTCTTTCGGCCGAAACCAGTCTCCTGGAATATTCAGGCCCCAGATACTTGACCAGGAGTTGTCTATTGGTGGCGGTCAACCCGTCGGCAAAGGCAAAGGTGGCCGATTCGTTGATGGCAATTTTTTTCGGGTTCCTGGCCTTGACCTGTTCGGCCAGGGCCTGCCACTGGTCGGGTTGCTTCTCGGGATTCCAGGCGGCCCGGTACAGGTTGCCTATCGGGTAGCGGCTGACCGAAAACTTTTCCAGTCCTTTTTCCTTTCCCCGATCGTAGAAGACCAGCATCGACAGCCGCCGGGCCGAAAGATGCTCGAAGGGAACCAGGGTGGGGTAAACCGGGTCTTCGTTGTATTCCTGGCAGATTATCAGCCACATGTCCAGTCCTTCCCTTCTCATGATTTCGGGAAGTATTGTCTCCAGTCTCTTTTCGAGCCAGCTGTTTACCACCCGGGCCTGCTCCTTGACCGGCAGTATCCGGGGGTAACCGTCCTGCGAATACAAGAATCCGGAAGCCATAAAAGAAATTAACATTAAAACCAGGCTCAGTTCTCTGACCTTTTTCATGGCACCTCCGCCGCACTGAATTCAGGATTTCTATTTAAACCCAGTTTGCCCCCGCCTGGCAAGAGATTTGTTATCTCCGGCCGCACTCCTGTAATATGATAGAAAGTGATGAACCTGGGAAAGGTTTGTTGCGTATAAATACAATAGAGGAGACAAATATGCCCACAATAAAAAACAGGTTGTCCGCCATAATTTTATTATTACCGGTTATCTCTTTCATTATAATGAGTTGCGCCCCGGCCCCCAGAATTCCCGTGGCCGGAAAGGCCCGCGGCCTGGACATGCTGACCCTGCTACCGGCCGACACCTCGGCCTTCCTGGTGGCTGACTGGAATCGCCTGGTTAACCTGAAAGCTGTCCAGAAAACGATGGAGGAAGAAAAAGAGCTGGCCGCCTACCGGAAGAAAGCCGAGGCCTTCGTCAACCTGAGGAGAGACGTATACCTGGTGGCCGTAGCCGTGGCCGGAGACATCAATAAGCCAGCCGAAAACGCCGTTCTCCTGGTCAACCTCAAATACGACCGCTCTAAATTAATTCCGGTGGAAAACCAGCAGGAATCCACCCTGGAATACCATGAGGGCATTCCCTATTTTCCCTTTATTGAAATTGAAGAATCGGCCATAGGTTGCCTGGCGTTTCTGGATGATTCCAACCTGGTTATCGGCTCGGAGAAAGCGGTCAAGAAGATCATTGAGGTTTATAAAGGTAAGGCTCCCAACCTGCTGGCCAGCAGGGAAAAACGTTCCTACCTCAGGGACATAAACATGAATTCTCTGACTGCTGGCTGGTTAACTGTCCCCGGAGGCCTGTTTAAGGCTGAGGCCGGCGATAATCCGGCCTTCAAGTTGATGGAAAAGGTCCGTTATATTTCTTCCTTTACCGACTACCGGCGGTCGAGCTACACGGCCGAGATCAAGGTCTATGCCGAATCCAGGGACACCCACCAGAAGATTGCCGAAACGCTTAGCGGACTCAAGGCTCTCGGGCTGGGCCTGAGCGGAGAGGCCCCGGAAGTCGGACAGGCCCTTAACTCCCTGGAAATCACCTCCGGCGAACGTTACGTCAAGCTCTACCTGAGCCTTAAAGAAGACCTGATTGAAGGATTGAAAAAGATTCTTAAAGAAAAGATGTCCGGCGAACGACCGGCCAGAGCGGAAAAAACCAGGCCCTGAGTTCAATTGTAATTTTTATTTTCCGGCCTGCCGCCGGAAGTCAAAGTTCAATCTTCGAACAGGTATTCCCTGTAGCTGAAAATCAGGCAGGCCAGGGCCAGGAAAACCAGGATTATCCCCGCCAGGATGATAACCGCCAGCACCGGACGCGTGGGTTCCAGTCTGATGAAAAGGAAGCCGAGCTTGCCGCTGCTGCTGGCATACTGGGGAAGAAGGGATTTCAGGTAATGGGCCACCGACAGCTTCTGAGTGGTTCCCGGGAAATACTGGATGACACTTTCCCAGCCGAAACCGAAAGCCAGTCCGACCAGCATTGGCTTCTTCAACCAGGTCCCGAGAAAACTGAAAAAGGCCAGGTAGGCAGCCAGGCCCAGCCAGAGGATGGCCGAATAACGCAGGACTGTCAGCAGGTCCCCCGGCCGGAATTCCGGGTCCAGGTTTAGCACCAGGTAAGACAGAATAACGGCGAATACCAGCATGATGGTGGTCAGGCTCAGGTAGGCCAGGTACTTGCCGAGGATGATGGCCGCCCGCCTGACCGGCCTGGAAGTCAGGTAAGGCAGGGTGCGGTTATCGAGCTCTTCCCCCACCAGGGAACTGCCATAAAAAAGACCCAGCAGCACAATCAGAAACTGCAGGAAAAAGACCATCAGGAAATTCTGAAAAATGACCTGGCCATCCTCGGTCCAGTAGCCGGCCAGCCGGTAGGTTCTGATGATTATGGCCATCAGCACCGCGGCTGAACTCAGCAGGAAAAAGGTCCGGGCCCGGCCGGACTTTTTGCCCAGGAAGAAGTAAAAGGAAAAAACCCTGAGTATTTCTTCTCTCATCTTACCTTTCCACCAGGTAGTCGAACACAGCCTGCAGGTTGTCGTCGGGCGAGGTGATTTCTTCCAGGTCCAGGCCCGGGTCCAGCACCAGCTCGTTCAGCCGGTTGAAGAATCGGTCGCGGTGATGGGTCTCAAACACCACGGCCGAAGCTTCAGGCTCAAAGCTGATATTCAGGACATAATTCTCGGCCGCCAGCAGCCTGGCCAGTTCCCTGTACTGCGGAGACCTGATGCGGATCATGTGGGGATGGCTGTCCAGCAGTTCCCGGATGAAGTGGATGTCTCCCCTGGCCAGAATTTTGCCGTTGTGAATCAGGATGATTTCCGAGGTCAAAGCCTCGACCTCCGGCAGAACGTGGCTGGAGACCACCACGGTCTTGCCGGCATCGCGGAACTCCTTGATCAGTCTGATGATGCGGCGCTTGCCCAGGGGGTCCAGCCCGCTGAGCGGCTCGTCCAGGATAAGGACTTCCGGGTCATGGGCCACGGTCTGGGCTATCTTTATTCTCTGGCGCATCCCACGGCTGTAACTCCGGATCGGCCGGTGGCTGACGTCCTGAAGTTCCACCAGCTCCAGGGCCCGCCCGGCCCGGATGAGGCACTCTTTCCGGTCGTAGCCATAAAGCGACAGGAGCCCGGTCAGAAATTCCAGGCCGTTCAATTCCTCGTAAAAGGCATCCGATTCCGGGCAGAACCCCAGACGCCGGAAAATGTGGCGGTTGTTCCAGACGGGTTGACCGAAGATCCTCACCTGGCCGATGTTGGCCTTGAGCTGCCCGGTTATGATTTTCATAAAGGTCGACTTGCCGGCCCCGTTCGGTCCGAGCAGGGCGGTTATCCCTGGCTCGATATCCAGGGTGATTTCGCTTATACCCAGGACATTTCCGTACCAGCGGGAAAGATTCCTGGCTTCTATGACCGCGGTCACCGGATTACCTCCACTCCCCTGAGCTTGCGATTTAAAAAGAGAACAGACAGAAGGCAGAAAACGGAAAGGACCAGGAAGGACAGGTACCAGGGCACGTCCTGGGCCGGCTTCACCTGGAAGAATGCCGAGGCCACCTGCCGCAGGTTGCCCGGGATGGACAGGAGGGTCGAATAGGGGGAACGGAAGATGACATAGAATATCCCCCTGGCAATTTCCGAAAGGTAGTAGACGGCAAAAATCAGGGCGATGACATAATTCCGGTTCTTGCTGACAGATGAGGCCAGCAGGACATAACAGGTAAAGAAGACCATCAGGAAAGCAGAATAGAAAATTATGGACAGCAACAACCAGGGATAATCCAGGAAAAACCTGAAGCTGCCCGAAAAAAGCAGCTTCAGCAGCAACAGCACCAGGGCCGGTACCAGGGTCAGCAGGCCGACAAAAAACACCACCACCCCGGCCTTGCCCAGCAGGTAATCCAGCCTGCTCAGCGGCCGGGCGAAATAAAGCTGAATGGCCTTGTGGCGGAAATCGTCAGCTATCAGGCCGGCTCCGCCCAGTGCCATCAGCAGCAGAATCATAAAAAATATAAAATCCATGCTGAGGTAAGTCTTAAAAAATCCGGGATTGACCTGCAGTGTCCTCTCCGCCCCCTGGGCCATGAACTTGAAATCTTCCAGCCGCTCGGAGATGTAGATGCCCACGGCAAAGCTGATGGCCGGGATAAAGGACAGGGCAAAAAGAAACTTGAAGCGCTTGCGCTGAAAGGCCAGCCTGATGCCGGTCCTGGTGATGGGCCAGAAGACCAGGCCCTTTTCCTGCAGCTGACCTTCCCAGTGATGGTAACCTTTTTCCCTGACTTCAGCCATCAGTCGACTCCAACCACCCGGGCAAACAGGTCTTCGAGCGAGGTCTGACTGCAGACGAACTGCCTGACCTGGACCCCGTTCCTGGCGGCGCTCAGAAAAATCCGCCGTCGGTCAAAATCCGGCGGGGTATATACTTTAACCAGGCGGTCCTCGGTTTCTTCCACCCGGCAACCGGCCTGCTCCAGCTCCTGGCGGAAACCGTTAAGCTCGCCTTTTACCCGGAGCTCGTAGAGCTGATAGTTTACCATCTTCAGATCTTCGATCCGCCCGGTGGCTGCAATCTCTCCCCTGTTGATGATAACCACCCGGTCGCAGACGAGCTCGATGTCGGCCAGGATGTGAGAGGATAGAAGCACCCGGATATCCCCGGTAGAGGCCACTTCCCCTATCAACTCCAGGATTTCCTGCCGACCGGTCGGGTCCAGGCTGGAGGTTGGCTCGTCCAGGAATAAGAGCCTGGGGTCGTGAACCAGGGCCTGGGCCAGCTTCAGTCGCTGTTTCATCCCTGAGGAATAGGTGTCCACCAGCCGGTAGCGCGACTCGCCCAGCCCGACGTAGAATAGCACTTCATGGGCTCGTTTCATGGCTTCCTGGCGGGGCAGGCCGGACAGCTCGCCCATCAGGGCGGTGAAGGTAACCGCGTCCAGGCCAGGAATGAAGCATTCATCCTCTGGCATGTAGCCCACCAGACGCCGGATGAATTTCTGCTCGGTCCTGAGGTCGTAACCCAGAACCTTGCCCTGGCCTTCGGCCGGAGTCAAAAAACCCAGCATGATTTTAATCAGGGTACTCTTGCCGGCGCCGTTGGGCCCGAGCAGACCGGTGGCCCCTTCCCCGATCGACAGGCTGACCCCGTTCAGGGCTTTGACCTTGCCGTAAGAATAATGAATGTTCTGAAGCTCTATGCTCATCCGATGTTCCGGTTTATCTTCTCTTTCACCTTGATACGAAATCCGGTGGAATCCGGTTTATTTTATCATTTTTACCAGAAAAAGAGGCCGGCGGCAAAATAATTCTGAAGTCATCAGGCCGGACCGGTTTTTGCCTGCGGTAACCGGATGGTTTATAATGCTCACGAAAAATACAAGCTGCAATTTTCAGGAGGCTATCAATGAGACGAGAACTTAAAAAGCTGGTTATAGGGGTCATCTGTTTTATTTTAGGCCTGGGCCTGTCCCAGGCTCAAGTCAGGAAGGCCCTGACCTTTGACGATTTCATCAAAATCAGGAGGGTATCTGACCCGCAGCTCTCACCGGACGGAAAGAACCTGGCCCTGGTCATCACGGCCATGAGCCTGGAAACCAACCGCGGCAACAGCGATATTTACCTGGTGCCGGCCACGGGTGGAACTCCGCAGCCTTTTGTCTTCAGCCCGGCGGCCGATTTTTTCCCACGCTGGTCGCCCGACGGAAAGACTCTGGCTTTCATCTCCACCAGGGACGGCTCTCCTCAGGTCTGGCTGATACCGGCAGGCGGCGGCGAGGCCCGGAAGGTGACTGATTTCCCCGGCGGAGTCGGTTCCTTCATCTGGTCCAGGTCGGGGAAATTCTTGCTGGTAACCAGTTCGGTTTTCCCCGAATGCCCCGACCTTGAAGCCAATCGTAAAAAATTCCAGGAGCAGGAAACAAGCAAGGTAAAAGCGAGGATCTACGATCATCTTCTCTTCCGCCACTGGAATTCCTGGTTTGACGGCACCAGGAGCCATCTTTTTTTGTTTCCGCTGGACGGCGGGAAACCGCTGGACCTGACCCCGGGCGATTACGATACCCCACCCATCGCCCTGGGCGGAGAGCTTGATTTCTGCCTCTCACCGGATGAAAAGGAAATTGCTTTTGTCCGTAATATTGACCCGGAATTGAGGTTGGGGCTGGGCACCAACAACGATGTTTTTCTGACCACACCTGACGGAAAAAACATTGAAAAACTTACAGTCAGCCGGGCCAATGACATCGACCCCAAGTATTCACCGGACGGCCGCTACTTAGCTTACCGGGCAATGGCCAGGCCGGGCTTTGAAGCCGACAAGCTGGACCTGATCCTCTACGACCGGCAGAACAAGACCTTTCGCAACCTGACCGAAAAGCTGGACTATTCGCTGAGCGAATACCTCTGGGCTCCTAACGGCCAAGCTATTTATTTCCTGTGCGAAGACAAAGCCCGGACTGCTCTTTTCAGGTTGACTTTACCCGGCGGCAAAATCGAAAAAATTCTGGAAGGACACTACCTCAGCGCCCTGAGGATTTCTCCCGACAACCGGACCATCTACGCCCTGAAACAGGCCATTAACTACCCCAACGACCTCTATGCCCTTGACCTGGCCACCAAAAAACTGAAACGGCTTACCGAGGTCAACGCCGGGCTGCTGGCCGGGCTGGAGATGAATGCCGCCGAGGATTTCTGGTTTGAATCGGAAGGCGACCGGGTACACGGGCTGCTGCTCAAGCCGCCCTTCTTCGATCCGAACAAAAAATACCCGCTGCTGATGCTGATTCACGGCGGTCCTCAGGGAGCCTGGGCAGATAATTTCCATTACCGCTGGAACGCTCAAATGTTCGCCGCCCCTGGATACGTGGTGGCCATGGTCAATTTCCACGGCAGCACCGGCTACGGCCAGGCCTTTACCGATTCCATCAGCGGCGACTGGGGCGGCAAGCCCTACCGCGACCTCATCAAAGCCGTGGGTTATCTGCATGGCGCCTGTCAATTCATAGACATGGACAGGCTGGGAGCAGCCGGAGCTTCTTACGGCGGATACATGATTGACTGGATTGCCGGCCAGACCGATATTTTTGACTGTCTCGTAAGCCATTCCGGAGTTTTTGACCTGCGCTCCATGTACGGAGCGACCGAGGAACTCTGGTTCCCGGAATGGGAATACCGGGGCACACCCTGGACCAACCCCGAAATGTACCAGAAATTTTCGCCCAGCTACTACGTCCAGAATTTCAAGACTCCGACCCTTGTCATCCACAGCGCCAACGACTTCCGGGTACCACTGGAACAGGGCCTGCAATTTTTCACCTCACTGCAGCGGATGGGAGTACCCAGCCGGTTGCTTTACTTCCCTGACGAAGACCATTTCATCCAGAAGCCACTGAACGCCCGGCTGTGGTGGCAGACGGTGCTGGACTGGCTGGCCACCTATCTCAAAAAGTGATTTTTGGCTGTCAAATTCCGGGCTGCCGCTTCAGGGCTCTGACAGGAAAGGCTGACGTTCCTGGATTATCTGCTACCCCGCTGTCCTCATCGCCGTAACCATATGATTGAAAATCGGGCAGGTGCTCAGCGAAACCTGACCGCTTGCAAAAAAAGCTTTTTTTTCAGAAACAATTATCAGCAATTCTCAATCAGAACAGAGGGTCTCATCCGCCCGGACACCCAGAAGATATATTTTCTGAAATCAGTTTTTGGGGCAAACTTAAAAGCCTAATTCCAGCAGGCTCAGGGGGTCAATCCTGGCTTCGTAGACCCTGACCGCCCAGTGAAGATGGGGCCCGGTGGACAGACCGGTCGAACCGGCCAGCCCCACCACCTGCCCGCTTTTCACCATCTCTCCCCTTCTCGCCAGCAATTTTGAAAGATGGGAATAGCTGCTGAAAAGACCCAGCCCGTGGTCGATGATGACAGTTTTGCCAGAATAATACAGGTCAGAGGCCAGAACCACCCGCCCTGAATTAGTGGCCCTGATGGGATGCCCGGCCGGCACGGCGATGTCCACCCCGGTATGCACCGAGCGCGGAACGTTGTTATATATTCTCTGCTGACCGAAATTGGGATAGAGATTTCCCTCGCAGGGCAGGATGAACGGGCCCTCGGCCAGCCAGTCCGGGCTGCTCGAGCTGTAGACGAGGGCCAGAAGCTCCGATTCTCTCTTTATCCTGGCCAGGACTTCCCGGGGCGGGGTGACATACTTCTGGTCGACGGTTAATTTTTTCCGGGGAAAATCCCGGGCAGCCACATTCAGGTTAACGGCCAGCTTTTCCGACAGCTGACCGCCAGACCACAGCTCAAGCTCCAGGACACGCTCTCCGGGGACGGTCATCACGTCCAGCCCCAGCACCAGGAACTGCCGCTGGCGGCTGTCGTTTTTTAGCCAGTAGCTGCTTTCACCAAAAAAAATACCGGCATAATCAGAAACTGCCCTGATCCATAAAACAAGCAAGGGCTCACCCGGCTGAAGCTGGCGGTAGCGAAGCTCGAAAACATCTCCCGTGCTGGTCTCGACCGTCCGGCTCTCAGCCGCCGCGGCCCCGGCCTTCAAAAACGATAAAGACCCCGATAGAAATAGCCCGGCCATAAAAATTAGAACCGATAAAGGCAGTCTTCTTTTGAATTCAGTATTATTATCCTTTTTATTATCCTTCAGGCCCTGGCGGAATTTCTTCAATAACTTCATTTCCGGTCACCACCTCCCCTCAGCCGCGGACCAGGAGTTCTCCGGGCAGCTCGCCGCTGAGCTCTTCGTCTTCCACCACCACCCGGCCGTTAACCACCACGTAGCGAATCCCTTCGGGGTATTGATGCGGTTCTGACCAGGTGGCCCTGTCCCTGATCTTATCAAAATCAAAAAGAACGAGGTCGGCGGCGTAGCCTTCCCTGATTCTTCCCCTTTTCTTGAGCTTAAATTTTTCGGCCGGGGCTGAGGTCATTTTTCTGACCATCTCTTCCAGGGGCATCAGCTTCTCTTTCCGAACGTACTCGGCGATAGCCCTGGGAAAACTGCCGTAATACCTCGGGTGAGGCTTTCCCCTGAACAGGACACCAGAGGTCGAGGCCAGCTCACCATCGGTGCAGAGGCAGGTCAGCGGGTGACTGAGGATTCTTTTCAGGTTATCCTCACTCATGGCAAAGCAGACCATGGACACCTGGCCTTCTTCTTCCAGAAGCAGATCGCGCATAAAAGTGAAGACATCCTTGCCCTGCAGCCTGGAAGCCTGGTCCAGGTTGAGACCCTCCAGCCAGCGGTTCTTTTCGGTCCGGACCGAAGAGATCAAAACCATGTCCCAGGTGCCGACGTTCTGTTCGGCCTGGCTGACAGCTTCCCGCAGCCGGGACTGAAGTTCCGGGTTCCTCAATCGCCCGAGGAAATCCTCTTTCTTCCCTTCCCTTACCCAGAGCGGGAAAAAGATGCTCAGACCGGTGGCGAAAGCGGTGTAAGGATAGGCATCGGCCGCGATCCTCACTCCTTCGGCCGCGGCCTCGTCAATTTTGCCGAGCAGGTCATCGACCTTGTTCCAGTTCCTGGGGTAACCGACCTTGAGGTGAGAAATTTCCAGACTGACCCCGGCCTTCCTGGCAATGGTTATGGCTTCATCCAGTGCCTCCAGAACGTTGTCCTCTTCATCGCGCATGTGGGTGGCATAGACTCCGTCAAATTCCCTTAGAACACGAGCCAGTTCAACCAGCTCTTCGGTGGAGGCAAAGCTACCCGGAGCATATTCCAGGCCGGTGGACATTCCCAGCGCCCCCTGCTTCAGGGTCTCTCTGACCAGCTCTTTCATTCTTGACAGTTCTGCCTCTGAGGCCTGGCGGTTGTCATAACCAACCACGGCGGCCCTGACTGTGCCCTGACCGACCAGGGTGGCATAGTTAATTGCGGTTCCCTTCCGGGACAGGCGCCGCAATAATCCGGCCAGATCAGTCCAGTCAGCTTCTATACCCGGGTCTTCTTTGAGGTACCGGTTTTCAGTTTCCAGCATCTCCGGGGTCAGGGGAAAGCGGGAGGACCCGCAATTTCCGCCGATGGCCGTAGTAATTCCCTGATGGATCAGACTGTCGGCTGTCGGGCAGACCAGCAACTCCACGTCGGTGTGGGTATGAACGTCAATAAAACCGGGAGACAGGCACAGTCCCCCGGCTTCAATAACCCGCCGGGCCGGGACATTTCTTAGTTTTCCGATAGAAATAATATATTTACCCCTGATCCCCACGTCGGCCTGGTAGGGCGGACCTCCGCTGCCGTCAAAAACCAGGGCTCCACTGACCAGCAGGTCCAGGTCGCGCTCTTTCCGGCAGCCGCCCAGAATCAGCACTCCGGCAGCACCCAGGGCGGCCCGGCTCCCCTGTTTCAGAAATTTCCTGCGGTCAAATCTGTTTTCCATCGGGCACTCCCTTTTAGTCTATAAAATTAATAAATCCCTCCGGGTTTGGCAAGAAGTATTTACCGGGAAGACAGAATTCTCATGCCTGATAAATCCGCCCGGCCGACAGCTGCAGCTCCGGCCGGTTCCAGCCGGAAGCGGATACCGGCTCTTGCCAGGACCGACCGTTTTTGCTATTTATATAAGCTCTTTTTCCATCAGACGGAGGTAAAACATGGCTCATTCTGCCGCTGACAGGAGCAATAAGAACAAGAAGATCAACCGCTTGAGCCTGGCTGAGATCGAGGCCCGGCTGGAAGAAATCAAGAAGGCCGAAGGCCGCTGGCAGTCCCGCTACGCCCGGGCCCTGCTGGCCAGGAAAAAAGCTCTGACCGGCAGCAATTAACCCGGCCGGACACAAAAAATTACAATTTCCTGAAAATACACATTTTAGGCATTTTACATTGAGGCCGATTTCTGATATCATTAACGGGAAAAATAAGGAGTAAGAAGAGTGTTAACTAAAGAAGTAAAGACCAAAATCATTCAGGACAATCAGGTGCATTCCTCTGATTCCGGCTCTCCGGAAGTCCAGATTGCCATCATGACCGAAAGGATCAACCAGCTGATTACCCATTTTCAGACCCACAAGAAAGATTTTCATTCCAGGCGCGGTCTGATGAAGCTGGTCGGACAGAGGAAAAGGTTGCTGGAATACCTAAAGAACAATGATAAGGAGAGGTATCTGGCGCTTATCAAGAAATTGAACCTGAGAAAATAGGCCATCCGCCGTAATATCGAGTATAAACCATGTCTAATACCATCAATATTGAAATCGGTGGCCGAACTCTATCCATAGAGCTCGGCAAAGTGGGAAAACAGGCTGACGGTTCGGCCCTGGTTCGCTACGGCGATACCATCATGTTAGTCACCGCCACCTGCAAAAAGGAAGTTTCGGGCGAAAAGAATTTTCTGCCCTTGATCGTTGATTACCGGGAGAACACCTACGCCGCCGGCAAAATCCCCGGAGGCTTTTTCAAGCGCGAGGGCAAGCCCTCGGAGCGCGAAATCCTGGTGGCCCGGCTGATCGACCGGCCAATCCGGCCGCTATTTCCCGAGGGTTATTTCCAGGATACCCAGGTGGTGGCCCTGCTGCTGTCGGCCGACCTGGAAAACGAGCCGGACACCCTGGGAATCATCGGGGCTTCGGCCGCCCTGTACTTTTCGGAAATACCTTTCACCACTCCCCTGGGAGCGGTCAAGGTCGGGCTGGTGGACGGCCAGTTCATAATCAACCCCAGAGCCAGCCAGCTGGAAAACTCCGTGCTGAACATGGTGGTGGCCGGCAACGAAGACGGCATCTGCATGATCGAAGCCGGCGCCCTGGAAGTGGAGGAAGAAAAGGTTCTGGAAGGCCTGCTGCTGGCCCAGGAAGAGATCCGGAAAATTGTCCGGGCCCAGAAAGAACTTTTCAGCCAGCTGAACATCCAGAAGTTTCCGGTTCAGGCCAGAACTCTTGACCCGGAAAAGGTCAGGAAAATCGAAGAGGAGATCAGGGAAGAACTTCTCCAGGCCATCCAGATCAAGCAGAAAAAGGCCAGCGAGAAGGCCGCCGATGAAATCCTGAAACGCCTGCTGGAGGCCATTCCCAAAGAAAACACGGAAGAAATCTCCCAGACCAAAGAAATTTTCTACAACCTTCAGAAAAAGCTTGTCCGGGAACTGGTACTGAACGAAGGCCGCCGGGCCGACGGCCGGGCCTTCAACGAACTCCGTCCCATCAGCATCGAAGTCGGGCTTCTGCCCAGAACTCATGGCTCGGCTCTCTTCACCCGGGGCGAGACCCAGAGCCTGGCTACGGTTACCCTGGGTACTTTTGAAGATGTCCAGCGACTGGACGGCCTGGGCGAGGAAGCCGAGAAGAGGTTCATGCTTCATTACAATTTCCCCCCCTTCTGCGTCGGCGAGGTTTCCTTCATGAGAGCGCCCGGAAGAAGGGAAATCGGTCACGGGGCCCTGGCCGAAAAGGGGATCCTGCCGGCCATTCCCGACGAGGAAACCTTCCCCTACACGATAAGAATCGTATCCGATATCCTGGAATCCAACGGTTCCTCTTCCATGGCCACCGTCTGCGGCGGAGTCCTGGCTCTGATGGATGCCGGCGTGCCGCTCAAGATGGTGGTGGCCGGAATCGCCACCGGCCTGGTCAAGGAGGGCGACCGCTACGCCATCCTGACTGATATCGCCGGACTGGAAGACCATTACGGCGACATGGATTTCAAGGTGACAGGCTCAGAAAAGGGTATAACCGCCATCCAGCTCGACCTCAAACTCCCCTATCTCACTCCGCAGATTTTGAGGGAAGCCCTGTGGCAGTCCCGGGAAGCCAGGCTTCAGGTCCTGGAAAAGATGAAGACCGTTCTGCCCGAGCCGAGGCCGGAACTTTCTCCCCATGCCCCGAGAATCATCATCCTCTTCATCAACCCGGAGAAGGTGCCCGATGTTATCGGCCCGGCCGGCAAGATGATCAAGAAAATCGTGGCCCAGACCAACGCCAAGATCGACATCGAGGAAACCGGCAAGGTGACCATTGCCGCTACCGATGTGGAATCGGCCGAGAAGGCCAAGCAGATGATCCGGGAAATCACGGTCGAGGTGGAGCTGGGCCAGGTTTACACCGGCAAGGTGGTCAGGCTGGAAGAGTACGGTGCCTTTGTCGAAATCCTGCCAAATATCGTCGGTCTGCTTCATATTTCTGAAGTGGCTCCCTACCGGGTCCGGAACATCAAGGATGAAATAAGCCTGGGCCAGACCCTGACCGTGAAAGTTATTGATATAGACGAAGAGAACAACCGCATCCGCCTCAGCAAGAAGGCTCTGGAAGAAACTTCTCCCCGCCCACAGGGAACGGGAGAACGAGAACGCCGCAGCCATGGCTCTTACCATGACCGCCGGCCTCACGGTTCCGGCCATGGGCGTTCCCGGGGAGACCGCAACAGGTTTTAAGATAGCAAAATGATAGACTCGACCAGGTGCATCCGGAAACGGAGGCATCAGGGGTTTACCCTCCTGGAAATGGTCGTCACCCTGTCCATCCTGGCCCTGCTGACGGCGGTGGCCATACCCGTCATCGAGACCTCGGTCAAACGAGAAAAGGAAATTCAGCTGCAACAGAGCCTGAGGATGATCAGGCAGGCCATAGACGAATACAAGAAGCTGGCTGACGAGAAAAAAATCAAGGTCGACCCCGAAAGTTTCGGTTACCCGCCCGACCTGGAAACCCTGGTGAACGGGGTGGAAGTGGAGCAGGAAGTCACGGATGAATCTGGAAGGAAAACCACCAGGAAAGTCCTGGTCCGCTTCCTGAGAAAGATCCCGCTGGACCCCATGACCAATTCCTGCGACTGGGGACTCCGTTCTTACCAGGACAAGCCCGACTCCGACACCTGGGGCGGAGATAATGTCTATGACGTCTACACCCGGAGTCAGGGAACGGCTCTGGATGGAACTAAATACCGGGATTGGTGAGATGCGAATCATCAGCTCTGTAGAAAGAAACAACGGCTTTACCCTGATAGAAATCCTGATTGTCCTGAGCATCATTGGCATCCTGCTCGGGCTGGCCGTTCCCCAGTATCAGATGTCGGTCAGGCGAGCCAGGGAAGCCGTCCTGAAAGAAAATTTATTCATCATGCGCAGGATGATAGACCAGTACTACCAGGACAAGCATAAATACCCGCCAACCCTGCAGTCCCTGGTCGAAGAAAATTACCTCAAGACCATACCCATCGACCCCATCACCGGTTCCAACCAGACCTGGGTGGAGATCAGGCAGATGCCGCCGGTGGACGAGTACGTGCCCTTTGAAAACCCGGGCGTGGTGGACGTCAGGTCCGGTTCAGAAGCCAGGGCCCTGGATGGAACTGCATACAACACCTGGTAAACAATTTCAGAAAGATGACCGGTAAAATCTCAGCCCCGGTACGGAGCAAAAAGCGACCGGAGAGGTTGTGGCTTAGCCTCTCTAAACCATTGTCATCAAGTTCTTCCCAGCCACCCGGTTATACCCTGCTTCTGCTTCTCATCGCCATTTTCGTAATGAGCCTCGGGCTGCTGGTGGCTGTCCCGGTCCTGGAAACCCAGCTTCGACGGGAAAAAGAAGAGGAACTGATCTTCAGGGGCAAACAGTACGTTGAGGCCATCAGGCTTTATCAGCAGAAAAAACCGGGCAGTTATCCTTCTTCTCTGGAAGACCTGGTCAGGGAAAAATGTTTGAGAAAGGCTTACCGCGACCCCATGTCGGAAAACGGGAAGTGGAACCTGCTGCTGATTCCTTCCTCGGGCGAGGCCGGCCCGGGGACGGTCCGGCCCGGGGAAACCCAGCCGGCCGACAAACTGCTGGTTGTGCCCGAAGAAAACCTTAAAAAAATAAGGAACCCGCAGATAGCAGGGGTGGTCAGCGCGTCAGATAAGAAAGCAATAAAAATCTACATGGATGAAGAATATTACAATAAGTGGCTCTTTTATCTCGGCCAGACAGCCGGTAAGAAACCTCAATTGATTTACCAGGCCGGAAACTGAAAGGCCTTTTCCCGCCGCTCAATCCTATCTCTTTTTAACCCAGGCCGGGAGTACAAAAGATATTCTCTGGTAAAGCTGCAGTCCGTTGGCCTCGGCCTGGCCGGCCTTGAGTTCCAAAACATAGAGGGCAGGCTGGCGCGGCCTGTAACCCGGGCAGGGATCGTGCTGGCATGGCGGCACATCCCTTTCTATGTGAACAATCTGCTGATGGGAGTTGAGCCAGATTATGTCCAGCGGAATCAGGGTGTTTTTCATCCAGAAAGAATACAGGTCCTCTTCTTCAAAGACAAACAGCATGCCCTGGTCAGGTTCCAGCTTTTCCCGGAACATAAGCCCCCGTTCCCTCTCAGCCGGGGTGACTGCCAGTTCGGCGGTTATTTCCCGGCCGCCCGGAAGGAAAACCTTGATGAACCTGTCCCGGCGGCTGGTCTGGCAGTAAAGCTGAGCCAAGATGACCAGAGAGAGAATCGTTATGGTCAGGCCGCGTTTTAGTAAAGCTGTTTGATGCACCTTTTTTCTCCTGCCATCATTTTGCCCTGAAATCAGGATTATTTCAATGAATGGTAATGAGAGGCACAAACCTCACGCCAATCAGCCTCTGTTCATCCCAGCCTGTTTCCTTCCTGGTAACCAGAACCAGTTCCTGAAAATCGATGCCCACCGGTATTATCATCTGTCCGCCTACCTTCAACTGCTCGACCAGCGCTGGCGGCACGGCAGCCGGGGCAGCTGAAACCAGGATGGCGTCGTAAGGAGCATGCTCCGGCCAGCCCATGGTACCATCGCCTATTCGGAAATGTACGTTCCGGTAACCAAGCTTCTCCAGGACTGTCCGGGCCCGGTTTGAAAGTTCAGGAATCAATTCCACGGTATAGACTTCCCTGACGATCTCGGCCAGGACAGCCGTCTGGTAACCGGAACCGGTGCCAATCTCCAGGACTCTTTCCCGGCCGCCGAGCCTCAGGGCTTCGGTCATGTAGGCCACGATGTAGGGCTGGGAAATCGTCTGGCCTTCGCCTATGGGCAGGGGTTCATCACCATAGGCCAGTTCTTTCATCTGTTCGGGAACAAAAAGATGGCGGGGCACCCGGAGCATGGCCTTGAGGACTTTCCTGTCTTTGATTCCCCGGCGACGGATCTGGTCTTCGACCATTTCCTTTCTTTCCCGGTCGTAGGTCGAATCCTGACTCACGCCCCCTCCCTGAGTTTTTATGAACAGCCCGGCCCGGAAAGCCCGGACCTCAGGCTTCAATACGCCCGGGCAAAATAGGCCAGAGTTCTGGCTTCCTGTCCGCAGCAGACACAGCGGCCTGACAGGTCTTTATCCTGGTCAAGAGGAATAACCCGGATGGTGGCCATCGTTTCTTCCTTGATTTTCGCCTCGCAATCTTCCCGTCCGCACCACAGGGCCCGGATAAAACCCCGTTTTTCCTCAACCGTCTTCTTGAATTCTTCGTAACTTTCAGCCTCCCTGGTGTTCTCTTTCTGAAAAGTCAGGGCCCGCTGGAACAGGGATTTCTGAATGGCCGCCAGCATCTCTTTGACCCGCTCTTCGACTCCCTCCATACCCAGGGCTGTCTTTTCCTGGCTTTCCCGGCGGACAACAATCACCTGGTTGTTCCTGACATCCCTCGGTCCTATTTCCAGGCGCAGCGGCACGCCTCTCATTTCCCACTCCGAAAACTTCCAACCGGGAGTATACTCGGTCCGGTCATCAAGGTGAACCCGGCAGCCGGCCTGCTGCAGGGAATCCCTGAGTTTACAAGCCAGCGGCAGCACGCTTTCCTTCCAGTTGCCGACAGAGATCGGAACTATTATCACCTGGATTGGTGCCACCCGGGGCGGAAATACCAGGCCGGAATCGTCGCCGTGGGACATGACCAGGGCCCCGATCAGCCTGGTGGAAACTCCCCAGGAAGTCTGCCACACATACTGGAGTTTCTGGTTGCGGTCCTCAAACTTGATATCAAAGACCCGGGCAAAATGCTGGCCAAGGTTGTGGGATGTCCCCATCTGCAGGGCCTTGCCATCGGACATCAGGGCCTCGATGGCATAAGTGGCTTCGGCCCCGGCAAACTTTTCCCGGTCGGTTTTCCGCCCGTAGAGCACCGGGATAGCCAGCTCGGTTTCCACGAATTCGCGGTAAATCTCCAGGATGCGCAGGGTTTCTTCCTGGGCTTCCTCAAAAGTCTCGTGGGCGGTGTGCCCCTCCTGCCAGAGAAATTCCGTCGTCCGCAGAAAGGGCCTGGTCACCTTCTCCCAGCGGACGACGTTGGCCCACTGGTTGATCAGCAGCGGCAGGTCGCGCCAGGACTGAATCCACTTGGAATACATATGGCCAATGATGGCCTCGGAAGTCGGGCGTACGGCCAGCCTCTCTTCCAGCTCGTCTTCTCCGCCGTGAGTCACCCAGGCCACTTCCGGAGCAAAGCCTTTAAGATGTTCCATTTCCTTGCGCAGAAAACTTTCCGGTATGAAAACAGGAAAATAAGCATTAACGTGGCCGCTGGCCTTGAGGCGCCGGTCGAGCAACCTCTGGATGTTTTCCCAGATGGCATAACCGTAAGGCCTGATGACCATCATGCCCTTCATCGGGGCATAATCGGCCAGCTCGGCCCGCCGGATGAGGTCCACGTACCAGCGAGAAAAATCTTCGCTCTTGGGAGTGATCCGGGTCACCAATCTTTCTTCTTTCACCGCTAAACTACCTCCAGCACTGTGGCTAATGATAGCCAGACGACCATTTTTTGTCAAGGAAAGGGGTGAGGACGAAACGGCCGAAAAAGGCGCAGGGGTGAGATGAATTTAACCCGTTTTTTCATCCCGAGGGATGATTGAAAAGCCGCTCCGGCCTGATACATTGAGGGCGAAGTTTGTTTTAAGGAAAAGGAAGCGGTGGCTATGAATACCAGAAAGGCCACAATACCAGGAACAGACCGGGCCGGTGGCCAGGCCACGGTCAAAGAATTCAGCCTGACCCTGCCCATGACCGTCTCCGGGCTCGACGCCCGGGGACAGGAATTCCGGGAAAATTCTGTCCTGTCCACCATAAGCAGCGAACAGGCCAGCTTCCTGCTGCGGACCAGGGTGGAGAGGAAAACGGTACTCAAGCTGGTAATTTCTCTTCCCCCCAGGCTGGCCGAGGGGCAGCCCCTGGCCCTGGTCATCAAGGGCCGGGTCAGGAGCAGCGAACCGGTCCCGGGTGAGCCAGAGCTCAGGCGGGTCGTCCTGGAGCTCGACTCCCGTTATTTCATCGGGGCCGAGGAAGCCTGAACTTTTTTGAAATTTTCCCGCCGGGTGAGAAAAACCCGGCCGGGCAGACGTTTAGTAAGGATGACGGGACAAGGACCTGGCCGGGCTAAAAAGAGGTGAGAACAGCAACCCGAAAAATCACCCTTGGTTTCATCCTCCTGAGGGATTGCCAGCACGGGGAGGCCCGGTAAGAATATGGACGAAATGAAAAATGGCTTTTTTAACCAGGATATAAATAAATCCTCCATTCAAGGCGCAACCGGAGAACGGAGGGGAGAGCGCCTGCTGGAACTCTCCCTTCCGGCTTTGGTTCTGGGCGAAAACGCCTCCGGCCGGAAGTTCAGAGAAACCACTGAACTTCTTTCCATCAGTTCAGAGGTGGCCCGGTTCCGGCTGAAGAACCCGGTGAAAATCGGCACGGTTCTCAAGCTCAGTCTGGAAATACCGGCCACGACCCTGCTGATTTATCCTCTTCACCTGGAAATTTCCGGTCAGGTGGCCCGGCTTGAATTCAACATGGAAAAGCCTTACCAGCAGCTGGTCACCCTGGAACTGGGCAAAAAATTCCAGCTGCAACCGGCGAGCCGGGCCAGCCAGTAACCGGAAAATACCGGGCCCCGACTGTTTCTCCTTAATCGACCTGATTCAACCATTTTCACCTCCCGCCTCGTGCTTATACTCAGGTAAGGTTTTTACCCTGTCGGCAGCCATTATTTGCTTGACACCCCTTTTCGGTTATAATATTTATTCTTGAAGAGTGAAAATTTTTGGCAAGGGGTAAAAGGGCATGCCAAAGAAACAAGTCAATAAGACCGAAACCAAAATTCCTTCTCCAAAGATGGAGAAAATCACAGTTCTCATTTACTGTCCCTCGGACTTTCTGCTGGCCGGAATCTTAAAGGCACTGGAACCGGATAAGAGAATTGACATTCTGGCGGTGGAAAAGGGGACCATCGAAAACTTTATGGAAGCCATCAAGCAGCTGAAGCCCCAGGTCATACTGTTTGCCCATCTGGAACCACTCCCCCATCTCAAGGAAATCTGTAAGGCCATCAAGGAATTGATCAAGCCCCAGGTCAAAACCCAGCTCCTGCTTCTGGGAAACATTCCTTCCCACGAAGAAATCATCAACCTGATCAACGCCGGGGCCAGGGGCTATTTCGACCTCAACGACCCGTCCTCGCAGCTGACCGAGGCTATCAGTGTCGTCAACAAGGGTGAAATCTGGCTGCCGCGGGACAAGATGTCTTCCATCATGGACCGGATCATCTCGGTGGTCGGAAGGGATATGAAGGAGAAGACGCTCGACCAGCTGACCCCGACCGAATTCCAGGTCCTGCGGCTGATCGGTCAGGGCAAGAGCAACGAGGAAATTGCCAAGATTCTTTTCATAAGTAAGAACACTGTTCGTTCTCATATCAAGAGCATCTACTCCAAGCTGGACACCCACAGCCGGCTGCAGCTGGCACTCTACGCCATCAATTCGGCATTATTTTAAGAAGGTCAAAGAGGGAAAACATGGTTGAAAAAACAAAGGCTAAAACAAAAAAGAAAAAGGCGACTGCCAGAAAACAGATTACCACCGCGGTGGACCTCAACCGCCGCCGGGAATGGAGGTTTGACCTGCCTCTACCGGCCGAAATCAAGGGGCAGCTGCCCCAGGGAAAACAGTTCAAAGAAAAAACCGTTCTGGAAAACATCTCATCAACCGGAGCCTATTTCACTCTTGACAGCAGCCTGGTGGTTGGCTCCCGGGTCAACCTGGCCATCGAGCTGCCGCCGGAACTGACCGAGGGGCGCAAAATTAAACTCTGCCTGGACGGGGTAACCGTCAGGCTGGAAAAGAAGGGGCAGAAAGGAAGAAAACAGGGGGTGGCCGTCAGGTTCAAGGATTACCGCTTCCAGGTGGAAGAGTAACCCGCCGCTGAGGACTCAAGTGCTGGTTGCGGCCCTGACCGGAGGCATTGCCACCGGCAAATCGGTGGTGGCCAGAATACTGGGAGAGAAGGGTTGCTACATCCAGAACGCCGACCTCCTGGCCCACGAGTTGATGTCTCCCGGTGGAGAAATCTGGCGGGAGCTGGTCAGGCATTTTGGTCAATCCATTTTGAAAAATGATCAGGAAATAGATCGCAAGAAGCTGGGTGCAATAATTTTCCGGGATAAAGCCGAACGGGATTACCTGAACAGTCTGACTCACCCCCCGATAATGGAGAAAGTCCGGCAGACCATCCGGAAACTGGAAGAAGAAGGCGGTTATGATATTTATATTACCGAGGCGGCCCTGGTCATCGAGGCCGGCTTTCACCAATTTTACGACCGCCTGATCCTGACCCATTGCCGGCTCGAAATCCAGGTCGAGCGGCTCTGTCGCCGCGATGGAATAAGCCCGGAGCAGGCGCTCGAGAAAATAAGGTCCCAGTTCCCGGCCGAGGAGAAGATTCCCCTGGCTCATTACCTGATAGACACCTCGGGCAGCCTGGAAGAAACCATAGAACAAACCGAGCAGGTTTACCTCAACCTTTATCAGGACCTTTTCCTGAAAAAATCAGGGTTGCTCTGAGCAAAGACCCGGGACCGGTATTCGAACGTCGGTTAACCGATGAGCGGCAATCCGGGCCGCAAAAAAAGAGGGTAAAAAGTACAAAAAAAAGAGCCGGGCTCTTCCCTGACTATTCTATGGACTGCTGCTTGAGCTGTTTCTTGAAATCCTGGCCCGGACGAAATTTTACCCGGCGGCCGCCCGCGATCGGAATCTGGCGGTTCCGCCTGATGTCGCGGCCGAACCCGGTTTTCTTGGGCATGACCCGGAAACTGCCGAATCCCCTGATTTCTATTTTTTCCCCGGCCAGCAAAGCTTTCTTGATGGTTTCCAGGATGGTTTCCACGGTCAGAGCAGCCTTGGCCCGGCTGAAATTTGCCTTTCTCTCCAGCAGGCTGGCCAGGTCGTTCTTGATCATCAACGGTCTCCTTAGTAACCGGCAAATGGAAAATGAATAGTCTAAAATTAGTTTATTAAAATGAAAATGTCAAGCCAGAGGCCGGAGTTCGTCAAAATTAATAAATTGACTTAAAGGCCGGGCCTTTTTATAATTAAACTACTGTGAAGAAAATTTCAGTTCTCTTTCTTGGTCTGACTCTATTTCTGGCAGCTTCCGCTGTGCTCCAGGCCCGCATCCTGAGCCTCACCGTCAACTCCCCCATCCACCCGGTAACAACCGAGATCATACTGAAAGCCCTGGAAAAGGCCAGGAACGAGCAGGCTGCGCTCCTTATAATCAAGCTCAACACCCCCGGGGGGCTGGATTCGTCGATGCGGGAAATTATTGAAGGCATCGTTAACTCACCGGTTCCGGTGGTGGCCTACGTCAGTCCACCCGGAGCCCGGGCAGCCTCGGCTGGATTTTTCATAGCCGTGGCCTGCGATGTCTTTGCCATGGCCCCTGGCACCAGCACCGGAGCAGCCCATCCGGTAAGCATCGGGCTTACCGGCCAGAATCAACCCGACAAGACCATGGAAGAAAAGGTGACCCATGATGCCGCCGCTTACATCAGGACCCTGGCTGAAAAAAGGGGCCGCAATATCAAGATGGCCGAAGACGCCGTCAGACAGAGCCTGAGCTACACCGAGCAGGAAGCGCTAAAAGGAAAAATCATAGACCTGGTGGCCGGATCGGAAAGCGAATTGATCCAGGCTCTCGATGGTCGGGAGATAAAAAGATTTGACGGCCGGCTGGAAACGCTGAAATTTACAGAGAGGGAAACCCGGGAAATTCCCCTTACCTTCCGGCAAAAATTATTGATGGCCATAGCCAACCCCAACCTGGCCTACATCCTGCTGATGATCGGCCTGCTGGGTCTTTATTTCGAGTTTGCCAATCCAGGAGCCATTCTGCCAGGAGTTCTGGGTGGAATCAGCCTGCTGCTGGCTTTCTTTTCCTTCCAGATCCTGCCGGTCAACTACGTGGGTCTGCTGTTGATAATTCTGGGCACGGTGCTGTTTATACTCGAAGTCAAAGTTCACAGTTACGGGGCTTTAACCATGGGCGGTATCGTTTCGGTGCTTCTCGGTTCCATCATGTTAATCAGGTCTCCGATTCCGGAGTTACGACCCAGCCTGAAATTCATCATCCCGGTTGCCCTGGGCATCTCCCTGGTCTTCATCTTCCTGGTCTACCTGGTGATTAAAGCTCACACCAGAAGAACCCTGACCGGGAAAGAGGGTATGGTCGGGGAAACCGGAAAGGTACTGACCTGGTCCGGACAGGAAGGCAGGGTCTTTGTTCACGGAGAGATCTGGCGGGCAGTGGCTGACGATTCGCTGCTGCGCGGGGACCTGGTAGAGGTGGTAGAAGTCAAAAATAACCTGACCCTGAAGGTTAAAAAGATATAAGGGGCAGGGCAACCTGTCCATAAAAGGAGGTCTGAAATGATTACTTTTCCTATTATCATGGCCACCATTGTCATTCTCTATCTTCTGAACTGCATCAAGATACTGAAAGAATACGAAAGAGGGGTCATCTTCCGGCTGGGCCGGGTACTGTCCAAGACCAAGGGGCCAGGGCTGATATTTGTTTTCGCTCCTATCGACCGCCTGGTGCGTATCAGCCTGAGGCTGATAGTCATGGACATCCCGCCCCAGGACGTTATCACCAAGGACAACGTTTCGGTCAAGGTCAACGCCGTTCTCTACTTCCGGGTGATGGACCCGCTGAAGGCCGTGCTGGAAGTCCAGGATTATCTCTACGCCACCTCCCAGCTCTCCCAGACCACGCTGCGCAGCGTTCTGGGTCAGGTGGAACTTGACGAACTCCTGTCGGAAAGAGAAAAACTCAACAGCCAGCTCCAGGAAATCATCGACCAGCACACCGACCCCTGGGGAGTCAAAGTTCAGCTGGTGGAAATCAAGCACATTGACCTGCCGGAAACCATGGTCAGGGCCATCGCCCGCCAGGCTGAAGCTGAAAGAGAAAGAAGGGCCAAGGTTATTCACGCCGACGGTGAATTCCAGTCCGCAACCAAGCTGGCCCAGGCTGCCGAAATCATTTCCCAGAACCCCCAGACCATTATGCTGCGCTTCCTGGGCACCCTGACCGAAATTGCCACAGAGAAAAACTCGACCATCATCTTCCCGCTGCCGCTGGAAATTTTGAGAGCTTTTTCTGCAGATAAATCCAGGGAGAAGTGACAACTTCCATGGTGAGAAATTACAGGGAAATACAGGTCTCTTCAACCATTCTGGTGGTTATAATCCTGGGGATAATCATCCTGGGCGCGGTTATCTTTTTTATCGGAGTCCAGGTCGGGAAAAAACAGGCCGACCTGATGGTCAAAACTATGACCGCCCGGAAAGCAGAAGAAACGGTCAGCGCCCCGGTTCCGGTTCCGGTTACCGAGGAAAGTTCAGGCGCGATGACCGGCCAGACTTCCCAGTCCACCGCTATGGTCCAGAGCCAGTCGCCACCCGAAACCGGTCTATCTGAAAAGCCGGCCGGCCAGACGGCTCCCGGCCCCGCTCAGCAGCCGGCCCCTGCACCAACCAGGACCAGCGAGCAGTCCACAGCCACTTCAGCCAGGAGCAGCACCAGCTCCAGAACGACAGTGCCCTCCACCGGGGGGAACTTTTTCATTCAGGTCGGGGCCTTCAACGACCGACCGAGCGCCAGGCTGGAAGCTGAAAAGTACAAGAAGCAGGGTTACAACGCAGTGGTTAAAGAGCCCCTCGCCAGGGACCGGAAGCCTCTGTACCGCGTCTGGCTGGGCGGCTACCGGACCCGGGAGGAAGCCCAGAAAGCCCTGGCCGAGCTGGTCAGCAGGACGGCCCGCAATCCCGGCTTTTTCATAGTGCAGCAGTAGTAAGCAACCCGCCTGTCTGATGCCGGCCGAGCCGGAGAGGGAAAAGTCCCGGCTTGATTTTTGTCGCCTGTACTCTTGACAGAAAGCCTTTTCTCCTCTATCTTGCCTCTGTCAGGAGAATCAGAAGTGAGCGAAACCGGATGGTTAGAACAGCTGGCCGAGGGCCGGGAAAAGGCTGCCGGCCTGTTCCGCAAACTGGAAGAAGTCCGAGGTTTTCTTTGACCTGGATAACAAGAGCCGGGAATTAGAAGATATCAAGAGCCGGTTATCCAGCCCCGAAACCTGGAACGATCAGAGAAAGTTCCAGGCACTGCAGATCAGGAAAAAACAGCTGGAAAAAGACCTCCAGTTTTATAAAAAGCTACAGAACGACCGCGAAGAGATAGAAGTCCTGCTGGAGCTGGCCGAGGAAGGCGAAAAAGTCCTTAACGAGCTCACCCGGGCTCTCCACTCTTTCGAACAGGAACTTCAGGAGGCTGAGCTCCGGGCCCTTTTCTTTGATGAAGATGACTCCCGCAACGCCATTCTGACCATTCATCCCGGGGCCGGCGGCACCGAATCCCAGGACTGGGCCCAGATGCTCTTCCGGATGTACCTGAGATTTGCCGAGAGAAAAGGCTTCAGGACCGAGGTCCTTGATTTCCAGCCGGGAGAAGAGGCCGGTCTGAAGAGCGCCACCATCAGGTTTGAAGGCGATTATGCTTTCGGGCTGCTCAGCCAGGAATCGGGAGTTCACCGGCTGGTCAGGATTTCTCCCTTCGATGCCAACAAGCGCCGTCACACCTCATTTGCCGCGGTCTTCGTCTACCCGGAAATAGATGAAGACATCGAAATCGCAATCAATCCCGATGACCTGAAGATTGATACCTACCGGGCTTCGGGTAAGGGCGGCCAGCACGTCAACCGGACCGATTCAGCCGTCAGAATCACCCACCTGCCGACCGGTATCGTCGTTCAGTGTCAGAACGAGCGCTCCCAGCACCAGAACAAGGCCCGGGCCCTGAAGCTGTTAAAGGCCAGGCTGTATGAAATCGAAAGGAAGAAGAAACTGGAAAAAATAGATAAGCTGGAGGACCTGAAATCGGACATCGCCTGGGGTAACCAGATCCGGTCCTATGTTCTCCACCCCTACAAGATGATCAAAGACCTGAGGACCAGGCTGGAAACCGGCGATGTCGACCGGGTCCTCGACGGCGACCTGGACGAGTTCATCAAGGCTTCGCTGCTGCTGAGAAAAAAAGAGGCGCTGGCGGCCGAAAGAAAAGATTAAAACCAGGGGCCCTCGCTCCTGGCCCCGGATTCCAGCTCTGCTTCTTATACTTTCACCTGCTTTTTTTCTTTTTCTGGCGCGGAAAATTCCTGCTTCTCTTGTTTTCGGTACTCAGCGAGGCCGGCTTATTTTTCTTAATAGTTTCCCAGACCCGGTCCAGCTCCTCAGGAGAACACTCGCTGACCTCGCGCCCCTCCCTCTTTAAGGCTCTTTCCAGCTGCCGCAAGCGCCGTTCAAATTTCCGGTTAGCCTGCCAGAGAATAACTTCTGGATTAAAGCCCAGCAGCCGGCAAACGTTGACCAGGGAAAATAGAGTGTCACCCAGCTCTTCCGCCGCTTCCCGGTTTCGTTTTTTCTTCAGCGATTTTTCCAGCTCGCCCATTTCCTCCTTGACTTTTTCCAGGGCAGAGCCGGCCTCCGGCCAGTCAAAACCATGGGCGGCCGCTCTCTGTCCCAGCATATAAGCATAGACCAGTGAAGGAGCAGAAGCTGGAAGTCCGTCCAGTATCGACCGGCGCTTCTTCTCCAGCAATTTATTTTTCTGCCAGCCAGCCAGAACCGCCTCCGGGCTCAACCTGGTTTTTCGCCCGAAGACATGAGGATGACGTTCAATCATTTTCTGGTTGATACCTTTTAGGACATCGGCCAGGGTGAACAGGCCTTCTTCCTCGTAAAACCTGGTCAGAAAAACCACCTCCATCAGCACATCGCCCAGCTCTTCCCGGGCAGCCGCGGGATTCCTGGAGTTGATAGCTTCCACCGCCTCGTAGACTTCTTCCAGGAAATAGTTCAGAATATCCCGGCGGCTCCTGGCCCGATCCCAGGGACACCCCCGGGGCGAGCGCAGCCTGGCTATGATTTCCACCAGTTGCCGGAACCTGCGTCCGGCCTCAGTCGCAGCTTTCACTCCGGGCCTCCACTTGAATTTTATCCGGATAATGGTTATGATTTAAGTCCGTAAGTTACCTTAAAGATGGCTTTTTTTCAACCCGGGATTTCTTTAAATCAGACAGGAGAAGAAACCCAGGATGAACGACAGCACCAGGAACGGAAAGGCCCCTGAAGAATCCGGCGAATTCATGCCTCCCCTGGAGTTCAGTTCCATTGTCTTCCCCCTCTACACCCAGGCCCTGATCAAGCTCGGCCTGCTGGAAGACCCCAGAACCAACCAGCTGGAGACCAACCTGGAATACGCCAGACGGCTGATCGACATCCTGGACCTGCTGCGCGACCGGACCAAGGGCAACCTGGAACCGGAAGAAGAAAAGTTCCTGGAAGCTGTTCTTTCCCAGCTTAAGCTCAACTATCTCAAGAAGGTCGAGGCTATCAAGCTCTGAACTCGATGAAAGTCTTCCGCCGCCTGACACCCCGGTTGAAAACCCTGACCCGGAATTCTGTCCTGGCCATTGGTGTCTTTGACGGCTGCCACCTCGGTCACCAGAAGATCCTGAAAAGTCTGATAGACCGGAGCCGCCGGCTGGGAGTGGCTTCCGGGCTGATGACTTTTTCGCCCCATCCGGACCGCGTCCTGAATCATAAGAAAATCAAGCTGATCCAGACCGAACAGCAGAAGCTGGAATGGCTGGAAAAGCAGGGACTGGACTACTGTCTGGTCCTGTCGCTGGAAAAGGACCTGGCCGCGCTCAGCGGGCAGGAATTCGCCAGGAGAATCCTCGGAAAGCAACTGGGAATCCAGGAGGTTGTGGTCGGCCAGAATTTCCGCTTCGGCCACAACCGGCAGTGTGGAGTGCGAGAACTGAGACAATTCGGCACTCGCCATGGTTTCCGGGTCGTGGCGGTCAGGCCGGTGAAAAAGGGCAGAACCCAGGTCAGCTCCAGCCTTATCAGGAATTACCTGGAAAAAGGCCAGGTTGAGCGGGCAGCCAGGCTGCTTGGCCGTCCCTACGAAATTCTGGGAAATATAATCAGGGGACGGGGCTTGGGCCGGACTCTCGGTTTTCCCACAATCAACCTGAAAACGCAGAACGAAATACTCCCCCCGGGGGTTTACCAGAGCCTGGTAAAAATCGGAAACACTATTTTCCGGTCCGTGGCCAACATCGGCTTCCGCCCAACCCTTGCAGGACGGCGGTCCTCGGTTGAAGCGCACCTGCTGGATTTTTCCGGAAAACTCTACGGCCGGCAGGTCAGGCTTTACCTCTTAAAAAAGCTAAGGGAAGAAAAGAAATTCCCCTCGGTTGAGGCCCTACGCCGGCAAATTACAGCCGACGTCTCCCGGACCAGGAGACTGTTTCAGACCCGGGGCCGCCGGTCTTCGGAATCTTGACATTTGAGCGGTTTTAGCTAAATATAACTCTTTCAACTAATAAGCAGTGAGGTTGCTGATGAAAAATAAGGTTAAAGCCCGGGTGATGGACAACGGAAAGATCCGCCGGACACTGGTGCGGATGGCCACCGAAATTGCCGAGCGCAACCGGGATCTGAAAAAGCTGGTCCTGGTGGGCATCAAGACCAGGGGCATTTACCTGGTCAACAGGATAGCCGAAATTCTGAAACAGAACGAAGGGCTGGAAGTACCGGTTCTCACTCTGGACATCACTCCCTACCGGGATGACCTGAAGCCCTCTGACAAAAAGAAATCCATAGATAAAAATGAAATAAAGGCCAGGCTGGACGGCCGCGACGTCCTGTTGATAGACGATGTGCTCTTTACCGGGCGGACCATCCGGGCGGCCATGGAGGCCATTTTCGACCTCGGGCGCCCCCGGACGATTCAGCTGGCTGTGCTCATCGACCGCGGTCACCGGGAACTGCCCATCAGGCCAGATTATGTCGGCCGGCTGCTACCCACTTCCCGGAGGGAGCGGGTGGAAGTCCGGTTAAAGGAGATTGACGGGGTTGATGAAGTTCTGATCACCGAACCCCAGGTAAAACTTAACAAGAAATAGGTTATAATCAGTGGCGGGAGTTCAGACTTGAAGCTTCTGATTAAAAAAGGAAGGGTGCTGGACCCTGGCCAGAAGATTGACGGGACCTTCGACCTGTTGCTGGCCGAAGGCCGGATTGTTTCCATTCAACCTGAAATCCGGGTAGAAGCCGACAGGGTGGTAGAGGCCAGCGGCCTGCTGGTGGTGCCGGGGTTGATTGACCTGCACGTCCACCTGCGAGAACCGGGTTTCGAGCACAAGGAGACGATAGGGAGCGGCAGCCGGGCCGCAGCCCGGGGAGGCTTCACCACCATCTGCTGCATGCCCAATACCAGCCCGGTGGCTGATTCAGTTGAGATAATCAGGTTCATAAAAGAAAAAGCCCGCAAAGAGGCGGTGGTAAACGTCCTGCCGGTGGCCGCCGTAACCGTGGGACAGAAGGGCCAGGAGCTGGCCCCCCTAACTGAGCTGGCCGAGGCCGGCGCGGCTGCTTTCTCTGACGATGGCCAGCCGGTCTGGAATAGCGCCCTGATGAGACAGGCCATGGAAAAAGCGGCCGGGCTCGGACTGTTGCTCATAGACCACTGCGAGGAAAAATCGCTGGCTACCGGCGGAGTAATAAATGAGGGAGAGGTGTCCAGGAGACTCGACCTCCCTGGCATTCCAGCCGCGGCCGAAGAAATCATGGTGGCCAGGGATATAATTCTGGCCAGGCATACAGGATGCCCGGTTCATCTGGCTCACCTTAGCACGGCAGGTTCGGTAGAACTCCTTGACCGGGCAAGAGCGGAAGGAGTCCCTGTCTCGGCGGAAGTTACGCCTCACCACCTGCTTCTAACTGAAGAGCAGTTTTTAAGCCGGGATCCGGTTTACAAGGTTAATCCGCCCCTCCGGACTGAAGCGGACCGCCAGTCCTTGCTCCGGGCCCTGAGAAGCGGGCTGATTGAGGTCATAGCCACCGACCATGCCCCGCATACCGAGCAGGAAAAAAACCAGGGCCTGGAAAAGGCACCTTTCGGCATCAACGGGCTGGAAACCGCCATCCCCTCCCTGCTGGACAGGCTGGTCAGAACCGGAGAGCTTTCCCTCGAGCGCTTGATAGAAGCCCTGACCATAGCCCCGGCCAGGTTGCTGAAGCTTGAAAAAAAAGGACGGATAAAGGTCGGAGCCGATGCCGACCTGGTCCTGCTGGACCTCGACGGAACATCTCTGATCAGGCGGGAAGACCTTCAGTCCCGGAGTAAAAACACACCCTTCCTGAACACCCGCTTCTACGGGGCAGTGGTCCTGACTGTAGTCGGCGGAAAAGTGGTCTACCCTTTCGAAAAGAATGACTGATAACAGAAATAGAAGGTCTGAGTAAACTTGGTTACCATCGAAAAAAAACTGGGTTATCGCTTCCAGAATCCCGCTCTGCTGAAACAGGCCCTGACCCACAGTTCCTATGCCTATGAACACCTGGAAGACAGGGTGCAGGACAACGAAATTCTGGAATTCCTCGGTGATTCAGTAGTGGGTCTGGTCCTGGCCGATTTTCTCCGCCAGACCTACCCGGAACTGGGCGAGGGACAGCTGTCCAAGCTCAAGGCCGCCCTGGTTTCCACCAGTTCCCTTTCCATCCTGGCCAGAAAACTGGGGCTGGACCGGGCCATCCTGCTGGGTCGCGGTGAAGAGAAAAGCGGTGGCCGCAAGAAAAAGAGCATCCTGGCCGGCACCTTTGAAGCCGTGATGGGAGCGGTCTACCTGGACAGCAACTTCGAAACCAGCCGCCAGGTGTTGCAGGCTCTGGTCAAAAAACACTTCAAGAAACTTCCGCGGGACAATTTCCAGATCAACAATTTTAAATCAGCCCTGCAGGAGTTCTTTGGCCAGCGCAAGCTACCGGGACCGGTCTACCGGACGGTTAGCGAAAGCGGGCCGGCCCACGACCGGGTATTCACGGTGGAAGTGATATCCGGGGAAAAGGTTCTGGCCAGGGCCAGCGGCCCGTCCAAAAAGAGCGCCGAACAGAAGGCCGCCCAGAAGGCCCTGAAGAAGATGCTGAAGAACAGGTTCAATGTTTTCAGCGAGGAAGCCTTCATCCTCAACCCGGAAGCGGAGGCCAAAGCCCTGCCAGCCGTTTCCGAACAAAAGTAACCGGAAAGACCTGCTCCCGGAGATAACTCTTTCGGGGTTTTCTGTCCGGGGCGGCCCCCCTGCCCCAAAACAGACTGACCGCAGTAACCAAAATCCAGGCAGCAGAAGGTTGGAATTTTCCTGTGAGCGCCGACCGTCTTCCTACTTGCTCATCAGAACTGCCAGGAATTTAAGCGAGGGGACATTTTCAAACACTATCTTGAATACCGCCAGCAGAGGAACAGACAGGAACATCCCGGCTATCCCCCACAGCCAGCCCCAGAAAATCAATGAAAAAATTACCAGCAACGGACTGAGGTCCAGGCTGC
This sequence comes from uncultured bacterium, assembly GCA_937920515.1. Lineage (GTDB taxonomy): Bacteria > Acidobacteriota > Aminicenantia > Aminicenantales > Saccharicenantaceae > Saccharicenans. The sequence goes on from CALEUG010000007.1 coordinate 34,430, forward strand.
GGCCCATGAGCCTGGGGTCGAGGAAATTACCGATGACGGTCTGGATGAGACCGAGCAAGATCAGAATCCAGAGAGGAACAAGAGAATTGCCAAACTGGAAGAAGGCCATCAGGACAGCCAGGACAGTGGCAATTATCGAACCAAGAGAAGGAATATAGTTCAGGATAAACGTCAGAAACCCCAGAAGAAGGGCAAAATCCACACCGAATAGCAGCAGAATGAAAGTGGCTAAGGCGCCGGTCAGCAGGCTTACCACCGTCTTTACGGCCAAATATTTCTGGACCTGGCGGTTGATGCTGGCCACTATCCGGTTGACGTAGACCGCCCGCTCCTCGGCCAGAGCCGCGGCAATTTTAGACGGGAGCCTGTCGCGGCCGGCCAGGATAAAAATGACAAAGACAAAAACAATCAACAGGTTTCCCAGGAAGGCCAGAAAGGAGCCCAGGGTGCCCAGCAAAAACCCGGTCAGCTTTTCTACATTGAACTGGGAAATTATGGTTGGAAGGCTGGCCTTAAAGGGCAGGTGTTCCAGCCAGGCAGTCAACTCCGCCACCAGTGAATCCACCTGCCGGTTGTACTTGGGAAACTCGGAAGCAAAGTACTTGCCGCTCGAATAGAGCAACAGGCCAAAAAGGTAAAGCAGGGCAAAGGTCAGGGCCAGGATGGAAATGAAGGCCAGCGGTTTTGGAACTTTGAATTTGATCAGCCAGTCCAGCAGCGGGGAAATGGCATAGGAAATAAAAAGGGCCACCAGGAGCGGCAGCAGGACCGGCCTGGCAATCTTCAGGATAATGCCACTTATGAACAGAACGATGATCACCAGGGAAATTCTGGTCAGTCTGGATTCGGCCAAGTTCGGTCCCCTATTTGGCGGCTGCCAGCTTCTGGCCTAACTTTTCAAATTTCTTTAGAACCTTTGGCAGCAGGTCGTCAGGAACCCGGCTGAAACCGTAAAGGTAGCTTCCAGCCTGACTGATCAGCACATGCTGCCCGTAGGCATTTTTCTGGTGGTACCAGGACCCTTCCCTGAGGAAAGGATTTTTTTCTCCGGCGTAAAAAGCCACCAGCTTCTGCAAGTGCGAGGTAGCCCCGGCCGGTGAACCGCAATCGATTATCAGGCCTTCGTATTCCGACCGCCCCTCGCGGTAGAGAACGAGGTAGCCCTGGCTCAGAAAATCAAATCCCATAAAATTCTTCTTTATGAATTTTTCCGAATTTTTGACCAGATTCTCGGGAGGGAACAACTTGAAAATTTCGGGCAGGCTGCCTTTATCCTTGATCCTGGACTCGACCTCGCGGGCAAAAAGTTGCAAATAATCTGCGGTTTCTTCCCCACCGTTATAACATATCAACTTGAGGTAATAGCTGCCGGAAATAAAATTCAAAACCTCCTCTTCCAGGTAGCCGGCATTGCCGATATTCAGGTCGGGATTGTCCGGGTAGCGCTCGGAGCTGAAAATGCCGAAGGCGTTGAGGGGCAGGCCCATGTCATAAATTTCCAGGGTCAGGGTGGTTTCAGTTCCATCCTTCTGGTACTGGGCCACAAGCAGTTCTTTGAAATCATAGCTCAGGTAGGCTTCGGCCGCCCCGTTTATATACTCAAAAAGAGTTCCGGGTGAATAAAGCTGCGGCTCCTCCTGAAATTTCCAGCCCTCAACCAGAGGGAGCAACGATTTCAGGTCAGAATCAGGGTCCAGGCTGCCGGCAGCTGCGGTCAAGACCAAAAAGATAAGGCCAAAATTCATTATGAGTAAAACAAACCGATTCCTTCTGGCTTTCATGATCTCCTCCGTGCGAGTTCAATATACCCAGTTTCGTGTTTAATTGCAACCACCGGCAGGTGCCTTCTATTGACAACGACAGGGCTAAGCATCATCATAATTCTGACCGGAAATGAGCAAAGCCAGAGTGGTCATTGTAACCAGCAGCCGCAATTTTTCTGATATCAACCGGCCTGACCCGGGGATTATCCTGACCATGCTGAAAAAAGGCCTGGAGGCCCTGAGCGGGGCGGCCCGGGCAGAAGAAGCTCTCAGAGAGTGGTTTCGGCCGGGAGAGACGGTCGGGCTGAAGGTCAACACCATCGGCCGGCGAGCCCTGAGCACCAGTCCGGAAACGGCCCTGACCCTGGGCCTGTGGCTGGGACAAACTGTAGGCCGGGAAGAAAACGTCATCATCTGGGACAGGACCGACGAGGAACTAAAAGAGGCCGGTTACAGGATTTCAACTTCCCCGGGCAGCCTGAAAATTTTCGGCACCAACAACCGCCGGGCCGGCTACCAGTCCGAACCGACCGCTCACCGCCACCTCGGAAGCCTTTTTTCCCGTATCCAGGCGGAATTGATCCAGGCCAGCATCAGCCTGGCCCTGCTCAAGGACCACGGCCTGGCCGGAGTGACAGCCGGCCTTAAAAACTATTTCGGGGCAATCCACAACCCGAATAAATACCATGATTCCAACTGCAATCCTTATATCGCCGAGCTGTTCGAAACCGAACCCATTCGCCGCAAACACCGGCTGACCATCCTGGACGCCCTGAGAGTTCAGTACCACCGCGGTCCTGCCTATCATCCACAATGGCTGGCGGCCAGCCGGAAGTTCATCTTCAGCCTGGACCCGGTTGCTGCTGATACCGTCGGCTGGAAGATTATAGAAGAGCTCCGGGCTAAAAAGGGATTGCCTTCTCTTAAAGAGGAAGGGCGCGCGCCGGGCTATCTTCTTACTGCAGAAAAACTCAACCTGGGCCAGGCCCGGCTGGAGAATATCGAGATAATAGAAGAAGAGGTATAATAAGATTCAGGGAAAATGGACCGCCGCGAATTTTTGAAATGTTCACTTTCAGGCTACAGCCTGTGCCTGCTGCCCGGCATTTCAGCCGCAGGGAATTTTTTCCCGGGGTCTCCGCAGATGGGAGCCAGGCTATCCCGGGTGGAAGCCAGATACTACCGCCAGCTCCCCGACCGGGAAATAAGGTGTGACCTCTGTCCCCGGTTCTGTCAGCTCGGGGACAGAGAAAGGGGTTTTTGCGGGGTCAGAGAAAACCAGGGAGGAAAATATTATACCCTGGTATATGGCCAGGCGGCCAGCCTGAATGTCGACCCCATAGAAAAGAAACCATTTTTCCATTTTCTCCCTGGCTCCGAAACTTTTTCTCTGGCCACTGCCGGCTGCAACCTGAACTGCAGGTTCTGTCAGAACTGGGAAATTTCCCAGATGCGCCCGGAACAGGTCAAGAGCGTCAGCCTGCCACCCGAAGCGCTGGTAACTTCCTGCGAGCGGTATGATTGCCCGGTGATTGCCTATACCTACACCGAGCCGGTGGTCTTCTTTGAATACATGTATGACAGCAGCCTGCTGGCCAGAAAGAAGGGTATCAGGAACGTCGTGGTAACTGCCGGCTACATCAACCCCGAACCACTGGCCGACCTGCTCCGGGTGGTGGATGCGGTCAAGGTGGACCTCAAGGCTTTTAACCAGAATTTTTATAGCGAATACGTCAGGGGGGAGCTGCAACCGGTTCTCCAGGCCATCAAGCAGATTGCCCGCTCTGGGTCCTGGCTGGAAATAGTTTACCTGGTCATCCCGACCCTTAACGACAACCCGACCGAAATTCGGGACATGTGCCGCTACCTGAAAAACGAAATCGGGCCGGATTTCCCTGTCCACTTTTCTCGCTTCCACCCGATGTACCTGATCAAGAACCTGCCGCCGACCCCGTTATCAACCCTGGAAAAGCTACGGGAGGTGGCCCTGGAGGAAGGCCTGCACTACATCTACGTGGGCAATGTTCCCGGTCATCCCGGCGAAAATACCTACTGCCCGAAGTGTGGTAAATTAATAATCGAACGATATGGCTACGTCATAAGAAAAAAGGAACTGAGCGGGAACAAATGCCGTTATTGCGGTCAGGTCATTGCCGGGGTCTGGAGCTGAAGACTTCCTTCTGGCCCTTTCTCCTGGGTTTTCTGGCCACCTGCTTCCAGATTATTATCCTGAGAGAATTTGAAGTCCGTTTTCAGGGTAATGAACTCGTTTATGGGCTGGTCCTGGCCTTCTGGCTGCTGGGCGGGGGTCTGGGCAGCCTGCTGGCCGAGAAAAGATTCCAGGCAAAAATTTCGCCGGCCGCTTTCTACAGCGGTATAATAATCATCACGGCCGTCCTGCTGATTCTGCTCAGGCTGTCCAGGTTTTTCTTCGGCCTCCTGCCGGCCGAAATGACCGGGCCCGGTCCTCTCCTGCTGACCTCCTGGTTTATTTCCTTTGCTCTCAGCCTGCCGCTGGGGGTCCTGTTCGTCTTCAACGTTTTCTGGCAGCAGGGCCAGCTGGTAGCAGTCTACCAGCTGGAATCCCTGGGAGCGGCTGCCGGCGGGCTGCTGGTTTACCTGGTGTTAACCCCGCGCCTCTCCAGCTGGCAGGCAGCCGCCCTGATCATCCTGCTGGCGGCGCTGGCCGTCAGCCTGGTGTCCGGTTCCAGAAAAATGGCTGCCCCGTTCTTAATCTTTCTGGTCGCGGCCGGCCTGTGGTTCGGGGACCGCCTGACAGAAAGAATTTACTGGAAACCTCTGCAACTGGTTGAGGTCAGGGATTCTCCTTACGCCCGGCTCCAGGTGGTAAGGACCGGGGAACTGGTCTCGTTCTACACCAACAGCTCGCTGGCTTTTAATTTTCCCGACCCGGCCTCAGCTGAGGAAGCCATTCACTTTGCCTTTCTGCAGAGACCGGAAGCGGTCAGGTTGCTCCTGGTCGGAGGCGGACTGAACGGAGCCCTGGCCCAGGCCCTGCAGTATCCCCGGGTCAGAGTGGATTACGTCGAGCTGGACCCGGCCCTGGTGAAACTGGCCATCCAGGTGCTGGACTCGTGGACAACCGGCCTCAATGACCCCCGGGTAACCATCCATCTTCAGGACGGAAGAAAATTTCTGCAGGCAACCGGCAACCGTTATGACCTTATCATCTGCAACCTGCCTGAACCGGCCACGGCTCAGGTCAACCGGTTTTACACGGTGGAATTTTTCAGCCAGGTCCGGGAAAAGCTGTCTGAAAACGGGGTTTTCTCCTTTCTCCTCCCCTCTTCCGAAAGTTACCTTTCACCCCAGAGGACGTTGCTGCTGGCCTCCATTTACCATTCATTAAAAATAATTTTCCCCCACGTGGAAGTAATCCCCGGCGATAATAACATAATGCTGGCTTCTGCCGGTCCTCTGGACATTTCCACCGAAAGCCTGCTCGAAAAGCTCAACCGCTATCAGCTTAAAACTGTCTTTTTCAGGCCTGAATTCCTCAGGAGCCGCCTCCACCCCATCAAGCGGGAATACCTGCGCTCCAGCCTGATGTCTGTCGGAAGGCCGCGCCTTAACTCAGACCGGCTTCCGGTTAGTTATTTCTACCAGACGCTGATCTGGAGCCAGCAATTCCACGGACCCCTCAGCCAGTGGCTGGGAAGACTGCAGCACCTGACCGTATTCTGGCTCTTCCACCTGCCGCTTCTCCTGTTTTTGCTGGTAATCCTGTTCCTGAGCCTCTTCAGGAAAAAAAGCGGAGCGATTTACCTGCTGCCGATTACCGTGATGGGTTTTACCACCATCGTGGCCGAAGTGGCCCTGATCCTGGCCTTTCAGAGCCGGCTGGGTCTGGTTTACAGCAAAATATCACTCCTGTTCACCACCTTCATGGCCGGGCTTTTCCTGGGTTCCAGCCTGGCCAGGAGAATGTCAGCCTCTCTAAGCCCCCGGCACCTGGTTGCAGTCCAGGCAGGTTTCGTGGTTCTTCTGGCCCTGGCCGGCCTGGCCCCCGGGGCAGCCACCGAGCCTGTATTTTATGGCTTGCTCCTGGTGATGGGTTTTCTCGGGGGCTTTCTTTTTGTGGTCAGCAATGTTATTTACCTCCAGAGCCGGATGAGGTATGGTTTGGGCTATTCTCTGGACTTATTCGGATCTTTTCTCGGGGCCCTGCTGGCCACCTCTGTCTTCATACCCCTGCTGGGGTTGGCACTGCTTTTCAGCTTCCTGCTTCTTGTCAATTCCTTCTGCCTGAGCTTCATTCTTCTCAGGCTCTATGCTCTCAAATAGTTGCCCGTGCAACTTTCTCTTTGGGGCTGGCTTCTATATAATAAGTATTCCGATTTACGGGTAAAAAACGGTTTATGAGAAAAATAAGACTGAAGCTACTCCCTGTCAGGCCAACTTTAAGGTGGCGCCGGATGGAACCGGGCGAATTCTGGCTTAAAGTCATCAGCCTGACCATAGCCATTCTGCTCCATGTCCTTCTGGTCCTCTACCTGAGACAGGCAAAAATAATCGTTAAAATACTGCCTTTTATAAAAGAAACCGATGTGATCATAGCCACTTACCCGGAAGTCGGTCCGCGCCCATCACTGCCCGAGGTCATTAAAGAGCCACCTCTGGCTGAAGAGCAGGCTGGTGGTCAACCGGGAGGCCCCGGGCAGGCCGGGCCCGGGAGACCCGCCGGCCGGCCCGGGCCCGAAGCGGCCGGGGCCACCAGAGGTGCTTCTGAATCAGCCGGGACCGGCCAGCCTTCCATTCCCTTTGACCTCGAAGCCTACCTGGCTGCCGGACGAGGTGAGACCCGGACGGAGTCGGGAGTGAGAATCAACCTTTCCAGAATCAGACCGGTCTCCGGGAAATACCGTTTCAGTCTCAAACTTCCGGTCAGGCCGGAACCCGAAGCGGGAGAAGCCGGACAGGCTGCTCCTTCTCTTAAGAGCGATGTCCTGCAGTATGCTGCCCCCGGGGCCTACGAAAAGCCGGGCAGGGGTTTGCGCTTTACCGAGACCGGTCGAGCCCGTCCTGGAATACCGGGAACGGTAACTCCCCAGGCCGTTGCCGGTTACCGCTACAACATCAAACCCTGGGCGGAAAAGGTGGTGACCCTGGTTCAAGCCAGGTGGGTCCTGCCCCAGCTTTCGGCCATGCCCAGGAATAAAAATGTGGCCCTGATCCTGCTGGTTGACAGAGACGGTCAGCTGCAATCGCTGGAAATCGTCACTTCCACCACCAGCGAAATTCTGGACCAGGCTGCCCTGACCGCGGTCCGGCTCTGTGTTCCTTTTCCGCCCCTGCCCGAGGATTTCCCCGGAAAAAGTCTGGAGTTCTACCTGGTTTTCACCTACCATGACTGAGACCAAAAGGACCCCTGTTATTCTCCTGCTGATGCTGGGCTTTTTCTGCCTGGCCGTTACCGCCCGGGCCGACTGGAAAGCGGAGATTAACGAGCTTTTGAAGAACCGGGAATACGAACCAGCCCTCAACCTGCTGGAAAGCACCCTGCCCGGACTGGAACAGGCCGAAAAGCAGGAAGCCCTGGCCCTGCTTCCCTTCCTTTACTTCAAGAATAACCTCCCCTCCGAAGAAAAAAGAGCCCTGATAGACTACTTTGAAGAATTTGGAGACTCTCAGCCCCTTCTGGCCTTCCTGGATTTCAGCGTTTTTAACCAGGCCCTTGAATACTGGGGCCGCTGGCGGGAGGATTTTCCCCTGGTAAGCAACCTGAATTTTCTTCTGCCGGCCTCTTCAGAAGACCGGTCAATTCCCGAGGTGCTGCGTCTCGGCTTCGACCTGTCGGCTGAGGCTTATTACAAGATTCAACTGGAAGGCAACCCGCTGGAGGGAGGACTCTGGACAAAAGGAGCTCATCTGATTCAGCTTCCCCTGCCGTTTTATTTTGACCAATCCTATTCCCTTAACCTCGATATCTTCCTGAAAACCAGGAGCATCACCATCAGGAAGAGGATCGTGCTGGAAATCGGAATAGAAAAAAGGAACCTGCAGAACCAGGAACTCCTGGTCCAGAGACAGGAGTCACCGCCCATCAAGAACGTCGAGGGAGAAGTGGCCTTTTACATCGGCGATACTCTTATTTACAAGGCCACCAAGTACCTGCAAAAACAAATTCCGGTCAGGGTTTATATACCCCCGCCCAACCCGCCCGGCACCAAACCCTACCTGGTCCCGGATAAAGACCAGCCCTACTTCCGAGGTGTTTCCATTCTGGATGCCATTTCGGCCATCGCCGGAGCCATCAAGGACTGGAAAAAAAAGCCACCGGAAAAAGTGCCGGCCAGCTTTGTAAAAAGACCGGAAATCAATTTCGCCTTTACCAGCCTGGAGAAACAGGGCCTCCGGACTGAAGTGTCCATCAAGCTCCGACCGGTCAAGGCCGAACCGCTGTCATATTAACCTGCGGGGCTCGAGAGCCAGAATAAATATTTTTTGACAAATAACCTGATCTTGGTTAAAAATATAAGCAACATGTCAGCCCTGGACTAAAAAGCGGAGGACAGCATGAGCCCGGAAATTTACCCGGAAGAAAAGCGCCTCTGCCAGAGGTTCATGATTCCCGGCGCCACCGTCTCTTACCGCAAGGAAAGGTGGCTCGGTTCCAGGAAAGAATTTGACGAAGAATTCTGTCCCCTGCAGAACATCAGCCGTGGCGGTCTCAGCTTCAGCTGCCGCAGCTACCTGAAACCCGGCACCGCTTTAACCCTGCAGATTTCCATTCCCGGAGAAATGGTCCCTCTCACCCAGCTGGGAGAGGTCCGCTGGTCGGCCGGGCAGGAAAACGCTACCTACCCCTTCAAAGTTGGAGTCCAGTTTCATCCCTACGGCAATCAGAAAGGCCAGAACTATCCGGGCAACCTGGTCAAGATAATCGCCCTGGAGCACAAATTCGGAGAAATTAAGCAGAAAGGACAGGAAGAAGAATCTGAGGCCGATGAATACAAGATAGAAGGCTGAATTTCCGGGCCGCCGTCAAGGACTCAGCGGTTCTCCCCCTCCACCACCACCTGCGAATAGTCGGCCAGCTGGCCGCTGAGCTCCAGCAGCTGGGAGAGCAGGGCCAGCCGGTTGTTCCTGACCTTCCTGTCCTCGGCCATCACCAGCACCTTCTCAAAGAAATTGTTCAGCGGCGGTTGCAGACGGAATACCATTTTCTGGGCCGAGGCAAAGTCATTTCGGGCCAGCATTTCTTCCACATTTTTCTTGATTATTTTAAGGGCTGAATACAGTTCCCTTTCTTCCTTTTCCTTGAGCAGGGCCGAGTTCAACCTGGTCCGCGACGGCTCCTTGACAATGTTCTTGACCCGCTTGACCATCAGGATGAACTGCTCAAAATTCTGGCTTTCCTTGAGCTCGTTAAGGGCCTTCAACCTGGCCTCGGTCCGGACCGGGAATTCTATCCCCGGTCCGAGGGCGGCGTTTACCAGGTCATAGCGGTAACCCTGTTTCTCAAAAATAAAACGCAGCCGGCTCTCGATGAATTCCAGGAGGCTGGCCTTCAGCCGGTCGGAAGGGACGGCCAGCCGGTCGCCCAGGAGGGCAATGGCCTTATCCAGCAGCCGATAAAGCGACAGCTGGAATTTCTTTTCCAGAATGATCTTGCAGATGGCCAGGGCCTGCCGGCGCAACCCGAAGGGGTCGCTCGAGCCGCTGATGCTGACCCCGACTCCGAACACCCCGACCACCGTGTCCAGTTTGTCGGCCAGGGACAGGATGGCCCCGGCAGCCGTGGCCGGCACCGGGTCTTCCAGCCCTTCGGGCAAATAATGTTCGTAAATGGCCCGGGAGACAGTTTCCGACCAGCCCTGCTGGCGGGCATAAAGTCCGCCCATTTTTCCCTGGAGTTCGGGGAATTCCCGGACCATTTCGGTCAGAAGGTCGGCCTTGCACAACCGGGCCGCTTCCACCAGGTCCTTCTTTTCTTTCTTCATTTCCAGGCGGTCGGCCAGGTAAGTCACCAGTTTCTGCAACCGGTTCACCTTGTCGCCGTAGCTGCCAAGCTTTTCCTGGAAGACCACGTTCTGGAGCTGACCCACCCGCTCGGCCAGGCTCATCTTCAGGTCGTTTTTCCAGAAAAACCTGGCATCCTCCAGCCGGGCTTTGAGTACCCTTTCGTTTCCGGAAGCGATATGATTCCTGGGGTCGGCCGGGGCATCGGCAATTCCAAGGAAAAGAGGGAGCTGCTTGCCTCCGCTGATCACCGAGAACAGCTTCTGCCCTTCTCTCATGGCCGTGGATAAAACCTCAAGAGGCAGCTCCAGATAACTTTCCGGGAAGCTGCCCATGATTACCAGGGGACATTCCACGTTCCACAGCAACCTTTCCAGCAGGGCCTCGTCCGGGTAAACCCCGGCCTTCATCCCGGCCAGCTTCTGCTCGAACTGCCTCTTGATGGATTGCTTCCTTTCTTCCGGTTCGACCACCACAAAGTTCTCAAGAAGCAGTCTTTTGTAATCTTCAAAACTGCCAACTTCGAATTCAACCGGGGAATGAATGAAATGACCCCGGGTGCGGTTGCCGGCTTTCAGGCCGGCCAGCTCCAGCGGAACCACCCGGCCGTTGAACAGACACAGCAGGTTCTTGATGGGCCGGGAAAAACGGTAACTTTTTTCACCCCAGCGCATGTTTTTGGGAAAGCTCAGGGAGCTGATTATTGCCGGAAAAATCCCGGCGATGACTTCTTCTGCCGGGCGGCCCTTTTTCAGCCGCTTGAAACCGAGATACTCTCCCCGGGCCGTCCTGATGACTTCGAGCCTGTCCGCAGGCACCCCCTGTGAACGGGCAAAACCGAGGGCGGCCTGGCTGAAACTCCCGTCAGGTTGAACGGCCACCTGCCGGGGCGGTCCGGTCACCACTTCTTCTTCATCGGGCTGACCGGCGTCCAGGTCGGCCAGCACTACCAGGCGACGGCAGGTGCCGAGAGTCCGGAGACCGTGGAGACCGATCCGCGCCTCCTGCAATTCCTGCCGGAACCGTTCCTGCAGCTGGGCCAGAGCGCTGCGAACGTGGCTGGAAGGAAGCTCTTCAGTCATAATTTCCAGCAGGAATTCCATCAGCCTTCTCCTTCCCTTTCCACGAATTTCCTGGCGATCTGGTTGACCAGGGCCCGCACCTGCCCGATCAGCTTCACCCGCTCGGTCACGCTGATAGCCCCGCGCGAGTCCAGCAGGTTAAAGAAATGGGAGCATTTCAGGCACTGGTCGTAGGCCGGCAGCAGCAAGCCCAGCCCGATAAGGCGCTGGGCTTCTTTCTCGGCAGCGTTAAAGGCCCGGTGCAGCATGTGGGTATCGGCCTGTTCAAAATTGTAAATGGAGAATTCCTTCTCTTCCTGATAGCGCAGGTCGCGGTAGCTGACCCCGGAGGACCACTGCAGGTCGTAGATGTTGTCTTTCTGTTCCAGGAACATCTCCAGCCTTTCCAGGCCGTAGGTGATTTCCACCGAGACCGGAAATAGCTCCAGCCCGCCGGCCTGCTGAAAATAGGTGAACTGGGTGATTTCCAGCCCGTCCAGCATCACCTGCCAGCCGACACCCCAGGCCCCGATGGTCGGAGACTCCCAGTCATCCTCGTCAAACCTGAGGTCGTGTTCTTTAAGGTTGATGCCGAGTGAGGTCAGGCTGTCCAGGTAAATCCTCTGGATGTTATCCGGCGAAGGCTTGATAATCACCTGGAACTGGAAATGTTTCTGCACCCGGTGGGGATTTTCACCGTAACGGCCGTCTGTCGGACGCCGGGATGGCTGGACGTAGGCCACCTTCCAGGGACGCTTCCCCAGGACCCGGAAAAAGGTATCCGGGGTCATGGTCCCGGCCCCAACTTCCAGGTCGTAGGTGGGAGCCAGGTAGCAACCCTGGTTTGACCAGAAATCATAGAGTTTCAAAAAAAGGTCCTGCATACTCATCTTGCTTTCGTCCTTCACCAAACAATCCTGCCCCGGCTTATCTATGCTTCAGAGCCAGATTTTTTCAGCTGCCTTATTTTTTCTCCCACTTCAGGACCGGGTTACGAGCCGCCTGAACTTCGTCCAGGCGCCGGACGTAGGTGATGTGCGGAGCCGTCCGCAACAGCTCGGGATTTTCTCTGGCCTCCCGGTCTATGGCCTTCATGGCTTCGATGAACAGGTCCAGATCGCGCCGGCTTTCGGTTTCGGTCGGTTCTATCATCAGGGCGCCGTGCACTATCAGCGGGAAAGACATGGTCGGCGGGTGCAACCCGTAATCCAGCAACCTCTTGGAAATATCCAGGTTGGACACTCCAAAATCCTTCTGGAACTTGTCCGAAAAAACGCATTCATGGAGCGTGGGCGAATCGTATTTCAGGTGGTAGATGCCCTCCAGGCTCTTGCGGATGTAATTGGAGTTGAGCACCGCTATCTCGGTCATCTCGCGGATACCGGCCGGGCCGAGAGCCAGGATGTAGGCCAGGGCCTTCAGCATCACCAGGAAATGCCCGTGAAAACTCTTTACCCGCCCTATCGACTTCGGCCGGTTGTAATTAAGGTGGTACTGGCCATCTTTCTCTTCGATTACAGGCACAGGAAGATATGGCTCGAGCATCTTTCTGACCGCCACCGGGCCAGAACCCGGTCCGCCGCCGCCGTGGGGAGTGGAGAAAGTCTTATGCAGGTTAAGATGAAGCACATCCACCTTCATATCGCCCGGCCTGGTAACGCCGGCCAGGGCGTTGAGGTTGGCTCCGTCCATGTAAACAAACCCTCCCTTGGCGTGGACGATCTCGGCAATCTGGCAGATGTCGGACTCAAAAACGCCAAGAGTGTTGGGGTTGGTGACCATCAGGGCCGCCACCTCTTCGGTCATCTCCCGGGCCAGATCCTCCAGAGAAATCGTGCCTTTCTCGCTGGACTTTATTTCTTTGACCACATAGCCGCAGATATGGGCTGAAGAGGGGTTGGTACCATGAGCCGAATCCGGGATTAGCACATATTTCCTGGGGTTCCCCCGGGCCTGGTGGTAAGCCCGGATGAGCATCATCCCGGTCAGCTCGCCGTGGGCCCCGGCCGCCGGTTGCAGGGTGATGGCGTCCATCCCGGTTATTTCGCAGAGCAATTTTTCCAGGGTTTTCATCAGCTCCAGGTTGCCCTGGGCCAGCTTTTCGGGAGCCAGCGGATGGACCCCGGCCAGACTGCTCATCCCGGCAATCTTCTCGTTGAGCTTGGGATTGTACTTCATGGTGCAGGAGCCGAGCGGGTAAAATCCGAAGTCGACACAGTAGTTCATCTGGGACAGTCTGGTGAAATGCCGGGTGACTTCTGTTTCCGACACTTCCGGGAAGCCCTCGATGTCTTCGCGGACAGTCAGACCTTCCAGAACATCCAGTTTTTCCGGAACATCCAGGGCCGGCAGCCGGACTCCGGTTTTTCCGGGTGAACTTATTTCGAAAATCAGCGGTTCGCGGATGATGTTGATCATTTCAGCACCTCCCTGAGAACTTCAGCATAGCCGTCAATCCTGTCCCGGCTGTGCTTTTCCGTGATGGTGACCAGGGCACATTTTTCCAAGCCCTGGTAATCATTACCCAGGGCCAGTCCGCCCAGGATTCCGTTCTCTTCCAGCTTCTGTTTTATCCGGTTCCAGTCTGCAGGAAATTCCAGCACAAACTCGTTGAAAACCGGTCCGCCGAATTTTCGCCTGACACCCGGAATGGAGGTCAGCTTTTCCAGGGCGTAAGCGGCTTTCTGCAGGTTGAGCCAGGCCAGCTTCTTCAGTCCCTGCCGGCCGAGGGTCTCCAGGTAGATAGTGGCCCTCAGAGCGCAGTGGGCCTGGTTGGTGCAGATGTTGGAAGTGGCCTTTTCCCGCCTGATGTGCTGCTCGCGCGTGGAAAGAGTCAGAACGAATCCCCGGCGACCTTCAGCGTCAACCGTCTGGCCGGCAATTCTTCCCGGAAGCTGCCGGACAAAATCTTTTTTGCAGGCCATGAACCCGAGGTAGGGGCCCCCGTAGCCAAGCGGCAAACCAAAGGACTGGGCCTCGCCTGTGACGATATCTGCCCCCAGCTTGCCCGGAGCTTCCAGCAGCCCGAGGGACAGCGGCTCGGAAATAACCACGGCCAGCAGGGCCTCATGGCTGTGAGCCAGGTCGCTCAGGGTTTTCAGGTCTTCCACCACACCAAAATAATTAGGCGACTGGCAGAGCAGCACCGAGGTGTGGGAATTAAGGGCCGATTCCAGGCCTTTCTGGTCAACCCGGCCCAGCCCGTCGTAGGGTATCTCCACCACTTCCAGTCCCAGATTGCGGGTATAGGTATAAATTACCTGTCGGTACTCGGGATGGATGCTGGAAGCCACCAGAAGCCTTTTCTTATTCTTCACCCGGTTGGCCATCAGCACCGCTTCGGCCGCCCCGGTGGCTCCGTCGTAGAGTGAAGCATTGGCAATGTCCAGGCCGGTCAGCTGGCAGATGAGAGTCTGGAACTCGAAGATGACCTGAAGGGTGCCCTGGCTGACTTCCGGCTGATACGGGGTGTAAGGCGAAACGAATTCGCCCCGGGAGCTCAGGTAATCGACCACGGCCGGAATGTAATGGTCGTAGGCTCCCCCGCCCAGGAAGGAAAGATAGCGGTCAAAAGTGTTTTTCCTTCCTCTCTCTTCAAAATATTCGATGACCTCCGGTTCGGACAGTGGACCCGGCAGGTTGAGCAGGCCCTTCAGTCTGATGTTTTCCGGAATGCAGCGGAACAGGTCTTCCACCGATTCCACCCCGATCCGGGCCAGCATCTCTTTTTTGTCCTGGTCGCTGATAGGAATGTAGCTCATTCTTTTTTACTCCCTGTCTTCCCCAGGGGCTACCGGCCCCGGGAAGCTCGAATTAATGTTCCAGGCCTTCCAGATATTTTTCGTAATCGGCCGCCTTCATCAGGTTATTCAGTTCAGACTTATCTTTTATTTTCAGCCTGACAATCCATCCCTGGCCGTAAGGGTCCTTGTTGATCAGGTCGGGAGTCTGGGCCAGCTCGGGGTTGACAGCCACCACTTCGCCAGAAACAGGCGAGTAAACGTCTGAAACCGACTTAACCGACTCCACGCTGCCAATCGCCTGGTGAGCTTCGAGAACCCTGCCCGGCTGGGGCAGGTCAACGTAGATTATGTCACCGAGCTGCTTCTGGGCAAAATCGGTGAGGCCGACCACTGCCTCTTCGCCTTCCAGCCTGAGCCACTCGTGGTCTTTGGTGTAATAAAGATTGTCAGGGTACATGAGTTCCTCCTTTTTCCTGAAAATTATCAAAATATCTGACTATTTCCTTTCCCTTTTGTAAAACGGAGTCGGGACGACCCGGGCCTTGAGCTTCCGGTCTCTCGCGCCGATTTCGAACTCGGTGCCGATTTCCGTGTATTCTATCGGCAGGTAAACCAGTCCGATGGCTTTCCTGACATAAGGGGCAAAAGTCCCGGAACAAACCTCCGACACCTGCCGGCCACCGGCAAAGACCGGGTAATGGGGTCGGGCAATACCCTTATCCACCACCTCAAAACCCACCAGCTTTCTCTTGAGACCTTCCTGAAGTTGTTTTTCCAGAACGGCCTTGCCCAGGAAATCGCCTTTCTGGAATTTAATGATCCATTTCAGGTCGGCTTCCAGCACCGTGGTCCTGTCGCTGATGTCATTCCCGTAAAGCATCAGCCTGGCTTCCAGGCGCAGGGTGTCGCGGGCTCCCAGGCCGACCGGCATCAGGCCCCTGGGCTCGCCTTCGGCTATGATAGCCTTCCAGATAACTTCCGGGGTCTCGGTCAGTGTGTAGATTTCAAAACCGTCTTCGCCGGTATAGCCGGTCCTGGAAACCAGGCAATCAATTCCGGCCACTTTTCCAAAACTGAAGGTGAAAGATTTCATCTGGCTGAGGTCCAGGTCGGTGAGCGGCTGGAGAATTTCCTGGGCCAGCGGACCCTGGAGGGCCAGCTGGGAATGTTCATCGCTCCGGTTGGCCACGAAGACCTTAAAAGGAGCCGCCTTTTCTTTTACCCAGGCAAAGTCTTTGTCGGTGTTGGCGGCGTTGACCACCAGCAAGTATTTATCCGGCACAGACAGGCAGTAGACCAGCATGTCGTCGACAAAAGTTCCCTCGGGAGTGGTCAGGGCCGTGTACTGAACCTGTCCCGGGGCAAGTTTTGCGGCATCGTTGGGAGTCAGGTACTGCACGCAGGCCAGGGCCTCCGGTCCTTCGACGATGATTTCTCCCATGTGGCTGACGTCAAACAGACCGGCCCTGGTCCTGACGGCCAGGTGTTCATCTATTATTCCCCTGTATTCCACCGGCATTTCGAAACCGGCAAATTCCACCATTCTGGCGCCGGCTTCTTTATGAACAGCATTTAATCTTGTCTTTTTCATATTTATTCCTTTCGATAATAAAATAAAACAACTAAGCTAAATTAGTATCACAAATCACCAACATCTTTCAAGTATCGGGGCAGCTTGTTAGCCCGCTCAATTTTGTTATAATTAGAAGCACGATGTTCAGAACAAAGAAGGAACTGAAAGAAAAGATTCTGGCCCGATTGAGCCAGGAATTTCCGGTAACCTCCGCCGAGCTGGAGCTCACCCCTACCCCCGACCAGAAGCTGGGCGACCTGGCCCTGTCGATCGCTTTCCCCCTGGCCAGGAAGCTAAAAACCAGCCCCAGAACCATAGCCCTCCGGGCCGCAGAGTTGCTGTCCGGAATCGAGGGCTTGGACCGGGTGGAGACGGCCGGAGCCGGTTACATTAACCTCCATCTTGACCGCGAGAAATTTTTCCGGGAAAAACTGGCCGGGCCGAGGCAGTCCGGGCTGGAACCGGAAGAGAAAAAAATAATTGTAGAGCATACAAATATCAACCCCAATAAAGCGGCCCATGTCGGGCACCTGCGCAACGCCTGCCTGGGCGATACCCTGGTGCGCTGCCTCCGCTACCGCGGAGAAACGGTTGAAGTCCAGAACTACATCGACGATACCGGCGTCCAGGTGGTGGACGTGGTTTTTGGTTTGATGGAACTGGAGAAAAAGTCCCTGACCGACCTGGAAAAAATCGAAGGCAGGTTTGACTATTACTGCTGGGACCTTTACGCCAGGGTTTCCCGCTACCTAACTGAAAACCAGGAAGCCCGGGTCAGGAAAACGGTCATCCTGAAAAAAATCGAGCACGGGGAATCGCCCGAAGCCGATTATGCCCACCTGGTCTCCCGCCGCATTCTCCGGGCCCACCTGGCCACCATGAAAAGGCTCGACATCGGCTATGACGTCCTGCCCTGCGAGAGCAGCATCCTGCGACTCAAGTTCTGGGAAAAAGCCTTTGCCCGTCTCAGGGAAAGCGGAGCCATCCAGCTGGCGCAGGAAGGCGAAAACGCCGGCTGCTGGGTGATGAAGCTTGAGGATGAACCAGAGCGGGAGAAAATAATCGTCCGTTCCGATGGAACGGTGACCTATGTGGGCAAGGACATCGCCTACCAGATGTGGAAGTTCGGACTCCTGGGCCAGGATTTTTATTACGAACCCTTCCTGGAAGAAAACGGCCGGCCGGTCTGGATTTCCTCGGCCACGCCAACAGCCTATGATGTCCATTTCGGAGCCGGGAGCAAGGTTTACAACGTCATCGACGTCCGCCAGTCTTACCTGCAGAAGGTAGTGGTCCAGGGACTTAAAGCCCTGGGTTACCTGGAACAGGCAGAAAAATCAATCCATTTTTCTTACGAGATGGTAGCCCTGTCGCCCGGAAGCCTGGCCGAGATTGAGATCGACCTCGCGGAAGAAGACCGGGATAAAGCCTTTCTGGAAGTATCCGGGCGCAAGGGCGTGGGCATCAAGGCCGACGACCTGCTGGACCGGCTGGAGGAAAAAGCCCTGGCCGAAGTCAACAAGAGAAATCCCGACCTGCCGCAGGACGCCCGCCGGGAAATTGCCCGGCAGATCGCCTCCTCGGCCGTGCGCTATTTCATGCTGAAGTACGCCCGGAACTCGCTCATAGTTTTTGACTTCGACGAGGCCCTGAATTTTGAGGGCGAAACCGGACCCTACCTGCAGTACACGGCTGTCCGCCTCCGCAGCATTTTCCGCAAGTTCCAGGAACGATTCGGTATTTCCGCCAGTGAGTTCCTGAGACAGGTAGCCCCGGAAACAATCAGCCTGTCCGGGTTGCCAGAGGAAGAAGCCCGGGACTTCTGGGACCTTTTGGTCTATGCCTGCGGACTGGATGAAGAGGTGCTGCGGGCCATTGCCACCCTGGAATTTTCTGGCCTGGCCAAGTTCACTTTCAACCTCTGCCAGAAGCTTAACAGCTATTACCATCATTACCCGGTCCTGGCCGAAAAGGACCAGAACCGGCAAATCCTGAGACTGATGACCATACATTTTATCCACGAGATACTCTGTCAGGCCCTTGACCTGATGGGGATCCAGGTTCCTGGTAAAATGTAACCATTTGTTTTTCTCAAGCTTTCAAATTCAGAAAGGAGGTTGGCCGATGATTGAGACCGAACAGCTAACCAAAAAGTATGGCGACCTGGTGGCCATCCAGAATCTGAGCTTCAAGGTGGATGAGGGCCGGATCTGGGGGATGCTGGGACCCAACGCCGCCGGCAAAACCACCACCATGCGGATTCTGACCGGCTACCTGCCGGCCACAGCGGGACGGGCTTCGGTGGCCGGGTTTGATGTGTTTGAGCAGGCAGAGGCCGTCAAGCAATCAATT
Source organism: uncultured bacterium (assembly GCA_937920515.1). Taxonomy (GTDB): domain Bacteria; phylum Acidobacteriota; class Aminicenantia; order Aminicenantales; family Saccharicenantaceae; genus Saccharicenans. The sequence continues at coordinate 52,905 of CALEUG010000007.1, forward strand.
GGCTATCTTCCGGAAACCGTGCCTCTATATCCCGAAATGACCGTGGAATCCTACCTGGGATTTGTGGCCGAGATTAAGAAAGTGCCGGCCACCCGGAAGAAGGCCGCGGTGGACAGGGCAGTGCAGATCGCCGGATTGCAATCGGTCAGGAAAAGGTTGATCAGGAACATTTCCCGCGGTTACAAGCAGCGGACTGGCATCGCCCAGGCCCTGATTCACAACCCCAGGGTGATCATCCTGGACGAGCCGACCATCGGGCTGGACCCGGCCCAGATCAAGGAGATCCGGGACCTGATCAAATCGCTTAAGGGCGAACACACCGTGATGCTTTCCACTCACATCCTGGCCGAGGTCAAGGAAGTCTGCGACGGGGTGGTTATAATCAACGAGGGAAAACTGATGGCTTCCGGTTCGCTGGAAGAGCTGGCCAGGAGTTTCAGCCAGAACGACGGAGTCTACCTGAAGCTGGACAGAACTGACGGAGAAGTCCTCAACCTCTTTCGCCAGCTGCCGGGCTTAAAAGAAGCGGCCCTCGAGGGCGCCGAAATCAGGCTGGAATGGCCCTGGGGCCAGGACTTAAGAACCCGGGTCCTGAAGTTCTGCCTGGAAAAAAACCTGGAAATAAAAGAAATGCGCTCCCTGGCCATGAACATAGAAGAGCTTTATCTGAGAATCGTCTCGGGAGGTATGGAACAATGAGCGCCGTCTGGTCCATAACCAAGAAAGAACTGGTCTCTTATTTTACCTCGCCCATCGCCTACATCGTCATCGCCATCTTCATTCTGCTTTCGGGCTTTTTCTTCTACAGCCTGGTCTGGTGGTTCAACACCCAGGCCCTGCAGATGTCCCAGAATCCCTATTACTTCCAGCAGGTCAACATCAACCAGATGGTTTTCGCCCCTCTCTTTCACAACCTGAGCATCATCCTGCTGCTGATGCTTCCGGTGGTCTCCATGAGGTTGTTCTCTGAGGAAAAGAAGATGGGAACGGAAGAGCTGCTGTTCACCTCTCCGGTTTCGGTCATCCAGATTATCCTGGGCAAATACCTGGCTTCTTTGGTCGTATTGCTGGCCATGCTGGTTTTAAGCGCCATTCCGACGATCTTCACCTTTATTCACGGCAACCCCGAGCCGGTGCCCTACCTGCTCGGCTACCTGGGCCTGTTCCTGCTGGGGGCAGCCTTCCTGGCTCTCGGCCTTTTCTGGTCAGCCCTGACCGAAAACCAGATCGTCTCGGCCGTGCTGACATTCGGCACACTCCTGCTGTTCTGGGTCCTGAGCTGGGCCGCCTATTCGGCCCGGGGGCTCTGGCGGGATGTCCTTAACTACCTGTCGTTCTTCGAGCACTTTGACGGAATGACCAAGGGTGTGCTGGATACCAGCGACCTGGTCTATTACCTGAGCTTCGCCTTTTTCGGTCTTTTCCTGACCCATTCCGTGATTCAATTCCGCCGCTGGAGGTGAGACCATGAACTGGCTGAAGAATTACCTTAATTACCTGAGCCTTGGCCTGCTGGCCCTGGCCATTGTCATCCTGACTGTCTGGCCCCAGTACCGGACAGCAGCCTGGATTATTGGAGCAACCGGCCTGGTGGCCATAGCCGTTTACATAATCCTCAACTTAACCGAACTGAAGGAAGGCCTGAAGAGGCGTTCCTTCATTTATTCCAGCAACATGCTGCTCGTCATAGTGCTGGTGCTGGCCATTCTGGTGGTGCTTAACTTTTTACTGGCCAGACACCATTACCGGGTAGATTTCACCGCTTCCAAGATTCACAGCCTGTCAGAACAATCGGTCAGTGTGGTCAAAAACCTCAAGCAGGAGGTCGTAATCAGGGCCTTTTTCCGTGACAGCAACGTCAGCCGGCAGGCCATGGAAAACCTGCTCCGGAACTACGCCTACCATTCTTCCCGGTTAAAGTACGAGTTCATCGACCCGGATAAAAACCCCGGGCTGGTCAAGAAATATGATATCACCCAGGACGGGACTACCGTTTTTGAGTGCGGCGACAAGGAGAACAGGATCACCACCACTTCAGAAGAAGATATTACCAATGCCCTGATCAAGGTAACCCGGGCCTCAAAAAAGGTCATCTATTTTCTCGAAGGCCACGGGGAAAATTCCATAGACGATAGCGGTGATGTCGGCTACAGCACGGCCAAGACCGAGCTGGAAAAAATAGGCTATGAAGTTAAAAAGCTGAGCCTGGCCCTGGCTGATCATTTTCCGAAGGACTGCGCTCTGCTCATCGTGCCCGGGCCCCGCAAGGGCCTGCTGCCCAACGAACTGGAGACCCTGAAAAATTATCTGAAAGGCGGCGGCCGGGTGTTTTTCCTGGTCGACCCTGAAACCTCCTCCGGGCTGGAGACTTTCCTGGCCGATTACGGAATCAAGCTGGAAAACGACCTGGTGGTGGATACCGTTTCCAGGTTGCTGGGCGGCGATTACTTCATGCCGGTGGTTACCGAGTACCAGAGCCACGACATCACCAAAAACTTCCGCTACGCCACCTTCTTCCCGCTGGCCCGCTCGGTGGAAATTTCGGAAACCAGGCCGGAGGGGATGACCCTGAGCAGCCTGGCCCGGACCAGCGCCAATTCCTGGGCCGAAAAGCAGCTGGACAAAGCCGAAGTCACCTTTGACCAGGGCAAAGACCGACCCGGGCCGATCACCCTGGCCGTGGTTGGAAGCCAGAAGGTGGAAGTCAAAGAGGAAGAAGAAGAGAAAAAATCTGAAGGAAACAAGGAAAAAACGGAACAGGTTGAACAAGGGGGAGAAACCAAAAAATTCGAAACTTCCGGAATTTCCCGGGAAGCCAGGCTGGCCGTATTCGGGGACTCGGATTTCATCACTAACAGATATTATAACCTGTCCGGCAACGGCAATTTCTTCCTGAACACGGTCAACTGGCTGACCGAAGAAGCCGACCTGATCTCCATCCAGCCAAGGACCAGGACTCCCCGCTCGATCAGCCTGACGCCCAGCCAGGGCCGGTTCCTTATGTTTTTATCGGTTGTGTTGCTACCGGTAGGCGTGCTGGCTGCCGGTTTGAGCATCTGGCTCAGAAGGAGGTCGTTATGAAATTCAGGACGACTCTGATCCTTCTGGCAGTTTTCATCCTGCTCCTGGCAGTGGTCATCCTGATGGAGCACCGCTCGGAAAAGGTCAAGGAGAAAAAAGAGGCGGCCGAAAAACTCACTGATTTCAAGGCGGCCGAGGTGGAAAAACTCAGCCTGAAAAAAGAAGACGGCTCGGTCATAACCCTGAAAAGGAATGAACAGGGACAATGGCAGATAGTGGAACCGCTGGAAGCCGAGGCCGACGACTACGAAGCCAGCAGCCTGGCCGAAAACTTTGCCAGCCTGCGAATGAACAAAGTGGTGGAAGACAGGGCCACCGACCTCACCGTTTATGAAATCCCTAAAAAAGAGGTCAGTCTGTGGCTCAAAGGCCAGGTGGAGCCGGTGGTTATTCAAATCGGCCTGGAAAATCCTCTCGACAACACTCTTTACGCCCGCCGGGCTGACCGGCAGCAGGTAGTGCTGTTGCCAGCGTATCTCAAATACAGCCTGGATAAAAAGCTGTTTGATTTGAGGAAGAAAGATGTCCTGAAGTTTGAAACGGCCAGGGTGCAATCGGTGGAGCTGAAATCCAGGGATATAAACTGGAAAGCGCGGAAAGATGGAGACACCTGGCAGTTCATCCAGCCACTCACCGCGCTGGCTTCTAAATACCAGGTTGATAACCTGCTGGACAGCCTGTCCGGGCTGAGGGCCCGGGAATTCCTGGCCGAAGAAAAGGACCAGGAAAAAATCAAACAGTACGGCCTGGACCGGCCGGAGTTCACTGTGGTGCTGGGTCTCCAGGATAGCCAGGAGCTTATTTTTTCCATCAACCGGAAAGATGGTCAAGTTGTGGCCACCAGTTCTTTGAGCCGAAAGATAATAGAGGTGGACAGCCAGATTGCCACCGACCTCAGCAAAAAGATAGACGACCTGCGGGAGAAAAAGGTGGCCAGCTTTAATTCCTGGGAAGCGGTGGCCGTCAGCCTGAAAAAAGAAGGCTGGCAGCTGGCCGCGGTTAAAGAAAAGGCCAGGGAAAAGGGACAGGAACAGGAAAAGTGGTACCTGGGCGGCGCCGAAGGGAGCAAAGAGCCAGCCGACGAGTCTAAAATCGAATCGCTTTTGCGGAAGCTGGAATACCTGGAGGCCACCGAGTTCATAGACAAGCCAGGAGACCTCAAGGGATACGGCCTGGACCGGCCCTCGCTTGAAATCTTGATCAGGGTAAAGCCGGCTGAAAAAGAGGAAAAGGAATTCCAGATACTGGTCGGAACAGAAAACACGGAAAAACAACAGGTGGTGGTCAAGAACCGGGACCTGCCTTACCTTTTCCGGGTAAATTCTGACTTTTTGAAAGAGATACCGACTAAACCAGAGGACTGGCAATCGGGCTCAGCTGACAAGAAATAGGAAGGCAGACGAGGCCCCCGCAGCCGCTGTTCGGGTGTACTGGCGGCCCGGGCAGTAATGACTGGTTGGAAAAATCCCTGTCCCTGAAGATTACAATCTGTTGAAATTGTTATTGGAATTTGTTAAATATACAGCCAATGGAAGAGTTAAAGGGCGGGACCGGTTCCGAGCAGCTCCAGTCGTTTCCCACGGCCAGGTTTTTTGAAGCCACCAGGGAACTGGCGCTGGCCAGGGGTTGCGATGACCTTCTCCACCGGCTCTTAAAGAAAATTGATGAATTTTTCGGACCGGCGGTGATGGCTTTCCTGCTCAGAGACCTTGCCTCCCGCGACCTCAGATACGCCATATTAACTGGTGAAAGCGCTTCACATCTTCAGGACCGGATAATCCGGCGGGGAGAAGGAATCTGCGGCCTGGCCGCCGAAACCAACCAGAATATCATCATCTCCGACTGCAGCCGCGATCCACGCTTTAACCCCAGGGTGGACCACCTGCCGGGACTGGAAGTTTACAGCCTGATAGCGGTGCCACTGCGGGTTGAAAAAAAGGTTTTCGGACTGGTCGCCCTGTTCAACAAAAAGAACCGGAGGCAGTTTAACCTGGATGAATTCAAGCTGTTGCTGAGCCTGGTTACTTTTGCCGAATTGCTGCTGGAAAGGCAGGTGCTGCGGAAGCACATCAGCGAGCTGGAAGAATTCGACCCGCTGACCGAGGCCTACAACACCCGGGCTTTCGTCAATTATTTCCAGCGAGAGGTGGCCCGCTGCGAGCGCTACGGCATCGACCTGTCACTGCTCAAGGTGGACATAGATTACTACGAGAAGATTATTCAGACCTTTGGCCAGGAGGCCGGGGCCAGGGTCGTTACCAACCTGTCTTTTATCCTGAGAAAAACCACCAGGAAGGTGGACCTGGTAGCCCGGATAGGTGAGTACGAATTCATGATCATGCTGCCCAACACCAACCGGGCCGGGGCCGAAAAGCTCCGCGAAAGAATAATCAAGATACTGGAGAACCAGAACCTCAGGGCCACCGGAATTCCCTACACCGTGACCATAGAAGTCTATTCGGAAAGCGGCCAGACGGTTTCGGCCCTGTCCAGGGTCTCAGAGGTCAGCACCTGCCTCAGCCAGGTTAACAAGAAACATCTGCGCAGGAAATACCCGACACCCGGAGAGGAGCTGGAGGAAAACATACTCAGCACCCTGTTTTCCGGGCAGAAATAAAACTGGCACCGAAATCCTGACCCGGTGCCTCAAATTTGACTTAAAGAGCGGACGGAGCAATGGAAGTTATTTTCCAGTTCGCACCCTATGGACAGGAATTTGAACCCCGGCCAGCCACCCTGGTCCTGGACGTCGGGCTGAAGACCGTTCCGGGGGTTGTCGACCACCATCAGCCCGAGGCCGAAGCCGAATGCGCGGCCTCGCTGGTGGTAAAGCACCCGGAACTGGTCCTGGGGCACCTGCCGGAACCGGTCGAAAAACTGACCATCATCACCCACCGCCTGCCCGATTTTGATGCCGTCAGCGCCATCTTCTTGAGCCTGAAGCTTATAGAACTGAGGCAGGTTGATCCGGCCCTGCAGAAAATTGCCGCCTACGCCCGAATGGTTGATTCGGCCACCATACCAAAAAATGTTGAGTTGAGTTCCACTCCATACGCCCTGCTGCGGGCCCTGTTCGTGGCCATTCAGAAACCCGAGGAGGAAGCCAGCCTGGAAAGGGTGCAGGAAGGGTTGAGAATGCTAAGGCTCCTGCACGAGCAGGCCAGCCTGGGCCGGGATATAACGGATTGCCGCCTGGTTTTCCAGGGAATCGACCGCTACTTAAAAGCCATGCACCGGGTGGAAGACGATTATTTCAACTACCTGGAGGACCTGGAAAAAGCCGAGCAGGTTCAGCTCCATCTTCCCCTGAGCCAGGGTCAGGGCCGGGAAATCGTGGACGGACTCCTGGTGCAGAATCCAAAAAGTTTTTTGCTGAAAGAATGGGCTCGCCGCGATGTCTTTAATTCTCCCCTGGGCCGTGGCTTTTCTTTTCTTCTGACCAATCTGGGAAACCGCCGCTTTATAATCGGGGTGGATCCGGAAGCCGGGGTCAACCTCCGGGGACTGGGCAGCCTGCTAAACCGGCTGGAAAAAGAAAAGAGGGAAAGGCTCGGAAGGCCAGTCACGGAGCGCTGGTACGAAGGCAACTGTCCCTTCTTTGACTACCGGATTATAGATTCACCGCAGGACGGACCGGCTCTCACCCACCAGGAAGTGGTGGAAGCCGTTATGGATTTCAGCCGGCGGGTACAGTCAGGCTGAAACCCGCTTTTCTGAGGTTTGCTTCTCCTCCCCCGGCTTGCATTCTTATCTGAATAACAAAATAATTCAGGACTCAGGCTGCAGACCTGCCAGGCCCGGGCCTCGATTTCAGCAAAGTCAGACCTGCAGGGATTTTTTGCGGGTGAAATACTTTATGTCCGGGTGGAAGGTATAGCCGAGCTTTTCAAAAAGTTTGATGGAAGGCAGGTTGTCCTCCTCGATCAGGGCAGCAAACATCTGAAGGCCGGCCGCTTCCAGCTTCTGCTCGGCTATTCTTACCAGTCGCTGGGCCAGCCCCTGTCCCCTGAAGGCCGGCTCCACGGCCAGGCGGTTAATCCAGCCCTTGCGCCCGTCGTGGGTGGCCAGGACGGTGCCTACCACCCGCCCTTCTGCTTCCGCTACCAGAAAAATTACCTGTGACAGCTCCAGCTGGCGCCTGATTTCTTCCCGGCTGTCCCGGCCCTCCGGTTTGAGCGGAAGGTCACACTGGCGCCAGAGTTCCATAACCCGCTCGTAATCATCCAGCCTGAAATTTCTTATGACAAATTCCATACCATCCTCCTCAGCGCAAGAAAACGGCCAGCAAGAAAATCCAGACCAAAAAGCCGAGGTTGGCCACCAGCCAGCCGGCCGGGTTTCCTTTTTTCTTTTTTCTTACCAGGCTGAGATTCAAGGCAAGCCAGCCAACCAGGACGGCCAGCATTATTAAAACCAGATAGAGGGCCTGGAACCACCCCGGTTGCGACAGCAGGTCAACCCATTCTTTCTGGGACATCCCGAGAAGATAAAGCCCGGCTGTAATCAGGTGCGGGATCCAGAGCAGGAAAAGAAAGTTGGAAAAGCTAAGTCCCAGCAAAACCATTACCTGCCTCAGGCTTACCGCAGCTGAGCCCGGAAGCTTGAGTATTCCCGCCGCCAGTAAACCGACCAGAAGCCAGGTCAGGACTATCCAGGGAATAACCAGGAAGGCCTGCCAGACAAAATAGTTCTCGAGCCTCAAAGGCAGGATTACCGGAACAGCCGGAAAATGGCCGCAGGCGGCCTTGACCATGGAAGTCAGGCTGAAGACCAGACCAAGAACAACCAGAAGCAGCGCCGTTCTGAAGCCGACTCCGCTCGTACGGTACTCATCATAGAGCTCAGCGTGCCGCCACGGTTTCAAAATAGCTGCCAACAGGAACTTGCTCGAACCCGCCACTTTCTTTCTTCTCCGCAGGTAGCTCAGCCGGTAAAAAGACTCCTGGAAGCAAAAACCGGGTCGCTGGTCAGGTTGATGCCCAGCCGGCGCAGTCCGGTTTCATCACCCGGGGTTGGCATGTGGGTCAGGTGCATCTCGCATCCCTTGAGCTCTTTTAACTTATCAAGGGCCAGCTGGGTGGCCGGGCTGTTGGGCGCAGTTATGGCCAGGCAGGTCAGAACCTCGGTTAAATCCAGGCTCAAGGCCTTGCCGCCGAAAATGTTCTGCTTTAAATAGGCAGCCTGTTCCAGGACCGAAGGTGAGAGCAGGTGGATGTAGTCCGGAATTCCAGCCAGTTGTTTAAGGGCATTAAGGACAGCGCTGGAAGCAGCGTGCATCAGGGGTGAGTTGTAACCTTTAACCATTCGACCATCCCTGAGTTCCAGGGCAGCCCCGACAAAAACTCCGTTATTCCCCTTGCCCTTCTGCTGGGCCTCGACCGCAGCCGCCCGGGCCAGGGGCACCACTGCCCGGTCCTCTGATTTCAGGTTGAGTTCCTTCATCAACAGCTCGGCTTTCTCCAGGGTAGTCTGCTCGGTGAAACCCAGGACATATTCGCAATGATAGCGAAAATAACGCCGGATGATCTCCTGCCGGGCCGCTTCCCTGACCACCTCGTCATCCGTTATGCCCCGGCTGACCACGTTGACACCCATGTCGGTAGGCGATTTGTAGACAAAGCCGTTGCCGGCAATGCGGCTCAGAATTCTCTTCAGCAGGGGAAAGGCTTCCACGTCGCGGTTGTAATTGATGGCCCGCTGGTTGTAGGCTTCAAGGTGAAAGGGGTCAACCAGGTTGAAATCTCCCAGGTCGGCCGTGGCCGCTTCGTAAGCCACGTTGACCGGGTGCTTGAGCGGCAGATCCCAGATAGGAAAAGTCTCGAACTTGGCGTAGCCGGCCTTGATTCCCCGTTTGTGTTCATGATAGAGCTGTGACAGGCAGGTGGCCAGCTTGCCGCTGCCAGGGCCGGGACCGCTGACTATCACCAGGGGCCGGGTGGTTTCTATGAACTGGTTGGCCCCGTAGCCTTCCTCGCTGACGATGACCTCGACCTCGGTGGGATAGCCGCGGGTAAAGCGGTGGGTATAAACTTTTATCCCCTGGCGTTCCAGCTTGTTCTTGAAGACCCGGGCCGAGGCCTGCTCCTCGTACCTGGTAATGACCACGGCCGTTACCTTCAACCCGCGCTCTCCCAGCTCATCAATTAATTTCAGGGTGTCGGCATCGTAGGTGATGCCGAAATCGGCCCGCTGCTTTCTTCTTTCTATGTCGCCGGCGTAGATGCAGAGGATGATATCGATGCGGTCACTGAGCTCCTGCAGCAACTTGACCTTGATGTTGGGGTCGTAACCGGGCAGCACCCGGGCCGCATGGAAATCGTTCAGGATTTTACCGCCGAATTCCAGGTAGAGTTTTTCCGGGAAGAGCGACAGTCGCCGGTTGATGGCTTCGGTTTGTTCCCGGAGATAGACCTGGCTATCAAAACCGATTCTATTCACAGCTTCGATCCTTTGTGTTTTTTTTCGATGATCAGGAAATCATACAGTCCGTAATCCTGAACATTATACTCGCTTCCCGCCGGTTGTCCACTTTCGGGAGCCCGCTGGAACGAAACGGGCCAGGCCCGGCCGGTCGGTGGATTGAGATGGTGAGGGCCGAGGGTATTCTTCAGGGTCCCGTAAATCACCAGGTTGAGTTCATTAACACCCGGGCGGAGCCTGGAAGATATATTTAAGGTATCGTTGGGGCTGAGAAGACAACCGGCCGGCTGGCCGTTGACCAGGAGCTCGGCCAGCGCTCCCTGGAAGCGGCCGGTCCTGAATATAAAATCATTCTCTTCAAGCTCCCGGGCATTGACTTCAAGCGCTGATTCGTAGGCCACCCGGTGGCCGTAAAAAATCAATCCCTGGTCTTTCCAGGAACCCGTGGTCAGCTCCCGGGCCGGGGTCACCAGGAAACCGCGAGCGACCGGCTGCAGGGCAAAGTTGCCCAGCAGGTAGACAGGCTCCAGCTCGGCCAGCAGGTCAAAGGGATTGACCACCAGGCTGACCGTGTTCAACCCGGTCCTGGCCGCCTCCCTCAGGGAAAAGACTCCAAAATTGCGGTCAAGCCAGAAGGCGTCGGGCAGCGGTTCAAGCCGCTGGCCGTTGACCAGGACGCGGAAAATTTTCGGCCTTTCCACCGCCAGCTGCAGCGATTTCAGGTCCACACCCGCCGCCACCTGGAAATGAAAATCTGCCCGGAACCCGGAGCCGGGGGCAAACCTGTTTTTGGAAATGATTTCATCCTGATACTGAACCCTCGAGTCCCAGGGGTTCTTCGACCAGCCGTGCCACTGGTAGGTCTTCTGCTGGGCCCGGTAAAAATACAGATTCTTCTCGCTGCGCCCGGCAGCGCTGAGGTCGCAGTAATCGAGCGTCAGCAGGTTGGGGTCAAGCCTTTTTATCTTAACCGGCTTCAGGTTCAGCACTTCTACCGGCCCGGCTTTGTCTCCGACCTCTGCCTTACGGCCTGGCTGGCGGCGGGTGTAGACTGCCAGTAGCAGGCTTTCGCCCGGCTTCAGGTGAAAATCTATTACGGCCCGGCCATTCCTGACGCGGGCGGGATAGGCAACCGCCTGTCCGGTGAATGCTTCCCACTTCTCCACGGATCGGCCTTTAAGAATCACCCGGCCCGAGGAGGCCCGGTCGGGGGCGATGTTGGCCAGGAACAGCAGCTGTCCATCCTGAAGCTGACGCCGGTGATGGAAGAGCCGGTCCTGGCCGGCAAGGTTCTGGAATTCTATTTCGTCCTTCAAGAAACCGGAAAAGGTCTTTTCATCAAGGGCCTGGCCGGACATCGTCTTAAAACCGCTGAAAGCAGTTAGCTCTTCGGCCAGGCCTGAGGGCCGCCCCCCGGCATAAATCTGGCTTCCGGTCCAGGACAGAAGGCGACCGCCGTTCTTCAGATAATCTTTTAGAAGGGCCGCGGTCGATTCTTCCAGGTTTTCTGTTCCGGGCGGAAGGACCACGAGGTCATAATCCCTCTGGCCCACTCTCAGCTTTTTCCCTTCCGTCCTTCCGTGCTCCTTCAGAACAAACTCGCTGCCCAGGTCGTATTCGACCTGGAACTGTTCCAGGACGTGAACGAAATCCTGGAACCCCTGGCCAACCCTGGTCAGGTTCTCGTTCTTAACCGCCGGCGAATAGTACATCCAGGCCGTGGTGGTGGGCTCGATAACCAGGATTCGGTTCAACTGCTCCCCGGCACTCAGGGCCACTGACAGCCGGCCGAAGTAGTCATTCATCAGGCGGTAGGCCGGCCACCAGGGTTCATGGTAAGAAAAAGACAGGGGGTGGTCGCGCTTGCGGGCCCCGGCAATGGTGGAATAAACCAGGTGCTGGTTCAAGAAATTGACACCCAAAGCATATTCCCAGTCGCCGATCCTCTTCTGGTCAAAGAAGGTCAGGTCCCAGCCGCTGGCCCCGTAGGTTTCCGACAGTGTCCGCTTTCGGCCGAGCTGGTTGGCCAGGCTGCCTATCTCCTTTACCGCCCGGGCATTGCCGAACTGGGCGTGGACATCAAGACTCCATTCGTTCATCAAAATATCAATCCCGGGCATATGGGCATAGGAGCTAAGGGCCATGTTGTCTGGGTTGGTCCTGGGAACCGGCCAGTCATGTTCCCAGTAATGACCGGTCAGCTGAAGGTTATTCCGGGAGCAATAATCATAATATGGTTTAGCCCAGTTCTCGATGAACAACTCCAGGCAGGTCAGGTAAAAATCGTGCCGGACCCTCTGAAAATCTCCCACCTCCTCCAGCAGCGAAGGCAGTTCAGGCAAAAGGTCGTAGCCGCGGCGGCGGCTGAATTCTTCAAATAAGGCCGGGGTGTAATTTACGGCCCAGGCCCCACCGGGCGGGGCAATCTCGGCTTCATCCTGGAAGGTGCCGGGGACGGTCAGGCCGAACTCCTCGCCGGCCACCTTTTTGTAGGCCTCCAGAGTCAGGTGCAGAAAAACCTGGGTTACCCCGGGCCGCATCAGGTCGACGTAGGTATAGCCGCCGTACCAGGGCGAGGGTTCCTGCTGAACCACCTCGAACAACCAGTAGCGGCCCTCCGGCCAGCCCGTCTCGCCAGCCCTGACCCGGTCGGTTATATCCAGGAACGACTGGCCCTGCTGTCGCAGGATGCAGACGGGAGTCTTCACCCCGTTCAGGGAGGGTAATTTCAAAATCGTGGCCTTCAGTCCAGAAAGGACAAATTCCGGGCGAGCAGCCGGCACCAGCCCTCCGGCAAAGCCCGAAGGATAGGAATTCTCATCGTAAATCCAGATTTTCATCCCCAGCTCCCGGCCCAGGCTAACCGTTTCCTTGAAGAGCGATAGCCATTCCTCCGAAAGATAGGGGGTGATGAGTCCAGGCCGGGGATGGACGAAGACTCCGCCGAACCCCTTCTCTTTCAGGTCCAGGAGCTGAGTCCTGATTTTTTCTGAACTCATGTCCTCATTCCAGACCCAGAGGGGAGCCGGGCGGAATTCAGGCGGCGGGTCGGAAAAGACCTGAAAGGTTTCAGCCAGGGAGCCTCGGCCGTCGGCAGGCTGGCGGCAGGAAGTTGTAAGCAGAAGGCCACCAGCAATAACCAGAACCAGGAAAACCAGGCCTGAATTATTGCGGCGATAATCGTTAGGTAATGATAACCATGACATCGGCACACCTCAATCTGAATCGTTAAGGTCAATTTATAAAACCGGCTTCCCGTTTGTCAATCAGAGTCTGCGAGAGCCAACGATGATTCGCATTCAGGTAATATGGAAACCGGGGTCAGCGGGTAATCCGAAACCTCAGGTTTCTGATTTTCAACCCGGAGACCGGGGCCTCAGCCAAAAGCTTCTGCTTGACTTAACGAACACCCGACAGGTTATAATCATAATCTCAGTGAGCTTTATTAGCATAACCAACAAGGAGCGTGCCATGACAGGAAATTTTGAACCCGGAAAAGCTTCCAGGAAAGGGTCTAACCTGGCCCTGCTGGCCCTGTTGTCCGCTCTTCTCCTGGCTCCCCTCTCTGCCCGGGAACAGAACAACCCCTTCTTCTCGGCTTTCAACACGCCGTTCGAGACCCCGCCCTTCGACCTGATAAAGAACGAGCATTTCCTGCCGGCCATAAAGAAAGGAATTGAACTCCATCAGGCAGAAATTGAAGCCATTGTCAACAACCCGCAGCCCCCGACCTTTGAAAACACCATCCTGGCCCTTGACCGCAGCGGAAAATTCCTGGAAAGGGTCCAGGCTGTCTTCGGCGCCCTGCAGAGCGCCAACACCTCCCCCGAACTCCAGAAAATTGCCGAGCAATCCACCCCCCTGACCAGCCAGCACCGTTCCAGCCTCTATCTTAACGAAAAGCTGTTCGCCCGCATCAAGGCAGTCTACGACCGGAGGTCCAGGCTGAAACTCGGGCCGGAAGAAAAATTCCTGCTGGAAAAAATTTACCAGGATTTTGTCCGGGCCGGGGCCCTGCTCAGCCCGGAAAGCAAGGAAAGACTGCGCCAGATAAACAGCCAGCTTTCGATGCTGTCTTTAAGATTCGGAAACAACGTTCTGCAGGAGACCAACAGCTCCCGCCTGGTCATCGAAAATCCAAAGCACCTGGAAGGGCTGCCCCAGAACGTCATTGACAGCGCGGCCGAGACGGCCAAAAAAATGGGACTGGAAGGCAGGTGGGTTTTCACCACCCAGGTTCCCAGCATGACTCCTTTCCTTCAGTATGCCAGAAACCGCGAGTTGCGACGGCGGTTGTTTGAAGCCTATCTCAGCCGGGGTGACCGCTACAACGAGTACGACAACAAGGAAATAATCAAGAAAATCATCGCCCTGCGCACCGAGCGGGCCAGGTTGCTGGGCTACCCGACCTTCGCCCACTTTGCCATCGAGGTCAACATGGCCAGGACGCCGGAAAGGGTGGAAGAGTTCCTGATGGAACTCTGGCAGTATGCTCTGAAGCGGGCCAGGGCTGAACTGGCTGAAATGCAGCAGATTGCCGACGAAGAAGGTGCCGGCTTCAAGATCGCTCCCTGGGACTGGTGGTACTACGCCGAAAAATTGAGACAGAAAAAGTATGACCTTAAAGACGAGGAAGTGCGCCCGTACTTTTCCATAGACAACGTCCGGGACGGAATGTTCACCCTGGCCGGGTTGCTCTACGGCCTGAAATTCGAAAAGTTGAACAACGTTTCAGTTTATCACCCGGAAGTAGAAGTTTATGAAGTCAAAGAAAAGAACGGCCAGCATGTCGGCCTGCTCTACCTGGATTTCTTTCCGCGGGCTTCCAAGCGAAGCGGAGCCTGGTCCGGGGCTCTGCGCCGCCAGAGCTACGAGAACGGCAAGCGGGTCGCTCCCCTTTCCACCATAACCTGTAACTTCACCCGGCCAACCGAAAAGCTGCCAGCCCTGCTGTCGCTGGATGAAGTCCAGACGGCCTTCCACGAGTTCGGGCACTCTCTGGCCACGCTGCTGGCCAACGGCAAATACAACAACCGTTTCGTTCCCAGGGACGGAGTGGAACTGCCCTCGCAGATCATGGAAAACTGGGTGACCGAGCCGGAATTCCTGAAAATGTATGCCAGGCATTATGCTACCGGAGAGGTAATACCGGAGGCGCTGATAAAGAAAATCCAGAACAGCGCCCTTTTCAACCAGGGCTTCGCTTCGACCGAATACCTGGCCGCCTCGCTCCTGGATATTCACTGGCACAAGACCATTTTTGAAGAAGACTACGAGGTCAACGACTTTGAGAAAAAAGTTCTCAGGCAGCTGGGCCTGATTGAAGCCATCGCCCCCCGCTACCGCAGCACCTACTTCCAGCACATTTTCTCGGGCGGCTATTCGGCCGGGTATTACGTTTACATCTGGGCCGAGGTGCTCGACAGCGATGCCTTTGAAGCCTTCAAAGAGCGGGGACTGTTTGACCAGCAAACCGCCCTGAAATTCCGTAAGGAAGTCCTGGAAAAATACGGCTCGGCCGATTTTCTCAGCCAGTACATAAAATTCCGCGGCCGCGAACCCAGGAAAGAGCCGTTGCTCAAAAAGCGTGGCTTTATAGAGTAACCCGGACCCGGCAGCAGTTGAACTTGGCCACGCCGGGGGAATATTTTTGGCCCCGGGTCGGCTGCCGGAAGTCTCTTTATCCGGCAGGCGAAAAAAAGATGGAAAGAAAAAATAAGCCTGATTTTACTTTATTTATAATCTGGCACAGAGCAAGGCCTTACTCTTTGAGGGCATTTTTCTATCCTTAACCGGCAGGCTTCCATCCCGAGTTGCCTGAAAAAGACCATCAGCCCGGAGAAATCAAGAACAATCCGGTTATTTAAAGCCAGTGTACAAATATTTTCGCAATTGGCCAGAGGAGAGGAGTCGTCGTAATGTCTCCTTTAAAAAACAACAAGCTTAAGAAATGAGGTATTTGCCTGCCATGGCTCAAAGAGATGAAAAGGGATTGCGGGAAAAATTGCTAACAGGAACGGAGGAGATAATGGCCATAGTCCAGAAGGCCTTCAGAGGGCAGAAGTCAGTGGCCGGGATCTGCCGCCAGCGTCAGATCAGCCAGTTGCTTTTCTACGGCAGGCGGGATCAGGAGCAATGGCGGAGAGGGCGGGATTCGAACCCGCGGTACCAGCTTTCACTGGTACAATCGCTTAGCAGGCGACCCTGATCGACCACTCCAGCACCTCTCCGCGCCCGAAAGCAGTCCTATTTTAACACTTTTTCGCCCCGAAAAAAACCCCCTGTCCCCCGGGCTGAGCCTGTTTTCACGGCCGGCCTCAGTTTTTCATGAAAATAAGGGAATATTCTCTAATCATACCGGCCAGAGCGAATTTTAAATCATCAAGCTCCGTTTTTTTTCTGCAGGAGAAAGCCAGCTGCGGGGTTTGAAATCAGCCGGCGGATACAGCCTGAAACGTATGTCTGAGAGCTAATTATTTCAGGATTGATACTGAATTGACGAGTCAAAAATCTGAATTCTTATTGCCATCTGCTCATCCGATTTCTCGGGGAAATTCTGACTTAGCCCCGGTCATTTAACGGCTGTGCCGGTAACCGTCTTTTCTTTATGAGGGCTCCTGGTTATGTGAATCAGAAAACCATCCTGCCCCGACAGCCAGATTTCAGACAGGACATAAACCGTCAAATACTCGGTGTAGGAAGGAGCAAAATCCCCCACCTCGTCGAAGACCAGGCGCGGCTCGACCGCCGGCGGCTCGGGCGGGTTCAGCTTTTCCAGCACCTGGAGCTCCAGCTCCTTACCGGTGGCCGTCTGCCGCAGGATTAGCTTTCCGGCCTGGTTGAA
Organism: uncultured bacterium; assembly: GCA_937920515.1. GTDB lineage: Bacteria > Acidobacteriota > Aminicenantia > Aminicenantales > Saccharicenantaceae > Saccharicenans. The sequence goes on from CALEUG010000007.1 coordinate 69,250, forward strand.
GCCGAACCAGTATTCGCCGGCCGGGATCTTTTTTCCGGCCGCCCTGAATTCAAACGGAATCTTGAACAGGGCCGCCTGGGTTGAGGACTGGCCGGCCCGAGTTTCGGCGACCAGGGCCGGGGTCAAGATTGTCATCAGCGCCGTTATTATCACCAAAGAAGCCACAATGTTTATTTTTCTCATACTCGAGGCCTCCTTCTGATTTAACCCGCTATTAATATATGAACAGTTGTTCATATATTGCCTTATTTCATACCAGAACTTCTCCGGCAGCCGGGCCGCTGGCCACCGGCATAAATACGTCTTCCTCCACCCCGTTCTTGATGGCATCTTCCATGGCCTCTATGAAGGTGTCGATTTCTTCCAGGGTGGTGTAAACGTTGGGTGAAATCCGCAGGGCCTGGTAGTCGAAAACCTGGTTGGGCGGCGCCCCGCCGACCAGGGGCACGGTGATGATCCGGTATTTTTTTCTCAGGAAATTGGCCAGAGCCCGGACATCTATTCCTTCAATATAGCAGGCGGCCACACCCCAGGCCTGGGCCGGTTCCGACATGTCGGTCAGCACCTTGAAGCGCGGGTACTTCCTGAGGGCATTGACGTAGCGCAGGGTCAGGTAGCGCATGCGGGCTGCCTTGCGTTCAGCCCCGATGGCCTGGTGGTAAGCCAGAGCTTCACCCAGAGCGGCCCGGATGCCCCAGGGATGGGTGCCGATGGCTTCAAACTTGCGGATGTCGTTATCCTGCTGCTCGGGGGCTGCCTGAAGAGGCCAGAACTTCGGGATCATCTCGCGCCTGACATAAAGACATCCGTTGCCGATGGGGGCCAGCAGCCACTTGTGCAGGCTGACGCCGTAGGCATCGCACTCCAGATCGCGCAGCTTGAAGGGGAAATGACCCAGGGCATGGGCCCCGTCAACTATGGTCACGATGCCCCTGGCTCGGGCCATCCGGCAGATTCTCTGCACCGGGAAAAGCTGCCCGGTCAGGTTGGTGATGTGGCAGAAGTGAATGACCCTGGTCTTCGGAGTGATGGCCTGCTCGAACATTTTATAAAGGTAATCCTGGGTGGCCGGAACCGGAAACTGCAGCCTGGTCACCCTGATACCCTGACGGCGCATTCGCTGATCCCAGGTGGTCAGCATCCGCGGATAATCCTGCTCGGTGGTGATGACCTCATCGCCCGGCTGCAGGTCAATTCCGTTCTGGGCAATCTGCAGGGCTTCGCTGGCCCCTCTGGTTAAGGCCAGCTCCTCCGGGTCGCAGCCGAACTCCCTGGCCATGCGGCGGCGGATGGTTTCTATGTTGCCGGCGACCATGGCCTGGTAATGGACAGGCAGCATGTTTATCATCTCGGTATAACGAAATGCCGATTCCAGGACCACTCGAGGGCAGGGACAGGTAAAGCCGTTGTTGAGGTTGATCAGCGAACGGTCCAGCTTGAATCCTAACTGCACTTCCCGCCAGTAGAATTCGTCCCTGGCCACTTCTTCGGGGGACTTGTTGGCCACGGCCTGAGTGGCCGCTTCCACTCTTTCCAGGTTGGCCGGGTTCCAGCTAAAAGCCACGGCTCCGGCTGCTCCGGCTGCCCGCAAAAACTGGCGTCGGCTGATATTCGGGGATCTCATGAAACCTCCTTATCGGGTCAATAGATTCAAATAACCAAAGCCGCGGCTATTTTAATTTTTAAGTCAATTCAAAGTCAATCCGCCCGGGGCAACTACCGGCCACCGGAAAGAAATAACCCGGTTATTGTCTGAAAGACCCGGACATATAGATTTCAGAGATTCTGCGGTGACATTTCCGAGGTCAAAGACACAAGAGCAGTCGGAGCACTGTCGTTTAGCTCTCTATAAATTAACTGATAATTGGCCCGGGGAAATCAGCCTTAGCACTGATTCAGTCAATTATTAAAATTATCTTTGGCTGAGAAGGGCGACCGGCTAAATGTTCACTGCATATAGCGGAATTTACTTTTGCCCGGGCTATAACTTTCTTCAGCAGCTTAACTTTAATACTTAAATGGCCAGAAGGCATTTAAGCCGAGATAAATTATACTGGGGACGGTTGGCATTCCCCCCTGCCCGGCCCTGAACCTTCCGGTTCTGGCTTATCATGGGCCACTGGAAAGCAGTTTCGCGATTTCAGGCTTGTCAGGAGAAAATCAAAAAACAGAAACAGGGTTTAGCTGAAGTTCAGGGACAAAAAGTCAGCGAAATTAATGGCGGAGGGAGAGGGATTCGAACCCCCGTTCCGGGATACCGGAAAGCGGTTTTCAAGACCGCCGCCTTCAACCACTCGGCCATCCCTCCGGGCTGGTAAGTATTTTAATCTCAGACTAACCTGATGACAAGGGCCACAAATTGCCGCCTGGAACACGAGGCTAAAACTATCACCTTAAACGACCGGACCTTCGGCTTGATCTGGGCTTAGGCAAAAAGAGATAGTAAGGAGAAAGCCGACCCCCTTTAATGCCCGAAAACCAGGGCAGGAATCGGCCCTGAAGCCGGCCTGATATTTCCTGAACATTTACCCGAAAAACCACCGCTAACTATATATTAATGCAGGCTTGAAACCTTTTCATTTATGGAATAATCTGATTTGAGAATAACTGGACTGGCGCCTTAATGAAAAGATTTTTTAAGGGCTGGCTCAACCCGATGAGTTAATAAAAAAAACAATACCTCAGGCGGAAGCAACTGGATGAAATCCATGGACCTCAGGAAACCATTCTTGAGAAAATATCTGCCGAAAATTTTTGTTTTCGTCCTGGCTTTTAATTTCCTGGCACAAGAGCTCCCGGCCCGACCCGAGGATTCTATTTCTAATCTCGACGGAAGATACCTCAAGAAAATCTGGAGAGACACCGGGATGATACTGACTTCACCCCTCGCCTGGAAAAAGAAAGACTGGTTGAAATTCGGTCTGGGCCTGGCTGCTACTTCCGCCTTCTTTCCGCTGGACAACTCGATTCATCGCCAGGTTTACGAGCACGACTCCCCCGCCCTGACTTCAGTCTCCAGGGCTTTTTCAGCTGCCGGAGCACCTGTTTGCCTGCTGGGTTTAATCTCGGCCGGGTATCTTGCCGGGCACATCAAACATTCAGATTCGGTCAAGGCCACCTTCCTGCTGGCCGGGGAAAGCCTGCTCCTGACCGAGCTAATCGTTCAGGCAGGAAAGATAAGCATTGGACGGGCCAGGCCCTACACCCTGGAAGGGCCTTTTTCCTTTAATCCCGTCACGTTTCAGGGCCGGTGGCAGTCCTTTCCTTCCGGGCACTCGGCCGCGGCCTGGGCCGTGGCCACCAGCCTGGCTTCCCGGGTCAAAAGCCCTTACCTGCGGGGGGCCTTTTTCGCCGTTGCCTCCGGCATTTCTCTATCCAGGATTTTTCTTGATAAGCATTTCGCCTCGGATGTTGTGGGTTCCGCCCTGCTCGGCTATTTTATCGGCAGAAAGATAACTAAGCCCGGTCTCGCTCGAAACAACTCCAGGAGGACTGATATTTCATTCCGCCTCGGCCCTCGCTCCGTGGCCTTCGGCCTCACCTGTCAATTTTAGTCCCGCCCCTGACAAAATTTCCGGAGCCCGGCTGATATCCAAAAAAGTGCAAAAGGATTATTTACAGATACCAGCAGGCAGGGCGCCGGACAGGCCTGGCCGCCATTATTTTGCCATCCATTCTTTGCGGCCTGGAAGTCATTGATGATTAAAACCTGAAACGGAAATTTGATAAAGATTTTCCCGACATTGTCCGGGGGCTTCCGTCAAGGCCAAAAATTAAATTAAATCAGCGCCGGGCTTAAAGATTCCAGGATGAGCCGGGCTGGCCGGAGCTCAGGGTCTGATAATTTCCAGGCCGTTTAGGTAGGACCGCAGGGCTTCCGGAACCAGCACCGAACCGTCTGCCTGCTGGTAATTCTCCAGGATGGCACTGACTGTCCTGCCGACGGCCAGCCCGGAGCCGTTCAGGGTATGGACCAGCTCAGGCCTGGTCTTTGGTCCCCGCCTGAACTTTATCTGAGCCCGACGGGCCTGGAAGTCAAAACAATCGGAGCAGGAAGAAATTTCCATATAAGCATTCTTTGACGGCATCCAGACTTCCAGGTCGTAAGTCTTTCCGCTGGCAAAGCCCATATCACCCGTGCACAGGGCCACCACCCGGTAAGCCAGACCGAGGCGCCTGAGAACTTCCTCGGCACAGGAAGTCATGTATTCCAGCTCTTCCAGGGATTTTTCGGGCAGGGAGAAAATCATCATCTCCACCTTGTTGAACTGGTGTTGCCGGATGAGCCCGCGAATGTCCTTGCCGTAGGAACCGGCCTCGCTGCGGAAGCAGGGCGTGTATGCCACCAGGCGCTGCGGCAACATTTCCGCTTCCAGGATTTCGTTGCGGTAGATGTTGGTCAGCGGAACTTCGGCTGTCGGAATCAGGTACCAGTCGTAACCCTCCAGCTTGAACAGGTCCTCGGCAAACTTGGGCAGGTTGCCGGTTCCGGTCAGGCTGGCGGCGTTGGCAATGAAAGGCGGGATGACTTCTTTGAAGCCTTTTTCCCTGGTGTGCAGGTCAAGCATGAAGTTGATGAGGGCCCTCTCCAGCCTGGCCCCGGCTCCGAAATAGATCGCAAACCTGGAGCCGGTTATCTTGGCCGCCCGCTCAAAATCCAGGATTCCCAGGTTCTTCCCGATGTCCCAGTGGGGCCGGGGTTCAAAATCAAAGGCCGGCGGCTCCCCCACCGTCCTGACCACCACGTTATCTTCCGGACCGTTTCCGACCGGCACCGATTCATGGGGCAGGTTGGGAATTCTAAGCAGCAGGGAATTGAGCTGTTCTTCCAGCTCCCGCGACCCTTTTTCCAGAGTGGTGATTTCCTCACCCACCTTTCTTGATTCTTCAATCAGAGGGGAGACATCCTTCCCCTGGGGTTTGAGCTTTTTAACTTCTTCCGAAATCCGGTTGCGCCTTTCCCTCAGGGACTGCACTCGCTGAATCTGGCTTCTCAGTTCATCGGACAGGTGATAGACCTCATCCAGGTCAGCCAGGGCCTGGGGCTGGCTGCGGGTGGTCAGTCTCTTTTTTACTTCTTCAAAGTTTTCCTGAATGTATTTTAGGTCCAGCATGGCCTGATTATAGCACAACCAGACCGCCAGCTATCAGCGCTTTTTCAGGTTGTCCGGAGGGAAACCGGCGGTTGAAGGGCCTGGCCAAAGAGAATAAAATTGACCTGATGAACAAATTCTACGTTGGAACGGCCGGGTGGAGTTACGAAGACTGGGAAGGCATAGTCTATCCTCCGGTCAGGGGCCGCGGCTTTCACCCCCTGGAATACCTGGCCCATTTTATTGATATTGTAGAAATTAACTCAACCTTTTACCGCCCGGCTTCCCCGGAAATGGCTTACGCCTGGCTGCGACGGGTACAGGCCTTTGCCCGTTTCTTGTTCACCGTCAAGTTGCTCCAGGTTTTCACCCACCAGCGCCGGGACTTTTCACAGAAAGATGTCGACGACTTCAAGAGGGGCATAGAGCCCCTGGCCGTCAAGCGGCGGCTGGCCGCCATCCTGATTCAGTTTCCCTGGTCTTTTCATGATACAGCCGAAAACCGGGAATACCTGGAAAGGCTTTTTACGCTGTTTGCTGAATTCCCGCTGGCCCTGGAGGTCCGCCACGGCTCCTGGGATCGGCCCGACTTTCATGAATTCCTGAAAGAGCACAGGGTCTGCTACTGCAACATAGACCAGCCGGTTTTCAGCCACTCCATAAAACCCTCGGCCATCGTCACCAATCCCCTGTTTTCTTACGTTCGGCTGCACGGGAGAAATTACAAGGACTGGTTCAGGGAGGAGGCCGGGCGCGACGACCGCTATAACTATCTTTACACGACCGATGAGCTGGAAGACTGGATAAAAAGAATAAAGAAACTGGCCGGGGGCAGCGACCGGGTCTTCATCATCACCAACAACCATTACCGGGGGCAGGCCCTGGCCAACGCCCTGCAGATTAAAAACATGCTCACCGGCGAGAAGCTGCAGATCCCGGCTACCATGCTGGAAAAATACCCGGTCTTAAAAGAAATTGCCAGTAAACTGGAAAAGGGCCAGATCGACCTGTTTGAAGAACAGTCTGAAGCCCGGGGTCCGGAGGGACAAAAACAAGGAGCCGGGGTTAAGGATAAGGATAAAAAAAATATCGGGCAATAAAAACGGCCAGTAAAAACATGACAGCCAGTCAAAGCCGGCAGCCGGGCCGGGTTAACCCGATGAACAGCGTTCAGGTAGCAGCAGTCCCGGGCAAATTTCCCCCGGGCAGACGGCCAGTATCAAAAGAAGAAATAATCCGGGCGAACCTCACGAGAAACGCGCCGGGCGACCTGATCAATCGATATTCTCAGTCAGTGACATATATCAGCTTTTTAATAAAAGTTTCTGGAAATTTCCGGGCAAAGAGATGATAATTAAGCCTTAATATTCATAAATTTATAAAAAAAGGAATCATAATATGAACTGGTGGGAAGGTGAATTCCTGAGGGTAAAAAACAACAAGCTCTATCTGGAAAGCCGGTCGGCCGAACAACTGGCTGAAAAATACGGCACGCCGCTTTATGTCTACAGCCGCCAGCAGATACTGAGAAATCTGCGCTCACTCCGGGAAGCCTTCAGCCCGGCACCCGCCGGGCTGGAAGTGCGGATGGCTTATGCTATGAAGGCCAACCCGCACCCGGGTCTACTGAAAACACTGCTGAAAGAGGATTGCTGGATTGATGCCGTCTCGCCGGCAGAGGTGGAAATGGCTATAAGAGCCGGCTTTACCGAAGAAAGAATTATGTTCACGGGCACCTCCATCAGCCAGGAGGACTTCGAGCAGGTCCTGAAGCATCCAGGGGTAATCGTTAACATCGACGCTTACGAGCAGATTGCCCTGCTGGAGGCGGCCAGGAAAAGGTTGAGAATCAAGGGGCCGGTGCGGGTTTCGGTGCGCTGGAATCCTGGCCTCGGCCGAGGGTTCTGCAGCAAGACAGTTACCGCCGGAGACCGGAGTTCCGACGGCACCCCGATTAAGTTTGGCCTGGAGGATTCCCTGGTGCTCGGGACTTTCAAGCGGCTGAAAAACCTCGGCCTAAAGCCTGCTGGGTTGCACCAGCATCTTGGTTCAGGCTGGACGGAAGAGGACTTCCCTGTAATCATCAAGGCTGTTGACCGGATGGTAAAAAAGGCCGGGGAGCTGAAGAAGGCAGGATTTCAGCTGGAATTTCTGGACTTTGGCGGCGGCTTCGGACCGAAATACAGGGAAGAACAGAGACTTTTCCCGCTACCTGAATATGCCGCCTACATCCTTGACAGAGTTGAGAGCGCAAAACTCGGCCTGAAGGCCATAGTAGTTGAACCGGGAAAACATCTGCTGGCCGGGGCTGGTGTACTGCTGGTCAGGGTTGAATACATCAAGAAAAGCTATGGTAACCTTTTTGCCTGCGTTAACGCCGGGACCTATAACACCGTGCCGCGGCCAGCCATCTACGAAGAGGCGTACCACGAAATAGTCAATGCCAGCCGGGTGAACGGCGGTAAAAAAGTAAAAATAACAATAGCCGGACACCTCTGCGAAACCGGGGATGTCTTCGGCGTGGAAAGAATGCTCCCTCTGCCCCAACGCGGCTACATCCTGGCCGTGCTGATGGCCGGGGCTTACTGCCGGAGCATGGCCTCACATTTCAATCTGCGGGATATTCCCCGGGAAATTCTGCTCTGACCCCTGCCTGATTTATCGCTATTACAGACTGCTTCCCTCTCCTATGACTGGGCAGAGGTAATAGCACTGAATAATCTGGATAACAGATCTATGTCCAATAACATTTCCCGACCCGACCTGGCCTCTGATTATAACCTTATTTTTTTATTTGCCTTGAGGTCAAAAGAAGATACTGAACTTTTACAATTTCCCCGCTATCAGGCGAAAAAGTTTGACTCAGGGCTCAAACCACTGGTATAGTCAGGAGGGGAATCAGCGCAGGCCAGCTTCCAGAAGTACGATTTCTGCTGAATCCGGAGAATCAATTATAAATGTTAAAGGAAACCGATATCAGAACCAGAATATCTCCCTTAAAGAAAGAGGAAACGGTCAGGGTCCTGGAAAAGTCTCTGCATGACCTCAAACACCGCCGTCAGGTCAAACAGGCTATTCTGGCGGTGGAGACCCTGGATAGCTCTTTCAGCTGGGTGGGGACCGAGGGCCTGGCCCGCCCTGACGGTACTCCGATGAGACCGGATATTCCCTTCTGGATAGCCAGCGTGACCAAGCTCTACATCGCCGCCACGGTTTTCAAACTTCAGGAGCGGGGTAACCTTTCAATCAGAGATTCAATAGCCACCTACCTGCCCGCATCCCTGATAAAAGGCCTGCACCGGGCAGGAAATGTAGACCGCAGCGAGAAGATAACGCTTCAGAACCTCCTGGAACATTCTTCTGGCCTGCCAGATTACCTGGAAGTGCGCCGGAAAGGCGGCAGGAGTCTTTTCCAGGAATTGCTGGAAGAGGGAGACAGGCGGGTTTCTATCGAAGATATCGTTGACATAATTGAAGCAGCAAATTCGCCTCTTTTTCCACCTCAGCCGGTGGAGGCCAGGAGAAAGAAAGTCCGTTACTCCGATACCAATTACCAGCTCCTGATTGCCATCATCGAACGGGTAAGCGGGAGACCGCTTCAGCAAGTTTTTGAGCACCTGATTTTCGAACCCCTTGGACTCAAGAGGACCTTTTTGCCCGGCACAGATTCGGCCCGGAATTTTCCCGAAGTGGCCTCAGTCTGGTACAGGGATAAAGAGCTTCGTATTCCAGAAGCCATGAATTCGCTTAAAGACCTTTACAGCAGCGCCAGCGACCTGCTGGTCTTCATGCGGGCTCTGGTCCAGGGAACGCTTTTCAGCAATCCTGATACCTTTGACCTCCGGACTCAAACCTGGAATCGCTTCGGCTTTTCCTTAAGTCCGGTCGGACCAGGCTGGCCTGTTGAATACGGACAGGGATTAATGCGTTTCCGGCTGCCACGATTCCTGACACCATTTCGTCCAGTTCCGGAAATTATCGGTCATACCGGGGTCTGCGGCTCCTGGCTTTTTTACTGTCCCCGGCTGGAACTTCTATTGACCGGCTCGGTAAGCCAGCTTTCGGCCGGACCCGTTCCCTTCAGCTTTTTGCCACGCCTTCTTAAAGCTTTAAGCCCTTATCTGGCATAAACCTCAGGCACTGGCTTCCAGGTTAATATTTAAATTTACAGGATCATGTCTCGTAACATACCCCTGTCTTAACAATTTCATCATTCCCGGCTCTATTAAAAAGTGCGCAGGAAAGAGCAGTTAACCAGTCGGGGATGAGAACCGGCCTGAAGGCGCACTTCGGCCCGGAGAAAACACACCGGCGGTGAGCCAAAGGCCAGGGCCTTTCTCTGCCCGACCCCCTCTACCAGCCCGGTTTCGTCTTCAAAAAGGTAAAAATAGGTGAGCCCTTTAGTCGTTCTTATTTCCCGGGCATCGATAATGCGCACCGCCAGCTCCACCATCTGCCCGGCTAAATCCTTAAGCTGAGCTATTCGCAGCGGCGGGCGCCTTCCGTCGAGAAACTCCAGCGGGTCGCCCGACGGCAGGAAGCCCAGTTTTTCCAGCTGGAGCTTGCGCTTTTCTTCATCAGCAATATCCGCCACCCTGAGCTCCGCCACTCCCTGAAAATAGCGCAGGACCTGCTGGCTGCGGTTAGGTTCAAGGGAGTCCAGAGCCCCGGCCTGGATGAGGGCCAGCAGGTCGCTCTGCCCCGCTCTGACACGGCTCAAAAAATCTTCCACCGAAAGATAAGGGCCGTTAGCTTCCCGCTCCTTAATAATTTTTTCTATGGTTTTTACCGTGAGATTTTTTATCAATCCGAGCCCAACCCTTATCCCCCGCCCCTCCACCTGAAACCTGTAACCGCTCCGGTTGACATCCGGACCCGGGATGGTAATCCCGAGCCTTTTGGCTTCTTCCACGTACTCCGGAAGCTGGTAGTAACCTCCGCCGGCGTTGAGCACGGCCGTCATGTAAACCAGCGGATAATGGGCCTTTAAGTAAACCGCTTCATAAGCCATAAGCGCGTAGGAGGCGCTGTGGGCCCGGTTGAAGGAATAGGCGGAAAATTTCTCCATCTTCTGCCAGAGGTTTTTAACTTCATCTTCCGAATAACCGCGGCCGAGGGCCTGTTCGAAAAATTTCCGGCGCAGGCTCTCCTCGACCCGGCACTTTTTAAGCTGGCGGCGCAGGATTTCTCCCTCTTCCGGCGGAAAACCGGCCACCCGCTCGGCCACCTGCATCACCTGCTCCTCGTAGAACATCAGGCCGCCGGTTTCCGGGAGCACCCGGGAAAGAAGCGGGTCTTCCTGAAGTGGCCGGCCCTCGCGGCGCCTGAGGTAGGCTTCCTTCATGCCGCTCTCCGTTGGACCGGGTCTTATCAGGGCCAGGGCATGGATTAAATCGCCGAGGTTTTCCGGCTTCATCCGGCGCAGCAGGTTCATCATGGCCGGACTTTCCACCTGGAAACAGCCGATGGTCCGGGCTTCCCGGAGAAGGGTGTAGGTTCTGGGGTCATCCGGCGGGATGCGTTCGAGCCGCAGCGCCTTCCTGGTTTCGGAGATGGCCGTAAGGCCGCGGGTCGAAAGAAGGTCCAGCTTGATGAGCCCGAGCTCTTCCACCGTGTCGCGGTCGTAATGGCACATCAGAAGTCCCTTGGCCGATTCTTCAAGCGGAAGGAAACGGTCGGCCGGGGCCGGCGTGAGTATCACCCCGCCCACGTGAAGCGAGATTTCGGCAAAAACTCCGGAAAGCTCCGAGGCTAACTTCCAGACTTCAAGATAGCCGGCCCGGGGCGGCATCTCCCGGAGATAATCCGGCTCGGCGAACATCGGCACCTTCTGGCTCATGGCCCTGGCTTCTTCCGGCGGGACGCCGAAGGCCCTGGCCGTTTCGTAAAGTGCCGAACGGGCCCGGTAATTCTTCAGGCTGCAGACGTAAGCCGCGCCGGTCTTGCCCGAACCGTAATGCTGGAGCACATAATCCAGCACTTCGTCGCGCCGGCTGGAATCAAAATCCAGGTCAAAATCGGGCGGGTCGGGCCGGCCGCGGTTTAAGAACCGCTCGAAATAGAGGTCGTATTTTACCGGGTTGAGCCGGGAAATGCCCAGAAGGTAGGCCAGGTAGGATGAAGCCCCCGAACCGCGCAGGTTGTGGTAGATGCCCCGGCCCCGGGCAAACTCCACCACGTCGTGAACCACCAGGAAATACGGGGCAAAGCCGCTTTCTTCCACCACCTGGAGTTCCCGCACCGCTCTTCCCCTTTCTTTCCAGCTCAGGTTTTTGAGCCTGGCCAGCTTTTCGTTGATCACCTGGCGCAGGGTGAAGGGAAAAAGGTCAGCCGGAAGCGGCGGGACAACGTTTTCAAACGAGAAATCCATCTTCTCCGAAACCTGCAGGTGCCGGCGGAAAATCAATTTAACCCGGTCACCGTATCTCTTCAGAGCAATTTTCTCCTGCCCGGGACCAAAATTGCCGAGCACCGGAGAGAGCCTTTTCAGCTCCGGCGGGTAAGGAATTTTCTGCTCAATTGCCCGGACGAGAACCAGGCGCTGCGGGCTTGTAAGATACTTAAGCGGCCCGGTCCAGAGAAGCGGAATACCCGAGCGCCGCGAAAGCCATTCCGCGGCTTCAAAATTCTCCAGCCCGCAGCCGAGATAAAAGTCTTCCGGGACATGTTCCTGAACCTTTTTTACCACCTTCACCCGCTCTTCCAGCTCCGCTTCAGAAAGGGGCAGGTTTTCAGGCAGGATGAAAATGGTGATAAGTCCTTCAGGTTCGAGAAACTGCCGGCGGTTAAAAATCTCGAGCAGCCGGTGATAGCCCCTTCTCTCCCTGACCAGAAAAACATAGCGGCTGCCCTTTTCCGAAAAATCGAGCTCGAGCTCGCATCCGAAGACCGGCTTGAAACCGCGGCCTTCAGCCAGAGCCTTCCACTTCCCCCAGCCGTAGAAAGCACCAACGTCGGTGAGAGCCACAGCCGGGAGCCGGTTTCTTTCCGCAAACTGCACCAGCTCTTCTACAGTAATACTGCCTTCGCCCCGGCTGTACACCGAATGCACTCTCAACGGCACAAACATGACTCGCTCCACCCTGCCCCATCATTCATTACTTATCGCTCAAAACCCTTACCCGGGCATCCATTCTTTTACCCTGGTTCATTATTTTTTTCTTTACTGAATTCTCCGGGCCTGAACCCGGTCATACCGTTCTCCATGAAAATCCCATTTCTCATACCTTCTTCCCCGCTTTTTTAAATTCCTAAAACTTTCAGTCACTTTAGAGCCCGCTCTTCCGATTCCGGCTCATGGTTTTCCGTTATTTACCTGTTGGCCTGCCATTTTTTGGGACATTATTTTCTCCTGGTGCTTGTTCTTTTTGTTCTGTCACTCATCCTGTCACCCTGAAAGCTGCCGGGTCTCTTCCCTTAATTTTTATTACCTGATCCTTTATTCAGTTGAATCCATTGCCTGTTGAGCGCTTTCCATCTTTCCTCTCTTCATCTTGTCAGCGAAGCCGTCTTCAGAATGAAGCCGCGACCCCGGTCTTCATCGTAGACCTCGCTCAACATCTTCTCCCGCACGGTAAGCAGGGCGTTAAACCCGTATTTCTCCCGCACCCGGTCTAAAGCCTGGCAGAGCCTCTCTTCCCGCTCCGGGTAAAGCTCAAAAAGAGATAGGTGCCGGGCTTCGACCAGCTCGCTGCCCTTCACTCCAACCAGCCGCAGAGCTAAGCGCGAACCTTCCCAGAGCTCCAGGAAAAGCTCCTCGGCCAGGCGGTAGATACGATTGGTTTCCTGGACCGGAAGCGACAGCACCCGGCGTTTGCTAACGGTCTTAAAATCCGAATAGCGGGCTTTAACCTCAATCACCCGGGCATAGTATTTTTCCTGGCGCAGGCTCAGGGCCAGTCGGTCGCAGAGATAGGCTAAGTGGGCCAGCAGCAGGTCCCGGTCCCAGATATCCTCAAGGAAGGTGGTTTCCCGGGAGAAGGATTTTGGCTTTTCTGAAACCGAGAGCGGGCGATAATCCATACCCCGCGACAGCAGGTAAAGCTCGTCGCCCATGACTCCAAAGAGCGCGCGCAGGGTTTCTGGCGGTACCTGCCAGAGGTCGGCTATTTTATGAACGTTGAGCAACCGCAGCATCACCTGGGCTTTCGGGCCTATTCCAGGAATTTCAGAGATATCCAGCGCCCGCAGAAACTCCTGCTCCTCGCCCGGCTGCAGCTCGAAAAATCCACCGGGCTTGGCTTTCCTGGTGGCTAACTTGGCCAGGATTTTGTTGGAAGCCGCGCCCGCCGAAACACCCAGGCCCAGCTCCTTTTCCACCCGGCGCTTGATTTCCTTAGCCACCTGGCTGAAAGAGGGATAGAGGTGCCCGCAGCGGGTAAATTCCAGGTAGGCTTCATCGAGCGAAGCTTCTTCCACGTCCGGAGTGTATTCATGCAGAATGCGGAAAAACTTTTCGGAAAAGGCCTGGTAGATGTGGTAATTGCCGCGGACAAAAATTGCCTGCGGGCAGAGCTGGTAGCACTGGCGGAGCGGCATTCCGGAATGAACCCCGTACTTTCGCGCTTCATACGAGCAGGTGGAAGCCACGCCGCGCTCGTGTGGCAGGCCGCCGACCACCACCGGCTTTCCCTTAAGCTCCGGGTTGAGCAGCACTTCAACCGAGGCAAAAAAGGCGTCCAGGTCGATGTGGACCACATAGCGCCTTTTCTTCAAAACGGGCAAATCTCCCTCAGCCTTCCACATCGTCTGTCCCCCGGATACCAGAATCAGTACTTGCGGATGACGCCGACCACCCGGCCGACTATCCGGGCCTCGCCCACCTCAACTGGCTGAAAAGCCGGGTTTTCGGGCACCAGCAGCACCCTGTCCCGTTCCCGGCGCAGGCGCTTGAGGGTCACCGAGCCATCTTCGAGCAGGGCCACCACCATCTGGCCCGAGCTGGCCGTGTCGGTCCGCTCGATAACCACCAGGTCGCCGTCATCTATGTAAGCGTCGATCATGCTCTTGCCGGTAACCCTGAGGCAGAAAAGGTTGCCCCGCTTGCGCCCGCAAAACCATGACGGGACTTCCACCGTTTCCCCCGGGGTGTCGAACATCTCCCGGGGGGTGCCGGCCGGAACCAGGCCGACCAGGGGCAGGCGCACCTGATTGACCGCATCCGGCGCCTGGGCCAGGCGGACTTCGCCGCCTTCCCGCCTGAGGTAGCCTTTCTTTTCGAGGCTCAACAGATGCTTGAAGACGGCCGAGGGGTTGCTCAACCCGACCATCTGCCCCAGTTCCCGCACGGTCGGGGCGCAGCCGTGCTTCAGGATAAATTCCTGGATTTTTTCCAGGATTTCCTTCTGCCTCCAGGTTAAAGTTCTTTTAATCCTGTTAACCATTTTGTTCACCATTTATAAAATAATCCTGGAACCGGCCTCTGTCAAGTAAAAAATTAAAAAACAGAACTGGCGCAGGCCGGCGCGAGAATCAAAATCCGGCTTTGAAGCCCGGCGCGGGTCCGGAAACGGGCAAACGAAGTAAATTACCCTTTTATCTTGTTGATGTTAACCGCAGAAGCGGGGTCCGGGGTAACCCCTGAACGGTTTTTGCCTGTTGACTGCTTCCACCTTACCGGGTCCAGGATACGGCATCTGGTGAGGAACATATTTTCCTTTTCATCCCTTCCCAGGGCAAAAATATGATTACCTTATACCGCCAGCACCGAACCGCTGAGGCCGGAATAGAAGCTGTCCACAAAGCGCCCCCGGTCATCAAAAACATCGAACAGGCTTCGCAAACAAATCATTTAGCGGGATTTACCACCCGGCCCAGGAACAGAATCGTCCCTGTCTGGCGCTCCTGAATTATGAAGATGAAAGGATGGTCGGCCCGGAAGACCGGCTTGCTCGAGACCATCTTGATCCCCACGACCACTCCTGTAGCCGCGGCCGCCTCTGTCCCCTCCTCGTTGACTTCAACAAAAGCCTGATGCACAACTTCAGTTATTAGAAGTTCTTTCTGTCCGGTCATTCCCGACAGGTCAGCCGCCAGGGTGAAAGCCGTGGGCATACCCATTTTGCCCAGCAGGCCTTCTTTACCTCCCATCAGGTACTTGGTTTCAAACTTGAACCGGGGCAGATACACATCGACCTTTTCCAGACCGGTCAACATCCCGCGGAGAGCCTCCAGTTTATCCGATGACAGGTAGGGCTCAACCCGGGAAAGTTCTCCCTTCGGCAGAAGGACCAGCATGGAGATTTCCCCGCCGACATATGGTAACTCCACCGCCTGCAGGTCTTCGTTCTCAAAATATTTGACTTCGGCCTCCTGAAGATACATCAGCGGAACCCTGACCGTCTTATCGGCGCTGACCCTGAAATCTGCTTCCCGGGTGGCTTTCTTCGGAAATTGCTTTTCCCAGAGCCCCTTGAAATAGATGGCGTTGGTCAACACCAGCCTGGTCAGAGAATCGATGACATTCGGCGGAATCAAATTTTTTATCCTGTCGTTAGTCTGTTCCTCCACCCAGCGATTGATGGTAAGACGCGAATTTTCGGTGTCACCCACAAAATCAACGCTGTTCAGTCGGCCTCCATAGTACTTCTCCACTGTCTGGAAGTACTCGGGCAGAAAGGGATAATTTCTCTGGGCCCAGAGGGCATTGGCCGTACGCAACTCGTATTTTTTGTCCTTTTTGTTAACCCGGGCCATGATTCCTGAAAAACCCTGCCTGAGGGTGTCGATATCATCGGGATAATGAAAAACCTGTCTTATCTCCCCGGCCGTTTGCTCCCTGGCTCCCTCGTAGGTCATGGCCATGGCCACCGACAGGCTGAATGGAGAATAAAAAAGATTTCCCTGTTCTTTTTTCTTAAGGTGAGAATAGAGGTCAAAAGCAAATTGATTTATGGCCCCGACCACCTGGCCGGTCGCCCCTGATTCAGGCTGCGCTGCTGTCTCTGTTCCGGTAGTTTCCGGCTTGGCCCCCGGACTGCTTTCCGCCCGGGGCTCAGCCGGGACAGGCTGACCTGCTTCCCCTTCTCTGGCTGGAACCCCGTCTCTGGAACAGGAAGAAGCCAGGAAGGCAATTACCAGAAAAACCAGCAGGGTTATCTTTCCCGGTTTGTTAATCCTTTCCATATTTCTCTCCTTTTTATTGATGATTTTCCAGTTATTTCAGCCCATTCCCCGGCCGTTACCCTGGCCATCAGACCTGTTTCCTTCCAGTTTATCCAGAACCATCTCAATCGCTCTGTGCAGCAGTGATAGTTCTTCGGGTTCATTCCAGGTCGGGTCTTCCCAGCCCTACCTGGTAAACATCAACTGGCAGTCTTCGGCATCGTGCACCTGAAATTCAAGAACCCTGGTCTTATAACCCGCTGCCAGTTTTGTCAGGTATCTGGTATAGGTCCTGGTGGTCAAACCAGAATCGGTCACGATACTCAGGACCCGGTAAGTTATGGTCCCGCTGGCCCGGTCCTGGACAACCGTTTCCAGGTCAACATAATCCCTCCTCTCTATGTCGGACGAAAGCCTTAAAGTGCCCACCCATTGCCAGTCAGTGGCAGAGGCCAGGTATTCCGCCGGGAAAAGAAACATTAACAAAGAAAGAAGCAAAACTTTTTTTCTTGGCCACATGGTTTCCCCCTGAAACAAATTCTCCCGAATATTTCGGGCATTTCATTAAAAACTCTGAAACCTTACTACCTGTGATTTTAACACAACATTCAGCCCGAATATTAATAGAAAAAATTGGCCTTTTCATCTATCATATACAGGTTAAGATATGTTGAAAAAGATAGCATTGGCAACAATTCTTATGGTGGCACTCGCCCTGAGTCTGACCCCGGCCTCTGAAATCATGGCCGGGGACGGCCAGAAAGGGAATCCCATCGTTGTCGTAAAAGTTTCTCCGCCTTCTCAAACGGTCGCTCCGGGCAACACTTTTGAACTCACCCTGGAACTCACCGTGGCCCCTGGGTTCCACATCAATTCCTGTAAGCCTGAAGATGAAATGCTGGTTCCGACCTCGGTTGAGTTGAAGAAAGACCCGGCCCTGGAACTCAAAGAGGTTCTGTTCCCCGAGGCTAAAAAGAAAAAATTCAAATTCTCGGATAAGCCGCTGTCTGTTTACGAAGGCCAGCTCAAGGTCAGGCTAAAAATTGAGCTGGCCGAAGATGTCTGCGGCAGCAGCCTGGAAATCGAAGGCAAGGTCCGCTACCAGGCCTGCAACGATGAAGCCTGCCTGCGCCCGTCTTCCGTTCCCTTCAAGGCCACGATCAAGCTTGCCTCCTGAACTGTTCCGGTTTGAGCTGCCGGGCTGGCAGTATTTACTCCTGAATTACCTTTAATTTATATTCTTAGCGCCGAACGAATTGCAAGCAGGAAACTGCCGCCCTGACTTTAAGTTTCATTAAGTAAGACAGAAGCGGGCAGACCGTGGTCTTTTGCCGGGCCCTCAGGCCACATAAACTTCTGACCTGGTACCGGTCCCCTTGTGACTGACCACCAAAAAAATGATCAAAAAAATGCCAGTCCGGGCCCGCCCTGGGCTCTGCTCCATTTGTAAAAATGTTAATTTTCTGGGATAATGAGTGAAACTTATTGAAAGGATTTCAGATGAAAAAATCATTTACGCTGGCAATAACCATTATTCTGGTTGCTTTCTCGCTGGTGGTCTGCTCGGAAAAGAGCTCATCCGCCCGGCTGACCATGTCCCCGGCCAGACCCAGACCTGGCGACACAGTTACTTTCGCCTATATACCGGCTGACAAGAACCTGGCTGCCCGGGAAACCTTCAGCCTCTATGTTTATTCCTATTCCAAGGAATTGCCCAAAGTTCAGGCCGTTGAACTCAAAAAGAGCGGCCAGAAATGGACCGGAACCTACTCCATCGATAAAGAGGCCTACGGCCTGGTGGCCAAAATCAAGCTGGACAGGGAAAATGATGACAACAACCAGGGCAAAGGCTATATCTTTGCCCTTTACACCCCGGAAGGTAAATTGCTGCCCGGTCACAGGGCCGGACTGGCCTTAGCCTACACTTCCTGGGGCCAGCTGGTGGGAATTAACCAGGACCTGAACGAGGCCCTTCGCCTGACCGAAGAGGAGTTCGTGGCCAACCCGGCCACAAAAAAAGAATTTGTCAACAGCTACCTGCGTCTCCTGCAGGCCACCAAGAAAGAAGGCTGGGAGCAGAAATCGAAAGATTTCCTGGAAGAAGTCTCGGCCCTGCCCGACCTGGACGACTCCACCCTGGTAACTCTCTACAGATTTTATGCCCAGACCGGAAACCAGGAAAAAGCCATGGCCATGGTAGAACAGGCCCGGAAAAACCCCAAAGGTGAATTCTTTCAGATCCAGGCTCTGATGCAGCTTCAGGGCATCCAGGATTTTAAAGAAAGAATGGATTTCGTGAAAGAATTCCAGGAAGCTTTCCCCGATTCCAGGTACGCCGAGTCCATAATCGGCATGATTACCCAGGGGCTCTTCCAGGAGAAGAAACTGGAAGAAGCCAACAACTTTCTCCAGGAGAACCGGCTTAAGGCCCAGCCATATTATTTTTACGCCGTGGCCAACCAGGCTAACCAGGAAGGACAGGTCCCGCTGGCCTTAAAAGCCCTTGACAACGGAATATCCTTGCTGAACGAGCACCTCTCCAGCCCGGACAAGTACAAACCCCCTTACTATACCGAGGAAGAATGGCAGGAAGAGATCAAGACCAGCCTCAGCGCCATGATGCTCAGCCTCAAAGGAAACCTGCTGTGGAAACGGGGGCAGTTAAACGAGGCCATCAGCTCCCTGGGCCAGGCTTACGAAGCCAGCCACGGCGAGCAATCCGGAATCTCCATGGATTACGCCAGGGTCCTGCTGGAGAATAAAAACTATGAGCCGGCTCTCCAGGTCCTGGAAGCCACAGCCCGAAAGGGCTTTACCGATTCCGACCTTATGGACCTGCTCAAACAGGCCTACGCCGGTGCCAGAGGCTCGGACAGTGGCTGGGAAGAATACCGGGTAAACCTCGAGACCGGAGCCACCGAGGCCCTCAGGTCGGAGCTACAGAAAAAGATGGTCGCCCAACCGGCCCCGGCCTTTGAACTCAAAGACCTGGAAGGCAAGGTGGTTAAGCTGTCCGATTACAAGGGCAAGGTGGTCATCCTGGATTTCTGGGCCACCTGGTGCGGTCCCTGCCTGGGTTCTTTCCCCGGTATGAAGAAGCTGGTCGAAGAATACCAGAAGGACCCCGGTGTGGCTTTCGTCTTCATCAATACCTGGCAGGATGAAGCCAACAAGGAACAGGTGGTCAGGGAATTCCTGGAAAAGAACCAGTATCCTTTTTATGTCCTTATGGACAGCGAGGACAAGGTGGTGGCTGACTATGGCGTTTCCGGGATTCCGACCAAGTTCGTCATCGACCCTAAAGGCAAGATAAGATTCAAGAGCGTCGGCTTTGAAGGCGACACTGAAAAAATGGTTAAAGAAGTAAAGCTGATGGTCGAGCTGGCCAGGGGAAAATAAGCAGGCTAAAATTAAAATTAAATAAAAGATAAAATATCAGTCCGGCCATTAAGAAGGAGCTTAACTGGCCGCCAGGGACTTGGCTGAATTGCCTTTAGCATATGTATTTCAAGGAGTCACGATGAGCAAGCATAATCAAAATAAAAGGCTGGAAACTGAAATCATCCATGCCGGCTACGATCCCGACCCGTCGGTCCGGAGCGTCTCGCCACCCATCTACCAGACCTCAACCTTTGCCTTTGAAAGCGCCGAACAGGGAGCAGCCCTTTTCGCCGGCCAGGAAAAGGGGTTTATTTACACCCGGCTGGGCAACCCGACCATCCTGGCCCTGGAGGAGGCCTTAGCTACCCTGGAAAAAGGTTATGGAGCGCTGGCCACGGCCACCGGCATGGCTGCAGTCTCCACCATTTACCTGGCCTTCCTGGAAAAAGATGCTCATATGATAGGCACCGCTGCACTCTACGGGCCGTCCAGAACCATCATCGAGACAGAACTTATCCGCTTTGGAGTGAGGGCCGACTTCATCGACACTTCGGACATCGCTGAAATTAAAAAGAGAATTAAAAAGAATACAAAGTTGCTGTTCGTCGAAAGCCCGGCCAACCCCACCATGGCCATCACCGACCTCGGAGCCTGCGCCGAAATCGCCCGGGAGCATGACCTGCTTCTGGTGGTCGATAATACTTTCGCCTCCCCGGTCCTGCAGAACCCGCTGGAACTGGGAGCGGATGTGGTCATGCACAGCCTGACCAAGCTCATCAATGGCCACAGCGACGTGGTGGGCGGGATAATTATAAGTCGCAGCCAAGAACTCCATAAAAGGCTGCAGAAAGTTCTGAGAATGTCTGGCGGAACCATGGACCCTCACCAGGCCTGGCTGGTGCTGCGCGGGCTGCGCACGCTGCATCTCAGGGTGGAGAGAGCCCAGGAAAACGCTCAGAAAATTGCGGCCTGGCTGGAAGCTCACCCGAAGGTGGCCTGGGTCAACTACCCCGGTTTGAAGAGCCACCCGCAGTATGAGCTGATGAAAAAGCAGATGAAAGGCCCGGGCTCGATGATTTCCTTCGGTTTGAAGGGCGGTTATGAAGCTGGCCTGAAAATGATAAACAGCGTCAGGCTCTGCACCCTGGCCGTTTCGCTGGGCGGAATAGAAACACTTATACAGCACCCGGCCAGCATGACTCATGCCTCCGTCCCGAAGAAAGAAAAAGAAGAAGCCGGCATTAGCGACGACCTGATCAGGCTCTCAGTCGGCTGCGAGAACGTGGAAGACTTAATCGAGGACCTGGAGCAGGCCCTGGCCCGCAGTTAAGAGTACAGAATACAGGCCAATTCTTTGAAAAAAACCGGATACTTTTATCTTGAATATTTTACCCATCCGGTTTGCTGGACGGCGGTGACAGAAAAAGACGTGTAACCTTTTCTTAATTTTTAAGTATACCTCCCCCGGCTCTGTTCCCTGATTCTCCTCAGCCCGGGCCCAGAAATCCCGCGAGGTCCTGACTGCCGTCCAGGCGCAGCACCCCGCGTTAATGTCTCCTAATAGAAAATTATTTCAGGCCAATACCTGGCCGACTCGATAGCTCAGGCCCGGCGGCTGCTGGCTTTAATTCATTTACCAGGCAGGCTCTTACTCAGAAGCTCTACCAGTTCTCCATCGGCCCGGATATAAACTCCGCTACCTTCAGCCACGACCTGCCCATCTCTTCCGAGCATTTTTCCCGCGGTGAAAAAGGCCCGGCCCTTGTGGCCGGTTATCCAGCCTTCCAGCCTCAGCCGGCTGCCGACCAGGGCCGGTTTCTTGAATTCTACGGTCAGCCTGGAAGTAACCACCGGAATCTCTTCAGCCAGGATAGCCTTGGCCATGACCTCGTCCAGAAGCGACGATATTATCCCGCCGTGCAGAAGGTCACGGTAGCCTTCGTGCTCCCGGCCGGGAGTGAATTCAGTCCAGGCTATCTTATTTTCCCGGTCGAAGAAAAAATCAAGTTTCAGCCCGACCGGGTTGTCCTGGCCGCAGATGTAACAGCCGCGGTAGTTGATTATTTTTTCAGTCATCGGTCTCAAACTCCATGAAGCCCATCCTGGACATTACCAGACGGAGCTTACTGGCCTGGGTCTCCTGGCCGAGGCTGACTTCAAGCTGGTATTCTCCGGCAGCCACTCTTTCCTTCTGACCTTCGGCCCTCAGGTCCCAGGCCAGGTCATTAAGGCCGGGCTTCAGGTCGACAGCCATTTCTTTGAGGATTTTGCCGGTAGAAGTCTTAATCACCAGCCGGGCCGGGCCACCCTCTTTAGAGTAAACCAGAATACGGGCCCTGGCCTCAGCCGCCGGAGACTCTCCCCTCCTGGCCAGAGGCAGCTGAACTTCATCCGGTTCCAGAACATGGAGTGCTTTACCCAGAACCCCGGGCGTCAGTTCCTGGATCTTTTTCAGGGGTAACACAAAAACGCCCCGGCTGTGAGTCCCTATCAGCAGTTCCCTTTCGCGGGGATGAACCTTCATATCATAAACCGGTAGCGTCGGCAGGTTGGCCCGCAGCGAATGCCAGGTCTTTCCCCGGTCGAGGCTGACGTAGGCGGTCAGGTCGGTCCCCAGGTAGATGATGTTTTCATTGACCGTATCTTCTCGGATCACATTGCAGCCTTCCTCTGGCAGATTGCTCTTTATGGAAGTCCAGGTTTTACCGTAATCCTCGGAGGCATAGACGTAGGTGCTGAAGTCATCCTCGCGGTAGCCGATCATCGTCAGGTAAACCCGCCCCGGCTGGAAACGGCTGGCTTCAATCCTGGTCACCCATTTTTTGGGCAGACCGGCGGTTATCTTTTCCCAGGAGCAGCCGCCGTTCCTGGTAACCCAGACATTGCCGTCGTCGGTGCCGGCATAAATCACCTCGGGCGTGAAGGGCGATTCAGAGAGGGCGGTGATGGTGGCAAAAGGCACATCGCCGTCGATGTTCCTGCGGTCGGTCAGGTCGGGCGAGATTTCAACCCAGTTATCGCCCCGGTCGACTGATTTTAAAACCTTGTTGGCTCCCAGCAGAAGAGTAAAGGGATTGTGCTTTGAAATCAGAAACGGGGTCAGCCAGTTGAAACGATATGGTGCCTGGACCGTCTTGAGCTGCGGCTTGATGGACTTCGTTTCCCGGGGGTTGTTAAGGTTTAGCCGGAAAAGGTTGCCGAACTGGTACTCGGCATAGACGATGCCTTTTTCCTGCAGGCTGGGCTCGACAAAGGCCCCGTCGCCGCCCAGGATCATCCTCCAGTCCCTGTCCCGTCGCCCGAAGACAAAATCCCGCGGACCCACATTGACGCCGTTGTCCTGCAGGCCGACGTAGATGTTATAGGGCGTTTCCAGGTCAAAGCTAATGGTATAGCACTGGGCCAGAGGCAGGTTGGCAATTCTCTGGAAGGTTCGCCCGGCATCGTAGGAGACGTTCAGCCCGCCGTCATTTCCTATCCAGACCTCCCTCGGGTCGTTAGGATTAATCCACAGGGCATGGTGGTCGGGATGGACATCGGCGTAGCCGTAACCGTAAGAGCCGCCGGCCTCGGGAATCTCCTTAAAAGTCTTGCCGCCGTCGGTCGATTTCATCAGCGGCACGCCCAGCAGATAGACCACGTTTTCATTCTCGGGCGAGACAAACACTTTGCCGAAGTAGTACCCGTAGGTGTTGACTATGGAACTGGGCAGGAAACCCTCGTGGGTCTTCTTCCAGGTTTCCCCTCCGTCATCGCTGCGGTATAGCTCGGCTCCCTTGACCTGGGTGGTAAACAGGGCAGCGTTGGCCCCACCCTGGAGGATGTCAACCAGCTCGGGTAGAGCCAGTTTTTTCAGACGCACCGCTTCCTTGACCGATTTAGCCGTGAATACCTGGGGAGCCCGGTTCTGTCGGAGCAGAGCTTCCAGCTTGCCGTCTTCCAGTTTCAGGAAATCCTGGGCTGTCATTTTCTTCAGGGCTTCAATGGTCAGGGCATCCCTCGCTTCGGTCACTGACCTGGGCCGGGTCCTGGGTTCCTGATTATCCAGGAAAGCATAGACCACCTTTGGATTGGATGGGCAGACAGCCAGGCCGATGCGACCAACGTATTCGTTCTGGGGAAAGCCGTTAACGATTTTTCGCCAGGTCCGGCCGCCGTCCTCGGTCTTGTAAATGGCACTTTCTTTGCCCGATTCAGTCATGTTCCAGGCTTTCCTGATTCTTTCCCAGGAAGCGGCATAGAGAACTTCCGGGTTGACCGGGTCCATGACCAGGCTGATAACCCCTGTTTTTGGAGAGACATAAAGGACCCTCTGCCAGGTCCGGCCGCCGTCGGTGGTCTTGAAAACGCCGCGCTCTTCATTCTCGGTATAGAGATGGCCAATGGCCGCCACGTAAACAATCTCCGGGTTTTCCGGGTGGATTATCACCTCGGCGATGTGATGAGTATCAGCCAGGCCCATATGCTGCCAGGTCTTGCCACCGTCAGTCGACTTAAAAACCCCGGTACCGGCATAGGAGGACCGGGAAGAATTTTCTTCGCCCGTTCCGGCCCAGAGCAGGTTCTTATCCTTCTCATAGACAGCCACGCTGCCGAAACCAGCCCAGGACTGGTCATCAAAGAGCGGGGTCCAGGTGGTTCCGCTGTTTTCCGTCAGCCACAGGCCGCCGCTGGCTGCGGCCACCAGTATCCGGCGCGGGTCGGAAGCATAGCCCTTTATCTCACAGACCCGGCCGCCCATAAAATAAGGGCCCAGGTTCTGCCACTCAAAACTTCTGAACCAGGATTCCCGGGCCAGCTTCTGATGGAGCTCCCAGGAACCGAGCCTCTGCTGGGCTGTGGTCTGGGCCAGGAGCGATCCAAGGCCAGGAGCCAGCAGAAGCAAAAATGATAAAGCAAATAAATAAAATCTTCGGGCATTTCTTTTAGCGTTTTTCATGATCACCTCCAGCTCGGGCATTAAGAGAATGATTTTACAGGTTTCGAGCGGGCTCAGGCAACTGATATTTGCTCTGGAGCGGGTTGCCAACCATTCCGGCCGGTGGTAAATTATCTGCTTAAATTGAGAGAGGCATAAGAACCAAGCATGAAGAAAAAAATTCTGCTTTCGGCTTCGTTGTTTCATGCTCTGACCGATGCTGCCACCATCGTCACCCCTACCATCTTCCCCATACTCTACGGCCAGGCTTTCCTGATAAAGAAGTACTCCCAGATTGGCCTGCTGTCCAACCTGGGCCTCATCACCACCATCCTCATCCAGTTCTGGGTGGTGGCCCTGTCTTTTCGTCACGAATACCGCTGGTTGATGCTGGCCAGCGGCCTGGGCATCTGTTTGGCCAGCTTTCTCATCCCTTTTTCTCCGTCCTTCGTCGTCCTGACGTTGTTGTTTGTATTGCTGAGAGCTTTCACCAGCTTCTATCACCCTGTGGTCATAGCCTGGATTTCCAGGTCCCGGGCCGGCCTGGACCGGGAGCTGGATGACGCCATGGGTATCCAGAGCGGCTCGGGCAACCTGGGAGTGCTGTTAGCTTTCATAACCACGGGTTACATAGCCCAGCATTATGGCTGGAAAGCGCCTCTTCTGGCCTGGGCTGGGGCCGGCCTGCTGATAACCGCGGTCGGGGTCTTGGTAATCAATGGAGTATCATCCCGGCAACCGGCCAGACCCGACCTTTCCGTCCGAAACTGGCTGAGGGTGCTCAAAAAAGTCAGCCACCTTCTTCCCGGCTTTTTCTTCGGTGGAATGGGCTGGTCGGTAACTGTTTATTACGCCCCTTCGTTGCTGCATAATAGCTTCAACATTCCCATGGGCCAGACCGGGGTCTACCTGGCCCTCTGGATCGGAGTGGGAACGATAACCGGCTACCTTTACGGCTTCTGGAGCAGGCGCTTCGGCCGGAAGAAAATCTTTCTGACCAGCCTGGCCGGAGCCACCCTCTGCTTGCTGATCATCGGCCTGTCGCTGAACCGGACACTGTCAGTTACCGCCCTGATGCTGTTCGGAGGCTTCCTGCTGATGACCTATCCCTCGCTTCACACCTTCGTGGGTTCGACCGTCAGGGACGAAGACCAGACCCAGGCTTTCAGCTGGATCTCCAATATCCAGCTGGTTTCGGGCGCCATCATCAGCCTGGTCTCCGGGTTCCTTTCCGACCTGCTCAGCATCCGCTTCCCGTTCATCCTGGCCAGTTTTCTTTCGCTGGCCATTTTCCTTTTTTACCTGCCCAGGGACGTCAGCTACTTCGGAGCCAGGGAGGTAGAATCAACTTCGGGGCAGCCCGGGACACCCGTCGTTTGATGGCGCCAGCCGGGACACATGAGAACAGCTTGAAATCCGGGGTTGTTAAAGGGTAAAGTAAAAGTGTAAGCTTCAAAAGGAAAGGAATATGAAAAATCTTAAAGAATGGAAAACCAGCTCTCTTATTTTTTTGGTTTTGCCGGTCCTGGGCATCCTGAGCTGCTGCCTGAACCTCCAGGCTCAACTGACCGAAGACGAAAAAAACACCATTGAAGTGGTTAAGAAGGCCCAGAACTCGGTGGTCTTTATCACCAACATTCAACTGGTCCGCGACTTTTTCTCCTGGACGGAAGAAGCCGTGCCCCGGGGCAGCGGCTCGGGCTTTATCTGGGACGACCGCGGTCATATCATCACCAACTACCACGTGATCGAAGACGGTGACCTGTTCAACATCACTCTGCCCAACCAGGAAGAAAGACAGGCCAAGCTGGTAGGCAAGGAACCGAACAAAGATATAGCCGTCCTGAAAATTGAAGGCAACCTGAAAGGGCTTTTTCCCATTAAAATTGGCACCTCCAGCAACCTGCAGGTGGGACAGAAGGTTATTGCCATTGGCAACCCCTTCGGGTTTGACCACACGGTCACAACGGGAATAGTCAGCGCCCTCGGCCGGAGCATGCCCGGGGCCGGCGGGGTAACCATCCGCGACATGATTCAGACCGATGCGGCCATCAACCCGGGAAATTCCGGTGGCCCGCTGCTCAACTCGGCCGGAGAGCTCATAGGTATGAACACCATGATCGTCTCGCCTTCGCGCTCTTCATCGGGCATTGGCTTTGCTATACCGGTTGACACCATAAAGAAGATTGTGCCCCAGATCATCCAGTACGGGCGAGTTATAAGGCCTGGGCTGGGCCTGACCCTGCTCTCTGACCGCTACGCCCAGCGCCTGGGAATCCAGGGTGTGGTCATCTACGAGGTTCCTGCTGATTCCGAGGCCTACCGCAAGGGGCTTCGCGGCTTGACCAGGAGCCGGATGGGCCGCCTGGTAATTCAGGATGTCATCAAAGAAATTGACGGAAAGAAAATACGTTCCTACGACGACCTGTACAACCTTCTTGACGATTACAAAATCGGAGACCGGGTAACCCTGACGGTGGAAAGAGACGGAAAGACCAGGAAGGTGGAATTAACGCTGGTAAGGGTTGATTAAAACCCCTGCGACTCCAAGATAAACGACCCGACTCTATTCTTCAATTCTACTGGCCCGGACCTCGTAATCTTCCTGCCAGAGGGTGAGCCCGGTGACCCGGCTCTGCTCGTCCAGGTTGAACTTAATCCGGATAAAAGGGTCCATCGAGAAAAAGATGGTCTGGGTTTCCACGTAAAACCTGGTGGCCGCCTGGCCGGTCGGGTGAACTATCAGGTAATAATCCTGGTAATCGACGTCCAGGAAATAACTCTCGTTGACCTGGTAGCGGCCGGTGTACTTCTGATAAATTTCGGGCGGCAGGCGGAACAGGGTTTTTTCCTCGGGCTGGTAATCGGGCCAGCCGTAGATGACCGCCAGCCCGCGCAGGATCTCTTCGATCAGCACCCCGCCGTTGTCGCTATTGGTCATAACCACTGCTCCCTGGCCGAGGGCCGGATAGATGAGAACCGCCGCCCTGTAGCCCTTTGTTTTTCCCTTCAGGAAAAGTTTGAATTTTTCGTGCTGGCCTTCCAGGCGAAACCCGTAGCCGCTCCCGGCGGCCTGGGGTGAAAGCATCCTTCTGGATAGGGCCGGCGAAATCAGCCCGTCAGTCTTACCCCGGGCGCAATCCATCAGCTCAATGACCAGCTTCAGGTATTCTTCGGGTGTTGACCATAAGCCCCGGGCGGCCTGCTCCGGGTAACGGTACCAGTCGCCGTCAATTTTCCCTCCTTCCCGGAGATGGCCTGAGGCCACATCTTCAAACGCCGGAATTCCAAAAAAAGTTTTCTTCAGGCCAAGTGGCTCAAAAACTTCTTCCCTGGCCAGCTCCGGCCAGCTCTTTCCCGTCCGGGTGGTCAGGTACTGTTCGAGCAGCACGTAGTTGAAATCCGAGAATCGAACCGGTATTTCCGGGTCAAAACCACGGTAGCTGTGGTAGTTTCTGGCCGGCTCTTCACCGCGGAGAATGGCCCCCGGGTCGGGCAGCGGGGTGGAGCGAGAATAGCCTTCCGAAGTCCAGGGATAAAAACCGGCATTGTGGCTCAACAGGTTATGCAGCGAAAAACTGAGCTTTTCAGCTGGCCTGAATCTCCTGCCTGAAAAAGCTATCTCCAGGTAATAATCGCCCAGGTCGGTGTCCAGGCTGGCCTTCCCCTTTTCCACCAGGCGCAGAGCCACCGCCGCTGACACCGGCTGGCTCAGGTCGCCTGCCTGGAAGACTGTATTTCCGGAGAGCGGTTGATATTGTATGATATCTTTGTAACCGTAGGTCTTGCTCCACTCCAGGCGATACCTGTCCATGACGGCCAGGCTGACTCCCGGGACCCTGTAAAAAGACATGCGGTCGGTCAGCCTCATTTTTTCAGGCCGCTGTCCTTTCAGGTAAACCGGCCGCAGCAGCCCTTTCTCCAGGGACTTGATGCGGCCCCTGGTCAGGGATTCAGGCGTCTGGCAGGAGAAAATTATCAGGAACAGCAGCCCGGTTACTGATAAGCAGAATAAAGCGACCCGTTTACTAATGACCTTTTTTTTCATTTTTCATTTCCTTCAACCTGGAAAAAGACACCACCCCGCTGTTGGTAAACAGCAACAGTCTGTGCCTTGTTTATGATTACATCTTCCAGGTTCCGGCCACTACCAGGTTGGTGCCGGTAATTTTTCCGGCCCTGTCCGAGGCCAGGAAGGCCACCGCTTCAGCCACGTCTTCGGCCCGGCCAAGCTGGCCTTCCTTTATTTTTAGCGAGGCGGGAATTTCGCCGCCTTCTATCAGGCCGGGAGATACCATGTTTACAGTTATGTTGTTCTCCACCTCGGCCACCGCCGCCGTCCGGGTCAGGATCAGGAGGCCGGTCTTGGCCACGGCATAAGGAGTAACGCCGGGAAAAGAACCCAGGTGCTCCACCAGGTGAAAACCGATGTTTATCACCCGGCCCCATTTTTGTTCCCTCATGTATGGCAGGGCGTGCTTCAGGCAGAAATAAGCGCTTTCCAGATTGGAACGGAAAATGTCCTCCCAGTCGCTTCGCTCGAGCTGGTCCCAGGGCCTGGTGCGAATGGCTCCCGGTATGTTGACCAGGACATCAAGCCGGCCAAAATAACCCAAAACCCGCTGGACCAGGCCAGCCGCCCCTTCTTCGCTCAGGAGGTCCGCCTCGAAGGTTTCCACTCGAGGTCCGGATTTTTCGATTTCCTGTTTCAGGGCTTCGGCTTTTTCCCTGTTCTTTAAATAATGCAGGGCCACCAGGCTGAAATCAGCGGCCAGGCGCCGGGCCACGGCCGGGCCTAAGTGCCCGGTGCTGCCGGTAATCAGGACCACCCTTTCTGTCATCATTTTATTTTGCTTATAAAATTTTTACTTGAGAGGCCCGGTGACTTTTTCCACCGCCTCCAGAATCTCGCCGCTCTGGACCACTTCTTTCAGCCGGTTGATGTCGGAATATAACGGCCGGTCTTCGTCCAGGAAATCAACGTATTTCCTTATAACTTCATAAGCGGCCTGGACAGCCGGGCCGGGCTTCAGTGGCCTGCGGAAATCTATGGCCTGGGCTCCGGCGATAAACTCAATGGCCAGGACGGCCTGAGCGTTGTCCAGAATCTGCCTGGTTTTGAGGGCTGTGGTCATGCCCATGCTGACAAAATCTTCCTGGTCAGCCGCCGCCGGAATGGAGCCGGTGGCCGCCGGATGGGACAGCACCCGATTTTCGCAGACCAGGGCCCCGGCCGTGTACTGGCTCAGCATCAGGCCGGAGAACATTCCCGCCCCGCGGGTCAGAAAGGCCGGAAGACCAGCGCTCAGATGGGGGTTCATCAACCGGTTGACCCGGCGCTCGGACAGGACGCAGACGGTGGTGATGGCCGTTCCCAGGAGCTCCAGGGCAAAGGCCTGCGGCACTCCCTGAAAGTTAGCCCCGGTCAGGACCAGGTCTTCATCTGGAAAAAAGATGGGGTTATCGGCCGCCCCGTTGAGTTCCACCTCAATCATATACTTTGCCCATTGCCAGGCATCCCTGGCCGCGCCCACCACCTGCGGGGTGCTTCTCAGGCTGTAGGCGTCCTGAACCTTTTTCCCGGGCTGCTGGAGCAGTTCGCTGCCCTCGGTAATTCTTCGTATATTTTCAGCTGAAGTCAGGGCTCCGGGATAACCACGGACCCTGTGTACCCGCTCGTCGTAGGCCTTCATGTTGGCATTCAGGACCTCCAGGGTCATGGCCGCCACGATTTCCGAGTTTTTAATCCAGCGCAGGGCGTCATGGACTTCCAGGGCTCCCAGGCCGGTGATGACGTTGGAACCGTTGATGGTGGCCAGTCCGTCTCGGGCCTGAAACACCACGGGCTTCAGTCCGGCTTTTTCCAGGGCTTCTCTGGCCGGCAGCCGTTGCCCCCGGTAATAGGCCTCGCCCTCGCCCATCAGCACTAAGGCAATCTGGGACATGGGCGACAGATCGCCGCAGGCTCCAACCGAGCCTTTCTCACAGACGACAGGAGTTACCCCACGGTTGAGTAGCTCGGCCAGCAGTTCCACCACTTCCAGCCGCAGCCCCGAATGGCCGTGGCAATGGCAGCTTATTCTGGACAGCATGGCCGCCCTGACCACTTCTACAGGCAAGGGCTGGCCATAGCCGGCGGCATGGCTGTAAATGATGTACTTCTGAAATTTTTCTGCCTGTTCCCTGGTCAGGACGACGTTGGCCAGCTCGCCGATACCTGTATTGACACCGTACATGATTTCGTTTTTCCTGATCTTATCTTCGAGCAGTGCCCGGCATTTCTTAATTCTGGCTCTGGCTTCGGGGTGAATTTCCACCGTTTCGTTTTCTCTGGCCACTTTGACCACCTGGTCGATGGTCAGGTGACCATCCACTACTATGCTCATCAATTCCTCCTGTTCTCGGGTATTCAGGGACAGTTATAAAATTTATAAGAAGTCGCCGATAAAGGCAAGACCGGAAGGAATTTTCCGGGCTTTATTGACATCCAGCCCCCGTCAGGATATAAGATTTTATTCTTAATCCAACAGGATTCGAGGAGCGAAGATGACCCCTGAGAGCGAAACTATCCTGGTCACCGGAGCCTGCGGCCAGATCGGTTCCGAGCTGGTTCCAGTTCTGAGGAAGCTTTACGGAGCAGAAAAGGTTATTGCTTCAGATGTGGTCCCACCGTCTCCGGCCCTGGAAAATTCAGGACCCTTTGAAAAGCTGGACGTAACCAACCGCCAGGAAATCGGCCAGCTGATCCATAAGCACCGGGTTAAAGCCGTCTACCACTTAGCCGCCATCCTCTCGGCCACCGGAGAAAAATTTCCCCAGAAGGCCTGGGAAGTCAACATCAACGGCCTGTATAACATCCTGGAAGCTTCCAGGGAACTCGGAGTCAGGCAGGTTTTTTGCCCCAGCTCCATCGCCGTCTTCGGCCCGGCCACGCCCCGCGTCAACACCCCCCAGGATACCGTCCTGAGCCCCACCACCATCTACGGGGTGACCAAGGTAGCCGGAGAACATCTCTGCGATTATTATGTCAGAAAATACAACCTGGACGTCCGGGGCTGCCGCTTTCCGGGCATAATCAGCAACGAGACCCTGCCCGGCGGTGGAACCACCGACTATGCTGTGGCCATTTTCTATGAAGCCATCCTCAACCGCCGTTATACCTGCTTCCTCCGGCCGGAGACCAGGCTGCCGATGATGTACATGCCCGATTGCCTCAAGTCCATAATCGAGCTGATGGCCGCCGATTTTTCCCGGCTGAGGCACCATTCCAATTTTAACCTCACGGCCATGTCCTTCTCGGCCGCCGACCTGGCCGCGGAAATCAAAAAGCACCTGCCGGACTTTGAGGTAGAATACCGGCCCGATTTCCGTCAGGCCATTGCCGACAGCTGGCCGGAATCAATCGACGACAGCGCTGCCCGGGAAGAATGGGGCTGGAAGCCCGATTACGACCTGGCCGCCATGACGGCCGACATGCTCCGGGTGCTGAGAGAAAAACAGCGACAGGGCAAATTGAAATACCCGTAAACCCGCCCATTAAATTCATGGAAGAAAATCGGGAGAGAAGCGTCAAAAATAAAAGGAGGACAAAAATGAAAAAAGTCTGCCTTCTTTTCCTGATCGTGGCGGTAAGCGGCCTGCTGGCAGTGGCCGCCCGGGTCAACGTTACCGGAGACTGGAGCTTCACCATTACCACCCCCCGCGGTGAAAGAACCAGCGACATCAGGTTCGTCCAGGAAGGTGAAAAACTGACCGTGACCATGCAGGACATGCGCGGCGGTGAAATCACCGGCAAAGGAACGGTCAGGGGCGAGGCCATCGAATGGTCTATCACCCGGGAAGGGCCCCAGGGCTCTTTCACCATGACCTACAAGGGCAAGATCCAGGATGCCAACACCATAAGCGGCGAAGTGGAGATGGGCAACTTCGGCACCGCTACCTGGAAAGCCGTCAGAAAGAACGGCTGAGAACCGAAAGAACGGACCAAGGGGGAAAGGCCTTCCGGCTTTTCCCCTTTTTCTTTCAGGGGAATTTTAAACAGACCTCTGGCGATTAAACCTGCCTCTGATCAAGCGGAGCCAATTGTAATTCTCTATCATAAGCTGTTATACCCATGGAATAAGTCTGCTCTGACTCCCGGGCCAGAGAACTCAACCCTCTTTCTCCAGCGCTTCCCTTTACACTTAAGAACCGGCATAGTCTGGTGAATCAACTCGGCCTCTATGAAATCTGCCTGCCCTGAGAAGCTGGCTCCGGGCTTCTTCCTTGAAGCTGGTTCTGTCTGCAGTTCCTCCCCTCTTTCAGCCCGGGGACGGGCCTGGCCACCAGGACTGAAGAATAAGGCCCGATAGGAAGTATTCCACCCAGCTTCTTAAAGGCCCTGAACCAGAAGATTTTTTGTCCTGATTATTTCTGTAATGAAGACCTCTGGCATTATCCAGATTTTCATTCACACCGCTTATAATTTTCCCCGACCGCAAAGAAAATTTTCTGTTTGAAAAATCTTGAGAATCATAAAAAATTATGGTGAAAATATGATCAACAGGAGGGACATATGAATAGAAGCCAGTGGATTAAAGCCAATCGACCGGTTATTTCCTTTTTAATTCTGGTTATGGCCCTTTCCCTGAGCCTTTTTGCTTTCTCCCTGCTGGCAGCAGACAACCCTGCCTCTAAAAACCTGAGGCCGGTAACCACCTATTCCATAGTGGCTTTTGACAGAGAAACCGGGCAGCTGGGCGTGGCCGTCCAGTCGCACTGGTTTTCGGTGGGCAGCCTGGTCAGCTGGGCAGCTGCAGGAGTGGGAGCGGTGGCCACCCAGTCTTTTGTGGACCCGGCCTACGGAGCCCTGGGACTGGAGATGATGCGGGCCGGGAGGAGCGCTGAAGAGGCCCTGAGCGGACTGCTCAAATCCGACCGCACCCCGGAAGTCAGGCAGGTGGCCATGGTCGATGCCGTCGGGCGAGTGGCCGTCCATACCGGGCGGAACTGCATCGCCGAGGCCGGGCATTTTAAGGGCGATGGCTTCACCTGCCAGGCCAACATGATGCTCAAGAACACCGTCTGGGAAGCCATGGCCCGGGCCTATCAGAACACCAGGGGCGAGCTGGTGGACAGACTGCTGGCAGCCCTGGAAGCCGCGGAAACAGAAGGCGGCGATATCAGGGGCAGACAATCGGCAGCCATCCTGGTGGTCAGCGGGAAAAGCTCTGGCGTCTGGTGGAAAGACCGGGTTTACGACCTGCGGATTGAAGACCATCCGGACCCGGTCAGGGAAATGAAGAGGCTGGTGCTCATTGCCAAAGCCTACAACCACATGAACCGGGGAGACGAGCTGCTGACCGAAAATAAACTGGAAGAAGCCATGAAAGAATACCACCTGGCCATGGAGCTTTACAGCGGCAACCCGGAGATGATTTTCTGGCCGGCAGTCACCATGGCTTCGACCGGCCGGGTGGAAGAAAGCCTGCCGCTTTTCAAAAAAGTCTTTGCCCTGGACCCCGGCTGGGCCCTTCTTCTGCAGCGCCTGCCGTCGGTGGGCCAGTTTCCAAAGGACAGGAAACTTCTCAAAAAGATCCTGGAACAGGCTCCCGGAAAATAAGTTCCGCGCCGGCGAAGAAAACAGGTTTTACCCCTTAATTTTCAAATATTTATCCACGCCGGTAATCACGGGTTAAAGCCTGTAATTTCTGGCCTTTTTTCTACCCGGTTATTACCTTGAACTTCTCAGGGCCTGCTGGAAAAAAGCGGGCTGGGCAAAGCTGGCCCGGAAGATTTCTTGGTTAAAATATTTCAGGCCGGCGGGAATTCTTAGCTTTTTAATCTTCAGCGGATCAATTCTGTCCGAGAGAAAGGTATAGCACCAGGTCCCGACCGGGTAGGTTGGAACCGGCGCCGAATAAAAGAGAGAAATGTTGAACATCTTCTTCAGGAATTGAGCCTTCTGCCCGTGTTCCTTGAGGTGAAGTAGCTGGGAACCGGCCTGGGTCACGATGACGCCGTCAGGTTTCAGCACCTTTTTCAGCTTGAGATAAAAATCGCGGGCATGCAGGATGGCTGAAGGCCCGACCGGATCGGAAGAATCGACGATGATGGCCTCGAACCGCTCGCTGGTCTTCTGGATGAAATCAAAACCATCGGCGATGGCCAGCTCGGCCCGGGGGTCGGACAGGGCAGCCTCCAGCCAGGGAAAGTATTTCTCGCAGGCCTGGATAACTTCCAGGTCTATCTCCACCAGCCAGGCTTTCTGGACCGGGTGTTTCAGAACTTCTCTCAGAGCCCCCCCGTCTCCTCCGCCGATGACCAGGACCTTCTCCGGCCGCGGGAGACAGGCCAGGGCTGGATGAACCAGCATTTCGTGGTAGAAGAATTCATCTTTCTCGGTGGTCTGGACCAGCCCGTCCAGGAACAACACCCGGCCGTAAAAATCATTCTCGATGATTTCTATCTTCTGAAAGGCTGACTTCTTTTCGTACAGGACTTTTTTAGCCTTGAAAAACAAACCGGAAGAAGCCGTCTGGTACTCGCGAGCTTCCTTACGGTCGGATGAAAGAGCTGAATTTTTCACTTTATCCTCCTGGAAAGTTGATGAAAGTAAGCTGTATTTTAGGGAAGATAAGGCCTTAAGTCAATTTACCGAAAATACTTGAGCAGAATCAGCAGGGCCAGTCCCAGGCGGTAGGAGATAAACGGCACCAGACTCCTGGTCTTGAGGAATGAAAGCAGGAACCTTATGGACAGAAAACCGAACAGGGCCGAGGACAGGAAGCCGACTATGAAGGGGCCGTTTATTTCCGACAGGGCTATCTTCGGCACTTCCAGCAGGGCCGCCCCTACAATCAACGGAGTGGCCAGCAGGAAAGAAAACCTGGCCGCCGATTGACGACGGTATCCCAGGAACAGAGCCATCATGATGGTCATTCCAGAGCGCGAAGCGCCTGGCACTATGGCCAGGCTCTGGGCCAGCCCGATGAGAAGCACCTCCGTAAGGTTCAGCTCCTCCAGCCCCTTCCGGTTTCTGGCCAGCCGGTCGGCCAGAAAAATAAAAAGGGAGAAGAAAATCAGGCTGCCGGCTATTACCTGCGGCTCCCGGAAAACGGTTTCGGCTTTCTCTTCCAGAAAATAGCCAGCCAGGGCCCCGGGAACCGTGGCCAGCAGCACATACCAGAGAAAACGCCCTTCTTTTTCTTTTGTCCTGGTAAAGCCGGCTGAAATTATTTTTATCCAGTCCTTCCAGAAGTAGGCCACTATGGCCAGCAGGGTACCCAGGTGCAGCATGACGTCATACTGCAATCCCTGGTAGTTCCAGTTAAAAAAATAGGGGCCTATAACCAGGTGGGCCGAACTGGAAATCGGCAGGAACTCTCCCGCACCCTGCAGAAAACCGAGCACCAGCGCCTGAAAATAGTTCATCTTTAAGCCTTATATCGGTCAGCCTGAAACAGAGTATGAACCATTTTTCTACAACGGATCCGGAATGTTGTCAACTCAGGGCCGGGAGGCCGCAATGGTTTTCAATGGATTTTTTCAATTTTGATGTTTTTATAGTAATGGCCGAGGATTTCTTTGTAACCGGCACCGGACAGAGCCATCCCGTAGGCCCCGACCTGGCATAAGCCCACTCCGTGGCCCCAGCCCCGGCCGCTGAAAACAAAGTGGGTCAGTCGGCCCGATGGATCGTATTCGCGGTCGATAAAAAAGAGCGTATCCTTCAGGTTAAGAGCCCAGCGCACCCTCAGGCCTGTTACCACCACCGAGCCTTTTTCACCGATAACCTGAAGTTCAATCACCCGGTTGGATTTTCCCCTTTTCAGAACCTTGAGGTCAGAAAGTGTCCCCACCTGGGGATAAAACTTCAGGATATTCTTTTCCAGTTCTTCGCGGGTCCCCCTGACATTCCAGCGATTATAGCGGGAATTGCGGTCCAGAACGTTGGTATCGGGTGGATACACTACCTCCAGCAACTGCACCTGGCCGTTCGCTTCGATCCACCTGATTTTTTCGCCGCCCAGAAGAAGCAGCGATCTGGCCGGAAAGGTTCCCCCTTCCAGGCTGCGCAGCAGGTAGCCGTCAGCCGGCCAGGATAGCAACCGGCGGTTGCTCCCTTCCATCACTTCCAGCTGCTCGCCCTTCTTTCCGAGAAAGGTTCCCTGGTGGTAAAGGTCTTCCAGCCAACCCAGCGACTTTCTCAGGATAAAGGCCAGCTCGGCCCTGGTCACCGGCCGGAAAAGGTTATCCTCGCGCAGGTAGCCGGGATATATTCCGGATTGCAGCAGGTAGGCCAGCGCCTTGCGGTCGGCTTCCTTCAGGTCTTTGCTCCGCTGCTGTTCCTTAAGCAGAAATTCAATCTCGGTGGGAAGAAGGAGCAAGCCTGTCTTGTCCTGCCAGCCGAAGAAATCAACCAGGCCATGGGCCAGCTCGACAAAGTTGACCTGTGGCAATTTTTCCATTTCTGGATTACTGGTCGGGCTGTTTATTTTTCGGAACTGGCTGACCCGCTGGAGGTAATCGGCCACTTCCTCCCCGGTTACGGGCTGGTCAAAATAATCAGCCGGGGAATTGTGGGAAATTATTCCGGCTGCCAGCAGGGGAAAGACTTCGGCCAGGATATCCCGCCCCTTAATTATGATTCCAGGATAAGCCCGGGCCGTCTCCAGGCGCCATTCGGGTTGTTTTTCATGAGTGCAGCTAACGCTCTTCAGGTAAGGAACCGGACGCCCGGAAAAGACGTTCTCGGCATCCTCGGTCAGGCCGCCGCAGGTGCTGGTATAAAGGGCGTTGATCAGTTCATTCTTATAGGTAATGACTTCGCCGGAAGTTTCCTCAACGGCCCGGTTGCTCAGGGGATGCTCGGCCGATAGTCCACCGTAGACCTGGGAGCTCTGGGTATCGGTCAGGTCAAAACCAAGGCTGCGGTTGCGGCCAAGGTGCTTGAGGGCATAGGTCCTGGCCGCCACCGCCTGGGCTTTCAAGGCTTCCAGGGCATTGAAGGTTCCCGGCGACATTTCCAGAGGGACAACACCTTTGAGATAATCTTCCAGGTTTAAGATGTTGATCAGGGCCAGCCCCCGACCGGTATTCTTGAGCTGGAAAATACCACGGTAGCTGCGGTCGTTAAACCTGAGAAAACTCTCGGTAAATGCCGGGATAAAATACAGGTCAGCTTCTTTATTGAAGGACTGAAGCTTATGGTCGACCTGGAGCCAGATGTTGCCGGGCTCGGGCAGGCTGACGATTTCCCTGATCATCCAGACCTCCCGGTAGCCAAGACTTTCCAGCTGCCTGATGGATTCCAAAGCCTGTCCCCTTGTCAGAAATTCGCCGTACTTCAGCTGGTAAAGTTTGCTGCCGGCTTCCAACTTCTCCTGCACCAGGACCTGACCGGGCAGCTTCTGGCTCAATTCAGCCGCCAGTAGCTCGGCTTCCTGATAATCGCTGGTCTGGGTGATAAGCAGGATAAACTTTTCTGTCAGCTTTTCCTTTTCAACCTTGATGACCACTTCCTCTACGTCTTCGGCCAGCAGCCTGTATTCCCGCCCGATTTCGTAGATTTTCATCCCGGAGGAAGAGCTGATGGTGGCCTGTTTCATCCCGACGATCAAACCGATCCTGACCACCGGCCGGGGTATCACGTATCCCTGGAAAAAATTGCTCTCCCGTCCAAATTCAGGCGGTTTGCCGGCAATAAAAAACAGGGCCAGAAAAGCGCCCAGAAAATATTTCAAAGCTATAATTTTTTTCATTTTGATCCCGTTTATCCTTTTTATTGTTACCTTAAGCCAGTCGACCCGGGAGGCTTATTGCCTGGCCTTCGCCGGGCAAGCACTTTAGGGCAGCCACGCAGGGGCCGCCGGCATCGCAGGTAAAGATGCAGCCAGATAGCAGGGGAAAATAATGGGTGTGGGCTGAGACAAAACGATAAATTATATTCACAATAACCGCTATATAGTCTACCATTTTCAACCTATACAATATATTGTGTTCCCTTGACCATAATTTAGAACTGAAAACAGATCGTGTCAAGACCTTCAGCCAATTTACGGCCTCAGACCATAGCCTCTGACACCGCTTCCGGCCTGAATCAGATTATAGCATAAAAAGCACCTGACGGATACAGGTCGGGGGTTTTAACATGCCCGGATATCTTATTTATTATCAGTTATATATGAAATGTTTTTCATATATTGACCGGCTGGAATCGTTCCCGGGAGCTTCTTCTTAAAAGCACGAACTCCTCAATTCCTGCCCATCATGTGGCCGGGGTCAGCCTGACCACAGCTCCCCCGCCGGGGGCCAGCTTTAATTTTATCGTTTCCCCAGAAGCCATTTTATGGCTATGGTGGCTGAAATCGGAAGCAAAACGGCTGGCATTCGGCCCGTCCAGCCAGAAGTCCGCCTTCCAGAGCTTCCCCGGCTCAAGGAAATCCAGCTTCAGTTCAAATTCCCTCGGTGTCCAGTCAGTCATGGCCCCCAGATACCAGTTATCCCCGTTCTTTCTGGCCACCACCGCGAAATCCCCTATCTTCGCTTCCAGGACCCTGGTTTCATCCCAGACCGTGGGCACCCTAACCAGAAAATCCATGACTTCTGGTTCCCGGAGGTAAGCGGAGGGAGAGTCGCACAGCATCTGGAGCGGCGACTCATAGACAACATACATGGCCAGCTGGTGGCACCTGGTGCCCTGGCTCATGGGCAAATCAAACACGGCCCGGAACTGCTTTTCCTGGGCATTGCGCATGGCCCCGGGCGTATAATCCATCGGGCCGGCCAGCATCCTGATAAACGGAAGCATCAGGTCGTGGTCGGGCGTAACCAGACTGCTCCATTTGCTGTATTCCAGGCCGAGCACCCCTTCCTTGGTCAGGATGTTGGGAAAAGCCCTTCTCAGACCGACCGGTTTATGGGCCCCGTGGAAATCGACTACCAGGCGCCGGCGGGCAGCCGCGGCTGCGCAGCGCCGGTAAAAATTGACCATTTTCTGGTCATCCCGGTTCATGAAGTCGACCTTTATCCCCTTCACCCCTATTTTCTGAAAATAATCCAGAGCCCGGTCGAGCTGTCGGTCCAGGGTCAGCCAGACGCACCAGAGAATCAGCCCGACATTCTTCTGCTGGCCATAATTTATCAGCTCTTCCAGGTTTATCTCCGGGTTGACCCTGAACAGGTCGGCCGGGTCAGACCAGCCTTCGTCCAGGATGACGTACTCGATTCCGTATTTTGAAGCAAAATCTATGTAGTACTTGTAGGTCTCGGTATTGACCCCGGACTTGAAATCAACCCCGTAAACATTGTTGGCATTCCACCAGTCCCAGGCCACCTTTCCAGGCTTGATCCAGGAGGTGTCCCTGAGCTCCAGCTCCGGAGACAACCGGTAGACGATATCAGTGCTGATGAGGTCAGCATCTTTTTCAGCCAGGACTATCAGGCGCCAGGGGTACTGCCGACCACCCCTGGTTTCGGCGATGTAATCGGCCGACCTGACCACCTCCAGCTCCCGGTCGCTCTTCTCTCGCAATTTTTCTTCCAGCGGGTAGGGCGCGAACTTGCCCATAAGACCTGGAAGGCCCTGGTCGCTGGCCGTGAGGAACATGCCGGGATAATCATCCACGGCCACGTCGGTAATGGCCACCCTGAGCCCATCAGGTATTTCAACCACCACCGGGGTAAAACCGAAACGTTCCTGCCCAACATCCTTCAAGGGCAGGTAGCTGTAATTGCTTTCGAAAGAGGTGTGAAAGCCCCTGGTGAAAGGAAAATAGACCTGATAATTGTCGGGGAAATTGAACCTGGCCTCCTCGGACCGTATTTTAATCGGCACCCGGTAGCCCGTATAGAAACGGTAGGCCAGTCCGTCGTCATAGACCCTGAAAATCAGGCCAAAATTTCCCCTGAACTTGAGGTTGACCTCGTTATACCGGTCAACAATCACCGCCCGTTTTTCCCTGACCGGTGGGTTGATGGTCGTATCCCTTTTGGTCCTGGCGGTATTCTCCAGGACCGGCCTTCTTCCCAGCACCACGTTGTCGTTTATTGTCATAGAGACCGTGGAAGGAGCCAGAATCTGCCTTCCATCAAAATAGACGGAGTAGGCAATCTGGTTCCCGAGTTCGATTTTAACCTCGACCCGGCCATTCGGAGAGCTGACTGAAATCCCGGAAGAAGCTCTCCCCTGCCCTGGCAAAAGGGCCGAAGTTACGGCCCCCGCCAGTAATATACCGGCAAATATTAAAAAGCGAAAGAAGACATTCATTCTCATGCCACCTCCTTGAACCGGGCCTGCCCGCCATGGTTTTCAGGTCCATTTCCAGGATAGATTATCAGTCGGCCTGAAGTTAAAAACAATATAACCATCTTGGTTTATTATCCCCGGGCCTGATTATAAATTCAAACACAATTTTAAGACTAACTCTTTTGCTTCCAGTTCTGCCAAAAACAAACCGGACGTTCGGCCGCTTAAAATTTTTTTCACCGGCCGGAAAATAAATGATAAAATTCAGGGCAGTGAGGGTCAAAATGCTGCGAAAATTATTTTTATCTTTGATCATCATGGTCCTGCTGGCTCCTCCAGTCAGGGCCGGAGATTTCAGCCTGTCCCATCTTTTCCGCCAGGGAAAAACTCTTCTGGACGAAGACGGTGACGGCCTGAGCGAAAAAATCGCCCTGGCCATAATCATACCTGACCATCCCCTTCCTGAAGAAACAGCGCTGGCCGCCGACCTGGCGGCCAGAATCAACCTGGAAAGCCTGGCCCTTGACTTTAACCTGGTCTACCGGGAATCTGAAATCAAGGACTTCTCGCGCCTGAAGAACCCGGTCCTGATTGGCTCCAGGTTGAAGCTGGCCAGGAAAATCCTCCTGGCCGAAAAAATCGACCCGGCTGGCCTGAAAGCCGGTGAAGGATTGGTGGCGGCCTTTAACCACCAGGGGCAAGCCGGACTGCTCTGCCTGGCCGGTTCACCCCAAACCCTGCTCCAGACAGGGCGGGCTTTTTTCCTGCGCTGGCCCTACTTCTGGGAAATCTGGGGCCGGGAATCTGGCTACACCTACGAAAGGCTGGAGAAAGATCTGGAGAAATTCCTGGAAGGTCTGAAAATCAGGCCTAAAGGAATGTCCATCACCAGGCTGCTTTACACCTTCCCGGCCGCCTCCAGCCTTCCGGCCAGCCTTAATTCCCTGAATTTTGAGGCCGCCGGCGAGATTGCTGCCCTGACGTTGAAGCTTGATTTCGCTCTGGCCTCCGACCTGGAAAAGGTGGCCGCCTCCCTGCGCCAGTTATCACTGGAGAGAAACCTGGGGCAGAACACAGAACTCCTGGCCTGCCCGGCCTGCGCCCGCCTGGAATTCATCCTCAATGCTCCGGGCCAGGAAGAGAGGGTCGGTCTGCCCCGGCCCGGCTCCTCCCGGAGGCTTCTTACCCCGGGCTTCAAAGAAATTCCCAGGGTTCCGGACAAACCCAGGCAGTTTGACCTGACCGAGCTTTTTACCATTAAAGGGCTGTATGCTGACCGCAACGGTGATGGAATTACCGACGGAATAGAAACTGCTGTAATCATCCCTGCCAATTACAACGGAGGCAGTCTCCCGCTCCTGGCCACCAGGCTGGTGCTGGAGACAGCCGGCGGTTCCTTTCCGCTGGTATACCTGGATAAAGAAATTGAAAGCCCCCGGGCGCTGGTGGCTCCAGTCCTGGTGGGTGAGAATGCCCTGACCCGTGACCTGGTTCGAAAAGGCAAACTCCAGGCCCCGGAGCTCCGGCCCGGGCAGGGAATGATAAAAACGCTGGCCACGGCCCCGAGCGCCTCTGATTCTCTGCTGATCACGGCTCATTCGTCTGAGGACCTGGATAAAACCCTGGCCTACTTCAGCCTGAAGTTTCCCTACCTGACCGAGTTCAGGAAAGGAGAACCAGAAATTGCCCTGCTTAAAGAAGAAATGGAAAAATTTCTTGAAGGGAAAAACGGTGCGGCCGAGGCCTATTTCCAGGACCGGCTGGCTGAAGAAACAAAAAAGCTCCTCCTGGAGAAACCGCAAAGCCTGGAAGTCGCTATATCATTGCCCGAAGAAAATCCGGCTTTCAAAGATGAGGTTGAATCTTACCTGAAGAAAGAGCTGCCCGGGATAGAGCTTAAAGTCAGGGTCGACTCCATTGGTCAGCCGGTGGAGGTTCTGAGTGGAACCAGGGAATGGGCCTGGGAAGCCCAAGAGGCCCTCGACCTGGTGAGGGAGACCCTAAATAAAATCACCCGGCCGGAAGGAATAATCATCAGCCTGGGACTCAGCGAATCGCCGGCGGTGAGGGATAAGGTCCGGCAGCAGGTTGAAGAGCTCCTCCGGGCCAGGAACCTCCGGGCAGAAGTGGAAGTTCTCTCCGCCTATAAGTCCGGCTTTTTCTGGTTGAAGGAAAAAGTTCTGCCGCGCCTGAAAAACCTCCCGGTTCAAAGAATTATTGTACGGTTCGTTGAGGTTAAGGACCAACCCGGGCACCAGGTAAAGCGGTTTTACATCGACCCCAACCGCTGGCTGCAGGAACTCTACCCCGTGGACGAAATCCTGGCCGCCGAACTGCAGCTTCCGATTGAAAACATCCAGTTTGAAAAAAAGCCCGAGGCGGAGACCATCTACGAGGTCCTGGTTTTTGACCGCCAGGGCAACATTGTCTTCCAGGATGATTTTTCACCACAAACCAGGGAAATTCCCTTTCTCCGGGTCAGTCCCGAATGGGGTACGGTCACCATCACCACCGGCTGGTGCCGGGTCAGCCAGAACGGCCAGAACCTGCTGGAGGCACCGGTCCAGACCGACCTGGAAAAATTCTGGGATTTTTACCAGGATGAAATACTCAAACCGCTTCATGACTTCGTTCTTCAGAAAACCGGGAACGAACCAACCTTCGCCAAGCAGCCCTATTTCAAGAGGCTGGCAGTGGAGCTGTGGCTGAGCGAACCGGATTACCGCCTCGGGCTGGACGAGGAGATAATCAGTTCGCTGGAAGCCTTGCACGATGAAATATATTTTGACACACTGGACTTGCTGCGGGCCATGACCGGCTGGACGGAAGAAGACCTGGGATTGCCGGCCGATGCTTCCCGCTCTTCCGCGCCGGGTAATGTCACTCCTATCATCCATCCCTCCACTGAAGGCCAGGCTCCCCGGGCCAGTTTCAAACTGGAAGATTTTCGTTCCAGAAAGCCCGCTATGACCCTGAGCTGGACATCAGGCAACAGGCCGCCGGCCAGGAAAACCCTGGAATTCAACCCGATAAAACCC
Source organism: uncultured bacterium (assembly GCA_937920515.1). Taxonomy (GTDB): domain Bacteria; phylum Acidobacteriota; class Aminicenantia; order Aminicenantales; family Saccharicenantaceae; genus Saccharicenans. The sequence goes on from CALEUG010000007.1 coordinate 113,011, forward strand.
AGGAGCCTCCGGCTGGACGAGCTGGTCTACAATTCTGCTCAGGATTGCCTGGAGTCAGCCGGCCTGTTGCTACAGGTGGAAAAGGAAGCCGATTACACCCGGCTGGCTTCAATGCTGGAGGTTTTCAGCTATCAGAGGGAGAAAACAGCCAACCTCCAGTTTTTTTCTTTCCCCGGAATTAAAAACCTTAAAATAAGAGTTCAATTCCAGGACCTGAGCTTCGAACGGACTATTCCGATAACCCCTCCCCGGCTGGAGAACTCAAGACCCGGCCAGAAACCGCAGGCCGTTGACATCCCGGCTGACCGGATAATCGGACCGGAAGAATGCCTGGAGATGGCCGCCGGACTGGCCCGCCACCCGGCTGTCAGGAGCTATGTGGGAGGATATTCTTACGAAGGAAGAGCGGTGCCGGTCCTGGAAATTTACCTGCCGGCCGGTCGCTATGTTTCCCTGCCCAGGCTCATCTCTCTCAAACCGGTGCTGCACCTGACCGCCCGCCAGCATGCCAACGAAGTTTCGGCCACTAACTATTCGCTGTTATTCGCGCGGTTGCTCACTTCTGACCAGGACTACCAGGACTTTCTCAAGAAATTCTCTGTGGTCATCCAGCCGATGGAAAACCCGGACGGAGCTGCCCTGGCCCTAAACCTGCTGAAGAATGAGCCCTTTCACAGCCTGCATGCCGGAAGGTACAGCTCGCTGGGGGTGGACATCGGCTACCAGGTGGGCCTCAGCCAGCCGCTATTGCCGGAAGCCCGGGTCCGCGCCCGGATCAACCGGGACTGGGTGCCAGATATCTATCTTAACCTGCACGGTTACCCGTCCCACGAATGGGTCCAGGTTTTTTCCGGGTATTCACCCTACCTCTTCCGCGATTACTGGATACCCAGGGGCTGGTTCACCTACTACCGCCAGTTGAGCCTCGACATCTACCGGCCTTACCGCCAGGCAGCCGAAGAGCTAAAAAAAATCCTGATCGAAGAGATGAATTCCACGCCGGAAATAAGGGACTCCAACCAGAAGTTTTATTCCCGCTATGAGCGCTGGGCCAGCCGCTGGTCGCCTTTTGTCTCCCCCCTGGAAATATACGATGGGCTGAACATCTTTGCCCGCAGACAATCTTCAACCGAAAACCGCCTGAACCAGCGCAGCCAGATGACCCTGGTGGAACAAACCCCCGAAGTGATGGACGAAACGGCCACCGGTTCCTGGCTCGAGTTTCTCTGCCGGCAGGGACTGGCTTACCTGCGCGCCCACGCCATCTACCTGGCCGGCCTGGTTTTTGAGACCTCCGTCCTGGAAGAAGAAATCCAGAACAGGATCAGGATTGAATTTCACAGAAAGCGACCCGGCACCTGGAAAAATAAGCCGGGCTGATTAGTAGCCGGTCAGAACCTGAAGCCGGTCAGGAGGAGCAGGCTTTTTGTGCGGATATCAGCTTCCGGCTCGGTGGCCACAGATTTCAGGCCTTGGTTGTAACGCACCTCCAGTATGATATTTCCCGGGGCCAGTTTGATGGCTGCACCCATCCCGCCGAGAAGCAGCAGGTCGGTTCCCTGCAGGTTTTCCACCTCAACCGTTTCTTCCAGGCCGTCGAAGGTGACCCTGAGCCTGGCTTTCAGGTTCAGCGCGACTGACGGCCCGGCATAAACATAGAATTCCGCCTTTTTAAGGCTGGCGAAATAGTATTTAACCAGGACTGGAAGCTCAAGGTAGTCAAAAATGTATCTTTCTCTGTATTCCAGGCCATCTGAATCCAGCCGGTAGACCGAGCCTTTCCGGACAAAGTTCAGCTCGGTTGCCAGAGCCAGGCGGTACCGGCTGAGCAGTTCGAAAAACACGCCGGTCTGGAGCGATGCCTGCCATCCCTGCTGGTAGGTATCCTGTCCGAAAAGGCTGGAGACCCCGCCTCCTGTCTTGAAACCGGGACTGATTTTCATTCCGGCCGTAAGGTCAGCGGTCAATAACAGCAGCAAAAGAAACAAGGACAGAAAAACCTGCTTTTTAACCCCGGTGATCATAACCAGCTCCTGCTTTCCAGCCCCCATTTTAATACAGCCCCGGAAGAAATTAAAGGCAAACACAACGCCAAAAATCGTAGAGGAACTGTCTGGCCAGGAAAGGAGCCGCCTCAATCGTAAATGACGTACTGGTTTCCCCCGCGCTCCTTGGCCTGGTACATGGCGGTGTCGGCCCGGGACATGATTATTTCCTGGTCGACCTGACCGGTAATCATGGCCACACCAATACTCAGGAAGAGGCTGAATGATTTTTGCGGAGTTACAAACTGGTAATTTGCCACGCTTTCCAGGAGCCTGGACGCTATGGCTTCCGCTTCCTTTCTCTGGACGCCGTCCAGCAGGATGGCAAACTCATCTCCACCCAGTCGGATTAACCTGTCCCCGGAACGCAACTGCTTCTGAATGAGACGTCCCAGCTCCACCAGCAGGCTATCGCCCACGTGGTGACCGAAGTTGTCGTTGACCAGCTTGAAATTATCCAGGTCGATAAAGAACAGAGCGCTGGCTTTGCCCTGCTCGCTTTCCTCAATCAACCGGGGAAGAACAACTTCCAGCATGCGGCGGTTGGGCAGACCGGTCAGCGGGTCGTGCAGGGCCTGGAAGGCTAATTGCTCCTCCTGGTTTTTTCTTTCAGTGATGTCATAGCAGGAACCAATAAAACCGGCAAATTCCCCGTCCAGATTGCTGAAGGGCCGACCCACGCACAGGACCCAGCGAACCTGGCCGTCAAATCGCCTCATCCTGAACTCAACTTCAAAAGGTATCCTTTTCTGCAGGGCCGATTCGTAACTGATCTGGAATCTCTTCTGGTCGGCCTCAGGCAGGTTCTGCAGCCAGCCCTGGCCGGTTTGTTCTTCTGGCCTCCGACCGGTAAAAGCCAGCCAGGCCTGGTTGAAATAGTCAAAGCGGCCGTCGGTCCTGGCTCGCCAGATCATGGCCGGGAATTCCTCAAACAGGGTCAGGTAGAAGTCCCGGGCTTTCTTGACCTTCTCTTCGGCCTCAACAATGGTGGTGATGTCATTCATGACCACCAGGGTGCTGCGGTGATTGTCAAACGGGTCGAGAATCTTCTTGACCCTGACCTGGAAGATAATCCGGCCCTTATCGGAGGCCACCTGTTGCTCGAAGGTCAGCTCCCTGGAGTTACCCGAGCTTAGAGCTGATAGAGGATTGGTTAACCAGGGAAAAATCCGCGAGACGGGAACCCTGGTCCCGTACAGAACCTTATGGAATTCGGGGCTGGGAAAATACTCCAGGCAGCGGTCGTTAAAATCTTCAATATTGTTATCCAGGTCCAGGAGCAGAGCGGGCGTGGGTACGGTATTGAATATAAGTTTATACCTGTCTTCCTTACTGTCCCAGATCACGATCTTACGCCTTGTCTTGATAATAAAATAGGATAAAACCGGCCCGGTGGCAATAACCTCAGAGGGTGATTTTTCGCAAAAAATCTAACCCCCCTTTCTGCTCTCTGAACTTCTCCTGTCATTTTCCGTATTAATTCTGTATAATCTGGCTTTTGAACACAGGAGGAAACCATGAAAGAAAGAAGAAACCTTATCTTTACCCTGGTCCTGCTCATGCTGGCTGCTTTCAGTCTTCAGGGCCTGGCCCAGACCGGGAAAGACATCCTGGAAAACATGATCAAAGCCCTGGGCGGAAGAGAAACACTGGCCGCCATCAGGGATACCAGGATGAGCGGCACGATGGAAATAATCCAGTTCGGGATGAACGCGCCCTTTACCATGTACCTGAAAGAGCCAGACAAATTCCGGATGGAAATGGAAGTTATGGGCATGAGCATGATCCAGGTTTATGACGGGCAGAAGGCCATGATGACCAACCCCCAGACGGGAGGAGTGATAGAGTTATCGCCTGACCAGTCCGAGCAGATGCGGAGGCAGGCCATGGGAAATGAGGTCACACTCCACCCCGAAAAATTCGGCATCACTTATACCTACAAGGGTAAAGAAGAGGTGGACGGGAAAACCTGTCACGTTCTGGAACAGAAATTCTCCAACGGCGACACGGCCACCATGTACATAGATGCCGCTACCTTCCTGCCCTACAAGAGCAAGAGCAAAGGGTTAAGTCCCACTGGAGGCGAAATAGAATCCGAACAGGTCATGTCAGACTACAGGAAAGTTGACGGCACCATGGCTCCTTTCTCCATCACCGTCTTCCAGGGCGGGGTCGAATATATCAGGATGACCATCAGCGAAATTGTCTACAACACCGGGCTGGACGATTCACTTTTCGTGCTGAAGTGATCGAGTTATCTGGTTATCTGGCTGGATTAAGAAGAAAAGGCAGGGGCAAGTAATAAAAGAAGCGGATGGGGGTATCCACCCCCACCCGGTTTATTTTTTTCTGAACAAACCGGCCGCAAGCTTGCTTTCGGCCACCACTTCCCCTTCAACCGTGGCCTGGGCGGAAAAATAATAGAAACCGGCTTTCTGCCTCAGCATCTGCACCGAAAGTTTCAGCTGGTCGCCGGGAACCACCGGCTTCCTGAATTTGGCTTCCTCTATCTTGCTCATGACCATGACCACGTTTTCCGGGTCCGGAAGCGAATGGTAGAGAAGTATGCCTCCGGCCTGGGCCAGGGCCTCCACGATCAGCACGCCGGGCATCAACTTGAGTCCCGGGAAATGACCCGTAAAGAAAGGTTCGTTGTAGGTGACATTCTTCAGGGCCAGGATGCTCTCGCCCGGCTTCAGCTCCAGGACTCTATCCACCAGAAGAAACGGGTACCGGTGTGGTAACCATTTCTCGATCTGTTCCGAGTTCATGGGACTAAGGTTCAGAACAACTTACCTGGCCGGGGCCTTGCTGGCATCGTACCTCTTGATAACTTCCTGGGTCAGGTCCACGGCCGGGGAAAAATAGAGCACGCCACTCTCTCTGAGGTCCAGGATCAGGTCCAGTCCTTTTTCCTGCCCGAGCTTATTGATGATGGGCATGACCTCGCTCTGAATCCTCATGTAGAGTCTCTGGGTCAGTTCCTGCATGTCTCTCTGGGCATCCTCGGCCATCCTCTGCCTTTCGGTCCTCTTCCGCTCCAGGTCAACGCTCAGCGACAGAATGGCTTCCTGGGTCATGGTTAACTGCTGGGTGCTCAGCCTGCTTTCCAGCTGCCGGATCTGGTCATCCAGCTTGGACAGGTCCTGCTGGGTCTTCCTGTTCTTCTCTTCCAGCTGGGCTATGGCTTTCTTGCCTTCAGCCGATTTTTCCAGGATTTCCTGGGAATTGATCAACCCGATCTTGATGGTTTGCTGGGCCAGGGCCAGGTGGCTGCCGGCAATCAACATGACCGCCAGGAGAAAAACCGCCGTCAGTATTCTGCGCATATCCAATCCTCCTAAATTTAATAGTTCATAATTTTACACTTTTCAAAGCTAAATATAAAGGGACACTTCAGAATGTAGTGCCGACCGCGAAGCGGAAGGCAAAATTGGAATCGTCCACGTAAATTTTCCTGTTATTGTAAGCGAAAATCAGCCGGAAGGGAACCCTCAGGGCCGGCACAAACACCCTGACTTCCAGCCCGGCCGAGCTGAACATGTTCTTGGGGCTGAATTTCTCAGACTGGAGCAGAGTGTTGCCCACATCGTAGAAGAGGATGCCGTAAAGCGGTCCGCCCAGCGGCACTATGTACTCGAAGTTAAAAATCAGCGATTTTACCCCGCCGATCAGGATGTTTCTCTCGTCCCGTGGCCCGACGGTAAAATATTCATAACCGCGGATCGACTGTTCACCGCCCAGGAAGAACCTTTCCCAGTAGGGCACCTCGTGATTGCCGATGGGCTTTATAAACTGGTACTCGGCGTGAAGACCCAGCACATGGTTGCCCCACAGCGGCTGGTAGCGGGCAAACTCGAACCTGGGGCGGTAGAGATGAACATCACCTCCCAGGAAGCTACCCGCATACCTGAAGGCCACGCTGTACATCGTGCCCCGGCTGGGAGTCAGGGGGCTGTCTATGGTGGACTGGTAAAGAACCGGTTCCAGGGCGCTGACGAAGTATTTCCCGGGATAAAAGTAGGGATTGTAATAATACTGCTGGCCCTGTTCATCCTCGTAACTCGGAACTTCCATGATCTGCTTCTGGAAGCTGTAGTTGAGGTTGAACCTCAGGTAACGGTAAAGCCTGGTGCCGTAGGTTAGCCTTATCCCCTTGGCAAACTGGTTATAAAGGTAGGGAATTGTAATCTTGCGGTCGAAGACGTTAAAGCCGACGGTCATCGGTTTATCGAAGATGTAGGGCTGGCTCATACCGAAGCTGTAATTCTTGACCCTCTTGCCGTGCTGCAGGGTCAGGTCCAGGGTCTCCCCGGTTCCCAGGAAATTCACGGTGGAGTAGCTGAAGGCCACGAAGGTGCCCTCGTAGCCGCTGTAACCGGCGGTAAACTGGATGTTGTTCCGCTGCAGTTCCTTGACGTTGAGGTTGACGTCTATCTGGGTGGGATTCTCCGGGTCAGGCTTGATATCCGGTTCTTTTTCCACGTCCACCAGTCCCAGCTGCTTGAGCCGCAGCAGACTGTCTTTGAAGACAGCCAGGCTGAAGCGATCGCCCTCGCGCATCAGGAACTCCCGACGCAGCACCTTGTCCTTGGTGAAGGTGTTGCCCTTGAATTCCAGCTTCCTAAGGAAGGCCACTTCACCTTCCTGGATGTTGAAGGTCACGTTGACCACTTTTTTCCGGGGGTCAAGGTTTTCCACCGGAATTATCTGGGCGTAGAGAAAGGCAAAGTTGCGGTAACTTTCCCCCATGGACTCGACGGTCTTTTCCCGCTTCTTGGAGCTGTAGATATCACCGGGCTGCAGTTTGACCAGCGTCTGGAGATACCTGGTGGTAAAGAACTTGTTCCCTTCAATCTTGATTTCGCCGGTTCGATATACATGACCCGGGTCCACCGGGATGATGATCCGCATCATTTTCTGCCGGCTGAACAGGGCATTCTTCCTGGTTATTTCTTCAAACCGGGGTTCTCCAACGCTGGCTTCCATGTAGCCATATTCCTGGAGTTTCTTCTTGACCTCGGTCAGGTTTTCTTCCAGTTTGTTTTTCTTGAAAACGTCCTTGTTGGCAATCCAGTTGAACAGGCTGTGCTGGCGGTTGTCCTTCATCGCTTCCACCAGGAAACTGTCGGGAATCTTGGTCCGGCCGACAAAGACCACCTCCCCCACCCGCAGCCTGGCTCCTTCATCTATCCTGAAGACCAGATCCACCTCGTTGTTGGCCCGGGTCACCAGCTCGGCTTCTATCCTGGCCGCCTGCAGGCCCTTGTCTTCCAGGAGCTCTTTAATCGTCTTCCTGGCCTTCTGCACCCGGTAAGGATTATAGTGAGAATGAGCGGCAATGTACTCATCTTTTTCTTTAAGCTTGTTGACGATATCGCTTTCTTTAACCTTTTTGCCGGTGCGGAAAACCACATTTTTGATTACAGGGTTTTCCTCGACAAAAATCCGGATGACCTTGCCCCTGGTTCCGTCCTGTTCTTCTATCCGGAGGTTAGAGAAAAAGCCGGTCGACCAGAGAACCCTGAAATCCTTCTTCAGGAGGGCTTCGTTGTAAAAATCACCCTCGCGTGAAGAGAGGTAATAGACGATGGTTTCCTGAGAGATGCGGTTGTTGCCGATAACCTCGATCTTCTCGATAACCTGCTGGGCAGACAGGGTGGCCGCCGAAAGCACAAGTAATATGAATATAACCAGGCTGAGTTTTCTCATTGACATAACTTTATACCATATTGCCGATCATTTTTCAAAGAATCAGGACCTCTCCGTTCTTTTCTTTCCGCAAGAGGCCTCATCTATTTATTAACCAGCCGGGCCCTCTAAAAGTTTCATCCGGCCGGCTTCCAGAAGATAAGCCCTGTGACAGAAACGGGCTATTCTCTCGTTATGGGTAACGATTATCGAGGACAGACCTTTCCTCCGGTGCAGCTCGGTTATCAACTGCAGGATTCTTTCCCCTGTTTTCCAGTCCAGGTTGCCGGTGGGCTCATCGGCCAGTAACAGTTCGGGCCCGGCCACCAGGGCTCTGGCCACCGCCACCCTTTGCTGTTCTCCCCCAGAAAGCTGGGCCGGGCGGGCGCCAGCCCTGGCACTCATACCTACTTCTTCCAGGGCCCGGGCTGCCTTCTCCATGGCTTCTTCCCGGTTTCTGCCGGCAATCAGCAGCGGAATGGCCACGTTTTCCAGAGCAGAAAACTCGGGAAGAAGATGGTAGAATTGAAAGACAAATCCTATATACCTGTTCCTGAGCAGGGCAATCTCGGCCGGAGTTTTTTCCCAGAGGTCGTGGCCCTGGAAAAAGACCTTCCCCTCAGTTGGCCGGTCCAGGCCGCCGATGATGTTAAGAAAGGTGGTTTTGCCCACGCCGGAGACTCCCATGACCGCCACCAGTTCCCCTGCCCGCAGCTCGAAGTCAATACCCTCAAAAACACGCAGCCACTCTTTTCCGGGCAGCGGGTAGGACTTGCCCAGCTTTTCCGTCCTGATGATGACCCGGTTGTTTTCCGTTACCATAATTCTTCTCTATGCCGTAATCTATTAATAAATCTATTCATATTTCAGAGCCTGAACCGGGTCAATCCTGGCCGCCCGCCGCGACGGGAAGATGGTGGAGACAAAAGTAATGGTTAGAGTAACCAGGACGATCAGCGCCAGGTCCAGCGGCCTGGCGTGAAAGGGAACATAGGAAATCTGGTAGATATCCACCGGCACCTTGATCAGCTTGAAGACGTTGGCCAGCCAGCACCAGGCCAGTCCCAGAATCAAGCCCAGGCCGGTGCCCACCACCCCTATGATGGCTCCCTGCAGGAAAAAAATCTTCCTGATACTGGCCGGGGTGGCTCCCATAGCCATCAGCACTCCGATATCCCTGGTCTTTTCCATGACCATAAGCACCAGGCTGGCTATGATGTTTAGAGCGGCCACAACCACTATCAGGGTTATGGTCAGGAAGAGCAGAGTTTTTTCCAGCTTCAGGGCTGAAAACAGGGATCGATTCAGTTCCATCCAGGTGGTCACGTAAATCCCGGAAAAGCTCACCCTGTATATTTTTTCGGCTACCATCTCTGCCTGGAAAATATTCTTTATCCTGACCTGAAGGTAGGAAACTCTTTCCGGCAGGTTATAAAGTTTCTGGGCCAGGTCAAGGGAAATCAGGGCCGTTGAGGAATCAAACTCGTAAAGCCCGGAATCAAAAAGTCCGCTCACCCGGAAGGTTCTGGTCCTGGGCAGGATGCCAACCGGCGTTAGCCGGCCGGAAGGAATGAGCACGCTCACCCGGTCGCCCGGACCGACACCCAGGGCGGCGGCCAGGTCCTTTCCCAGAATTATTTCTTCTTCGCTTCCGGCCTCCGGCAACTGGCCGGCCATCAGCCTGCTCAACCAGCCGGCTACTTTCACTTCCTCCTCAAAATTCAGACCCTTGAGCATAGCCCCTGAATTCCGGGCCGGACCCATAATCAGCACGGTGTTATAAATTACCGGGGTGACCACCTGGACTCCTGGAATTTTCTGTATCTCCTCCGCCAGGGCCCGATAATCTTTTAAGCCCTGTCCCGAAAGGTCGGAGACCATCAGGTGGGAAGTGGCTCCGAGAATCTTACCCTGGACATCCTCCTGGAACCCGGTAATCAGGGCCAGGGCGATGACCAGGGCCATTACCCCGATGGTCACTCCAAGGATGGAAACCGAGGTGATGACGGAAATAAAGGCCTGCTTCCTTCTGGCGGTCAGGTATCTGCGGGCCAGGAATAATTCAAAGCTCATGCCGGTCTCACCTGAAGTCCTTGTCTTACCGCGGTTTCAGGAGCGGGAACAGGATAACCTCCCGGATGGATTTTTTGTTGGCCAGGATCATGGTCAGCCGGTCTATACCGATACCCTCTCCTCCGGTGGGCGGAAGTCCGTACTCCAGGGCTTCGACGTAATCCAGGTCAACCAGGTGCGACTCCTCGTCGCCGGTCTGCCTCAGGGCTGCCTGCTCTTCAAAGCGCTGGCGCTGTTCAAAGGGGTCGGTCAGCTCGGAGAAGGCATTGGCGATCTCCATGCCGGCAATGATCAGCTCGAAGCGGCTGGCTTCTTCCGGGTTATCCGGGTCGGCCTTGGCCAGAGGGGAAATTTCCCGGGGCGGATTGATGATGAAAGTCGGCTGGACTATCTTTTCCTTGACCAGCTTGTCAAAAATAACATCCAGGGCCTTAGCGTAGCTGATTGGCTTCCGGTCAGGAGTCAACGTGGCCGCAAACTTCACCAGCTCCTTCGGGTCATCAAACCTGGCTGGAGCCAGACCGCTGTACTGCCGGACCGCTTCCTGAAACTTGAGCCTTTTCCAGGGCCGCTTGAAGGAAATCGTCTCCTTCCCGTAGGGAAATTCTTCTTTTCCGTGAATTTCCCGGGCCAGGTAGACGAAGAGCTCTTCGGTCAGGTCCATCAACTGGTTGTAGTCGAGGTAGGCCTGGTAGAATTCCAGCATGGTGAACTCGGGGTTGTGCTGGGAGTCGACACCCTCGTTCCTGAAATTGCGATTTATCTCGTAGACCTTCTCCAGGCCGCCGACCACCAGGCGCTTCAGGTAGAGTTCCGGCGCGATTCTCAGGTAAAGGTCAATTCCCAGAGCGTTATGGAAGGTCTTGAAAGGCCTGGCCAGGGCTCCGCCGGGAATAACCTGCATCATCGGGGTCTCCACTTCCAGGAAACCACGATCCTCAAAAAATTTTCGCAGGCTGCTGACAATCCGGCTCCTGATGATGAAGGTTTCGCTGGAGTCCGGGTTCATAATCAGGTCCAGGTAGCGTTTGCGGTAGCGAAGCTCCACATCCTGCAGGCCGTGCCATTTTTCCGGCAGGGGGTGGAAAGACTTGGCCAGAAAAGCAAAGTGCTCGGCCAGCACGGTCAGTTCGCCAGTCCTGGTACGGAACAATCGTCCCTCGACCAGTATCACGTCGCCGATGTCAAACAGGTCAAAAAGCTCATAGTTTTCCGGCCCGACCCGGTCTTCCCTCAGGTAAACCTGCAGCCGGCTGCGGCAATCGGCAATATGAAAGAAAGTGGCCCGGCCCATCTTACGAATGGTCATAATCCGCCCCGGAACCTTTACCCGGTATTGTTTTTCTTCCAGTTCTTCCTGGCTTAGAGGAGAAAAATCCCTGACCGCTTCGAAAACAGAGTGGCTGACCTCGGCCCGGTGGGGAAAGACTTCCAGTCCCTTTTCCTGGAGTTTCCGCCACTTCTCCAGGCGGATGAGTTCCTGGTCGCTGAGTTCTTGCTGGACCAGCTTCAGCTCGCGGTCCTTTTTGCCTTGTTGTTCACTCATGTTTCACCTCTTGAAATCGTGCAGGTTGAACTGCTTCAGTTCTTGTCCGGACCGGAAGTGCCCTGGAGCTGGCGGTGCACCCCGTCCAGAATGCCGTTGACAAAATTGGCCGCTTCCTGCCCGGAATATTTCTTGGCTATCTCGATGGCTTCGTCCATGATTATCGACGGGGCCAGGTTCTTTTCAAAAAGCATCTCAAAAACAGCCAGCCTCAGGATGTTTCGGTCGACGGTGGCCATCCTTTCCAGACGCCAGTTCCTGGAAGCCTGCTGGATAGTTCGGTCCACCTCGGGCTGGTGTTCACGGATCCCCCTGACCAGCCACTCGCAGTATTCGCGGGTTTCGGCCGGAACCGCCCGCCGGGACCAGTAATCCTTAAGGACCAGCGGCAGCTCGTCGCCGGTAAACTCCAGCTGGAAAAGAATCTGTAAAGCACACTCCCTGGCTTTTCTTCTTTTTCCCATGAGCAGAGGTCTCTTCCTGGCCTTACCTGAGTTTGGAATCCTGGAGCAGGTTCAACATTTCCACCAGGGCCATGGCTGCATTGTAACCCTTGTTGCCGGCCTTGGTTCCTGCCCTTTCTATGCCCTGTTCCAGAGTTTCAACCGTCAGGATGCCGTAGGCCACGGGCAGGCCTTCTTCCACTGCCACCTGAGCCAGTCCCTTGGTGACCTCGGCACTGAGAAAATCAAAATGAGGGGTTTCGCCCCGGATCAGAACACCCAGACAGAGAATCCCATCGACCTGTTTTTTTCGGGCCAGCAACCTGGCCATCAGCGGAATTTCAAAAGCGCCGGGGACCTTGTAGACGGAAAGGTTAGCCTCTTCAGCCCCCAGCTTTTTCAGAGCCTCCAGTGCTCCCTCCAGCAGGTGGCCTGAGATAAACTGGTTGAAGCGGCTGAGGACAATGCCGATCCTGTATCCTTTCGCCTGCAGCTTGCCTTCATAAACTTTCATCTCTTTCTCCTTTGGCCGTCAGATCGGTTTTTTTTCATATATCCTGTATTTTTTGTATATTCTACCACCTATGGAAGTGGTAAATCTATTGATGGCTTCATTGTCTTCGAGCTGCCAGGATGTTTCAGCCCACTGATATCCTCTGGCCCTGGCCCTTCTCTCCAGCTCATCATACAGCAGGTAGGCCAGCCCGGTGTGCTGGAACCGGGGCAGGACACCGAAGACCACCGCCCTCATCCCCTTAATTTTTTTCCGGTTGAACAGCAGCTGGAAAACTCCAAAAGGCAGCAGCCGGCCGTTGAGGTTCTTGATTATTTCGTTATAGTTTGGCAGGCCGAAGGCAAAGCCCACTTCTTTTCCCTCATGCAGGGCAAAAATGACCAGCTCCGGGTCGGCAAAATCTTTGAGCCTACGGGCCATGAAGTCCATTTCCTTTTCGGTCCAGGGGACAAAGCCCCAGTTTCTGGACCAGGCCTGGTTATAGATACAGGCAATTTTTCTGGTTTCTTCGTATATGTTTTTCATGTTAACCGTGCGCATGGCAAAAGAGGTAATGCTTCTGACCTTCTGGATTACGGCCTGGACCTTTTCCATGGTCTGGTGGTCCCGGGTCATGAGAAAAGCATAAAGGTCCCTGGCCTTGGTCAGCCCGGCCTTCTCCATCAATTCAATATAATAAGGGGGATTGTAAGGCATCATGACCACCGGCGGCCGGTCGAAACCTTCCAGCAGAAAAGCGCATTCGTCGTTCATGGAAAGGTTCATCGGACCGCGGAGAATTTCCATACCGCGTTCTTTGCCCCACAGGGCAACTGTATCCAGGAGGGCCACGGCCACCTCCAGGTCATTCAGGCTTTCATACAGCCCGAAGAAGACCACCTTTTCCCGGTGGTATTCATTATGGCGGTGGTCGATGATTGAGGCCACCCGGCCGACCACCCGCCCCTCTTTCCTGGCCAGGAACAGCTCCATTTCAGCGTGCTCGAAGAAGGGATTTTTCCTGGGGTCAAGCTTGGCCCTCAACTCGTACAGAAGCGGAGGAACCCAGTTGGGATTGTCCCTGTATATTTCCCAGGGGAACCTGAGAAACACTTCCCTGTCCTTCCTGTTACTTACCTTCATTATTTCAACTTTTTTGCTCATTTCTGGTGCCCCTGGTCTGGCTTTTTCAGATTTTACCAGAACTCGCCTTTTTTTTCAGCAACAACCTGCGGAATCAAGTGGTTGAATTGTCGGTCGGCTTAGTGATAAAAGATAAGCAGGAGTCACCATGAAACCTGCCGGCAATTTTTTAGAACTTAAACCCGAGCAACTCTACTGGCACTGTCCGCCGGAGGCCATCGACTATGATAGCACGGCTGACTGCCCAGCCTGCGAGGATATTATCGGACAGGACCAGGCCCTGGAATCGCTGAAGACCGGACTGGAAATCAAGAGCCGGGGTTACAACATCTTTATCACCGGCATGGTCGGCACCGGCCGGACCACCACCATAAAGCAATTCCTGGAAAAAATCAGGTCGACTGGCGAAACACCTGACGACCTGCTGTACGTCAACAATTTCAGCAAGACCGACGAACCGGTGTTGCTCAGCCTGCCGGCCGGGCAGGGCCGGGTGCTGGGCGAGGCCATGGAAAAACTCATTGCCATGCTAAGGACCAACATCCCCGAGCTCCTTAAAAGCCAGTACTTTCAGGAAAAAAAGCAGGCCATCCTGGAAGCCCAGCAGCGGAAGCAGAGAGAAATCCTGCAGAAGTTCGACGACCTGGTGGCGGCCGAGGGCTTTACCGTCATCCAGGTGCCGGTGGGTATTTTCACCAGGCCCGAACTGATTCCCGTGGTTGAGGGACAGCCCACCCCATTCAGCAAGCTGGAAGCCCTGGTCCGGGAAGAAAAAATGACCAGGCAGCAGCTGGACGAGCTCAAGAAGAAATATGAACAGCTGACCGAACAGCTGGAAAAACTGATTGCCGTCCTCAAGGAAATTGATGAAGAAACCCAGGGCCGGCTGAAAAGCCTGGAGGTTGAAGCCTGCACCCCGCTCATCCAGGGCAGCCTGAATGACCTGAGGCAAAAGCTACCCTTTCCGGCCGTCCAGAAGTACCTGGACGAAGTAGAAAAAAACCTGACCATCGACCTGGACCTGTTCAAGGCTTCTCCTAAAGAGGAGCCGGAAAAAGAAACCGGTCTTGATCCCTATCTTCCCTACCGGGTTAACCTGCTGGTTGATAACTCGGAAACCAGAGGCGCCCCGGTGGTGATGGAAATCTCGCCAAATTATCCCAACCTTTTCGGGACCATCGAATATTCTTACAGCCGCTTCGGCGTGGCCCAGACAGATTTCACCAAGATCAAGGCCGGCTCCTTCCTCAAGGCCAACGGCGGTTACCTGGTGCTGAACGCCCTGGACGTGCTGACCGAGCCCGGGGTCTGGCCAACGCTTCTCCGGACCCTGCGCTACCAGACCTTCGAAATCCAGAACCCGATTTCGATTTTTGCCGTCTCCACCGCCAGGCTGAAACCGGAACCCATCAGGTGCCGGGTCAAGGTGATTATGATCGGCGATGATTACCTCTACAACCTGCTGTACTTCTACGACGAGGATTTCAAAAAGATATTCAAGGTCAAGGTCGAGTTCGATTCCGAAATGGAAAAGAACAGGAAGACCATCAACGATTATGTCCGGTTTATCAAGAAAATCTGCGACGAGGACAACCTGCGACATGTGGACCGGGAAGGAATCGCCGCCATCGTGGAATTCGGGGTCAGACTGGCCGGGCGGCAGAAAAAGCTGTCCACTCGTTTTCACCTGGTGGCCGACATCGTTAGAGAAGCCGACTACTGGGCCGGGCAGGCCGGGAAAAAAGTCATCTCCAGGGAAGACGTCAAAAGGGCCATCCGGGAAAAAGCAGAGCGGGTCAATCTGGTGGAGAGAAAAATCCAGGAAATGATAGAAGAGGGAACAATACTGATCGACACCGAGGGCCGGGTGGTCGGCCAGGTTAACGGTCTGGCCGTCTATGACACGGGAGAGCTGACCTTCGGCAAGCCGACCAGGATAACGGCCCGGACTTCCACCGGCCGGGCCGGGGTCATCAACATTGAGCGAGAAGCAGACCTCAGCGGGAGAACCCACAACAAGGGGGTGTTGATTCTGAGCGGTTACCTGCGCGGAAAATACGCCCAGGATAAACCTTTCGCCCTGTCGGCCAGCATTGCCTTTGAACAATCTTACTCCGGCATTGATGGCGACAGCGCCTCGGCCGCCGAAGTCTACGCCATCCTGTCAAGCCTGTCCGGGCTACCCCTGCGCCAGGACCTGGCCGTCACCGGTTCCATAAACCAGCGGGGAGAAATACAGCCCATAGGCGGGGTTAACGAAAAAATCGAAGGCTTTTTCCTGGTATGCAAAGCGCGCGGCCTGACCGGAACCCAGGGAGTCATCATCCCCCACCAGAATGTAAAGAACCTGATGCTCAAAGAAGAAGTGGTCCGGGCTGTGGCCGAGGGCAAGTTTCATATCTACCCTATAAAGACTGTGGACGAAGGGATGGAAATCCTGACCGGAGTCAAAGCCGGCGAACGGCTGGAAAACGGGACCTACGAAGAGGAAACCATCAACAGCCTGGTTGATGCCGGCATCTGGCATCTGGGAATGGCCCGGGAAAAATTTGAAGATGAGCTCCTCTGGAAGCATATCGAAAAGGAAGAGGGCGAAGCAGGAGAAGAACCGGAAGAGGCTTGAACCGGCCGATTAATTTCCGATTGTTCTTAGTAAAATCCAGGTCACATCGGTGGAGGTAAAGGTAAAACTCAGGGTAATATATGACAATCAGGCCCGGGTTGAGGTTCACTCAGCCAGGCCGGTCATTTTTTTCAGACGCTCCACTTCTTCCGGTTTGAGCCTTCGCCAGAACCCCCGGCGCAATCCCTTGACGGTCAGTCCGGCGAAGGACACCCGGCGCAGTTTCCTGACCTCAAAGCCCAGGGCATAGAGCATTTTGCGGACTTCGTGCTTGCGGCCCTCGTGGATTTCCAGGCTGAGCAGCGATTTTTCGCGGTTGCGGTAGATGACCCGGGCCCGGGCCGGGGCCGTCTTTCGACCGTCTATAAAGACTCCCTTTTCCAGCCTCTCCAGTTCTTTATCCTCGACAAAGCCTCTGACCCTGACCTCGTAGAGCTTTTTTATTTCGTAACGCGGGTGGGTCAGGCGATGGGCCAGTTCCCCGTCGTTGGTAAAAAGCAAAAGTCCTTCGGTTTCGGCATCCAGCCGGCCCACAGGAAAGACCCGGACCGGAAGGCGGGGCAACAGTTCCATCACCGTCTTCCGCTGCTGCGGGTCATCCATCGTGACAATATAACCGGCCGGCTTGTTTAGCAGCAGATAGACATGTTCTGCTGGCAACCTGACCGGGCGGTTGTCCACTTCGACCCGGTCTTTATGCTCGTCTATCCTCACCCCGAGTTCAGTCACCACCCGACCATTCAGTTTGACCCGGCCCTCCTGAATCATCCGGTCAGCTTCCCGGCGCGAGGACACTCCCGCCTGAGCCAGAAATTTGTTCAGCCTGATAATGATTTTTCTCCCACTAAAAATTTCGCTAACATTGTATCAGACTCGCTGGCAAAAGTAGAGTTACTATAATGTTCCACTAATGTATCTTACCCAGCACAGACCTCAGTCCACCCATCTGAGAACTTGAAGGACCAGGTCCAGCAACAGGCAAGTATTTTAATTGAAACCAAACCCCGGGGAACTCTTATCAGCCCGGGTGGCTAAGGCCAGTGAAAAAATAAGCAAATTTCTTATATATTTTGTTCCTGCCCTACTTTTTCCTGGCTTCCTCGTGGTAGAAGCCGGGCTTGGCCAGGATTTCCATGACCCGCAGGTCGAAGAAATTCTGAGCATTGACCGGTTTGAGCAGGATGGCCGTGTCCACTCCCTTTTCCGTTCCGCCCATGGCTATGCAGGGTTTGCTGGTTTCCAGCAGTCCGGCATCAGCCGCCATCAGGCTGACCTCAATGGCCACCTTCATTCCCTCACCAAAGGCTCTCAGGGTATAGGCGATGATTTCATCCAGCTCGTAGGTTCCGAGCTTTTTCCGCACCGCCCGGTTAACCCCGCCGAAAGCATGCTGGCAGGTCAGGACTTTTATTCCTTTTTCTTCCAGGCGGCGGCGGACCCGGTCCGGCATCTCCTGGAAATCGGGACGGTAAAAGCCGGTGGAATGGGTAACCACCACCAGCCGGCGGTCATGGAAAATTTCGGCGGCCTGGAGGGCGGTCTCACCCGAAGCCGAGGCCACCACCACCTGTTCGATATCAAGCTCATCCGCCCTGAGAGCCGCTCTTTTCAAAGTGGCTTCGGTGTTGATGGCCCCCGGTTCATCAAAGTAAAGACAGGGGACACCCTGCCCCTCGGCCTTAAGGTCAAACTGGCACATCTGGCTCTCCTTACATTGGTTTGGTTCTACAATTATCGGCCCGGTCGGCCAGGCAGTCAAGGGCACTGTAATCTTGAGCGGGCAGGTTGAATCCCGGCCACTCAATCGCGGGGAATCAATTCCAGCAGTTTTCAGGTTCCAGGGATTCATGGTAGCCGTCAGGCTGCCCCCGGCTGAACCCTTCTCTTATCCTTTCGTATAAAATATAGTAAACTTACTGGCAGACAGAAATGAAAAGAAGCAGCCTTTACCTCCGGGAATCGCTGGACATGGCCTTTGACTCCCTCTGGCATAACAAGCTCCGGACCTTTCTGACCCTGCTGGGAGTGATCATCGGAGTGCTGACCATCATTGCCGTGGTCTCGGTCATCCAGGGACTTAACGAATACGTCTACACCAGGATGTCTTTTTACGGGGCCAACGATTTTTCGGTCTCCAAGTTCTCGCCGTTCATCACCACCATCAAGGAATACCAGGAGCAGATGAAGCGCAAGGACCTGACCCTGGAAGACATGAGGGCCCTGCGCCGGCTCTGTCGCACCTGTGAACTGGTCGGGGCCTCGGTCGAAACCAGCCGGATGGCCAGGTTCGGAAGCCGGTCCATAAAGGATGTCTCCATCCGGGGAGTAACTGCGGTTGACCATATGATCGGCTCAGTCCTGGAGCTGGAACGCGGTCGCTTTATCACCCAGGACGACGAGGACCGCTCCCGCTTCGTCTGCATCATCGGGGCCGACGTGGCCGAAAACCTGTTCCCGGGACTGGACCCGGTCGGCCGCTGGTTGAAAATCGGCAACCAGAACTTTGAAATCATCGGCCTGGGCAAGAAGAAGGGCAAATTGCTCGGCTTCAGTCAGGACAATTATGCCTGGATACCGATATCAACCTTCATGAAAATTTACGGCAGCCGCCGGACTATAAACATCAACGTCCACACTTCTTCCCAGGAAGCCATGGCCAGGGCCATGGAAGAGGTTCGCACCATTCTCAGGTCGCTCAGGAAAAGAACCTACGGCCAGCCTGATGATTTTGCCTTTGTTACCTCGGATACCTTTATCCAGTTTTACAAGTCGGCCACCTCGGGAATCTATTTCGCCATGATTGCTATCTCGGCCATCGCTCTGCTGGTCGGCGGCATCGTCATAATGAATATCATGCTGGTCTCGGTGACCGAAAGGACCAAGGAAATCGGAATCAGGATGGCCGTGGGGGCCCGGCGTCGCGATGTTCTCGTTCAGTTCCTGATTGAATCGGCCATCATCTCCGGGGTGGGGGGGATAATCGGCATCCTGCTGGGTTACCTGATAGCCACCGTTGTCACCGTGGCCACTTCTCTGCCTTCCAGGGTTGACCCGGTTTCAATCCTCGTGGCCATCATGATGTCGACCATGGTCGGCCTGTTCTTCGGCATCTACCCGGCCAACCGGGCGGCCAGGCTCAACCCGGTGGAAGCTCTGAGGTCAGAACAATGAAAGCCCGGACCGGTCTGCTGCAGGAAATCTTCGGCATGGCCATAGAATCCATCCGGACCCATAAAATGCGTTCCTTCCTGACCACCCTGGGAATCGTCATCGGGGTCATGACGGTCATTGCCATGGTTTCGGTCATTCAGGGGTTAAATAAGACCATTGCCGGCGAGATCGAAAAAGTGGGCAGCAGCCTGATAATAGTGCAGAAATACGAGCCGGTCAGGATGGGCAACCTGTCGGAAGAGGAAAGGCAGAGGAAAGACCTGTCCCTCGACGACGCCCGGGCCATCCAGGAGGAATGCCCCCTGGTGGCGGGACTTACCATCTGGCTGAACCCTGATTTCATGAAACTGCCGGAAGTTAAATACCAGAACCAGAAAAGCGATAACGCCATCCTGTTCGGGACGGACGAAAACTTTTTCAAGGTCTATGCCATTTACCTGCCCAGGGAAGGGCGTGGCTTTACTGAGGCTGAAATAAGGCATAAGGCCCGGGTCTGTCTGCTGGGAGCTGAGGTGGCTGAAGCTCTGTTCCCCCACTCCAGCCCCCTGGGCAAGGAAATAAGAATCGGCGGTGAGAACTTCACAGTGATAGGGGTTCTGGGCAAGCGGGGACAGATGTTCGGACAGAGCCAGGACAACATCCTGGTAATTCCCTATACCAGCCTGATGAAATATTTCCCTTATGACCTGAGTTCTCTGCAACTGACCCTGACCCCCAAGGACCCGACCAGAGTTGAGGAAACGATCGAGCAGGTCACCAATTTTCTACGGATAAGGAGAAAGGTCCCTCCCAACAAGCCCAACGATTTTTCTATTTATACCCAGGAAACCTTGCTGACACTTTACAACCAGATTACTGGCGCGGCTTTCATCGTGATGATTGTCATCTCATCAATCGGCCTGCTGGTGGGCGGCATAGGAGTTATGAACATCATGCTGGTGGCGGTCAAGGAAAGGACCAGGGAGATCGGCATCAGAAAAGCCATAGGGGCCAGGGCGGGTGA
The DNA here is from genome assembly GCA_937920515.1 of uncultured bacterium. Taxonomy (GTDB): domain Bacteria; phylum Acidobacteriota; class Aminicenantia; order Aminicenantales; family Saccharicenantaceae; genus Saccharicenans. The sequence goes on from CALEUG010000007.1 coordinate 133,242, forward strand.
CATCGTCAAGCAGTTCCTGCTGGAGTCCGTCGTCCTTACCGGCCTGGGAGGAGTGATCGGGATACTGGCCGGTTTTGGCGTTGCCCTGATCATCGGGGCAGCCACCCCCCTGCCGGCGGCCGTCACCTGGTGGTCGGTTTTCCTGGGTCTTTCGGTGTCGATGGCCGTGGGGTTGTTCTTCGGTATTTTCCCCGCCCAGAAGGCAGCCCGGATGGACCCGATAGTCTGCCTGAGATATGAGTGAGTTCAGGTTTGGCCGGTCTTTGTTTTGAAAAACCTTAGGGCCAGTTCGATGGCCCTTCCCGCCTTATCCTTTTCCGGGCTCACCAGCTCGATGAGAGTCGGGCTGCCTCCACCCTTAAGCTGCATCTGGGCCTGCAGGACAGGAATAACTTCCCTGACATCAACCTTCAAGCTCTCGGCCGCGGCCAGCACCAGGTGGAAATTGTCGTTTCTAAAGGCCGCCAGGATGACCAGGACTTCTGCCTGGTGCACAAGGTTAAGAGCCAGAAATTTGACCTCTTCGGGGGACTTGTCGGTATAGAGGCTGGAAATTATCCCGGCCGGGTTCTGTGCCAGCATTTCCCGGGCTTCAAAAAAGGACAGCTTCTCTTCGAGCTTTTTCTGCCTCTTCTTGAGGTTCTTTAATTCGGCCAGGCTTTTTCCGGCACAGGCAGCGACCTCGGATTCTTCAGCCGAAAATAGAGCCGCCGTGGCCTGCAGGAAGCACCGGCGGTTTTCGAATTCTCTCAATGCCCGGAACCCGCAGACGAAGGAGAAACGCAGGTTGCCCCGGATTTTTTCCTGCTTCAGGATTTTTATCAGGCCGACTTCCCCGGTACGGCGACAGTGAGTCCCGCCGCAGGCCGAGTAATCAAACCCGGAAACTTCCACCACCCTGACCAGGCCGGACTTTTTCGGCGGCTTGCGAAGCGGAACGGACCCCAGTTCCTCCCCGGGGAGAAAATAGGTTTTAACTTCCAGGTCCGAAAACACAATCCTGTTGGCCAGCTCTTCCACCCTCTGCAAGGTCTCATCCCTGATGGCCGGGATTCCTATTTCAACCGTCGACTCTTCCTGGCCCAGGTGGAAGGAAAGGGTTTCGCCATGTACCAGCTCGTAGAAAGCCTGCGACAGGATATGCTGTCCGGTATGCTGCTGCATATGGTCAAAGCGCCGAGGCCAGTCGATGCGTCCCCTTACTTCATCACCGGATAATTCTTTTTCCAGGAAATGAAGGATGCGCTCGGCTTCCTCTTCCACCCTTATCACCCGGACATCGTTGAGCCAGCCCAGGTCATGGGGCTGGCCGCCGGACTCGGGATAGAAGGCCGTCCGGTCCAGAACCACCACCGGGCTATCGTCCCTCGATTCGCGCCCGACCACCCGGGCGGAAAATTCCTGCAGGTAGGCATCCTGGAAATAGAGGCGCTCGGTGGCCTGAGTGCTTTCAACTTGCCTCATGGGTCTGCTCCGTTTTTCCCCAAGTATACCACAGCCCCGCCGCCAGAGAAATTTCCCGGTATTATTCTTTCTGAAGGTTGTATCCGGGATATATTTTTAGTTAAAGAAATAATTAAAGAATCCCTTCAGGAAAAAGATAACGCCCCCGTTTCGGGAAAATTACAAAAGGCTCTTCCGGGTTTTTAGGGGTAAGGCTGGATAATTATCATTCTTCCGGGTCAGCAAAACTATCAATGCCGGGCGAATCCTGAGGGCAGTTCAAGTTAGACCTGACACCTCTTGTTGACGCTCGCAAAACCGGCAAACCGGGTCCTGTATTTTTCCAGGTTCAGCCCCTGCTCGTTCTATTAAGAAGCCCCTTTTTTAGCCACAAAATTGTCCGATAAGCCTGAAAAAATTATGGTCGCAGGTTTGAGTGTAACTCAAAACTCTCTTCAACCTGGCCCTTCCAGGGCAAGCCAGGGGCCGCCGACCGGGAAGGGACTGGTTGAAATCAGGTCCCGGACAGTTTAAGAATTTTCTCGGTGGTCTTGAAATGGGTCTTGGCCACCTTTTCCAGGACTTGCGGCCCGTACTTTTTCACCAGCTTGAGTCCAGCTTCTTCCACCAGGGGGGACGCTCCCTTGGGCAGTTCCACCCCGAACTCTTCCGAGAGGTCTTTTAATTTATAAAGGAAATGGGCCCTGGCCAGAATGGAAGCGGCCGCCACCGCCAGGTCGTCTTCGGCCTTTGTTTTCTGGATCAGGTTGATGTTTTTTCCTTTTTTCAGAAGGGCCTGGCGGACAAAGCGTTCGTCGCCGAACTGGTCGGTTATGGCCACGGCGCAGTTGACCTCAGCCAGGATATTCTCAATAACCCGGGCGTGCCCCCAGGCCAGCAGGCGGTTGAGGTTGCGCAGGTTCCTGTAAAGAGCGTTGTAACGCTCGGGGCCTACGGCCACGACCGAACTCTTATAACCCAGCCTCAGGCTGCGGGCAATTTCCAGGACCCGGCCGTCGGAGAGCTTCTTGGAATCCCTGACCCCCAGTTCCTGCAGCACCGCCTCCTGTCCTTCCGGCAGAAAGAATCCGGCCACCACCAGCGGGCCGAAAAAATCGCCCTTGCCCGATTCATCGGTGCCGATGTGACCGGCTTCCGGTGAAAAAAGTTCTTCCTGTTTCATGTTTCAGCTTTCTTCCTGTTTCAAGGCTTCAGTTGTTCCAAACAGAACCTGCTCACTCTATTTTACTTCAACCGACGGCCTGAACGCAGGGGTTAAAAAAAATTTCCTTCCGCCGGTCTCTGGCCACCGCGGCCACTCCTGCAAAAAAACGGCAGCCGGAAGGGCCGGGGGCAGGGGGAGCAGAGTCACTCTTTTCTCAAAAATTCATCGATAGCCCGGGCTGCCCGCCGGCCGTCACCCATGGCCAGAATTACCGTGGCCCCGCCCCGGACGACATCTCCACCGGCATGGATCCCGGGCAGACTGGTAGCCATGGTCTGGAAATCAGCCTCGACGTTACCCCAGCCCCCAATTTTTAAACCGGTGAGCTGCTTGATCAGCAGGGGGTTCGGGCTCTGGCCAACGGCCACCACCGCCAGGTCAACTTCCACTTCGAATTCCGAGACGGGCACGGGAACCGGGCGCGGCCGCCCGGAAGAATCGGGGGCTCCCAGGGCCAGTTTCTGCAAAACCGTTCCCTCGAGCTTGCCCCGGCTGTTTCCCAGGAACCGGACCGGGACCGTCAGGAAATTGAAAAAAATGCCCTCGGCCTCGGCATGTTTGACTTCTTCCACCCTGGCCGGCATCTCGGCCTTTGACCGCCTGTAATAGATGGTGGCCCGGGTAGCTCCCAGCCGCAGGGCAGTTCGGACCACAGGGAAAGGCGGCCTCTGCCTGGGAAAAGCCCGCCGGCCCTCTATGGAAGCTATCAGAGCGGTTTCCTCTCCGGAAACAAAAGCTCCGGCTCCCCTGACCAGTTCCAGCTCAAAAGAAAAACCGCTGCTCAGAATGTTTTCTCCCAGAAACCCGGCTTCCCTGGCCTGCTCCAGGGCCGCGGCCACCCGCTCTGTGGCCAGCGGATATTCCTGTCGGACGTAGATGAAACCCCGGTCTGCCCCGACCGCATATCCCCCTGTTATCATTCCTTCTATTATGCTGAAGGGATTGCTTTCCAGAAACCCCCGGTCCATGTAGGCTCCAGGGTCACCCTCATCCCCGTTGCAGATTAAATATTTTTACATCTGGCTGGCCTCCCGGGCCAGACGCCACTTGAGGCCTGCAGGAAAGCCGGCCCCGCCCCGGCCTCGCAAACCGGAGGCCAGGACCAGGTTGATAACTTCTTCCGGAGAAATTCCCGAAAGCACTTTTTCCAGGGCCAGGAAGCCCCCCTGTTCCAGGTAACTATCCAGTCTTTCCGGGTCAAGAGTCAGCTGCCGGTCGAGCAACCAGCGGACCTGTTTTTTAAGGAACGGTAAATCATCCAGCCCGGGAAAAGCCCGGTCCCCGGAGCTTTCCCTTAAGGCCAGTTCAGGAACAAACCTGCCCTGGACCAGGGTCTCCTCCAACAGAAGCGGGATCTTTTCGGGAGACAGGTTTGGATAAAAAATTTTTCCGGGGAAGATAACCACGTCAGGTTCAAACTGACACAGGCCATGACAACCGGTAAGACGCAGCTCAACCGAGCCGCTGAGACCCCGCTTGTGTATTTCTTCTGACAGAGCGGAAGCCACGGCCAGCGCTCCGGCCGCCCGGCCGCAGCTGGCCGCCGAGACACAGACCAGGCGCTGAGGTTTCGACGCCGCCTGAAGACCGGCCCGCAGCGTCTGCAACTCGCCGACCGTCCTGATTTTTTTCCTGCTCATTATTTTCTTTCGGTCAGTTTCTTAACAATTTCGGAAACCATGTCCGGCTGGACTCTACCCTGGTATTCCCCGTCGACCACCACCACGGGAGCCAGGGCACAGCAGCCCAGGCAGTTAACGGCCCTGAGGGCAACTCCCTTTTCAGGGTCTTCCCCGCCGGGCTTTAACCCCAGAAGACGGGAGAACTCCGCGGTCAGCTCCCGGGCTCCCCGGACGTGGCAGGCAGTTCCCTGGAAGATGGTCAACTCGTGCCGGCAGCCAGGCCTGAGCCTGAAAGCCGAATAAAAAGTGACCAGGCCTTAAACCTCAGCCGGAGAAACGGCAAAGTATTCGGCCGCCATCCGGAGAGCTTCCTCAGGCAGATAACCGAACTCCTGCTGGACGCGGTGCAAAAAGAGAATGATATGCCTTCTTTCAGCCGGCACAGAGGCCAGTATTGTTTCTAATCTTTCAGTCAGGTTATCTCTGCTTTTCATCAACCAGAATATCCGGGCTGGAATGGACGATTCTTCCGTCAACCATGGTCAGCACCACCCGGGCCTTCAGGAACTCATCCGGCTCGACCCGGAACAGGTCCCGGTCCAGAACCACCAGGTCGGCCAGCTTGCCCGGCTCAAGCGAGCCCTTTTCTTTTTCTGAAAACTCGGCATAAGCCGCTCTGACCGTGTAAGACTTAATAGCTTCTTCCAGGCTGATTTTTTCTTCCGGAATCCAGCCGTCAGGGTTTTTCCCGTCAAGAGTCCTGCGGGTAACGGCCGCATAAATTCCGGCCAGGGGGTCGAGCGGCGCCACCGTCCAGTCTGAGCCAAAAACCAGGACCGCTCCCGCCCGCTGCAGCGATTTAAAGGCATAAGTGGTTCTGGCCCGCTCCGGGCCTATTTTCCTTTCGGCCCAGCAGCCGTCGTCAATGGCGTGGTAGGGTTGAACCGAAGCCACCAGGCCCAGTCGGCCATAACGGTCGATATCAATTCTCCTCAGGTGCTGGCAGTGTTCTATTCTCCAGCGCCGGTCGCGGGGTTTATTTTCAGCATTTATTTTTTCCATCATGTCCAGAAGAATGGCATTGGCCCGGTCACCGATGGCGTGGATGGCCACCTGCAGCCCGGCCCGGTCGGCCAGCCGCAGCCTCTGTTCCATAATTCCTTCAGGAAACATGTGCGCGGCCAGAAGTCCAGAGGCCCTGGGGTCGTCGGAGTAAGGTTCAAAGAAAAGAGCGGTGGCCGAACCCAGGGAGCCATCCACAAAACCTTTAAGCCCGGCCAGCCGCAGGAAAGGATGACCGAAGCCTGATTTGATTTTAAGCCGGAGAAAGCTCTCTATTTCAGTAATTTGAAAGTAAACATAAAGCCTGGCCGTCAGCTCCCCGGAGCGCAAAAGGTCCTGGTAAACTTCGAAGCTGGAAGCGTCCGACATGTCGTGAATAGAAGTAACCCCGTGAACGGCTGCTTCCCTGAGGGCCATTTTAACCGCTTCTCTTTTCTCTTCGAAAGAGGGAGCGGGAATGATGGCATAAACCAGATCAGAAGCTGCATCCTTGAGAATCCCCGTTGGTTCTCCGCTCTTCGGGTCCCGGATAATTTCGCCGCCCGGCGGGGAGACGGTATTCCTGTCAATTCCGGCCAGCTTGAGGGCCAGCGAGTTCACCAGGACCATGTGTCCGTCAAAACGGTTAACGCAGACCGGGTGGTCTTCTGTCACCGGATCAATCCAGTCCCGGGTCGGAAGAACCGGCGGGGAGAACTGTTCGTGGTCCCAGTCGCCGTTGAGGATCCAGGCCCCGGGCGGAAGTTCTCGGGCTCTGGCCGCAATCCGGCTGACAAATTCTTCCCGGCTGCGGCAGTCCCGCAGCTGAACCGAACGCAGGGCCAGGCCGCCGTTCAAAAAATGGGTGTGGGCGTCGATAAACCCCGGCAGCACCAGCCGGCCCTTGAGGTCCAGGACCCGGGTCCCGGGCCCGGCCAGCCTTTTAATCTCTGAATTGCTGCCGGTCCTGACGATTCTGTTCTGAACTACGGCCAGGGCCTCAACTTCGGGAGTGGATTCGCTACCGGTCCAGATATGCCCGTTGACCAGAACGGTGTCAGCCATGGTTCCTCCTTGCCTCAGGCAGCCGGCGAGAATCAGGCCACCCGTTAGAATCAGTAGAAAAAATTTTAAAAAGGTCTTCATGCGGTTCTTCCCCTGGTTAAATCCTCTCCCGGCCGGAAAGAACGTTGCCCCGGGCAGCGCCCGGGAGCTTCTGGTTCATTCAGGGCAACCTTTTCTTCAGGAAACCGACCCGGTTCACACTCTATTTTAGCCTTTTTATCAATTCCAGGCCTCAAGGTTCAAGCTCCAGGCAGGAAAAATCTTCAGGTATAAACAGCCGGCCACCATAATATTTCCTGATTTCAGTTTCCACTTCATGCGGTGAAAAATCCAGGTCGCTGAAAAAATGACAGGGGACCAGGATCCGGAGCCCGGCTCCGGCCGCGGCCCGACCCAGTTCCAGGGAGTTGCCATGCATGGTCTGCAGGAAAGGCAGCCGGTCAAGATAACGGGAGGGAGTGCTGCAGTCATGTATAAGGCAATCCGCACCGGCAGCCCGCTCAAACAGGGGTTGATGAACGGGCGTATCGCCCGAAAAGACAACCCGGCCCCGGGGAGTCTCGAAGAAAAAGGCCAGGGAGGAGGTATGGTGCGGCACCGGCCAGCCGATTACAACCACTCCGGGGGATAATTCCGTCCTGAGGCCCGGGGTCAAAACTACCGGCTCCACCCGGTAAGAGATTTTCTCTTTTCTCAAACCAAACAGGTCCAGCAACCGCAGGCAGAATTCAACCGTTTCGGCCGAGCCGAAAAGCCGAACGCTCTTCTCTTCCAGCATCAGGCTATGGACGAAGGCCGGCAGGCCGTAAACATGGTCGGCGTGGATGTGGCTGATAAAGATGGCCGAAACCCGTCGGGGTTCCCGCCCGGCTTTAATAATCTTCCGGGTCAGGGAACCGGGGCAGTCGACCAGCCAGAGTTCACCGGCCATTTCCAGAAGAAAGCTGGTGTTGTCCCGGGCGGATGTGGGAACGGCTCCGCCGGTTCCCAGGAAAATTATTTTCATCGCTCGCCTTTATTAATTAGACAGAAAACTCTTTATAAAAAATTTCAGGGAATAAATCAACCAGGCGTAAGGTCGAAATGAAATTGACAGAAATCAGCCGCTGGGATAGATTTTAAGTTTGATTCTATTTCCAGAAGCGATGATAAGAAATGGATAAGCCACCGTTCCACTTGCGGGTTTCCTCGCCGGGAAGAATCTGTCTGTTCGGCGAGCACCAGGATTACCTGGACCTGGATGTAATCGCCTCGGCTATCAGCCTGAGATTTTACGTTGAGGGCTTTCCCCGCGCCGAGCGCGGCTTCAACATTCAGCTGCCTGATACAGGCGAGGAAGATAGCTTTTTCCCTGAGACAGAGCTACCCTATCTCAAGCCCCGGGATTACCTGCGAAGCGCGGTCAACATCCTGCTGCGGCTGGGTTGTCGCTTCCAGCAGGGCTGGGAAATCACCATGCACGGGGAAATACCAATCAACGCCGGAACCTCCAGTTCCTCAGCCATGGTGGTGGCCTGGACCAGGTTCCTGCTGGAAGCCTGCGGCCGGGTTGACCTGGCTCCAAAACCGGAAGCCTTGGCTGAGCTGGCCCACCGGGCCGAAGTGCTGGAGTTCAGGGAGCCGGGAGGAATGATGGACCACTACACTTCAGCCCTGGGTGGAACTGTCTGGATTCAGTTTGCCGGAGGGTTTAAAATCAGGCGGCTGTCTTCCCCGCCGGGCACCTTTGTCCTGGGTGATTCCCTGGAAAAGAAAGACACCACCGGTACCTTAGGTTCGGTCCGGGAAAGAGTGACCCGGGGCCTGGAGATCTTAAGAAAGGAATATCCAGGACTGAACCTGTCCTCTGTCAGCGAACAGGAAATCCTGAACCTCAGCCGGAATCTCCCCCCGGAAATCAGAAACCCGCTCCATGGAGCCGTGGTCAACCGGATTTTAACTCAGGAGGGCCTGAAGCTTTTTGAAGCCCCGGGCTTTAACTTCCAGGAATTCGGCCGGCTGCTGACCGAGCAGCAAACAGTGCTCCGGGAGCTTCTGGGTATCTCTACCCCGAAGATTGACCGCCTGCTGCAGGCTGCCCTGGAAAGCGGGGCCCCGGGCGGAAAGATCAACGGTTCGGGCGGCGGCGGTTGCATGTTTGCCTATGCTCCGGATGACCCGGAAGCTGTGGCCAGGGCCATCGAGCGGGCCGGCGGCCGGCCATACATCGTCAGGCCCGCTTCCGGGTTGACGGTGGAATCCCGATTATAGCTCCGAATAATAGACAAAGTTCTGATTTATTGTAAAATATAACCTCAATTTCTTTCTCGGCTCGATCACATCCAATTTATCAGGGCCCGGTATTCTTACCGGCTCAGAGCAGGAGGAAGTTCGATGATTGACGCTACCAGGATAAGAAAAGGCATGATTATCAAAATGGAAGGACAGCTCTACCGGGTCATGGACTACCAGCTCATCACTCCCGGGCGCTGGAAGGCCATGGTGCAAACCAAGCTCCGCAACATCAAGGACGGTTCTCAGCTGGAATACCGCTTCCGTTCCGAAGACCGGGTGGAACAGGCCTACCTGGAAGAGGTGGAAATGGTTTTTCTCTACCGGAGCGGAGATGAATTCTATTTCATGAACCTCCAGACCTACGAACAGATCAAGCTGGACCTGGAAGCCATCGGAGACGGAGTAAATTACCTTCTGCCGGATATGGTCCTGACCATTGAATTCTACGAGGGCCAGCCGGTCGGCATCCACCTGCCCAATACCGTCGACCTCAAGGTGGTGGAAACCGAACCGATACTGAAGGGAGCCACCCAGACGGCCATCAACAAGCCGGCCAGGCTGGAGACCGGCCTGGTCATCCAGGTCCCCCAGTTCATCAAAGAAGGCGATGTCATAAGGGTTGATACCAGGGAAGACAAGTACCTGGAAAGAGTGAAGACCAAATAGTTCCTGGCAGGCTCCGGGCTCAAAAGCGGTGCTGGTGCACCCCGACATTGCCGAAGCTATCCCTGACCCTGATGAGGAGCAGGTTGTCGGAGCCGGATGGAACCTTCACGGTGAACTTGAAATTCTCGCTTCGGGAATCGCACATTCCGTCCACCGGGAAAACAACCTGCCAGTCCCCTGGCCTGACCAGAAACTTCACCTCTTCAATGTAAGAATAGGCATCCTCGGCCGTAAAGCTCACCTCCAGCAGGCCGCCGCTACGGGTGGCCAGAAAGTTCTTTATGGTCGGGAGCGAGTTGTCGATGACCAGGGCCTGACTTTCTTTCTCGGCTTTCTTCTCGGTGCCCAACGGGTTAGAGGGCAGGTCGGTGGCCTCAACCTTCAACCAGTACGTCCCGTCAGGAAAATTCCTGGTGTCGAAGGAGAAAACTTTATCGGACAGTTTTTCCTGCATCAGCCTCCAGCTATTCTCCCCTTCTTTTCTCAGGTAAATATTGAAGGCCAGCCTGTCTTGGTTTTCGTCGGAGGCTTCCCAGGTAATCGTCCGGAAACCCTGGCGCTCAGCTTTCTTGGGTGTCAGGTAAAGGCTGGTCTCGTCCTTGCGACGGGCTCCTTCCCGCGAGGCTTCATCCAGGCCAAGGATGACTTCGTCCTGTTCGGGCGGTTTGATGAACACCTGGTTGGCCGGCAGAACTTCCAGTTTTTCAATGACCGGGGCGACGTTGGCCTGAAGGTAAAAAACCAGGAGCTTCTGGACCCTGGGTGATTTCGCCACACCCGAACTCTTCAGGTTGATTTTCAACTGAAGGTATCGCCCGGCCGGGCTCAAGATTTTTTCATCGGGCCGGCTGTAAGGCGGGGACCAGTCACTCCAGGTATCGTCGGGTTCGGCCGTGTTGCCGCTCCTGGACTGGACCTGGAGGGAAGTCCCCTGAAGAAGTTCTGCCTCCCAGCTCAGGCGACCCCAATTTGAAAGTATCCTGGCATCCAGCACCGAACTCAGGTACTCGCCGGAAAAATTCTGCCCGGGCTGGAGGAGGCCCAGGAAGCAGGGATTATTGCCGAGAACCTGGGTCTGTTTATTGAATTGAAAGAGCCCGTAGACCTGTTCTGAGCCAGTCTGTGCTAAAAGTTCAAGCCCGCCCTGACGGTCGAGAGAATACAAACGGCCCTGGTTTCCTGTGCCCAGAACCAGCTTCTGGCTGTCAGAATCATAGACCAGGCTGTAAACCATTTCCTCCCCGGAACTCCAGAGTTTTCGGGGCAGCCCGTCCGGTGTGACCTGGAAAACTGCCCCGGAAATGACTCCCGGAGCTTTGCCTCTGGCAGGAGTTTCCGGAATCTGCAAATCGGTTTCTAAAGCCGCAGCCACGGCCGAGACCACCAGGCTAACCTCGGTGTCAGTCCTGGTCGGGGTGGCGGTTGAAGGTGGGCTGACCGTGGAAACCGGCTTGGAGGGAGCTCCCCCGGCGCTGAGGTAAATATTCCCCTCACGGTCCAGGACCACATTCCTGACCTCTTCATAGCCAGAATCAAAAATGACACTGGCCCGGCCCGAGGCTGATATCCGGTAGAGCTGGCCCCGCCCGCCGCTTCCGGCCAGCAGGTCGCCTCCCGCGGTCTGGACCAGGCGGAGAATATGGTTATCGCGGGACTTGAACAGCAGCCTCCCGGCTCCGGTCGGGTTGACTTCATAGATTCCACCGCTCTCCCCGACCGCCACCAGCAGATTACCCTTTTCTGTAATAACCAGGTCCCAGATATAACGTTCCTGGGGGTTGAAGAACTCCTCGCCCTTGTTTCTGGCGGTTATCTTATAAATCTTGCCGTTGGGAGATGTCCCGGCATAGAGAACGCCTCTCGAGTCCACCACCAGGGCGGTCACGTCCAGTTCAGCCGTCTGGTAGTAGAGCTCGGCCTTTTTATCCTTGCCCACACGGTATATCTTCCCGCCGTGGCCGGTGCCGAGATAATAACTGCCGTCAGGCCCCTGGGCCAGGGAAAGATAGAATTCTTCAGCCGGAAGTTCCATTTTTTCCAGACGCGGGCCTATGGACAGGACTCCATCGGAGGAGAGAGAGGTCCCGGAAAATTTGCCCTTCAGAAAATCGTCCCTGGAACGCAATTCCCATTTCCTGGGGACCACGGCCTGGAGGTGGGAGACCACCAGGAGCACGGCCACTATTTTCAGGACAAGGGATAACTTTTTTTTCATTTCGCAGCCTACCTTAAATGTATTTAATTATGCCGCAAGCTCATCCGAATACCTATTTCTTTATTTTAATAGGTATGGTCAGGGCGCCCCGAAAAACATAGGGTACCGGCAGATGGTATTCGGTCAGGGTTGACCTGTTGATTTCGGTCAGGCTGGTGGTCGAGGCCCGGGGCGAAACGAACATGTTTTTCAAACTGGGTGGCAGGTTGGGGAGCTCTTCCCCTTTCAGAAAAAGTCCGGGCCGGGGAGCCACCACCTTGAAATAGATCCTGTTGTTCTTGCGCAGGTTGCCCAGCAATCTGATAAGCTGGTTGAGGTTTCTCGGCCGGAAGTCCTGTATCCGGTAAAGGCTTCTCTCCAGCTGCTGGATATAGCTGGCCTCGGCCACGACCAGCTCAAACTCTGTTCCCGGCGGAAGCGAGGGAGCGAGAATTTCCACTTCCTCGGTTTTCAAATCGTTGCCCTGGGTCCGGAAATAGGTCTTAACCTGAATCACCTCGCCCGGTTGAACCTCATATTTATCGAGGAGAACCTTTTCCAGGGTGGCCGTACGCAGCTGCTCCACCACCCTGACCCTGACTTCAATCTGATTGAGGCTGACTTCCTTGAATTCATTATTCTTGAGCATGTAGACCACGGCTGCCACCAGGCCGGAGAGACTGGTGCTGGCACTGTTCATGTTCCCGCTGAACAAATCTTCCAGGTGGACGTTAAGTCCGCCCTCCAGGAATATATCGGCTTCAAAATCCACCGATAAATTCCCGTAGGACCGTTCCTCAGTGCTGAGGAGGGTATACAGAACCAGGTTGACCAGGGCCGGAGTCAACACCTGGTCGTTGACCAGTTTTAACCTGAACTTCTTCTGGCTGACCGGGCTGTCCTGTACTTCAACATTAAGTGGAATATAGCGCGGCAGGGCTCCGATTTCGGCCAGAACCCCGCTGGACCGGTCCTGAAGCACCCGGCCTATCAGCTGACCGGTGGAGGCTAACTTGAAGGAACTTTCCAGACTGGGCACCACGGCCAGGACTTCAGCCGTGGTCAGACCGTAGTCAACAGGTCCCAGGTTATAAAAAGGATGGCCAAAGGCCAGTATCCTTTTTCCGTCAACGTAGGTCACGGTTCCCACCGCCGTCAGGTCGAGGTCGCCGCTTACCAGCTGCACTCCCACTGCCTGGCCCTCGCTCAGCGTAACTGGCCGAGGAGTCAGGCTGAGTGCCTGCCCGGAAGAGCGACCGGCACCCAGAACCGGCTGAAAATTGTGCCGGCTGAAAAATGACTGGTACTGGCGGAAGGCCCTCTCGGAAAAACCGGAAAAAATTAGTGGAACCCTGACGGGAACAAAGGCCCGGTCAGCAGCGGGAGCCTCTCCGACCCTGAAAGCCAGCTCCTGGTAAGCCCGGCTCAGTCCTTCCTGGGTTAAAGCCTCCAGGGTTAAAGTGCCGGGCAGTCCTGCCAGCGGCCGTTCTTTCTGGACGCTCCCGGAAAGAGCCAGCATTTCTTCTATCGGGGTAAGGCCGGCGATGGCTTCCCTGGCAAAGGCATAGCTAAAAGCCACAGCCCCGATTAATTGACCTTCGACGTAAACCGGGCTTCCGCTCATCCCGGCGATAACCCCGGTGTTTTCCAGACCCTGTCCTTTGAGCCGGGCCAGGATCCAGCTTCTACCCGGCTGGACATTCTGCAGAACTCCAAGAATTTCAGCTTCAAAGTCTTCAACCTGATGCCCGGCAAAGACGCTGCGTCCGGTTCCCTTCATTCCGGGCTTGACCTGGGACAGGGGCATAATTTTGGTAGCGGCCAGCAGCGGTGGCAGCCCGAAGGCCAGAAAGGTAAGTATCAGGATAATATATTTCTTGCACTTAAACTGAGAGAAAAAGGACATGCCCGACCCCTTAAGGCTTATTATTCCGCTCAGGGAATTATGGCCAGGGCCCGGCCGCACTTCTCGAAGGCCGTGAGTATCAACCGGAGCTCTTCGTCGGTATGGTTGGCCGAATAGCTGGTGCGGATCAAGGCCTGTCCGTGGGGAACAGCAGGATGAATAACCGGGGTGGTGAAGATGCCCTCATCCCTCAGGGTTTTCCACATGGCAAAACATTTTTCGTCGTCGCCGATCATGATGGGAATTATGGGAGTCTGGCTGGGTCCGGTGTTGAAGCCCAGCTTCTGGAAGCTTTCTCTCATGAAATTGGTTACCTGCCACAGTCTTTCTCTTCTCTCCGGCTCGGCTTCAATGACTTCCAGGGCAGCCAGAACCGCAGCCACCGAAGCCGGGGTGGCAGCCGCGCTGAAGATCAGGGAGCGAGCGTGGTGCTTTATGTAGCTGACAACTTTTTTCTTGCCGACCACGAAGCCGCCGATGGAGACAAAAGACTTGCTGAAGGTGCCCATGATCAGGTCCACCTCATCTTCCAGCCCGAAATGCTCGGCCGTCCCCCGGCCGTGCTGGCCCAGAACACCCAGGCCGTGGGCGTCGTCAACCATTAGCCTGGCCTTGTATTTCCTGGCCAGCGGGACTATACCCGGCAGGTTGGCGATATCACCCTCCATGCTGAACACCCCGTCCACCACTATCAGCTTCCCTTTATTGTCAGGAATTTCGGACAGAACCCGCTCCAGGTCCTGCAGGTCATTGTGCTTGAATTTCTTAACATCCGCCTTCGACAGGCGGCAGGCGTCGATGATGCTGGCATGGTTCATCCGGTCGGTTATCACCACATCGTCCTTGCCGGCCAGAGAAGAGATTATACCCAGATTGGTCTGATAGCCGGTGGAAAAGGTTACCGCCGCTTCTTTATTCATAAACCGGGCCAATCTCTCTTCCAGAATTTCGTGCAGGTCAATCGTTCCGGTCAGAAACCTGGAGCCGCAGGTGGCCACGCCGTAGCGGTCGATGGCCTCTTTGGCCGCCTGCATGACCCTGGGGTGGTCGATCAGACCCAGGTAATTGTTGGAGCCGATCAAAATCATCTCCCGGCCATTTACTTTAACCCGGTTACCCCTGGCTTCAGAGATCGGGGTAAAATAAGGATAGAGCCCGGCAGCCATGACTTCTTCGGCCCGGCTGAACTCATAACACTTATCGAAAATATCCATCGCATCCTCCTGACGGTATCAATTCCTAATTTTTATTATTATTTATTACCTTCTTAACCGTTTTTTTTCAACCTCAATTGACCGGTTACCCGGCCTGGTCTAAAATCAGGACATGATTTTTCTGGTAACGGGTGCGACCGGGTTCATCGGCAGCCGGCTGATAGAAAAGCTGCTGACCCAGGGCCACCGCGTCTACGCCCTGGTGCGGAACCCGGCCCGGCTCAGCTGGCTAAAGCAGTCTCAAAACCTGGCACTGCTCAAAGGAGACCTTTTTACCCTGCCCGACCTGCCGGCTGGCTGTCAGGCGGTCTTCCATCTGGCGGGGCTGACCAAAGCCCTTAGACCGGTTGATTATTATACTGTAAACCAGGGAGGAACAGCAAGCCTGCTGGAAAAACTGGAGAAGAAAGGCCTGACACCCAGGTTTATTCACCTCAGCAGCCTGGCCGCCGGCCGCCCTTCCCCGGATGGCACTCCCGTCAGAGAAGATGAGCCTCCCTGCCCGGCTTCTCCCTACGGCCACAGCAAGCTCCTGGCGGAAGAAGAAGTGCTGAAGAGAAAAGATAAAATGCCGGTTGTAATTTTGCGGGCTGCTGCCATCTACGGACCGGGGGACCGGGATTTTCTTCAATTTTTCCGGACGGTAAAAAAAGGATGGCTTCTCACTTTTACCCGGGAACTGGTGATGAGCCTCTGCTTCGTTGACGACCTGGTCAGAGCCCTGGAGCTCTGCGCTGCTGCTCCCATAAAAAGCGGAGAAATCTACAACGTGGCTGACCCGGTTCCCAGGACCTGGGAAGAAATCGGACTGGAAGCTGCCAGAATCTTTGGCCGGAAAGTAAGGCCGGTCAGGTTCCCCCTCTGGCTGGTAAAAGGGGCCTCTGGAGTTTCTGAAGTTTTTTCCAGAATTTCCGGCCGGCCCACTGCCCTTAACCTCAGTAAGTGCCGCGATATGGAGAAACTTTTCTGGGTGGCCGACACCAGCAAGATAAAGCGTGACCTGGGCTTTGAAACGGCCTGGGTTTTTCCACAGGCCATGAAAGTTACCCTAAACTGGTATCTTGAGAATCACTGGCTGTAAAAATTTTCTCTTTATCAAAACCGGTTTTTCTGGTAACTTTTTATAATGATGAATTGACATCATGAAATATACCCAATATGGAGTTTCAGCCGATGGATAGTAGAAGAACAGTTATCACCGGAATCGGGCATTACGTCCCTCCGAGGGTGGTCACCAATTTCGACCTGGAAAAACTGATGAACACCTCAGACCAATGGATAAGGGAGCGCACCGGCATCGTGGAAAGGCACTGGGCTGAACCGGGAATCGGGACCTCGGATCTGGCCACAGAAGCCTCTCTCAGGGCCATAGAAGATGCCGGCATAGACAGATCGGAAATTGATTTCATCGTGGCAGCCACTCTTTCTCCCGACCATTACTTCCCTGGAATAGGAGTAATGGTACAGGCTAAACTTGGGCTGGGAGAAATCGGGGCCCTGGATGTCCGCGACCAGTGTTCGGGATTCATATACGCCCTATCGGTGGCCGACCAGTACATCCGGACCGGCACCTACAAGAAAATCCTGCTGGTGACGGCCGAACTGCAGTCAGCCAACCTGGACTATTCCGACGAAGGCCGGGACATGGCTGTCCTGTTTGGTGACGGAGCCGGGGCTTTAATTCTCGAACCCAACGACTCGGGCGACGGCCGGGGTGTCCTGTCCTGTCACCTTTTTTCCGACGGGCGTTTTGTCAGTGACCTCTGGATGGAAAAGCCGTCTTCGAAAGACAACCCCACCTTCAGGACCGAATTTTTTGAACAGGGTAAGTTCTATCCGCGGATGAACGGCCGTACTGTTTTTAAGAACGCCTGCGAAAAGATGCCACAGGCGGTCAGGCACGGGCTGAAACACCTGGGCCTCGCCGTCGACGACATAGATTACCTGATACCCCATCAGGCCAACGACCGCATTTCCCAGATGGTAGCCCGCGGTCTACAGATCCCTGAAGAAAAAGTAATAAGGAATATTTACCGCTATGGCAACACCACCGCCGCCTCCATCCCGATAGCCCTGTCAGAAGCAGTTAAAGATGGTCGTATCAGGCCGGGAATGCTGGTGGCTCTGACTGCCTTCGGGGCCGGATTTACCTGGGGCTCGGCTTTTATCAGGTGGTAAATCTCTGATTTTTTAGATCTGGATTGATATTCAAAATAGAATTGTGATAATCTAAAAATTTGAGAAAGAAATCAGGCTTTTGCCGGATAAAACAAGAGACGAGGAGGTCTTAGGAATGAAGAACACAAAACTCTTGAACCTGGGTGCAGCCATCTTTGTCCTGCTGATTCCGCTGGGACAGGCCCTGGCCCAGAGCCAGGAAGACGCCAGGTTCCAGAAAATTCTGGAAACGTACCTGGATGAATACTGGAAATTTTACCCGACGCAGGCAACCGTGGCCGGATACTACAAATACAACGACAAACTGGAAGACCCCAGTCAGTCCAACGTCGACAAGAGAGACGAAATTATCAAGAAAATAAACAGCGACATCATCAAGCTCGACCGCTCCAGGCTGTCGCCTGAAAACCAGCAGGCCCTGAATATTCTGTTCGACTACATCGACCTGGAATTCGTCAGGCTGGAGAACCTGTTGCCCTGGGATTACAACCCGCTTTTTTATAACGAGATCATAATCACCGGGCTGCACAGCCTGCTGACCAAAGAATTCGCTCCCGTTGACAGCCGGGTGCGCAGCGCCACCGAGAGGTTAAAAGCCCTGCCCAACCTGATTAAAAGGGCCAAGGATAACCTGAAAACCCCGGCCCAGATTTACACCGAAACCGCTCTGAAGCAGATGCCGCATATCATCAATTTTTACAAGACCGAAGCTCCGGCCCTGGCTGCTGCCGCTTCCGACCCGATAAAACAGGCTTTCCTGACCGAACTCAACCGGGCAGTTCCGCTGCTTGAAGATTATCAGAGGTATTTGCGCTCCGAGCTTCTGCCTAAATCCACCGGCAATTTCCGGCTCGGACCAGAGGTCCATCGCCGCCTGATTCAGAGGCTGTCCGGCTCGGCTATCAGCCAGGAAGAACTGGCCAACCGGGCTCAGGCGGACGTCAAGAATATTCGCCGGGAAATGTTCCTGGTCTGCATTCCTCTCCACAAGATGATGTACCCTGAAGTTGACATCGAGCAGCTTCAGGGAGACCCCGATACCATCTGGAACCGGATCATCAAGAACGTGTTTGACAAGATCAAAGTCTTCCACCCGACCAGGGAAGAACTGGTCAATAAGATTGCCGCCTCGGCCGAAAGTCTTAAGAAGTTCGGACTGGAATCCAGGCTTTTCCCGATCCCGACCGAGCCTCTGGAAATCAAGCCCATGCCGGGCTATTTCGCTGGACTGAGCCGGGTCCGGTTGACCGGACCGGGGGCTTATGATACCCAGGGAAAATACACGGTTGAAATCGCCACCCTGCCCGAAGACTGGTCAGAGCAGAAAATCAAAGATTACCTGGAAGAACACAATAATTTTTATCTGGAAATGATGACGGCCCAGAGAGTTTTCCCCGGAAACTTCGTCCCGCTCGTTTCCACCAGGAAAGCATCCACCCTGATTACCAGGCTTTTCCCCAACCCGGCCCTTCTTCTGGGCTGGCCTATCTATGTTCAACAGAACCTGATTTACGCTGGCTACGGCGACTACGACCCTCGGCTGAGGCTCAACCAGTTAAAACTGATGCTTAAGACCGTGATGAATTTCCAGATGGACCTCAACATCCACCAGGGTGGAATTACCAGGGAACAGTTCATGAGGTACCTGACAGTTACTGGCTTCCAGACCGAAACCGAAGCCGAACAAACCTGGGAATACCTGGTGTTGAATCCAGGCTCCGGCGCGCTTCCTTACGTGGGACTGCAGGAAATCCAGGACCTGGAAAAAGACGTTCAGCGAACCCGGGGTCAGGCTTTCGACCGGGCCGAGTTTCTGACCAAGTTAATCTCCCACGGGGCCCTGCCCCCGATTCAGCTCAGGTCCAGACTTATTAACTGATATCAACAGGGGAGGAGAGGAAGATTTCTTCTCCTCCCTATTTTTTTTATTTAAAGTTCTCAGAAAACAGACAGGCCGAAAATTTGAAGATGAAGCAGAGCCTGAGCGTAGAGCCTGGGTTCAACCTGGTGGATTCTCACGCCCACCTGGACATGCCGGACTTCAACCGGGACCGTGAGCAGGTGGTGGAACGGGCCAGAAGCAGCTCGGTTAACTGGATACTATGCCCCCTGGACCTGTGTTCCGGGGAAAGCCTGAGGAACGGCTTAAAACTCCTGCAGGAGCACCCGGGCCTATTTCTGGCAGCCGGAGTGCACCCCCACCAGGCCAGCCAGTTGAATTACGGCCACCTGAAAACCATCAGGCGGCTGGCCCTGGAGAAGAAAATCGTGGCGGTAGGCGAAATAGGACTTGATTTTCACTACAACTTTTCGCCGCCCGAAAAACAGCTTGAGGCCTTTCGGGCCCAGCTGGAGCTGGCCGCCGAGTTGAACCTGCCGGTCATAATCCACAGCCGGCAGGCCGAGAAAAATTTACTGGAGATACTACCGGCCTCCGGTTCCAAACCTCGCGGAATTCTTCACTGCTACACAGAATCCCTGGCCACAGCCAGAAAGATGATCGGACGCGGCTTCCTGATTTCATTTTCCGGCATCCTGACCTACCCCCGGGCCTCTGACCTCAGGGAGACCGCTAAACACCTGCCCCTGGATAGCCTTCTGGTGGAAACGGATTCTCCCTACCTGACCCCGGAACCGGAGAAACAAAAAAACAGGCGGAACGAGCCGGCTTTCGTGGTGTCGACTGCCCGCCAGCTGGCCGAGTTGCACCGGGTTTCGCTGGAAAAAGTGGCCGAAGTGACCACAGCCAACTTTTTTAGCCTGTTTAAATTGCAAAATCAGACGGCCGGTGTTAAGATGGGAAAAGCCTGACTGGCCTGACCTTGATGACATGACTGCTTACCCAGAGACTCTAACTGCTCAGAACCGGGTCCCCTCTCTGTCCGAAATCTTCAGACCTGTCAACCGGCGACTCAGCCAGGTTGACTGTACCCTGAGGTCCTGGCCCGGGCAGACCTCTCCATTGCTGCGGACCATGGCCGCCAGAACAATTTCCAGGCCAGGCAAACTGATCCGTCCCGGAATATTGTTACTGATAACAGGACATCTTGGTTATCGGGATGGCCAGGATATCCTCCTGGCCGCAGCCGTCGAAGGCATCCACCTGGCCAGCCTGATCCATGACGACATCATAGACCGCTCCACCTACCGCCGCGGTGAAAAAACCGCCCTGCAGAGGTTCGGACCTGATTTCAGCTTGCTCCTGGGCGATTTCTTCTTCATCAGGTCTATCGCCAGATCTCTATCAGTAAGAGATAGAAAAATTCCTGAGATGCTGGCCGAAGCCGCCAGGATGATGATCGAGGGAGAGATAGAAGAGCTGGCTGAGAGTTATAATTTCAACCTCAGCCGGACCCGATACCTGAAAATCATTGAAAAAAAGACCGCCAGCCTTTTCCAGACCACCTGCCGGCTGGCCGGACGGCTGGCAGGTGCGGGGAGAAAAGAAGTGAAAGCCCTGGAAGAATACGGGCTGAATCTCGGACTGGCCTTCCAGGTGACTGATGACCTGCTCGACCTGGTTGGCCAGCCTTCACGAACCGGAAAACCCACTTTTTCCGACCTTAGAGAAGGACGGGTTACCCTTCCGGTGATCTACGCCTTGAAACGGGCTGACCGGAGTTCGCGTCATAAATTAGAATCTTCCCTGCATAATATAAAAGAAAATAAGGAAGCCGGAGATTGGCCGCAGCTTCTCGAGCTCATAAAAAGCACCGGAGCCCTGGACCAGACCTTCGGTCAGGCAGTCGGTCTGGCCGGAAAGGCCCGCCGGGCCGCCCTAAAGCTTAAACCATCGCTCTACCGCCAGTCGCTGCTGCAGCTCATTGATTTTGTCCTGTGGAGAGAGCGATAACCAGGAAGGTTTGATTTGATATGATAGAAATAGAAGTCAAGATAAGAATTGAGAACCTGAAGGAAACCCGGCAGAAGTTGCTGGATCTGGGCTGCCTGGTTGACCGCGACTTTTACCGCGAGTGGAATGTCCTGTATGATTTTGCCGACAGCCGGCTGGAAAAAGCCCGGCAGGCCCTGCGCCTGAGAAGGATCGGCCGCAAGGCTTTCCTGACTTTTAAGGGCCAGCCGCTTAAGTCCCGATCCTTCAAAATCCGCGAAGAATACGAGAGCGAGGTAAAAAATTTCAGGCACATCAAGAAAATCCTGCAGAAACTCGGGCTGAGGCCGGTGTTTGAATACCGCAAGAAGAGAATGTTGCTCAGAAAAGACCGGGTTAAAATCTGCCTGGACGAGACCGAGGCCGGCAACTTTATCGAGCTGGAAGGAAAAAGAAGCGACCTGGTCAGGTTAGCGGCCAGGCTGGGTTATTCCCGGAAGGATTTTATCAAGCTGGATTATGTTCAGATGATAAAAGAAAAAAGACAGAGCGATTATTTGTCCTCTTCGTCGAAGCCGCCCTCTTCCTCTTCTTCCTCAAATTCTTCTAATTCCTCTTCTTCCAGTTCTTCTTCCACGCCTTCCTCTTCGGCTTCTTCCAGCTCCTGACCTTCATAATCGGCTTCGGTCTCCGATTCTCCGGCCATCAGGGGAATGGCCTCGGTCAGAAGCACTTCTTCCTCTTCCATTCCTTCTTCTCTCTTGAAGGGCAGGATTTCGTACTTGATGGCCCCTGACCTGAGCTCTTCCTGGGCGATGCGGATGGGATTGCGGTGCCTGGACTTAATCTTGGGGCGGTCCCCCTTGAGCAGCTGCTTGGCCCTCTGGGCAGCCACTATGATGAAACGGAACTTGCTGTCAAAAATGTTTTCTTTCAAGGATGTTTATCTCCTCTTCCGGTATCGGGCGAAACTGAAAAACAAGAATAGCAGATATGCCCGGAAATATCAAGACAGACAGGGGGCGGGGGACGAACAGGAAACAGGCAAATCGGTACATTCTGTATGGACCTTTAGCTACGCCCGGGACTGAGCTTAAAATGGAGCTGACCAACGGGACAAACGTCTTCCATCCCTCAGTGGAAGTTGCTGTCAGAGAAAATAGAAAAATCAGGATAACTCCCGTTTCGCTTGCATTAACTGACCTCTGGCTCGACAGGATTTCCTGGGCCGGAAAGAACTTTCTGATTGACAGCTCTGGCCGGCTGTGTTAAAGAAAGGAACGTTATCTCTCGAATAGTCATAAGAAGATAGAAAATACATCGTAAGGATACAGGAGCACCCGCCATGGAACTTTTTCTCCACAACCTGGCCGGCTGGCTGGACAAGACAGCTTCCAATATCTGGACCATCATGGTCCCCATCCTTTTCGGGGTGGGACTTCTTTTAACCATCAGGATTGGTTTTCTGCAATTCAGAAAACTGGGACCGTCTTTCAAAGTGATGTTCAGTCGCGCTTCCAGAAAAAGCAGCGGCGAAGGCGACGTCTCTCCCTTTGCCGCAGTCTCCACTGCCCTGGCCGCCACCGTGGGCAACGGCAACATAGCCGGGGTGGCTACGGCCCTTTTCTGGGGAGGACCCGGGGCCATTTTCTGGATGTGGGTCTGCGGTTTCCTGGGTATGGCTACCAAATTTTCAGAAGCCTTCCTGGGTGTCCTTTACCGGGAAAAGCATCCGGACGGGACCATAGCCGGCGGGCCCATGTATTACATAAAGAATGGCCTTAACAAGACCGGCTTTGCCGTATTCCTGGCCGGCTTCTTTGCCGTCTGCGGAGCTTTCGCCTCCCTGTTCGGAACGGGAAACATGATGCAGAGCAACCAGATGTCGCTGGCCTTTAAGACCCAGTTTGGAATTCCGCCGGTGCTGACCGGAGCGGTTATAACCTTCTTCGTCGGCCTGGTAGTTCTCGGTGGAATCAAGAGAATCGGGGCGGTGGCCGAAAGGCTGGTCCCGACCATGATTGTCTTATACCTCGGAGCCGGAATCATTGTCCTGATAGATAATATCGGAGCCGTTCCCCGTGCTTTCCTTTTGATTTTTGAATATGCCTTTACTCCGGCCGCGGCCACGGGTGGATTCCTGGGAGCCACCATAAAGAACGCCATTCAATTTGGAGCCCGCCGTGGCATCCTGTCTAACGAAGCCGGGTTGGGCAGCGCCCCGATTGCCCACGCCGCCGCTCAGACACCGAGCCCGCTGCACCAGGGCCTGATCGGGGTGATGGAAGTCTTTATCGACACCATCCTGGTCTGCACCTTCACCGCCCTGATCAACCTGTCTTCCGGGATCTGGACCAGTGGGGTCTCCGGCTCGGCCATGACCGTGACCGCTTTTTCCAAAACACTCCCCCATGTCGGCGGAACCATAGTTTCCATTTGCTCGTTCTTCTTCGGTTACACAACGCTAATCGGCTGGTGTTACTACGGCGAACAGTGTCTCAAGTATCTGTTCGGAATCAAAATCGCCATGCCTTACCGCATGGTCTTTATCGCCCTGACTTTCATCGGGGCTGTGGTTTCCATAGAAATTGTCTTTTTCATGGGAGACATAGCCAACGCCTTTATGGCCTTCCCCAATCTTATTGGCCTTCTGCTGCTGTCTGGAGTCCTGGCCAAACGCCTGAAAGAGATGAAAGAAAAGCATCCGGAACTTTAAGGTTCAGGCAGGTTAAAAATCATCCGGCAAATAGAGGGACGGATATTCACGTCGGGAGGTCTTCCCTGCCCGGGATATCATCCGGCATCCGGTCTGTATTTATATTCTCCCCGGCCAGGGATAACAGATAAAGTTTTTGAATCAGACGAGAACTTATGACACCCGGGCCAGCCCTCAATAACTATGGACGTCCTAAGAGTAAGAATCAATAGCTGCGAACGATGTCATCTTCGGTGTCAAACCGTCCGTCTTCCCCCGCCGAGCGGAGCTCGAATTCTGTCTCGGACAGTTTTTGATACCTGATGGTCCGCCCCCAGCCGTCGGTCAGGCTGAGCCCGTAGCTCCGGCCCCCCTGGAGCTCCCTCAGCGA
Source organism: uncultured bacterium (assembly GCA_937920515.1). GTDB lineage: Bacteria > Acidobacteriota > Aminicenantia > Aminicenantales > Saccharicenantaceae > Saccharicenans. Next base: position 156,988 of record CALEUG010000007.1, read on the forward strand.
TTCCGGCACCCGGCCCTGGTGCCCGGTCATCCACTCCTGGACGGCCCTGCCCACCTGTTCCAGGTTGACCGAGGTCAGCCCGGCCCTGGTCTGGTTAAAGCGGGAAACCTGCTCTTCCACCGGCACCTTTTTCTCGGTTTTCATAAAAAATACAAAATAAATGACAACTACGGCCAGAAGAAGGATTACCAGAGCGCCTTTCCCCCTCAATTTAGCCTCCAGAAGGAAAATGACCCGTGAAGGACTCGAACCTTCAACCCGCGGATTAAGAGTCCGCTGCTCTACCTGTTGAGCTAACGGGCCAGAAATTCCTATTAAGTTTAATTTAGACAGGCCAAGTTGTCAACTGACCGAAACGGTTTTCCGGAGCCTGGAAAGAAGAGGCATACATGAAAATCTATTCATATGTTTTACTGGCAAATCAGGTATCCAATTCCCGCTCCGGCAGGGAAAAAGCAGCTGATACCTGTTCCGGGTTTCCAGCCGTTTGGTCAAGGCCAGGAACCGCGGACAACCTGGCTCTCCGGTCACTTTCTTGCTGAAATTTTTTCTGAGCTGAGTATAATGCTTCTGAAGTAATAACTATTAGGCGGAGGAGTCATGAATAGAAAAACCAGCCAGTCAGCCTTAAAAACCATGTTCCTGACCACGGGAGTCCTTCTCGTCTTCGTTTTAATAATTTCGCCCCTCTTACTGCACTCCCAGGACAGGCTTAAAACCTATCCCAATTATGAGCGCTACGAGCGCCTGTCCAGGGAAATACGCGAGGCGGTTAAGTCCGGGGCTTTGCGCGTTACCTGGAAAGACGAGGGCGAGACCCTGGAATTCGCCCGTGACGGCAAGCAGTGGCGGTTCGATCTCAGAACCAGAAAGTTAACCGAGGTGGGCAAGGCCACCGAGCAGCCACCGATGCCCGTCGGCCGCCGGGCCGGATTCCCGGAGCGGGGGCGGCAGTTCACCCAGGCCGAATCGCCGGACAAGAAGTTCAAGGCGGTCTACAGAGACCGCAATCTTTACCTGGAAGACCTGACCAGCGGGGCCGAAATAGCTGTTACCACCGACGGTTCTGAAAAGAACCGGGTCAAGTACGGCACCGCCTCCTGGGTCTACGGCGAAGAGCTGGACCAGATAACAGCCATGTGGTGGTCGCCCGACAGCCGGAAACTGGCCTTTTACCGTTTCGACGAGAAAAACGTGCCCGACTATTTTCTGCAGCTGGACCAGACCAAACTCTACAGCAGGATGGATATTGAACCCTACCCCAAGGCCGGAGAACCCAACCCGGTGGTTGACCTGCTGGTCTATGACCTCAATACTAAAAAAATAACCACGATAGACGTCCGGGACGGACAGCCCTTCTCCAACGAGGTGATCGGTCATTATGTCTATGGTATTAACTGGACCCAGGACGGCCGGGAAATCCTTTTTTTCCGGGCCAACCGCCGCCAGAACATCACCGAGCTGGTGGCCGCCAGCCCGGAAACTGGCCAGACCAGAGTGGTGGTCCGGGAAGAATGGCCGGCTTCCTGGACGGAGAACTCCCCCCGGATTACCTGGCTTAAAGACGGCCGCAGGTTCATCCTGGTCTCCGAGCGAACCGGCTTCAAGAACCTGTATCTTTACGATTTGAGCGGCAGGCTGCTGGCCACCCTCACCCGCCATCCTTTTGACGTGGTCGGGGTCTCGGCGGTGGACGAGAAAGCGGGCCTGGTGTATTACACGGCCCGGAGCGGCGATAACCACATGAAGGTCCAGCTGCACCGGGTTTCTCTGGCCGGAAAAAATGACCGGCGACTGACCGACCCGGCTTTTAATCACAGTGTTGACATTTCGCCCAACTACAAATATTTCGTCGACGTGGCCCAGACCCATAATATAGCTCCCTTCACCCGCCTTTATTCAACTTCCGGCAACCTGATAAAAGAGCTGGCTCAATCGGACCTGAGCAAATTTGAAGCCCTGGGTCTGAAGAAGGCTGAACTGTTTACCTTCAAAGCGGCCGACGGCCAGACGGAACTCCACGGTCTGCTTCAGTTCCCCTCCAGTTTTGACCCTGGCAAAAAATATCCCCTCCTGGTAAGCGTTTATGCGGGCCCGGCCACCAACGGCGCCCGGGAAACTTTCATCACTCCCAATCCCATAACCGAGCTCGGCTTCCTGGTGGCTTCCCTTGACTCCCGCAGCGCCGCCGGGCGAGGGAAGAAATTCCTGGACGCCATATACCAGAAACTGGGAGTGGTGGAAATAGACGACCAGGCGGCCGGAGTCAGGGCCCTCAGCCAGAGGCCTTATGTTGACAGCGGACGGGTGGGAATTTTCGGCACATCATACGGTGGATATGCTTCCATCATGGCCATACTCCGCCACCCGGACGTTTTTGCCGCCGCCTGCGCTTCTTCCCCGGTTACAGCCTGGGAACATTATGACAGCATCTATACCGAGCGCTACATGTGGATTCCCCAGGAGAACAAAGAAGGCTATAAAAACGGAAGTGCCCTGACCTATATCAACAACCTGAAGGGCCGGCTGATGATTTACTACGGAACGGCTGACAACAACGTTCACCCCAACAACGCCATGCAGCTCATCCAGGCCCTGCAGAAAGCCAATAAGTCCTTTGAAGTGCAGGTCGGCCCGGACCTGGGACATACGGCCATCCGGCTTGACCGCATGATGGAATTTTTCATAGAGAACCTGGTGCTGAATAAATAAGATAAAGAGCAAAAGTCCAGCAGACCTGGCTCGAGGCCAGTCCATTGAAACTGGCCTCGAAGACCGCCAGAGCCGGCAACTGCCGGGCAGGTCCACCTTGAGCGGAAGACCAGGGAAGACTGAAGATAAAGCCAAAAATAATACTTCCACCCTTCGATTTAAGTCTGTTTTCACGGGGAAAACAGGAAAAAAAGAGACAAATTATCACCCCTAAAATCACCCCTGGTGATTATTGTCTTTAGCCGGGCCTAAAAATAGCCTGTTTTCAGGAGGCAAAACTGAAGCTATGCCAGTAGATGAGGGCCGATTTATCTCTTGTTTTCTACCCGGACCCGGGAATTCATCGGCCGGCTGTGGCCGCCATTCCGGTTTATTTTTTAGCAACTGTTTCCATCCTGCTGATTTTGTTGCTTTTTATCAACGGGCTGGGGTAAAATTATTTCAAATAATGAACCGGCAGGGAATTAGCAGATGAAAAAAGAAGGGTTTACTCTTATCGAGATTATCGTGGTGGTGGGAATTATCGGCCTCATCCTGGCTGCTTCCTACCCGAGCATACTTAACATCCTGGAAGCCAGGACTCTGGACAGCGCCGCCCGCGACCTGCTGACCACCATGGAAGCCGCCCGCTACACCGCTGTCAATGACAAGGTTCATTGCCGCGTAAGGTTTTTCCAGGAAAACAATCAATGGCGTTACCTGGTCGAGGTGGAAGAAGGGGGGCTGACCGGGACTAACCCCACCTTTGCCTGGGTGACGGTCCCCAAGTTCATCAAAAAAACCCTGCCGCCCAGGTTCAGGCCTCAGATTCAGCTGCCCCCGGGTAACGAGCAGGTTATCTTCTCGCCGCTGGGCATGGTGGCCAACTACAATTTCAGCAATCCCCAGACGTTCAGAATCATCCTGCAGAGCCTGAAACTCAAGAACCTGGGACAGGATGACCTGAGAATACTGACGGTCTACGCCGGTGGCTCCATTGGCTATAAAAAAGCGAAAAGCTGAATACAGGGAGAATAATATGATCCCTTTTTACAACCTGATAGAATGGGCAAGAGATAAGAAGATGAAGGCAAACAACACGGGAGAGACCAAACAGGGAGGATTTACCCTGATCGAAGTCATCATCAGCCTGGCCCTGGTGACCGTGGTTTTTGTCAGTCTGGCCCAGCTCTTCACCCTGAGCGTCATGCAGAATCTCAGGTCAAACGAGATGAGCAACGCCATTTTCCTGGCCCAGCAGCAGATTGATTACCTGAGGACTCTGACCATAGATGAACTGGGCAACTTTCCCGCGGTCAACATCGGGGAAAGCAACGACGAGCTGATAGATATCAACCAGGACGGGACTCTGGACTTCCGGAGAATTACCGTGGTCAGGCCTTCCCAGGTGGCCAGCACCGCGGGGTTTGATGTCCTGGTAATGGTTTTTCCGATATTCGCCAGGAATGTGGCCCGTGACCAGTTAATTGCCGACCCGGACAAATACCGGGTCAGGGCCTACGTCCATACCATCATCACCAGGTAGGGAGAATGATATGAAAATCAAGGTGAGCAAAGCTCAAAAAAATAAAGTAATAAAGATGGTTAGCAAAAGGTTAGCGGGCTTCACCATGATTGAAGTCCTGGTGGCCTCGGCCATCATGGTGATAGTAATCGTCGGGGCTTTAACTCTATACTCCCGAAGCAACCAGATTTCCGTCGACCAGCAGCAGTATGCCGAATTGCAGCACGATGTCCGTTCGGCCATGTTTCTCATGGCTCGCGACCTGAGAATGGCCGGCTCCGGCTTACCCGACGTGTTCGGAATGTATGCCCTGCAGGGTTACAACAACGAAAACCAGGGCGGCGAGGTCAGGCCGGATCGTTTGATTATTCTGGGCAACATGGACGACCCGTTAAATCTCCGGATCCAGGACTACCAGGGCAGCTCGGTTACCGTTTCTGTCTACGACGGTAGTTTTGAAACCTTTCCCTACCCGGTCGAATTCTACAGAAATAAAATAGTCCTGATTCTGCCCAACCCCCAGTCGCCCTGCCGGGAAGGTGAAATCAGGCAGATAACCCACATTACCTGGAATCAGGGCGGGACCAACGAGAAATTCAACATGTCCCCGGGCCTGGCCCCCGGCATAAACCCTCCCCGCGGTCTCAGGGCCACTTCAAACTGTCAGTCAAATGATTTCGACAACGGCCTCATCATGTTCGCCAACGTCAAGGAATTCTGGCTGGACACCACCGGGAACCACGGCAGCACCCTTTTCCCGGGCCTGTCGGCCGGACAGAATGGCTACGTGGGCGAGCCGGGAATCCTCTATGTCACTAACAACGGCCTCCACCTGCCGCTGGCCCAGAACATAGAAGACCTGCAGTTTGAATACAACGGGGACTTAGACGACGACGGGCTCCTGGACGGCTTCCGTCCGTGGGACGTCTCCTGGACCGATGACCAGATTACCCGCATCCGCCAGGTCAGGGTAATAATAGTCGGCCGGACACCCAACCGCTTTGTCTCTGTTTCAGGGAAAGTGCCGGCTAACATTCATAACTACCGGAGGCCTACGGTTTCCGATTCCACCGGCAGCACCACCGACGATTATCATCGCCGTTTTGTCCTGGAAACCACGGCCAATGTCCGCAACCTGAGTCTAAACCTTTATAACCAGGGACAGAGATGAGCTATAAGCACAGGCAAGAGGAAAAATTGATGGGAGCATCGGGGATGAATGAGAAAGCAAAAATCAAAGGACAACCCAGGGGTTCTGGCCTGATTGCCGTTATCCTGGTCCTGGCCTTCATGCTGACCGTGGGCGTGGCCGTTTTGACCGTGACCAGCTCCGGGCCCAAGGTCTCGGCCAGCATGCGTTACCAGGAAGAAGCTTTCAACGCGGCCGAAGCCGGTTTTGACGCCGCCAGGATGACCATCGAAGACAGCCTCGCCGCCGGCACGTGGGGAAGTTTTGCCGACCGTTACCTGACCAGCCCTGACGGCATAGATATTCCCTTCCTCAACATGAACCTGGCCACCCCCAACCCGCTCTATTTTCGCCGCCTGACTGACGAGCAAATTCTGGCACTCCTTGACCAGAACAGAGATGGCCAGGCCGACAATCCCCTTCAGGTGGTCTTCTTTGAAGAACCTTTCGTCTATGACCGCAACGGAAACCTTGACCTCAGGTACCGCTATACGGTGTTTATCATAGATGACGAAGCGGGCTTCAACACCACCGACCCGACTGACTTTCTGATGGTCTGCATCGGCGTGGTCAGGTCCGGCCCGAACATAAATGACAGAATCCTGGCCACCTGCCGGCTGGAGATAGAAATTGAAATACCGGAACTCTGATGGTTTAAAAGGGAAACCTTATGAAAAAAGACTTGTCTTGTTTGAGCATAAAACGCCAGGAGGCGGGAAAGGAAGCGAGAGATGAGTAAAAAAATTGTTTTAATCCTTGGCATAATTGCAATCGGCACGGCCCTTCTGGTGCTAAAATTTACCGGCCAGCAGCAGGTTGCCTGCGTGGAATACACCAATTCTTTCACGGAGAACTTTGACACCGACCTGTATAAAGATAAGCCTAATTCTTCTGTGGCCAACTGGCCCCCCGGTCCCATCCACCTTAACCACCTTGGTGCTAACTTTGAAGTTACCCAGCCCGCCGGCATGGGGGCCAGGATGTATGTCGTGGCTGCCGGTGATTTTAACGGCAACGGAAAACCTGACCTGGTTGGCCTGGACCTCAACGACTATTCTCTGAAATTTGTGTGGAACAACTATTATGATCTCAACGGGGATGGTATAGACGACGACGGCATAATCTTCCAGGTTGACAACTCCAGAATTATTGACACCGGGCTGACGGTGGGCCCGGCCTCCATTACTGTTGGCGACTATAACGGCGATGGCTTGCTGGACTTTTTTTTCTACAAGAACGCCAACGACACCTTTACCCACAACAATTTCGTAGCCTGTATGTACATTAACCAGGGAACCAGGGACAATCCAGTTTTTTACCCGCGCACTGACCCCAGGAACCTGAACTTCACGGCCAGGTTTATTGCCGCCGGCATTTACTGCAACTGGGCCGCCAACCATCTCCACACCGTGGATATTGATAAGGATGGCGACCAGGATATCCTGGTGGCCAGCCAGGACAAGATCTTTCTGGTAAGAAACCCGGGACCCTTCCGCTGGTCAGACCTGGGAGAGTGGAATGTCTCCGAGCTTAATTACGACCAGAGAACCGGTTACAAGGCCCCCGCGCCGGGTGGTTTTACCGATAGAGGCACTTCAGCCGTGGCTGCCGGAGATTTCGACCTGGATGGAGATATAGATGTCGTGGCTGGCTCGGTTAACGGCTGGCCTTACCTTGTTTATTACCAGAATGACGGGACAGGCAAGTTTACCCGGAGTGAGATACCGATACCCGACCCGGCGGCCACCGGAACTGTGGCCCTGACTGTAACCGACTTTAAGAAAGATGGAAGGCCGGATATCTTCGGAGCTACCGACCGCTGGAATGCCGGCAACCAGGCCCGCATGTGGATTTTTAAGAATACCGGCCTTGAGGATGTAACTGTGACTGACCCCAGTACGGGAGAAACCATCACCTACCAGGAAGTTATCTGGAATTTTCTGTGTCTCAATAATTGCCAGCCCATTCTTCCACCCCACTACGATGTTGACATCTGCACCATGCTCGATTATGACAATGATGAAGATATGGACCTGGTGTTGGCCGATGCCAACCATTCTGGAGATTACTATTTAATCATAAATAAGCTGGCTCCTTATTATGCCCTTTACGGGGAAGCCATCTCCACCAACGTGGTGGAAGGCCTGCTCGATCCCAGGCAGTATGCCGTCACCAAGGCCCGAATTGTCAGGCTCAACCAGGGAGTCCGGGGCTCCGCCGACGGCTTAAAGGTCCAGTTCTTCCTGTCCAACGACGGCGGCCTGCACTGGGAACCATACCAGACCTTTGAGGGGGGCAACATCCGCCCCTGGTCAGATTCTAACTGGCATACATTCAGGAACTTCGGAGCCAACCTCAAGTGGAAAGCTATTCTGACGGCCCCCGAAGATCCAATGGCCGAATACACCGGCGCTTCTTTCGATACACCTTTGATAAGAGAACTTACCATAGAATTCACCTACGTCGGGCGGCAGGAATACTCACGCTCCTCGGTGGCCACCTCGGTCGTTGACCGAAGCGGCCAGAACCGCAAGATGATTATCGCCGCTTCCTTTATTTATCCGGGCTGGGAGGGACACCTGAGGGCTTATGACGTCACCGGGATGAGTGCCATCCAGAACACCTATTCCAACCTGAGGACCGTCAGCCGCTCCGACCTTGGCTCTGATACCGGCCGCTGGCTGGCTGAAGGAGTGGAACTGCTTTGGGACGCAGGTGAACTTCTGATGGACCGCGACCCCAGGACCCGGACCATTTACACCGCCATTAACACCGACACCAGCCGCCCGCCGGCGGGCACGCTGCAGAGAATAGAATTTAACCTGGCCAACGTCAATTTAATGAAACCCGTAATGCGCGACTACCAGAACAACGAGGAAGCCCTGATTCTCTTTGTTCGTGGCCACGGGCGATACTGGCGGCTCGGGGATATCAACCACTCCACCCCGGCCGTGGTCGGGCCGCCAGGCGAAGACCCCAGGTTGATGGGAGATGGTTACGCCGAATTCAAAAGCGCTTACCAGAACAGGCGAAAGGTGGTCTACGTCGGGGCCAACGACGGTATGCTCCACTGCTTCGATGTCAACACCGGCGAAGAGCTCTGGGCTTACATACCATATAACCAGCTATCACGGCTTAAAGAGATGTGGCCGGTCGATCAGGCCACCGGGCTGAGATACTTTTCAAGGAAAGCCTATGTCGACGGCTCTCCCTCGGTTTCTGACGTTTACATCAACGGGCAATGGCGCACCGTGCTGGTCTGCGGCCAGGGAGAAGGCTATGGCCAGGCCCCGGACGGTTACAGCAACGGCACCACCCAGAATTATCATTATTACTATTTCGCCCTGGACATAACCGAACCAGAAAACCCGATTCCCATGTGGGAATTCGCCGGGGACAGGGTCAAAAGGCAGGGTCAAAATTACAACATGACCAACGGCCAGACCTGGTCAGTACCCTACATTGCCAGAATCATGGAAAACAGAAGCCCGATTTGGGTGGCCTTCATGGGTTCAGGTTACGTCCACCAGGCAGACACGGCCTACCAGGCTTATATCGGAAATACTCTGGCCGCCATTAAAATTGAGAACGGCTCGGTGCTCTGGTCCAGCAGAATTAGCGACATAGATTCTTCCAGGAGCAATAATTCCGCCAATCCATTCCCCAACATCTATGTATCTCTGCCCGGCTCGCCCAATGGTCTGGACCTTAACCGGGACGGATATGTTGATGTGGTTTACATTGGCGACCTTGATGGAAGGTTATGGCGACTGGACGTGACTTCAGGTCGGTCCAATAGCTGGAGCCTGAACTCCATCTTCCGCGACCGGTGCCTGTATCCCATCATCACCAGACCGGCTGTCTGGAATGGTTTTTCCACCACCAGCCAGAATTATCCCAGGATTTTCTTCGGCACCGGCGGACATGAAAATGCTCCCCCCGACCGGTATTATTCCTTTGTATCACTGGTTGATCAAATAACTATCGACAATAAAGGAAATCTTAAAGCCGGGAAAACCGAACTTGAGTGGTACATGGGAAATACCAGCGAGACCGGGCTTGAGAACAGCAAGAAGGTGGGAGAGCTGACCGCTGGAGAAAAGGTCTGGGCTGACCCGGTGGTGGCCAATTACATCGTGTATTTCAGCACCCTTAAGGGCAGCATTGAAGCGGCCGACCCCTGCCAGAACCTGGGCGGAGAAGCCGGACGTCTGTATGCCCGATTCATTCAGGCTGTCCTGGGTATCCCCACCGGCGGCAGCGCCCTGAAAAATGCCCAGGGCCAATCGATTGACTATTTAGCCCTGGCCAGCAAGGCCCGGACGGCGGTGACCGTGGGTGAAAGACAGCGGGCCGGCGGCACCTACAAGCAGGATGTATACATCCAGGAATACGATTCAACCATAGAAAAGCTGGAACAGCCGGTGGGCTCCATGCTGAAAATCAAGTCCTGGCGCGAGATTTACCGTGTCGTCCGCTGACTTAAAGGCAAGATTTATCAGGACCAGCCGGGAGGTCCTTAATTAAAAAATAATTATACTGTCTTTTCCAAGATCAGAACGGCTTGAAATTTATCTCCCGGTCCGCGGGGATTTTAACCGGCCGTTCCTGGTTTTTTTCTACCTTTCCGGGGAAAGGTTTGTTGACCCTTCCGACGGGTTCCGGGAAAGGCCCAGAAATGGAAAAGAAAATGTTGATCCATGAAAATTTAGATAATAGCCCCGGAGAGATTTTTCACTTATAATCTTAAAAGGGCATGTAAGACGGCCACTGGCCGTCGGGATTCTCTCCTGTTGAATAAACTTAATGCGCCCTAAATTATTCCAGGGAGGCCGGGATGGAAGGTAAAGATTTTTTCCAATGGTACATAGACCAGAACGGTCCAGACCAGCTCCATTGCTTCGGTATAAAAAGGGTTCTGGTGGATTACCAGTCGCGGGTCCAGAGAATCCAGATCGTTGAAATAGAAAGCCTGGGCAAGTGCCTGCTCATTGACGGCAAGATTCAGTCAGCCGAGAAGGACGAGTTCATCTACCATGAAGCTCTGGTGCATCCCCCGCTTCTGCTTCACCCGCATCCCAGAAAAGTACTGGTGCTGGGTGTGGGCGAAGGAGCTACCATCCGCGAACTTCTTAAGTATGACCACCTGAAAATAACCGGCGTGGATATTGACTCCGAGATGATAGATTTTTCCCGTAAATACCTGCAGGCCTGGCACCAGGGAGCCCTGAATCACCCTCACTTTCAACTGGTTCTGCAGGACGGCTGGGATTTCATGGAACAGACCGAGGAATTATTCGACGTCATCATCATGGACCTGCCGGAGCCTTACCCGGACACGCCGGCCTACCGGCTTTACACGGCTGAATTCTACCGCCTGGCGGCCGAAAGGCTGACCGCCGATGGCCTCCTGGCTACCCAGGGCGAAACCACCCGGCCCGGGCAGGAAGAGCATCATTTTTTCATCAAGAATAACCTGTCTGCTGTCTTCAAGCAGGTATTTTCCTACCAGACTTACATTCCTTCCTTTGACAGCTCCTGGGGGTTCCTGCTGGCCGTAAAGAACCACCTTGACCCGCTGCTCCCGGCAGGGCAAATCGACAGGTTGATAAAGGAAAGAATAAAGGGCCATCTGCGCTTCTACGATGGCCAGACCCATCTGTCGATGTTTTACCTGCCGCGGCACCTCCGTCCCGATTCCGATAGCCTGAGCGATGACTCCCGGGGCTGACCTTGAGCCAATTAGATTCCAGGTTGACACCGACCCGGGCAAAATATTTTGGCTGCGGGTGGTAATAGAATCAGGATTCTGGTAAAATATTTGAGCAAACTGGCTGACTTCATGATTAACTGAGGACAACAACCGCCCATGAAAATAAGATACCTTGATGGCCGCAGGCTCTATTTTGCTTTTTTAGCCGGCGGAAAAGCCATCATCAGAGATTTCGCCTACCTGAACCGGATTAACGTCTTTCCAGTTCCTGACGGCGACACCGGGACCAACCTGGCCTCCACCATGAAAGCCATCGCCGAACAGGCCAGGCCAGACCGCTCCATCAAAGAATCGCTGCGCTCCATTGCCGACGCCGCCCTGACCGGGGCCCGCGGCAATTCGGGCCTGATCTTTGCCCAGTACATTTACGGTCTGAGCAAGGAACTCGGGAACGAAATTAAAATCTCCACAGCCCGTTTCGGCGAATCGGTCAGAAACGCGGTCCGCTATGCCTATGGGTCGATCGCTCATCCCCGGGAAGGAACCATGCTGACCCTGATCCGGGAATGGGCTGAAGAAGTCTACCAGAACCGGCACCGCTTTTCCGATTACCACGAACTGCTCCATCATTCCCTGGAAAAAGCCAGGCAGGTTCTGCATGACACCCCGAAAAAACTGGCCGTCTTAAGAAAGGCCGGTGTGGTCGATGCCGGGGCCAAGGGTTTTTTTGATTTCATCGAAGGTGTGGTTCATTTTATCCGCCAGGGCAGCCTGAAAAACGTCCTCAGTGAGGAGCTTCTGGACGTCGATTTCCAGGAAGCCCCCCATAAAATCAAAGAGGATATCCCCTTTCGCTACTGCACCGAAGCCCTGCTGGTCGGCCAGAACCTGGACCTGGAAAAAATAAAAGAAATCGTGGTCAGGGCCGGCGATTCAGCCATTGTCGGTGGTTCCGACACCAAGGCCCGTTTCCATGTCCATACCAACCATCCCCAGGAGCTGTTCTTCGCCCTGAAGGAACAGGGAACGATAACCCTGCCCAAGGCAGAAGATATGAAACTCCAGGCTGAAATTGCCAGAAAGCCAGTGTACCGGATCGCCCTGGTGGTGGATTCTTCCTGCGACCTGCCCGCGGATATCCTGGAAAAGAACCAGGTGGTGGTCATACCGTTCCTGATGAACATCGGGGACCATGTCTTCCTGGATAAACTGACCATCTCTCCCCAAAAGCTGTATGAACTTCTGGAAAAAGAAGAGATTCTGCCCCGCAGCGCCCAGCCAGCGCCCAAGACGCTTGAAAACTGGTTTTCCTTCCTGCTGACTCATTTTGAGGCCGTTCTGGTGATGACCATATCCGGTGGACTGTCCGGGTATTACAACCTGGTGAGAACTGTGGCGGACAAGTTTCCACCGGATAAGGTCCGGGTGGTAGATAGCCGTCACCTGTCCGGCACTTATGGCCTGATAGTCCAGCGCCTGCTCCAGGAATGGCCAGAAACCCAGGACCTGGATAAGCTGGCCTCCTTAGCCGAAAACCTCAGCCGGAAAACGGAACTTCTGGTAGATATCAGAACCCTGAAATACATGGTCAAAGGTGGAAGGGTCAGCCCGATGAAGGGCCTGCTGGCCAGATTGCTGAACATCAAACCCATCATCACCCTGGACGAGCGAGGCCGGGCCACGGCGGCCGGAAAGTCTTTCAGCCGGAAGCAGAATTTCAGAAAGATCCTGAAAATGGTCAGGGAAAAGCACCTGGCCCATCCGATTCATTCCTTCTCCGTGGTCCATGTCAGAAACCTGGAACGGGCCGAAGTTTATGCCCGGGAGATAGAAAAAATTTGCGGCCGGCCGGTTAGCTTCATCCAGGATGTCTCGCCGGTGGTCGGCATCCATAACGGAATCGGGGCCGTAGGCATCTGCCTGTCATATGAATGATTATTCATATATCAAACTGCCGGGCTAACCATCGTGGATTAAATCCCCTCAGGCTCAAAAAAAGCAGAAATAACCGGACGCTGGCCCGCCTCTGAGCTCGTCTCTTGAATGCATCTAAAAAAACAGGCCCCGGGCCTGTTAACTTTAAGCCAGAGCGGGGCCTGACTTCAAAACTGACCGCGGCTTAAAGGTCTTTTCTCCCCTGCCTGATTTTCATAAGATAGATTCAATGAATTCTCGATGTCCAGGAGGAACTGACTATGGCCGAAAATATTTTTCTTACAGCCGGATTGTTTATTTTCATCTACATGAACCTGGTTTTCATTCTTTCCCTCATCAAGAAGAATGCTGGCATCGTCGACATCGCCTGGGGCCTGGGATTTGTGCTGGTGGTGGCCTTCCATCTGGTCAGAAATAACCTGCACCAGCAGGTTCCCGACCCCCGTCAGATTCTGACCGCCGCCCTGGTTTTCATCTGGGGCACCAGGCTCTCCTGGCATATCTATAAAAGAAACAGAGGGAAACCTGAAGATTACCGCTACGCCGGCTGGCGGCAGAAATGGGGCAAGAATTTTGTCCTTAGAAGCTATTTCCAGATATTCATGCTGCAGGGGTTCTTCCTGCTGCTGATTCTCGCCCCGGCCCTGCTAATCATGAGGAGCCGGTCCGGCCCACTGAACCTTCTGGATATTCTGGGACTGGCCATCTGGCTGGCCGGTTTCTTCTTTGAGTCCGTGGCCGATGCCCAGCTCCGGAAATTCAAAAAAAATTCTGAAAACAAGGGGCACATTATAACCACCGGTCTCTGGAAATATTCCCGCCATCCGAATTACTTCGGGGAATCAGTCATGTGGTGGGGTGTTTTCCTGATAGCCCTGAGCACGCCCCGGGGCTGGCTGGGTATAATCAGTCCGCTGACCATAACCCTGCTGTTAACCCGGGTTTCAGGGGTGACGCTTCTTGAGAAAAAATATGCCGGCAACGCTGAATTTGAAGCTTACAAAGCCAGGACCAGCGCCTTTTTTCCGCTGCCTCCGAAGAAAAAGAGCTGAAAACTTCCCTGGTTTTTCCTGTCCCCGGTCGAGAGTGCCCTCCCCCGCAGAGTGAAAGAAACCGGCAAAATTTTGCTCCGTCAGGAATAGAACCTCTCAATCTGCCCTCAACAGTGGAGCGAAGCAATTAAAACATACTGAATGATTAAAATCCGGAAAAACACGAATATTTGAAATAGTTGAGCCGACCCGGGCTGACCCATTCCGGCCAGATTACCGGAAAAGCCAGCGGTAAGTTAAACTGACAACCAGCCCACCCCAGGCCCCGAGCAGCGGCCCCCAGACCACTTCCAGCACCATCAGTCTGGCGCTCCAGTCTTTAAGCAGGGCGTAATTGGTCAGTCCGTAAACGGTTATGGCCAGGAGTCCGACCAGGGCCCCGACCAGAACCGAGAGCTTGAGGTTGCCCGGGTCGCGGAGAAGAACCAGAAGCACCAGGCAGGTTATCAGGACTATCTGGGCCAGAAAACCATAAACCTTCCTGAAAACAATGCGGTCATTCTCCAGCAGAGCCAGCACCTTAAAATCTTCCTTGTACGCCCGGCCGAATATAAGAAAATGCCAGAGGGCATCGGCCAGGCTGAACAAAACAAGGGTAATTACCCAGAGAAGTATTAATTTGAGCGCCTGGTTCATGTCCTTCCCACCTCCTTTCTGGAAACATTATAAAAGCTACCTTAAAAATAAACAACCAGAATCGATAGCCGCCTGACCCCTGAAGACCGGACTGAGCAACCCCTGGCCTGCCGACCCTAAGTCCAGATTCCGGACAGCTATTACCCCGGGGGGCTGTTTAAGGTATAGTGGAAGTGTGGGATTTAATGAAACCCTGGAGTTTACTATGCTGAAAATATATCAGAAGACGATAATACTGGGCCTGAGCCTGCTTCTGGCCTGGGCCGGCTGGAAAGGTCTTAATGCCCTGTTTTACCAGGACAGCGCTTCGGCCCTCAATAAAAATGCCAGAGGAACCGGGATGAAAAAAATAAACAAATCGCTTGAGGACTGGAAAAAGGAGCTGACCCCCGAGCAGTTCCGGGTACTTTTTCAGAAAGGAACCGAGCGAGCTTTCAGCGGTCAGTACAACGACTTCTGGGAAGAAGGGGTCTACCTCTGCGCCGCCTGCGGCACCCCCCTGTTCCGCTCTGAAGACAAGTACGACCACCGCACCGGCTGGCCCAGCTTCAAGGAATCCTTCTCCGAAACCAACCTGGAATATCACGACGACCGGTCACTCGGAATGCAGCGGACTGAAGTCCGCTGCGCCGTCTGCGGCGGGCACCTGGGACATCTTTTCTGGGACGGCCCGGCCCCATCCGGCAAGCATTACTGCCTTAACTCGGCTGCTTTGAAATTCCTTCCGGCCGCCGAGGCTGAAAAGCAGCTGCCCCGGGTGGCCACCTTTGCCGCCGGCTGTTTCTGGGGTGTGGAATACAAGTTGAGCCAGGTTGAAGGCGTCCTGGAAACGGTGGTTGGCTACAGCGGGGGACAGACTCCCAACCCCGGCTACCGGCAGGTGCTGACCGGAAAAACCGGCCACGCCGAGGCCGTCCAGCTTGTCTTTGACCCCGGGATTATCAGCTACGAACAGCTGGTCAGGAAATTTTTTGAACTGCACGACCCCACCCAGTACAACCGCCAGGGACCGGATGTTGGCCCCAATTACCGCTCGGCCATTTTTTACCACAACCGGGAACAGAAAAAGATAGCCGAAAAGGTAAAGGACGAGCTCCAGGCCAGCGGGCGCTACCGGAATAAAATCGTAACCGAGATTGTTCCCTTTAAGAGCTTTTACCGGGCCGAAGAATACCACCAGAAATACTACCAGAAAAAGCTTGGCCCGGTCTGCTCTAACGAATGATTTCTATCTGTTCCGGGCTTTCCACGATTATTTCGGGCTTGCCCTGGTATTCGCGCACCAGGCCATAGACCCGGACCTCGCGGTTGAGATAGAGCTTTTCCGGCGGCCCGGGAAAGCGGTCAAAATTGCTGGCAAAAATAACCGCGGTGAAATACCTTTTCCAGTTGCGGTGAAAATTCAGAAAGCA
>CALEUG010000008.1 GCA_937920515.1 uncultured bacterium
AAATTTGCCGGGCGCAGGCCTCGGCATTTTTTAGAATGGTTCTTCCCCAGTAGGTAAGGACAATCCAGCCCCGGGTCTGCAGAAAGTTTCTTTTCTGGGCATCCGCTTCCAGTGTCTCTCTATTTCCATGAACAGCGAATCCATCGCAAAAGACAGCAATTTTAGCCTCAGGCCAGGCAAAATCTGGAACGGTAACCAGGCGTTCCTTTTCGTCTTTGATTTCATGATCGCGTTCGCCCCGGGGCAAGCCTTCGAGTTGCTCAAGGGCTTGCCGGAGAGTCTCCTCAATTGCCCCTTTAGGATAACGTTGCCCGGGGCCGCCTGTTGCCTCCAGACGCTGTTGTATCATTTTGTTGATTTCGGCCAGCCCGGCTCCGATGGGTGCTTCTTCTGGCTGAACATGTTCTTGCTCGGATAGAATAACCAGGAGATCCCGGACAGCGTCTTTGTCAAAGAAAGGATGATAGCGCTGGTTTCCATAACGTTTTAGACAAAGATAGCAGGCTTTTCGGCAGGAATGGCCAAAGAGCCTGGTCATCGCTGCCCGGGCCACTTCTGGCAATTTTGCTGCCATTTCCTCCAGGTAACCGGCACCACCAGGGACTGTTTCATAAAAAACGATCTGGTCGGAGACCGACCCCGGAATATTTTTCCTCAGAAAACTTGAAATTTCTTCGGCTTCGAGCTCGAGGAGGTCTTGGGCCCCGGCGAGCAAGGCTTCTGCCAGGGTAACAAGGGTTGGAGAAAAGCGCAAATAGCCAATCTCCTTGATATCCACCCGGGCAGGAATGTTAAGGACCAGGGCATCGGTTGAAAATTTATAAGCAAGGACAAGAGGAACAGGCTCTCCCGAACAAAATCTTTTATGATAGGACATCCAATTAGTCACCAGTTTTACCTTTTTCGGGTCATCAGGAGCGTATGGCAAATGCCTTCCGCAATCAGGACAAATCCAGAATTTGCTTCCGCTGCCCGTTTTGCTTTCCATTTTTCCCCAGTTGGTAATAAGAATTTCGGCCAACTTGAGATGTTCCACAGGAGTAAGGGGGTAGGGATAGAGCAGACTCTTTTCGGCGCGCTCGGCTATGAGTGCTTCTCGACGATCCTGCATTTCCCTCTGACGCGTTTCTTCGTCAGAACTGATTCTGAGGTTTTCTTCGGCTTCGAAGGCGTCAACGAAGACGACATCAGTCGATGCTGGCAGCGGTTCATGACACCTCGGGCATTTGTTCCTCCCTGATTCAACCACCTCGTCGCATCGCTCGCAGAAATGGAAAGCCTGAAGCCTGCCGCTGGTCTCGGCATCGGTCCTTCCAGGGGAGGTAGCGGTTGTGCCGGGGCCACCAGGAAAGAGTACTCTAATAGATTTAAGTTTGTGTCCGTTGGCATAAACATAGTTGCCGGGGGCGAATTCCTCGATGGCGATGGCCGAGGCCCGAAATAGGGTGGGTGTGTCAATCACGCCCGGGTCAAGGCTGAAAGTGTCCACGGGGAATTGATAGGCGGGGAGAACTCCTTTGGTCGCAAGGTAGTTAAGGGTGTAGGCGCGCTCGGGGTCTTGAGTTATTTCAAAATAAGCTCGTTTCCTGGCTGCTGCCTTTTTGTCATCCTGACGGGGACTGCCGATTGTTGAAAATTCCCTGAATTCTTTATCAAGCTGACTAACCCTCTGCCACCAGGACTGGAAGACATTGTTGAGTTCTTCTCTCAGTCCATCCACGATGTTTGCAGCCTCGCTCTGGCCGAAACGGTCTGACCTTCCCTCCAGCCGATCGGGGGCCATCAAATCAGCCGTCGCGCTTATTAACTCATCACGTCTTCGCTCAATTTCCCGGTAAAAATCTTCCAGTAATTCGTTTTTCCACCTTGTCGGGTGGCACAGGTCGTCGAGAAGATCCCCCATTCTTTCTGGAAGTTGAGAATCTAATCTTTCGAGGACGAAGGAACGCATATGGCGATGAACAATCTTGGGGTTGTCAAGTCTTAAGCGCGGCGGGTCAAACTTTCCGGCCACAAACCATTCAGGCCTCTCAAAAGCATGACGGTCGTGCGCTCCCGCGGCGCAGAAGGTACTAACGAAACCGATTCTTAATCTTCTTCCCGTGCGGCCAACACGCTGGGTATAATTTGCCGGCGCAGGTGGGGCGTTCCTTAAAACAATCGTCAATAATGGTCCGATGTCCACGCCCAGCTCGAGCGTGGGAGTGCAAACCAGAACGTCCAGCCGGTCTTCCTTGAAATCTGTTTCTCGCTTAGCACGCTCTTCTCCCGAAATCTGGGCGCTGTGCTCGGCCACTGCCAGCCGGCGGGGAGTTCGCTTCAGGTAGGAACGGACATAATAATTCTCCTCATCATATTTTGCAGGAATTAACCGCCCTGACGAACACTTTGGTGCCGGACAGGCAGGCAAGTAATAAGGACGCCAGGTCTGACAGGCATTACACCTGAAGCTCTGTTCAGGGACATAAAGGCGAACAACGCGATGAGCAATTTGCAGTGGACGTAAGCCTGATGTCTTTTCCCTCGGAGGGATGGGGAATTCCGGAACCTGGACTAAGATTCCCAGTTCTTCAAGAAGGGGAATTACCATTCGGAGAAATAATTCTGAGACCTCCCTGTTTCCGGTTAACCTGGCAATAATTTTTTGGGTGGCGGTGAGCTGTCCGGCTCTCGGGTTCTCCTGAACAAAACCCACCAGACGATGCGTCCGGCGAATGTGTTCCGGTCGGTCGAAGGCGAAGGCCCTGGGATGACGGTCGCGTTCTGGGAAACGTACATTATACGGCTCGGCCTCAATTTCGCGATACTTCCTCTTATTGTCGGGGTCGATGAATTCCAAAAAGAAATCATAGTTAATGGCCCGGTTCTTTCTCATAACATCGAGTACGGCCCTTGTGGCGTTTAAAGCCGTTTCAACATCCATCCGGGCTTCCCGGGCTGCGCGCAAGAAGGTTTCATTCCTGCCAAGTTCCTCGAGAAACTCGTAGTCCACGGCAATGAGGCCGAGGCTTTCGAGCGAGGCGCGCTGTCGACTGTAGCGCGTGAATTCATTAGCAGCATTATAGGTGAGAGTAAGAAGCCATTTATCACGCTCAGGGCGAGTCGGCCGTCTCGGGATGATTCCAATTGCCTGATAGGCCTCAAAGACCCTTTCCGGAAGTTCATCCAGGTAAAGGCCGCGTCCAGGTTGATTACGGACTTCTTTAGCAATTATGTGCCGCAGAGCGAAATTCCTGTGTTTATCAGCGGTATATCCAGCCTGGTGGGCGGCATCTTGACGGTTATCGGCGAAAACAAGAAGTTTCCGGTCCTGGCCGTTGAGCTTATCCAGATGATGCTCGGCCAGTATGGCCACAGTCGATGCTGTGCCCGTTCGCAGGGGCGTGACAATATCACCCCTTGGATAAGTATCGCCGCAGGCGGGACAGGTGCTGAGCTTTCCACGGTGCATAAACATGATGACCGAAGAGCGATTACAGGCCGGGCAGATTTCGTCTTCCCCGAGGATGCGACCACACCCGGGACAGAACCCAACCCGCTCCAGCCTGGCTTCTGCCTCGGCCTGGCGGTCATCCCGGCTTCTCTTTTTAGGGCAGTTATTAACCTCGCCCGGTTCTTCTGATTCTTCTTCATTTTCATTTTCAGACTCCGGTTGGTCCGGGAGCTCCCGGATCTGGTGGGTTAAAAAAGCTGTATTCTCATTGCTGAAAAAATCCTCTGACCCTACGGGCAGGTTATCGTCAGGCTTTTCAAAACTGACTTTTATGAAATCCTGGCCGCAGGTCCGGCACAGGGCTGCCGGCCTGGCCACGGAGCCGCAGCGTTCGCATACCGTTCCGCCCTGGGGAACCAGGGTTCGACAATCAGGGTTGGTGCACAGGGAAACATCATAGATTCCATGGAAAAAAGTATGGAGCTTTGGCTGAAGCCGGGGAGGATGCTCATCGTCGCCGATACTCCCGACGAGAAGATAAGCTTCGATTTCGCGCCGGATAGCTTCAGGCTCGAGATGTTTCCTTTCTTCAAAGCGGCTCTGAATTTCCCTTGCCGCCTCTTCAAGCGTTCTCGGTTCAGCAAAGAATTCTTCAAGGGCCTTAACTATAAGGTTTCCAGCCAGGACTGCGGATATTCTATGAGCAATTGGCCCGTCAGGCGGGCAGGCTTTTCCCGTGAGACGTTCGACAAAAGAGATAACTGCCGACTCATCATCAACATTGAGGTTATAGATTTCGCTTCCTGCCAGGTTTGGTGCCGGGGGCATCCATTCGGGTGATACATCTGCCTGTTCCATGTATGATTCTTTAATAACATCCTCAGTTTGCACTTTTTCGCCAAAAAGCGTTGAGGCAAAGGAAGCAAGGGCCTGCGTTCCATCCTCACCGGAGGCCACGGTGGCTGATGTGCCTATGACGACAAGCTCGCCAGGTTTCAAACCGGCGTGCGCCTTCAGGCGGCGAATCAGACAGGCAATTTCTGTGGCTAAAGCCCCCCTGTAACTGTGGAGTTCGTCAAGAACAAGATACCGAAGCGAAGGGGTGAATAACTGGCGGTCAATTTTTCGAATGAGTAAGAATTCAAGCTGCTTGTAGTTGGTCAGGATAATGTCAGGCGGCCTCAGTCGTATTGCCTGGCGGGTCGTTCTTTCTGTTTCGGCCGGCGCTTCTCTCAGGCTTTGAGCGGCCGCATCGCTATCCCCTGTATACAGGCCATAAGAAATATCAAGCTCCGACCCCCTGAGCAGCCGCCTCATCCTTTCGAGCTGGTCATTGGCCAGGGCATTCATGGGATACAGGAAAATGGCCTGGACCCCGGATATGCCCTGCTGTTTCCGCCTGATAATTCCATCAAAAACAGGTAATAGAAACGCCTCAGTCTTCCCGGAACCGGTTCCTGTGGTAATAATGAATGACCGGCCAGCCTTCCCAACCTCGAGAGCTCGTTCCTGGTGGGCAAACAGTCGACCTTCGCCAAAGGGCCAGTGAGCCTTCAAAAGTTCTCTGTCTATAAGCCCGTCGTCGGCTAATTCCTGAAGAGAACGTCCCCTGATGAAATCACGAGCGAGCGTCACGTATGGCCCTTTAACGATGACGTCGGTCCGGGCCAGATGGTCTTCAAACTGTTTCCTCAGATGGTCATCAAGAAATCGATAAGAAGTTTTTAAGAACCGACGATATTCCTGAATCAGGTCATTCACCGCTTGCGGAATATTAACGCTCATAAGCTACCCCCGCTATTTGTTTTTCTCCATCCCCGGCGCTAATGGATTAAGAAGCCAGACTGCGGCATCGTGGACCTGGATATTTTCGGGAATGTTCCGGGCTGTTTCCGGAAAAAGAGTTACTATCTTTAGGGCGGCGCGGGGATATTCTTGCGCTGCCGAGAGCAGCCCCCGCACCTCCCTTTCCATCACGCCTGTCTCGGCGAGGTCGAGGCAGACCTGAATCAGCGCCTCGCTTCCCTCCGGAGAGCGGGCCAGGAAATCAACCTCGAAGCCGTCTTTTGTTCGCACATAAAAGCTTTCGAGACCGCGGCGCTCGAGCTCGATCCGGACGGCGGTTTCCAGGGCATGGCCCAGGTTGCTCCGGCCAGAACGGTCGAAGACAGGAATTAAGCCCGGGTCGACCGGGTAAACCTTTCGCGGGTTGACCATTCGCCGCCTCTCGGAGGCCCCTTCTATCCAGGAAATTCTGATGAGAAAACAATCCTCAAGAAAGCCGAGGAGTTCGTGCAGGGTGTCTCGGGACACCGGTAGCCCCTGGGATTTCAGGGCCGCATGAAACTTTTCGACACTGAAAAGCCCTCCCGGATTTCCCAGCAGGTGCCGGACCAGCCGGCGAAGGCTTACCACGTTGCTCACCCTGTGCCTTTCGACAACATCGCGAAGCATGGCCACGTCGACGTAATCCAGAAGGAGCTGATAGCGGGTTTTCGCATCCAGGCCCTGGGCTTCGGGGAAACCGCCGGTTACGAGGTATTCCCTGAGCGCTCCCTGCAAAGCCGACCTCTCGTTTGCCGAAAGGAGGTCGAGCCTCTTCGGAGTTTCCTTCCTGTGGTGCCGCAGGTATTCCTCAAAGCTGAAAGGAAAGATGGTTACTTCCCAGGCTCTGCCGCGAAGGGCCGTGGCGATCTCGCGGGAAAGAAGAGCCGCCGACGACCCGCTGACGAAGATATCTACTTTCTCGCTGTCGAGCAGCCGGCGGACAAAGCGCTCCCATCCCGGCACATTCTGAACCTCGTCAAAGCACCAGGCCACGGTCTCCTTTCCGCGCCAGGCGGGAAATCGCCGGTAATATTCCTCGATAAGAATTGATAATTCATTTGCCGTAAGGCCGGCGAGCCGTTCATCCTCAAAGTTTATGTATGGCAGACGTTCCCGGGGGAAGCCCTGGCCGATGAGCATCTGCCTGACCTGATGGAGAAACGTGGTCTTGCCGGCGCGCCGCACGCCGACCACGGCAGTGGCCTTGCCCGGAAAAGCGATTTGACTGAAAACGCGCCTTTTAGTAGCTTCGGGAAAAGGGGCTGTTAAAGAATTGGCAAGTTGCTCTACCAGGCGAGACCGAAAAGCCGCATTATCCCGGACGAACGATGGGGGGTAATTTTTAGCTTTTTTCGCCCCGGGCACCAGTTATCTCCTTCTCAAAAGGAGAATATATGTCTATATTCTCCTTTTGTCAAGGAGAAATTAAAAACCAATTAATCGGCCTTTTAGTATTTCTTTTTAATGCCGTCCTTATATTTTGAATGATGCTCGGCGGCAGCATGTGCTTGCCGCCCTTCAAAAACCGGATATTCCTTGGTTTCCGGCCTCATCCCTGACCATTCTTCTTTCCATTCTGCGATACGTTGCTGGAGATAGGCGAAAAATTCAGGCCGCTTGCGGGCGAAGACGGGGAAGGTGGAAAGGATGTGTTCGAAGTCAACGGGAGTGAGGACATATGCCTCGGCAATAGTGCGGTTGTTAATCCAAATATTGACCCACATGTATCGTAGTTCTGAAATATTCTTCGTATTCGTTCCGGCCACTGAAAATGTGGGTATCGCAGCCATTTTACTATCAGTATTTATTTTTGGAGTCGGACATCTTAACATCTGAGAAAACGTAAGGCTTGTGCTTCCCGACCTAAGCCGGATGGAAAAATCAAATAAAAATGAATTTAAGAGGGAAACTAACCCTTGGTAGCTGTCTGATACTATGATTGGCAACTTGTGATTTGCGCATGATTTTTCGGGTAACACGGCGGAGATGCAAGTGCGCTCGTTGGTATTGCTCGCGATATCGCGGAAGACGAGTTTGGGGCGCGGGTCGGGGAGGCGGCCGGTCTTTTTCTCGGCGGCTTCCAGGCTGACCCAGCGCTCAATCGGTCTGATGTCTATGAGGAATTGCTCGATGTGTTTGCCTTCGTAGAGGGGCCAGAAGCCTTTTTCGGCCATGCGGGCGCGGATTTCGGGCCAGGCTGCCGGGTCGTAGTACGGCGGGCGGTCCGTCGTCCCGGGCACAACGCCCAGAATCTGCCGCGGGTTCCAGAGCTTTCCGGTTTTCGGGTCGGTCCAGAGGTCCCGGTCATTGGTCATATGAAATTCTGTATAAAAACGGGCATTCCATGTCCCCGGACCCTGGTCGCCAAGAAGAGGCCTCGGGTTAACCGGGTTTCCCTCCACGTCATAGCCATACATTTTGAGTAAAATTTCCCGGTCGCGGGGGTTCCTGTATTCGAGGAAGGCCAGCGTTCCGGGAGAAAGCCGCTCGAGTTCCTTTTTTCTGACGCTCACCATCCAGGGAATCGGCCCGGGAAAAGCGAATGCTTTTCCCGGTTCGCGCCAGAAGGCTGTCTCCTCGAGCTCTTCGAGGTCATGACGCATGAAAGCCGCATTGAAGGCCGCGCCTTCCGGCTTCTTTTTTCTGAAGACGAGGCTGACGAACTTATAACTCGAATGGATGGGGAATATCTTTTTCCGGTTTTCAAACCCGTAAAACCTTTCGATTTGTGCTTCTTCCAGAAGCAGGTGCCTTAACCCTGTGCAACCTTCGTTATTGTAGATGGCGGAAGGAACGACGAAACC
>CALEUG010000009.1 GCA_937920515.1 uncultured bacterium
TTTTCCCCATAGAAATTTGGCAATATATTGGGGACACATTAAGGTGTCCCCGCTTCATTCATTTCAGCAGGCGCGGATTAACCAATAAGAACCCCGGAACCTGCGGGACACGAGAGCGTGTCCCCCTTTGAACGCGGCAACAGCTTTTCAAAAGGGACACTGTAGAATGTCCCCATTTTGCCCTGGCTGGTTATATGGGGAAAATTGGCAGGATCAGCAGACAAAAAGGGGACACTGTAAGGTGTCCCCTGTTAGTAAGCTCTTATCAGCAGGTACAGCTCCTGCGGGGTCATCCGGTTGATGCGGGCCACGTCCTCCAGGGAACTCTCCAGGCTGACGCCTTTAAGTCCCCGCGCCTCCAGTTCCTTCAAAACTCTCTCCGGCGACTGCCCTAAATGCTCCGCCACCCGCCTCAGCGATTTCTTCTCAAAATCGGCTGCCGGAACCTGTACGCGCAGAGCTCTCGGCTGATTCTTAAAATGAGACCGCCCTTTCATCAGCCAGGAACCCGGTGGCACCCGCCAGACCGCAGCCAGCATCACAAGCACCACCAGCACCGCGGCCGCAACCATCTCCACCAGGTTCTTCCGGTTGCGGTCGATTCCGCTGGTCAGGTAGATGATGATTGCCTTAAAATTAAGCACCAGGTGAATTACCCCGGTCAACACGAACAACGCGCAGAAAACGATATGCACCGCTTCCCAGCCGCCCTTATCAAGCCCGATGGCCCGCCAGCCCACCCACCTGGCTATGCTGCCCTCCGGCCGGAGGTATAGTATGAATCCTGAAAAGGCCAGCAGCAAAAAACTGAATACCGTCAGAAAAGAAATGAACGGCTTAAACTTAAAAACCCCTCCCCCTCCGTTTTGCCTTTGGTTCTGATTCTTAACCTGGTTCTGATTCATTTTTACACCTGAAGAGCACCTTTAAAGGGGACATCTGCAGGTGTCCCCGATTTCTTCTCCCTTGTCATTGGGCTCAAAAAGGGGACACTTACAGATGTCCCCTCTTTTTTCATGCTTTCAACAGAAAAGTATTATACAAACAATAAACTAGGAGACACAACCTATATTCCCCGGACTTTCTGGATTTTTGAAAAGCAAGTCAGGGAATAATTTGAATAATCCGTCCCCCCGGAAAACGATCCATAGAGAAAGAGTGGATAGCCCTCAGAAAGGGGACACCTTAGGGTGTCCCCTTTTATAGTTTGAGGAACATCCACTCCCTGGTATAGGGGACGCTGCTCATCATAATCCCCTTATCCCTGGCCACCAGCAGGTTGTCGCTCGGGTTGTAGCCGAAGCCGTTTTCCGGGTCGTAAAGGCCCGGTTCGACGCTGAACATCATGCCCTCTTCCAGCACGGTGTTATCGCCGAGGGCCAGCCAGGGTGCCTGGTGTCCTTCCATGCCCGAGCCGTGGGCCGGCCGGTGATAAACGTATTTTCCGACTCCCATCTTGACCTGGTATTCGTGAATGGCCGCGGCCACCTCGGCGCAGGTCCGCCCGGCCCGGGATTCTCTTTCCTGGATGTGGACGCATTCGGTGACCACTTCCCACAGTTTTTCCCGGTGGGCATCCCAGGGCGCAATCTGGTAATAGCGATATAGCTCGCCGCCGTAGCCTCCAATCCTCACCCCGCCCGAAACCTGCAGGGCGTCGCCGCGCTCGATTTTCTTGTGGAAGAACTGGTTGGGATGGGGGTAAGCCGTGGCTGCCCCGGCGCGGCAGCTTATAGCCACCGAAATTCCCACGGCGCTGTGAGGCCGGCCGTCGCGCTTGATGTCCTTCAGGATGAGGTCCACGCCGAATTCTCGGGCGGCCGCGGCCACCTCGAAGTCGGTGGCATCGGTGCCGCGCTCCAGGATGTAATCCCGGGCGAAGGCGTGAATCTGGCTGAAGTAATTCATGGCCCGCTGGGTCAGGGCGATTTCTTCCGGCGTTTTGACCATCCGCATCCTGAGACAGATGTCGGAGATATCGTGGAAAGTGACCCGGGGCAGTATGTCTTTTGCCTTCTTTAGCCGCGAGGGAGGTAGCTCGGTATCAATACCGATGGCGCCGTTGCCGAAGCCGCGCTTTTTCAGGCCGTTAAGCAGCCATTCAAAAAGGTCAACCGTCTTCCCCACAGTGATGACGCCTTTTTCCGGGTGGCCGCCTTCCGAGTGCAGAAAGTCGAAGTAATATTCGTTTTCAGTCGACCACCAGCTGGTAACCAGGTCCCGGTCCAGACCGGGGTGATACCAGTAGAGGGCGTCCTCTTCCACGGGGAATACCGCGTAGAAAGGCCTTTCGGTCGTGGTGTGGAAAAGGCCGGTGAAGTAGATGATATTCCAGGTATTCTGAAGCACCACGGCCTTGAGACCGCGTTCGCCGGCCCTCTCCCGCAACCTGGCTGCCGTCGCTTTGTACCATTCGAGCGGCAGCCGGTCAAAGGCGGCCGGAGCCGGGTGGTCAGGGTTCTGGATGAGAAGGCGGGCCGATTCAGCGCCTGCAGAGCCTCGAGATTTCTTGCCTCCTGCTTCCT
Organism: uncultured bacterium; assembly: GCA_937920515.1. Taxonomy (GTDB): domain Bacteria; phylum Acidobacteriota; class Aminicenantia; order Aminicenantales; family Saccharicenantaceae; genus Saccharicenans. The sequence continues at coordinate 2,526 of CALEUG010000009.1, forward strand.
TGGCAGATGGGCGGCAACCGGCATTGACCAGGGTGGTTGCCCCGGCTCCGGCGGCTATTAAACCGGAGCTCAGGGCTTTAAGGAAAGCCCTCCTGTCTGTCATGTTATTCCTCCTTCTTGTTTTATTAGTTCTGGCGGCTGGAGCCTGTGGAGTAAGCCCCTCTCCGCTCCTTACCGAACTTATCATTTTGAAATCATTTTTTGCTTTATTTTATAAAAAAGTTCACCAGGATAAAAAGGAAAAAATTCAGGGGCGAGGAAAACAAGAACAGGAATCAGAACAAGAACAGGAATAAAATCAGGAATAAGAGGACGTAAATACACCTCCGATTTTTCGGGAGGGTTTCCGGTCAATCCCTCCAATCAGTCTCCCCCGGCTTGAATCAAGAAACAATAAAATTCATGATAATCCCGGGAGATGGGCACATAATCCTCAACCTTTAATCCCCTGAGCTCTTACCAGCGGATCAGCAAGGCGGGGAATTGATGTTCACGCAGCAATTCGGGCCTTCGAATCCTGATTCGGACCTTTTAAGAATAACCGCGGTGTCCGGATTTGTTACGGCCTGCGGCCGCAGACCTTGCCGGGCTGTTTTATTGGTCTTGATTTATCGATAATACCGGCCTTTTAATTACAAGACAGGGACTGAAGCCCGTCAAACCCGGCAGAGTGTGTCAGGCAGAAGGCCCAGGGGGGAGTTCTGGAATGAATTGATTCGGGCGCAAAACCTGGGCGCGGCAGTCAGATCCGGAAAGAAGACTTGAGGTTCAATCCGGCGCTTCTCCTGGCTGCCGGGGGCATCGGCACATCGGAACTCGTGTACGTCTACGTCGGGAGGCAAGAGAGTGGCTCTGATTAATGTTATAATACCTGCGGAATGGACACATCGGGAAGAAAAAGAGTGCTGGTCGGGATGAGCGGCGGAGTGGACTCGTCTGTGGCCGCCCTGTTGCTCAAGCAGGCCGGGTACGAGGTGGTGGGCATTACCATGCTGGTAACGCCGCCTGAGGTCGTGCCCCGGGCCCGGAGGCTGGCCTGTTATGGCGAGGATGAAACCAAAGAGCTCCAGGATGTGGAAAGGGTCTGCCGGCATCTGGGCATTGAATGCAGGGCCGTGGACCTGCACCGCGAATATGAAGAGAGAATTCTCGGTTATTTCCGCGAGGAGTATGCCCGGGGACGGACGCCCAATCCCTGCGTAAAGTGCAACGCGGAGATAAAATTCGGGCTGCTGCTGGAAGCGTGCCGGAAGCTCGGGCTGGAATACGATTATTTCGCTACCGGGCATTATGCCAGGGTCAGGTATGACGAGCAGTCGGGGCGCTGGCTTTTACTGAAGGCCAGGGATAGTGCCAAGGACCAGTCGTATTTCCTGTCGTTGCTGAGTCAGGAGCAACTCGGCCGGAGCCTTTTTCCGCTGGGAGAGTTGCGCAAGGCGGAGGTGCGGAAAATTGCCCGGGAGCATAATCTGCCTGTCAGCGAAAAGGAAGAAAGCCAGGATTTTTATGCCGGCGATTACCGCGAGCTGTTGCCGGCAGGGAAGCCGGGTCCCATCAAGGACCTGGGCGGCCGGGTCCTGGGGCAGCACGACGGCATAGAGAATTACACCGTCGGGCAGCGGCGTGGCCTGGGAATAGCCAGCGGAGGCAGGTTATATGTGGTGCGCATTGAGGCTGAGACCAACACAGTTTATGTCGGCGAGGAAAAGGATTTGTTAACCAGCAAATTTTACGTTGACCGGGTTAACTGGGTGGCCCGGGTGCCGGAGGTGGGGGAGGTGGTTGAGGCGGCGGTCAGGGTAAGGTATAAATCGCCGGAGCTTCTCTGCCGGCTGATAGCGGGGGTCGGGGAGCTGGGGGCTGGCCGTGGTTTGGTCGAGGCTGCCGGGACGATAAGGACTACGGCCGGAGAGCGCCTGAGAGGTGATGAGGATGCAACAGCAGAGGAAGATAAAGTGCCGGTTAAAATGCAGGTGCGGGATAAAGAAGAGGCGAAAGCCCTGGCCGGGGATGAAATAGAAAAGAGCGCGAGTGAAAAAGAGGCCGGAAAAGCATTGGCTGTCGGAGAATTCGAGATGAAGACCGGCGAAGCTTCTGTTGCCGATATGGCTGAGGTGGTTGAAGTCACGCTGCTCACCCCTTACAGGGCGGTGACTCCGGGCCAGGTGGCGGTTTTTTATGAGGGCGAGGCCGTGCTGGGCGCCGGCTTCATCCGATAAAAAGGGGACACCGTAAGGTGTCCCCTTTTTGCTTCTTTTTCCGCCATTTCTCCCCATAAGAATTTGCCCCAAAATTGGGGACACTTTAAGGTGTCCCCTTTTTTAATGGCGGAAGTAGATTTTGCCAACGATTTTCCACCCGTCCGGGAATTTATAAAGCGACAGGTAATCGGTAAAAATACGCTGGCCTTCCCGGTGGAGCTCCAGCTTGACCATGGCCGCATCGCCGGTGATGTCAACCTGCAGGAATTTGCAGGTGGTCAGGGGCGGCTTCTGGCCGGAAGCCTTTCTTTTTTCAGTGGAGGCAATCCAGTCGGCTATCGGCAGGCGTGTCAGCTGGCCGTCTCTCAACCCGAGCAACACGAAGTCGGGGTGGAAACCGGCCCTGGTCTTTTCCAGGTCGCCCAGGTTTTGCAGTCCGTCGACGTAGGCGGCCTGGATAAGGGCCTTGATAGCTTCCTCATCGCCCGCCGGCTGAGCCTTTGAGGTTAAAGCCAGTGCTGAAGAGAAAATCAGGGTTAACACGAGCAGTGTCAGCAGTATAATCCTTTTATTCATAATAAATACTCCTTTCATCGTCAACTTATCATGACCACTCCTGTTCCGTAAAAATCAAAAGTAGACATTTTGTAAAA
>CALEUG010000010.1 GCA_937920515.1 uncultured bacterium
GAGTAATCAATAGAAAAACCCGGTTGATCATCAAGGGGCAGCTGACGCGGTCGGCTGTCCCTTTTTTTTATGCTTGCTGCCATTCCATATAACACAACAAACCCATCAGGCTGAGGGGATGGGGACGTTCCTGCCTGACCCGCCATATCACCCGGCATCAGCTCCCCTGCCAGCCATTCTAACATCGCCTCAAGCGAGTACTCCTCACCACAAATCGAGCTGGCAATTTTCCCGGCAATCCCTTATGCTCTCCGTGAGCCCCCTAAAGTAAATACCTCCTTTCTTAACTTTTAAGTCTTTTTGAGAAGATATTACGATGGCACCTTATCCTGCAGCAACCTGTGAACATATTTGTACACCAGCGCTCAATCTCCTGAATCAAATTGTAAACATTTTTTATACAATATCTGGCCATAAGTCCGGTAAAAGGCAACCCCTTAATCCAAGCTTGATATAAGGACCCCTTCTCTTCTTTTCAAGATCGACCGGCCCCAGTATCTTGCAGACTAAAAGAAATTCATGGCACCGGTAAAAACCCGCGACCGGCCTGATTGGTCGAATCTTACCCGGACCAGAGCAGTCAATTATTTTTTCAAGAACTCCAGCAATTGCCTGGCCAGGTTTGACTTTTCATGCTGGGGGGCCAGCTCTAAGAATTTTTCCAGGCTGGCTATGGCCTCGGCCTTTTTATTCTGACTGATATAAATTGACCCGAGCTGAAAATAGGCTTCAGCATAATCCGGCTTTAACTCCACTGCCTTCTGAAAATGTCCCAGGGCTTCCTCGCCCTGGCCCAGATTTACCAGGCAGGCGCCAAGATTATAACGGGCATCGGGGTCATTGGGGCTGATTTCTACCGCTTTCCTGTAATACCCGGCCGCCGCCTCATACTGCTCTTCTCGCGCCAGAAGTTCTCCCAGCTCTTTATTGGCACTGAAGCTGTTGGGATTCAGAGCCACTGCCCGGCCGAAGGCTTCCCTGGCCTCGCAGAACTTATTAAGTTTCTTGTAGGCCAGGCCCAGGTTGAAATAATAAGCCCAGTTACTGGAGCTGAGACTGATGGCCTCCTGGTAACCGGCCACGGCCTTTTCAAAGTCCTGCTTGTTGTAATACTCATTGGCTTTCATAAAAGCCCTGTCAGCTCCTGACAGACTCTGAGCTGCTCGTTCGTCGGCCGTTTCCAGCTTGATTATTTCCATGTTGGTATCACCGTCAATTTCCACGTGGACTTCAAAGGTCCTGGGCAGGTAGCCGTCTTTCTTGATGGTCACCTGATAATAACCGGGATAGATGCCCACCTGGGCAAATTTACCGTCTTTTCCGGTCCGGGTTTCATACCTTTGAGTGGCCAGCCGGGTTGAGACAATGCTGACCGAAGCCTTTTCGATGGGATTGTCCTGGGAATCCACCACGGTGCCCCGGATTTTGCCCCGCACCTGGGCCAGACCATTAATAGATAAAAACAGAAACAGTACAGATACTATTAAGGCATTAACTTTAAGTTTCCTGGTTTTCATCGACCGCTCCTTTAAGTCATAAGTCATCTGTTAATAGCTTCCCGCTTGAAGAATTAAATTAAATCATTATAAACCCACCCTTTATTATAGCCCTTTATTTCTTCTTTTTTAAATCTTCCAGCCAGGAATTGATGTCCGGCTGGTCAGGCAGCAGGGACAGGGATTTTTCCAGAAATCTCATGGCCTGCTCGCGATCGCCCAGGTTTTGATAAACTTCGGCCGCTAAGTTAAGAACGCTGACTTCGGTGGCTTCGGTCAGCAGCCTGTCCACATAAGTTCTGGCTGCCGCCCAGTCCTTGAGTTTAGCATAAGCCAGGGCTATTACCTTGGCCGCATCCCGTTCCTTCGTTGCTTCATGCACAGCCAGGGCTGCCGACAGGGAATTTTTATAATCGCCCAGGGCGAATAAGGTCCTGGCCAGGAGCAGCCGGCTTTCAGGCTCATCCCGGCCGGCCAGGATTTCTTCCAGGATTCTCCTGGTCTCCTGGTAATCCCCCTTCAAAAAATGCTGGCTGGCCAGCATTCTCAGAAAGTCCGGAGAAGGCATCGCCCGGTGCACCCGGGCCAGGACCCAGGGTGCAGTCAGGGCCGGCCGGGAAAGAACTATAAGGTTTTCCCTTACAGTTTCCACGGTCCGGTTATTATCGAGAAGCGAGACTTCCACCCGGTAATAGCCGGGTTTAACCTGGCTCAGGTCCACCGGTTCGGGCAGCAGTCTTTCTTTTAGCGGCCAGGTCCGGCAGTCGGGACTGGCCTCAGAATCCAGGCTTTTAAGACAGAACCGGACCATAGTTTCCGCGGACAGGCCTTCTCGGTTCAGGAGCCGGCAGTAAACCTGGAGTTTTTCAGCCGGAGAAAATTCGTTGCGGGCGCTGACCAGAAATTCCTGCCCATCAAAGGAGAAAGCTTTAGCCCTGCCTTCCGGCAGCGGGGAGGCCGAGTGGTAGAGGACCAGCGGGCTCAGGTAGCGGCTCGATTCTGGCCCGGGAACCTTCAGGCTGGTTTCCCAGGAAGTAAAATCCCGGGAAGTCTTATTCTTGAGAAGAATCAGCAGCTTGTATTCTCCGGGCAAAACGGGAAACAGGTCCTGGAAGGCCAGCCTCTGGCGGGAGCGGGTAAGGAATTGCTCTCTGTTCAGCCTGAGCGGCACCTCTTCCGTCCGGTTGAGAAGTGGTTGACCCTTCAGGTCTTCCAGCCTGACGATAAGCTCGTAAGTAGCCGAATAAACTCCGTTGACCTCGGCGAAATTAATCTTATCAGGCTCGACGGACCAGTGCACGAAGTAATGCTGGCCCTCGGGAAACACCCTGGCCAGTGCGTTAGAGCTTATAAAATTATGCGAGTAATCAACTTCTACCAGGTCTTTGTAACTCAGGTAATTTTTCACGTAAGCGGATGGGAATTTTTTCTCTGGAAGCGATTTGATGGTGGCAATTATGGTCTGGGAGGTAAGCGAGCTGAGGCCGTCCTGCTGTTCTTCCGGTAAATAACTGAGAGCGGCTTTGGCCAGCTCGGCATTGATAGCCTTGATGACCTCCAGGGCCTTGCTTCTGGTCAACCGGGCGGAAGACATGGAAGGAATGACCAGTTTTTCCGGCCCTTCTACTCCCGGGTAGTAAAGGCGGTAATCCCCGGAGCCTTCAGGCTGGTAGAAAATAAGATAAAAATAGCCTGGCAGACCATACTTAGGGTCGCCCTGGTAGAACCACAGTTCCATCGGCCAGATATCGGACCGGGTGGCGTAAACCTGGCGCTCCCGGGGCTTACCCAGCAACAGGTAATAGTAACCGCGCTCGGTCAGGCAGCCTCTTTTCGAAGAACCGATACTGAAATACCTGTCAGCGAAGTGAACCCGTTCCAGATATTCGCGGTAGAATTCATTTTCGCTGGTGTCAGGGTTGGGGTCCCTGACTTTCCAGAACAGGCTGATAAACCGGTCGCGCTCCTGCTCGGTTTTTAGCTTGAAGAAGACTTCTTTTTCCGCTTCCGTAATGATCGGAGTTACTATCTCCAGCCAGTCTTTCTGGGCCGGCGTCAATTCCTGAATGATATCTTTTTGCTTCTGACCGTAGGCCAGGTCCAACCCGAGCAGGAGAAAACAGGACAGAACCAGGACCGATAACAGGATAGTCCAATTTGCCGTTTTATGGTTGGTCTTAAGCATTTTCGCCGGGTGAAAGATTCCCTTCTGGATTTTTATATTTCTTAACATTATTGTCTCAATATTCATGAAGCCCGATTTTCAGCCTTTCTTTCTCTACAGAAACACAGTAGTATTTTATCAAATTTTCTGCAATTATTCTCGTTCAATAAACTATATTCAGGTATATCTCCTGTTAATCTATTAGCCTGATTACATAACCCTTATACTTTTTTATACTTCAAGGGAAAAATTTCGTTGCCCCCGGCCTTAATCCTTTAATAATTATATCCTTGAAAATCCAGGGGACTGGCGTTTTAAAAACGGCTTATATACTGTTTGTTAGAAATACAGTTTACCCAAAAATTTTTGCCTGGATCAGGGCGATGGTCCGTTTTTTTGGATTTCCTTTATCCAAAATATTGAATTATGGCGGATAATTTTAATTCTCTTTTTCAATAAATATATGTTTTTCAACAGGTTAAATAATTTTTAGATATGGCACAAAAATTGCTTTGATTTGAAAGGGCAAATTTCATAATTATATATTTCGCAGAAGGAAGGAGGTGAGAAAAAAGGAAAAGCGAGTTTTTCCGTTTTCAGGTAAAGGAACCTATTTATTTTCCGAAAGGAGGACAGAGATTGATTAAGAAAGTTTTTGTTCCATTGATGATCGTTCTGATGCTGACTCCTCTGGCCTTTTCCCAGTCGCGGGAAACCGGAGCCATAACCGGAACGGTGACCGACGAAAGCGGTGCGCCGCTGCCCGGGGTGACGGTGACCATCTCCGGTCCCGGTCTAATGGGTGCCAGGTCTTCCGTGACCGATGCCAGAGGCGTCTACCGGTTCCCGGCCCTGCCACCTGGAACCTACACCATCAAGGCAGAACTCCAGGGTTTCAGCGACGTGGTTAACTCCAACGTGCGCCTGACCACCACCACCACTTTAACCATCGACCTGACCATGAAGCAGACCACCCTGGAAGAAGAAGTTACAGTTGTGGCCAAGTCGCCCACGGTTGACGTTAAGTCGACAGAAACCGCTTCTGTTTCTCTGACCAACGAAATACTGCGCAATATGCCCTACAGCCAGTTCACGGCCGACATCGTCAACATGGCGCCCGGTGTCACCAGAAACGTGGCCTTTGGTGCTTCCCAGAACACCGGAATCGCCTATACCATGGACGGCGTCAACGTGGCTGACCCTGAAGCCGGTTCAGCCTGGGTCTTTTCTGACCACAACATTATTGAAGAAGCCAAGATTATGGGCGTCGGCCTGCCGGCTGAATACGGCAACTTCACCGGAGTTATTTTCAACCTGGTGACCAAGTCGGGCGGAAACAATTTTTCAGGCCATATGGAGTTTGATTTCCAGGGCAAGAGGACCGATAAGCCGAAAGGCCTGTGGGGCACGACCAACAATTCAGCCTACATCGGCGATTTCCCCAACCTGACAACTCCGCTTCTTAAATTGATGGATGCCAACGCTCACCTGGGCGGGCCCATCATCCGCGACAAGCTGTGGTTCTATGTTGGACTCCAGTATTACCGGACCTGGCGCTATCCCACCGGCTTCCCCGAGGCCGTGGATTACAAACAACCCAGAAGTTTCTTAAAGCTGTCGTCCCAGGCCACTCCGACTCTGAGCCTGACCGCTTCAGTCCAGATAGATACCTACAATGGTATCAACCGGGGTGCTGGAGCCACCGTTTCTCCGGAAGCCACGGTTACCCAGAAATCTCCCGAAGTGGTCGGAAACTTCAGCCTGACCAAGATTTTCAGCTCCAAGACCTTCCTGGATGTCAAGGCCGCCTATTTCTGGGGCTACTACTATCTTGACCCGGAAGTGGGCATGTCGCCCTATATGCATTTTGATTTCGCCGACAATTACCAGCGCTATAGCTCTGGCTACTTTTACTACGCCGACCGTCAGCGCTTCCAGACCAACGCCAGCCTGAGCCACTACGTGGAAGATTTTTATGGCTCTCACGACTTCAAATTCGGGGCGGAATTCGAAAGGTCCATGGTCCGTAACCGTTACGGCTTCACAGGTGAAGGCGGAGAGCTGGGCGACCATGTACAGTATTACGATTATTATGGCTATCCTTACCTGGCTTACCAGTATACAGGATACGACACCAACACCCGCTACACCAGGCTGGAAGCCTTCGCCCAGGACTCCTGGCAGGTGACCAGGAGGCTCAACATCAACGCCGGTCTCAGGTTCAGCCTGTACTGGGGCCAGGTAAAAGGCGTTTCCGGAAATGTATATACCAATAACAGAATCTCGCCCCGCATAGGTTTCACCTATGACCTGTTCGGCGACAGAACCACCATTCTAAAGGCCCACTACGGACATTTCGCCGAAGCCATGCTGGCCTCCTACCATGACCGGATGAATCCGCCTTCCGCCTACAGCAACTACAACGGATATTACTATGACTATGATTATGGAGAATGGGTGCTCTGGTTCTCAATTCCGCACGACCAGTACCTGATGGACCAGGATATCAAGCACCCCTACATGATCCAGTGGACGGTCAGTCTGGAGCGGGAACTCTTCAAGGACGCTTCGTTCAGCGTCAGCTACATCAACCGCCGCTGGAAGAATTTAATCGGGCCGATAGACCTGAATGCTGATTACATCCCGCGGACCGTTAACGTTCCCAATTTCGGAACATATACTGTTTACGAAAGAACGGCAGATACGCTGGAGAATCCACAGTACTACATCACCAACCTGGACCGGGCTTACGGCGAATATCCCTGGATACTGGAAAAACCCTACCGGAAATATCACGGTATCCAGTTCATGTTCAACAAGCGGTTCTCCAACAGGTGGCAGCTCTGGGCTTCTTACACCCTGTCCAGGGCCTGGGGTACCACCGATAATGGTTTTGCCGACGACATCGGCTACGGCGGCAACGTCTACGACCCGAACTTCTGGATAAACAGCGAAGGAAATTCCACCTACGACCCGACCCACATGATCAAAATCCAGGGCACCTACATCATCCCCAAGATCGAGCTGAGTGTTAACGTCTACTACCACGGCATCACCGGCAATGCCTGGACCACCCGCTACCGGACTCCCCGTTTCAACCAGGGCCGTATCACCTTCTTCATCGAGCCCAGGGGCTCCCATCATTACCCGATGGACCACCAGATTGACCTCAGGCTGGAAAAGATCTTCACCTTCGCCAGCAAGTACCGGCTGGGCCTGATGGTTGACATCTTCAACCTGCTCAACTCCGACACCATTACTTCCTGGGGCACTCGCTGGATGTACGACTGGAACCCGAACAGCTATCCCTCCACCATGGGTCATCAACTCTACGGAATTGTCAACGCCAGGCAGGCTCGGGTTGGAATTCGTTTGATCTTCTGATAATTCAGTGCTCAAGTCGAGGGGCGGCAGAGAAATCTGTCGCCCCTTTTTTATTGAAGCATATAACAACAAACCTGGCCTCAAGGCACCGACAGTAATCTCCGGCGAGTCTCCTGACAATCCGGAACAATTTTTCGTTTCGGCCGGTTCCAAAATTCAGACTTTAATGATCTATCTTGTTTTAAGTTTTATTTATTGCGGGCATCCATTGCTTTCCAGTCCGGGAAATCATGCCCTTCCTTGGCCATACTCAGCAAACGGAGCCGTAACGTTTCTGGCCTCAGTCATCTTAACCTGAAGGAACAAAAATCCAAAAAAATCAAAGGCGGAGATTCTGCAGAAATTCCCCCCGGGTCTTCAGATATTATCTCCAGGCCTGAAATTAATAATATGATATAATCTGTATTGATGAAAAAAGCAGTGTTAATTATTACCACAGCTCTGGCAGCAGCGGCTGTTTTTATATTCATGTCCAGAGACCCGGGCCTGAAGCAGCTCCGGGGCCATAAAAATTTCAATGTCATCCTGATAACTATTGATACCCTCAGGGCAGACCGCCTCGGTTGTTACGGTTTTGTTCCCGACGTAACACCGACCATGAATAAAATGGCCGCGGCCGGGGTCCGATTTGAGAATTGCATCGCTCAGACACCACTAACCCTGCCCTCCCATACCACTATTCTGACCGGTACCTTGCCCATGCACCACGGTGTCCGCGACAACGGCGGTTTCGTCGTTCCGCCGCAGCTGGAAACCATGGCCGAAATCTTTAAATCCGCCGGTTACCGGACGGCAGCCTTCGTTTCAGCTTATGTCCTTGACTCTAAATGGGGTCTGAACCAGGGCTTTGATTATTACTTTGACCGCTTTGACCTGGGACGTTTTGAAAAGATTTCACTGGGTGAAGTCCAGCGCCGGGCCGAAGAGACGATAGACGAAGCCCTGGCCTGGCTGGAAAAGAATAAATCGCAAAAATTCTTTGCCTGGATTCACCTCTACGACCCGCATACGCCTTATGAACCGCCGGAACCTTTCAAATCCCGGTTTGCCGACCGCCCTTACCTGGGAGAAATTGCCTACACCGACAGCCAGCTGGCCCGCTTCTGGAACTACCTGGAAAAAGAAAAGCTGCTCGAAAACCTGTTCCTGGTGCTGACCTCTGACCACGGCGAAAGCCTGGGAGAGCACGGGGAGATGACCCACGGTTTTTTTGTTTACCAGGGAGCTATCCACGTTCCGCTGATATTCATAACCCCCTTCGAGAAATTCCAGGGCCAGACTTATTCTGGCGTGGTCACCCTGACCGACATCATGCCCACCCTGCTGGAAATGACCGGCCTGGCCATACCGCCAGAAGTTCAGGGTCTAAGTCTGATCCGTTATTTCAGAGGAAGCCAGAAGGCGAAAGACAGGCTGGCCTATGCTGAAACCTTTTACCCGCGGTATCACTATGGCTGGTCAGAGCTGCGCAGCTTTCAGAATAACCGATATAAATTGATCATCGCTCCCGTGCCCGAGCTCTATGACCTGAAGCTTGACCCCGGCGAGCAGAAAAACCTGGTTTACCTCGAAAAGAAAGTTTACGAACAATTAACCCGCCTGGCCGAAGACTTCGAGAAAAAGGCAGGGGAGAAGGCCATTGAACCCGATTTTACCACCGTGGACGAGGAAACCAGGGAAAAGCTGGCCGCCCTCGGCTACCTCGGTTCTTTTGTCGACCCGGCCAAACTGGCCGGAAAGAAGCTGGCCGACCCGAAAGATAAAATCAACATCTTCAACGCAATCTCCCGGGCCAGAGAAACGGGAATGGCCGGTAATTTTGATGAGGCCATCGACAGCCTGCGAAAAATCCTTGAAGAAGACCCGACCATCAGCGACGGGTTCTTTGCCCTGGGCAATGTTTATTTCAAGGCCCGGAGATTCCAGGAAGCGGTTGAAGCCTTCACCCGGGCACTGGAACTCAAGCCCGACGACTCTTTCGCCGTGATCAACGTGGCCAACTGCTATGCCGCTCTGAACAGGCTGGAGCTGGCCGAACAATTCATCCAGGAACAGATAAAAAGGGGATTCGACGACCCGCAGTTCTACCACGTGCTGGGCACTCTTTATGCCCTGAGAGGCCAATACGATAAGGCCCTTCCCTATTTTGAAGAATGCCTGAAGAAAAATCCCCGCTCGGCCTCCGCCCATAATGCCATCGCCGCCATCTGCCTCAACCGGGACAACCTGGCCTGCGCCGAAGAGCACCTGCGGGCCGCCCGGGAGCTCAACCCGACCCTGCTGAACCTCCGCTACAACCTGGCCCAGCTTTACGAAAAACAGAACCGGCTCCAGGAAGCCATGGACCTTTACCAGCAGGAAGTCGCTGATTCCCCCCGTCATTACAAGGCCCTGTTCAACCTGGCCCGTCTCTATCGCCTGCAGCACCGGGAGCAGGAGGAACTGGAAACCCTGCAGCGGGCGCTGCAGGCCAACCCGGATTTTCCCCTGACTTATTTTTACATCGCCAGGGTCTACCTGAGGCGCGGCGAGCACTTCCGGGAAGCGGTGGACCTGGTCAAGAAGGGTCTGGAACTAAAACCGGATAAAGAAAATTTACCGCTGGGCTATTTTCTGCTGGCTGACCTTTACAACCGGCTGGGTGATTATGCCGCCTCGGAACAATACGCCAGCAGGGGCCGGCAACTGGTTAATTCTTCGCGCTGACAAACCGGCCAGCTCCCGGGCCGACCGAGACCGGTTCTCAAAAATCAAACCTGAGTTTCTTTTCTGATTTCTTGTTCTCGGTCTTGTTCTCAACAGTGACCTTAAGGGTAAAAGGACCCTGACCGTTGACCCCGACCTGAAACTCCAGGTCGTAGGTTTTATCGAACCTATCCTTTAATTCCTGTGGAGTTACCGAAATTTCAACCGTCCGGGTGTCTTCCCGGACCTTGTTGCCCCCGGCATCCTCTATTTCCAGGCTCACCTCGAAAACAGTTTCCAGCCTGTCCTGCTGAGACCTGAACCAGATCTGGTTATAGGGCAGTCTGACCACAATCAGAGCTTTCCCCTCCGCCGTCCTCTCCATCTTCACTTCAAAATCCATGGCCCGGCTGCTCTCAAACATCCGGCCACCGGGCTGGTTCCAGCTAACCTGGACCTGGGTGATTTCAGCAATCTGCCGGGCGCTGGCCGGGTCCAGCTGGTAATTTCCGTTCCAGAACCGGTCGATAAAATAAATCTGGTAGAAGCCGTAATGCCAGATTTCTACCGGGAAACCATAAAAACTCTGTCCCCGGGGATAGGTCTCCCGGTGGTCGGGCGGCCCCAAAGTAATCCAGACTCGACCCCGGTCGCTCAGCCAGCCCTGTTTTCCGCCTTCACCGAATAGCCTGTTGGCCTGCTCAATGCGAAGAAAATATTCTTCTTTGAACTCGTTGACGGCAGTCTCGGGAATCGGGTCCCGGCGCTTCCAGAATTCTTCCATGAAACTTTTCCGCTCGCCCGGCGGCAACCTGAGGAAAATCTTCCTTTCCTCGGAAGTAATGGTGTACCTGACGACTGACAGAAATTCCCTTTCTTCGGGGTTGAGTGACTTCTCCAGCCGGCTGCTGCTGCAATGGCTGAAAATTGCCAGGACTGAGATCAGTAAAAGAGAAAGCCACCAGCCTTTTGTCTTGATTTTATCCATAGTATCCTTGATTATTATACCACATCCTGCCGGAATCCCCGAAAACGCCTGGAACGGCCTGGCCCGGCCCTCTTTTCCTTGACAACTTACCCCCCGGAATCTATATTAAATTTGAAGAGAAGGAGCTCCGGATGGAAATTTTGATGAAAATCAAGGGCCTGGTGGTGGATCCTATTTCCAGGATGCCCATAGTTGTCCTGGAAGACCCCCTGTCTGACCGAATTCTGCCCATCTGGATCGGTGTTTTTGAGGCCAATGCCATTGCCCTCAGCCTGGAAGGGGTGCCCACCCCCCGCCCGATGACCCATGACCTTATGAAAAATTTCCTGGAACAGCTCCAGATCTCGGTTGAGCGCATCGTGGTTAACGACGTTCGCGACAACACCTTCTACGCCATCATCCACTGTCGCCACAACGACATTCCTTACCTCATAGATTCCAGGCCTTCCGATGCCATTGCCCTGGCCCTCAGGCTGAACGCCCCGATCTACGTCGACGAAGAGGTCATCAGGAAAGCCCACAGCCTGAAAAGCGAGGAAAGCCTGGAAAACTCCGAAAAACTAAAGCAGTGGCTGGAGAGCCTGAAACCCGAAGATCTGGGTAAATACAAGATGTAAGCGTTCCCCTCTCAGGTCCTGCCCCTCAGCAGAAGATAAGTTCCCAGAAGCAGAAATATGGCTGGCCCGCTCCAGGCAGCCAGAAAATCTCCCAGAAGCCCGGCCAGACCCAGGCTACGGAAGACAGCCAATCCCTGCCAGTACGTGAAGGTTGCCACCAGGCTGGCGGTTAGGGGCCAGAGGAACCCCCTGTGCCCCAGGAGCCCGGCCAGGGCGCAGGACAACAGAATAAGCACCAGACCGGAAAGAGAAAAACCAAGGCGGAACCAGGCTTCCAGGCGAAAACGGTTGCCCGGCAGGCCCGATTCTTCCAGTTCCCGGGCGTATCGTCTGAGCTCCGAAAGTTTCATGACAGAAGGCTCTTTCCATTCCTTGAAGAAATATTCTTCCGCTCCGGGAAATTCCAGAGTCATCCGGCTAAACCTGTTAAGCTCAGAATCCTGTCCCGAAAAAGTTCGCTCCCATCCCTCCTTCAGGATAAGCCGGTCACCCTGAACCATGGCTTCGCCAGCATAAAGCATCTTCCTGAAGCCCGGTCCTTCAACTGTCGCTTCCAGAATCAACAGACGAGAAAGAGTGCGCACCTCTGGCCTGAAAAGCTCGTAGTGGAAGAAACGATTGTCGACCCGGGACCGAAGCCAGTAGCGGTTAACGTAACTGAAAGTTCGAACCGGCCGGTCGGTTAGCCGGGCCCAGAGTTTCTCGGCCCGGAAATTGCTATGGCTCAGGACTCTGTCCTTCCAGAGAAAAAGCAGTGGCACCAGCAGCAGGCCAAAAACCAGCAAGGACCGCACCACCCGCCAGTAGCTCAAGCCCGAGCTGATAAAGGCCAGCATTTCCCTGCGTCGCTGCAGAAGCCCGAGACTCAGTGCCGCCGCGGCCGGGATAGCCAGCAGAAGGCTGAAGAGGATAAATTCGGGGGTCTTAAACCAGATAAAAGCCAGCAGGTCCTTCACGGTCTTATCGCTCCCCTGGATTAATTCCAGCCGCAGCAGAAAATTCACCGCAGCCATGACCAGCAGCAAGGCCAGAAATAATTTAATCAATAAGCGGAAAAACCGGGAAAATACGTAGCTGTCTACAAGGGGGAGAACAGCCCCGCTGGTTCCGGCGCTGGCCACGGCCCTTCTCCTCAGAAAACCGGGTTGTTCAGTTAGCCGGGAAACGGCCTTCTTTATTCCTGTCAGCCTGAAAATCTCGACGGACCGGTCCCGGCTGAGGACCTGAAAGAAAAAATAAAGGCCGGCAGTTAGGATGACGAGGTCGGGCAGCCACATGGCTAACCAGGGAGCCAGACTGCCCTGCAGGGCTTTCTGCTCGCCGGCCACCAGGAGAAAATAGTAAGCCAGAATCAGCAGCAGGCTCAGACCAAAACCACCCAGCCTTCCCCCCGGCCACCGTTTCCAGCCCAACCCCACTCCCAGGAAAACAAAAAGAAGACAGGTGGCTGGAAGGCTCAGCCTCTTATGAAGCTCGAGGGAAACAAGACGGCTTTCCGGGCTGTTCCGGTCGGAGAATTTTTTTCGGTCAAGCCAGAGCTCCCTGATGCTTTTTTCGCGGCTCTTTTTTTCCAGAAAAAAGCTCTGCCTGAGTCCCTCAAGGTCCAGGGGCTGCCGGCTTCTTTCAAACTCCACCAGGCTCAGGCTATCCGGGTCCTCAGGGTGCAGCCTGTAACTTCTGCCTTTAACCAGCAGAATCCAGGCTTCCTGCTGGTCGGGCTGGAGGCTCATCCTGGCCTCCCGGGTCGAGATTATTTCCACCCCGCCGGTTTCATCTTTCTGATATATTAAGACATGCTGCCACAGCCTGTCCGTCCCCATTTTTTCCATGTACAGGACTTTCCCGGGCAGCGATTCCACAAACCGGCCAGGTTCGAGCTCCAGCCTGACCTCGCTCAGAACCGAATTGACCATGGTCTGCAGCCAGCGGTAGTTGGCAGCCGGGGTCAGCCAGAATGTAAAGCTCAGGCAGATCAGGAAAAGCCCGGTGCCCAGAACAAGAACCGGCTTCAGCACCCTGACCGGACTCAGGCCCAGCAGCTGCAGGGCTTCTGTCTCGCGGTCGCCGGCCAGGCGTCCCAGTCCACCCAGAAGGCCCGACATGAAAGCTAAGGGCAGGGCCAGGGCCAGGATTGAGGGCAGCAGGAAAAATAGAACCCTGAGGATAATCCTGGCCGGCACCTCTCTGGTCAAGAAAATTTCGGCCAGGTAGAAGAGTTCGTTCATCAGCATGACCAGGATGATAAAACCCAGGGAAACCAGAAAGGCCGGAAAGATTTCCCGCAGGAGATAACGGTCGAGAATTTTCATCTGAAGTTTCTGTGACCGGGAGCTGTCAACAGGCTTAATATACCATAAGCCGGCGGCCTGGCTCAAAAAAAAGTAAGGCCGCTTTCAGTCAGCCTGAAAGCGGCCTTATCGTTAACTGCCGCGATTATCAGCCATCAATACATGTCGCTGGGCGGGGTGGGATAGGACGGCTTTTTCTCTTCTTCGGGAATTTCGGTAACGCAACCTTCAGTGGTCAGGAGCAAGCCGGCAATGCTGGCCGCATTCTGCAGGGCAGTGCGGACAACCTTGGTCGGGTCGACGATTCCGGCCTTAACCATATCCTCGTACTTTTCAGTCAGGGCATTGAAACCAAAATCCTGCTTCATTTCCCTGACTCTTTCCACCACGATGGAACCTTCCTGCCCGGCATTCTCGGCAATCTGACGGAGCGGCTCCTCAATAGCCCGGCGAACAATCTGAACTCCTATCTGCATGTCTCCGTCCAGGTTCAACTTTTCCAGGGCTTTCTGGCAGCGCAGCAGGGCCACTCCACCTCCGGGAACGATACCCTCTTCCACCGCCGCCTTGGTAGCGTGCATGGCATCTTCCACCCGGGCCTTCTTTTCCTTGAGCTCGGTTTCGGTGGCCGCACCGACCTTGATCAGGGCCACGCCACCGACCATCTTGGCCAGTCTTTCCTGCAGCTTTTCCCGGTCATAGTCAGAAGTGGTTTCTTCAATCTGGGTGCGGATCTGCTTGATCCTGG
Organism: uncultured bacterium; assembly: GCA_937920515.1. Taxonomy (GTDB): domain Bacteria; phylum Acidobacteriota; class Aminicenantia; order Aminicenantales; family Saccharicenantaceae; genus Saccharicenans. The sequence goes on from CALEUG010000010.1 coordinate 14,371, forward strand.
CCTGGATTTCGCTGTGCTTGCCCTTGCCCTCGACGATGGTGGTATTATCCTTGTCCACCACCACTTTGGTCGCTTCGCCCAGCCAGTCCAGGGTGACGTTTTCCAGCTTGACGCCGATATCTTCGGTGATGACCTTGCCGCCGGTCAGGATGGCGATGTCTTCCAGCATGGCTTTCCGCCGGTCGCCAAAACCCGGGGCCTTTACGGCACAGCACATCAGGGTGCCTTTGAGCTTGTTGACCACCAGGGTGGCCAGGGCTTCGCCTTCAACTTCTTCAGCCACCACCAGCAGGGCCCGGCCCATCTTGGCCACACTTTCCAGCAGCGGCAGGAACTCTCTCAGGTTTGAAATCTTCTTCTCATGGAGCAGGATCAGCGGGTTTTCCAGGACGCACTCCATTCTCTCCGGGTCAGTGATGAAATAGGGAGAAAGATACCCGCGGTCAAACTGCATACCCTCGACGAATTCCAGGGTGGTTTCCAGACCCTTGGCTTCTTCTACGGTGATAACTCCGTCCTTGCCGACTTTTTCCATGGCCTCGGCAATAATCTTGCCGATGGACTCGTCGTTGTTGGCAGAAATGGCGCCGACCTGGGCAATCATCTCGCCGGTAACTTCCCGGCTCATACCCTTGAGCTCTTTAACCACTTCTTCCACTGCCCGGTCGATTCCCTTTTTGATCAGGTTGGGGTTGCGACCAGCCGTCACGTGCTTGATGCCTTCGGCATAGATAATCCGGGCCAGAACGGTGGCAGTGGTGGTGCCGTCGCCGGCCACGTCGGAAGTCTTGGAAGCCACTTCCTTGACCAGCTGGGCACCCATGTTCTCCCAGGGGTCTTTCAGTTCGATTTCCTTGGCCACGGTAACACCATCCTTGGTGCTGCTGGGGGAACCGAATTTCTTGTCCAGAATGATGTTCTTGCCTCGCGGTCCCAGGGTGGCCTTGACCACGTTGCTCAGGATATTAACGCCTCTGAGTAAAGCCTGTCTGGCTTCGTCTCCAACGATAATTTGTTTGGCCATTTTCTACCTCCTTTCCTTTACTTACTTGGTTATTACGGCCAGAATTTCATCCTCGCGGACGATGACATGCTCCACGCCGTCGATGGTCACTTCGGTACCGCTGTACTTGCCGATGAGCACGCGATCGCCCTTCTTGACGGTCAGGGGAACGACTTTTCCGTCTTCGTTCACCCTCCCCTTGCCGACCTCGATAACCTCAGCTTCCTGGGGTTTTTCCTTGGCGGTGTCGGGGATGATGATGTTCCCCCTCTTTACTTCCTGTTCTTCAATCCGCTTTAAGAGAACACGGTCATAAAGGGGTTGAATCTTCATGAAAGACCTCCTTACTTAGATTAATTTAGCAGTCTGATTTTCAGATTGCTAATTATAAAATATGACATATAAATTGTCAAGATTTTCCGATTAAAAATTTTAGCAGACTGTGGTCCCGATTGCTATTTTTTCTTCCTGATTTTCAGAACCTTGAAACGGTTATGGAGGGTGTTGCGGTGGATGCCGAGGGCCTGGGCCATCTTTGACTTGTTGGCCCGGTACTTGGAGGCGGCTGTTTCCAGGTAAATCTTCTCAAACTCGGCCAGGGCTTCCTTGAGATGGATTTCCTTTTCAACCATATCGTTAATAAGTGATTCCAGCTTCTGATGGATCGTTAATTCTTCATATTTTTTGCTCATGCCGTCCTCCTTTACCCTCGTACCTTTCCACCGTATCGCTGAATCGCTCTCTAAGGTTCTGCGGAATCAACAGAACCAGGGACTTTGAAATTTTTATCATGGCCGGGGCCAGCCGGGAACCGATTATGGCCTGTCTCTGGAAATTAAAGCTCATCATGGCAAAAACTATCACCGCCCCTATAAGCACTCCCTTCAGCAGCCCCAGGACTCCACCCAGCAGGTGATTGGCCAGGCTGAGCGTGCCCTTCATCAGCTTGCTCAGCAAAAATCCCAGCAACCAGCCGGCCAGCACCACCCCGAAGAAGATTATAAGGAAGCTCAGCCCGTTTCTCCAGAAGTCCGATTCAATCCGGCTGAATAACTGCCAGGAAAGCCAGCCATAATACCTGGAAGCCAGGACAATCCCGGCCACCACGGCCAGAATACCGATTACCTGCCTGACCAGGCCCTTGACCAGCCCTGTTATGAAAGTGACCAGGAGAATGACCAGCAACAGCGTGTCCAGCCAGTCAAGATGAACGGACATCAGACCCTTCTCTCCCTCAACTTCTCCACCATAGAATAATCGCCGTTTTTTATCAAGCCGAATTTTACTCCTGGCTTGATTTTCCCGTGAAAATCCGAGCCGGCGGTGGCCACCAGATCCAGTTCCCGGGCCAGCTCACAATAATAGTCGGTTTCTGCCCGGTCATGGTAAGAAGTGTAGACTTCCAGCCCCTTGAGCCCGAGTTCTTTCAAGACTATCAAGTCTTCTCTGGATGTCCTCTGAAAATAGGCTCCAGGGTGCGACAGTACCGGCACGCCTCCGGTGAGCGGCGCCAGGTGGAGTACCTCCTCGAGCGACATATGTCGCTTGGGGACATAGGCTGGAGCTCCTTCGGTGAAAAAGTCCTGATAGAAAACGTAGGGAGCCTTCGGCTGCTGGTCCCGGTCGTAGTATTTCCGGAGGACCGGGTTTTGACGGCTCTCCGGCTTGTCCAGAAGAATCTGGGCAATCTTAACCCCGAGCGGCGGGGTCTGCCCTGATTTTTCCCAGACTTCTTCCCAGTCTATTTCCAGACCGCTCTCCCGCAGCCTGAACACCCTGGACCGGGCTTCTTCCATACGGGAAGTTTCCACCCTGGAAATTATGTATCTTATGGCTTCGCTCTCCCGGTTGACGAAGGGGAGCATCAGGTGAAACTCGCGGCTATCAAAAACGGTCGTGACCTCGATGCTGGGAATTACTTCCACTCCCTCCTTCTTCCCGGCCTCGATGGCTTCTGGATAGGCTCCAACCGTATCATGATCAGCAATAGCTATGGCCCGAAATCCCTCCTCCCTGGCCATTCTGACCAGTTCTTCGGGCGAATAGTCACCGTCGCAGCTGAAGTAAGAATGGAGGTGCAGGTCAACCAATCCGTTTATCATTGTCCAGATGAAATAATCTTAATAACTTAATTCCAAAGACTCAGGGCAAATCAGATTTCCCGGTCAGCAGCTGGTAAATTTCCAGGTAGCGCCTTGAGGTCTGCTCGATGATTTCCTCGGGAAGGGGCGGTGGAGGTGGCGTCTTCCTGTCCCAGCCGGTGCTGATCAGGTAATCCCGGACAAACTGCTTATCCAGGCTGGGCTGGGATTTTCCCGGGGCATATTCCGCCAGCGGCCAGAAACGGGAAGAATCCGGGGTAAACAGCTCATCGACGAGAATCAGCTCGTTATTTTCATCCAGGCCAAATTCGAACTTGGTATCAGCCAGGATGATTCCCCTGGAAACGGCATAGAGACTGGCTTTCTGGTAGAGTTCCAGGCTGACCTTCCTGATCTTCTCGGCCAGTTCCTCCCCGGTAATTTTCTCCATTTCCTTGAAGGTGATGTTCTGGTCATGGCCGACCTCGGCTTTGGTTGACGGGGTGAAAATCGGCTCTTCCAGGCGAGAAGACTCCTGAAGTCCCTTCGGCAATTTTATACCGCAGACCCTGCCGGTTTCCTGGTATTCCTTCCAGCCCGAACCGGAAAGATAGCCCCGGACAACGCATTCCACTGGAATGACCCGGGCCTTCTTGACCAGCATCGACCGCTTTTCCAGGAGGTCGGAGTAAGCCTGAAGTTCTTTCGGGAAATCGGCCAGTTCGGTGGAGATCATATGGTTGGGACAAACCAGGTAGGTATGATCGAACCAGAACCGGGAGATCTGGGTCAGGACCTTTCCCTTATGGGGAATCAGGGAAGGGAGAACAAAATCAAAGGCTGAAATCCGGTCGGTGGCCACGATGAGCAGCCTGTCGCCCAGGTCAAAAACATTTCTGACCTTGCCCTTCTTAAAAACCGTGAAGCCGGGAATATTCACTTCGCCCACAGGCTTTGTTTTCGATTCCATCAGGTTTCTCCTTCGATTTAAATATACAGATGAAATATACAACACGGGCAAAAAAACGATTCCCGGTTATTTTAATTAAAAAAAATTTTTAAATCAATATGGCCGGAGCTGCCGCTATCCCTGTTGGGCCCGCCCGCTCTCATTTTCGCCTGCTGATAAAAAATACAGGTACCTCAACATCCTGCTTTCAGTCACCCGGGATTGCTGAAACAGACTTGATGAAAACTCCGACTGGCAGGCCTGCCGGCTTATGGTAGATTTTCTGGCAAATTTCAGCCTGGCTCTTTTATTCCGATGAAATTTACCAGGCGCCTTTCCGTCTGCCGGTCGCGGCGGTAGGAATAAAGGTCCTCCGAACAGAAAGTGCAGGCTCCCAGCTCGTAAATATTTTCAGGTCTAAGTCCGATTTCATCGGCCAGGAGCAGGCGGTTGGCCCCTCTCAGGTCGAGGTAGAACCTATCTTTATTTAAGGCAGGAGTAAAAATCCGTCCGGTATCAAACCCGGCAGCAGAGAAACCTTCCAGGACTTCGGGCCCGACCTCGTAGCATTTCTGTTCGATACAGGGACCAAGCGCAGCCAGAAGATTTTCAGGCCGGCTGCCGGATTTATCCCGCATAAGACCACAGGCCGAAACGAGAATTTTCTGCAGGGTGCTGCGCCAGCCGCAGTGAACCGCCGCCACCACCCGGTTTTCCGGGTCCACCAGGAAAACCGGCAGGCAGTCGGCAGTTTTTATTATCAACAGCAGTCCGGCCGAGGCTGTCACCAGGCCGTCTCCGGCCAGCCGGTTTTCAGGGTACTTATCAAGCAAGAATACCCGGGCCGAATGAAGTTGCTTCATGACCACTGAGCGAAACGAGGAAAGCAGGGGGTCTTTACTTAAATCTTCCAGGCCAAACCCGGCCAGTCCAAAACCATGCACCAGCCAGGGCCGGCCACTCCATTGAGTGACAGTCAAAATTTTTCCGGTAGTACCCATTTCACAATCTTATAATCAACTCCCCGGTATTAATCAAGACGGCAAAGGGCCTGGCTGGAAATTAGCCCGAATTTTAGGATATGGAAACCGCTTACACCAGAGCCCGGAAATTTATACAATAAGAAAGTGGATTGAACGATTGAGAACAGGAGCCAGACATGAAACTGCTTGCCCTTTCCTTTCTGATATCACAGGTACTGCTTTTTTCCAGCCCTGGCCCGGAAGAATCACGTCCCCGCGTCCGGGAATTCGGGCTTAAAATCGGGGTGTTAGAACCCGGCCCGCTTAATGCCATAACCGATGTCCCCGGGGTCCGGGTGGGACACAGGACTCTTATCCTGGGAGACAGCATCAGGACGGGAGTCACGGCCGTAATTCCCCACCCGGGCAATGTTTTCCAGGAAAAGGTTCCGGCTGGTATTTACGTGGCCAATGGCTATGGCAAGCTCACGGGTTACACCCAGGTGGAGGAGCTGGGCTACCTGGAAACTCCGATAATCCTGACCAACACCCTGAGCGTGCCGGAAGCCGCCGCAGCCCTGGTCGATTACATTTTATCCCTGCCCGGAAACGAGCGGGTAGAATCGGTTAACCCGGTGGTGGGCGAAACCAACGACGGCTGGCTAAACGACATCCGGGCCAGAGCTGTTAAAAAGGAGCATGTCCTGGAAGCCATCAAGGCTGCGGCCGAAGGCCCGGTGGAAGAAGGGGCAGTCGGGGCCGGCACCGGAACCACCTGTTTCAGCTTTAAGGGTGGTATAGGCACCGCCTCCAGGAAGCTTCCAGCCAGCCGCGGCGGCTGGACAGTCGGCATCCTGGTCCAGACCAATTTCGGCGGGGTGCTGCAGATTAAGGGCCTTCAGGTTGAAGAATTGCTGAAAAAAGAAACCGGGGTCGCAGGCGGGCCAGCGACTTCGGCCGGAGATGGGTCCTGCCTGATAGTGGTGGCCACGGATGCCCCACTCGATAGCCGGAATCTGAAAAGGCTGGCCAAAAGGGCCCTGCTGGGCATCGCCAGGACCGGTGGCTATTATTCCAACGGCAGCGGCGATTATGCCGTCGCCTTTTCCACGGCCCCTCAGGTCCGGCTGGCTCACGCCGAACGGAGCCTGACCCAGAAGGTCGAGGTGGTCAGGAACGAAGCCATGTCGGCTCTTTTCCAGGCAGCAGCCGAAGCCTCGGAAGAAGCCATCCTTAATTCTCTTTTTAGAGCCCGGACCATGACCGGAAAAGACGGTCACCGGGCCGAAGCCCTGCCACTGGAGAAATTGACATCCTATCTGGAGAGATTCAGGCATGAATAAAAGCAAGAAGACAGGTAAAATCGCCGGCATACTGGGGGGCATGGGGCCGGAAGCAACAGCCCGTTTTTTCGAGCTGGTCATAAAAAATACCGACGCTGCCCGCGACCAGGAACATCTCAGGATAATAGTCTGCAACTGGCCCCGGGTTCCTGACAGGACGAAGGCCATACTCTACGGCGGTGAGAACCCGCTGCCCCAGATGATAGACGGCCTTAACATTCTGGACAGGGCCGGGGCTGAACTGGTGGCCATTCCCTGCATGACAGCCCATTACTTTTTGCCAGAACTCAGGAAAAGAACCAGGCTGAAACTCCTGGACCTGGTGGCCGGGACAGCAGGCTGGACCAGGGTCAACCTGCCGGGGGCCAGAGCGGTTGGGCTCCTGGCCACCGAGGGCACGGTGGCCACCGGCCTGTTCCAGAAGGCTTTCCGCCGGCAGAAAATAAAAATCATCCTGCCCTCACCGCAAAGCCAGAAGAAAATCATGGAAGCCATATATGGAAAAAATGGAATCAAGGCGGGCTTCAGCCACGGGCGGCCGGCCCGGCTCCTGCGGGAGGCGGCCCAAGAGCTGGTAGAAAACGGAGCCAGCGCCGTCATAGCCGGCTGTACCGAAATTCCCCTGGCCCTGAAACCGGGCCAGCTACCGGTTCCGCTCGTCGACCCGATGCTCATCGGAGCCAGGGAGCTTATCAGACGGGCCGGGGGCCGGCTGAGGAAAATTCCGGTTTCTTGACAAAATCACGCCAATCAAGTATAAAAATCAATGACTTTCCAGAAGTGAGGAGGTGAAACTCAGTGGCTTTTGTGGTTGTTGATGACGGAGAAAGTCTGGAATCGGCACTCAGACGGTTCAAGAGAAAAGTTCAGCAGGAAGCAATCATCAAGGAAATCAAGAAGCACTCGGTCTACCTGAAGCCCGGAGAGAAGCGACGGCTCAAAGAGGCCCAGGCCCGGAAAAGAATGCGCCGCAGACTGAAAAGAGAACGCGACTTCGAATATTGATCTCCAGTCGGGAAAGTTTTCCTTATCGGCCTGAATTGTGGATAAAGAGTAACGGGGTTGGACCATTTAAAAAAGCCTGACTGGCTGAAAGTCAAATTGCCTTCGGGTGGAGCTTTTTTCCAGGTGTCTGAAATTCTCAGGAGCCGCGGTCTGCATACCATCTGCCAGAGCGCCCGCTGTCCCAACATAGGTGAATGCTGGGAAAGGCGGACGGCCACTTTCCTGATACTGGGAGACATCTGTACCCGAAATTGCGGCTTCTGCGCCGTGACCAAGGGCCAGCCCCTGCCCCTCGACGAGCGAGAGCCCGAAACCGTGCTGGAAGCTATAAGAGAAATGGGCCTGCGTTATGCGGTGATAACTTCGGTCACCAGGGACGACCTGCCCGATGGCGGGGCCGGGCATTTTGCCCGAACCATCAGGCTGATCAAAGATAATTCGCCCATAACCAGGATAGAAGTCCTGGTCCCCGATTTCGGCGGCGATGAATCCTCGCTGCGCCGGGTGCTGGAGGCCGGGCCTGACGTTTTAAACCACAACCTGGAAACAACCCTGAGCCTCTACCCGCGGATAAACCGTCCTCGTGAAAATTACTTCCGCTCGCTGAAACTCCTGAAAAGCGCGGCCGGCCTGGGGGCCATAACTAAATCCGGCCTGATGGTCGGGCTGGGCGAAAGCCGGGATGACCTGAAGAGGGCTCTCCAAGACCTCAGGCAGGCCGGCTGCCAGCTCCTGACCATTGGCCAGTACCTGCAGCCCGGGCCCCGGCAGGTTCCCGTAGCCCGCTACTATAAGCCTGAAGAGTTTTCTTCCTGGAAGGAATATGCCCTGGGCCTGGGATTCCGGCAGGTGGTGGCCGGCCCCCTGGTCAGGAGTTCTTACTTCGCCGAGAGCCTTTTCCAGTCGAGCAGGAGTCAAAACTGATGCGCTACCTGGTCTTTTCGGATATTCATGGTAACCTGGAAGCTCTGGAAGCGGTGCTGGAGCACGCCAGCCGGAAGAAAATAGACCATTATATCTTTCTCGGCGACCTGGTGGGCTACGGAGCCTCGCCCAACGAGGTCATACAGAAGGTTCTATCCCTGAAGCACCTGGTCATGGTCCGGGGAAATCACGACAAGGCGGTCTGCGGCCTGGATTCCATCCAGACCTTCAATCCCATCGCGGCCGCGGCCATCCAGTGGACCAGGAAAACCCTGACCAAAAAATACGTTCACCTGCTGACCGGCCTGGCCAAGGGTCCGCTGGTTGTTCACAAAAACCTCACCATCTGTCACGGGTCGCCCTTCGATGAGGATTATTACATATTCGGAGAGTTCGACGCGGTTGAAGCTTTCGGTTACTTCGATACCCAGCTCTGCCTTTTTGGCCACACCCACTTTCCGTTTGTCTATATCGAAAAAGAACAGACGGTGGAAGGCACCTTTGTCCAGGAGAACCCGTATGAAATCAGGCTGGAAAAGGGAGCCCGCTACCTCATCAACCCGGGCTCGGTCGGCCAGCCCCGCGACCGCAACCCGAAGGCCGCTTATGCCATCTATGACAGCGAGCAGCGCAGAATAAAATTCTACCGGGTTGAATACGACCTCAAAGAAAGCCAGAAAAAGATTCTGGCCGCCAGTTTACCATCCGCCCTGGCCGAAAGGCTGGGGCTCGGAATTTAACCCGGTCCGGCCTGCAACAACGGAGCACCCCCGGGGACAGCGGCCAGCATCATTTCCACTGCTCAACCGGGATATTGTGATTATGACTGTTACTGTTTCTTCTCAATATATGAATGAATCTTCATATATAGCCCATCTTCGTATTAGCCGGTCAAAACAATATATCCGGTAGAGGAAGAAAGATTTATAACCCCTTCTTTTTGCCAGATTTGCACCCGATCAAAACGCCCGCGAAATACTATCCTGTTTCTAAGCTTAATAGCTTAATATTCTGGCCCCGAACCATATTCTTATCCAGATATAATTTTATATATATTCACCAGGATAATATGTTTTTTATAAAACAACAGGGAGCTGAACCTCACAATTTATCAGCTGAGAATCGAAAAGGATCTGCTCACTCAACAGCCGCTTCCTGCCTGGATGGCTTAAATCATCGCCGGACTGAAGTCAAAGGGTTGCCTTTTATCACCCGGACACTTATTTCCTAAAAGGTTTTCAGGCGGGGATTGGCGTAGCAGTAAACACAGGCCGCCGGGCAGCTCTGGGTGTAGCTGCCTATGTCAATCGACTCGGTGCAGAGACAATCTTTCCTCTGGGTCCGGTCCTTGGTGGTGGAAGCCGGTTCGCCTGCCGGATGAAGCCTGGAAAGCCAGGCCCCGTCGAGGCAGGAGGAAGCTTTCACCCCTGGAAGACTGGCCACTTCAGCCTGGGAGCAGCTCCAGAGTTCCAGTCCGTATTCAGCAGCCACCTTAACCAGTTTCTGAACCGCTTCCCTTTTTTCTTCCGGGCCGGGGTCGTAAAAATCAAGCCCGGTCTTCCTGGCCCTGACCACCGCCTTTTTATACCACTGGGTAAAGCTGAAGCGGACAGTGGTTATGCCCCACCGGCTTATTTCCCTGGCCAGCCCGGCAAAAAAATTCAGGTTGGTTTTTAGCTCCAGGCCCTCCCTCCAGAAGACTACAGGGTCGAACCGCACAGAAATCCTTTCCGGTCGCCCTGCCACTTCCAGCAATCGAGGGAGCTGTCCCAGGGCGGATGCCGGAGCCGGAGCTAACCTTTCAACCGAAGTGCCCCCCAGCCCGGTTATGGTGAAATGAAAATAGACCTGGGCATAATCAGCTAATATGTCTTTAAGCCCGCAACGATTCTCCAGCAGCGGCCTGAAGTTCTTGGACCAGAGAACCAGGGTGTGGACGCCTTCAGGGCTGAGGTCGACGCTGATTTCCGACCTCCGGCCGTGATGGAAAAAACTTGCCCGGCGTTTTTTCAAACAGGCGGCCAGCCAGTCAGGATAAAAGGCTACCAGGTCCGTTCTCCTGGAAGCGCTGATTATCCTCTTCATCGCCATCTCAAATCCTGGTTCTGATTAATTATAAGCCAGATATGAGATTGATAATACCAGCAGCCCCAATCATCTGCCGGGGCCGGAGCAAGCCGGGCCAGGGCCCAGCCCACTTTTTGGGGCATCTTCTTTCTGCCAGGCCATACTAAAACCTTAATTTTTAGAGCCTGAAAAAAGTCTGGCCGGTTGAAGGGCGTTGGTATTAGATTTTGAGAAAGCCATTTTTTCGATAATTAACATTTTTTATAGAAGCGTTCTGAAGTGAATTATTAAACCACCTTTTGTCTCAGCCAGCTGCCGGAAGTTCTATCCGCCACTCCCCATATAAATAAATAAGTAGCATTTGCCAATCATTCTAAAACCGGATGAGAGATGAATTTTACCGGGGGTCAGAGGCTGTCCTCTTCTTCCTCGCTCTCGCGGAATAACCGGTCTCCCAGTGTTTCCCCGATAAAGAAGTAAAAAAGGAAAAAGTAGAAAAAGGTCACGATCAACAGGTAGAGCAACAGGCCGCTGCCGGCCAGTCCGAAGAGCTTAAAGATGGTGGTCTGCATCGACCTGGCCGCTATCCAGATGGAAACCAGCCAGAACATGACCAGGAAAAGAAGGTCAAACATCTTGGCCTTGACAAAATTCTTGAAGCCCAGTGGAGGCAAAGGACGGGCTTCCCCGGATTGGATAGCTGCGGAAATGGCCCGGCCGGTCGCGGCCGGTTCGGCCGTCTCCCGGAAAATCTCCCCGGTTCCGCTTTCAATTTCTTCCTCTTCTCTTTCTAACTCTTCTTCCAGTTCCAGCTCGACCTCGCTGCCTGTCTCTTCTCCGGATTCAGCCGCCTCCAGTCCACTCCGGGTCAGCCTCTCCGGAAAACCCATGGTGGGCTCGGTCGGCATCTTTTCCTCCTCCGGCCAGAGTTCATCCGTTTCAACTTCAACCTTTTCCCTGGCCTTAGCTTCGCTGCCACCCCCGGCACCGGTGAGCAATTCGGTGGAGGCTGTCTTAACCTCTTTAATCCAGGAAGGAACTTCGCCCGTTCCTTCTGCGCCCTTTCCCGAAGCCTTCAACTTCTCCTTAAGATGTTCCTTTTCTTTTTCTTCAAGCACCCTGAAGAAATCTTCCACTTCTCTCCGGCCCAGTTCGGTGGTGGCCCCTATCTTATCCAGCTCGGCTGACTCAAAAGCAGGAGAAACCGCCTCTTCTTCACTCTCTTCCACTTCGTACGATTCAGCCGCTACCCTTCTTTCCTTAAGCGCCAGCTCTTCTACCATCCGGGTGACCAGACCGGGCAGCGTTTCCGCTGGAGTTTCCCCGGCTTCTTCCTTTTCCTCTTTTCGGCGCAGTTCTTCTACTATCCTGGTGACCACTCCCGGACCTTTCTCTGCCTGTTCTTCTGGCCCGGCTACACCCTCTGACAGCACTTCCTTTTTTATTTTCTCCACCAGGTAATCTTCCATTTTGGGTGATATTGCCTGTTGTTGTCCCGGGGTTTCCGGCTCTGGCTTTCCGGGAAAAAGCAACTTCTCTTCTTCCGGTAATGAAAGGTCCCGGGATTTTATTTTCTTGCGGGCAGCAGCGGTAATTTTTTCAACCTCAGCCTCTTCCAGCAGAGCCGTGTCTTCTGTCAAAATAACTTCTCCCGTCGCTTCCCCTGTTTCTTCTTCCGGCTCCGGTTCTTCAGCGATTTCTCCCGGTTCTGTCTCGAGCTCCTCTTCAGCCGGGAATTCCGACTCCTCTTTTTGCCGGTCATCTTCTATGATTTTGTCACCCGGAATTTCTTCTTCTATCTCTTCGTCCTCGGGGAAAAGAAGCTGGGTTCCGCAGTTCTTGCAGTACTGGTCCTGATCGCTTATTAAGGCCCGGCAGTAGGGACAGCGCTTGATGCCCATAATGTTTTCGCTGTTTTATTTATAAAACTAAAAAAATTTCCTGTCAATTAAATTTTTCCCCGGTCAGATCAACCCGTTTTTCTTCTCTTTTTCCCGGCCCGGGTGAAAATTGCAGGCCGCCATATTTCCGGTTGACAGGCGGAGCGATTTGGATAAAATTAAATCAGCCGGGTGGGCGATTAACTCAGTGGCAGAGTGCTACCTTCACACGGTAGAAGTCAGAGGTTCAAATCCTCTATCGCCCACCATTCAAACCTCCTTTAGCGCAAGAATAACAAATTATTCAAGTTTTTGAACCGGAATTCAAATTTATGAATTTTAACGACCAATGAATATTCTATTTTACCTATTTTCAATAACTTAAATAACCACTGGTTTGGCACGATAATTGCTATTAATAAAAGGCGATGAATGATAATTTATATCAGAGGAGGTGATAAGCAGAAAGGCAGCAAAATTTTCCTGCTTAATTATGGGCCGGGATGGCTGGCAGGCCATCCCAGGGTGATGGGACAAGAAATCATTCGAAAGGAGAACTGATTCGAATGAGGAACAAACTTCTTATTTTTGCTTTGCTCGTCTTGCTGGCTGGTGGCACAGCCCTGGCTCAGATCAACCCCGAAGGCAAGATTACCGGAAAGGTCAGCGATGACCAGGGTAATCCCCTCCCGGGCGTGACGGTTGAAGCCACCAGCCCCAGACTGGTCGGAAAAGCCGCTACCGTGACCGACGCCACCGGTACTTTCCGGTTGCTGGCTCTTCCTTCCGGAACTTATGAACTGGTATTCACTCTGCCCGGTTTCAAAACTCTGGTCAGAAAGGATATCATCCTCCAGCTTTCCCAGACGCTGGTCCTGAACGTGACCATGGAACCGGCCGCCATTGAGGAACAGGTGACCGTTGTCGGACAGAGCCCGCTCATTGACGTAAAGAGCACGGTTAAGGGCGCTGTACTGACCAAGGAAGTTTTCCTGAGCCTGCCCCGTGGCCGCAATTTTGAATCGCTGATCACAACGGTGCCCGGCGTTTCCAGCGAGGGCAGAGCCGGCGGTATCTCCATTGACGGTGCTTCCGGCGCCGAGAATATGTGGTATGTCGACGGCACCAACGTCACTGAAATCCACGTGGGAACCAGGGCCCAGAACGTCGTCCTGGAACTGGTTGACGAGTTGAAGGTCACCGCTTCCGGCTACAATGCCGAGTTCGGTGGCTCCATGGGTGGCGTGGTCAACGTCGTCACCCGTTCCGGTGGCAACACCTTCCGCGGTGATGTCATCGGCTTTTACGAGAACAACAAGCTCTGGATGCAGGGTAAAGCCAGAGATTACCTGCGGCTTAACCCCTACGACCCGACAACTCTGAATTACGAGTACGTCAACAATGACGACCTTTACTTTAACGGCGGGAAAGATAGGGACAAGTACTACCGGATGGAAGGTGTCTTCAGCCTCGGCGGCTACATCATCAAGGACAGGCTGTGGTTCTTCGGTTCTTTTAACCCCATCTATTCCCAGACCAACGCCCTGCGTGATTTCAACCAGAGATCCGGCCCCTTCTACAACTTCATTCAGTGGTATAGATATGATAACGCTTCCATCAAGTTAACCGCCGCCCCGATGATCGGCCTCAGGCTGTCCGCCAGCTACGTCAACAACTTCTACCGGTACAAGGGCGCCATCCCCAGCATCGCCGGAACCGGTAACCCGGCTACCCCTTACTACCAGGATGGCTATGACTATCCCAATTTCTCGGCCGCTTTCACCGCTGACTATTCCGGCAAGAACAACCTGCTGGTCTCCTTGAGAGCCGGCTGGCACAGGCAGGACATCGGCAACCAGGGCATCAAGCCCCCGGCTGGACCGACCTACTACTTCAACGTTACCAACACAATATATCAGAGCCTCTATCAGGATATGGGCAGGCTCGACCTGGTTAAATATGCCGGCTGGGCCAGTGCTGCCACCTGGCTCAACCTTAAGAAAGAGCTGAGGGAAAAAGTCAGCAGTAACCTTGATGCCACCTACTACCTTAACCTGGCCGGCGAGCATGCCTGGAAAGCAGGTGTCCAGTTCATCTGGCTGCATGAAAATTACGGCTACACGCCGGATGCTCCCCGTATTAACCTCTACTGGAACCGATCTTCTACCTTTGGTCGCGGCACCTACGGCTATTACATCATCAGGCACGGCTACAAATCTTATCCCTATGGCTGGGCCTGGAACATCCACAGCAATAACTGGGCCCTTTACCTCCAGGATTCCTGGACCATCGCCAACCGGCTTACCATTAATTTCGGTGTCAGGACAGAGTACGAGTACATCCCGTCCTTCGACCCGACCTATGACATCACCCCCATCAAGTTTGACTTCGCCGACAAGCTGGCTCCGAGACTGGGCCTGGTTTATGACGTCTTCGGCGATTCCAGCCTGAAGGTGTTCGGCAGCTTCGGCATCTACTACGACGTTATGAAGCTCTACATGGCCGAAGGCGCCTTCGGCGGTTTCAAGTGGAAAAACAGCTACTTCGCCCTGAACGAGCTCGACTGGACTCTGATCGCCGCTAACTTCATCAATACCGGAAACTTTGAAGACCTGGCTGACCAGGCTCCGGGCAACAACCAGTACCTGGGCACCATCGACTTTCGTCATCCTTCTTTCGATGCCGTTGACCCCTCCATGAAGCCGGTTTCCCAGATGGAAATTTCCTTCGGCGCCGAAAAGAAGATCCTTGAAGACCTGTCCTTCTCGGCCCGGGCTGTTTACAAGCACCTGATCAGAACCATCGAAGACATCGGCGCCTACGAAGAAACAGCTCCCGGACAGTTTGCCGAAATCTACATGTTTGCCAACCCCGGCTACGGCTGGGCCAGACCTGTGTCCAAAGGTGGAAAAATTTCTGATGAATACTGGCCAATGCCAAAGGCCAAGAGAGACTATTACGGCCTGAACCTGGCCCTGGAAAAAAGATTCAGCCACAACTGGCAGGGTGGCCTAAACTACACCCTGAGCCGTGTCCAGGGTAACTACGGCGGCCTGGCCAGCTCCGACGAAGAAGGCCGCGTGTCGCCCAACGTCAATAGATACTTCGACTACTGGTTCATGCCCTATAAAGCTGACGGAACAGAGCTGAGCGGACCACTACCTCACGACAGAACCCATTACATCAAGGCTTACGGCTCCTACGTGTTCCCCTTCGGCCTGACCGTCGGTGTGACTGCCTACGCCAGGAGCGGCTATCCGCTGAGCACCAGGATCAACCTGTGCAACGCCTACATGTGGCCCAACGGCTACGGCGACCTGGGCCGCCTGCCCTGGAACGTCTGGGCCGATGTTTACCTTGAGTACACGCTGCGCTTTGCCGGCAAGTACGGAGTGGGCATCAACCTCCAGGTCAACAATATCACCAACACCAAGTCCATAACCGGAAAAGTTTATGACCTGAACAGAGTCGGTACCCGTTATTATGTTTATCAGCCCGGGACCAGCACTCTTGTTGATTTTGAAGCTGACATGCTGGCCGGAACCTTCCAGAACTACTGGTACGAATACTTCTCCAACAGAAACCTGGACCTCGACGGCAACCCCAACACCTCCACCAACCCGCTCGACCCGCATCCCGCTTTCGGCTGGTGGTCTTCCAGATTCGGCACCTGGTCGATGAGACTGGGCTTCAAGTTCACCTTCTAAGCTGAGTTAAAGCAGAAGCTCAAGCCCGTCCCCGCCTTCCGGCGGGGACGGGCTTTTTATTTTACCTCGATAAGTGGAGTGGACTGTTCTTTTATCTTACGAGAAATGATGTGTTCCACACCATTTTACCCCTGGCTTTCACATTACCGACACAACATTAAACTTAAAACTTACATTTTCAATTTTCCTCGAAGCAGACCTGGAAATTTCCGTCTCCCTGGAAAATATCTCCTGAGTATTGCTAAAGACAGCTATTTTCTGACTTTTCGCAAGAAAGCTCAGCCCAAGATACCGAATATTCTTGAGCTCTCCCCCGATAATAAGTGAATCTCCAGCACAGCCGCGAAACCTATCTTTTCTATGTTTTACGACCTGAGTTGAAGCCACAAAGCACCTGACAGCCTGGCTATAATAACTTCCCCGGACCCCGGTCATATTGAATTTAACCTGTTGGCTGACCTGCCAGCAGGGGCGAATATATGTCTTCCGCCATCCTGATCACCTGGCCGGACTGCCACTCGCCAGATCATGATAACATCTTCTCGCCTGTTTCCCTGAAAAACACGCCGGTCAGCTAAAGAAGCCAAAGTAAAATCATGATATGAATCGGGCCTCACAGAGATATCGAAGAGCGGGGTAAGTTGAACAGGGACCTTAAACCAACGGGAGGAACCATCATTTTTGAGAATTGAGAATCACCACAGGCTATCTAAAGAAGGCGTGAGGGAGACAACCTAAAAAATGAAATAACATCCAGGAACCGGATATTATAAATTTCATCTCTGTCCGCCGGTCAGCTTCTTTTCCAGCCGCTCCAGCTCGCGGCGGGCCAGGCGGATGGTCTCTTCCCGGTCGCCACTTGAATTTTCCAGGTAGCGACGGAAATATTCCACGGCTTCCTCTGTCCGGCCGGCTTTCTCGTAAGCCACGGCCAGGTTGAAATAACCTGACCTGGTGGGCATGATGGACACCGCCTGCTTTAAGTAAAAAATAGCCTGGTCCTGATCGCCCAGGTAAGAGTAGGCCAGACCTGTAAATTGATACAGGCTCTGGTCGTCCGGAAATTCTTCGATAAGTTTCCTGTAAATCTCGATAGCTTCGGATAATTTACCGACCGAGGCCAGGCTGGCCGCCAGGCTGGCTCTCAGGGTCTTGCTCTCCGGCTCCACCTCCAGCGCCTTCCGGTACAGGCTCCAGGCTTCTTCCTTCCTCCCGGCTGCATCCAGGATTCCGGCGCTGACGGTGAGGGCATCCACATTGCGGGGGTTAAGCTCCAGAACTCTTTCCATCGTCTTCAGGGCCAGCAGGAACTTCCCGCTGACAGCATAGGTATGTCCCAGCCTGACCAGCAGGGTTTCAGAATCCGGCAGCCTTTCCAGACCCCGGGTGAGGACGGCAACGGCCTCATCCATTTTTTTCTGCCGGGCCAGGGCCAGAGCCAGATTGACATAGCTGGCGGGGGAATCCGGGGTTTCTTTGAGAATTTTTAGATAGGCCTGTTCGGCCAGGTCATATTTCTCCTGGAATTCATAGGCCTGGGCTTCCTGGATCAATCTCAGCAGATCAATTTTTTCTTTGGGGTCAGGATAGGTAGACTGTCCCCTGGCCGGGGCCAGGTTTAAGTAACCGAGCGAACGCAGCCTTTCCAGGTCTTCGGGCCGGGCCACTCCGCCTGAGGGGGAAGAGGATGAACCCAGAAGAATGCTCTCCAGCTTCTGTCTCAGTTCAACAGCCAGTTCCTGGTTGGTGGAGAAAAGATTTTTCCTTTCCCCGGGGTCGGCCCTGAGGTCATAAAGTTCCGGACGGGGCGATTGTATGAGCTTCCACCGGCCGGAAATAATTCCGACCAATTCCGACCAGCCGAAGTTCTCGCGCGGATAAAAGGTCTCTATGATAACCTCCCGGTCCTTTTTCTCCTTTTTCAGGAAATAACCCTCCAGGCTGCGACCCTGCAACCGGGTTGCTTCCTCCCCGGCCCCAACCCAGGAGAGGATGGTGGGCGCTATATCGGTCAGCCGGACCCTGGCCTCAACCACACCTGGCCTGGTAAAGACCTTTCTGCCCCAGAAAATCAAAGGCACCCTGACGGTCTCTTCATAAAGAAATATTCCGTGGCCAAGTTCCACCCGGGCACCCAGCCCTTCCCCGTGGTCGCCGGCCACGATGATTATGGTTTTACCCAAAAGGCCTTTTTCTTCCAGGGCCCGCAGGATCTGGCCCACGTAAACATCCATGTAGGCAATTTCGCCGTCGTAAGGACGGTCGCTGAATTCCCGGTTGAAGGGTGCCGGCGGGTCGTAAGGAAGATGGGGGTCAAAATAATGCACCCAGCAGAAAAATTTATAATGGCTATTGTTATCCAGCCAGCGGGCAAAACGGGAGAAAGTCTCCGCCGCCCGGCGCTCGGCGTTCATTGTCTTAAAGGGCATATCGGCCTGAAAGGTATCGTCATAAACCTCAAAGCCACGGTCGAGGCCGAAGCGGGAATCAACCGAAAAAGAAGAAACGAAAGCCGCGGTCTTATAGCCCCTTTCATTTAAGGCTTCAGTCACGGTCCTGACCCCGGCCGGCAGGTAATGTCCATTATTTCTCACCTGGTGGCGGAAGGGTTCAAGACCTGTTAAAATGGTCGCATGGGAAGGCAGGGTCAGGGGAGCCGGGCAGTAAGCGCTGGCAAATCGGATTCCTTCCCGGGCCAGCCGGTCGATGTTAGGCGTTCGGGCTCCTCTATAGCCATAGCAACCGAGATGGTCGGCCCGGGTGGTGTCAAGGGTAATAAGAAGAATATTGGCCGCCGCAAGGTTATTTCTCATGTAACCTGACTTTTTCTGGCCAAGGAAGTACCAGCCCGCCAGAAGAACCAGAACCAGGACTACTATGCTGATAATATATAAGTTGAGCTTTCTACCGCTAACTTTTAATTCAACTGCCGCTTCGCTTTTCTTTAAGCGAGCAGTTTTTTCTGCCCCGGCAGGCTGCTTGTTTCCGCTTACCTCAGACCTAATTATTCTTTTTTGCTTCTTTTTTTTTCCCATAAGACCAGCCCGGATTGAATTTATTATTGCCCCTGTTCAATCAGCCGGGTCGATAATAATATTATACACCTCCCCACCGGCATTAAAAGCTAATGCCAAAATTCTGCCGGTTTACCTGCGGCCAGCCGGCCGGTCACTTCTGGCTTTTATTTCTTAATGGCCTGCAGAATCTGCTGGACCATGGCCACCCGCCGGGAATCCTGGGGTTCCAGCTGCAGGAACTTTTCAAAATATTCGATAGCCGCAGGGATGTCGTTCTTGTTAAGGGCGACATAACCGAGTTTCAGATAGGGCTCCGGCCAGTCGGGTTTGATGCCGGAGGCCATCTTGAAATACTTTTCAGCCTCATCCAGCTTCTGGTTGGTGAAGAAGACCTCGCCCACGTTGAAGGCCACCACCTCGTCCTGGGGCGCGGTATCGACCGATTGCTTGAAATACCTGGTGGCTTCTTCCAGGTTGTCCTGCTTGAGATAGAGCAAGCCGATGGCGGCCAGGGCCTTGGCCGTCATGCTGACTCCCATGGCCATATCGGTCCTGGCTTTTTCCATCACCTGGTTGTAATACTCCATGGCCTTATCCATCTCGCCCTTTTCCCGGTAGCAATCGCCGATGTTGAGCAAAATCTGGTAGGCGGAAGGATTCTTTTCATAAAACTGCTCGAACATGGCCAGGGCTGTATCAAACTTACCTTCTTTGAAGAACTCATTGCCCTGGTCCAGCAGTTCCAGTGAAGCCTGGTCCTGAAGCATCGGTATGCCGCCGCTGGCCTTCTGCAGCTTGATCACAATCCTCGGGTTCTTTTCCAGCTGGCTGACAGTGACTTCCTGGCTGGCCGGGGCAAACCCCTCGGCTGAAACCATCAGGCTCCAGCGACCGGAGCCCAGGCCGATAAAAGACCACTCGCCTTTCTTGTTGGTCGTGGCTTCCAGTTTAAGGCCTCCGCCGGCATCCTGGACGTAGGTCAGAACCAGCCTGGCTCCGACCACCGGCTTGTCGTTATTGTCGAGCACCACTCCTCCCAGCCGACCGACTCCACGCCCGGCCTGAGCCAGGGCCAGGGTCGGCGACAGGAAAAATATTATTAGCAGGATTGACAGAAAACGATAGTTATTCTTTTGCATCAAGACCTCCATAAAATATTATATATCCGATCAGGGTCGATGGATTATTTCTTTTCTTTTATGGCCTTGACCCGGTCTTTTATTTTGGCCTGGTTCGGTTCGATCTGCAGCGACCTTTCCCAGGCATAGAGGGCCTCGTCCATGTCTCCCAGTTGATAATAACATTCCCCTATGGCATTGAGCACATTAACATTGGTTCCAAAATGGGCCAGGTACTGCTTGTAATAATCTATGGCCTGTTGATACTGTTTAAGGGCCTGGAGGGACTCGCCGGCAATTTCCAGAAAATCCTTGTAGCCCCGGTTGAGGAAGGGCAGGGCAACGTTCAGAACTTCCTGGTACTGTTCCTCAAAATAGAGCAGGCGACAGAAATCCAGGGCATAGGCTGGTTCGGCCGGGTCTTTTTTGTGGGCAGCTTCCAGATGTCTTCTGGCCCTGGACAGGTCTTTCCTGTTCCAGTACTGAAGGCCCAGGGCATGCTGCACTACCGCCGAATTATCTCCGTCAACCGGCTGGGTCATGACCCAGGACCGGGGCAGGACCGGCAGGTGGCTGATGAAGAAGTTCGCCTTTTCTCCGAGCAGAACATTGCCATTTCCATCCTGAAGGTTTACTTTCAGGGTGTAATTGGCCGGAGTCCAGCCTTCCAGAACAAACTCCTCATAAAAAACATTTCCGTCATTATATTCGGTTAGCTTCCTGCTGTAGCTTTTAACGATTTCGCCGTTCTCTCGGGCCACTTCATAACTCAGGCTGCCCCCTGTTCTCAGGTCCTGATTCAAGCCCCAGACCTGGAAGAAGGCATACATCCTGTCGCCCAGGACAAAGTCATTCCGCGGGGTGGGTGAAAATTGCAGGTCATTAAGCAGGAAGGCCTTGTTCAGGCCGCGATACTGTGAGCTCCGGGCCAGGCGGGTGGACAGGAGAACCGGGCTCATCTGCAACTGGCGCTCGGGAATGTTGAGGGTGGTCTCAAGCGAGGTGAATTCCTTGGAAATAAAATTCTTGAGCAGGATGCTCAGGCGGTATTTCCCGGGGATCAGGGGAAAGACGTCCTGGAAACTCATCTGGCGGTCCCTGATGCTGGAGACCTGGTCGCCCCTTAGATTCAGGGGTATGCGCCGGTCAAACTGGTAGACCGGCCGGTTTTCCATGTCGGTCACAATGCCGTTAATAACTATCGTCGTCTGATAATTGTTATCATTTCTTTCCAGGGATAGTTTTTTGGGTTCTATCAGATAGTGGACGTAATAAATTCCAGAGGGCGACTGATAGACACTGACCAGGGCGTCGCTGTCAATGTAGTTGGCCGTGTATTCGACCTCGATGATATCCTGGTAACGGAAAAGCTTTTCGGCGTAGGTGCTCCTGACCTTGTAGGTCGGGGCGGCCGGAATTTTCTGGTTGATCAGAATATCAGAAGAAATGGAAGGCACCAGGTCGGTCAGCGGCTCGCCTTCAATCAGACTCAGAGAGATCCTGGCCACGTTGGGTTCTATATCAGCCAGCTTCCTGAAGGCTTCTGCATAGCTGGTCATGTCCCCGCTGTAGTGAGGCATAAGTTTCATCGGACCGTCTTTAATTGGCGAATAAAGCCTGTATTCACCGGTACCATCTGGCTTGTAGAAAACTACCGAGAAGGCATTGGGCAGCCCGTATTCGGCCATTCCCTGGTAAAACCAGATAATGGTCGGGTAAAGATCATACAGGTTTTCATATTTTTCGGTGGACTGGGGTTCGCCCAGCATTATGTAAATTTTTCCCATGTCGGAACGCCAGCCGGGACCGGGGGACTCCTTGCCAAAATGCTTGTTGGCATACTCCAGGCGGCGGTAATGCTCTATCTTGAATTCGTTCTCGGGAGTGTTGGGGTTGGGGTCTCGCTGCTTCCAGAAGGCCTCAATAAAGATGTCCCGCTGACGGTCATTCTCCAGCCTCAAAAAGACCTCTCTTTCTTTCTGGGAAATTATGTAGACCACCTCCTCCTCCAGCCACTTCCGGTACTTATCCGGAAGGGCCCGGACGAGTTCCTTCTGGGATTTGGGTTTGGCCTGCCCGGAAGAGGCAGCCCGGATGGGCAACAGGCCGAGGCTGAATAAGAGCAGAATTATTATTACCGACCATCTTGCTTTCATCACGACTCCGCTTTACTAATCAGATAGTTATTCTATAATATATAACCCTGTCATTCAAGGACGGATGCGTTTAAATTGCTTGACAAAGGAAGCGCGGCGGCTTATTTATAATAAGGAATTAAAGATAGAAACATCTTCTCTCCCTCAGTCGCAGGCTAAGGGGCGAGAATCTCAGGGGTCTCATGGTTAAAAAGCCTAAAAAAGATAAGACTATTCCTAAGAAGCAAAAGACCAGAAAGCCACAGGAAAAATCTGAATTCGTTACTCCGGAGCAGACTTTATCTCCCGAGATTTTTAGCCCGGACCTGGACCCTCTTTTTCTCAACAAGGCCCTGGAACCTGAACTACAGCAGGCTAACAAATTGAAAAGTATTTCCGATGATTTTGATGAGTTTGAACTGAGAGATATATTACCCAAGACCGCTAAGGTCGAGGCCAGCAAGGCTGCCGAGCAGATCGAATCCGACCATGACCCCATAAAAATATACTTCCGGGAGATGGGCAAGATTTCCCTGCTTTCCCACCAGGACGAGATCGACCTGGCCCGCCAGATGGAAAGGGGAAAAAAGATCCAGCTCCGGGCCCTGCTCAAGACCAGACTGGCCGTCGTGGACATTCTTTCCCTGCGCGACCTGGCCGAGACCGAGCCGGAGCGCTTCCTTAGGTTTTTTGACGAAATCGAGGATTTTGAGGATGATGCCGCCTGGAAGAAGGTCAAGAGCCTGCGCCAGACACTTGATAAATTTTATCGGCTGTCAGAAAAGTTTTCCGGACTGAAGCCCACTCCCGGAAAAGCCTTCGCCCGCGGCCGGTTGATAATAAGAATGTACCAGATCCTGGAAGAGCTCCATCTCTCGCCGGAAAAAATGGCCGCCACCATCAGCCGCCTGCGCGACATACTGCAGGTCATGAACGAGCTGGAAGAGAAAAAGGAAGAACTCCAGCTGGCCCTGCAGAAAACCAGACTGAAAACCGCGGCCGAAGCCCTGAAGCAAAAGTTGAACCTGTGCCTGAGCGAAGAGAAAGTCTACCGCCAGGAATCGGGGCTGGAGGCCAGCGAGCTGCGCCGCGTGCTGCGCGACGTCAGCCGCGGCGAGAAAATACAGAAACATGCCGAAAACAAACTGATTGAGGCCAACCTCAGGTTAGTGGTGTCAATTGCCAAGAACTACGTCAACCGCGGGCTGAGCCTGTCCGACCTGATCCAGGAAGGCAACCTTGGCCTGATGAGGGCGGTGCAGAAATTCGATTACCATCGCGGGTTCAAGTTTTCCACCTATGCCACCTGGTGGATCAAGCAGTCCATCACCCGGGCCATCGCTGACCAGGCCCGGACCATCAGAATCCCGGTGCACATGGTGGAAACCATCAACCGCCTCAAGAAAATCCACCAGGAGCTGGTACAGAAGAGCGGCCGGGAACCGACCGTCCAGGAAATCGCCGAGGCCGTCCGCATGCCGGTGCAGAAAGTAAGCAAAATTCTTCAGGACAGCCAGGAACTGCTATCGCTGGACTCTCCCATCGGTGATGACGAAGAGAGCTTCCTCAAGGATTTCGTCAGGGACGTTTACAACCCATCCCCGGCCGACATCGTCATCCGGGCCAACCTGAAGGAACAGATAACCAGGGCCTTGAATTCTCTGACCGAGAGAGAAGCCACGGTCATCAAAATGCGGTTCGGCATCGGCGACGGGCAGGAACACACCCTGGAAGAGATCGGCCAGAAACTCAAGGTCACCAGGGAAAGAGTCCGGCAGATCGAAACCAAGGCTCTGCGCAAGCTGGCCGAATCCACCCTGCGCGACAAGCTTAAATCTTTTTCCGAGAGTGGCTCCGACCAGCCACCAGGCCCACCGCGTTCCTGACCGGGCTCAGGCCCTGCCACTTTTCTCCGCCAGGGACAACCCCATCTTTTTAAGAGCCTCATCTCCCCGGGACTGGGAGGGCGCCTCTCCTGGAAGATAGAGCAGCACTCCGCCCTTTATCGGCCTGATTTCAATCTTTTTTTCCTCGGCCAGGCGGTTGGTGGCCTGCACCGGGTCCTGCCCGAAGTATTTCTTGAAGGCCTCGTTAAACCCGCTGTAAACCGAGTGGATGCCCTTGAAATCGCCCATCCTCAAAGATTTGATGGCCAGCTGGACGAATTCTTCCACAGTCAGCCTATCTTTTTTGTCAGGGCTGATATTCCTCTCTGCCATGATTTCCTCCTCTCTGCAATTACAGACGGAACCCCTCTGGATTTTTCTCAGCTTTCTCACCGCCGGCCTTTCCTGTATAATTCATTTTAACTCTTTTCAATCTGGAGCCTTTTGCCATGAGCCAAACATTCCTGATAAACCTGGCCGGCTGGCTGGGCGCCCTGATGTTGCTGCTGGCCTACTCTCTGGTCTCCAACCGGAAGCTGGCTGGAGATTCCCTGCCCTACCAGCTCCTTAACCTGGTCGGCAGCGCCTGCCTGCTGCTGAACGCTTTCCATTTCGGCGCTTACCCCTCAGTTGGCGTTAACTCGGTCTGGGTGGTCATAGCCCTGGCAACCATAATAAAGAGCCGGTCTGCCAGCAAAAAGGAGGGATAAAATGAAAACTGAACTCCTGGTTTTTACAGGCAGCCCGCGAAAAGACGGCAACAGCACCACACTGGCCCTGGAGGCGGCCCGGGCCGCCCGGGAAGCCGGCGCCTCTGTTGAAGTTATCAACCTTACCAGGCTGCGGATTAACCCCTGTCGGGCTTGCGACCGTTGCCGGGATAAGGGGCCAGGTGAATGCGTTCAGAAAGACGACATGAAAAAACTCTATCCCAAACTTAAAGAGGCGGGGGCCATAATACTGGCCCACCCCGTCTACTGGTTCACCATCAACGCCCAGACCAAGCTGTTAATAGACCGCTGGTATGCCTTCGGCGGCGATGATTACGCCTGCTTCAAAAATAAAAAGGTTGGCCTGATTCTGACCTACGCCGACCGGGATGTCTTTTCTTCAGGGGGAGTCAATGCCCTCAGGTCCTACCAGGACATCTTCGGTTACCTGGGAGCGGAAATTAAGGCCATGGTCTATGCCTCGGCCGCCAGGCCGGGCCAGGTCAGAAAACAATCAGGCCTGCTGAAGGAAGCCTACAACCTGGGGAAGAAACTGGTTTCCTGACATAAACAAAGACCGGGGGCCGGCCGGCTGACGGCGTTAACTCTATTCCTCGCCGCCGGTGGAGCGGGAGGCCAGGAGGCGAAATTCTGGCTGGCAAAAAAATATTGTTCCTCAAAGATTTTTTCAAACATCCGGGTTTAATTACGACTCAAAAATTGAAGGGAGGATTTTATAGGGAGGAACCTTTCATGCTTCAGCTCAGACCTGGCCTTGTCTTAGTTTTTTCCTTTTTGCTTTCAATTCTGCTTCTGACCATACACCCCCGACCCGGCCTCGGCGGGCAGTCTCTCCAGGGTGCCATTGACAAGGAAGACCTGAAAAAAGCCCAGGAGAACAAGGTGGTCCTGGCCTTTCGCCTGCCTGGAGACTTTGAACTGGACGGTTTCCTGAACGAAAGCATCTACGGGAGGCCGGCCAGCGAGGACTTTATCCAGACTGACCCGGTGGACGGAGCTCCGGCCAGTGAAAAAACCCGGGTCTGGGTCTTTTATGACAGCACCAATCTCTATGTGGCCGCCTTCTGCCACGATTCAGACCCGAAGGGGATAATCGGTCAGCTTGGCCGCCGCGATTATTCGGTAGATTCCGACTGGTTTATCTTTAGCGTCGACCCTTATTTTGACCGGCGCAGCGGCTATGCCTTCTGGGTAAATCCTGCCGGCTCCATCATCGACAAGGCCCTCTATAACGATATAAGTGAAGACAAGAGCTGGGATGGAGTCTGGGAAGCCAGGGCCCGGGTGACGGCAGAAGGCTGGTCAGTGGAAATGAGAATCCCCTTCAACCAGCTGCGGTTCCCCCGCCAGGAAAAGCAGCTCTGGGGGGTAAATTTCCAGAGGATAATCAAGCGCAAGAATGAAAAGGTCTCTTTTGCCTGGGTTCCCAAGGAAGACAACGCCTTTGTCTCTCGCTTTGCCCGCCTGGAAGGCATAGAAAACATCAAGCCCGGACGCCGGGTGGAAGCTTTCCCCTACTCGGTTGGACAGGCCAGGTTCCGGCCAGCCGAACCTGGAAACCCCTTTGAAACCGGACATCAATACCAGGGCAATATCGGGCTGGACCTGAAGGCCGGCTTAAAAAGCAACCTGAACCTGGACCTGACCATCAACCCCGATTTCGGGCAGGTGGAAGTGGACCCGGCAGTTATCAACCTGACCGCCTACGAAACTTACTATGAAGAGAAACGGCCTTTTTTTATCGAAGGTTCATCCATTTTCAGCAATTTCGGACGGGGCGGGATATACATAAATGTTGACCTGAGCTGGCCGAATCCCAGGCTGTTTTACAGCCGCCGCATCGGCCGCGAACCGCAGGGCTATGCCCGGCATGACGGGTTCGTCAGCTTCCCGGACCGCTCGACCATCATCGGGGCTTTCAAGCTGACCGGAAAGCTGAGCGGCGGCTGGAACCTCGGAGTGATCAACGCCGTAACCTCCAGGGAATACGCCACGGTTGACGACCTGTCCAACCGCTACCGGGATGAAGTGGCACCCTTCACCTATTACGGAATCTTCCGCGGCCAGAAGGAATTCAACCGGGGTCAGCAGGGCTTTGGTTTCCTCCTGACTTCGGTCATCAGGGACCTGAGGGAAGACAGCCTGAAGTCCCTGCTGGCCGGGGAATCCTTTAGCCTGGCCTTTGACGGCTGGGCCTTCCTTGATAAAAAGAGAAACTGGGTCCTGGGCGGCTGGGTGGGAGGAACCTTCCTTCACGGCAGCGCAACCGCTCTCTACCGGATCCAGCGCTCTTCCATTCATTATTTCCAGCGACCGGATGCTGACCACGTCAGCCTGGACCCGGAAGCTACCAGCCTGGCCGGGCTCGGGGGCAAGGTAAGCCTGGCCAAGCAGCAGGGCCATTCCATCGTTTACCTGTCCGGCGGCCTGCTGACGCCGGGGTTTGACCCCAACGAGGCCGGCTACCAGAGAAACCTTTCCGACCGGATAAATTTTCAGGCTTTTTATGGCTACATGTGGACCAGGCCCGGAAAGGTTTTCAGGCAGGCTATCCTGATCGGCGGTCTGGAACAAAACCACGACTTCGGCTGGAACAAAACCTTTGAAGCCTGGCTGCTCAACCTGCAGGGAGTTTTCCGCAACTGGTGGAAAGTGAACGGAACTTTCATCTATTATCCCGAAGTCTACAGCAACACCCTGACCAGGGGTGGCCCCCTGGCCCTGATTCCGCCCGGTTACCTGGCTCAGTTAGACCTGGAAACTGATTCGCGTCAGCGCTTCGTCTTTTATGGAACGGGGTATTATGGAAAGACCAGGGACAAGCGGGAACACTGGAACCTGAGCCTGGGCCTGCGCTGGAAACCCGCGCCCAATTTCAACCTGTCTTTTGGCCCTTCCGCAGGCAAAGATATAAACGAAACCCAGTGGCTGACCTCCGTGGCCGACCCCTTAATGACTGCGACTTACGGGAGGCGATATGTATTTGGACGGATTGACCAGACCCTGGTGGCAGCTGAACTCCGGCTCAACTGGATCTTTACACCCAGGTTAAGTCTGCAGGTTTACCTCCAGCCCTATATCGCTGTTGGCCGGTATGACCGGTTCAAGCAACTGAACCTGCCACGAAGTTACGACTACCTGGTGTTCGGTGAAGGCTCCTCGACCATAAACTACCAGGACGGTTACTACCTGCTCGACCCCGACGGCAGCGGACCGGCTGCCACTTTTTCCGTCTATAACCCCGATTTCAACTATAAATCGCTGCGGGGAACGGTGGTTCTGCGCTGGGAATACCGGCTGGGTTCCCTGCTCTACCTGGTCTGGACCCAGAACCGGGCCGACTATGCCAACCCCGGAGATTTTTCTCTGGGCCGGGACCTGGGCGACCTGTTAACCGCCCCCGGGGATAATGTCTTCCTGGTCAAGGTCACCTACCGCTTCAACCTGTAAGTGTCAAGAGCCAGGGACGGGAAGAGTTGTTTCTGATCTTAATATTCCTTTAAAAAACCGCTCACAGGCCGGGTTATTTTATACCTGCCTGCCGCCTTTTGCGACTTCCCCGGTCTTCAGACACCCTGCAGACAGACCCGTCCCTCTACAGGACCCGATCCCGGGTCCTTTCTGGCCTGACCGCTATTGACAACAGAAAAAAGGGGGCTATCATTATTGACTAATTTTGCCTGCTGAGGACCGAAAATGCCCTGGATAACAGTCGGCCTGTTGCTGGTATCAAACGTCTTTATGACCTTTGCCTGGTACGGTCATCTCAAGTTCAAGAGCCTGCCTCTCTGGAAAGCCATTGTCCTGAGCTGGTTGATCGCCTTCCTGGAGTACTGCTTTCAGGTTCCGGCCAACCGCCTGAGCTACGGAAGGCTTAACGCCGCCCAGCTCAAAACCATCCAGGAAGTGGTCACCCTCACCGTCTTTTCCTTCTTCTCCGTGCTTTACCTGAAGGAAGATTTCCGCTGGAATTACCTGGTGGGTTTTTCTCTGATGGTCCTGGCGGCCTACTTCATCTTCAAGCCGTAAATCCAGCCGGGAAGCCTGAGCCCTTTCCCCCTCAAGGATTGGAGATATGCCGGTAATACTGGACTATGAATTTTTCCTGGACTTCATATGACCAGTGAACGTCGCGGATGTACCTGGCCGCTTCTTCCTTCTGGCCGCGGCCCAGGTATTCAATCAATCGGGCGTGCTCCCCGGTGGAAGACTGTTCCCACTCCTTGACGAAACCGCTCGGCCGGGGAAAATCATAGAGCCTTTTTTTCAGGCTGTTAACAATTCTCATCAGCTTCTCGTTGCCGCAGGCTTCCAGATAGACATTATGAAAAGCCAGGTTCTTTTCGTAGTAGAGGTCGAAGTTGTCGGCCTCGATGGCCTGTTTCATCTCCCGGTTTAACTGTTCCATGTACTCCAGGTCCCGCGGCTGCAGCCGGTCGGCAGCCCTGAGGATGGCTATGCTTTCCAGGGCCCCGATTATTTCGTAATAGTTCTTTATGTCCCTGGCCGTCAGGACATTGACCACCACCTTGCGGCGGGGCAGGATGGTGACAAAATCTTCCGTTTCCAGCTGCAGCAGGGCATCCCGGAGCGGGGTGCGGCTGACTCCCAGTTTGCGGGAAGTCTCTTCCAGGTCTATGACTGAACCGGGCAGGATTTCACCCCGGCGCATCTGCTCCCTTAAAAAATCATAGACCTGCTCTTTAAGCGATTTGACGTTCAGTACCGGCTTTTCCCTGTCCATCCTGTTTTCTCCTCCCCACCTTCAATTAACTCTGATAATAGTCCACGTTTTCGGCGGTGATGATATCAATCTGGGTCATTATTTCTCTCTTGACCTCTTCGCCCAGAACCACCCGGCGGAAAAGGGTATAGATTCCCTCATAACCCTGGCGTTCCGACTGCTGGCTTATGAGAAAATCGATGACCCCGACCTTGAGCAGGGCCACGTTTTTCGGAATGGGGTCGTAGCCTATCAGGATGATCTTTTCCTGTCCGGAATTTTTCTTCCACCATTCGGCCACCTTGTGGGTCATGGCGTTGGTCACAAAAATCCCGGCCAGGTCCCGATGTTTCCAATAAAAAGCTTCCAGGTACTTTCCGATCTGGGCCGCGGACCAGCTTCCGACCAGGTCCAGGGTCTCAGGCCTTAAACCCGACCAGTCCCGGGAGCCCTGTATAAAACCCTCTATCCGGCCGGCGATGTGATAATCTTCCGGGAGAATCTTAATCACGGCCACCAGGCCCCGGCTGCGGTGGACTGTCAGGCTCATCAGCCGGCTGGCCAGGAGCCCGCTTCTGAAAGCGTCCTGTCCTATAAAGGCCAGCGGCTTTATCCCGGGCAGGTATGAATCGAAGAAAACCACGGGTAACCCGGGCGGCAGGTCGTCCATAAACCGGTTGAATCCTTCGGGCAGTACCGGGGCTGCCAGCAGCCCATCAGGGCTGGTTCTTAATAACTTATGACCTGTGTTAAGAACAGATTTTTCGTTGTAGCGGTCAAAAAAGAAGAAATTAACCCGCACCCTGTGGGACAGCAGCTCTTCCTGGGCTTTCTGAATTCCACGGTAAGGCAGCAACCAGTAATAGCTATCCTGCTGCGGCCTGGGCATCAGGACGCTGAAATTAAACACCCGGCCCATTTTGAGGTGTTTGGCGAAGATGTTGGCATGGTAATTGAGTTCCCGGAGAACCTGACGGACTTTTTTTTCTGTCTCAGGGTGAACGCGACCCCTGTTGTGCAGAACCCGGTCGACCGTTCCGATCGAAACCCGGGCCCTCCTGGCTATGTCTTTAATTGTAACGATTGCTGGTCCTCATTAAAAGCCAAAATATCCAGCTAAAATTATTATCAAATTCCGCCCGAAAAAACAACCTGCGCTCAGTAACCCAGGCCCTTCTTCAGGCGGTCGTATTCCTGCCAGATTTCGCAGGGCAGGTGCTGGCCGAATTTCTTTAGAAAGGCCTCGATGTCGGCCAGTTCCTCTTCCCATTCTTCCGGGTTGATCCGGAAAAGCTCCTCCAGGTTCTCTTCCGGCAGGTTCAAGCCGGTCAGGTCCAGGTCTTTCTTTTCCGGAACCAGGCCGAGAGGGGTTTCCTTAGCCCCGGCCCGGCCGTTGACCCTCTCTATTATCCATTTCAGGATCCGGATGTTCTCCCCGAAGCCAGGCCACAGGAATTCTCCCTTCTCGTTCCTCCGGAAGGCGTTGATAGAATAAATTCGCGGCGGCTGGCTCATCAGCCGGCCCATGTTGATCCAGTGGCGGAAGTAATCGCCCATGTTATAGCCGCAGAAGGGCAGCATGGCCATCGGGTCGCGGCGCAGGACCCCAACCTTGCCGGCGGCCGCGGCCGTGGTTTCCGAACCCATCCTGGCTCCCAGGAAGACCCCGTGTTCCCAGCTGAAGGACTCGGTGATCAGGGGAATAAGCCGGGTCCGCCGGCCTCCGAACAGAATGGCTGAGATGGGCACGCCCATCGGATTGTCATATTCCTTAGAAAGAGTCGGACAGTTATAGACGGACACGGTGAACCTGGAATTGGGATGGGCAGCGGGTGTCCCCTGGCCGGGCTTCCAGGGACGTCCCTGCCAGTCCAGCATATTTTCCGGCACCGGCCCGTCGAGGCCTTCCCACCAGGGCGACATGGTATCCAGGTCTAACCCGACGTTGGTGAAAAGAGTCGGATAGTAATTGGAGTTCCGCAGAGTGCGCATCATGTTGGGGTTGGTCTTCATGGATGTCCCCGGGGCCACTCCAAAAAACCCGAATTCCGGGTTGATGGCATACAGCCGCCCGTCCGGCCCGATGTTCAGCCAGGCGATGTCGTCGCCGATGGTCCAGATGCGGTACTCGGGCAGGGCTGACTCTAACATGGCAAAGTTGGTCTTGCCGCAGGCCGAGGGAAAGGCGCCGGCAATATAGGTTATGTTGCCATGTATGTCTTCCACCCCGATGATCATCATGTGCTCGGCCAGCCAGCCGTACTTGCGGCCCATCCAGGAAGCGATGCGCAGGGAAAAGCATTTTTTCCCTAACAGGGCGTTCCCGCCGTAGCCCGAGCCGACACTCCAGACCAGGTTCTCTTCCGGGAAATGCATTATAAAACGCCTGTTGGGATCAAAATCGCCGACGGTGTGAATGCCCCTGACAAAATTCTCCGAGTTGCCAATCCTGTCTAAAACGTGTTTACCCAGCCTGGTCATAATCCTCATGCTGACGGCCACATAGGACACATCGGTAATCTGGATGCAGGCTTTGGCATAGGGTGAATCAGGGTGGCCCATCATGTACGGCAGGACATACATGGTCTTGCCGCGCATGGCCCCCCGGGAGAGCGCGGTCAGCTTTTTCCTGGCCTCTTCCGGGTGCATCCAGTTGTTATTGGGCCCGGTGGTATCCTTATCTGAATGGCAGACGAAGGTCAGATGTTCGGTCCGGGCCACGTCGGTCGGGTGGCTGCGGTGCAGGTATGCATTGGGCCAGAGTTTCTGGTTGAGCTCCAGGAAGATAGCGTGCTGTTCGATCTTTTCTTCCCGCAGACCAATTTCGATGATACGATGGGCCTCTCCTTCCGAACCGTCGCACCAGTAAATGGTCTTGGGCTGAAGGAGTTCAGCCTGTTTTTCCACCCACTTTTCAACTGCTGTAGCCATATCCTTTATCCTCCCCAAGAAATATCTGGAAATTCTAATAACACAGGGAGCGCGTTTTGTCAAAAGCGGTTTCCCCGGGTTTGGGCCTGGCCGGTTCGATAAAAGACTTCTAAGACAGCTGGAGTTTATGTTAGAATCTATAATTGAGGAGGCTCCGATGAGATCAAAAACGAGCATGGCCCTTTTATCATTGCTTCTGCTGGCCGGATGGGCTTTAATCTGGCCGGAAACGAGTTCCGGCCAGGAGACCGCGGTCATCAAGCTGCCTCCGCCGCAGCAGGAAGGCGGGAAACCGCTGATGGAATGCCTGAAACTCAGACAGAGCCAGCGGGAATTCAGCCCGGATAAACTCTCACCCCGGGTTCTGTCCAATCTGCTCTGGGCAGCTTACGGAATAAACCGTCCGGATTCCGGGAAAAGAACCGCACCGTCTGCGGTCAACTGGCAGAATATCGACCTCTACCTGGCCACGGCCGACGGTCTCTTCCTTTATGAAGCCAGAGACCACTCCCTCATCCAGGTTCTCAAAGAAGACATCAGGGGCCTGACCGGCACCCAGGATTTTGTCAAAATAGCCCCGGTCAATCTGGTCTATGTCGGTGATTATGCCCGCATTCCACGCGGCTCGGACGAGGACAAGAGGTTCTACTCCGGCGCCCACGCCGCCTTTATTTCCCAGAACGTGTATTTGTTCTGCGCCTCCGAGGGACTGGCCACGGTGGTCAGGGCCCTTATCAACCGGGAAGAGCTGGCCCGGGTCATGAAGCTCCGACCGGAGCAGAAAATCATGCTGGCCCAGACGGTGGGCTACCCTAAGAAATAGGGCCGGCCAGCTTAAATCAATTCAGGCTTATATTTTCAACCCGGAAAGGGCAGACATCTGAATTGTGGCCTGTCTTACCGATTAAATGATGACCGGACCAACGAGCAGGTCTACCTCAACCCTGTGAGCGTCAGCCTGGTGTTGGAAAGTTCTCTGGCTCAGGCTACTAACTGAGGCATAAAGGATAGATTACGATGACCAGAGCGCGAACAAAACTTGACATAACTCATGGCCTTCTTTCAGCAATTTCCAGGGGCGAGTTAAAATGTGGAGAGCAGTTCAAGCATCCCGAATGGCTTCACGGAATTATCCCGGTCTGGCGAGCAGGAAAATCCATCGGGAGTGTTTAACCGATACCTGCCGATATTTTTCCGGCTAAAAACTCACTCCTTGCGGCGCAGCCAGACGGCCATTTCCCAGGCTCCGCGGTTGGCCCAGCCGAAGTAGGGAATCAGGAAAAGATTCTGTTTCCGGACTTCATTCCCCTTATCGTCAACCACCAGCCCGCTGCCGGTGATGACGGTCACCCCGCCCAGCAGGTCATTGCGGTACCACTGCTGAAAGCGGGTGGTGTCCGGAACGGCCAGGTTCAGGGCTGTCCCTCCGTTATCCCGCCCCTCGGCGCAAAAAACCACAGGACCCCGTTCTATGGCCACCCGGCCTCTATTCTCAGCCACTTCAGGATGGGCGACCACCCGCCTTACCGGCAGGGGAAAGAGAATTTCCACCACGTCGCCCCTGACCCATCTTCTCTTTATCCTGAGATAACCCCGGTCTATCTCCACCGGGATGACCTTGCGGTTCAGCCTGACCACCACCTGGCCGGCTTCCCCGTCAACATAGCGGTAAAGGTCGGAAGGGACCGGCCTTCCCTGGACCCAGCCGGGAATCCGCAGGCAGAGAACAAATTCCCGGACGCGGGCCGGGTTAACCCCGACCTTGACCAGTCCCAGCCAGGGATACTTTGTTTCCTGGATTATTTCCAGTTTTGTGTTCTGGAAATCAAACCGGGCCGTGGAATTTACATAAAGGTTGACAAAAACTTCCTGCCCGGAATGGGCATAGATGTACTGGGGAAAAGTGGCCAGAAAGCGGGCAGCGTTGGCCGGGCAGCAGGCCACTTCAAACCAGCTGCTTCTCTCATACTTTCCCCTGGAGGCCAGCGGATTCTGGTAGAAGAAACGATCGCCAGACAACCCGACGCCCGACAGCAGCCCGTTGTAAATAACCCTTTCCAGAACGTCCACGTATCGGCCGTCGCCTTCCATCTGGAAAAGCCGCTGGTTCCAGAAGGCGTTGCCCACGGCGGCGCAGGTTTCGGCGTAGGCCTGCTCGTTGGGCAGGTAGTAGTTCGCCCCGAAGGCTTCGTATTCGCCGGTAGAACCGATTCCGCCCGTCAGGTACATTTTCTGGCCAACCACATTTTCCCATAGTGCCCGGCTGGCCCTGGCATATTCGTGGTAACCTCCCAGGGCGGCCACGTCCAGCATACCGCAGTACATGTAGGTGGCCCGAACCGCATGGCCGACCGCTTCGGTTTGTTCCAGCACCGGCTTGTGGTTCTGCAGGTATTCTTCGGAATTATAAATGTGGAAGGGTGAACTGGCTGGATAAACCTGGCCGCCGTGGTAGTGCCCACGTTCCTCCAGGAAGAACCTGGCCAGCTCCAGGTAATCTTTGTTCCCGGTAACCCGGTAGAGCTTGACCAGCCCGATTTCAATTTCCTGGTGACCGGGAAAACCCCGCCGCTTATCCGGGCCAAAAGTCCTCAGCAACAGGTCGGCACTTTTTATGGCCACTTCCAGAAGGTTTTTCTCTCCGGTTGCCTGGAAATAAGCCACGGCTGCCTCGTACAGGTGGCCCAGGTTATAAAGCTCGTGGCTCACCCGGAGATTAGACCATCTCTCCGCCCCGGAGCCGGGTGCCGGGTTTTTCGGGTCGATGGTCCTGGTGGTAAAAAGATAGCCGTCGGGCTCCTGGGCCCTGGCAATGATTTCCACCAGGTTATCTATCCGGCGTTTCAGCTCCGGGTCGGGATGAGTCTTCAGAGTGTAGGCCGCCGCTTCTATGGCTTTGTAGACATCGGAATCGTTATACCTCTTTCCGGTATGCTTTCCTTTTTTCAGGCCGGCGGCAATCCGGAAATTATCCACCCGGCCGGTTTCTTCGTTCATCCGGAAGAGATAGGGTACGGTCACCAGACGGTTGGTTTCCATCCTGGGGGCCCAGAATTCATCGGTTACCTTAACTTCCCAGAAATTAACCGGCTGGATGGGATAATCATTCTCCGCTACTTCCGGCGCCGAGGGCGGTTTTTCACAGGCTGTAAAAACCAAAATTGAAGACAGAAGATACACCATTGCTATCCTTTTCATTTTTCCTCTCCAGGCCGATTTTACCACACCGGCTCTCAGAAAATATCTCAGACCGACCTGAATCCCGGCCGGCCCGATTTTATTTCCTGCTAATTTAGCAGGAATTTTATTTCAGGACATAAAGGGTGACACTCAGCGGGGGCAGGAGCAATCCTCCGGGGTTAAAACCCTCGCTGACCGCGGTGATTTCCACCTCGGGCTTCTGCCCGGGAACGTTTCTGGCTTTCTCCTGCGGCCCGGTGATTCTTAAAATTTTCTCTACAGCCTTCACCCGGAAACCGGCCAGGTTCAGTGAAAGTATCTGTTTTTCGGCTGTGGGGTTGACCACGGCCAGGGTCAGGGTTTTCCCATCTTCTTTCCAGGCCGCCATGACATCAAGAGGTTCAGGCCGGCCGGTTATCTTAACCGGGGTCGTCCCGAACTCCTGGCGATAAAGCTTCAGCACCAGGCCGGTCGTGTCAAAAACCGCTTCGGTTTTTGAGGTCTTGATGGCCCCGATGACGTTAACCGTCTGGGCATAGTTAGCCATGTAGATGAGGTCAGCCTGGCGGTAATACTCGTGCAGCCCGGCGGCTATTCCCAGGGCGTCTTTCAGGAAATACTGGGTGCCCAGCTCGCCGTAAACATATGGCCCATACCAGTAGTTCCACTCGTCCAGGGCTATCCTTATGTCTTTATCCTTTAATTCCGGAATGGTTTTTCGGTACTGGCGGTGAGCCCCGGCAATTCTTCTTATTGCCCGGGGCACCTGGTAGACATGACTCAGAAGGCCCGGGCGTTCGCCCACGTAAAAATGTTCGCTGATGTAATCCATGTGGTCGGCACAGGCTTTTAGCATGCCGCGGCTCCAGTCGCCAACGGCACCTACGGCGATCAGTTTGATGTTCGGGTCCTTAGCCTTCATGGCTTCGGCCAGTCGGTTGTGCTTTCTGACATAATCCGAAAGCGGCATGTGCCCTAACTGCCAGTCGCCGTACATCTCGTTACCTATGGACCAGAAGCGGCAGCCGAAGGGCTCGGGATGTCCGTTCCGGGCCCTGAGCCGGCCCATCGGGGTGTCAGCAGAGCCATTGACATATTCCACTTCCTCGGCGGCCATGGTTTCATTGCCCTGGCCGCTGTTAACCGCTATATAAGGTTCGGCCCCCACCAGCCGGCAGAAAGCCATGAATTCGTGAAGCCCGACATCATTATGTTCTATTCCCTGCCAGGCCGGGTTCTTGCGGGGAGGCCGGCGGTCGGGGTCGCCAATTCCATCTCTCCAGTCATAACCAGAAACAAAATTGCCGCCGGGCCAGCGGTAAACCGGGGAATTAAGCTCCCGCAGGATTTTTATCACCTCGGGCCGGAAGCCTTCCAGGTTATCGGCCGGCATCAGGGAGACGGCGGCCACCCGAAAGGCTTCGCTGCCGTGGCTTACAATTTCCAGGCGCCCGTTCTCCGTGTCGGCCCCGGCCGTGAAATTGAAATAGTATTTCTTAAAATCCGGGCCAATTTCTTCAATTCTGAAAACCTCACCTTTCCCTTCCCCCCAGGCCAGCCTGACTTCAATCGGCAGAACACCCGGGTCGCCGGCCAGAACGATGCGCCCGTCATATTTTCTCCCTTTTTGCAGAGCAAGCTCTTCTTGATAAATCCCGGCCTCCCGGCCGTCGCCCTTGAGCCGGATTTCAGGCACCGGGACTGTGGCATAGGTCAGGAGCGGGTTCATGTGGACCGAGTGCGGCTCCCCGGCAACCTTCCAGGGAGAACCTTGACTTCCGACCGCATTAAAGAATTTCCTGTCTTCCAGCATTTCGGCCCAGACCCCCTGGTAGATGCATCGCCCGAGATGCTCGATAAACTGACCATAAATATAAGGAGAAACAGGTGTTAATTTCCGGGCAGGATGAACAGTTGCTTGCGGCCTGAGCTTCCTGGCCGAAAGCAATTCCAGGCTCAGGTCATCAAACCAGGCCTGCCCGGTTACCTTGCCCCAGCCGCCGAACAGGCAGTTTATCTGCAGGACATCATCGAGCTCCGTTTCTATGACCATTTCCAGGCGGGTCCAGTCGTTGGTGCCGGTAAGGGCTCTGGTCTGGAATTTTTCCAGGCCGTGAACATTAAAAAGAACTCCTTTTCCGCCCTGAGACTGGATATCCTCGGTTTTGACCCAGCCGCTAAAGCGGTAACGGGCAAAGGGCAGAACCCTGACCTGTGTTGACCAGGAAGCATCCGCTCCCTTCTCCGAGCTGATTTTGAGACTGAAAGAACCGGTCCTGGCAATTTTATCCACTTCAAAAGAAGCTTCCCGCTGGTAGGTGGCCGGCCTCCAGCCCTGCGGCCTTCCGTCCTTCACCTCTTCGAAGGATGGGTTGGGAAGCAGTTGCCGGCCCCGGTCAGCAGCCGGAGCCAGCCAGGCCAGTGAAACGAGCAGGGCCAGGCCGGATAATATCAAGACAGGCCAGCGATAACCCATCGATCCCCGAGAAGAAAGCCGGGGTCTTCTATTTTCGCTTAAATAAAAGCTGGTTTTCATCCTCTCCTCCTCAGAAAATTGCCGGACCCTCTAATTTTGTTCTTCGAGCCAGCCCTTATTTTCAATCCTCAATCATCCGGTAAAACCAGAGGCCAGACGCGGGCAATCCCTTAATTCTCTTTTTATAACCTGGCCATTTCAGTCGTTTTCTCCACCTTCGCTTCATCCGGCATCACCGGATGCTACCCGGAAAGAGGCATTAAGGGCTAATGTTCCGTTAAATTCAACTCAGATTCTTTTTTCCTTCTGGCTTCTTCTCCAGATTCAAGCTTCAGCCCCTTTTCCAGGGCTGCCATCGGCCAGGATAAAACCTCCTGTTATTTTTCGCAGTCGAGCCGAAAGCTTATTTCACCTGCCATTCCTGGATGCCGGCTGAAAACTTTTCCTGGCTCTTGATTTCAATTTTAAGAGCGGTGGTAACCACCGGCGAAAACCTGACCACGTTATACTTATCTTTTTCAACCGTATAAGGATTTAAATTTTTAACCGGCAGCCACTCATCACCTTTCTTAAAATAAAGCTTCCAGGATTCAGGCACCCGGCATCCTCCCAGGCCGGTATCGTCAAACCAGTAGACGGCCGCTTCCGACACCCGGACCGTGGTCGGAAACTCATAGCTCACCCATTCGGTCGTCCCCTTTTTCGGCCACCAGTGAAGATAACCAACCGAGTGGTCGATGGAGCTGGTCGGTTCGTACTGGTCGTTTATAAAACCAGCACCCCGGGCTCCTTCAGAAGCTTCGACGCTGGCCTTAGAGGCCAGCGAAGGTTCGGGCGTGGGCCTGACCTTTCCTTCTTCCCGGGCCAGCCAGACAGCCATTTCACCGCGACCGCGGTGGGCCCAGGCGTAATAAGGTATAAGGGTAATCTCCTGATCCCGGGCAACAACTTTTTCTTTTTCCATCCGGTAGGAACGGCCGGGGGCCCTGACCACAACCAGTCCGCCCAGCAGGTCGCTCCGGTATTCGGAGCTCAGGGTAGCGCCATCGGGAAGCAACAGGTTGCTGACCCGGCCGCCATTATCCGGCCACTCGGCGCAGTAGACCAGAGGACCTCTCTCCACCGCCACCAGCCCGGCATCATCTATAACCTTTTCGTGAGCCAGAACCGGGCGCGGTTCCAGGGGCAGGCTGAGGTTTATGGTGTCGCCGGCTTTCCATTTTCGGGCAATCGGCAGGAAACCATCTTTCAGGTTCAGGGGCACCTCTTCTCCGTTGACCTTTACCACCGGCCTGTCCTCTTTCCTGTCGGCATAACGATACAGGTCGCCGGGAATGGGTTGCCCCAGGGCCCAGCCTGGAATCCGCAGCATGACCGTAAAATCGTCTTCCCTGGCCGGGTTGACTCTGATTTTTACCTCACCTTTCCAGGGATACTCGGTTTCCTGCTCCAGCTCAACTTTCAGGTCATCCATCCGCACCTGGCTTTTGCTCCGGGCGAACAGGTTGACATAAAGCCGGTGGCCAGAGGTGGCATAGAAATACTGACCGAGCTGGGGAATGAAGCGAACGATGTTAGGCGGACAGCAGGCGCAGCCGAACCAGGGGCTTCTTTCATGCTGGCCAAAGGAAGCCAGAGGGTTGGAATAGAAGAAACGGTCACCGCTCAGGGCTATGCCGGCCAGGAAGCCGTTGTAAATAATCCGTTCAAAAACGTCCAGGTACTTAGCTTCACCGCTCAGCTGGAACATCCTGTAATTCCAGAAGGCATTGGCGATGGAGGCGCAGGTCTCAGCATAGGCCGAGCCGTTGGGCAAATTGTAAGCCGGCCCGAAGCCTTCCCAGGCCCCGGTCGAACCGATGCCGCCAGTAAGATAAATCTTCCTGTAAACCACGTCTTCCCACAGGCTGTCGAGGGCCTGGACCAGGGATTGGTCTCCGCTCAGGGCAGCCACGTCAGCCATGCCAGAATACATGTAGGCGGCCCGGACGGCGTGGCCAACGGCTTCTTTCTGTTCCCTCACCGGCAGGTGGTCCTGGGAATAGAAACCGTACAGTTCATGCCCTTCCTTGTTGCCACGCTGATCGAGGAAGAACCTGGCCAGGTCAAGGTATTTTTTCTTTCCGGTCAGCCGGTAGAGTTTAACCAGCCCGATTTCAATTTCCTGGTGTCCTGGCGGTAGCATAACCTTTCCGGGGCCGAAGTCCTTTAAGATCAGGTCGGCATTTTTCAGGGCTACTTCAAGCAGGGTCTTCTTGCCGGTGGCCAGGTAATGGGCCACGGCCGCTTCGTAGAGGTGGCCGGCGTTGTAAAGTTCGTGGGCATCTCTTTCTCTTTCCCATCGCTTATCCGTCACCCACTCCTCAAGGGGTATCTTCCCGCCCTTGTTCTTGATGGTCCGGGCGGTGTAAAGATAGCCGTCCTTCTCCTGAGCAGCCGCTATCTTGGCGATCAACCCGTCCAGGTACTTATCGAGTTCCGGGTCGGGGTTGAGCATCATCTGGTAGGAAGCGCCTTCTATTAATTTATAAATATCCGAATCGTCAAAGGGGTAGCGGGAACAGAAATCGCCCCCGACCAGCCCGGCAGCTATCTCGAAATTCTTGATTCGGCCGGTCTCTTCGCTCTGCCGGAAAGAATGAGGGATGGTAACCCTGCCATTGGTTTCTATCCTGGAGCTCCAGAATCCGTCCGAAAAGCGGACATCGGTCAGGTTGACCATCTTGATGGAATAGTCCTTTTTTTCCGGGGAACAGGCTGAAAACAGCCAGGCTCCCAGCAGCAGGCAAAAAATTACCTGCTTTTTTTTACTGATGATTGATCTCAACATCACTACCTCCTTGATTCTTTTCTCTCTGTCCGGCCAAAGCCATCATAGCCGATTTATGGCCGGCCATAAAAGATTTTATTCAAATCCTTAACAGACCCGCTCATTCTTCAAAATCACTCTGTCGGGCAGGAGCCATCAGGACAACCGGCTGTGGCCCTATTGACCAGCTGATTCTCTTCCTGATGAGCGCCGGCTGTTCGAGCTTTATCCCGGGAGCCTGCAGAACCACGAAATATTTTCCCGGTTCCAGCTTGGGGCCCGGGCGGTTATCGCCAGCCTTCCTCATATCCCAGCTAACCCGGTTCAGTCCAGCTTTACCCGGGCCTTCGAGCTCCCTGAGGAGTTTTTTCTCAGCATCATAGATGACGACCTTAACTTTTTCCTTTACCTCTTCTTTCAGGTAATAATGTATGACCACCTCGTCGGGCTCGTTGGGAGTGAAAAGGTGGTTATCTCCGGTGAGATGATAGTTGCCGAATACCGGATATTGTTTCTGAAGGGCTGGCCTGATGGTAAACAAATGGGCCTGTTCCCTGAGAATTTCCGGTTTCATCTCCCGCAGCGGCCAGATGTTGGTCACCCAGATGCCCCGCCCGTAGGTTCCGACCACCAGGTCGGCCTCGCGGGGATGAATTACCAGGTCGGTAACCTTTACCCGGGGCATGTTGTTCTGGAACGGCCGCCAGTTCTTCCCCTGGTCGAAGGAAACGAACAGGCCGTTGTCCGTGCCGGCAAAGAGCAGGTCCGGATTCCCGGCATCCTGGACTATCACATTGACCGGGCTGTCCGGAAGGCCGGCCGAAATTGAGGTCCAGCTGCGACCGTAATCATTCGTCCGGAAAATATATGGCTTAAAATCATCATGGCGGAAGCCGCTCTTGGCCACAAAGGCCGTCCCCGGGTCGTGAGGAGAAGCCAGCACCCGGCTTACCCAGAGCTGCGCCGGGGCTCCGGCCTCAGTCAGGGCCTGCGTGCAATCAGTCCAGGTTGCCCCGCCGTTTGCTGTCACCTGCACCTTTCCGTCGTCAGTACCCACCCAGACCACCCCGGGCTTTCGGGGCGACTCGGAGATGGTGGTTATGGTGCAGAAGGTTATGTTGCCAGCTCCACCCTGCTTGCTCTTATCGTTGGTGGTCAGGTCCGGGCTGATTTCTTCCCAGCTATCACCCCGGTTTAAAGAACGGAGCAGGACCTGGGCCCCGATATAGACAATGGAGCTGTCATGGGGTGAAAGATGAATCGGCGGAGTCCAGTTAAACCGGTATGGTTCTTTATCCGAACTTCTGGTGGGCTGAATACTCTGGCGGGTTCCGGTCTTCTGGTCGAGCCGGAAAAAGTTGCCGAATTCCCGGCAGTTATAAACCCAGCGACTGTCAGTCGGGTCCACCACGTTGTACATCCCGTCTCCGCCCCCGACCGTCACCCAGTCGCTCAGGTTGACCTGCCCCGACCAGGAATTGGACGGACCCTTCCAGGAATCGTGATCCTGGAGCCCGGCATAGATATTGTAAGGCTCTTCCAGATCCACTCCGAGGGCATAGATTTCGCCCAGCGGCAGGTTGTAAAAATGATGGCAGGTCTTTCCCCCGTCATAGGAAACATAGACACCGCCGTCGCTTCCGAAAAGAATTCGCTTTGAATTCTGCGGGTCAATCCAGAGGGTCCTGACATCGCCAAAGGCCGACCGGAACAAAGCCTGCGGCGGCCAGTCGGCATCCCGCCAGGTCCGGCCGCCGTCCACCGAGCTGGCCAGGGTCACACCCGTGATGTAAAGAACCCGGTCGTCGTTCGGGTCGATGTAAAGCTGGTTGAAGGAGTAGGGCGCCTTGCTGGCCAGCGGTTCTTTCCCGCTGTTGACCTTAACCCAGGTCTGGCCGCCATTTTCCGTTCGGTAGACTTCGCCCATCGCCACCGGGTGGGCCTGGCGCCCGGCCTTGCGAGCAGCCGCAGCTTCTTCGGGGGCAGGTTGGCGGAAATTTTCCACCACCGCGTACAGGATCTGAGGATTTTTGCGGTAAACATCTATTCCGATGCGGCCAACATAGCCTGAAGGCAACCCTCCGGCCAGCCTCTTCCAGGTAAGCCCGCCGTCGGTCGTCTTGTAAATTCCGCTTTCCGGGCCTCCGGCCTCGTAATGCCAGGGCAAGCGGACTTTGTCGTAGCTGGCGGCATAAAGAACTTCAGGATTGGCCGGATCCATCACCAGGTCAATCACCCCGACTTTATCGTTTATGTAAAAAACCTTCTTCCAGGTCAGGCCGCCGTCTTCGGTCTTGAAAACACCTCGCTCGGAATTGGACGTAAAAAGATGCCCCATGGAA
The DNA here is from genome assembly GCA_937920515.1 of uncultured bacterium. GTDB lineage: Bacteria > Acidobacteriota > Aminicenantia > Aminicenantales > Saccharicenantaceae > Saccharicenans. Next base: position 57,640 of record CALEUG010000010.1, read on the forward strand.
GCCACGTAGACTGTGTCCGGGTTACGGGGATGTATTATTATCCTGGGTATGTGGTGGGAGTCGCCGAGACCCATCCGCTTCCAGGTCCGGCCCCCGTCGGTCGACTTATAAACGCCATCGCCGCTCTGGGAACTGCGGGCGCAGTAAGCCTCGCCCGTTCCCACCCAGACAATTTCCGGGTTGGAAGGGGCCAGGGCGATGGCCCCGATGGACAGGTGGCTCTGTCCATCGAAAAGGGGTTCAAAGGTGGTGCCGTTATTGGTGGTTTTCCAGACACCGCCGTTTCGGGTTCCCACGTAGAAAGTATAAAGGTGAGCTTCCAGCGGCGAGTCGGGAACAGCAAAACAGGTCACCCAGGAACCCGCCCGGAAAGGCCCCAGATTCCTGAATTGAAACAGGCTTAAATCATCCTGACCAAGAAGATGCTGAGCCCGAGAACTAAATGCCGACCAGCTTAATACCATTAAGACCAGAACAAGTAACCTGAGGTGCCATGACCTGGCAGCCGGGGTTAAAGTCATTTTATTCTCCTTCAGAAAAGATAACCTGGACATTTATGCATATATACATAATATTAATGATCATGGCTTTTGGCCAAACATTTTTTTAATAGGCCAGTCTTCACAGTTTGGTCAGAACCGGTCAACTCTATTAGTTTAACGCACGATGTCTTCCCGGTTGTCTTAAAAAAAGGAATGTGAAATTTATCCGGGCCGATTGCAGGCATTATTTTATTAACACCTTTGACTCGATGCTCAAAGTTTTCTCAATGAATTAAACCCCGCCCCCTCAACCCCGCAGGAAAAACATCAATCATTCTGCCTTCATGAATTCTTACCCGCCACTAAAACAGGAGAAAGGGGAAGAGCCTGAGCTCTTCCCCTTTCTCGGCCTCATGTCAGATATTTCTTCAGAACTTATAGCGGATTGAGAACTTGAAAATTCTGGTAGCCGAAATGCTGGTGACCTTCCCGTAATTATAGTCGACAGTGTAAGTGCCTGTGTTAACATTCTCATCAGCGGGACGCCAGACGGAGATGGGATTCTGGCCGTAATAGATATACTTGTTACCGAGCAGGTTGTAAACATCAACAAAAGCTCCAATCACGCCGTGGGGCAACTTAAACTCTTTTTCCAGATGGAAGTCAACGTTGGTATAATCTTCGTTTCTTCTGGTCCCGACCGGTTCCAGCCTGACCGACACGTTCCAAGGAACAACGTTATGGGCCTGAGCCCAGGAAGCGGGAGGAGCAATGGTCACGCTCCTGGCCCACGGGCTGCCCAGAGTATAGCGGGCAAAGAAAGAAGCCACAAAGCCGTAGGGCAGGTTGAAAGTGCCATACAGCTTGGCCTGGAAAGGCACGTCGTTACTATCCCGTCCCGGAGCAAACAGGAACTGGTTGGGAGAGCTGCCGCAGCTCAGTTCGGTCAACCTGGAAAAGACCATTGACCCGCCGAAAGACCAGCCGTTCGTATATCTCTTGTCAAACTGAATTTCCAGACCATCGTATTTCCTGAATTGTTCGGGGACATTCATCTGGACATTAATGGAACGGTTGTAGGCAGAATCGTAAGTCTGGAAATAAACTGTTACCTCCTGCTCGGGAAAAACACCATAAGCCGGAACGATTGTGGTGAAAGGAACGTACCATTCCGGAGCCTGTTCCAGTTTGTACCAGTATTTCTGAGTAACCGGGTCATACTTGGCCGAGCCGTAGATTTTTGTTTCTTTTTTGTGGATGTAGTTTATCTTCACCGCAAAATCTTTAAACAACTGGTGTTCTATGCCGGCAATGAGTTCCTGATGAACCGGGGCGGTCAGGTCAGGGTCCACCAGACGACGGAGATAATCGGGGTCGGGGCGGGTGAAGTCGCCAAGACCGTAACGGTACTCATAATAGTCAGTGCCAGGCAGGTCGGGCTGACCGTTCTGGTTGAGGTCCCACCAGTTGAATTGATACTGAGCCATAACTGCCGGAGAAACAGCCGAGAAAAACATCACGGGAACATGCTCTGAATAATTGGCATAGCTGAATTTGACGGCAGTACGCCCGTTGCCAAAAACGTCGTAGCTCAAGCCCACCCGGGGAGAAAAACGGGTGAAATCAAGAACATTCTTGATGGGCTCAACTTCAAAAGGTCCGAAGGGGTTGAAACCGAGCTGGGGTTCCAGGTAAGTCCGTCCAATCTCAAAGGGAAGACCGGTAATACCGGTGGTCCTGGCCTTCCCACCCCAGCCGTTATAATGGTCTATTCTTAAACCCAGATTGATGGTCAACCGGTTCTTAAGTGTCCAGTTGTCCTGAAAATAAGCCCCGATTCGGTACTCCATAAGGTCTTTCCAGCTATCGTTACGTCCGGTGCCACAGTTGGTAAAAGCCAGCAGGCCATCTCCAAATTCAGTGGTCTGGTTGGTGTTGAAATAACCACGCCAGTGGTAAGGATTGCCATTATAGTAATACCAGTTCATGGGATTGGTCCTGGCATAAGCATATCGGTCCCAGCCAAACTGGAATTCAAGGCCGGCACCGATTTCATGGTCACCACCGAGAAAATTATCCTGGAAATGAGTTAAACGAGCCGAAGCCTGGCTGGTGTGTCTGGTGATGAAACTCTGCCACGACTGAATTCCGTTCCAGATATAACCGGTGTAATTATCGATGTAAGAAACGTTGGCATCCGATTCGGGACGAGTGGTAATCGGATAATCCAGATGGTTAACATTTAACCTGAAATCAACGAACGAACTGCTGCTCGGAATCCAGGTCAGGTTGGCCGTTCCAACATACTGGGTAGCTTTGGCCCAGAAAGTTGTTTCCTCGGTCTTTCTGGGCTGAGCTTCAAACATGTTTTTGTTCCTGCTAAAAGAAAAATAAGTATAGAACCTGAGCTTCCTGGAGAACTCAGTTGTCAGTTTCAGGTTGCCCCGCACGTTCTGACTGGGAACTTTATATTGATCATACTGTGTTCCTAAAATCGTGGTTGGTATGAAAGGAGACCAGGTGCTGGACTTAACAAAAGCGACATCGCCAAAAAACCACAGCTTATCCCTGATAATGGGACCACCCAGTATAGCCGAAGTATCAATGTTATAAAGGCTGAAGCTGGGCCTGCCGATGTTCATGGCTTTAAGTTTTTCATCAGGGAAAAGCACCTGAGCCATATCGTCGTTTGTGTAATAAGCCTGGACCTGGCCGGAGAAGTTATTACTACCGGACTTGGTTACGATGTTGACAAAAGCTCCGCCTGTTGTTCCTACCTGAGCTGGCAAAGAACCGGTAACCACCTCAATCTCTTCTATAGCATCAAACTGGGGAGTGCCGAAGGCTCCGCCGGTGGTCGGGCAGTTGGCGTTGATGCCGTCCACTTCGTAGGTAACGCCGCGCCAGAGTGTCCCGTGGATGCTTCCGGAGTAGGTGGCAATCGTCCCCACCGTAGCGGGAACCAGACTAAGAATCGAGGTCAGGCTGCGATTTAGCGGCAGTCTGGCAATCTGTTCTGAAGTTACCGCGGTGGTCAATTTGGTTTTCTGAACATCAATTTCAGGAGCCCTGGCCACAACAGTAACCTGCTCTTCAACCGCCGCCGGTTCCATTTTCACCTCCAGGGTCACAGTTAACCCCACACGGACTATGACTTCCTTCAGATTCACTGACCTGAAGCCCTGAAGTTCTGCCGTCAGCGTGTAGCTACCGGGTGGGATGGCCGGCAAACGGAACGTACCATCCTCACGGCTGACATCGGTGGCCTTACCCATCATGCTCGGCCCGGTCAGGGTTATGCTGACCCCGGGCAGGGGTGTGCCGTCCGAATCTTTGATCACCCCGCGGACAGTCCCCGTCTGGCGGGTGATCTGAGCCTGAAGGACGGACAAAGCCAGCAGCCAGATAAAGCTGCACAGGAGAAAAGACTTGGCCTTAGGCATTATTAAATCCTCCTTTTAAATTTTATTGATTTATATTTTGTTGGCCGGCCCGAAATTGGCAGAAGACAGGCCCGGCCGGCCCGCAAAGAAAACGGGTCCCGCCGGGATGGCTGGACCCGGGGGCTGCCCTCGACTGTCTCCGGACCATTTTCTTCCAGCCTGGCCATCATCTCAATTAGCTCAGCGTTAACGTTAACACTTGCGGGTAAAACAAAATAAAATTAGATGTTAACGTTAACACAAAATTTTTATATAATGAAAAGGAAAAACATGTCAAGAAGTTTTTTTGTGCCAGAGTCAGGGATCAGACCTGAGCCGGGCCAGGTTTTCCAGCCGGCTGCGGATAGCACGATTCCCGGATTTATTTCAGGAAAAAAACCGGCCGTGTTCCCGGCACCGGTTCTGGCAGCGAAAACAAAAGGCGTCTGTCAGGAAATAGAATTTTTTCTTCCAAAGAATTACCGGTCTGAATTAAAATTGAAATCAATGAGGAGGCGCGAGAGATGAGGTCAAAAGCCAGAGCTTACAGCCTGGGTCTGGATTTCGGCACCAATTCGGTCCGGGCCCTTCTGGTGGATGTGGCCAGTGGCGAAGAAATCAGCACGGCCGTGGCCAATTATCCTTCCGGGGAAGCCGGCATATTGCTCGACCCCAGGGACCCCAACCTGGCCCGCCAGAATCCGGCCGATTACCTGGAATCGATGGTCAGGGTGGTCCGCCAGGTCCTGAGCCGGGCCAGGAAGAACAAAAAAGGCTTTTCCCCGGAGCAGGTAATCGGAATCGGGGTTGACACCACCGGTTCCACTCCCCTGCCCGTAGATGAAAAAGGACTTCCCCTGGCCTTTCGCCAGGAATTCAAAGATAACCTCAACGCCCAGGCCTGGCTGTGGAAGGACCATACCGCTTTTGCCGAAGCTCAGGAAATAACCGACCTGGCCGCCCGGGAACACCCGGAATATCTGTCCAAGTGCGGCGGAGTCTATTCATCTGAATGGTTCTTCAGTAAAATTCTTCACTGCCTGCGAGTGGCACCTGAAGTCTTCGAAGCCGCCTATACCTGGGTGGAATGCGCCGACTTCATACCGGCCATCATCACCGGCACCCTGGCCCCGAGCAGGATGAAGCGCAGCCGCTGCGCCGCCGGCCACAAGGCCATGTTTAACACCGAATGGGGCGGGCTTCCGGCCAGGGATTTTCTGAGCCGGCTGGACCCCCGGCTGGGAGAACTCCGGGACCGGCTTTATGACCAGACTTATACCTCAGACCAGGCAGCTGGTTACCTGACCGGGTCCTGGGCCAGGATGCTCGGCCTCAAGCCGGGAATCCCCGTGGCCGTGGGGGCGTTCGATGCTCACCTGGGAGCGGTCGGGGCCGGCGTATCTCCTGGAAAATTCGTTAAAATAATCGGGACCAGCACCTGCGACATCTGCGTCTGGCCCAACGACCGGCCACTGGCCGATATTCCCGGGCTGTGCGGAATCGTCGACGGCTCGGTTCTACCCGGATACCTCGGCCTGGAAGCCGGCCAATCGGCCGTGGGCGATATTTTCAACTGGTTCGTGAATTACATTAAACCCGGCGGCCCGAAAAAAGGCAGCCACGAAGAGCTGACCGGGAAAGCGTCCGCCCTGCTTCCCGGCGAATCCGGCCTGCTGGCCCTCGACTGGAACAACGGCAACCGCACCATACTGGTTGATCAGCGTTTGACCGGTCTGCTCCTGGGTCAAACCCTCCACACCAGGCCCGAGGAAATCTACCTGGCCCTGGTCGAGGGTACGGCCTTCGGAGCCCTGACCATCATCAAGCGCTTCCAGGAATACGGGCTGGAAATAAACGAGGTCATCAACTGCGGTGGCATAGCCGAAAAAAACCCGCTGGTGATGCAGGTCTATGCTGATGTCTTCGGCCTGGAAATGAAGGTGGCCCGCTCCTCTCAGACCTGCGCCCTGGGGGCGGCCATGGCCGGGGCGGTGGTGGCCGGCCGGGCAGCCGGCGGATATGACCGGTTTGAAGAAGCCCAGGCAGCCATGTGTGGAGTAAAACCGCAGAGCTTCAAGCCCAGGCCTGAATACCACCAGGTTTACCGGGAGTTATACCGCCTCTACCGCGAGCTCCACGACGCTTTCGGCACCAGGAACTGGAACGGCAATCTTTATCACCTGATGAAAGACCTGCTGGACATTCGTGACCGCCAGCTGGAAAAGGCCCGGCAACTGGCCGCCCGGGGTAAGAAAAAAAGAACCGCAAAGAAATGATGAGAGAAGACAGCCGGGTTGAAAGCAAAGAAATTTTTGGGCTGGAGAAGAAAAGGATGCTGGAAAAAAGAAAACACGGTGCGGGCTGGAAAATAGCTTATCAAAACGACCGGGCGCGGAAATATCGATTAATTAAAATAAGAATGAAAAAGGAAAATTAAGATGTACGAAGACCTCAAACAACGGGTCTGGGAAGCCAACCTGAAACTGGTCGAATACGGCCTGGTCATCCTGACGTTCGGCAACGTCAGCGAGGTGGACCGTGACCATGGGGTGATGGCCATCAAACCCAGCGGGGTTGCCTATGAAAAAATGAAGCCTGAGGATATAGTGGTGCTGGACCTGAACGGCCGCCAGATGGAAGGAAGCCTGCAGCCATCTTCCGATACCCCGACTCACCTCTATCTCTATACCGCTTTCAGGGAAATCGGGGGCATAGCCCATGCCCACAGCGAATATGCGACTGCCTTCGCCCAGGCCGGTGAAGAAATCCCCTGCTACGGCACCACCCAGGCCGACTTTTTTCCAGGCCACATACCGTCAACCAGAAATCTGGAAGAAAGTGAAGTCCTGAATGACTATGAGCAGAACACGGGAAAAGTGATCGTGGAAAGATTCAAACAACTTGACCCCGCCCATTACCCGGCCTGCCTGGTTAGCGGGCACGGTCCTTTCGCCTGGGGTCGGTCGGGGCGGGAAGCAGTCGACCATCTCCTGGCCCTGGAAAAAATTGCCAGGATGGCCTTGCTGACCAGGCTGATCAATCCCGGGGCCAGGAGCTTGAAAGAATACCTGGTAAAAAAACATTTTGAGCGAAAACACGGGCCAAAGGCCTATTACGGACAGAGAAAGGAGAAATGAGATGGAAAACCTCAGCAATATTCCTGAAGTCAAAGCTGGCCTCATCGCCGTCAGCCGGGATTGTTTCCCGATTGAACTCTCCCGGAAAAGAAGAATAGCCCTGGCTGCCGAGTGCCGGAAACTCGGGCTGCCGGTAACCGAGCTGGAAACAATCATTGAAAACGAAAATGATGTCCTGAAGGCGGCACAGGAAATCGAAGAAAAAAACATTAATGCCCTGGTAATCTTTCTGGGTAATTTCGGGCCAGAGGGACCGACCACCATCCTGGCCCAGCGCTTCAACGGGCCGGTGATGCTGGTCGCTGCGGCCGAGGAGACTGCGGCCGACCTCTACGACGGCCGCGGCGACGCTTACTGCGGCCTGCTGAATTCTTCCTACAACGTCGGCCTGCGCCAGCTCAGGGTTCACATTCCTGAGTACCCGGTGGGCACGGCCTCCGAAGTGGCCCGGATGATTGAAGAATTCATCCCGGTGGCCAGGACCTGGCTTGGACTGAAGAACCTGAAGATATTCGGTTTCGGACCGAGACCCCAGGACTTTTTCGCCTGCAACGCGCCCATCAAGCCCCTCTTCGACCTGGGCGTTGAAGTTATGGAAAATTCCGAGCTCGACCTTTATGACATTTTCCAGAAAGCGAGCGGCTCGGCTGAAATCAAGGCGGTGGCCTCCGACATGGTTAGGGAGCTGGGGGCGGGTAACACTTATCCCCAGCTGCTGGAGAAACTGGCCCAGTATGAAGTTGCTCTGCTTAAATTCATGGAGAAAAACCTTGGCTCATCCAAGTACGGAGTTTTTGCCAATAAGTGCTGGCCGGCTTTTGAAAGCTATTTCGGTTTCGTTCCCTGCTACGTCAACTCCAGGCTGGCCACCAGGGGAATTCCGGTAGCCTGCGAAGTGGACATCTACGGCGCTCTGAGCGAATACCTGCTGACCTGTGCCACCGGGTTGCCAGCCACCCTGCTTGATATCAACAACACCGTCCCGGCCGACATGTACGAAAAAAATAAAAAGCAGATAGGCCATTACCGGCAGACCGACCTTTTCATGGGCTTTCATTGCGGCAACACCGCTTCCTGCTGCCTGCTGGCCCCGGCCCTCAAGTACCAGCTCATCATGCACCGGCTGATGGAACCGGGGAAAGAGCCGGAGATCACCCGGGGAACCCTGGAAGGCCGGCTCAAGCCGGGCGAGGTGACCATTTTCCGGCTGCAGGGAACGGCCGACTCCTTTCTTCGTTCCTACATTGCCCAGGGCGAGGTGCTGGACGTCGAGCCGCAGTCATTTGGCAGCATAGGTGTTTTTGGCATCAGGGAAATGGGTCGCTTTTACCGCCACGTGCTGATAGAAAAGAGGTTTCCGCATCATACGGCCGTCGGTTTTATGCCCGCCGGTAAAACCCTGTTTGCCCTGCTGCGGATGCTCGGCCTCAGGGAAATATATTATAATCAGCCGGCCACCTTGCCCTACCCCACCGAAAATCCCTTCTAAAGAGGAGTAAAAAGGGGACACCTTAAGGTGTCCCCTTTTTGCTTAATCTGGCAGCTTTTCTTATGGGGAAAATAAAGAAAAAAAGAGGGGACACTCATAAGTGTCCCCTTTTCCGCCCCTTTACCGCCTCATGATTGCCACATTCTAACCTTAAAGAAAGTTTAACTTGACAGGCCAAGCTCCGGGGAATAGATATAATAATCAGGCGGGGGTAAAAAAACCACGCGCCTTGAACAAAGGAGGATAAACCATGAAAAAGATAATCGGTCTATTGGTTTCATTTGGCCTGTTGCTGGCTGTCATCTCGATTCCGGCAGCGGCCTGGGAAAAAGGCACCCATGCTTTCATCGCCGACAGGCTAAAGAAAGCCAACGGTCCTTACAACATCGAAGAAATGTACGGCGCCATGGCTACAGACGCCTTCAATTACCTGTTCACCTCTACCTACATCCTTTATCGCGATTACCTTTACGACCAGACCCATCATTACTTTCTCAAGATTCAGCAAGCAGTGAAATATGGCTATGAAAAAGCCAGCTCCTACGGCTTCATCAGCCACAACAACCTCTGGGGCGCGGATTCAACGGCCCATCATGCTTCCCTGACTCTTCTGCCCGACGAAGGCTACGTCATCACCAAGGCCAAAATGTTAGATGAATACTTAAAGAGCGTCTCCCCCGATTATTACAATCTCTTCAAGGATTATCCGGCTGTGGCCCTGGAAGTTTGCCACAACATCATCGAAGCCGCCGGTGACATAATCCTGGTTCGCTATGACCGGACCTTAGGAGCCAAAATCATTCAAATCGCCGCCCGACCCAAAACCAACATGCAAAACCTGATGGTCCGGGCCTATGCCCAGGGTCTGGCCGACTTTTCCCAGACGACAGCCGCACCTCTGACTCCTGCCGAAGCCGAACAGTTCATCAGGGCCACCGAAAATGAATTCCGGACTTCCTGCATAGCCTACGGCTGGCTCCTGCAGCAGGACGAAGCCACCATCCTGGAAAACGTCATCGCCCAGTTCAAGCAGCTGGCCGCCGCCTACTTCACCGCGCTTGGACTTCCAATTCCCGATGACGCACTGCTGACTGCCCTGCTCCAGGCTTCCTTCCAGGCAGCCATCGGTCTCATCGAAAACGATTACCTGCCGGAAATCATGGCCACCATCGAGATGCTGAAGAAGGGCATGGTCAAGGAAGTCAAGCCCAACGTCATGGCCACCCGGCCGACCGCCTCCCTGATCAAAGCCAAATTGCACTGATAATAAAGAGGGGACACCTGCAGGTGTCCCCTCTTTCTTCCCCCTTTTCTTTTTTGATTGAAATATTTGACGGGAACTTATATCTATATCATCTTGACCTCATAAATTACTTGCTGCTTAATCGGCAGCTGAGAACAAAACTCATTATCGGGAGGAAATCATGACCGAGATTATCCGGAAGTCAGGCTTATTTAATATTTCCTGGTTGATTCTGCTAATCGTATTGACAACCATGAATCTCGCCTGCTCCCGAAAGCCTTCCCCGGTCGCTGACCTGATACTTTTGAACGGCGACATATACACCATGGAGCCGGAACAGCCTGAGGCTAAAGCCCTGGTTATAAAGGGCAACAAAATCATTGATGTTTGTGATACAGACAAAAAAGCCCTCAAATACCGGGGGCCGGGCACCCGGCTCATCGACCTTAAAGGTGCCTTTGTCACACCTGGAATTATCGATGGACATGTCCATTTCAACCAGGCCGGGGCCCTTATCAACGACGCCAACCTGATGAAGGTCTCTGACGAACAGGGCCTGCGCCAGGAAATCGGCCGGGTGGTCAGCCTGCTGGAAGAAGGCGAATGGATTACCGGGGGCCTCTGGGGCGCCTACGAGCAGTGGGCCCTGGGGGATGCGGGCCAGGCACCAGCCGCACAGAAAAAAGAGCCCTGGCGTCCCCATCGCCGGATGATTGACGACCTGACCCCTGACAACCCGGTCTTTGTCTGCCGCTACGATTACCAGGAATGGTTAGCCAATACCGCCGCCCTTCAGGCTGCCGGTCTGGACAAGCAGAAGCTCCCTGGAATGGAGCTCGACAGCAAGGGACAACCCACCGGCCTTATTTTCCGCGACACCCCGGCTTTCGATATTCTGCAAAAAGCCAGGAAGCCAAAATCCGAAACCCGCCTGCTGAACGAAAACCGGGCCGCCCTCAGGGCGCTACGAGAAGCCGGGATCGTGGAAATCCACGACATTGCCACGCCGGCCCAGACCGAACGTTTCATCATGCTCCAGGAGAACGGCGAGCTGACCTGCCGGGTCTGGCTGCGACCAGACCTGTCCCTGGCCGCCCGGCTCAAGGAGCAGGGCCTGACCATGGGGCTAAATCCTAAAACCAGGCAGAAAGACGGCTGGCTCCGCTACGGGGCCCTCAAAGGATACATCGACGGCATCATGGGCACCCACGGCGCCCTTTTCTTCGAGCCTTACAATGACCAGCCGGATAATTACGGTCACTGGCGCAACCACACTTCCGACGACCCTCAGCTCAAGGTCGGCAACATGGAGAAGATGTACCGGCTGATAAAAACCGGACTGGAAGCCGGCTTCGTCCCCAACGTCCACGCCATCGGCGACCGCGGGGTAGCCGAGATGCTCGACCTTTATGAGCGCCTCAAAAAGGAAGGCGCCGACCTGACCGGCTTCCGGGTCATCCACGCCCAGGTGATAAGGCCGCAGGATTTTCCCAGGTTCAAGGCCCTCAACGTCATCGCCGAAGTCAACCCCTACCACATTTCTGATGACATGCGCTGGATGGAAGAAAGAATCGGCCACGAACGCTGCCGGGGCGCCTATGCCTTTAAGTCCCTGCTGGACAATGGCGCCATTCTCAGTTTCGGTTCAGACTGGCCGGGGACCAGCGCCGCCGAATACCATATGCACCCCAAGTACCTGATCTATGCGGCCGTCACCCGCCAGACCCTGACCGGCCAGCCGGAAGGTGGCTGGTTTCCCGAGCAGAGAATTTCAGTGGAAGAATGCCTGAAAGCCTACACCATCAACAACGCCTGTGCTGCCTTTGAAGCTGACCTTCGCGGCTCTTTAAAAAAGGGCAAGCTGGCTGACATCACCGTCTTTGACCGCAATTTACTGAAAATCCCCCCGGCCGAGATTCTCCAGACCGAAGTTCTGATGACCATCGTTGACGGAAGAATCGTGTACCAGAGTTCCAAAATTCAGTAATACACGCTTGGGGTCACCTCTCCCCCGGCCAATACCTGAAATACAGGCCCGCTTCATGGGTCCGGACCTGTCCGGGATTACCCTTATAATGATGCGATCACCGATTCCAAAAGCTGGAGACGGCATCCCCGCAAGGATATTCCTTCGGATGAACCGGACGGCGGGCAAACGCCTGTTTATCACCATGATAAACACTCAGGGCACCCGCCGGGCATCATTTAATATCCATTAATCTCCGGTTAATATCCAGGAAGAGAAACACAAATTAAACTAAAAGGGAGCACTGACCGGGCGAGCCAGCTTAAGATACCGGAGGTATTTTTTCCCCTGGCCCCGGGGATTCAAGGCCTTAACAATGGACAGTCCACCATTGTGGCTCAGGTCTAACTTTTCGCCGTTCCCCCGGGTATCTATTATTTCCACCACGGGCCGGGCTATGTCACTTTCATTAACCTGGCGAACCACACCCACCCGCCCGTCGCTCAGGATGATCAGCGTCCCTACCGGCCACAGGCCAACGAACTGAAAAAATTTATCCAGAAGCTGAGGAGAAAAGGCCTTGCCCCTGTCCATCATCATGACTTCATAAATCTTATCGGGAGGATAATCTTTTTTATAAGATCGCTTCAGGGCCAGGGCGTCGTAAACATCGCAGATGGCAATCATCTGGGAGACCGGGTGCGGTTTGCGGGTGTAGGGCAACCTGGGATAACCGGTCAGGTCATAACGAAGATGGTGCTCGAAGGCGGCCACTATCGGCAGGTAGCCGAGAGAATCTTTGTATCCCTCAAGGATGCTGGCCCCGATGATGGGATGCGTCTGGATCTGTTGAAACTCGGCCTCGGTCAGCCGCCCCTTCTTCTTTATGATCTTTTCGGAAATATACAGTTTGCCTATGTCATGGTACAGGGCGGCAATGCCCAGGTCCAGAACCTCATCCCTGGAAAATCCAAGCTTTGAGGCAAAAAACATGGCCAGCAGGGAAACATTCAGCAGATGAACAAAGGTAAGGAGATCCCGTTCCTTTACAGTAATCAGATTGAGCAGCTCTTCGTGCCGGCCAAAAAAGTCCTCCATAACCTTAAGGAGATTAAACCGCAAATCGAGGTAATCAACTTCCTGTTCCTCCAGAACCAGATTCAGAGACTGAGAAATGGCCTTCACTGACCCCAGGTATTTCTTTTTCAGTTCCGCCGATTCCCAGGTCGGGCTCCCGTCCCGAACCATGGTTCTCAGGCGGCCAGCCCGGATGTTCTGGAAGCCATCCAGGGAAAAGTGTGCTCGCTCCTCCCCCGGGCCGGACTTTTTGGGACGGGACAGGAGAATAATGAATTTCCGGAGCTCCTCCAGCTGCAGGCCCTGGGTGAAGATGATTCTTTCCACCTGGTCTTCCTCCAGAAAACTTACCAGAGACCCGAGTTTCTGGCTCAATTCAAAAAATATTTCCTCTTCCCAGGCCAGCTCTCCACTGACCAGGCCCAGGATAATTTCCTGGCGGTGTTCCAGCAGCTCCCGCAGGCTGGCATAGAGCCGTCTGATGAATTCCCCGAATTTTGGATGGTCCTCTGAATAAATCTTCCCGGCCTGGATGGCGTTCATCAGCAGGAGGAAACAGAGCTTGACCTTATCCCTCATCCCACTTCTCCAGAACCCGCCTGGCTTCCTCCCGGACCCGGCGATTCCAGAAATCCCGGCGCCGGGCCAGTTTCATGAGAAAGGGGCGAGCTTCTCTTAAATTTTTCTCCTCGACCATTTGAATGTGCTGAATCAATTTCCTGTTCCGGATACCGTAGGGGGAAGGCAAATTGAAAAGCCTGATGAAAGCCACGTGACGGGTGCGTTCATATCTCATCAAGAGAGCCAGGGCCTCGGCTTTGAGTTGCCGGTCTCTGGAACTCAAAATGGGAAAAAGAAAACCTTCATCGAACTCGCTCAAATTTTGCATGGCCCGCAGGACCTGCAACCTGACATTCTGATCGGCCACCAGAAATATTTTCTTCAAGACGGTCAGACTTACGGGGAGGTTGACCGTCCTGAGCCCGGCTACAATTCTTTCCAGCAGCAGACTGTCGGCCGCTCTCCTTTCAACTCTATCAAGGAAGACGGGCAGGCTATCATTAAAGAACCTGAAAAAGGCTTTTAACAGGTGGGCGGTAACCTGTTTTTCGACAAAGATCCGGTTCAGGTAAACATCCGGCCCGTGGCTGCTGGCTGGCAGTCTGACTATCAAATCATCAAGTTCCGGGCAGGTTTCTCCCCGGAGTACGGCCTCCTCAACTTCTGCGGATAGAGAGGAAAGTATCTTTTCATAGTCCGGTTCGCCGGCCAGCAGACTGGCCTTTTCCTTGAGCACAGTCAATAAAGCTCGCAAAAATTCCAGGTCTTTCTCTTCGGTTATGGTAGCCCACTCCTCCAGGATGCGCCCTAACCGCAGGAGAGCCGTCTCTTTCTGCTCTTCACGGGATAAAAGATTTAAGAGAATAAACCGGTAGTTTCTTCTCAGTTGTCGGTGGTCAAAAGTAATTTGTTTTTCAAATGAAATCTCCGTCAGAAGACTGGCCAGGGTCTGGCGGTAAATGTCTGTCAGCAACTGCCCGGAAGTTCCATAGAGCAGGGATTTAAGCTTCTTTTCCACTTCGGCCCTTCTGTTCCGGGGTTCGTCCCTGCAGAACAGTTCTTTCAGGTTGGTGGAAATTGTCCGGTGTTTCTCCCGGTCAATAATTCTGGTGAAGACCGAAAAGCTCATGGAATCAAATTTCTCGTTTCCTATCACTTCTTCCCAGAGGGTGGAAGCCAGGTCCTGTTCGTTCAGGGAAGAGATGACCTGTTTCAGACTTTCCAGCCTGGATTCGGCCGGAAGCTTGCGGGCTGCCATCAACGATTTTAAAAGCTCCCGGGCGCAGCGGCTGTACTTTTCCCGGGCTGTATCCCGCAGATGGTGGAAAAAATGAATCAAGTTCCTGTGCAGTTCCTCATTCTGGACCAGGTCTTCGCTGTTGAACCAGCCCACCACCCTTTCGAAAGTCTCAGCCAGCTGATCCATTTTATTCCGGTCATTTTCTGTTACCGCCTCCAGGAGGAGGTAGGGCCAGATATCCTTAATCTCGTCGCCCTCTCCCCGGAGAAGCTGCGAATAATCAAGGACTTCCAGCCTGATGTGGGCGAAGGTTTCCTGGCGGAGCAGAGCCGGGACGCCTCCCTGGCGGATAATTTCCTGGACGGGTCGAGTCAGTAGAGAAATGAAGCGAAGCAACTCCTGGGCCTGAATTCCGTGATAAATTTCCAGCCGTTTTATTTTCCGAAAGTGAAAAAGTCGGGCCAGCTCGGCGGTGGTCTTATCGCTGGCGAGAAACTGCTCTCCGATTAAAAGAGAATTCTGGCTGAAGCCAATGGTCAGGGGACTGACAACCTTAAAAACCTTTTCCAGGCTGGCCATAAGCTCGTCAACCGTTCTCTTAAAAGCGGGATGGTCCCGGTTGTAGATGGTGGCCATCTTGAAAGCGAGGCGAAGAATTTTTAAGAAATCCAGAATACCCTTCTGGCCCCCGGCGCCTTCCGGTTGACCGGTTCCGGCGGTTACAGGCCATTCCAGGTTTTGGTTACCCATAACTCGGCCTCGCTGCTTTAATCTGGGCAAGCCCGCCGGCCATACAGGGATCAACAGAACTCAAAGCCATCCTGTAAAGCCAGTTTTGCCCTGTCAGCTTTTTGCCAGCTCTGTATATAAAACTACTGGCGGGGGCCCGTCATGCCCCCGCAGGATGATTTGCAGGGCTAATTGAATCCCCCCTCTCCCGGTGAACCTTTATGCTATCCGGCGGTGATTCCAGGATTGAATTTTGAAAAACAGCAGCCATTGACCCTGGCCGACCGGCCCTTTGCCTTGCTAAAAGAATAAAAATTAGACCCGTAGAACCTTTCGGATTAAAATGTTTATAATCATTTCAGAAATGAAAGATGTGGAAACATCCACTGGAAGGAGTTGCTCCATGGGTCCCATCTATGAAAAGCTCGGCCTATTCTACCTGGGCAGGGAAGTCGACCCGGAGACCATGGCCCTCAAACCGGATTACATCCTGTATGATTCCAGAGACCTGGTCACCCATGCCGTCTGAGTTGGCATGACCGGCAGCGGCAAAACTGGACTGTGCATCAGCCTGCTGGAAGAAGCCGGTATAGACGGCATCCCGGCCATCATTGTCGACCCCAAGGGTGACCTCCCCAGCCTGATGCTCCTCTTCCCCGAACTCAGGCCTGAAGATTTCCGTCCCTGGATAAATAAAGACGAAGCTGCCCAGAAAGGGCTCTCGCCTGCAGAAAGAGGAGTTTGCGCCGGGTTATAGTTTGAAAGATTATATCGTCAGTAAACCTCCGAAGGAGGTCAGGGGTAATTCTCTGAGCAATCCTCGATGTTTCCCCTCTTACAGCAGGGCTCTGACCAGAAGTCTGCCCGGGGTTAGAAACTTCAGACTGGCCGAAAGGCACTTTAGTCTTTGAATAACCTGAACCCGCTATATTCACCGGCTTTCTTACCCAGTGGATAAAAATTTAACCGGCCGGACAGTTAAAAAGAATGCTCAGAAATCTCTCAGATTGTTTGAATTTAATGCGGTCCTGGCCGGTCGCTTCAGCCTTCAGGGCCGGACGGACAGTGTAATCTTAAACACTCCGCGGTCGCCGGCGGAATAGAACCGGCTGGCCGGGTCCCACCGTCTTTCCCAGTTAGAGTTGTAAATCAGGTAAATAAAATTGCCCGGTTTGATTTCCCAGCGGAAGCGGGCGCTCCAGCCCAGGAGCCTGGAAACACTGTCGTACTGAATGTAATTCATAAACCCCAGGTCGGGGGAAAAATAAAAATCCAGCTTCAGCTGATAGACGTTCTCGTTTATTTTCCCCTGGGGCAGGGTCCCCCGCACCAGGTTGGTATTGAACGACAGGTCCAGGTTGCCCCGGAAACGATAGGTCAAACCGGCATTAAAATCCCCGTAATGACCCGAATAAAATCCGCCAGCCGTGTAATTCAGATTGAAGGACAGGGGTCGGTAAGTGGCCGTGTTGAAGCTCAGGCGCATGTTGGTGAAATCATAAGGCCCGGCCGGCAGAACCACACCCTCGGCCACTTCAAAGTCATAGGGAAGAACATCATGGTTTACCACCACTGAGGCGTTGAAGCTTTCGCCACTCTCGGTTCGGAAGCTCAGGGGTTCAAAGGTCAGGCGGCTGGTCTCCAGGGCTCCGTCCAGTTTCCAGTAAAAATCTCCGCTGGCTTCAAAGAAAAACTGCCTTATAGCCTTATCCAGCCAGCCCCGGTCTGGACGCGGGTTGTAAGATAGTTTCAGGTAAAAGGTCTGGATGCCCTGTCTCATCATAAAGCCCAGCCCGGGGTCAAGAGCCTCTCCGTAGTAAGCGTAGGTGGATTCCATACTGACCAGATCGTTGGGATAGTTGGCTCTCAGTCCAAATCCATGGTGCCGGCCATCACTGTTGTTCCAGTTATAAACGGCCCAGCCGGCCAGCCAGATATTCTTGTTGCCGGCAAAGCGGGAGCTGGCATAATTTATATCAAAGCCAACCAGGGTATTGTTATCCCCGGCGGGACTGCCGTTGGTGAAAATAAGGCCGATCTTACTCTCCTCCAGAAAATCATAGGTGACCCGGCCGGCAAACATGTTATTTCGCGGCAGCGGGTCAAAGGCTTTAGTTTCCATATCCAGAACCGAAAGGTTAAACCTGCCCAGTTTGCCATAAAGCTTGGCCCCGAAATTGATGGGCACCTGTTGCCCCTGGTAAAGCCCGATCCGGCGGCTGAAGAAGGGGATGAAGCTAACGCTGGAGCTGAAGTTAAAGGTCTCGGAACCTTCCAGGAAGAACATCCTCTTCTCGGGAAAGAAAAGCGGAAAACGGGTCAGGTTGATGCGGCGCTCATCCACTTCGGTTTCGGCAAAATCGGTGTTGTAGGTCAGGCCGGCCACCAGGTTGGGCGTGATATTCTTATAAACATCTACCCCGCCCTGGGATTTCCAGCTGTATTTGTTTTCCATCAGGCGGTCATTCCGGGCGGCCACCAGACCGTAGGGACGAATGGTTATTCCCAGGCCCTGCTTGATATCGGTAATGCCTTCCAGTTCGGCCGCGGTCATCGGGTTGTTGAAGTTAGCGTCGCGAGAGATGCCCGACAGGCGGATAGTTTCCTGCTTGCGGGCGACGTAGCGCTCGACGTTGAGGCCCCAGGCCGGCAGGTCTTTCTTGAAGGAAATGGTCTTAAAAGGGATTTTGATTTCGGCCGACCAGCCGTCGTCCTGGATCCTGGCCCTGGCTTCCCAGATGCCGTCCCAGTTCAGGCTGGCCTTGCCGCCGGAAACCAGGCCCTCGCTCCTGGCCCCCCTGGCATTAACATAAAAAACATAGGCCGTTCTTTTATCCAGGAAGGGATCGATCAGAATCCGGACCACGTCATCGCTGGTGCTGGCAGTCTGATGTCCCATTCCCCACCGGCCCCGACTTCTCCCCGTCTGGTCATGGGCCAGCGAATTGGCAGAGATTTTTTTTGGTTCGCTATCATAGCAATATATGCCCAGGTACAGGTTGCCTTCATCATACAGGACCCTGAGTTCAGTTTTCTCTGTAGGTTCCGCTCCGGGAATCGGCTCCACCATCTGGAAACCAGAAAAAGGAACGGCCTGGTTCCAGGCCGGTTCTAAAAGGTTGCCGTCAATTTGCGGGGCCTCTTCCACCCGGACGGCCTGGAGCCTGACCGCACCATTCTGCTGGACAGCCAGACCGGGCCTCAGGCCGGTTAACCAGGTTAGCATTATCAAGGGAAGAATAGCTTTTCTGTATGCGCTCATTTTTTCACCAGAAGTATAAATAAGGTCAACCTTCTGCTTGAGATTTTTTTGTTTTATTTCTTACTCAGATCAGGCGACCTGTTTCCTGGCCCCGTCAGTTCTGGGAATCCTTTAACCTGCAGCCAGAAACACGGGTCGGCTACAAGCAAATGCCAGCAAACCACAGGATGTCAATAATAGCCTTTTTGTCGTTTCCTGGCAACAATTTTATGGCTCGGCCCGGAAAATAAGCCAGGACGGAAGGCCAGATCCGCTTTCAGGCAGGAATCCTAATTTTAAGATTTAAGACTCGACCGGCGAGCCTTATTCCTTTATGAACATCTTAACGTATTCCAGGTTGCTCTGAAGCTTCAGCCTGCAGTCCTCGCTGGCCTCGGTGATGGCCAGACCCTCTTCCAGCAGTTTCTTGGCCGGGGCCAGGTCGGTGGACGGTTCCTGCTTATGCTGCTTGATTATCATATAGGCAGCGTTGTTCTTGCCCCAGGCTGCGATGTCCGGACGGCCCAGCCCTTCGGCCTGCCTTATGTATTCCAGGTAATATTGTAGAGCCCTGGTATAATCGCCCCCGGCATCATATTTTTCAGCGCTGGCTTTGGCCTCCCGCCAGTTATCCCAGGAAATGGGTAGCTGGCTTACTTCCTGGCCCTGCTCCTGGGCCAGAAGGCCTGGACAAAAGACCGCCCAGGCACCGATAAGCAAAAATCCCATGAAACAGGCCACTATGCCCTTTTTCATAATCCTGCCCTCCTCCACATTTAATTTACAAGATAAAATCAGTCTCTTAAATTCAGTCGGTCCCGGACTCTATTTTATGCCAATTTCTTCCAGTAGCTGACCGGCCCCGGCAAAATCCTGGAGAATCCACAGCACGTACCGGATATCAACCCCGATAGAACGGCTGAAGCGCTGGCTCCAGGTGAAATCGTTGATGGTAGCTTCCCAGGTCCGGTCAAAGTTCACGCCGACCAGCCTCCCGTCGGCATCGATAATCGGGCTGCCCGAGTTGCCGCCGGTGGTGTCGGTACTGTAAAGCACGCAGACCGGAATGGTATCAAGATCAGGATTGATGAACCGGCTAAAATTCTTCTGGCTGATTAACTGAAGCAGGCCAGGCGGAGTGTCAAACGGTTCATGGCCGGTGGTCTTCTCCATTATACCCCTGACCGTGGTAAACGGCCGGTAGTAGACCGCATCCCCGGGCTCGTAACCTTCTACCCTTCCGTAAGTCAGACGCAGGGTGCCGTTGGCGTCAGGTATGAATTGCTTGCCCAGAAATTCCTGGCGGATGTCCACCAGCCTGGCCTGCAGTTCGTCCATCTGCCCTTTCCTGGCCCGGTTGTCCTCTTCCAGCTTTTTGTATTCGGGATAAAGCTCCCCGGCCAGCTTCAGAAACGAATCATCTATCTGCCTGATTTCTTCGGGCTTTTTATCCCAGAGACTGTTGATGAACCCGGGGTCAGATATCCTGGTCGACTTGAAAAGATTATCCACAACTTGATCAAGGTCAGGGCCTGAGGCCGCCAGCCGGCTGAGAGCCTCAATTTTCCTGGCTTCGGGCAGAGCCAGTGCTCTTTTCAGGAGCTCCTTGAAGATGGCCATATCGGTCGGCAGGTAAAAATTGGTGCGCAGGCCAAGAATCAGCCGCTGCCTGGTCTGGCTGAAATTCCTGTCCATGTAGGCGGCATTCCTTTCCAGGTCCGGCTTCTGCCTCTCTATGGCTGCTTCCAGTACAGTCATGGCATTCTGGAATAGAATAACGGACCGCCGCAGGTTTTCCAGCACAAACAGCCTGGGATATTCCAGCCCCATGTCCCCGTAGATTTTATCCATTTCTGGCAGGACCCGGCCGTAAAGCGCCCGGCGTTTCGGGTCGGCCTGGATGAATTCCTGCAGGGCTGCTTCTTCCTGGCGTTTCTGGACCAGGTAGTTCAGCCGCCTCAAACCGGCCAGCTTGCCCCGGTAGTTTTTCATGGTGTTGGCCAGGCCCTTGATCCGGGAATCGTGCTTGAGGGCCACTTCCCGGCCGGCCCTGCTAAATTCTTCCATCAGCTTTATCTGCCACTCATACCAGTCGGCTACCGCCGGCATCCGGACATTCAGTTCATAGGCTATGTAACTGGCCGGCAGATGCCGGTAGGTACGACCAGGATAACCGAGCAGGAAAACGAAATCGCCTTCCCTGGCGCCCTCTGGATTTACTTTAAGATAGGTGCGGGGCCTGTAGGGCACGTTTTTCTCGCTGTATCCCGCCGGCTTCCCGTCGGGAGCCACATAGGCCCGCATCAGGGTAAAATCGCCGGTGTGGCGGGGCCACATCCAGTTGTCATCTTCCCCGCCAAAATTGCCGATGGCCAGCGGCGGGACATAGACCAGCCTGATGTCCCGGAGCACGGTGTAAAGGAACAGCCAGTAAGTCTTGCCCGGGAACATTTCAGCCACCTCGGCTCTCTTCCCGGGGTTGGCTTTCTCGGCTTCGGCCACTATCTTTTTAATCTGCTGTTCAATGGCCCTGGTCCGGTCGGCATAGCTCATGTTCTTCTTCAGGGCGCTTAAGACCCGGGCCGAAACATCCTGGAAGGACTCGGTGATGCGGGCCGTCCTTCCGGCGGCCGGAATTTCTTCGGCCCTGGTCCTGGCCAGGAAACCGTTCTTTAAATAATCTTTTTCCGGGGTGCTGGCCGCCACCACCGAGCCGAAGGCCACATGATGGTTGGTGATGATGAGTCCGTCGGGCGAGATAAAAGACCCGGTGGCCCCGACCTCAACCACGGCATAGAGCAGGCTCGGTTTGGAAGGGTCGTAGATTAAGGCCGGGTCCAGCCGCAACCCCTTTTCCTGGAGGTTGAGCCGGGGCAACTCGCTCAGCGGCCACATGCCCTCGTCCGCCGGAAGCTCGGCGGCCAGGACCAGGATAGCTGAAATCAAAATCAGCGCAGATAAAATCTTCCTGGTATTTATAAATTTCTCGTTCATCAAATCCTCCCGATCAGGGTCTATTTGTATCTCATCTTTTTTACCGCTGAACCGACCTGAAACATCCCGGGTTTTTCCGCGAGACATGTTCAGTTTATATGATAAGCCAGCCTTCGGTCAACGGCCGGAAGGTTGACTGCGCGGGACCATGTTTCCCGGAAGCCTCCATTCGCCCCGGCCTGAGTAACATGGCCGGATAATCCTGCAGGCAGCGATCAGGAAAAATGATTTCCCATGACTTTCTTTCCAATTATTACCAGGGAAATCTTTCGGCCGGATAGTTCCCTCTGGCCCTGATATATGAATATTTGTTCATATATTGCGCCGGGCCAGGGCCCTTGCCCCAAGAATCGGAAAAAAATCCGCTGGTCTGATTGAAGGCTCATTTGAAAAGTTATTCTCTTAGCACCAGGAGATCATAATCAGCGTGGCGAATGTAACCGGAGAGCTAAAAGCAAGGCGGCTTCTTGAATAAATAAAATGGAAGCTCTCCCGTCACCCGGTCCGGAAAGCGGAGGAAGTTAATATTGTCTTCCTCTTCAAATGTTGAAGGCCTGGCCGGGGACATCCGCTTCCCGGGCCAGCCGCAGGAACAGGGTGGCCACGGCTGCGTCCTGCACCCCGAGCCCGGTCAGGTCGGCCACCGTAATTTCCTCATCACTCTGTCTTCCCGGCTTAAGACCGAGCACCAGCTCCCCGATTTCGCCACTGACCTCATCTTCTGTAATCATACCGGCTTCAAGCCCATGATGTAACTCTCCCAGCCGCCGGCACTGAGAAGTTGAATCGCAGAACACCCGGTCAGCCCTGGCCAGAACTTCCGGGAAAAGTTCCTGTTTTTCAGGGCCATCCGACCCCATGGCCGTAAGGTGCACCCCTGGCTTAAGCCATTCAGCCCTGACTATCGGCTGGCGGCTGGGGGTGGCCGTTATCACCAGGTCAGCTTCCCTGACCGCACTTTCGGCAGATGCGGCCTGAAGAAAAACAATCCCGGGAAAAACTTTGTTCATTTCCTCAACATATTTTCTCACGTTTTCCGGGTTGCGGCTCCAGGCAGCCACCTCCTTAAAGTTCCGGACTTGGGCCAGGGCCCGGAGCTGAAACCTGGCCTGGTAACCCGACCCGATGACCGCCACCCGGTCGATTGAGCTCCTGGCCAGGTACTTAGCAGCCACAGCCCCGGCCGCTGCCGTTCTTAACTCGGTCAGGTATCCGCGGTCAAACAGAATAGCAGCCAGCTGCCCGGTCCGGGCTTCAAACACCTGCATCAGCCCGTTGCCCACCGGGAGGCCCAGCTCCGGGTTGCGGAAAAACCCGGAAGCAACCTTTATGACATAATATTCACTTCCCCTGAGGTAAGCCCCTTTAACATGGACTTCACCCTGAAATTCGGGCAGGTCCAGGTTGATGACTCCCGGCAGGACAGCCCGCCCCGAACTGTAGGCGGCAAAAGAATCTTCCACCGCTTCAATGGCTTCTTTCAGGCCTACCAGCTTCTTGATTTCCGGTTCAAAATAAAGCCTTGCTTCCATGATCCGGATCCCACCCGCTTCAGTTTCCGGGACCGCCGGCGTTCTCAATCCTGACCGACAAGGGTTTCGATTGGCCGCTCTTATCCTGTCCCACAAACATCGTCAGATGCGGGAAGGGTATGGAAATTCCCTGGCGATCAAAGGCAATTTTCAGGCGCCGGTTGAACTCGCGGGCCACAGCCCATTGCCGGCCAGGCCTGGTGGTAATCCTGGCCCTGATTATCACCGCGGAATCGGCAAACCTGTCCAGCCCCAGAACTTCCAGAGGCTCAAGGATATCCCCGGCAAAGGCCGGGTCAGATCGCAGCTCCTGATCAATTTTGCGGAGAACCCCGGTAACTTCATCAACGTTTTCAAAATAGCTCACGCCGATATCAAACACGAAGCGGGAAAAATCCCTGGTCATGTTGGTAACGATATCAATCAGGCCATTGGGAATATAGTGGACATTTCCCCCCAGGTCTCGTAAAACCGTCATCTTCAGAGAAATGGCCTCAACCGCTCCGCTTTTCCCGGCCACGCTGATCACATCACCCACCCTTATCTGGTCCCAGAGTATTATGAAAAACCCGTTTATCACATCTTTGATCAGCGACTGGGCGGCAAAGCCCACGGCCAGTCCGGCCACGCCGGCCGTGGCCAGGACGGGAGCAATCTGGATATCAAGAGCCCCGAGAATGGTAATGACCGCAATGACCAGGACCACCACTCTCAGGAACTGGTTTACCAGGTTGGACAGGGTCCTGGCTCTCTTCTGCGATTCCTCATCTTCTCGCCCTTTAAGGAAAACTTTTTCCAGCCTCCGGCTCAGCACCCGGCAGACCCGCAGCAGTACCAGGATGATGGCAATGATAAACAGCAACTTTAACCCGGTGGCAATCAACCAGGCCACAGCCTTTTCGATTAATTCGGGTGTTAGCATGCGCGCCTCCTTTGAATTTTTACTTCTGCTCAAATTTTAAACGATAAGTTGACACCATCCTACCAGAGATTTATTTTTTCTTGACCTTTTGCCCCTTCTACCCGGTTGTTCCCGTGGCTTATACGCCTATACTGACCCCCTGAGGAGATGGACACTTTCGAGAGGTAGGCTTTATACATAATTCAGAAGGTGAAAGGATGAAACCGAAGAAGTGGACAGCGGAGGAGAAGATGGCCTTAGTGCTGCAGACGCTCAGGGGGGCAGAAGTCGGTGGCCGAAATCTGCCGGGAGCATTATATCAGCCAGTCGCTTTTCTACGCCGGCGGGATCAATTTCTTGAAGCCGGCAGAAGGCATTGAGCAATGAGGCTGTGAGGAACGAATCTGAAACGCTTCGGCCCCGGATTGAGAAGCTGGAGAAGATCATCGGACGGCAGACCATAGCGACAGAGGCCTTAAAAATATTAGGGGGTTAATCTCCGGGAAGCAGTGAAGCAGATGGTGAAGCTTAAATCGTCCTGCGAGACGCTGAGGATAAGCAGAAGCGAGTTGTACAGGGAACTACCATAGAAATAAAGACATCGTCTCTGGCTGAACGAGTTCAGCTATTTTAAGCAGGCCCGAGAGGCAATCAGGAATTGGGTCAGAGAAGATTACAATCGGCTCTATGTTCATTCGTTCCCTGGTGACCTCATTCCTGAGGAGTTCTTTCAGCAATAGCTTCAATGCCCGCAGGCAGCTTTAGCAGGGGGAGTCTGATAAATGAAGTGGATGGAAAACGTCGCTCACCGTAAAAGTAGTGAAGACATCTTTTTCGAATCTACCTCTACTTCAAAATTGCCAAAAAGTGTCTTGCTTTTTTGGGGGGCACTATATGAATATTGCATCCCTACTAACATTTGATTAATTATAACCTCTTAGAAAGAAATCCATTGTTCTCCCTCAAATCGTTCCATCTTCCATGTCCTTGGCACTTTAATTATGAACACATAATGGATTAGCTTCGGTATATTGACATATCAACCCTCTAACCATCTTTGCCTGTTTCACTTAATCTTCAAAAGATTTTCCAAAATATCCCACAGCGCATTTATTAAAATACCAACCAATAATAACCCCAGAATCCCAAAAAACCACTTCTTAAATTTCTGAATTATTTTAAAAACGCTCCAATCTTGAATTCTAGGATATTTTTTACTTCTTTTTTCTGCGATCCATAGCCATACTATTAACAATAAAATCCATATTCCTATTGTTTGACCCCAAACGCCTAGCCTTGTGGATATATAAAATAATCGAGGTCCATAAAATCCGATAACAATTAACAATATTATAGGAATAAAAATCCAACACGCTGTAAATCTAAAGATTTCGGTTCGTCGCTGTGCATTTTCTATTCGGGTTCTCTCCATTCCTTCGAGATAGTCAATTCTTTCTTCCAGCCTTTCCTCTTTCTTCTTTTTCTCGTCTAATTGTTTTCGAATTAAAGATAACCCTTCCTGCATATTATTGATTTTTTCTGTCAGCTCTCTTATTGTCTCATCCTTCTGATGAATCTTTTTCTCAAGCTCCTCAGATGTCTTAAAAGCGGCTTTAAGCCTTTTTTCTAATTTTTGTTGTTCTTCAATCAACGCTTCTCTTACTAGTTCGACTTGTTTTTTTATATCAGACTCAACTGATAGTTTTTGTCTCAAAGCGTCATTCATTAGGATAGCCGCGATTGTCTCTTTGGAAAGATCTCCAATATTTTCGAATCTGCCCAGAGTTTCTATGATGCGTATCGTTACTCGTTCGGAGTTAGGATCAAATTCCTGAAAAAGGAAAGGTAATCTTAAACTGCTAAGCATTGCCTCTTCAAATTGAGCAGTTCTAGGAACCCAAAACTGCAACATTTGCACCAGAGTTGATGGATGGAGACATGTTTGAAAAGGCTCATTCAACCTATCCTTCTTATAGGCATCAAATCCAAGAAAGCGAAAATCAACCGTGACAATCCAATATATTGCATCTAAGGGCGATTCTAATGGGGATGGTCTTTTGTCTCTGACAAAATGCCAGAGTACCATATCATGCTCCCATTGCTCATATGATTTGGCACCACGCGCTGGGTGCCTTTTTTCAAATTCCATTTGCGTAAGTATATCGTTAACTACCCTTTGATCTG
>CALEUG010000011.1 GCA_937920515.1 uncultured bacterium
GTGTTCATATTGTTTATCTCTTCTTGAAAAGCATAATATATTCATGTTTAAAAATGTAAAATCCGCCAACTAATGCCCTATATCGCCAAAGCTCCTTTTGATTTCTTTTCCCTCTTGTTTCTTCAAAGTTTTTTACAATTATACTCTTCAACATATATCCTCTTTTTAATACTTCTTGCATACAGTAAAAACCTAAAGGTATCCATTCGCCTTTGGAGTATTTATCACCAATAACTAATGCAAAATATCGTCTTTTTTCTAAGTATGGAGTAGCATTATCTACTACTTCACCAAACATCTTTAAATATCCTTCAGAGCTCTTTGCTGTTGAAAGATCTCTTTCATCTCTCGAAAACTTAATAATATCATGATATGGAGGATGCATTATAAGAAGCTGAACTTGCTTGATTTTATACTTTTCTAAAATTTCCTTAATGTTTACAGTTCTACTATCATCGATAATTACATCACTTACTACATTATAATTATTTGGCTCTTTTTGGATGAGCTCTTTTGCTTTTTCTGCAACAGCAGGATTTAATTCTATCCCAATACCATTTCTACCTAATCTTCTGCACTCAATCAATGTCGTTCCGCTTCCTAAAAAAGTATCTAAAACCCAGTCTCCTTTTTTAGTATATCTAAGCATCATTTGATTCGGAATCTGTGGGATAAAATTCCCCCAGTACCAACCCAAATGTGCTCCTGAAGTATCTCTTTTATCTAATATCCAAAGACTATCAGTAATAATATTATCATATTCTTTCCACCTTAAAAGATTTATATCATTAATTTTACTCGTTTTGACTCGTTGAATTCCATCTATCAATCTATTTAAATAATAATTAGCTCTCCCCTCAGTCTGAGATTCTATTATCTGCTCTAATTCAGAAATAAGAACATCTCGTCGGAGAGAAACGGTATCTCCGTTAATATCGATATTTAATATCCCTTCTTGGTCTTTTATACGATTAGATAAAATATCTTTTAGTATAATGCCTCGTTCTTTTTTAGCTTTTATATCTTTTGTATTAACAATTTCGAATAAAACGTCGATGAATTTTTCTTTATTCAATATTGCAGCTCCATAAGTATGTGGAGTAGCCTCTAAATTTTTTAATGTTAATTGAATATTATTTTTGCTCTTCATATCTGTTTATCCCTTCTTTTTGCGTTCATAAATACTTTGGGGTTAGCTATGCAGCTAATTTATCAGGATGTTTTCGCTCTTCCATTTTCTTTTTATCTTTTTAACCTCAATTCTAATTGGGCTAAAATGAAACACCTTCTTTTTTGTCGCTTATAAACTCATCACCTTCAATTAAACTAATTTTATCTTTGAATGCCGTGCAACTAACAACCAAAACTTACTTATTAGAAATGAACAAAACATAGTTATTTTTATCAAAAAACGTGGCTTTGTCAACTTACTTATTTTTTTAGGTTAATAAAAATAGAATAGATAAAGCCAATCTGGATAATGAAAACGCTACTTGTTTTAGCTACTCCTCCAGAACATCAGAAGTGGGCGGTGCAATCAAATAAGTAAAGCCAAAAAAAACGCGAGTATTTAGATGCTCACTTCCCTAATTCAAGCGGCAAACTAATTTGTGTACTAACGAGAAATACTCATTTAACTGGTTGAAATTAATCTATTACGCATTTAAAATAAAAAATGAATTAAAGAGGCCAGTTATAAATGCTAAATAAGGCTATTGACTCTTGCAATTTATTGATAGTAGCTTGAAACGAAGCGTTTATCTCATTTTAATTTGATAAAAAGGAGGGTTATTTGACTTGGTATCAAACCTTAATAACTGCATTAGTTAGCATCGCATTTACAAAGTTAATGGACTTTTTAACAGCTAAAGCAGAAGAAAGACGTGAATTCCGAAAAATACGTCGCAAACTTGCAATGGAAGAAATAGATATTCTCAAAAACGAAATTGGTCAAATATATGAACTGACCTCAAATTGGGCTAGCTACAATCAAAAACAGAATCATTGCATCCAATTTTTTAATGAAGAATATCGTTTATTAGGAAAATTCCATAAATATGGAAACATTGCTCAGAAGGCAAGGGATGTCCTGCATTGGAGTAAGATCATTGCTTCAGATGAAAGAGACCATGCCTCTTCTGTAATTGAAGCTAAGTCTCAGCTTCACAATAGCTTTAAAGAATTTACAAATGAATGCGAGAAATACCTTAACTCAATCTAATAAATAATATTTTAAGACTTCTTTAGCATAAATATCAGTTTTATAGTAAGGCACGCCGGGATTCAGGAAATTCAAAAATATCCTTTTCCGTCATACCGGCCAGTTTTAACAGCTCGATTAATTTGTTTCGGCTAATAAGGTCTTTCCGCGCTGCTTCTATAGCCAGGCTCAAAAGACGCTCGCCGGCGCTCTGAAAGATGAATTTATTTCGATTCACAAGATAAGTGGATTGCCTGCCAAAATATTTTTTTAGGATTTTTCCTGCATCACTCTTATCTTTTTCCAGCAGGTCATTCTGCTCTTGCTCATTAATGAAATTGAGATTATAGAGCCGCCACACAACAGATTCCACGCTAACTCCGAAATAATTAGCTAACTGCACAACATCTATATAATTTATTTTGCGAGCTTGCTCAGAACGCCTGGCCTCATAGCCCAAGAGCTTTTCTTTTACCATTAACGAAGCCTGAACCCTCGAGGAAGTTCCTTTACCACGCGAAAGTAAAAAGTCTTTGATAGCCCCTTCTGGCATAAGAAAATTGGCCGCAAAGACATCGGCCCTCACCTCTCTAAGATCTTTTTCCCCTTCAACTCTGGTAATGATGGCAGGAACCTCGTTTATATCACAAAGGATGTGGCAATATTCATGGACAAGAGAATATCGCTGACGAACCTGGGGCTCGGTGGTGTTAACAGCGCAAACAGCAGCCTGACCGGAGCGGAAAGTAAAGCCAGAAATCCCGGCAGGCAATTCCAGGCCGAGGATTAGAATGCCCTGGCGGTCAAAAATAGCAGCAGGATCAGGTACTGGCGCGATTCCAAGGTTAAGGCGGCCTCGCTCCTGAGCAGCAACTTCCTGTCCGTGCTGGATAGCCTCCCATTTTGTCTGGATTTTTTTAGAATAGCTGGTAGCCGGGACGCCACTCATTTTACCAAGACTTAGTTTACTTTCAAGGTCAAGTATGGAATTAATAATTTCCATTCCACGGCTGAGAGCTTTCTGGATTCTCGGATCCTGTTTGATTTCAGGAATAGACCGCAGGATAAAAGAAACCCCATCCTCCTCAAAGGGTTCTTCAAAAAAACTCTGGAGGGGTCGTCCATATAAGCGGGCAAGAGCCGCAAGCTCAATACTCGAGACTTTTCGTTTGCCGGCCTCGATTTGAGCTACGGTGGGGCGGGCCAGGTGCAGAGCTGTGGCCACCTGCTCCTGGGAAAACCCGGCCTCTTCACGAGCTTCGCGCAATCTCCGGGCGAGCTCTTCTTGAGTTACAGTCATTTCATATCTCCTTAATTAAAGGACGCTAACACAGGCTAAATGTTATCAGGGCACAAATTTTATCCGAGGAATCTGAGCCTCCCTTAATAATTTAGATATTCTTACATTAATTGTCAAGATTTGGCTTTTTTAGTAACTATTTCTTAATTTTGAATCAGGTGAAAGCACCTATCATAATTTTTCAGGCTATTTATCCTGTTCGGCATTAGCCAGGTGCAAGGCCTAATTTACCCCCCTGTTAGTTATAAGCTTCCTGGTTGGGCAAAATATCTTAAAAATGTATATCTCTTTTATTTCATTATTAAAAAAAATCAGGAAATATATATTGTGTCCCTCGTTTTCATAAGTTAACATAATGGGCTGAAGAGAATATCCGGGCTTGTCGCATGAAGCTCATATCATAAAAACCTGATAAAAGGAGAAAGGCAAAATGAAGAAAATCTTAATACTGTTATTTATTGGAGTTATGGCCGTGTGGACTGCCGGATGTAAAAAGCAGGCGGAGAAAACGAAGGAATCCAAGGCGGAGGCGAAGCAGACCTTCAAGTGGCAGGTGGACCAGTTTGCCGACATCAGGATTCTTCGCTACCGGGTCCCCGGCTTTGAAGAGCTGACGCCGCGGCAGAAAGAGCTCATCTACTACCTCAGCGAAGCTGCCCTCTGGGGCCGGGACATCATCACCGACCAGAATTACAGGCATAACCTTAAAATTCGAAAAACCCTCGACGCCATAGTGGGAGGCTACCGGGGAGACCGCACCACCCCGGATTGGGAAAAATTCATGGTCTATACCAAGAGGGTCTGGTTTTCAAACGGCATTCACCATCACTACTCCACCGACAAGATCCTGCCCGAATTCAGCCCCGAATATTTTGAGTCTTTAGTCAGGGGAAGCCAGGGCGTTAAATTCCCGCTCGAGGAAGGCCAGTCGCTGGATGATTTAATCGCATTCCTGAAGCCCATCATGTTTGACCCGACGGTGGACGCCAAGAAAGTCTGCCAGGACCCGTCGCGCGACCTGGTGGCTAACTCGGCCGTTAATTTTTATGAAGGGCTGACCCAGAAAGAAGTGGAAGAATATTATGCCCGAATAATAGACAAAAACGACCCCACGCCAATTTCCTACGGCCTCAATTCCAGGCTGGTGAAACGCGACGGGAAAATCGTGGAGGAAGTTTACCGGCTCGGCGGCAAGTATGGCCCGGCCATTGAGAAAATTGTCTACTGGCTGGAAAAGGCAGCCACTGTGGCTGAAAACGACCTCCAGCGCCAGGTGATTGAAAAGCTTATTGAGTACTACAGGACGGGCGACCTGAAGAAATGGGACGAATACAGCATCCTCTGGGTCAAGGACACCGAATCGGTGGTGGACTTCATCAACGGGTTTATAGAGGTTTACAACGACCCGCTGGGCATGAAAGCCACCTGGGAAGCCATGGTTAATTTCAAGAATCCAGAGGCTACCAGGCGCGTGGCGGTGATTTCGGCCAATGCCCAGTGGTTTGAGGACCATTCGCCAATAGACCAGCGTTTCAAGCGGGAAAAAGCCACCGGGGTATCGGCCAAGGTTATTACGGCCGCTATCCTGGGCGGCGACTGCTATCCGTCAACGCCCATCGGCATCAACCTGCCCAACCCTAACTGGATACGGCGGATGCACGGGTCAAAGTCCGTGACGCTGGAGAACATCACCTACGCCTACGACCAGTCGTCGCTGGACTCGCCGTTCGGACCCGAGTTCACCTACAACGAAGAAATCCTGGAGAGAATTAAAAAATACGGCTCGCTGGCCAGAAACGTCCACACCGATTTGCATGAAGTGCTGGGTCACGGCTCGGGAAAGCTCCTGCCCGGAGTGAAAAGCGAGGACCTCAAGAATTACCACTCACCGATTGAAGAGGCGCGGGCCGACCTGTTCGCCCTTTACTTCATCATGGACCCGAAGCTGGTGGAGCTGGGCGTGCTGCCGAATGAAGAAGCAGCCAAGGCCGAGTACGATGTGCAGATTCGAAACGGCCTGATGACCCAGCTGACGCGCATTGAGCTCGGGAAAAATATAGAGCAGGCTCACATGCGGGCCCGGGCCCTGGTCTCGCACTGGGTGTATGAAAAGGGCAAGCCGGAGAATGTGATTTCGCGGGTGACAAAAGACGGAAAGACCTATTTCGTGGTAAACGACTACCAGAAGCTGCGGCAGCTTTACGGCGAGCTCCTCAAGGAGATTCAGCGCATCACCAGCGAGGGCGATTACGAGGCAGCCAAGGCTCTGGTCGAAACCTACGGCGTGAAGGTTGACCCGGAGCTCCACCGCGAGGTTCTGGAGCGCTACCGCAAGCTGAAACTGGCACCCTATGCCGGCTTTATGAACCCGGTGTATGAGCCGGTCAGGGAGAACGGGAAGATTGTGGACGTGAAGATTTCCTACCCGGAAGATTACGTCCAGCAGATGCTGTATTACGGGAAGGCCTATTCAATTCTGTAAGAAAAAAAGAGGGGACACCTGCAGGTGTCCCCTCCTGGTCAAAAGGGATAGCAAGAACACCACTTACTTCTTTTGCTCTTCAAGGAGGAATTCCCACTTGATTATCTTATCTTTTAAGGTCCGGGCCTCGGGGTCATCCGGGTTAAGCTCGAGGTAAGCGGTCAGGCTTTTTATCGCCTGCTTATAATCTTTTAATGATTCGGCAGTAAGGGCCATCGCCCTGTGAATATCCGGAACGAACGGGGCTATCTTAAGGGCTTCTCTGTATTCGTTCAGGGCCCGGGCAAAATTCTTCCCCTCGCTTAAGACCTCGGCCCTCAGGACATACTTTCTGGCTTCTTCCGGAAAATCAAAGACCCCGGGCTGGGACTTTCTCAGCTGGCCCAGGTGCTTCCGCATCTGACTGGCTTCCTGCTCCGGGCAAAGTCTGATTAAAAGGGCATACTCACCCAGCGCCTCCCGGAACTGGTTGTTGCTTTCGAGCGCTTTTATTTTTTCTTTTTTCTGGCCAACGTAAGGTTGAAGAGCCTCTAAAGCCAATTCAACGTAACCATGATAAAAAGCGTTCCTGACCTGGATAAATTCCTCCGGAAGCAGGGCAAACGTTTCGGCTGCTTTCTGCAAATTTCCGGCTCTGGCATAAACTATCGCCAGTATCGTTCGGTCCAAACTATCCGTTGCGCCGGATAATATTTTAATTGCTTCTTCTAAATTCCCGCCGGATGCCGGCTCGGCCGGTTTTGATCCCTCAATTACCCGGGAGAAACCCAGGGCTCTTCTGGCCCAGACATTATCGGGGTCAAGGGCATAGGCATTCCTGGCTTCCTTTGCCGCTCCTTCAAGATTTCCCTGCAAACCCAGGATCAAGCTCTTCATTCCGTAGAACAGGGCCGCGGTTGTCTGAATTCTTGATTCGCTGGTCAGCGACACGTTCAGCGTTTGTTTCAGACCCTTCCGCTCAATTCCCAGGTTTACCACGGTACCCGAAGCCGGGTTTATGGCCTGGTGGACAGCTTCAGCCGACAGTCCCCTGGTCGACTGACCGTTGATGCTGACTATCCTGTCGCCCGGTTGAATTCCGCTCTTTTTGGCCGGGAACGTGTCCCGAACAGAACTTACCTGAGGATACTTATCGACAATGGTTATTTCCAGGCCGGTTCCGGTGAGTACAAAGCTCTGAATTTCCCGGTTACAGGTAGAAACGGCCCCGTCAAAATTACCGCTGCCCATCAAGCACTGGGTCAGGTAGTGGTTAACGGTATGCGAGGCCGGGGCTTTATTGAGAATGTCTTCGGCCTCAGAGTATTTTCCTTCGGACATGTAGATGCGGGCAATGTCCAGGTAGTTGTCCACATTGTCCGGTTCCAGGCCGATGGCACTCTTGTAAGCCTCAATTGCCTGGCGGTAGTCATTCTGAGCCCGGTAGATTGAGCCCAGAATTCGATAATTCTGGCCGCTGGTTTGAAGTTCAAGGGCCTTCCTGGCGGCGGCGATAGCCTCATCATATTTTTTCAGCTCGCGCAGGCAGGCGGCCAGGTGAACCTGAAAGCGGGGATTCCTGGGATAAACGTTCAGGGCTTTATTAATGGTGCTGACCGATTCCTCGTACTGGCCGTTGGAGTACTGGGCCAGGGCTGCCCAGAAATAACAATCGCCAACGGAGGGGGCCAGAGGGATGTAGTACTGCTTCATGAACTTAACCTGATGATAAGTCGGCGGGAAATCATCGTACTTGGTTTCCGGCTTGACCAGGGAACTGCTGGCAGCTTCTATGAAACAGGAAATGGCTTCCTTCAGCTGCTGGTTGTCAAAGTAGGCTCTTCCCAGCCAGAAATTCCAGGCATCATCCAGGCGATAAATGGCCATACCCTGCTTATGAATTTCCATCGGCCGTTTCAGGTAGGTGATCGCTTCGGCATACTGGCCGTTTTTATAGTAGGATAGCCCGAGCAAAAAAGAGGCATGGCAGGCAAGCTCGCCGGTATCTTTCTCTTTTTCCACCTGCTTCTTAAAAAAGGCAATGGCCTCGTCGTATCTTCCAGCATAGAGAGCATCGAGCCCCTGGCGATACTTCGTCTCGGCCAGGGAGGCCAGGCTTAAGGCCAGGACAAGAAATGACACAAAAAAGGCTCTCTGGAAATATCGAGCTTTCATGACAGTTTCCTCCTTCAATCGTTTTGCCTTATATTTTATTCAAACTTGCCTGATAAAGTAAAACTCCAGACGGGTCTCGCAGGAGTGAAGCAGAGGGGACACCGTACGGTGTCCCCGAATTTTTCCCCATATGGCCTGAACCAGCGAAAAATAAATAACAGAGTAAAAAATATGGGGACACTGTACGGTGTCCCCTCCTTGTACAACAGGCTGGCTATTTAATCCAGCGGCGGTTCACGTTGCGGAGGCTCAGGGCAAAGAGTCCGAGGCAGAAAGCCGCCAGCACCAGAAAGTCCACCCAGTACGGCAGGCTATTTCCAGAGTTCACCGCACCATGCAGAATGTCGGCCCCGTAAGTCAGCGGCAAGGCATAAGAAAGAGGCCTGAGGATAACCGGCAGCCGGCTCACCGGAAAAAACAGCCCGCACAGAAAGACCATGGGAAAGCGGAAAAAGTTGGAAAACGTCTGGGCTTCAAACACTTCACTTACTGCCACTGCTATAAACAACCCGAGGAAGGTCGAAGCCATGGCGACGAGGACCACGGCCACCAGAAAATAGATCCATTTGACCTGTCTCAGGTCGGTGATCAAGGCAGCCATCATAACCGGCACAAAAGCATTGACCACACCGAAAAGAATCGCCCCCGAAGTCTTGGCCAGCATCAGTTCTGTCAGCGTAATGGGTGCCAGAAGCAACCTTTCGAAAGACCGGCTCTTTTTTTCAAAGGTGATGGTTACTGCCAGAAGCGAAGTTGTGCCGAAAAGTATCGACAGTGCCACCACTCCGGGCAGCAGGCTCATGACATCCGGCACTCCGCTTCCTGACCTGATGAAAAACATGCCGGTCCAGGCCAGCGGGAAAATTATGCCCCAGCTGATGTTGGGCGGCTTGAAATAATAGGTGCGCATGTCTTTGGCCAGGATGTTCCAGAGAGCAATCCAGGTGGTAGAACGCCCCGGTTGGAAATCAGGCATCATTCCTCCGCTCTTGACTTTATTCACCGGCCGACTCCTTCCTTTTTCTCCTTTTCCTTTTTCATCTGCTCGGCTTCAATTCCGGTGAGCCTGACAAAAACTTCCTCCAGCGACGGATGCAACCTTCTGGCTTCCAGGATTTCACAGCCCTGTTCCTCAAAGAAGCGGACGAGTGGCCCGACTGCTATTGGTCGAGTTGATTTTATCCGCAGCTCCCGCCCGTGGATCGGCTCAAAAACGAGCTCGGGGAAGGCTGCGGAGAACGCGAACTGAAGTTCTGCTCGTGTCTCAATGTCTTCAGAAAAAGTCAGCAGCAGGCTGTATTGACCACGCAGTGGCTGAAGCAGATTCTCGAGGTTATCCGCTTTAACAATCCGGCCGGAGACGATGAAAGCAATCCTCTGACAGAGGCGTTCGGCCTCTTCGATGTAATGGGTCGTCAGAAAAATTGTGGTGCCCTCACGATTCAGTCCGGCAATCAGCTTACGGATCTGGCGGGCACTGGCCACATCGATGCCGGTGGTGGGTTCGTCCAGGAAAAGGATCCTCGGTTGATGGATCAAGCCGGCGGCGATGGTCAGCTGGCGTTTCATCCCTTTGGAGTAATCGCCAAATTTTCGGTCGGCCGCCTCGCCGAGATTGAAAAATTCCAGCAGTTGGCGAGCCCGCTGCCGGCGCTCCGCCTTCTTCAGACCGTAGAGAGCAGCGCAGAAGCACAGGTTGTCAAAACCGCTCAGTTCAGGATAAAGGTTGCTTTCATCCGGCACCACACCGATCATGAATTTGGCGGCCGCGGGATTTTTCCTGACATCAAGACCGGCCAGTAAAATTTCTCCAGAATCAGGACGGGCCAGGCCGGTTAGCAGATTTATGGTCGTTGTCTTGCCGGCGCCGTTTGGCCCCAGAAATCCAAAAAGTTCTCCTTCCCCGACGCTGAAGGATATTCCATCAACCGCCCGCACCGGACCGTAGCTCTTATAAAGGTTCCTGACGACGATGATATCTGCCGAATCCACATCATTTTTAACTATTTTAGATAAACTTTGTTCGGCCATTAATTCAACCTCTTTATTGTTTATCATAAGAATTCCTATACTAAATTCATTTCAGCCTCTCTGCCGCAATTTTTGTTCTAATATTTAACTCGCCACCGCACCCGTAAGCCGGCTGGTTCAACCTGAACTGAAGAGCTTTATCTGGATTCCAAGAAGCCGGCTTCTAACCAGCCCCTTCATGGAAAAATGACCGGGCTCAGCCGCCAGAAGCTGCATCTCTCCAAGCTCTACCTTATCGCCACACACTGTGACTTCAACCAGACCTTCGAGGCAGAGGAAAATCACCTGAGAGTCCATCCGGCATTCCGGAATAATCTCGCCTGGCTCAATTTGAATTATTCTCAATTTGAATTCAGGCCTCTCGTAAAACACATTTTTTTTGCGTTCCTCATAGGAGTGAGCCAGCAAGGTCCTCAGGTCAATTTTTTTCATGGCTTTTTCTCCTCAATTTTTAAAAGCCTCTGCGCCAGCCGGCTGAACTCTTCTATGGATTTAGGGTCCAGCCGGTAATGAACAAAATAGCCTCGCTTCTCAGCCCGGACCAGTCCCGTTTCGCGCATGAGCCGCAGGTGCTGGGAAACGGCCGCCGGGCTCAGCTTCAAAGCTTCTGCCAGAGCATTGACGCACAGCATCCGTTGCTTCAGCAGGTTAAAGAGGCGCAGCCGCGGCGGGGCTGATAATGCCTTGAAATACCGGGCCATCTTTTCTTCCTGTTTCATCCGAGCCTCTTTCCATTTAAGTATTTAATTAAAATATAAAATAAAAACAAAAGAATGTCAATTGCAAAGACACCAGGGTGCTGGCCATAATGCCAGGTCTCTTCTTTTCACGCACTTTCCAAATAGAGGGGACACCGTACGGTGTCCCCGAATTTTTCCCCATATGGCAAAATCCAGCAGGAAAAAATAACAGATAAGAAAATGTGGGGACACTGTACGGTGTCCCCTCTTTTCTAAAAATGAGAAGCCGGGCTCTTACCGGCCCTTAATCGACCGACAAGACAATAATTGCCATTAGCTCAAACAATATATCAAACAATCCTGCCGGTCTCATTCTGAATTACAGCCGGGCCCGGGCTTTCTCTATTTCTATTTATATTTTTATCAGACCCGTCAACAGCCGCATTATTTAGAAGGGATATTGCCGGCCAAATGCCTGCGGCGGTATTCAACACTCCAGGGAGTCAGGGTATAATCGGGCATCTGGGGAAAGCCAATATCAAAAGGAGTGGGATAGGCTGCGACCTCCGCTGTTTTCCGCATCCCTTCCAGAATTTTTTCATACATACTGTACGGGAAAGCCACCGTTATTTCATCCTCCTGGGCCAGGGCTGTTTTGCGGTCTCCAAAACATGGTAACCCAAGAGAAATATCCTGGGAAACATAAGCCTGGGCGATACTATCGGCACACAGGCTCCATTCTCCACCCGTAGAAAAATGTACTCGCCCGCCCTTTTCATAAAGATATCCCTGGACAATTCGCATCACCTGGGCCGTATTGCCATACATAACCACGAGGTCTGGCTCGAAATTGGCCTTGAACATCGGGGCCACGGCTACAGCCGTAAATCTCCCGTAAGGGATTTTGGCCACCTGCCTGGTAAACTCGGCTGCCGATTCCAGGTCAGCATGCAGCATCCTGGCAATTTCGCCGTTTTTCATAATTTCCGGCTCAGGAATCAGCCCCATCGTCACTCCACCCACTATACAGGCCATGTCCTCTGCAGTAAAATACATGGAACGTCCGTAGTAACGCACCATGGCTGTGATCTGGCAGGTGTTCATCGGGTGGCGAGGTCTCATCGTTCCCTCAGGCTTATCTTCCGGGTTTTCAAAAAATTTCACGCCGAAAGGATAGGTCTTGGGCCGGAGCATGGCCGAAAGCTCGCAACAGACTTCCACTTTTCTCGGTTTCATGTTGTTTTTTACCTCCTTCAAGTTAAATTAAATTAAATCACGTCCCCGGTCTTTAATTAATTATCCTCGTTGCGTCCTGTTCATATTGAAATGTTCAAAAGCTCACCTGCGAGCCAGGCTGGTGTTCGGCCTGCTCTTTATGACTATCATCTCTCCGGCACCAGCCAGGCAGAATGGTAGATTGAAACCGGGATTATAGCCCCTCCTGTTATTGTCAAGATTCTTGTTTAAGCAGTTTTTTCCAGCCTCGGGTGGCCGAAGATTCCAGACCTGCCCGGTTTAGGCTTGACGGTCAAAATCTTTTTAAGAGATCCGCAGCCCACAGCCCGCCGGCCTTAATATTTTTTTTATTTATCGTCAGCTGAAGAGGAATCAGCCGCTCGCCGCTCAACCCCGGCCAGAGCTTCTCCGGCGATCTTTTTAGCGATGCGGTCAACTTCGGCCTGGTCAAAATCAAGGGTCGGAACTTTGTCCACTCCTTCCGCGGCCACCGTGATTTCATAATGATACGGAATGTTTTGCTTTTCCAGGATCTTGCTGGCGCAGCGATTGGCACAGCCATTTATCACGATTAGCTTTCTGGCCCTTCGGGCGATATCCACGTGGGCCCTGGATTCTGCCGCCACCGCCGACAGGCAACACATCCTGGCTTCCTGGTAATTGTTGGTCAGGTCTACCGCCACCTGATGACCGATCTGGCCAACGCTGGCTGCCCCATCACAGGCCAGGATAATATTGAGCTTCTCCGGCTCCCTGGCGCAAACAGGAAGGATTCTCTGGTTCTTTTTCTGGCTGTTTACTCTCTCCATTTTTCCTCCTCTACCATAACATATGAATATCTATTCATATAAGAAAAAGCTGATAAGCTGGCCAGACAGATAATCAAGACGCCACCCGGAATTTTGACCTGGCGATAAGCCCGGTGACCTTTTCAGTTTCCTTCTCCCCTCAGCCTTGATGTTCTCTTCTTTCTGGCTCAATTTTTGACTAAATCAAAAATCTATTCCTTCTTCTACTTTCATTTTAGCACCGGCGTCAACAGTCAGGACCGGCAGGCATGAGGTTTGAGCGGCAGAAGTCGGGGAGTGGCTTTCCCCCGAAAATGTAAATCCTGATAATTGATATCCAGGAAACCTTAACTTTTTTTCTCCAGGATATAGTATAAGCCTGGCAATAAGAACAGGGTGACAAGAAGGGAAAACAAAAGGCCTCCGATGACCGCCACGGCCATCGGTTGCAGCATGTCTCCTCCTTCTCCCCGGTTAATGGCCAGGGGCATGAGACCGAGAACGGTAGTAGCCTGGGTCATAAGGATCGGTCTAATCCTCAGGGGAGCCGCTTCCAGAATGGCTTCATGCAGGGTCCTCCCCTGTTTTCTCTTTTCGTTCATAAACGAAATCATCACCACTCCCTGGGTAGCGACTCCGCCGCTCATAATGACCACGCCTATCAGGACCGTGGCTCCGGCCGGAAAGCCGGTCAGCGACAGGGCGGCCACCACCCCGACCAGAGCAAAAGGTACCCCCAGAAGTATCAACAACGGTTGCTTGAATGAATTAAACTGAATGGCCAGAATGACATAGGCAAAGAAAAGAGCAAAAATGATTACCTGGATCATTGTCCGCTGACTTTCTTCCATCATATAAACCTGTCCGCCGAAGCTCAGAGTATAACCTTCAGGCAGGCTGAGGTCCTGCAGAGCTGCGCTCACCACCCCGGCCATTTTGCCCACGCTGAAACCTGGCAAAACATCGCTGGAGACAACTATCTGCTGCATCTGGTCTTCCCGGATGATTTCTACCGGTCCCAGCCTGGGAACCACCCGGGCCACCGTCCGGAGAGGAATCTTCAAATTGCCGGGGGCATCTATGAAAAGATTTTCAATATCCTGGCGGCTGCGAATATCAGACTCCGGAATTCTAACCCTTATATCGTAATACTCTCCCGCCTCCCTGAATTTGGTAGCGACCTGGCCATCAATCAGGCTGCGAACCGCCGCAGCCACGGCCTGAGTGGAAAGGCCAACATCGGCCAGGCGCAACCTGTCCAGCTGAATCTGATATTCAGGCTTGGTTATCTGCGTGCCAATCCTGACGTTGGTCAGTCCTTCAATATTCCGCAGCCTGGCCGCCACCTGCTGGGCCAGCTGATTTATCCGGTTAAGCTCGGTGCCTCTGACTTTTATTTCCACGTCCGACTCGCCCACCTGCCGCAGGCCTTTCAACTTTTGCTGGGAAACGACCAGGCGGGCTCCCGGAATCAGATGCTTCATCACCTGCGGTCGGATCTTTTCCATATACTCTTCTGTAGAAAAAGGCCTCTTGCTTTTGGGAACCAGCTCGATATCAATTTCGCCCTCGTTGGCCACTTCGTAGGTCACCAGCCCCCAGACCTTGCCCCCCGAAAGAGTAAAATACCTTTCCACATAAGGGTCTTCTCTGACTATGGACTCGAGGTCGGCCAGGATCCGGTCTGTTTTCTCCACCGAAGTCCCGGAAGGCAGGATCACCTTGACCATTACCCGGCCATCATCCATTTTGGGTAAGAATTCTGTTCCAATCTTCTTAAAGTTCAAAAGGCTCCAGGCCAGCAAGGCTACAAAAATTATAACCACCATCCACCTGACTTTAAGCAGGCCGGTCAGAAGTCCGCCGTAGGCCTTGTTTATCCCCATGATTATCCGGTCAAAAATGCTGGTTTCAACTTTCTTGGATTTCTTCCTGACCACAAAAAAATTGGCCAGGGTCGGGGTCACCGTCAGGGCCACCAGCAGGGAAACCAGAACTATTCCGGCAATCGTCAGAATCAGCTCTCTGAAAAGAAGCGAAGTTAACCCGGGAATCAGTAAGAAAGGAGTAAAAAGCGCCAGAAAAGTAAGGGTGGCAGCCAGTACAGACAGGGCTACTTCTGAGGTGGCGCCTTCACTTACCGCTTCTGCCTCAACAAACGGTTCAACGGTTTCCAGCAGTTGCCTTTCCCGTTTCCAGCGTGAAATATTCTCTATCACCACTATGGAATTATCCAGAATCACCCCCATGGCCACCACCAGGCCGCCCAGGGAGAAAATGTTGATGGAAAATCCGCCTATCTTCATCAGAAAAAAATTGAAGAGCAGGGTCAGGGGCAGAGCAATCAACATTACCGCCACCTGCCTCCAGCTACCGAGAAAAATCAGGACCACCAGGATCACCAGAAAGACAGCAGCGATGGCCGACTCCCGTACCCCCTGAATGGCCCTATCGATATAGGCGGCCTGGTTCTCAATGGTATCAAAGGTGATATCGGGTGGACTGGTTTCCTTCAATTTTTCGATCAGGGCATTGACCCGGCTGGCCACTTCCATGGTGTTGGCCTCTGCCTGCTTCAGGATGTTTAGCTTTATGGCCGGCCGGCCTTTGAACCTGGTGATTATCCTGACATCCTGATGGCTATCTTCAACCGTGGCCAGGTCCTTGACCCGGACCATGGATTTCCCGTTGTTGATGATGACCACGTTCCTGATATCATCAAGCGTCTGGAATTCGGCCGTCGTCCGGACGATGATTTCCCGGTTTCCTTCTACCACCCGGCCGGCCAGATACTCTATGTTCTCTTCGTTCAGGCGCTTGATGATCTGATTGAGGGTCAGGTCGAAGGCTGTCAGACGCCTGGGGTCCAGGTTAATGTGTATTTCCCTCTTTAAACCGCCGGCAATTTCCGTACCGGCCACACCTTTAACCGCCAGGAACTGATCCTGCAGGACATTCTCTACCCAGGTCCGCAATTTAACCAGGTCCCGCCCCTCAGACATGATAACCAGCTGTGTTACCGGAAGCTGAGAAGGGTCAGCCTTAAACATAACAGGTGGATCAACGTCGGGCGGAAGCTGCCGCCTGGCCAAGCCCATCTTGGCCACGACATCCTGATAGGAAACGTCAATATCCGCTCCATACTCAAAATTGACCCTGAGAGTGTATTGACCTTCGATGCAGGAAGATTCTAAATAATCAAGATTATCCACGGTGCTCAAAATGCGCTCGACCGGCTCGGCAATGTTATCGTTTATTTCCTCGGGCGTGGCCCCTTTCCAGTAGATGTGAACCCTGACCATGGGATAGGTAATGTCAGGCAGGAAATCGGTGGGCAGGTTAAGGTACCCG
Organism: uncultured bacterium; assembly: GCA_937920515.1. Lineage (GTDB taxonomy): Bacteria > Acidobacteriota > Aminicenantia > Aminicenantales > Saccharicenantaceae > Saccharicenans. The sequence continues at coordinate 16,223 of CALEUG010000011.1, forward strand.
TAAAAACCGAGGACCAGGGCTGTGGCCATCAGAGCCAGAGTGGCCACCGGCCGGCGCAGGGCAATTGATGTTATTTTCACCGCTGCCTCCAGGCTTAGCTTCCGGATTGTTCGGCAGAAGGCATGACCTTGACCGGCATTCCTGTCTTTAATTGTTCCTGGCCTTCGACCACCACTCTTTCTCCTTCACCAAGGCCGGAAAGAATCTGTACCAAGCCTTCTGTTTCCAGGCCGGTTATTACAGCTCTTTCTTCCGCTTTATTCTCGTTAACCACAAATACTGCTTTGAACCCGGGCCTTTCTATGATGGCCGGAGCCGGAACGGCCAGCGCCCCGTCAATGGTTCTCAGAATAAAGGTAACCCTGACAAACATGCCTGCTTTCAAACTCGGACAAATATAATCCAGAACTATTTCCACCAGGCCGTTGCGGGTTTTATTATCAACCAGCGGGTGAATCCTCTGTATCCGGCCGTTGAAAATCCTGCCGGGACAGGCATCGGCCCTGACACTGGACGGCATGTTAAGAGACAGCCGTCCCAGGTCCAGCTCGGAAACGGGCACATCGACTCGAAGGCGGTCACTGCTCTGAATTTCAAACAGCCTGGCCCTGGCTGGCACCATGTCCCCCAGGTCAACCCAGCGCTGCGAAACAACACCGGAGATTGGACTGGTTACCGGTATTTCCTTGTACTGCTGCTGAGCGAATTCATAATCCCGCTCGGCCTGGAGATACTCTTTTTTCAGAGTCTCATCGTCCGGGGCTTCGTTCCAGGCTCTCTTTTTCTCTTCCAGAATCAACCGGGCCGAGTTTATTATATCTTCACGAACCAGAGAACTGATCAGGGCCAGGACTTCATCCTGGCGCACCCGGTCACCCTCTCTTTTGAAAAGCCGGGAAATTTTTCCCTCAGCCGTAGAAAGAATATTGGCCACATTTTCCGCTTGAAGCGTGCCCGGCAGCTCTAACTTTTCAGTTATCTTGGTTGGCTTAACTTCAGTCACCCTGACCAGCCTGGCTTCAACTTTTGGCCTGGTTTCTGGAGCGGCTGAAACCGGGCTGGCCTCCTGCTTTTTATGGCAGCTACTAAAAATTATAAGAATTAACAGCAAGAATAATGGGAAAGTTATCTTTCCGAGCAGCTTAATTTTTTTCATCAGAAGACTCCATTGATCATAATATTCCAAGGACATAATAAAGCTGGGCCTGGCTGAGGTTATAGTCTACCACAATCTGATTCAACTGCAGGCTGGCATTCAACAGACTTTTCTGAATATCCAGCAGGTCAGTATTTGAACGGCGGCCAGCCTGATACTCAATAAAAGCCAGCCTGAGGCTCTTTTCGGCTTGCTCCACGGCCTTCTGTTGAACCTCTATTCTCTGCTCCATTTCTTTGACCCTGAGATAGAGATTTTTAACCTGACCCTCCAGCGTTTTGCGCAGGTATTCCTGTTGAATCCGGGCCTGCTGGAGCTGCAATTCTGCGGAAACAATCCTGGCTTTAATGGTGCCCCCGGTAAAAACTGGAACCTGGGCAGAAAGGCCAACAAAAATCCGGTCGTTTCTCTTAAAAGAAAATGATTGAAGGCCGAATTCATATCCATACCAGACGGTGGCTGAGACCTGAGGCATCTGAGCCGATTTCTGCAACCGAACCCTGTATTCCAGGCTTTGAATTTCCTTCTGAATTCTGGCCCACCGCGGGTTATTTTCCAGTGCTGTTTACCAGCTCTTCCTCAGCGAGCGGCAGGGGCTCAACTTTCAATTCTTCCCGGGGAATAAAAACCGTAGAAGAGTCCCGCCCTAAAAGGACGCCCAGGTCATTACAGGCCACCAGGTAATCATTCCTGGCTTTCAAAATCTGGCTGTCGAGGTTGGCCAGCTCAACTTCCAGGCGACTCAGTTCAAGTTCTGAAATCCGCCCGGCCTGAACCAGCAACCTCGAGTATTGATGAGCGGTCTCCAGCTGCCGTCGGTTTTCCTCAAGAATTTTTGCCAGCTGGGCCAGGGAAATCAGGCGGTAATACTGGGTGGTAACCCCCATTTTTATGTTTATCTCGTCTTCTTTCAGGCCCAGCCTGGTGGCTTCCAGAACGGTCAGGGCATTTTCCCTGGCATATTTCAACCTGCCTCCTGTGAATATGAGCTGGTTTACCGCCAGCCGCGGGAACAGGTCATGCCGGATGTTGCCCAGGACCTGGGACTTGAATCCGGGGACGATATCCAGATAGTTATAATCAAAATTGGCGCTGACGGTGGGCAGAAAAGAGCCTTTAGCCTCTTCCACCGAGGCCATGGCACTTTCAACTTCCGATTGAGACCTGCGCAAAAGGTCATTGTGGGCCAGGGCTTCATTAAGAGCTTGCTGCAATGTAATTCTCTCTTCGGCTTGACCTGTCGGGCCAGCGAACAGGAAAATAGCCAGCAGGTTCATAACCAATAAAGTCAGCAGGGCCTTTTTCATGTCTCTAACCCTCTTAAAAAATTATTGGACCAGGCCATTTTTCTCAACAGGACCTGTAATTACTTACAACGTGGTAACAAAATAGCCTTTATTCTTATCTGACAGCAAAAGGCGAAAAATCTTTGCTTCTTATCGATTTCCTGAATAATCATAACTGTATATTGTATTTTACCCTATACGTCAATAAAATCCGGGCCATCTAACCTTTTCCAGGCTTTTTCTATGCTGAAGAGTTAATGGAGTCATAATAAAGCTTAAACCTGACTCAGAAACCCAGCCGCCCTTTCCCCGGCCTGAATTAAAGCTTAAAAACGAACAGCAGGCCGATGACGATGATAACCACACCGGCCACCTTCTGCAGGATTTCGTTGGTCCGTCGCAGGCCCCTGGATTCGATTAATTTTTTGGCGGCTCCCATGGAAGTTCCGGCCACCAGGATCAGGGCTGAATGGCCAAGGGCGTAGATGAGCAGCAGAAACCCTCCGTAGGCCACGTTGCCCCGGCTGCCGACATAGGCCAGGAGAACAACCAGAATGGGAACGGCGCAGGGGCTGGAAACCGCCCCGAAGAGCAACCCCAGGAGAAAAGCACCCAGCGGACCGCCCTTTTTTACGTTGACCGGCTGGGGCAGATTCAGGTTGAACTTGAGCAGACCCAGGAGATGCAGTCCCATCACCAGGCAAACCGCCCCGACAAAGTATTTCCAGAAGAGGCCGATATCGCCGAGCATCCGGCCCATCAGGGCTGAGATCAACCCCAGGACGGTAAAGGTAATCGACAGGCCCAAAACAAAAAGTCCCGAAAAGGCCAGCGATTTTTTAAGGTTTATGTTTTCCGTGCCGGCCACCACGCTCATCAGCAGCGGAATCATGGCCAGGACGCAGGGATTGGAGGCTGTGGTGGCTCCGCCGATGAACACGGCCACCACGGCCAGCCAGGGATTATTTTGAATAAGCTGGGCTATGTCGCCGAACAGGCTTTCCATTTCAGCCACCAGCTCCTACAGGATTCCTTTTTCTTTGAGCATGGCCAGGATTTCTTCCTTGGGGAAGAAGCCGACGTGCCGGAAGATTTCCTTTCCGTTCTGGTCTATAAAAACCTGGGTCGGAATGAGCTGAATACCATATTTGCGGGCCGGCGCCGGGTCTTTCCAGACGTCGTAGAAGACAACCTGCATGATACCTTCATACTCCTCGGCCAGCTCCCTCATTATCGGCTGCATGGCCCGGCAGGGAATGCAACGGTCAGCTCCCAGCTCTATGAAGGTAACTTTGTGCTTTGAAAAATCAAGGTTGAGGTTGAAGGTAACCAGGACCTTTGAGGTGGAAGATGGGGTGGAAGAAGATGAAGCCGGGGCGGGACCCGGCGGGTTTGATTTTTCCGCGACCACATCCTTCATAACCGATCTCGAGCCCTCATTCCTGTCCTGTCGGCCGCAGGACGGGCCGAAAACCATGACAGAAATCAACAAAGCTGAAAGGAGCCAGCTTACGGGCATGACATTGGCTTTAGCTTTCCCTGACATTTTTCTCTTACTCCATACTGCTCATATTTTTTTCTAATTATACCAGAAAGCAATGACTCGGAAGCCAGGAATTTCTTTTTTACTGAATATAAGGACGAACGGCCGCTGGCAGACAATCTCATCCGGCCGGAGAATCCATATCGCAACAGGAAAACCCGAACCCGACACGGCTGCTCTCCGCAGATATCTTGAAATATCTTAAGATTAACCTTGCCTGAATATTTCTTTCTCACCGCTACCGGTAATCGATAATATATTATCCAGCAGATGAAAATAAAAAGCATAAAACAGGTTAAAGCCGTGTTATCCACTGCTTGCCATGTCCTTTATATAAAGATGGGTTCTGGCCACAGATAGTATTAACTGCTTTTTTATGAATTCGATATGTTTTGTTTATAAATTTACAATTATCTTACTGGCCCGACGAACTATTCCCGGCCAATGTTATTTTCTTCTTCAATCCAGCGCTTGATTTCATCCCGGGACGGCAGGCGACCGGCAGATTTAACCTTTCCGTTTATGACTAAACCAGGAGTCGACAGAATTCTATACTTAATGATCTGGTCTATAGCTGTAATCTTCTCCACAGCGGCTTCAACCTGGAGCTCAGCCAGGGCTTCGGAGGTCATTTTTTCCAGCGCCTGGCAGCGTGAACAACCTGGTCCCAGAATCTTTATCTCCAGCATATTTTCTATCCTTTCGCCCAAAAGCCGGGGTTCGGAAAAAAATTATCTATTATTAAATGCTGTGAAGGCCAGAGGTCAGCCCTTAAACCCCGGGCCAGGAAACGAAATATAACATAACAATAAACCAGTTTTCAAGAAAGGTTTACAGCTCTATTTCCTGCTATCTTTTCGACAGACAAACATCATGTTGATATCTGTCCGGCCCTTCTGAATCATCCGGCCACGACTCTGAAGCCAGATTCCAATTTTTCTTATAAACGTCGGGTCTGGCTCGTGGTCATACTCTTTTCTTCCCCCGGAGTGAAGGTCGGAGATGACCACCAGCCCCCCCTCCCGGCACACCCGGAACATTTCTTCTATAGCCTTCTTCGGATCCCTGATGTGATGAAGAGAATGGTAAGCAAAAACCGCATCAAAGCTGTTATCCTGAAAAGGAAGATTCTCGGCCCGGGCTTTCATAACTTTAAATGAACCTCTTAGCTTAAACCTGGAGGCTTCCCTGCGGCTCTTATGGATGGCCCAGGTCGAAGGGTCAATTCCGGTAACCTCGAAGCCGCGTTTGGCCAGGAAAAGTGACATACAACCGCAATTGCCCACACCAATATCCAGAATCTTCCCCTTTTTCAAACCGGACATTTTGAGAAGGTCTTTCCTGCCCTTTATATCATCCATTGCCCGCTCGACTTAAACCTCTGACCTCAACCTGTCCCTCCTCTCATATCAGTCTTTCCCTCTTAATTCACCTTCTCCTGAAAATCCGCGCGGCTTTTTCTCAACATAATCTTATTGGCCAGAGCCGGGTCCAGCCCGAAACCGATACCTGTACTTAAATATTATAAACCTAAAAAATGGCAGGCTAAAGCTGCTGATTATATTATCAGCCGCAACAACCTGACCCGGCACCTGGCCCGCAGGAAGAACCAAACGATGAACCCCGGGTCGAACCTATGGCAAATCCTCCAAAAACGCGGACCATATTCTTGTTACCGCATCTCGGACAGACAGGCTTCAGTCCCCTGTCCTTATCCTTAAGGCTGGCCATAATTTCCACTTTGGTTTTGCAATTTGGACAGAGATATTCATAAATCGGCATTTTACTTACCTCCCTGGCTGGTGAGAACGCCTTGCTGAAGCTTTTCTTTAATCAGTTCTGCCGCCTCGGCGGGTTCCGGGTTCCCCACAGAAACCACCTCGTCGCCCACGGCAATAACGGGTAATGCCATCGGCCCCAGAGAGCGGATGAGAGCAATTATCTCCCTGAAATTCTTCATATCCTCACCCTTCATCACATTTCTGACCTCGGTCTTTACCCCGACACTCTCCTCGATCTTATTTCTCAGGGATTGAATCTGCTCTTCGGTTTGACCAATGGGTCCGCAGCAGGAGGCTTGCGGACCGCAGGGTAACTGCACGGGCATGGTAAATATTCTGACAACCTGATCACTCGCTTTCATAGTAGCCTCCTCTTTCTAAATATTTCTGCTCATTATTTGGCCTTCATGTTCATCAGGCCCATCATGTTCATCCAGTTACTCATATCACCGCCACATTGAGCCATCATCATCTTCATCATTTCCTGCATCCTTTGAGGTTCTGCTCTCATCTCCTGGCAGAATTCGGGCATAAACGCCTTAAAGACTTCAAACCTTTCTTCCGGGGTGAGTCTTTTCAGTTCCTCGATAATTTTTTCTTTATTCATCACTTTCCTCCTTCGGTGTTAACTTTAGAATAAATTAAATACATAACCGGCAATCACGCAGCCGACGAAGCTGACGCCAACATAAAGGGCCAGCAGCCTGGTTTTGAAAATGCCGGACAGCATGGCAACCGAGGGAAGAGACAGCCCCGGGCCACCCAGCAGGTAAGCCAGGGTCGCTCCCCCGCCCATGCCTTTCTGAATAAGGGCCAGGGCCGTCGGAACCTCGACATAGGTGCAGACATAGGCCAGCACGGCAATGACCGAAGCCACCAGCACGGAATTCAGGTGTTGCCCGCCCACCAGGCTCATCACCACCCTGGTCGGTATAAGCACCTTGATGGCCCCGGCGATAAATACGGCCAGAATAAGATAATAGTTGAGTTGCAGGAAAAAGTCCCAGGCTGTCTGGACCATCTTTTTCATCCCGGACAGGATGGAGTGTTTCTGATCGCCTGAAGGCAGAACAAAACAGGCCGCGGCTCCTTCGGCGCTGAGCTCTTTGACCGCGGGCAAGAACCAGTATCCCTGCTTGTTCCGGTCAATAATGCCGGCTTCGCCCAGTAAAAAAAGTTTTTCTTCTTCTCCGGGAGCTAACTTTTCGGTGGGCAGCCCCTGGGGATTTCTGGTCAGGGCCATCCCGACCCTGAAGGCAAACTTCTGAAGTTCTGGCGAGAGGTTGGGGGTAAGGCTGAGTTTAACAAACCTTCTGAGGAACCGCTCCTTTTTCTGCCAGCGGCTGACAATTCCCCCGACCAGCAAGGCAATGAAGAAGGTGCCCAGAATCCGGCCCACCGCCATCTTCCAGCCCAGGATTCCGGCAGTCATAAAAACGGCCGGCACGTTAAGCATGGGTGCGGCAATAAGGAAGGCCATGGTCGGGCCGAGAGGGATACCGGCCTCGACCATCCCGGCCAGAACCGGTACTATTCCACAGGAGCAAATGGGAATGACCGAGCCGGCCGTGGCCGCGGCCAGGTTGGCTCCGATGCCGCCATAGCCCATCTTTTTCTTAATCTTCTGCCAGGGGACGAAAACCACCAGGGCGGCAGCGATGAACATGCCCGCTATCCAGTACTGGAAAAGTTCCACCAGGACAGCCGAACCTTTAAGGATTATAAACCATATCACCTGAGGAATATTCCAGGAAAGAGGAGTCTCTATGTCGGTTATTTTCTCCATTCCTGCCTGAACTCCCTTTTCCTGCAAAAGACCGTACTTATAAATGGCACCAAAAGAAAGATTGTTTTGATAAACATAAATGATGGCCAATAGATAAAAAATAAAAATGGCGACCAGGTAGTAAACCTCTTTTCCTCTGGGCTTTCGAAACATGACTCAATCACTCCTTTCTTTTTTCGCTTCTATTTTTCGCAGTATCTTTTCCCATTGCTTGCTGCCCAGCCCGATAACGCAACGCCCCTCCTGGCGAAGACTGAACCTGCCCTCAAGTCTTTTAAGGTCCATGAGGAGTACGTCGTCTTGCAAAGACTGTAAACTATTAAAAATGTTCGCCAGGAATTCAGTCCGGGCCGCGGTCAGTCTGTAGCTTACCCACCTGCCCATTTTTCTTTCCTCGACCAGGCCGGCATACTTAAGCTCCTTTAAGTGCTTGGAGATGTTATACTGAGTTTCGGACAGGGCATCGACTATTTCGCATACGCAGAGTTCCCGCCCCGACCTCAGAAACAGGTTGATAATCCTCAGCCTGGTCCTTTCGGAAAGCGCCTTAAATATCTTAAGATAATTTTCCATTATATATTCTTATATGCCCAATTACGCATATATATTACCATGGCTTTCGTTTCTGTCAATAAGCGCTCAACATCTTTTTTATTTTTTGGCTCATCAGACATTTTGGTGGGTAAAAACAGGATTTCTTAAGGCAGCGGGTGTGGTCTTAAGCTAAAACAAACAGCAAAGAACCCGGCTCCTCAATTATACGATTGACAGAGCAATTCAGAAGACCCGGGCTGCATTGCCTCCGAGAAGCGCTCAGCGCCGGCAGCTTTATCCGGACTGTGAGAATAACAATTATCCGGGTTTGCCCATTAAAATCCCGGAAGCCCCATTTTTATTTTTTGGGGTTTAGAGAAAAGAATGTCATTTTGACCATTAATTTTAATCAAAGTAAGGCTGACATCCCCTTACAGTTTCAGCCGGTTCCTGTTTTTATCCGAGGGAAGGCAGGCGGTTTCCCCGATTCAGCTCCGTCTCAGTTAGGCCCTGCTGGTTTTCAGGGCTTACTCCATTTTGAAGATAAGAGTCAGGTTGAGCCCGGCTCGAGCCAGAGGAAGAAGCGGATTTAATATATATTGGATTTAATATATTTAGGATGGGTAGCCTGGCTTCCGAGTTGATAGAATTAGAAACTATTAAGCCGGCTTATCGCCGGATTAGTTGACAAAACATAGAATATCCGGGACAGTGACTTTAAGATTTCATCTGAATAAGGATTGGACTTAGAGCCAGAAAATAAAGCGGGAAAGAAGATGGGCTAACCAGGGCCTGGCCATCTGACCGGATTCTATCGATAAGAAAACCCTATCGGTCTTTCCCCGTGAGATAGCATTTTTTCCAGTTGACCTGGAGAAAAGGTATAAATTATATAAATTAGCAGCTCAGATTTAACCGGTATAAAATGATGTATAAATGAATCATTAGAAGGACGGTGGGAAAAGATGCCAACTTATCTGGTGATTGTTGGCGGGATGATCATGCTGTCTCTTGTTTCAGGAATGCTGGGCCTGGGAGTGGCTTTTGCCGCCATTCCTTTTCTCGGACTTTTCATGACTGATCTGGTCCACCAGGTCCAGCCCCTGAGCTTATTGCTTAACGGGGTTACCGCCCTGCTGGCCGCCTTCGGTTTCGCCAGAAGCGGGTACGTCGAGTGGAAAAAAGCCATACCTCTGGCCGCCATAACCTTTGTCAGCGCGCCCCTGGGTTCATACATAGTCCAGTTTATTGAACAAAAAGTAGTCTGGATGATCTATTTTGCGGCGGTATTCTATTTAGCCTATCAGCTTTTCAGGCCGGTGAAGACTGTCAGCTCAAAGGAAAATTATAAGCTGGCAGCAATTCTGGCCGTCTTCATATCGATCATTTCTGGGTTCCTGGGGGTCGGGCCCGGGTTTTTGCTTCTGCCCACTCTTATCCTTCTGGGCTTTGAACCGAAGAAAGCTGCCGGGATTAATGCTTTCGCCGTCTTCCCGCCGTCATTCTCGGCTCTGGTTCCCCACCTCAGCACAGCTCATTGGGATTTTAACCTGACCATTACCCTTTTGATTGCCGGGGCGGCTTTTTCTTTCCTGGGGGCCCGGCTGACCAGCGTTTACATGCCGGGCGGACGGCTGAAGCAACTGTTTGCCGTGCTGATTCTCATCGTCACCGCTTATAAGATTTATACCCTCTTATAGGCAGAGGGGACACCTGCAGGTGTCCCCGAGCTCTATCCCCTCCTGGCTCAAGGTACTTGACAAAAGGAGTAAACGGACTTATTAATATACCCGGCATCAGGAGAGGCTCTAAAAGAGAGCCCGGCAACCTGGGACGGACACCCAAGGTGCCAGCTCGCCAGCGGGCGAGGATGTGGCCGTGGCCGGAATTAAGACCGGCTGAAAGAAACGGCAAACAAGTGTCCGGAGCGCGTCTAACCCGCTCACCTGATGCCAGGTGAAGCGGGTTTTTTTGTGCCTGAATTTTGCTCGCCTTCAGGCCGCGCTCAAACCCGCGCCGTTTCTTTCCCCATCCCGACCAGGGCAGCCGGCACCGCGGTTCCTTCCGGAATTTACAGGAGGAGTTAACCATGCCGCAACTTTATGCTCAAAAAAATGCTTTCATTCTTCTCAACGGGGTCAGGGCCTTTTCAGGGTTTCCCTATCTGATGACCTGCATTGTCAGGTCCTTTTATCACTTCATCCTGCTCCCAAAACACTGGAGCCGGGAAACCTGTTTGGAAATGGCCAGGCTTCAGGTCCTGAGAAACAGGCTTGACACCTGGCTGGTTTTCAACAAGGAATATATTATTAAGCACCCGGCTTATGGACCGCCTGAGAAAGTAGCTGCACCACCAGCCTGTACCATTTTCCTGGCAGACCGCCTCATGCCCGCCCGCGAGATAACCGTAGATGAAGACCTGAAGCAACGAAAAGCTCAGCTCAATAAGGTCATCGAAAATGTCACCGAACAGGGCGGTTACGTAACCGGCGACCTGAACAAGGGGGGCCGCCGTCCCAGCCCGAAAGAGGTCAGAAAAATCAAAGGTTTGCAGCCAGACAGGGTACCCAAAGGACTTAAAAGGTGTCCGGAGTGCGGTTATTACCGGGGCGAATGCCTTGACAACAATCCGGTGCACAAGGGGCTGTTAATGAAAGTTTACTGCCGGTGCCAAAACGACAACCTTTGCGCCCGCTGTGGCCGGCTGCTGGCCGAATTCAAACTCAACGCCAATTTCTATGAGGCAAAGACCGGGAGCATCTTGCATGTTCCCGGGTTCTGCTGTTTCCGGCACAAATGCCCGCCATCATGAACAGAGGGGACACCGTACAGTGTCCCCGAATTTTTCCCCATATGGCCAAAATCAACAGAAATAAATAACAGATTAAAAATTGTGGGGACACTGTACGGTGTCCCCATTTAGTCGGAAAAGACACAGCGGCGGTCTTCCAGCAGCGTTTTAACCCTTTCCACCCCTTCTTCTTTAACGACAAAAGACCGGCAGATACGGCCATCAACCAGCTCGACAACTCTTTCCGCTCTAAGAGCAATTTCCCGGTCATGGGTAACCATGATCAAGGTTGTTCCCAGCTCCCGGATCATCCCGGTCATCACTTCCAGCACGGCAAAACCTGTCTCCCGGTCGAGATTGCCCGTGGGTTCGTCAGCCAGGACTATCCTGGGATCGTTTATCAAGGCCCTGGCGATGGCGGTTCTCTGCTGTTCGCCACCAGAAATTTCTGCCGGGTATTTATCCTTCAGTTGAGATATGCCAATAGCCGACATCAATTCCAGCGCCTTCCTGTAAATCGCCCCCTCAGGTCTTCCGGCCTCAATCCAGACCGGAAGCAATACATTTTCTAAAACTGTGAATTCCGGAAGCAGATAATGAAATTGAAAAATGAAGCCCAGGTGGCGATTGCGGTATTCCGAATAGTCGTTGACCTCCCCCCTGGAAAAATCCTGGCCATCAATTATCAGTTGCCCCGAGGTGGGTCGCTCCAGCAGTCCCAGAATGTTGAGGAGCGTGCTTTTGCCAGACCCCGAAGGTCCGATTACCGCGGTGAAACTCCCTTTCTCAAAACTATAGGTAATATTTTTTAGCACCAGGGTCTTAACCAGCTGACCGTAGGACTTGGTCAGGTCTTTAACCACCACTATCTCAGCCATAGCGTATAACCTCTATAGGAGTCAGGCGAGCCGCTTTTCTGGCCGGAGATAGCGAGGCCAGAGACGAGATGACAACAGCCAGGATGGCCGGCACGATAAAATTCGCCGCCTCCAGCTTAAGATCAAAAGTGGCCGCGCCGAGGACCTCGGTGAAAAAAATGCTCAGGGCATAACCGACGATTATGCCCGTCAGCGACCCGCTCAGCCCGATGGTTAACCCCTGAATCAAGAAAATCCTGGCCGCCCCGCGATTATCAACCCCGATGGCTTTGAGAATTCCCAGCTGCCTTGATTTCTGAATGGCCGATATTCCCAGCACGCTGGCTATTCCCAGAGATATCGAAAAAAGAATAAAGAACTGGATAAGATTGGAGGAAGTGCTCTGCGAGCGCAGGGCTGTCAGCAGCTCCCTGTTTCTTTCCTGCCAGGACTCGATGTTAACCCGGCTGAATTCATTTCTCCAGGCCGAGGCCAGTTTCTCAGCCTTGAAGACGTCCAGAATTTGTACTTCTATCATGTTTATGCCGGTAAGCGACAGAAATTTCTGCCCCCGCTCCAGCGACATAAAAACGATAGAATTAGCCGGAGCCGAGCCGAGGTCAATTATTCCGCTGACGGTGAAAAAGGCTCCTGAACCGCGGTCATTTCTTATGAACAGCCTGTCTCCGGGTTGCAATTGAAATTTTTCGGCCACGTTCAACCCGACAATTACCGACTCGCCTGAAAGCAGGGCCTGACCTGAACTCAAATTTTTATTAAATTTATAGATAACCGCTCCCTGGGCGGGGTCGACTCCTTTTATGGCCACGGCGACACTGATACCGTTCCTCTCTATAAAGCCCTGACCGGAAGCAACCGGGCATATGGCTTTAAGGCCCGACTGTTTTTTAAGCCATTCCAGGTACTGTTCCCATTGCAGGATTTCCCGGTCAGAAACTACCGGGGCTTTACGGTAATCAAGAATTTGCCCCGATTCAGCCAGTATGGAAGTCGGGTAGGCCTCTCTGGGTAACATGATTATATGAGGCGAGGTGCCCACGGTGCGTTCGACCAGGCTTACCTGGAGGCCGCCGATCAGGGAATTCAGGAAAAACTGGACAGCCACACCCATAGCCACACCGCCAAAAATAAGCAGGGTCTGAAACCGGCCTTTTACCAAAAATCTAAAAGCGATGTATAACTCGTAGGGTCGAATTATCATAGGGAAATTGCCCTTTTGCTCATTTTTATTTTTTTGGGATTAGACTCAGCCGGCGCGTTCAGGATTATCTGGCCTGGTTTCAGGTTCCTGGCTATGGCCAGTCGTTCCCCTGTTCTCCTGTAATCGATTCGATGTTTTCTGGCCGTATTTTCTTCCCACAGCCAGACAAATTCCCCTTCCGGGCCCCTCTTGATCAGGCTTACTGGAAAAGCCAGTGCCTGTTCAAACCTTTCAGCCAGGATTTCAGCCTTGCCGGCCAGCCCGAACTTGATGAAGGACACGTCTTCCCGGACCTCAATCCTCAGCTCGCAGGTGTTGGTCTCCCGGTCAATTTCAGTGCAGACATAGACAACCTCGGCTTCTATTTTTCTGTCGGGAAAAGCATCCAGGACAACAAAGGCCTTAAGCCCCGGTTTCAAGAAAGGCAATTCTCGCTGGTCGGCATTCAGAACAAAATTCCACCTCTTGTCTTCCAGCATGGTCAGGGCTCGTTTTCCGGGCGTTACCCTTTCACCGGGCTGGACATTTATGTTCAAGATTTTTCCATCAAACGGTGCCAGAAGGGAAGTCTCTTCCAGGTTGCGCCGGGAGAGTTCCAGCCGCGACCTGGCTATTTCCAGCTCGTTCTGAAGACTGGCCAGCAACCCGCTTTTCTCGAAATTTTCCAGCTCCGTCCGGGCCTGGTTCAGGCGAGATTCAGCTTTCTTGTATTCGTTTTCCACCCTCTCCAGGTCCGATTTGGTTACGCCGCCTGCTGCTTCCAGCTTGCGATAGCGGTCCAGGGTGGATCGGGCTTGCTGCAGATTTATCTCGGCTTCCCGGAGTCTCTCCTTGAGATTGGGGAGCATTTCTTCCCTGGCGTTCTGCAGGCGGAGTTCTATAGACTTCAGCGAAGACTGGTCTATGGCCAGTTGCTGCTTTTGTTTGAAGTCATCAAGCTGAATGAGTTTCTGACCCTTTTTAACTGAATCACCTTCGCTGACCAGCACTTCTTTTACTGTTCCTTCCTGCTGGAAAGTCATGTCCAGCGGCTTCGGATACCCGACCGAACAGCTGGCCAGAATGGTGTAGTCGAAATCCCTCTGCTCCAGGACGAAATAATCAACCTCTTTTTTCCGCAGGGATAAAAACAGGGTCAGGATAACAATTCCAATAATTAAGGCACCAAGGAAATATTTTCTTTTTTTCCTCTTCCCGCTTTCTGACATCTTTGCCTTTCTCCAATCTTACGCAATATACCTTTAATGATTATATACCCTAATTTTTCCTCTACACAAATTAAACGACCAATGGAGCCAGACATCCCGGCAGAGCTAAACAGAGGGGACACCGTACAGTGACCCTGTATTTTTCCCCATATAGCAGAGATCAGACAAAAAAATAACAGATAAGAAAATGTGGGGACACTGTACGGTGTCCCCTCTGCTTCTGGCTAATCTCATCCCCAAATCTATCCCCCAGACCAGCCAGAAGACAACCCAATTTCGAGTAGATTTTCTCGTGAGGCAACGAATCGTTTTCAAGTAGATTTTAAGTGTGGCAATTCGTAATCTTGACAGATGTTAGATTAATTGCTATTTTAATTTACAAATGAAAGATTTTATGGCCAGAAAAAGAAGTGAATCAGAATTAACGGCCGCATTTTTTGCTTTCCCGCTGCTATTTCTCTTTAATTCTCCTTCTCATATCTTTTCTGGCCTGAATTCAGCCAGCAATTTCAACAATAACGTCCCCGTTTGAGGGGACGAAACTACCTGACCGATACCATTACCATCTTGTTTAAATCCTGCTAATCTGCTTAATTTTCAACCAATTTTCCAGGGAGGAAAAAATGATTGATTTAGACATATTTCTGGCCGAGCTGGAGTCGCCCCGATTAAAGCTGGCCATTTCGGTCCAGACCAAACTTATTTCTCTGATACGGCAGTTTCTGCTGCAGGAAGGCCTGAAAGAATTGCTACCGGTGATTATCTCTCCGATAACCGACCCCCTGACCGACTACCGGGTACGGAGCGAAGTGGAATGTTACGGGTTCAAGTACCACATCACCAAGAGCATGATCTTTCACAAACAGCTGGCCATCAAGTTGTTTGATAGAATCTTCTGTTTTTCGCCAAATGTCAGGATCGAATCGGAAGAGAGAAAAAATAGCGGTCGCCACCTGATAGAATTTGTTCAGGTTGACCTGGAACTGAGATATGCCAACCGGGAACAGGTAATTGGTTTTGGAGAAAGGCTATTCTCCTTTGTCCTGGGCAAAATTGCGATTGAAGCTGAACCTGAGTTAAAGTCTCTCGGAAGAAAATTGCCGCCGTTCAGGCCACCTTTCCAGCGCCTGACCTATCGGCAAGCCGTTCTTGACTATGGTGATGATTTTGAGCTCAAACTTTCTGCTGACCTGAAGGAGCCTATCTGGATAGTGGACTTTCCGGAAGAAGCCAGAGAGTTTTATGACCGGGAAGACCCGGAAAGGCCGGGTGTGCTGGTTGATATGGACCTGATCTATCCTGAAGGCTTTGGGGAAGCTCTTTCGGGTGGAGAGCGTGAGTACCGGGTGGAAAGAATCAGGGAAAGAATAGCAAGAAAGGGCATAGATTTGCAGGCATACGGGATTTATCTTGACCTGGCGGCTAAAGGACTTTATCCTTCGGCCGGCTTTGGCTTTGGTCTGGAAAGACTGACCAGGTTTGTCTGCGGACTTCAGGACGTGGCTGAGACCAGACTCTTTGCTAAAAAGCCAGGAATATTCAGCCTGTAAAAGGGGGACACACTCTCGTGTCCCCCTTTTTTCTTTTTTTGTTGACATATTATATAAATAAACTTTATATTTAGGGTAAACTATTTATGATTTTATTAAAATAAGGGGAAAAGGTGCTCCCCATTTCTCGGTTTGTTTTTTTGATTTCAAAATACACGGAGGGAAAATGAAAAAACTTTTGGCTCTGGTGGTGGTCATTCTTCTAATTGCTTTCGTTTCCTGCAAGAAGGCAGAGGAAGGGAAAAACCTCAGGGCAGAAAAAGCTGCCAGCCAGGCGGAACAAAAAGCGGAAGAAACAAAATCCAAATCGGAACCTTCCAGAGAAGCCGAAAAAGCGCCCGAAAAAGTTACCGCCGTCGACTTCAAGCTACTGGAAGAATGGTTGCCCGAGAAGGCAGGCTGGACAAAGAGTAATGTCAGAGGGCAACAATTTTCTTATGGGGAGGGCCAGACTTCCATGGCTGAAGCGGATTACAGCTCCGGGAATAGCCGCATCCATGTACAGATATTGGATTCAGCCCGAATCAGCTGGACCATGGGTCAATTCCTGCAGATGGTTCAGATGGGTTTTTCGGTCAAAGACGACACTCACTATGTTAAGACAATGAAGGTCGGCAATTACCCGGCCCTTGAAGAATATAACTACCAGCGAAAGCAGGGCCAGCTCCAGGTTCTGATAAAGGACAGGTTTCTGATCACCATCAGCGGCAACAAACTTGACAATACCGATATCCTGCATGATTTCTTCAGGGCCTTTGACCTGAAAAAATTTGATTAAATAAGGCCACCACTTTCCGGCTGCCGATAAAAAAAGTGTGGAAATAGAGTATGCCTGCAGGTATCTCCGATTTTTTCCCAATAAAACAGTAGTCAGCACAACAAAATAACAGACAAAAAAATAATGGGTAAATCTTCAGGTGTTCCCGAATTTAAAACCCGGGGCCAAAAATTGGGGAATGAGTATTGTGTCCCCCGTTTTAATTAAAGAAATTCCCGTATTTTTTCAGGAATTCTTCGTGAACCTCCCTGGCCCGGCTGACGATCTGTTCAAATCGCGTGTCTCCCCGGAGGTTTTTGAGACAAGGGTCATTAATAAGTTTCTGGTATGGATAGAAGGTTCCTTCTGAAATCTCTTTCCGCATCGCCTGGATGGCCTCGTCCTTCATCCCCAGCATCGCATAGACAGTTGACCCTGCTGACAGAGAGAGGGCTTTTTCTCTTTCTCCCCGGGCAGCATAAAGCTGGGCCTTGTACTCAGTCAAGACCCAGAAGCCAGGCTCCACTCTTTCGAGTTCTGCCAGCAACTTCTCAGCCTCATCGTATCTTCCCAACTGGATCATGTGCCTGGCCATGTGCCCGAGACAGAACGGATTTTGAGGATTCAGTCTCAGGGCCTCCTTTAAGTAAAGTTCAGATTTCTCAAAATCACCCAGGCCCCGATAACAGGTGGCCAGAATGGTCCTGGAAAAAATATAGAACGGAGCGAGTTCAATGCTTTTCAAAAAGAAAGGAATAGCCCATTCGAATAACCCAATCTCAGATAGCGAATACCCGATTCCGGTACAAACCATGTGGCTGTTGGGCCCTTTTTCGTAGGCAATCCGGTATTTTTCGAACGCCTTATCGTATTCACAGCTGAGGAAGTAATTGAAACCTTTGGCCAGGTTTGAGCCCGCGTATTCAGGGTCAAGCTGGTAGGCTTTTTCTCCATAGGAGACGACCTGCTTCAGGTCTTCTTCTCTATATGTGAGCGAATATTTATGCCAGTAAGCCCAGGCTAATCCAAGGTAGGTCTGGGCATAGCCCGGGTCAATTTCCTTTGCGGCCTCAAACATTTCCAGGGCCTTGATAAAATCTTCTTCCCTGTAGGTCACCACATACCTGCTGTTTATGAAATACATTCCCTGAAGGTAGGCTTCGTAGAGCTTCATATTATCGGGCCGTCCTGCCCTGAGCGCCTCAATTGATTCGGCACTGAGCTTTACCTGGAGGGCAGCGGCGATGGCCCGGGAAATTTCGTCCTGGATGGCGAAGACTCCGGATAACTTCCGGTCGTATCTGTCCGACCACAGATGAAAGCCACTTTCGGCATCGATCAGCTGGGCACTGACCCGAATCATATCTTCTTCTCTGCGGATGCTTCCCTCCAGGATATTGGCCACTCCCAGTTCGGCGGCAATCTCCTTGATGGACTTCCGGGTATCCCTGTAACGAACGACGGAGGTGCGGGAGATGACCTTGAGTTCCCTGATCCGGGCAAGCTGGCCGATGATCTCCTCGGTCATCCCGTCGCAGAAATACTCCTGGTCTTTTTGCGGACTCATATCAACGAAAGGCAGGACAGCCAGCGAGTTTTTCCAGACGGAGGTCGGAACTTCCTCTTTTGCAGTTTCTTTCAAGTGAAGTATCAGGTTGATATCGAGACCAATGGTAACCAGAATTATCAGAGGGATCAGAACTAATTCTGGTTTGAATTTCCTGGATTTTTCCCGGCCGGCAAACCACCTCCAGGTCAGGGTAACAAGGAGTGTGCCCACCAGGGTGATGATTGTCAGATCAAGCAGCTTTTCCGGAAGATGGTAATGAACCACCAGAACCCAGTGAATAATTTCATAGACCAGCCACCCGCCCCCGACAAACCCGGCCAGGATTTCAATCATCCGCTTCTTTCTCATCTTGCCAGGGAATTCAGTGAGAGCAGAAGGTTGTGTTCTGGCGGCAGGCGGAGCTTGACGCCTGGTAGGACTCATGATTTCCCCTGACTCCCTTATTAACTTATAAGAAAGCGCAGGTTAAAGTCAATGAAAAGAGGGGACACCTGCAGGTGTCCCCTTAATTAAATTGGGGAATGAGTATTGTGTCCCCCGTTTATAATATAATAAGGAAACTTTGAAAAAAATTTATACAATATGAGTTTCAGGAGGTCCGAAATGTTTGAAAGAAAAAATCCAGGGATCAAAGAGCGCGGTTCAGGTTTAAAGAAAAAGGAACTGCCGGCAGTAACTCGAAAATTTTGCCTGATTCTTTTTATTCTGGCTGTCGGTCTGACTCTAATGCAACCTGCCTCCCTCGCTTCAGAAATAATTCGCACCAACAAGGACCGTCTGGTGATAACTGCGGTTAAGGGCCAGGTGGCTCATCCTCAGCCGTCGCGTTACTACCTGACCACCTGGGACGGACGGCCCAAGATGGCCATCGGCCCGGCCGGCATAAATTACACTCTCGGCCTGGGCGACCCGGTTTTTGGCTGGGCAGCCACCGACCAGGTGACAGTCGGCGTGGCCACTGAAGGCGTGGGCGAAGACAGATTCCGCCAGGCCTGGCTGACCCACACGGCCATCGGCAACGAGGTAAGAGTTGTGGGCGGCGCAGCCCGCGGAGCGAAAGGCGTCGTCATCGGGAAATTCGGGAGCTACGTTCTGGTTCATTTTGATAACGACACCATGGAAAAGCTGGCTTATAACGACGAGCTCCAGGTGAAAGCTGAAGGCATCGGCCTGGCGATCGAGGGATTCCCGGATGTTTTCGTCCACAGCCTGTCGCCGGTCACACTGGAAAAGCTGGCCATTCAGGTCAAAGACGGCAAACTGGAAGTCCCCGTGGTGAAGAAAATCCCGGCAGAGATTATAGGCTCTGGTCCCGGCGCTGGAAGTCTCTACGGCCATTTCAGCATCCAGACCTGCTACCCTCCGGACATCAAAAAATACGGGCTTGACGAGCTGCGCTTCGGCGACCTGGTTTTCCTGGAAGATATTGAGTGCAATTATGGAAAAGGCTACTACAAGGGTGCGGGAACAGTGGGTGTCGTCGTCAGCGGCCCGAGCGAAATTTCCGGCCTGGGAATCGGCGTGACTCCGGTTCTGTCCTGCCAGACGGGGAAACTTACCTGCCGGGTTGAAGATGAAGCTAACCTGACCAGGCTACTGGGATTAAATGTGTCTCCTCTCAAACCAGCAAGACCCAAACAGCAGATTGCAGGCACATCCCGACCCACCTTGAAAAAAGCTCCATATCAGGGACCGATCAGGACCAACAAGGATGAGCTCCTGACCATAGCCGTTGAAGGCGTTATCAAGCCGGCCGGAGCACTGAACTACTCGCCTGGCTACGACGGAAAATCCCGACTCGGCATCGGCATGTCTTCAATCAATTACAGCGTAACCTACGGCGACACAACCTACGGCTGGGCCGAGGGTGACCACGTCGAGCCCGATGTAACCATTCAGGGCCGGGACCGTCAGAGCCCGATGGAGACGGCTCTGGCCATTCTGGCCTGCATCGGAAATGAAGCGGTGGTGGTCTCGGGTGAAGCCCGCGGCAGCAGGGGCATTTACATCGGCCGACACGCCGGCTCCAACGACAAGGTCTGGTTCCCGACCGAGGTCAAGGAAAAGCTGGCCATAAATGACCGGGTTCTGGTAAAAGCGCGCGGTGTTGGTCTTAAAATTCTCGGCTTTGAAGATGTCCGCGTTAACAAGATTTCGCCGGAAGCCCTGGAAAAAATTGGCATCGTGGTCGAAGGCAACCAGCTGGTGGTGCCGGTGGTGATGGAAATACCGGGGTATCTTATGGGCTCCGGTATCGGCGGCCAGGGTATCGAAGCCATCGACTACGACATTCAGACCACCTGCCCGGAAGCCGTGGAAAAATTCAACCTGAAGAAGCTCCGGCTCGGCGACATCGTGGCCATCAGAGACCATTATGACTATTACGGCCGCGGCCGCTACGAAGGCGCGGTTACCATCGGGACAATCATCCACGGATTCAGCTACCATTCAGGACACGGGCCCGGTGTCAATCCAATTCTAAGCGCCATGCCCGGGCGCATCAAGGTCAAGCTGGACCCTGAGGCCAACATGGCCCGACTTCTCGGCATAAAAAAGGATTGAAAGCGGGACACAATACCCTGTCCCCATTTTATGCCCGGATTTAATAAAAAGAGGGGACACCTGCAGGTGTCCCCTTAATTAAATTGGGGAATGAGTATTGTGTCCCCCGTTTATCAGAAGATTATTTCGAATTCGTTGCCGCCGTCGCGCCGATAACGCAGTTCCCCGTCCAGCTGTCCGGTCAGGTCGTTGACGATCTGGAAGCCCAGGGTCTCTGATTTGTGGACATCAATTCCTGCCGGCAGAGCTTTTCCGGTATCCTTCACAACCAGGTGAATTTTACCCTGACCATCCCGCCACATTCTAACCGCCAGCTCACCCTTACGCTTTCCGGGGAAAGCATGCTTCAGTGAATTTGAGACCAGCTCGTTGACAATCAGCCCGCAGGGAATGGCCTGGTTGATATCCAGGTCGACCTGTCCGGCCTCGTTTTTAAAATGTACATGCTCGCTATCAACTCCATAAATAACATAAAGGTGGGTAACAAGCTTCTCAACGTAATCGGCAAAATCAATTCCGGCCAGGTTACCTGACTGGTACAGTCTTTCGTGAATCATGGCCATCGACTGAATCCTGGTCTGGCTCTTCCTGAAGGCTTCCCGGGCCTGGCTATCGCTGACCCGGGCAGCCTGAAGCCGCAGCAGGCTGGACATGACCTGCATGTTATTTTTGACCCGGTGATGGATTTCCTGCAACATAACATCTTTTTCTTTAAGGGCGGCCTTGAGCTTCTCTTCAGCTTTTTTCCTTTCGGTTATATCCCTGGCTATGGAAAGAACGGTCGGCTCACCGTTGAGGGCAAAGAAATGAGAAGAAATTTCGCACGGTATTCTTCTGCCATCCTTGGTTAGAAGCGTCCGTTCAAAAACGCGTTGCCCTCGTTCGGTTATCTCCTGATTTGATTTTAGAACCAGTTCTCTTTCCTCGGGTACCACCAGGTCAACCGGGGTTAACTCCATCAGCTCGGCCCTGCTGTATCCGGTAAGAACAGAGGCCAGCTGGTTGGACTCGATGAAGTTTCCGGGCCTGCCCTCAGGGCTTATACGATAAACAAAGATAGCATCATTTCCGGCATTGAACAGGAAGCGGTATTTTCTTTCGGAGGCTTCCAGCTCGGCGTGGAGCCTTTCTTCAAGGGTGATGTCGCGGCAGACGTTGGTTATGGCCACGATCTCTCCATTACGGACCACCGGGGTGGAGGTCACCAGGAAAGTGTGGTAAAAACCATGCCGGCCCTTAAAGCGGAGTTTATCCACGATGCTTTCCCGTTCCCTTCCTCCCTGCATAATTAACTTGAGATTCTTAATGGCCCTTTCCTTATCTTCAGGATGCAGAACTCCCAGCTCCAGGACATCCTGGCCGAGCAGTTCTTCCCGGCTCTTCCCGACGAATTCGCAGGCAGTCCGGTTAACCTCCAGCAGCTTCAGGTCAAGAGTGTAGGTGAAGATGGCTTCGCCAGCGAATTCGTGCAGGATGCGGTATTTTTCCTCGCTGGCCCGCAGGGCTTCTTCGGCCCGCTTCTTCTCGGTAATATCCAGGACCTGGGCCACGGTAATTGTTTTCCCCCTGGAATCCCTGACGATGGCTGAGCTGATTTCAACCCTTCTTTTCTCGCCATCTTTGCGGACGATGTTGAATTCGTAACGACTGGGGACTTCCTCTCCTCTCTGGCGCCGCAGGTAACGCTCGGCCACCAGGGCCACCGATTCTTCGTCCAGAAATTCCCGGAAATCATGGCCGATAATTTCATCAAGCCGGCGGCCCAGTATTTCGCAGAGCTTAGGGTTGGCATAAATGAATTTGTAATCCTGAGCCACGACCAAGATGCCGGCATGGGAGTTTTCTACTACAATCCGGTATTTCTCCTCGCTTTCCTCCAGGGCCCGTTGAGCTGCCCTTTCCTTCGTCTGGTCGCGAAACACCAGAACCACGCCGGAGATTTCACCCCGGAGGTCGCGGATGGGAGCACCGGCGTCGGCAATCGGAATTTCCTGGCCGTTGCGGGAAACGAGAACGGTATGGTTGGCCAGGCCGACCACGATTCCCTCCTTCATGACCCGCTCCACCGGGTTCTCGACTTCGGCCCTGGTTTCTTCATTAATAATATGGAAAACATCAGTCAGTGGCTTCCCGATCGCCTCGGCCTCCGGCCAGCCGGTGAGACGTTCGGCCGCCGGATTCATCATTTTAACCAGCCCATGACGGTCGGTGGTAATCACCCCATCGCCGATACTGTACAGGGTGGTGCGCAGCTCCTCCTGAACTTCTCGTCGTTCCTTCTCTGCCAGGAAAAGCGACCTGAAATAACGGACCTTTTGCCGGTGATAACCGAAGATGGCCACGGCGGCGCCTAAAATAATCAGCAGTCCGATTATGATTATGACTGCGGCTCCGTGGCGGCGGGCCTCAGCCAGTATCTCTGATTTATCAACCTTGGCCACCATAAACCAGGAAGAATCAGGTACCTTCCGCAGGTCGGCCAGAACTTTTTTGCCCCGGTAGTCGCGGCCTTCAAAAATTCCTTCCTTGCCCAGAACAGCCTGAACGGCAGGAATTTCAGTTCTGCTCAAAGGAAGGCGCAGATTTAAAGCGGTGTTGCTCTGGTGGCGCAGTTCGTTGAGAAAAACCACCTCGTCACCATCGCGCTTCACCAGCAGGGTTTCGGCGGTTTTACTGAGCGTGGGCCAGGACTGGATGAAAGGAAACAGAAAATCACCGGCATTGCTTCTGAGTATCAGAACGCCCGGGATAGCCCCGTCCCTGGTGATGACCGGAGCCAGGCAGTCGATGACAACCTGGCCGGAACTGCCGCGGTAAAGGTCAGAAAGAACGACCTTTTTCCATAACAATGCTTCTTCCTGAGCCATTTTTATCAGGGGAGGGATGAATTCCGTTTCGGGTTGCAGGGCAAGAAGACACCGGCCGTCAGGGCTCACCACGAAAATATTTTCATAGCCGTAAGCATTCCGGGCCAGGGAAAGCCTGTCCAGGATATCCTGCTTCAATCCCGGGTTTTTATCGGGCCGCTTTATCCATTCTTCAATGGCCGCAGAGAGAAGAGGACTCTCCGCAAGATTGATGGCATCTCTCATCCTTTCCTGCCGCCATTGATTGATTCCATGAATTTTAAGGTCAGCGATTGAAACCAGTTTATCAATTTCCCCCTGGCTGACGTGGCGTATTTCCAGGTTAAGATACCAGTAACCTATGCTGAAAAAGAGTATGGCCAGGCAGGCAAAAATTATCGCCCAGGTACGCTTACTGGGGATTCTCGGGCCAGAATCATTTGAAGACATCAGGTCTCCTCTCTCAAAATCATCCCCCGAAGACCGGCCAGAGCTTCGCAGTACGGACCTGGCTGAGTCCGGGGCAATTTCCCTTATTTTTTTATTTTATAACAAAAAGGAGGCCTGTGGAAATAGGGACACCTGCAGGTGTCCCTTGTCTTCATCGGTAGAGGTATTCGGCCGGGATTTCAGCCGGGATCTTCATTTTCAAGACTTTCGGCTTATTGTTGCGCTCGACCACCACCTCGATCTGTTTGCCCAGGTTGTTAATTATGACGAGTTTGAAATCTTCAATTGTATCTTCGGGGCCAAAGGTCCTGCCAGCCGCCGAGATAATCTTATCTCCTCCCAATAAACCCAGCTTGCCGGCCAGAGAATTCTTTCTTGTGGCCATTACATAAAACTGGTTGCGGGCAAAGGAAACCAATCCCAGCCTGAAATTAGAAGGCCTGTCCAGGATCCCGAAATTATAAGCCACCGCCTTCGGCAGCTTTTCCCTGAAGGCGGGCGACTTTTCGTAGAGTTCGCAGAGGACAGTCTTCCTGGCCACCTTCAGCGACTCAACCGTTTCCATGGAAGCCTGAGAACGACGGTACATGTCCTGGGCCTGGGCGTTCCAGTCTTTAAATTGCTGCCCGATGACCACCGCCTTGATGAACTCTTCCACGGCATTGTATTGCTTGCTGCCAATTTCCAGGATGGCCAGGATGGAATCTTTTCGAAGCTGGTCGGTTACTTTTTGCCCGGCTAATTTCTTTAAGATTTGCTCCGCTTGCTGCTGGGCGGAATAGAGTTCTTTGTCCACACCGCCCAGGAATCCCTGGCCGCTTGTCCTGACATCTTCCCAATCATAGAAGACCCGGAGATCATCCAGCACCAGGCAGGCCTCGGCCAGAAGGGCATCCACGGTTTCCAGCGTGACTGTTTCTGTGGGTGCCGCTTCCGTTCCCTCTCTAATGGCACCGGAAGCCCAGGGCTGGGTGGGAAGCGATGAGTCAAGGGCCAGGATGTGGCCGGCCGGGACCAGGACATATCGCCCCTGTTCATCCCTGGCCTGCCATATCAGAAGACCCAGGACCAACCCGTTTCTGTCAAAAACCGGGCCGCCGCTGTTTCCGGGCGGCAGGCCAGCAATTATTGAATAAACGCTGGCTCCTGTTGCGGTTTCCTTTGTTCCAACCTTGCCTTCCACAAACCCGAAATCCCCTTCCCGGTTAACACCACAAAAAACTTGCTCACCGGTAGACGGCTCAGCACTTCTGAGCGAGGGCAGCGATTTCCCGAAAAGCCGGATTTTTATTAAGGCTACTCCCGTCTTTTCGTCCCGGTCAACGATACCAGTGGCCCCGTATTCTTCCCCGTTTGGAAAAACAGCAAGAGCCTTGCTGGCATTTCTCACCACATCCCAGCCGGTCACCCCGAGTCCGTCCTTGATGGCCAGAAAAACCATGCCAGCTTGCGTGCTCCCGTCTTTATTTTCAACCTGCAGCCTGGCCAGTGTGGCCAGGGCTCCGGCCTTCCAGTCCTGTCCGGTCTGGGCCTGCAAGAATGCTGGCGAAGCAATTTTCGGCGAAAACATGGCCACCAGGACCGCGAGGCAAAAGAATTTCCCCGCTTTTTTCTTAAAAATCATATGAACATCCCTTCATATTTTTTGTGATACCAGAATTAATAATTCCAGGATTGGTACTACCGCGGGTGAGGAAAATCAACAACTATCCTTTAATTAGTAAGGATAGCAAAATACCGGGCCGCAGGCAAGAAGCATAAGAGGGGACACCTACAGGTGTCCCCGAATAAAGCCGGGACACCTTTAAGTGTCCCCGGGGTTCGTAGGGTGTCCCCTTTACAATTGGTATAATTTGGTATATTATGGGTCACTTAAAATTAAATTGGTATAAAGAGGCCCAAAATGAAATTAAACATTATTATTGACAAAAACAGCCCGGTCCCGACTTATCGCCAGATAATCAAGCAGATAACCACCATGATCCATGATAACCAGCTCAAGCCCGGCGATAAGCTGCCGACCGAAAGGGAGCTGGCCGCCCGGCTGGAAATCGCCAGGGGCACCGTGAAAAAGGCCTACGAGCTGATGGCCGCAGACGGAATCATAGAAACCACCCAGGGGCGCGGCACATTCATCTCTTCCAGGCAGGATGTTATTCCTGCCGGCCGGAAAGAAAGAGCCCTCAAGCTGATAGACCAGCTGCTGGAAGAACTGCGCAGGATGAATTTTTCCTACCAGGAAATAAAGACCTTCATCGAGCTGGCCATAATTCAGCGCGAAGAAAGGCTGGAAAACTTTAACGTGGCCATGATCGACTGCAACCCGGAAAGCCTGTCCATCTTTGAAAGACAGCTGACCTTTCTGCGCCACGTCCGCGTCGCCCGTTTTCTCCTGGATGACATCGTGGCTGACCCCGAAGCCGGCACCAGGCTGAAGCCCTTTGACCTCATCCTCACCACCAGCACCCATTACAGCGAACTGCTGGGCAAGCTGCCCGACTTAAAGGACAGGCTTATCCAGGTGGCCGTCTCTCCCAGCCAGGAAACCATCATCGAAATGGCCAGCCTCAGCCCAATCCAGCGGCCGGGTGTGGTCTGCGAAAGCCGGAATTTCCTGGAGAGGGTCGTGGCCAGGTTGAAGAGCATGGGCCTGGCCACCGGAACTGTCCCCTGCCTCTTCCTCAAAGACGAACACAAGTTGCCCGAGTTCCTGGCAACCATTGACGTGGTTTTCATTCCCCCCGGCTACCAGCTCCAGCGAAAAAAGGAAAACATGGCTGCCGTCCAGGAATTCACCGGACGCGGCGGTAAGGTCATCACCTTTGATTACCAGATTGAGCGCGGGTCTCTGCTCTACGTCGAAGAAAGAATCAGCCAGTTGCTTAATCCCTGACCCCCGAAAATCCTGACTGACCGCGAGAGGATAAAATCGATGCTACCGGAAAACTCAAGCCACCCAAAACCGGAGTTCAATAACATGGAAAAGCACGCTATCGTCCTCGGAGTGATCGGAGCCGATTGCCATTCAGTCGGCAATAAAATCCTGGAATTATTCTTCACGGCCGAAGGCTTCAAGGTGGTCAACCTGGGGGTCATGGTCTCCCAGCAGGAGTTCATCAACGCCGCCATAGAAACCGATGCCAGGGCCATCCTGGTCTCTTCCCTCTACGGGCACGGCGAAATCGACTGCCAGGGTTTCCGCGACCTGTGCCTGGAAAAGGGCCTGGACCGGATTCTTCTCTACGTCGGTGGCAACCTGGTTGTCGGGAAAACTCCCTTTGCCATAGTCGAAGAAAAATTCAAGAAAATGGGCTTTGACCGGGTTTTCCCCCCGGATGTGGACCTCAAGAAGGCCGCCGAACTCCTGAAGCAGGATATAAAGGAAAGGTTTGGCCCTGATTCTCAAAGTTCCCGGGATAACGGCCAGCCCGCCGGGCCCGATAAATCTAACCCGGAAGCTGAAGCCAGCGCCCCTGAAACCAGGGAGCCCCGGGGCTGATGAAATTACTGACATGAAGAAAATAATCAGCATCGACATCGGCTCCACCTGGACCAAGTGTGGACTGTTTGTCCTGGCCGCTTCAGGATTGAAGCTGGAAAGAAGACTGGCGGTTCCCACCACCCAGGATAACCTGGTCCGGGGATTCAGCCAGGCCCTGTCCGGCCTGCTCGGTAAAGATGTGAATACTCCATTAAAAGAACTGGTCGGTGCGGCTGAAATTTATTTTTCGTCATCGGCCAAGGGCGGTCTGCGGATTGCGGCCATCGGGCTGGTTCCGGACCTGACCCTGCAGCTGGCCAGGCTGGCCGCCATGTCGGCCGGCGGCAAGGTCATCGCCAGCTTTGCCTTTTCCCTGACCCGCAGCGACCTTCAAACCCTGGAAAAACTCCAGCCCGACATTCTCCTTTTCAGCGGAGGCACCGACGGCGGCAACAGCCGGTACATCCTGGAAAACGCCCGGAAGCTGGCCGGCTCCGCCCTGTCCTGTCCCGTCGTCTACGCCGGCAACCGGGCGGTGGCCGAAGAAGTCGCGGACCTGATGAATAAAAAGGAAGTCATCGTCACCGAAAACCTTATGCCCGAACTGGGCCAGGTCAACCTCGAACCGGTCCGGGAAAAAATCAGGGAGATCTTCCTGAAAAGAATCGTCAACGGCCGTGGCCTGTCGGAAATCGTTGAACTCTCTGGAAGCCAGCCCCGGCCTACTCCCCTGGCCGTGTTTGAGTTAATTTCGGTCATTCCAGGATACCAGCCCGAATGGTCGGACCTGGCCGCCATCGACATCGGCGGAGCCACCACCGATTTTTATTCCAACACCGAATCTTACCTGGAAACCGATACGGTGGTCCTCAAAGGTCTCCGTGAGCCGAAGGTCAAAAGAACCGTGGAAGGCGACCTGGGTATGCGGGTTTCAGCCCGGTCCCTCCTGGACAGCGGCTGGCCCTACCTCGAAGAACGCCTCCGGGAACTCGGCCCGGGGGCAGAAGAACTGAAAAACTACGTGGAAAAAATTTCCCGCGACCTGGACTATCTTCCCCGCTCTGAAGAGGAATGCCTTTTTGACCGCCTGCTGGCCGAGACCTGCGTTTACCACGCCGCCCTGCGCCACGCCGGCGGCTGGAAAGAGACCTACACTCCCCAGGGCCGGGTATATGTTCAAACGGGCAAAGACCTCAGGCGGGTCAGGGCAGTTATCGGCAGCGGCGGTTTTCTGTCGGCCGCCGACAGCGCCGGGGTGATGCGGTTTCCGCTGCAAAAACTGAAAGCCTGCGGCCAGGAAAGAAAGCTCCTGCCGGAGCAGGCCCATTTTTACGCCGACCGGCAGTATCTTTTCTCCCTGCTGGGCAACCTGGTTGAAAAATATCCCTCAGAAGCCGCGGCCCTGGCCGTGGCCTCGCTTGAAAAATTGAATGACGAGGAATGAAGTCATGATTAAAAACGAAAAACTGGACCTCAAGGAATTCTACGAAATAAGAAAGGAAGTCCTGCAGACCTGGCCCACCGGTCAGAACGTTTCCATCGAAGAGGGCATCAAGCTGCACCGGACCATCCCCGAAGAAAGAAGGTTTGCCCGGGTGATGAAGAAAGCCCGGGAAAAGCGCCAGACCCTGCTCCAGCCCCGGGCCGGCGTGGCTCTGATTGAAGACCACATCAAGCTGCTGCGCTACCTGGAAACAGAGGGGCAGGCTGACCTGCTGCCCACCACCATCGATGCCTACACCCGGCAGAACCGTTACCAGGAAGCTGAAAAGGGCATCGAGAAATCCCGCCAGGCCGGCACTTCGCTGCTCAACGGCTTTCCTGCCGTCAATCACGGCGTTGAAGGCTGCCGCCGGGTGGTGGAAAGTGTCAGCAGGCCGCTCCAGGTGCGCCACGGAACCCCGGACGCCCGGCTTCTGGCCGAAATCACCCTGGCCGCCGGTTTCACCAGTTTTGAGGGAGGCGGCATCTCTTACAACATTCCCTACGCCAAGCGGGTACCGGTGGAAAAATCCATCCGGGACTGGCAGTACGTTGACCGGCTGGTCGGCCTTTACGAAGAAAACGGCATCAGGATAAATCGCGAGCCATTCGGACCTCTGACCGGCACCCTGGTGCCACCGTGCATCTCTATCGCCATCGGAATCATAGAAGGTTTATTAGCCATCAAACAGGGTGTCAGGTCGATAACCTTAGGCTACGGGCAGGGCGGCAACATCGTCCAGGATGTGGCCGCCATCTCTGCCCTCAGAGAGCTGGCCGAAGAATACTTCCGCCGGGAAGGCTTCGACGATTTCGAGCTGACCACGGTCTTCCACCAGTGGATGGGCGGCTTCCCTGAGGATGAAGCCAAGGCTTTCTCGGTGATTGCCCTGGGAGCCATCGTGGCCCGCCTTTCCGGCGCCGAAAAGGTCATCGTCAAATCGCCCCACGAAGCCATGGGCATTCCCACCAGGGAAGCCAATGCCCAGGGACTGCGGGCCACCCGCCAGGCCATCAACATGGTGGAAGACCAGGTCATCTTCAAGCCGGAAGACCTTCAGTTCGAGGTCGAGCTGATCAAGGCCGAGGTCCGCAGCCTGCTTGACAGAACCTACGAGATTGGCCAGGGCGACGTGGCCGCCGGCACAGTGGCCGCTTTTGAAGCCGGCCTGCTGGATGTGCCCTTTGCCCCATCCATCTACAACCACGGGAAAATCATCCCGATGAGAGACAATGAAGGTTTCATCAGGATCTTCAACAAAGGCAATCTGCCGCTGCCTGAGGATATCATGGCTTACCATCGCCAGAGGCTCCAGGAAAGGGCCCGGGCTGAAGGCCGGGCCATATCCTTCGAAATGGTGACGGACGACATCTACGCCATCAGCAAAGGCAAATTAGTCGGGAGGCCGAAGTGAAAATAAAAAGAGTTCTGTTTGTTCCGGGCAAGTCGGCTTTCTTTTTTGACGACCAGAAGGCCATCAAAAAAGGAGCCAGAGCCAACGGTTTTGTCTACGAGGGCAAGCCGGTTACCAGGGGATTCGAGAGAATCCGGATGGCCGGTGAAAGCCTGTCCATCATCCTCGAGCTGGAAGACGGCCAGATGGCCATCGGCGACTGTGCCGCCGTGCAATATTCAGGAGTGGGCGGCCGGGACCCGTTGTTCCTGGCCGGGCACTACCTTCCCTTTATGGAAAAAAACCTGCGGCCGCTCCTGGAAGGGATGGAAATCGAGCCCTTCCGGAATATGGCTGACCGCTTCGAGCAGCTCAGGTTTGAAGGCAAAAGGCTGCACACGGCCATCAGGTACGGCCTGTCCCAGGCCCTGCTGGAAGCCCGGGCCAGGGCCGAGAAGAAACTCAAGTGCGAAATTGTCTGCGAGGAATACAACCTGCCGGTCGTGCCGGAAAGGGTAAAAATCTTCGGGCAGTCCGGGGACGACCGTTACACCAACGCCGACAAGATGATACTGAAACAGGTCGACGCCCTGCCCCACGCCCTGATCAACAACGTCGAGGACAAGCTGGGGCGAGACGGAGAGAAGCTGAAAGAATACATCCGCTGGCTGGCGGACAGGATCATCAGGCTGAGACCCCGGGAAGATTACCGGCCCGACCTGCACATCGATGTTTACGGCACCATCGGCCTGATTTTTGAGGGCAACCTGGACCGGGTTGCAGACTATCTCGCTTCCCTGGAAAAGGAAGCCGGCGGATTTAACCTCTACATTGAAGGACCGGTTGACCTGGAAGAGAAGTACCGGCAGCTGGAGGGCCTGGCCAGGATAACCCGGAAGCTGGAAGCTCTGGGCTCCAGGGTGAAAATCGTGGCCGACGAGCACTGCAACACCCTGGAAGACATCCGCGAGTTCACCGACGCCCGGGCCTGCCACATGATCCAGATCAAGACCCCGGACCTGGGGGGTATCCAGAATGTGGCCGAGAGCAACCTGTACTGCAAGAACCACGGAATAGAGGCCTACCAGGGAGGGACCTGCAACGAAACCGACATTTCGGCCATCGCCTGCGTCCACGTGGCCATGGCCACCCGCCCCGACCGGATGCTGGCCAAGCCCGGAATGGGTTTTGACGAGGGTTTCATGATTGTGAATAATGAGATGGAAAGAATCATCCAGGTCCTGAAGATGAAACACGGGGAGAGAAAGAAATGAGCCAGAAAAACACCGGCAGAAAACTCCCGCCCTTTAAGATTCTATCCACCACGGCCATCCTGGGCTACGGCTTTCCCGAAAGCTCTTTCCGAAAGGGGTTGAGCCGCAAACCCGACCTGATTGCGGCTGATGCCGGCTCGACTGACCCCGGTCCCTACTACCTTGGTGCCGGAAAGTCATTTACCAACCGTTCGGCCGTCAAGCGCGACCTGCGCCTGATGATCAAGGCCGGTGTACAGAACAACATTCCGGTGGTCATCGGCACGGCCGGGGGTTCTGGCGCCCGCCCCCACCTTGAGTGGTGCCTGGAGATTGTCAGGGAGATAGCCCGGGAAGAAGACCTTCATTTCAAGCTGGGCATTGCCTACGGCGACGTGGACAAAGAGACGGTGAAAAAGGCCCTTAAAGAAAAAAGGATAAAGCCCCTGGCCTTTGCCCCCAGGCTCACACCGCAGGTGGTTGAGAAGAGCGAAAACATAGTGGCCCAGATGGGGGTGGAACCTTTCATCAAGCTCCTGCAGGAAGGATGTCAGGTGGTGGTGGCCGGCCGTTCCTACGACCCGGCAGTTTTCGCCGCCCTGCCCATTTCTCTGGGCTACGACCCGGGACTGGCCCTCCATCTCGGTAAAATACTGGAGTGCGCGGCCATTGCGGCCACGCCTGGCTCGGGCTCTGACTGTGCCCTGGGAATTCTGGAAGATGACTCTTTCATCCTGGAAGCTCTTTCGCCCGAAAGAAAGTTCACCCCGCAGTCGGCCGCGGCCCATACCCTTTACGAAAAATCGGACCCCTACGAACTGCCCGGCCCGGGCGGTCTGATCAACCTGCGGGAATGTTCTTTTGAGGATATCGGCCGGGGCCGGGTCCGGGTCCGGGGCAGCCGGTTTGTGCCCGCCGAAAAGTACTGGGTTAAGCTGGAAGGCGTCCGGCTGACGGGTTACCGCTCGGTCAGCCTGGCCGGGGTGCGCGACCCGATCATGATTTCGAAAATAGATTCCATCCTCCAGGCGGTCGAAGACCGGGCCCGGGACATCATGAAGATCAAACCCGAAGAAGGACGGATTTTCTTCCACGTTTACGGGAAAAATGGCGTGATGGGCGAGCTGGAACCGGTAAAAAAGACGGCCAGCCACGAGCTGGGCCTGGTCATAGAGGCCATCGGCCGCAGCCAGGAAGAGGCCGACGCCCTGCTGGCCGTAACCCGCTCGGCCCTCCTTCATTATGGATACGAAGGCCGGATTGCCACCGCCGGAAACCTGGCCTTTCCCTTCTCTCCCTCGGACGTGGCCATGGGTAAAGTTTACGAGTTCTCCATCTACCACCTGATGCAGGTTGAGGACCCTGCCTTCTTCAGAACAGAAACGGAAGAATTATAAGGGGGAAACATGACCGCAAAAACCAGAATTACGCGAAAAAATAAGAAAAACATACTCCGGGTGGCCAGGGTCATCCGTTCCAAGAACTCTGGACCTTTCGAGCTGACTCTTGATATCATGTTCAGGGACAGGCGTCACTTCGACCTGTTCAGGGAGAAAAAGATTATTACCGCCAGGAAAATCGCCAGGCTGTACCGGATCCCGGAATCCGACGTTCTCAAGGTCGTCTACTTTGAACCGAGCCAGGCCATAAAGATTACCATGAAGAGAAAAATCCCTTCCGGGGCGCCCGGCGATACCGACATCTACGGGGCGCAGCAGCACGTGCCGCTGTTTGACCTGAGTTTTTAGGAGCTGAGGGCAAATAATGGACCCCAGGCAACTCACGCGGATTGACACCTTAATTTACGCCGTGTATTACGCCCCGCGGGGCCGCTACCGTCTTTACATGGTGGCCAGCGAAATCGCCCGCCGCTACCTGACCCCGACCGACTACCTGATCGGCATCATCGGGGACGAGGGCGCGGGCAAGTCCACACTCATCCGCGGCCTTTTTCCCGGGCTGGAACTGACCAACGAGGACGAGGGTGTTAACCTGCGGCAGGCCCCGATTTATTCTTTCTCGCCTGAGGACTATTTCTCCGGACACACCTTTCACATAGACGTCCGGCACGAACTGGCCTTCACCCAGAAATACAAGATCAAAGAAGCCATCAGGCGAGCCATAGAACACAAGCGCCGGGTGGTGGTGGAGCATTTTGACCTCATCTACGACATCCTGGGCTGCAATGCCCAGGTGCTGGTGGGCATCGGCGAGGAAATCATAGTGGCCAGGCCGACGGTCTTCGGACCTTTTCCTCAGAACATCAAGGCCATCGTCGACCGAACCATCAAGTACCGCCTGATGGCCCACTCGGCCGAAGACATCACCACGGCCATCCTGGAGCGGGACTACAACTACAAGACCCGGTCCCCGCTGATTCACTCCGACGTCAGACACGGCTTCGTCATCAACTTTCCCGAACGCCCGAACATAGACCTGGAAGAACTGGAAAACAAAGTGCTGGAAGTCATCAAGGCCGATGTGCCCATCAGCCCGGCCGGAGAAGACACCATCCAGGTCGGCGACATCAAGATATACTGCACCGGCCCCCGCACCCACGTCGACCGCTCGGGACAGATAGAAAACTTCCGGCTGCTCAAGGAATTCCGCCTCAACCCGCTGACCAATGAGTTCATGCTGATTGGCATGGTCGGCCATAAGACCATAGCTGGCTTTGAAGATATAATCGAGTACATGGACATAGAAGATTAACCGGGCTTCGTCAGAGGATTGACCATGAAATTTGAGTACACAACGATTTTTCCGCAGGAAAAAGACCGCACCAGGTACAGGAAGCTGACTTCAAATTATGTGAAAGAGGTAAGCTGCCGCGGAGAAAAATTTTTGCTGGTCGAACCGGGTGCTCTGCGCTTCCTGGCCAGGGAAGCTTTCTCTCTGGTCAATTTTTACTTCAGGACTTCTCACCTGGAAAACCTGGCCGGCATCCTGGATGACCCGGAAGCTTCGGACAACGACCGCTTCGTGGCCGCCGCCCTCCTCAAGAACGCTATCATTTCGGCTGAAGGACTGCTGCCTCTGTGCCAGGATACCGGAACCGCCAACATCATCGGTTACAAGGGAGAGAAGGTCCTGACCGGAGTGGACGATGCCAGGTATTTAAGCCGGGGCGTTTATGACGCTTACACCAGCCTGAGCCTCAGGGCTTCTCAGAACGCCCCGCTGTCCCTTCTGGAAGAAAAAAATACGGGAAATAACCTGCCGGCCCAGGTTGAAATTTTAAGCACCGGCGGCCGCGAATACCGCTTCTACTTCATGGCCAAGGGCGGCGGCTCCTCCAACAAGACCGCCCTTTACCAGGAAAACAAATCGCTGCTGCGGGATGAGCAAACCCTGGAAGATTTCTTGCGAGAAAAAATCAGGGCCATCGGCGTGGCTGCCTGTCCGCCCTACCGGCTGGCCGTGGTCATCGGTGGACTGTCTCCGGAAATGAACGTCAAGACCGTCAAGCTGGCCAGCGCCGGCTTCCTGGATAACCTGGTTACCAGGCCGACCGGGCTGCCCCACGGCTTCAGGGACCTGGAGTGGGAGAAAAAGGTCTTGCAGATAGCCAGGGAAACCGGGCTGGGAGCCCAGTTTGGCGGCGCAGCCCTGGCCGTGGAAGCCAGGGTAATCAGGCTGCCCAGGCACGGGGGCTCATTGCCGGTAGGAATAGGCGTAAGCTGCAACGCCGACCGCAACCTGAAGGCAAAAATTAACCGTAACGGAATTTTTGTAGAAGAACTGGACAGGAACCCGGCCCGTTTTCTTAAAAAAATTGACGGCTTAAAACCGGGGGAAGCGCCGGCCATAAACCTGGACCAGCCGCTGGATTCTCTGGTCGAGGAGCTCTCCCGTTATCCGGTCGGAACCCGCCTCCGGCTGTCCGGCACCCTGATCGTGGCCCGGGACATCGCTCACCTCAGACTTAAAAAGATGCTCGATGAAGGAAAGCCCCTGCCGGAATATTTCAAGAAACATCCTGTGTATTATGCTGGCCCGGCCCGGACACCGAAGGGGCTGCCCACCGGAAGTTTCGGTCCGACCTCGGCCCAGCGGATGGACAATTACGTGGAAGATTTCATGAAAGCCGGAGCTTCCAGGGTCATGCTGGCCAAGGGCAACCGCTCGGACCGGGTGGCCGAGGCCTGCCGGAATTACCGCGGATTTTACCTGGGAACCATTGGCGGAGCCGCTGCCCTGATGGCCAGAGAACACATAGTTTCCTCGGAACTGGTGGATTTTGAAGACCTGGGAATGGAAGCTATAAGGAAAATTGTGGTTCGCAACCTGCCGGCTTTCATCATCTTCGATTGCCGCGGCAATAAACTCTATTAACCTTAACCAGAAAAGGAAAATACGAAACTCGTCTTCTAATTTCCATTCTGCCTGTCTCTCGAAAGCCTGTCATCTGGCGTTTTCTGCCAAGGCAGAACCGCAGGTTTATGACTGGATACGAGCCTGACGGAATAATGACTGAAAGCCAGCAGTAATCTATCTGGTTGATTTGTAAAACTATATTCGCAAATTAAAAGAGACAAAAGTTCAGGATATATGCAGGTTGGCACCAAACGGCCTGGTTGCCTCTTTTTTCTCAGATGGACCGGCTTGGTAACCGGTCATTTCCCATTCCTTGTACTTTCTGATCGCCAGGAGCACGGAAATCGGGAGAACAGAATTTTTCCTTATCTCGGCCGGGTAGCCTTCCAGCTGCAGACTCAGGGAACCAAAGCCTTCAATTTCCAGGTCTTCTGCCTGAAGCTCATCGCGCAGGCGGTTCAGAAAATCGTAAGCCTTTTTTTCGTCCCCGGACCTCGAAGCAGGCATCAAACATCCAGCTCTGGTCGATTATTTTTTCGGTCCAGGGATAAGCTGCCGTTACCTTGAGATAAAAATTATCGATTATGGATTTAACCAGCGACCGGCTCCCCTCGTACTTCTTGAGATTACCCGGAATGATGAAGGTGGCGCAGGCCGAGTCAACCGTTATGTTTTCGGGCAGGGCCCCGCCCGGGACCAGGTTATAGCCCGAGGCCACAATTGCCTGGTAAAGCAACGAAATGGCCCGGATGTAGAGCATGCGCCATTCAAGCGGAGTGACCGCCGGTTGCAGGTGATAATACCTGGTGGCAAAATCCCTGATCCGGTCCTCTACACTCAGTCGGCTCAGAAAGCGGCAGCCGATGGGTTGCCGGAAAAAACATAAGTTATCCTCCTGAAAATTGACCCCGGCAATTCAAAACAGCGGCCAGAGGTATGGTAGAGCGGCAAAAAGGACAGCAGGACTTCGGCTTCTCCAACTTCCGGCAGAGCAGCCGCCCTGGCGAATCGCTTGGAAACCAGGTTGTATCCCGAAAAAGAAACTCCCTTGGGCTGGCCGGTGCTGCTCGAGGTGAACATTACAGTGCAGACTTCGTCCAGCGAACGACGCCGCCTGTTATTACTGTTATTAAGAGTATACTGGGCCCGGCCCGGGTGGATGCTCCTGACCTTTTCGCCCGGGAGCCCGGCCCGGATACCGGGAATCTCAAAACGACCGGTGGACAGGATTTCAAAGTTCAGGCCGGTCTTCCGCCGGAGCGAGTCCAGCAGCTTTAACCTTTCCGGAGAATCAGTAATGACAGTATTGAAGCGAAGAAGGTTGAAAATCAGCTCAAGGTTTTCCAGGCCGAAATTTGAGTTAAGCGAGGAAACCAGGATGTCATAGAGCAAGCAGGCCAGGTCGCAGCAGGCGGTATCCAGATGGTTTTCGCTAAGATGGCCACCCGCGGTTCGTCTGGATCGGACATCAGATAGAAACTCCCGGCGAGCAATCTCAAATAGCTGGCGATTTCAGCACAGGTCCAGCGGTCTGACCGCCCCTCTGACAGGTCAACAAAAAGAACATGCTCGGGATTTTCTTGAACCCTGTCCTCAAAGAGCTCAAGAAGTCCGTAGTTGAAGTGCTGAATCAAGGAGAAACAGGTGTCGGCCCAGGCCCGGCAGCGCCCGGGATAACCGAGTTTACGGAGAAAAGACGAAGCTGAAGTCCGGGTCAGGTAGGCTCGAGCCAGAACCGGGTCCAGATTCTGCAGACTGCTGGATTTGATCAGGTCTTCGACCGTCTGAACGATTTCTTCAGCCCGTTGTCGGGAGATTTTCTGCGGGGAGGAGGGCAGGTCATTTAATAAATCAGAAAGCAGGCTGGCAGACTTTTTGACAGAACTATTTTCTCCGGGCATTATGACCGGACAACTTTCTTTCTGAAAGTTTATCCAGAAATTACTTTTAAGTTTTGTTTTATCCTTTATTCCCGCTACAGTCAAAACAAGCGGGCACAAAATTTGGCCCCCATTCCCGGTCAGGCCGAGCTTTTCAAAATCTGGCCTGTGGCGTTTTCGGCAAGCGTAGAACCGTAAACTCATGGCCGGTCAGGAACCTGACCAGATAATGACCAAAAGGGTGACAATATCTGAGTGAGAGCAGTAAGCGTGATTCAGACAGCTGGCTGAATTGAAAATCTGCTTCAATGGATTAAAAGACAAAAAATGAAAAAATCAGGAAACAGCTGCTGCGATTACCGGCCGCTCACTCTAACCGGTACCCTGGCATCACCCGGGGGTTGATAGCTGTTGACCTCTGTTATTTGAAAGTTCCTTACAGTCGACTTGATATCGCGCCCATAGAATTGCTTCTCTTTTTCAGGTGCAATTGTTGTCCAATGAGATTAAAATAATAAGTGGTCGGAGAAGATAATGTCTTTACCATTTTATCAAAATTTCGCCAGTTACCTCAGGTTTATCAGCCTGCCGCTGACCATTTTAACATTACTTACTGTTATTTTATCATCTCCGCGGGATGCTCTTTCCCAGGAAGACCCGGCCCAGTTCAAACCAAAACATGAGATCTCGGTCACGCTGAAACTGATCCAGGTCTACGTCACCGACAGCAAGGGCAATCCCCTGACCGACCTGGAAAAGCAGGATTTTGAAGTCTATGATAACGGTCAGAGAAAAAATTTAACAGAATTTGAAAAGCACCTGCAGGCATTCCTGCTTCCGGCCGGGGCGGAAAAGGCCACCGCCACCAGGGCCACCGAATCCGAAACTGCCAGCCGCAAGTTCTTCCTGCTGTTTGACTACGTTTATAACAACCAGAAAGGGCTGAGGGCCACCCGCAAAGCCGCCCTGTATTTTCTCGACAACATAACTCAGCCTGACGATGAAATCGGTATAATTACCTATTCCCTCGAAGGCGGCCTGGCCGTTCGCGAGTACCTGTCGCGCGACCACGGCAAGATTCGCCGCTTCGTGGAGGCCATCGGCCTGCGGGATTACCAGGGCAGCGTGGAAAACCTGGAGGCCAGGTACTGGCAGCAGGCCACCGAAGAAAATCCCCTCGATGTCAGCCAGAGAGGCGGGGTGGGGGCCGGAATCTGGTCCAGGCCGGAAAAGGACCCCATCATGGATTTGCCCAACGTCTCAGAGGAGATGAAAAGAGCCTTCCTGACCTCGGAAAGCCGGGTGCAGGCCCTGACCTTTATCAGGGAAATGACCAGGCTGGCGAAGGCTCTGGGCTATCTGCCCGGAATCAAACATCTCATTCTTTTTTCATCCGGCATCCCCTATTCGCTGCTTTACGGCATCCAGACGGAGGACAGGTCGGGAGGAACCTGGAGGCACGACTGGGGCCAGACTCAGCTTCAGTATTATTTAGAAGATATGCAGAAAGCTATCAGCCATGCCAACCTGGTGGTCTATGCCTTCGACACCGAAGACAGCGCATCAAGGATAAACCAGGATATCAGGCTGACCGGCATCCTGACCCTGGGGAAAATCGCCGACTATTCCGGCGGCAAGTATTTTGGCAACATCCACAACTATGCCAAAGGGCTGGAAGAAGTCCAGAAGATAACCGGTTGCTATTATGTTCTCGGCTACTACGTGGATGAACAATGGGATGGCCAGTATCACGAGGTGAAGGTCCGGGTTAAACGGCCAAAGGCTAAAGTCTACGCTCAGAAGGGTTATTTTAACCCGAAACCGTTCAAGGAGCTGACCGACCTGGAAAAACAACTCCACCTGGTCGACCTGTGCCTGAGCGAAAAACCGCTGCTGCAGGAGCCGCTGGCCCTGAAGAGCGGCGGGTTCAGTTTTTACGAAAAGGGTAAGGAACAACTGATTCTATGGACAAAGCTCGTCCGGGAAGAAATGGCCCGTCTGGCCGGAAACAGTCTGGAACTGCTTTTTGTGGTGTTCGGAGCGGATGACCGCATCGCCAGCCTGGAAAGAAAAAAGATTAAGCTCAGCTCCCTGCCAGAGACTGAAACGGGGGCAGTATATTTTTCCTCGCCGTTTGAATTGCCGGCCGGAGACTATCGCTGCCGGGTGGTGATGAGAAACCTGGAATCGGGACAATCCGCTCTCGGCATCTCTGACATCTCCCTGGGGGGTGAGAAGGGAGAAGAGCTGGCTCTTGGAGTTCCAGCCCTGCTGGTGGCCGGCGAGATTTCCGGGTATGAAAACAGTCCCCTGTTCTTTCCGCCGGGTCTTAGCCGGTACCTGCCGGTGGGTCAGACCATAAAGGCCGGCAGCGAGGAATTCTATGCCCTTCTTAGTTGCAGCCCGGGCCGGATTGAGAACCCGGAGCTGGAATTCAAGAGCCTCCTGCTGCTATCGAAAGAAGACCGGGCGCAGCCGGTGCCCTCAGAGCTTGTCCCGCTGGCCGCCAGGAGTGAAGAGAGACGCCAGACATACCTGGTAAGAGTTAAGACAGGCCCGCTTTCTCCCGGGACCTATCATCTCTATTTTCATGCGAATGAAAAAAAGACCGGGGTTCGGGCGGTCCGGAGCCTGACCCTCCACATCACCAATTAAAAAGAGAAAAAGAGGGGACACCTGCAGGTGTCCCTTTTTTGACCTCTTTTTGCGGATTGCATAAGGGAAAAAATCCGTGGTAAATTCGGGGACACTTAAAGGTGTCCCCTTTTGCCTTGACTTGCAGGCATTATAAGCATATATTCATATCGAGGTGGGGAAGAGCTGATTCCGGTTTGAAACCAGCAATTAACTGCCATCAAAAGAAAGGATAGGGTTGCCTGGCTGCCATGGAGAAAGTGCTTTGAGTCACCATGTTTTTGTTCTGTATCGGCATTAGTATAGAAGCGTTAGCCGGCGGCTAATTCTGACCGGGATGACTTAAAACTCCTGACCCGTTTTTCTCCAACCTGACTTACCTCTGAAAGGAAAGGTTTTAAATCTGAAAAAATCATGACCATCAAAAAAATAGCCTTCGTAGAGGCTGGCTCCCCCGGGTCACACATCTTCAGCAAGTTTCCTCTGCCACGCCTGGGCTCGGTGTTGCTGTCCACCATGCTGAGGGATAGAGGCTACATGGTGCGGGTCTTTATCGAGGATGTGGCCGAGCCGGACTGGTCGTTCGTTGAAAATTCAGACCTGGTCTGCGTTTCCACGATAACGTCCACTGCCGTCCGGGCTTATGCCATCGCCGACAGGATAAGAGCTAAGGGTATTCCCGTTGTGATGGGTGCCCCCCACGTGACATTTCTACCCGACGAGGCCCTCGAACACGCTACCTTTGCTGTTCGCGGAGAGGGCGAGCGCTCGCTCCTGGAGCTCCTCTCCAGCCTGGAGACCGGACGGCCGACACTGCCTGATATCAGGGGTCTCTCTTATCGAGACAGGGACGGCCAGACTGTCCATAACCCTCCGGCCGGGTTCATTCAGGACCTTGACCGCCTGCCCGAGCCGGATTTTTCGCTGGTCCACAACTGGAAGCCTTCCAGCAACTACCCGATTTCCACTTCACGCGGATGTCCCTACGGCTGCAAGTTTTGTTCGGTCATCCAGATGTTCGGCAGAAAATATCGTTTCAAGTCCGTGGAAGCAACGCTCAGGGAACTGAAGCTCGCCAATTCGGTATCCAGGGCCACCAAGTTTATAGTTGACGACAATTTTGCGGCCGACGTCAAGCGGGCTAAAGAAATCTGCCGGGGCCTTCTGGCCGAAAAAATAAAAATGACCTGGTCAACCCAGGTCCGGGTGGATGTGGCCAGGGACAGGGAACTGCTCCGCCTGATGGCCGATTCTGGCTGCCACACACTTTACATCGGTTTTGAATCCATAAATCCCCGCACCCTGGCCGCCTACCAGAAAAAGCAGGAGCTCGAGGACATAGTCTATTCCATTCAGAAAATCCGGGACCACGGAATCCACATCCACGGAATGTTCGTCCTGGGCGCTGACACCGACGATGTAGACACCATCCGGAAGACGGCTGATTTCGCCAGGCAGTACCATATAGACACGGTGCAGTTTCTGATTCTAACACCGCTGCCAGGAACGCCGCTGTATGCAGAGATGGTCGAGAACAAGAAGCTTATCCACACCAACTGGAGCAAATACGATGCTCACCACGTGGTTTACAGGCCGGCCACCATGTCGCCGGTCACCTTACAGGTGGAGACATTCCAGGCCATGGCCCGGTTCTATTCCTGGAAGTACATCCTGAAACACCTGTCCACACTGCATTTTCACTATGCAGCCATCGGGGTCTTCGGAAAAACCACCATACGAAAGTTCTTAAAAAACCTGGAGTTCGAGCTGCAGGAACTTCTGCCTCAAAGATAAAAAGGGGACACCTGCAGGTGTCCCCTCTTCATCAGTCGTCGCCGGGGGTGCGGGGCATAAACGAAGGTCGGGGTTCCGGCAATTTCTTCTCCAGCCTGTTCCAGTCGGGTGGCTCAACCCCCAGAAGATGCCGGACGAAGAAATCATTCCTTTTCCTGTCGCCGTAAACCCCGCCCGAGCCGTGATTGGCCCCCGGAACCACCAGCAGCTCAAAATCCTTCCCGGCCTTGATCAGAGCATTTACCACCTGGTAACTTGTAGCCGGGTCAA
Organism: uncultured bacterium; assembly: GCA_937920515.1. GTDB lineage: Bacteria > Acidobacteriota > Aminicenantia > Aminicenantales > Saccharicenantaceae > Saccharicenans. Next base: position 58,627 of record CALEUG010000011.1, read on the forward strand.
CGTTGGTATCGAGCTCGGGAATTACCAGCAACAGCTTCCCCTTCAGGCGATGGGCATTGACCGTGTTGGACGAGGCCTCGTATTCCGGGCCCAGCGGCCAGCCCATCCACTGCTCGTTCCACCAGATCTTATCCATCCGGTTATCGTGGCATCCGGCCGCGGCAAACCCGGCCCGGTAGAAATCCGGGTAAAACAGCAGCCCGGCCAGGGCATTCTGCCCGCCGGCCGAGGTGCCATAAATACCCACCCGGCTGATATCATAATAAGGATACCTGGCCGCCACCGCCCTGTGCCACAGAATCCGGTCCGGAAAGCCGGCGTCCTTCAGATTTTTCCAGCAAACATCATGAAAGGCCTTGGACCGGTTACTTGTACCCATTCCGTCAACCTGGACCACGATGAAACCCAGCTCGGCCAGCGACATCATCTGGTTCCAGGCGAAAAAGCTCTTGGGGACAAAGGAGCTGTGCGGACCTGCATATATATACTCGATAACCGGGTATTTTTTTCTGGCATCGAACTCAGTCGGACGGATGATAATTCCCCAGATATCGGTCTTCCCATCCCGACCCTTGGCCACGAAAACTTCCGGGGCTCGCCAGCCAGCTTTTTTGAGCTCCGATATGTCTGCCTTTTCCAGTTCCAAAATGACTTTCTTATCTTCGGCCCGCCTGAGCTGCATAACCGGAGCCATATCAACGCGGGAATACAGGTCAACATAATATTTCAGGTCGGCCGACAGGCTGACGGCATGGTTGGCCTCCGCCTCGGTCAAAGCCTCAAGTCCCGTCCCATCCAGGTTTACCCGATAAAGGTGCAGGAAATACGGGTCCTGGCCGGGATACATACCGCTGCCGAGAAACCACACCTGCCGGCGCTCTTCGTCCACCCGCTCGACGCTTCTGACCACCCACTCCCCCTTTGTTATCTGGTTTTTAACCTGACCGGTCGTTCCATCATAAAGATAGAGATGATTCCAGCCGTCCCGCTCGGACATCCAGATTATCTCCCTGCCGTCAGCCAGGTCATAACGGTACTTCTTGCTGGAATAACAGAAGAAGGTGGCACATTCCTCGTTGATTACAGCCCTGGTCGTTCCGCTTTCGCCGTCAACTTCAATCACCCGGTAAACCTGGTGGCCGCGCTGGTTGTATTCAAAGGTGAGAGCCCGGCTGTCCTTCCGCCAGGCAAAACTGGTTAGCTCATAAGGATTGGGGAAAAGAGCGCTATCGATATTTATTTGCCTTTTGCTCTCAACCTGAAACAGAACCGGCTGCGGCAGGTCCAGCGGGTCGCCCGGCTTGGTGTAGCCGAGCGTAAAGTATCTGGGCTGAAGCTGGTCAGCCGGCGAAGAATCCACGTACTGTATCTTACGGTGAAGCCCCGGCCTGATCCTGACGGCCATCAGCTTCTTTGAATCCGGCGACCAGAGCAACGATTGATAGGTGTAATAATTGCCCTCGTTGCCGTCCCGGCTCAACGGGAATTCTTCTTTGCTTTCAACAGCCCTGATCCAGACGTTGTAGTTTCGTATGAAGGCTTCCCATTTCCTGTCTGGCGAAGCCTTGCTCTCGGCCGAGGCGGCCTGGGCCGGTGGTCCGCCGACGTCCTGCCATCCGTCTCTCTGGCGCGGTCGGGCCGGGCCGACTTTTTTGAGTTCATAGGTCGCCAGGTCACAGCGCCAGACCGAGTCCCGGTATTCAAATTCCAGGAACTTTTCGTTTTCCACATAACTAATGCTCCTGAACGGAAGCGAAACCGCGGTGAATTTCTCGCCCGTTTCTTTATTCAGGGCCACAGCCAGCTTTTCGTGGTCAAAGGCCGGCCCCCTGCTGGCCTTTTCGGCATCAACCAGCACAAACTCCTGCCCGCCCCTCACCGTCTTCCGGTACCAGAAGCGCGAAGTCTTCTCTATCCAGACCGCCCTGTCGGCCACGTTTATGGCCAGGCTTTCAAACCTGTCCCTCAGCCCGGCAGCTCTCTCGTAATCCTCCAGCTTCCCCTGGGCCAGGACCGCAGTCAGGGAAAAAGCCAGGAGAAAAACGAACATGGAGCAGATTAATTTAGGTTTCATATTCACAGTCCCTCCTCATAAGACGAATTTCTGGCTTGAATTATTTGTCACGGTTACCAGGCCAGAATACAGAATTCTAAACCGAAACTCAGAATTTACATTTTTGCCGCCGCGGAATTTTTGTCAAGAAAAAATAATCCGGGCAAGCTTCGGAATGACCATCAAGATATGGTTACAGCCTCAGAGTCAGCACTTGGCCCGGATCAATTTTCCTGAAAATACCTGGCAATTCTCTGGTTATCCTGGTCAATAAATAACCGGGTCCAAGAAGGACTATTAAAAAAGGAATTTCTTAAAATTGGCCAGGGGTGGATCCCTTCGACGTCCAGCTCATTTAATTTTTCGGGCTGAAGAGATACAGGTCATGGTGTTTCAATCGGGGGAGGTGCGGTGGAGGAAAATTCAGACCGATGCGGGCTCTGGACAGGCTCACTTTTATTTTACGTGTTTCCGGGTTTTCTGGTTCGTATTCCCGCAATTAACAGACTTCTGGGAAGCAAAAATGCATTTAATTTTCTACAACCGAAAATTCAGCCCCCGCCCATCATCGGAAAAATGGCCACCACCGAATGGTCTTCCAGCCGCCTGGTAGGCAGGGCTTCGGCCGGCACAACCACGCCGTTGATCATGATAACCACCCGGGGTTTAAGCTGGTCTTCCTGAAATAGCTCCTCTCGCTGCCGGGGCGTCTCTATGATCTGGCGCAAAACATCTGCCAGGGTGCTGCCCTTTTCTACTGCCAGCTCTTTCTCCCTGGCGCAAAAAATTTCACGAAAATAAGCAAAGAACTTAACTTTGACTCTAACAATGGACATGAATTTTCACTCTTTTTCTGTGACGGGCTTAATTATGAGCCCGATAGAATTTTACCATACTCAGATATCTTTCACACCATTACCAGTTGCATCAGCAATCCGCCCGGCGAGGTTTTTCTTCAAGATAAGTAAAAATTCAGGGAAGAATTCCTGGCACGGTTTATATGGAGATCATTTTTTCTTTATCCACGACTTCAACGACCCGATGGTGATAAAAGCCAAGGCGGTGAAAAGCCTCTCTTCATTTCTTATCATCAATCGATTCAGAACAGACTGGATTTCAGCCTGAACCGAGACAAAAAAATTACCAGAACAAGAATTATCAGCAGTCATCCAGGTTTTTCAAATTTCAATTCTGGCACTCCTTCCGGTCCCGGACTGTGTTCAATAGTAATACATGCTCCCCGGCCCAGCAAACAGTTTCCCGCAGACAGAAAAATTTATGGTCGAACTGGCATCTCTATTCTTCAATTCTTACAGAATATGCATTATGATATTGATCTAAATCGACTCATAAGAAGTCAGGAGAAAAAAGCTCGTGGATAAAAAGGCATTATTTCAGCAGAGAGGAAGTTGCGAATGACAAAAAGAATTACGGTAATCAAAGCCATATTTCTGGCTTCAGTCTTTATTTTTCAGAGCTGCGCTTCCCTGACCGACCTGACCAGCAGCCTGGCCCGGCTTCAGCGCCTCCAGTTCAAGCTCGGGACAGTCGAAGGCTTCTTGCTGGCCGGCATACCACTGAGCCAAAAGGCCAGTCTGAGCGATTTTACGGTTCAGGACGGGTTGAAGCTGGCCCGGCTCTTTGGCTCAAAGAAACTACCCGTGGAGTTCACCCTGAACGTTGTGGCCATCAACCCTAACGATGGCTCTTCAGGTAAGGTCAAAACCACCGCCACCCTGAGCGGACTGGCGGCCCGGCTGCTGATCGACGGCCAGCCGACGGTTTATGGGGATATAGACAGGCCGGTTGAAATTCCCGGCAGCGGCCAGGAAACGACCATCCCGCTCCGGCTGACTCTGGACCTTTATGAATTTTTCGGCAACCAGGGACTGGAGCGGCTGCTCCAGCTGGCCCTGTCCATAGGCGGCCAGAACGGCAGCTCTTCCCGCCTGGCCCTCGACATCCAGCCCCGGGTGATGACTCCCCTTGGCGAGATAAAATACCCGGACCGCCTCATCATCATAGACAAAGAATTCCGTTAATGAGGCAGCTGTCACAATATTTTTTTAATAAATTAAATGTTTATTTTCTGCCCGGCAGGCGGGCTTTACAGGGCTCGTTTTCAAGATCGAAAAGCTCGAATCGGTGTCTTTCAATTCCCGCCATCTGGTTTTGCTTGCATTGAATAACAGGCCAGCTTATACTCAAAAGCAAGAATGGGAGAAGCGAAAAGGCAACTGGTTGAAGTCTTGAAGGCGGTTCTGCCAATAACCGTCCTGGTCCTTATCCTTCAATTTACCATTTTGACCCTCCCCCTGGTCTCTGTCCTTCGTTTTTTAATCGGAACGGTGATGGTCATCCTGGGTCTTTTCTTATTTCTCTATGGGGTCAAGATCAGCCTGCTGCCCATGGGTGAAGCCATCGGCGCCCAGCTCCCCCAGAGAATGCCTTTCGGCCTGATCCTGGTGGTTTCGGGCATAATTGGAATGGTCATAACCATGGCCGAGCCGGATGTCAGGGTGCTGGCCTACCAGGTGGACCTGGTTTCCGGGGGCGAAATAAATAAGGGTATACTCATCCTGGCCGTTGGCCTCGGGGTGGGCCTTTCGGTCAGCCTGGCCATGCTCCGCATCGTCCTGGGAATCCGAATCGCCTACATCCTTCTGGCCGGTTATCTCCTGGTGTTGTTATTATCATTTTTTGTTCCGCCGCAGTTTGTTCCGGTGGCCTTTGACTCCGGCGGGGTAACCACCGGCCCGATTACCGTCCCCTTCATACTATCACTCGGAATTGGAATGGTTTCAGTCCTGGGTGGTAAATCTGCCCTGAAGGATGGTTTTGGCCTGATCGGCATCGCCTCCATCGGACCAATCATCAGCGTGATGATCCTGGGAATAATTTTCAGATGAGTGAATTACTGGATTTTTTGAATTTCGGACCGGTGCTGCTGGAAGTCCTGGTAGCCCTGGTTCCACTGATAATTATCTTCATAATATTTCAAATATTCTTTCTGCGCCTGCCTGGTGAATCCATTTCGGTAATAGCCCGGGGAATCGTCCTGACCATTCTGGGATTGATCCTTTTTCTCCAGGGCGTCAAAGTGGGCTACCTGCCAGTGGGGTCTGAAGTGGGCCGGTTACTCGGAGAAATTACTTCCAGGTGGTTAATCGTCCCGCTTGGATTCTGCTTCGGACTGGTGGCCACCCTGGCCGAACCGGCGGTCAGGATCATGAGCTACGAGGTGGAAAAGGCTTCCAGCGGGGCCATACCTTCCCGGATTATAATCCTGTTTCTATCGCTGGGCGTGGCCCTGTTCGTGGCCCTGGCAATGGTGCGGATTCTGAGCGGCCTTTCAATTTATTATTTCGTCTTCCCCGGTTACCTGGCCGCCATGATCATGCTAAAATTTTCTGACCCTACTTTTACCGCCATAGCTTTTGATTCAGGAGGTGTGGCCACGGGCCCCATGACGGTCACCTTCGTCATGGCCATGGCCGTGGGACTGGCCGGTGCCATGGATAACCGCAACCCGGTCCTGGACGGCTTCGGCCTGATTGCCCTGGTGGCCCTGGCTCCCATAATTTCTATCATGACCTTTGGCCTTATTTATTCGGCCAGAAAGAGGAGAAAAAAATGAATGTTGAATTCGACCTGATTGTGACCATAGTTCGGATGGGTTTTTCGGAAAAAATTATCGAGGCCTCGCGCCAGGCCGGGGCGGAAGGAGGCACCATAATTTTCGGCCGGGGCACCGGAGTGCATGAGAAAAAGAAACTCCTGGGAATTCCCGTTGAACCGGAGAAAGAAATCATTCTTTCCGTCGTTCCCGAAGACCGAAGCCAGCAAATTCTGGAGGCGATTATCAAGGCCGGCGAACTGGACAAGCCCGGTACGGGAATCGTCTTTGTCCTGGAATTGAAGCAGGTGGCTGGAATCTGCCACCTGTTGTATAACAAAGAAAAATAAAAAGGGCCTCTATTTATTATCTTATTATAACTTCCAGCTCTCCGCCGGCCAGGCTGACCGGGCGCCCCTGAACACCCAGGGCCTGGATGGAAGCTATCATCACGCTGGTCTCGCCCGCAGCCAGGCTCTCAAATACCAGCGTGGCCAGGGTACCCGCCCTTATGCCCGAAGCCGGCGATGGCGAGGAAAACCCAACCACCGCCACCCCGCCGCCGGGGCTGATATTTTGAAGGAAAGCGCCCCTGGTTCCCAGCTGGTCCACCAGGCCACCCCTCTGGATTTCTCTCAGCCGCAGCAGCTTCGGATCAAAACTCAGGTTAAGAGATAGAGAGGTTATGTCGGCAGGAGAATTCAACTCCAGGCTGACGCTGAAAGTGTTTCTGGCAGGAATCTCAACCCTTCCCGGCATGAAGCTTATAGTGCTCATCCCGGCGGCAGCCTCGGCCAGGGCTTCGGGTGTTAGCTCTTCGTCGCTAACGATAACATCTTCCGGAAACCCGGCCCGGGCCGAGCTGAAGGCCATTACTTCGTTATCAATCCACAATGGCCTGCCGTCTTCATCGGTAATGGGCATGGTCCTTATGATGTGCGGGGTGATGGTCAGGATGACGTCGGTCTGTTCAACCGTGCGGTCGGTGCTGGAAAACAGGCTCCCCAGGATGGGCAGGTTCTTCAGCCCGGCAATTCCCTTGAGAGATTTCCTCTCCTCGTCCCGCAGCAAGCCGGCCAGCAGGTTGGTCTCCCCGTCCCTGAGCCTGATGACATTTTTAACTTCGCGGGTGGAGATAATCGGAATGTCGGCAATGCCTTTGCCGCCAATGGAAGTTATTTTTATCTCCAGCTCCAGGCTGACTTCCTTTTCCTGGTGCAGGCGCGGCTTGATGTTGACCTCAATGCCCACGTCCTGGTAGGTGTAGGAGACTATCGGCTGCTGGCTGACCCCGCCGGCAGCGATCGGCGAAAAAGTGGTCTGAGGAATCGGCACTTTCTGTCCGACCATGTAATTTATCTGCTCGGAGTCAACTCCCCGCAACCTGGGCTGGGCGATAATTTTGGTATCGGTGTCGGTTTCCAGGAACTGCAGCAGCACCGAGGGCAGGGTAATCTGGTAATTGCCGGTTAGGGAAAAATCTATCCCTTCCAGCGGCAGCCAGCCGCTCTCCGGCAGTTCAGCCCCGCTGTACCTGATTCCGGCATAGCTCTGACCGAACTGAGTGCCCAGGGTCTGCAGCTTCTGTCTGGAAACCTCCATGATTTCCAGGTCAATTACCACCTCTCCCTTGGGCTTGTCCCAGCTCCGGAGCATCTTTTCGGCCAGGGCCACTATCCGCGGGTTATCCCTTATGGTTATGGAGTTCCGGTTTTTATCAACGATTATGGTCGGGGCCTTGTATTGCGTCCTTAAAATGGAGACCAGCTGGCTCTGCACATCCTGGGCGTTCAGGTTGGAGAGGTAGATGGTCTTGATGGCGTTTATTTCATACTGGTTGCGCTTGGTTGGATTGTCGGGCACGATAATTACGGTCCTGTCGTCAATTATCCGGTAGAAAGCCCGCCCGCTCAGGCATAGAGAATTCAGGCCCTGCTCCAGGGTCATATCGGTCAGGTCAATACTGACCGGCATGTCCCGGAACTGCTCGTCAAATAGAAAATTGACACCGGTAAACCGGCCGAGCGCCTGGAAGATGGCCTTGAGGGAGGCATCGGTGAATCTCAACTTGAGCTTCTCGCTTGAAGCTTTCAGTTTAACTGGCTGTTCAATCACAATCTCCTTCGGCTTCTCCTCAACCGGGGGTTTCAACCCGGCCACTTTCCTGTACTCCTCCAGTATGAGCCGGTTGCTGGGGTCGTAAGACAGGGCCTTTTTATAAGCATTGAGGGCCTCTTCCTTTTTGCCTTCGGTTAAAAGCTGCCTGGCTTTTCCCACCGAGCTGATGGCCGCGGCCGCCCTGGCTCTGAACAGGGCCAGCCGATAAACGGTTTCTTTCGGGTTTTGAATCAGGGCCTGCTCGTAATGCTTGATGGCTTCATCGTAATCCTTGTTTATCTCGGCCAGGTTGCCCTGCTTGTAGGCCGGGCTGAAAGAGACGCAGGCCAGGAAATTAACAAGCAGCAGGGCCAGCCCTGACCACCATATCTTTGCCACTGAAATTTTGTTCATCCTATCTCTCCTTTACCCTGACCTTCCGGGAATTGCCCTCGTCATCCTGGAATATGACCTCGTCAGCCGAAATCCTGGTCAGCCGGATGCCGGGAATCAATTCTTCCCCCTCGGCCAGGGCGACTGCCTGGCCGTCAACCAGGATCAGGGCCATCTTCCTGTTTCCGGAAGTAACCAGCCCGGAGCAGCTCAGGTTTAAGCTTTCCAGAATGGAAGCCTGTCGAACCGGCTGCAGCTCGGCCTCGGCCAGGACTGCTTTACTGGTTGAACCTCTGGCCGCCCCGGTTGAAAAGGGCCGGAACGGGTCACGTTTGACCGCCACCATCTCGGGCTTTAATCTGTTCAACAATTCCTTTTTTATAAACGAGCCGGTCCGGGCTTCGGGCCGCCCGGGTGAATTTCCCTGCCTGGCCGGGGCCAGCCCCTGGCCAGCGGACAGCGTCAGACAAAAAATCATGGTTAGGCTGAATGCGGCCAGATTTCTGCCGGTTACCGGCCAGGACCACTTATTGAGTCTTTTCATGGTAATACCCGGAAAGCGTGATTCTCAGGTCAAGGGCCCCGGTGGCATTATCTATTTTCTGAAAGTTGAGCTGGTCCAGCACCAGGATGCGGGGCCAGGTTTCAACCCGGTACAGAAATTTCTTCAGCACCGGATAGCTGAATCTTACCGCAAAAGAGGCAGCCATCCGGTTGAATAATTTCTTGCCGGTTTCGTCATACTGGTAGTTGATCGGCGGCATCGCCAGACCGCTTTGCTGGAAAAGGTTTTTGAGGTCCTGCCGGAAAGCTTCCAGGCCATCGGCTCCCTGGTAGAAAGCCGTCGCTTCCAGCTCCTCCAGGTCTTTTCTGGTTTCCTGCCAGCTCTCAAATTCCTGCCTGGCCTGTTCATTCTGTTTGCTGATTTTTTCCAGCTCCGAGGTCAGGCGAACAGCTTCAGTTCTGATACCATTAAGACGGTAGCCCCAGAAAAATAAAGAAGCAATTACCAGCAACACCAGCAGGCCGGCGACCAGGCCGAGCCCTCCAAGGCGTCTTCTTTCCGGCTGACTCAGCAACTCAATCAACTCTGGCATCTCTGAAAGTCATCTCCACCTGAAATCTGTTATTCTGATAATTTTCATTCAGGACCCTGACCTCCTCAAATTTCTGAAGCTGCAGGTTCTTGATGAGCCGGGCAAGTTCTTCCCGGCTGCTCAGGGCCACCCTCACCCTGAATTCCCGGCTGGCCAGTGAAGAGGGCGGGTTCAGAGCCATAAGAAAGCTCCCCGGAGGCAGGGCTTCCTCAATTCGGTTGAAGAACAGAACCCAGGAGAAACTTTTTCGCTGCAGGAGGTTGTTTATCTCCTCAACCGGTTGGCGGTAGCGGCGACGCAGGTTTTCCAGCTCCCGGGCCAGCTGGCGATTTTCGGCTGCCAGGATGTCTTTTTTTTCCTCAAGGTTCTGGTTAACCCGTTTCAACTCTCGGAACTCAGCCAGGCTTTTCAGGTTGAACAGCACCAGAATGACCGCGGCCGCTAAAATCAGCAGGGCCAGGCCAACCGCGATGAAACGATAGGGACGGCGGTTTCGCCGCGGCTCCCTGGCCAGGTTTATCATTAAATTCCAGCCGTTTTTCTGGTGACGATTGGCCATCATTGACTCCCGAGGAGCGGCGCCAGAAACTGCCGTTCGCCCATAACTTCTTCTACCTTTAGACCGAGCAATTTTTCCATCTCGGCCATTAACCACACCGGGTTCTCCGGGTTGGACCTGAGGAAGACCAGGGATGGTTTCTTCCTGGCCTTGTCTTCTATGAAATGGATGGTGTTCTCGGCCTCCTTGAGAATGGAAGCCCGGCTGGCCTCGTTGTCAGGCCAGAGCTGTTTCTGGCGGTAAAGATAAGGAGAGCCATCCAGCACGGCTACCAGGCTCAGGTAATCGAGGTCGGCATCCACCAGCAGGTAATCGCCGGCCGGGTGGCCGGCCCTGACCACCAGGCTCAGAACCGAAAGCGAGGGTATGGTCAGCTTGCCCGGATGCAACCTGTTTTCAGCAAAGATCTCCTCGTACTCGGCCGCCACCTCTTCCCCCAGGCAGACCACCAGCACCTTCCGCTCTCTCCCGGAATTAAAGGTCTGGTAAGAATAGCGAACCCCGTCCAGGGGATGGGAAAGATGATGCTCCAGCTTCCATTCTATGAACCTGACCAGTTCGGCCGGGGTCAGGCTGGCGCTTTCCAGCGGAAAGATAAAGGCCCGGGCACTCATTTCGGGAAGAATGACCGTGACTGAATGGCCGCGCGGCCTGAATTTTCTCCAGGTTTTTTTAACGAGTTCCTGCAACAGCCCGGGCTGGACGATATTTTTCTGAAGAAGCCGGGCTTCGACCAGGCCGGAATTAAGGGGATGGTAGACGTAATCATCGGCGGTGAGCTGGTCCCCGGGCCCTGTTTTCAGGGCAGAAAAGTAAGAGGGAGCGATCTGGAAAACAGCCGATGGCCTCGGTTGCTCCAGAAAGTAGCGCCTGATTCGTTCTCCTAAACTCATCCGCTCACTCAACGAAGGTAACTTTGTTCAGGTCTTTCAGACTGGTAACGCCGGAAAGAACCTTTTCCAGGCCAGCCTGCCGGAGGGGGATCATCCCCTCGTCCTGGGCGACTTTCTTAACTTCCGACAGCGGCTTCCTGGCCAGGATCATCTCCCTGATATTATCCGAGAGCTCCAGCAGCTCGGCAATGGCCGTCCGACCCTTATAACCGGTGCCATGGCAATCGCCGCAACCACGGGGCTCGTAGAAGGTCGTGTTGCGGAATCTTTCAGGGTTCAGCCCTGAAAGTTCCAGGGTGACATCATCGTACTGGACTGCGGCCTTGCACCTGGGACAGAGTACCCGCACCAGCCGCTGGGCCAGAATACAGTTCAGGGCTGAAATGAAGCTGTAGGGGTCAACCTGCATGTGCAGGAAACGGCCGATAACGTCAAAGACGTTGTTGGCGTGAACCGTGGTAAAAACCAGGTGCCCGGTCAGGGCCGACTGGATGGCAATCTGAGCAGTTTCCGGGTCGCGGATTTCGCCCACCATGATCTTATCCGGGTCATGGCGCAGGATGGAACGCAGGCCCCGGGCGAAGGTCAGCCCTTTCTTCTCGTTGACCTGAATCTGGGTAATGCCTTCTATCTGGTACTCAACCGGGTCCTCGATGGTGATGATTTTATCCTCGGGAGACTTTATCTCGGTCAGGGCAGCGTACAGGGTGGTGGTCTTGCCGCTTCCGGTCGGGCCGGTCACCAGGACCATTCCGTAGGGCTGGTAAATATAGCGCCTGAACTTCCGCAGGACATAATCAGAAAAGCCGAGCAGGTCCAGCCGCAGCTCGGCAAAGGCCTCGGTGATCATTTCCTTGTCCAGGATGCGGATAACGGCATCCTCCCCGTAGATGCAGGGCATGATGGAGACCCGGAAATCTATCGTCTTGTCCTTGATTTTAAGTCGGAAGCGGCCGTCCTGAGGCACCCGGCGCTCGGAAATATCCAGGTCGGACATTATTTTTATGCGCGATATGATCAGCGACTGGAACTGGCGGCCGAGCGGCTCCATGGCCTCGGTCAGGACTCCGTCGATGCGGTATTTAACCCGGACAAAATTTTCCCTGGATTCGATGTGGATGTCGCTGGCCCGCTTCTGAACGGCGGTGAAGATGATGGTGTTGACCAGCTTGATGATGGAGCCGTCCTGTTCGGTCAGCTTCTCTATGGTAATGACGTCTTCTTCCTCGCCGGTTTCTTTCTCCACCACCTGGCGGACAAAGCCCTCGGTGGCTTCCTTCAGCACCTGGGCCGCGGCCTCGCTGCGCCGCAGGGCTTCCTGGACGCCCCTCCGGCTGGCCGCAAACACTTCCACTTTTTTACCGGCGAAAGTCTCAATGCTGTCAATGGCCGCCAGGTCAGAGGGGTCGGCGATGGCAATCTGCAGAACCCTCCCGGTGTCGTGCAGCGGCACAAAGTTATACCGGTAGAGAAACTCGACCGGGAAAGATTGCACCAGTTGGCGGTCCAGTTCCTGGCTGCCAAGGTCAAGATAAGGAACCCGGTATTTCTCAGCCAGTTTTTTGGCTTCCAGCTCCTCAGCCAGCAGGAGCCCGTTGGCATCACCCTTTGGCAAATTTTCCTCCTCTATCTCATCTGGTTATCCTGATGATGTTAAAAATCGGCAGATAAATGGATAATATCATACCCGCGGCCACCAGGCCGATAAAAATGATAATAACCGGCTCAATCAGGGAGACCAGGGTTTGAATCCGGTCCCTCAGGCGCTCGTCGTAAAAATCGGCCACTTCGGCCAGCATGCCCGGCAGGTTGGCCGAACTCTCGCCGATCCTGATCATGTCCATGGCCAGCTGAGGCAAAACCCCGGTCTTCTGCAGAGAATCATACAGGCTCAGACCGTTCTTCAGGCTCTCGGCCACAGATTGCAACCTAAACGAAATGAAGCGATTGGGTACTGAAAAAGCAGCCACGCCGACCGAGGACAGCAGGGTTATCCCCGCTTCCAGGAGCAGTCCCAGGGTGCGGCTGTAAAGGGCCACGGCCGAGTCCGAAACCAGGAAGCGGGAAAAGGGCAGGCGCAGTTTGAGCCGGTCTTTAAGAACAATAAAATAATCCTTCCGTCTGATGATAAGGTAAGCAACGATTAAGGCCAGGAACAGCAGGCCGAACCAGAGCAGGTTGGCCCTGACAAAAATGGCCAGGCGGAGCAGCCACCTGGTCAGGGCTGGAAGCCGGGCCCCGAAGTCAGCGTAAAAAGTGGCAAACCGGGGCAGAACCAGGCCTACCAGCAGCCCGATTAAGATGGCCGAGAAAATGACCAGCAGTGTCGGGTAGAGCAGGGCCGAACGCACCCGGCTCCTGGTCTGCTCTATAATTTTTGCGTACTGGATATACCTGGCCAGCGAACCAGGCAGGTTGCCGCTTCTTTCTCCGGCCATAAGCGAAGCCGTGTAAACCTTGGAAAAAAGATTTTCGTAGGGTCCGAAGGCTTCCGACAGGGTCTTTCCCCCCCGGACTTCAGACTTAACCTTCCTGATGATATCAAGAAGGAAGGGATTTTCCACCCGCTTTTCCACCAGCTCCAGGCTTTTCAGCACGGGATAACCGGCTTTAAGCAGGGCCACCAGTTCCTGGTTGAAAAGGATAAATTCGGCCGGCTTGAGGCGTTTTCCGAACAGCCTGACCTGCGAAATCCTGAGTTCCTTGCGAACAGACAGGACGCACAGCCCTTCGGCTTCAAGGGTTTTACGGCAGTCTCCGGCCGTGTCCGCTTCCAGGGTCTGCTTCAAAATGCGGCCATCCGGCGTTACGATGCGGCAAATATAAACAGGCATTTGATTTTCAACTCTCGCTTTTGATTTATCTTAAGTTAGCTCCCCGATTATGTCAATCTGTCTCTGGCTCGCCGGGAGGAGCTCTGCCCTTCCACATTTAATATAAAGCAGCACCGCAAAATAAGTTGCAGTCCGAATATGGATACTGACAGGAAAATCAAGCCTCTCCAGTTCATATGGTAGATTACTGCGTTTTATGGGGCAGGAGGCCAGCTTCAACTCCCGGATTGAAAGGGAAGAAGTTTGTAAAATCGCCCGGTTCGATGTCTCGAAATAATAAATGCAGTTTGCCATAAGCTATGTCCAGCTTTATCTTCTCAAGTATTTAGTCGCAACCGGGGCAGCTAAATATAATTAAATCAATAATTTTCTGTAACAGGCGCGGAATTTATAAAAAAAATACAAAAAAAACGAAAAATTAGTTGACAAATGTCTTTTTTAGACTTATATTGTCAACCGAAAGAAGGAAGCAATGGGTGGTACCAGCGAAAGGCCAGGGTTGGACGCAACCTTCCCCTTAAGGTTGAGAGCAGCCCGCCTGAAGGCCGGCCTGAGTCTCGAGGACCTGGCCCAGAAACTCGGGGGGATTGTCACCAGACAGGCTATCGCCAAGTACGAAAAAGGCCTGATCAGCCCATCTCCCGAGGTTCTGGAACACCTCCTCCGGGTCCTCGAGATCCCTCCTTCTCCAGACATTCCAGAAGAAGTACCCGAGAAGCCGGAAGAATTTATGGAAGCGGTCAGGGCTTGTGTACCAGCCATAACAAAGGATACCTGGAGAGAAAGGAGAGATATTAAGCTCACCGATTCCAGTAATTTTGCCTTACTATTCGCCAGAAGTGAAATTCCGCCAGCTCCCGCTACCAGAGCCCGGTACCTGCAGAAGACGTGGGTCGAGCTGATTCCGGAAGAAGAAATAGAACTGCGTCCGGAACCACGCCTGCCCAGGAAACAGGCCCTCGCCCTGAGAATAATTCTATCAGAAAAGATGAAAAACTACCTCTGGCTGGAAAGACTGCTCAGACAGGAAAAAATTTTCCAGCCACCTTTCAGTTTAAAAATTCGGAAACCGGAGGAAGCAGAAAAGGCGGCTGAAGATTTGCGCCGACACTGGGATTTGGGAACCGGAGCCGTGACCAACCTGCTGACCTTCCTGGAAGAGCGAGGCCTCAAGATCTTCAAGCTGGTCAGCCCCGAAAAATTTGAGAGCCATTCGGGCTTTTACCGGAGCCAGCCGTTCATCGCCGTGGAGAATAACCTGCCGGTGGACAGGATCAGGTTTAGGGCCGCCGCGGAGCTGGCCCAGGTTCTGTTCGGACTGACCAACGACCCCGGCATGGTCAGGCTTTACAACAGGTTCGCGGCTGCCTTCCTTCTCCCGGCCAGGATTCTGGAAGAATACTTCCTCCCGGCCGGAAGAAAAATCGCCTTCAGCGAACTGGCAGAAATAAAAATGAGATACGGGATTTCACTCCAGGCCATCATGCGCCGGGCCCTGGACCTGGAGCTGGTCACCGAAAGGCGTTTTCGTTCTTTCCGGGAAATGATGAACGAAAAGGGCTGGCTGTGGAAAGAACCGGTTGAATACCGGGGCGAGGAAAATCCTTCCAGGTTCAGAAGGTTGCTGCACTACGCCGTTTCCTCGGAAATCCTGTCCCCGGACAGAGCCGCCGTCCTGGCCGAAACCACGCCCGAAGGATTAAAAAAAGAAATGGGAGAGATATTTTAAGCCGGGGATGGGTCCCGGCTTAAATGATAAAGGTACGCTGGAGCAAATTTTAAGCGGGGGTTGATGATGGCAACTGTTAACCAGCCTCTCAAGATTCCGCCTTAGGCTTAAGGCAGGAGCAATCTTGAAGACCTGAAACTTACACATTTTAAGGAGAAAACGCTATGGAAAGGACTGTCAATTTTTACCTTCGGGGAATGGAACTCGGGAATCCTCAGGCACATGAGGACATGGTCCTTTTCCCCATCACAGCCAGGCTCAACCCGGGCCCGGATTATATCACCCTGGACGAGGCCCTGGAAAAAGGCCTGTTTGAAGTTGGCGAGGTTGGTCCCGGTGGCTCGGTACCGGAACTTAAAGCCACGAACAAAGGCGAAAAGCCGGTCCTGCTTCTTGACGGGGAAGAATTAAGAGGAGCCAGGCAGAACCGGGTGCTAAATACCACCATCATGATTGGCCCGAAAACCCCGGTGGTCATCCCGGTCAGCTGCGTTGAAGCCCATCGCTGGCATGGCCCTTCCCTTCGCATGGAAAGGTCCGACCACGTGATGGCCCACCAGATCCGACGGAAAAAGATGGACCAGGTGCACCGCAACCTGGAAGTAAATCGCACCTTCAGGGCTGACCAGTCCGAAATCTGGGCTGACATTGATCGTATGGCTTTCAGCTTGCAGGTGGAATCACCGACCGGAGCCATGAGTGATATTTACGAGGCCATGGAGAAAGACTTCAAGAGTTATCTCCAGGCCTTTGCCCTGGTCCCGGAACAGAAAGGTCTTCTGGTCTTTATAGAAAGCCAGCCGCTGGGCCTGGAATTTGTCTCCAGGGATACGGCTTTCAGCCGGCTTTACCAGAAGCTGCTCAAGAGCTACATCCTGGAAGCCATCAGCCTGAAGTACGAGAATAAAGCAGGAAAGAAGGGCGGCCAGAAGAATAAGGAGAACTCAAAAGAAGGAAGCGGGGTCAGCCCGGAGCAGGCCAGGGCCTTTATCGAAACTGCCGGGCAGTGCGAAGAAAAAAGGTTCCAGTCCATAGGGCTGGGCGTTTCCTGCCGCTACCGTGGCAACTCCATGGTCGGAGCGGCCCTGGAAATTGAGGGTTCGGTGCCACACCTGGCTTTCTTTTCCATCAGCAACGGAAAAGCGCAGAACAGGTCCTGGGGCCAGGAAGAAAATTTCCCGCAGCTTCGCCTCAGGAAACGCTACCTGTTTGATGAGGAATAAGGTCAGAAATTATGGCCTCCGGAGGTAAGACAAGGAAAAACGCGGGGCCACGGCCAGCCCGCCAGCCCTCAGGCCAGACGGCCCGGGGGCTGCCCTGGCCGGATTACACCATCATCCAGCAGCTGCCGGCCGAGCTGATTCCCTTCTTGCTCTGCCAGGAACAGAAGCCTTCTTTTCAAAAACGAATGCTTTCCAGAATCCTGAATAGCTTTATAAATTAAAAAAATACAGAAGAATAATACATGCCGTTTATCTGGAATGATAGTCAGTCTTTTGACCTGGAGTTTTCCCTGGACAGGTTAGAGAAATAGGCCAGGGCTACTCCGCATGGCCGGGGTACCGGTTATCATGAGAATTCCCCGGCCAGGATTTAAGAAGCAGCCTGGCGGGCCCCTTGCGAGATATAAATAGGAGCAGGCAGCAGATTGAGGTTGACACAGAACCGGCAAAGTTCTATTAATCTATTAGAGAATTGATGAAAATTTGGGCGACTGCCGGATTGATGCTGATTTTGTCAGGATTTATCTGCTTTGTAACCGGCCAGGCTACTTCTCCGCCAGAAGCCAGGCAGCAGGAAACCGTCGCCCAGACTCCGCCGGACCAGGTCCCTCCCCCGGAAGTCCAGAAACCCAGGCTTGATTACATGAGCACCTTCCTTTCCAGGACCACAAGTCCCCTGGGCATAAAAGAAGACGAGGAACTGCGCCGTCTGCTAAAACAACCCAGGACTACCTGGACCCTTAGAGCTGGCATCCGCCATATCCTGAATTAATTTTTTTTTTTTTTTATTGAATTGATTCAAAAAATTGGATTTAGTATATTTTATTGAAGAATGGCCATGAGAAGGAGCTTTTTCTACCTGTTCTTGTTTCTGGTGCTCGTTCTCATTGTCCTGGGTTTTATCAATATTTCCCGTAAGCTTTCCTGGAAAGAACCTTACGACGGGGTTTCCTGGGTGGAGGGCCCTACCGGCCTGACCGCGGCCAGGGTTGATGAAGACAGCCCGGCCTATCTTTCGGGCATAAAGGCTGGAGACATCCTTTTCTCCATTAACGACACCCCGGTAAAAAATAGAATAGAGCTCGCCAAGATGCTCTGGCTGATTGACCGCCTTGAGCAGAAAGTGCTTTACCAGGTAGGCCGGAGCGGAACTATCCTTTCTCCTTCTTTTTACCTGACCAAAAAGGGTGTCAGTTCCACCTACATCTACCTGATGCTTCTGGGGCTGGCCACCCTGGCCATCAGCCTGATGGTTTTCTTCAATACCAAGCGACAGTTCACCGAACCTTATGCCTTTTTCTACCTGGTCTCGGTTTCTCTTTATTCATTATATGTTTTTTCAGCCACCGGTCAGATGGATTTCCTGGATAACCTTTTCTACTGGCTGGACAAGTTAGCCCTGCTGGCTTTTCCTCCGCTTCTGCTGAATTTCTTTTTCATCTTCCCCCAGAAGAAAAAAATAATCCAGAAGAAGAAACGGGTTGCCCTTTTCTACATTCCGGGCCTGTCGCTCCTGCTGACCAACGTAGTTCTGAACACCATACTGGAATCCAGCCTGAGCGAAGCCCGGGTGCTGACCTTTCACAAAGCCCTGGAAAAGCTGGAACTGGCTCACTTCTCCCTGTATACCGTTCTGGCCCTGGTTCTCATCATCCGCGACCTGATAAGAAACATCAATCCATACATAAAAAACCAGCTCAAGTGGATTGCCGTCGGTCTGGGCCTGGGTTCTTTGCCTTTTGCCGTCTTCTACGTGATACCCTTCCTCCGGGACCGCCTGCCCACCACTCCCGGCCAGCTGAGTGTCCTGCTCCAGGGCCTGATACCCATCACCCTGGCTTATTCCATCTCCCGTTACCGGCTGATGGATTTTGAAGTGCTGTTCAAGAAGGGAACCACCCTGGTGATTTCCTTCGCCATGCTGGCCATGGTTTACTTTCTGGTCAGCTCCCAGACCGAGCTGTTTTCCGAAAACCGGCTCAACGCCATCCTTCTGGGCCTGCTGGCCATAATCCTTGGAGCCACACTGTTCACCCCGCTGTCGGAACTGGTCCAGACCCTGGTCGACCGGGTGATTTACAGGCGAAGTTACGAGTACCGCCGGACGTTGCTGATGATCTCAAACGTCCTCAACCGCGAACGTGACCTCGGCCGCCTGAGCAATTTCCTGGTCGATACCATTTCCAAGGCTTTGTCCCTCAAGCAGATTGACCTGTTCCTGGCCAGAGAAAATAACCCGACTGAGTTCTACCTGCTGCGCTCTTCTGAGCCTGACCTGGAAATAAAATCGCTTTTACTTTCCCTGCCGGAAATAGACCTGTTGCAAAAGGCCGAGTTCATCTCGCTTGTCCAGCCCGGTGAAACGCAGCACAGGCCGGGACTCTTCAGACCTCTCCTGGAAAAAGGGCGGGTTCACATCTTGCCGCTGCGCCTGGAAAATAAAGTCATGGGCTTTCTGGCCATGAGCCACAAGCTGGATGAATCCTATCTGTCGGGCGAAGACCGGGAGCTGCTGCGCACCATTTCCACCCCGGTGGCCCTGGCCCTGGAAAACGCTTCGCTCTACAACCAGCAAATAATCCGGTCGCAGGAGCTGCAGCGGCTGAAGGACTACAGCGATAACATCATAGAAAGCCTGACGGTGGGAGTGGCGGTCATCGACCAGAGCGGCCGGGTCATCGGCTGGAACCGGGTGCTGGAAAGGCAGTTCGGCCTGGCCCGGGACCAGGCTCTCAACCGGCATTTATCGGAGGTTATAGGCAAGTATAATTTCCAGGCCATCTTCCCGCCCGAAACCCAGACCGAGTACCAGCTCCTGAGTGAAATCGGCCTGACCACGGCCCGGGGCGAGAAGAAGATATTCGACGTGGCCCGCACTCCCCTGTTTGACAACCAGATGAAAGCCTACGGCACCATCATCGTGTTCGAAGACATCACCGAAAAAATCCACCTGCAGCAGCAGTTGCTGACCTCGGAGAAGCTGGCTTCCATCGGACTGCTGTCGGCCGGGGTGGCCCACGAAATCAACACCCCGCTGACCGGAATTTCCAGCTATGTTCAGATGCTGCAGAAAAAACTGAGCGATACCCACTACCTCCAGATCCTGCAGAAAATCGAAGCCCAGACCGAGAGGGTCAATCGCATCATCAAGAACCTGCTAAACTTTGCCCGTAACCCGGCCGACGAGTATTACCACCGGGTAGACCTCAAGGATAGCCTGGAAGAAATAATCTCCCTTATAGATTACCGGTTGAAAAGCCTGAACATCCAGCTGGAGCTGGCCCTGAATCCGGTGGTGATTTACGCCCAGCGGGAAAGACTGCAGCAGGTCTTCATAAACATTATTCTCAACGCCATGGACGCCATGCCGCAGGGTGGCAAACTGACCATCGAATGCCAGCAGAAAGACAACCTGGCCCTGGTCAGGATAACCGACACCGGGACTGGCATCAAGCCGGAACACCTGCCGCGAATCTTCGACCCCTTTTTCACCACCAAGGGCCTGGGCAAGGGAACCGGCCTGGGGCTGTCCATCAGCTTTGCCATAGTCAAGGAACATGAGGGCCAGATACTGGTGGACAGCGCTGTCGGCCGGGGCACCAGTTTTACCATCATCCTGCCCACCAGCCTGTCAGAAAAAAACCGCCCGAAAATACAGACACGGGGAAGTCAACATGAATGATAATGCCTTGATTCACCTGATTGACGATGAACCTATAATCCACGATGTCCTGGGACAGCTCCTGGAATCCGAAGGCTTCCAAGTAGAAATTTCCGCCTCCGGGGAAGAGGCATTGAAAAAATTCGAGGAACAGAAATTTGACCTGACCCTGCTCGACCTGCTGATGCCGGGGATGGACGGCCTGGAGGTCCTGAAACAGGTCAGGAAAATCGACCCCGAGGCTCTGGTGATCATTATCACAGCCTACGCCTCGGTGGAATCGGCTCTGACCGCCATCAGGATGGGAGCCTACGACTACATCCAGAAGCCCTTCAAGAATGATGAATTGCTGATGACCATCAGGCGGGCTCTGGAACACCGCCGGCTGCAGGAAGAAAACATCAGGCTACGCCGCGAGCTGAAAAGGAAATTCAGCTTCGAGAATATCATCGGCAAAAGCCAGCCCATGATGAACGTTTTCGAACTGATCAAGGCCGCCGCCCCCACCCGCTCCACCATCCTGATCCAGGGCGAAAGCGGCACCGGCAAGGAGCTGGTGGCCAGAGCCATTCACCTGAATTCCGACCGGTCCCGCCATCCCTTCGTGGTGGTCAACAGCGGCTCGCTGCCCCCGGACCTGCTGGAGAGCCACCTTTTCGGTCACGTCAAAGGGGCTTTTACCGGCGCGGTGACCGACAAAAAAGGCCTTTTCGAGGCGGCCGACCGGGGCACCATCTTCTTTGACGAAATCTCCTCCATCAGCCTGGAGACCCAGGTTAAGCTGCTCCGGGTCATGCAGGACAGGGAATTCATGCGCCTGGGCGGTACCAGGACGATTAAAGTCGACGTCCGCATCATCGCCGCCACCAACACCGACCTGGAGGAACTGATAGAGCAGAAAGCTTTCCGCAAGGACCTTTTCTACCGGCTGAACGTCATCAAGATCGAGCTACCGCCGCTCCGGGCCAGGAAAGAAGACATTCCGCTGCTGGTCAAGCATTTCATCGAGCTTTACAACGCCGAAAACCAGAAGCAGGTGGAGGGGGTGAGCGAGGACGTCATGGAAATCCTGATGGATTATGACTGGCCGGGAAACGTCCGGGAGCTGGAAAACGTCCTGGAAAGAGCCGTGGTGCTATGCAAGAGCCGGGTCATCACCCGCGACGCCCTGCCGCCCTTCCTGCTGAGCGGGAAAAAGATGATGTTCGAAGGACTGGACAGTCCCAGTCTGAACCTCAAAGAAAAAACGGCCGATTTTCAGAAAAAACTTATCCTGACCGCCCTGGAAAAATCCGGTGGCGTTCAAAAGAAAGCCGCCCAGCTACTGGGACTTAAACCGACCACCCTGAACGAAATGATCAAGCGCCTGAAAATTAACGACAGGCTGGCCTGAAGTTAAGTTCCGCGGCCTGATTTCACTCAAACCGGCCGGGCACCAGGTTCCCGGGGTTGACTCTGACCTTCTTCAGCCGCCCTGAAAATTCCAGGTCAAAAGATTGTGAGGCTGAATCGACCTTCAAAAGATGTTCGCTCTTTCCCCGTTCTGACTCCAGTATGACCCTGAGCGGAAAGACCATTGGCCGGGAGAGCTGCCGGATGGTTAATTTCAGCCTGGAAACTGATTCTGACTCTTGAATCGTCCTCTCCACCCTGACCTCCGGTAGTCGTTCCGAGTAAAACCAGTCGGTAAAAAACTGCCTGAGGTCATGGCCCGAAACCCGCTCCATGGTCAGGCGGAAATCAATTGTCCGGACCGCCTGAAAACGGAATTGCCGGTAGAATTCCTGCATTCCCCGGAAAAACAATTCCTCGCCCAGCCAGTCTTTGAGCAGGAAAAGAGCCAGGGCGGCCTTGTTGTAGACAATCGCCTGGTAGCCCTCAAAGTCGATGTGGCTCAGGCGAATGCCCAGGATGACCGGTCCGATCCTTGATTTTTTCCGGACCGAGGCGGAAACTTTCTGCAGGATTTTTTCGAAATCCTTTTGCCCGTATCTTTCTTTCAAATAAAGGATGGTGGAAAACTGGGCCAGCCCTTCGGTAACCCAGTTATCCCGGTATGAGCTCCAGGTCAGACCATGGCCCCACCACTGATGAGCCAGTTCGTGGGCCAGGTAGTACTCGGGCCAGTAGGACAGGTCAACCGGGCTGGAGGGATTGATAATAATGAGTTCCGGGCTCCGGGAGAAGGGTAACTGGTCCAGAATCACCAGGCCGGGCGGGGCATGACCGCCATGGGTATGCCAGTAGCGCTGAACGATGGCCAGCCTCTCGAAGGGAAAAGGCCCGAAATATTTCTGGTAGGCATCCAGAATGTCGGAAGCATCGTTCAGGACCTGCCTGACCTGATGGCGCCAGTCCTGAGTGGTGAAGTGCTCTATGGTCAGGCCGTTGGTAACCTTCTTGATGGGCACCAGTCGGGCGACGAAAAAGCTGATGTACTTGACCGGAACCTGGCTCTCGTAAATGAAGACGGAATTGCCCAGGTTTTCCAGCTCGGTCAGGTTAGTTGCTTCCTTCACCGAGTATTTATCCAGCAGGCGGCCTCCGGCCAGGCAATAATAGCCGTCGGGAACAATCATTCGCAGCAGGAAGCTCACAAATTTTTCGCGCACCGGGGCCGGGTACCAGTCGGAGGACTGGGTGAAAAGGTAGCTGTTGCTGATGGAAAAAAGAATGGTGGGTTCTTCCGACCGGATCTGTGGCCCGGCATCGGTCAGAGGTGGAGGGGGAACAATTCTGCCGCGGTAAAAAATCTTTAACTCCATCTCCTGCCCCCGGGACAATCTTTCGGCCAGGTAAATATAAAGATATTTTCGGAACCGGTCCCGGCTGTAAAACAGTTCCCTTCCTCTGTCATCCTCTATTTTCAAAATTTGCAGGTCCGGGTTCAGTCGAAGCTGACAGCTGTCCAGGTTATCAACGGCCGAGGTCAGTCGGATGGCCGCCGAGGCCGCCAGCTGGCTGCTCTCCGGCCGGTAGCTGACTTCGATATCATAATGCTTGATATCGAACTTTTCCCCGAACCTCAGGAACATCCTCTTCTGCCCTTCCTCCTGGGGTGAGTAACTGTTTAGCAGTCTGTTTTTCGTCCGGTCAAAAAAGGAAATTTCTTCTTCGCCGAATGGCGAATAAATGTAGGTGAACTCCCCCCGTTTGACCGTCTTGAGTTCAATAACCGTCTCCCCGGAAGGCGGAAGAAAAGTCAGCAGCTCCCCGGTCAGGGAATTCTCCAGGGTGAAAGACCTGGAGTAATTTCGAGAAAATATAGAGTAGACCCGGTTGTTCAGGACTTCCGCCGGCAGGCCGGGCGCTGGCCCTTCCACCGGTTCGTAGAGCAGGTTGTCGCGGAAATAACTGTCATTTCCCCGGACGTAGACATATTCCAGCGATTCCTCAAAGGCCGGTTTCCGGTAAACCCGGGTCAGCTGATGCCGTTCAATTTCATCAGAAGGCTGGAAGCGGACCTGACCCCGCCCGATGATAATCATGGCCGTTTCGATCCCGGGCAGGTTATCAAAGAAGATTTGCCCTTCGGTAAAATTTATGACTATATCTTTCTGGGCCAGGCGGATATTACGGGCGCGGGTATTGCCTTCACCGGGAAAGCGCAGGCGGTAAAGATCCCGCAGGCTGCTGCTTACCAGCCGCTGGTGAATTCGCAGGCCCTCAGGTCCCAGGTCGTAGGTTAGCTGCCAGACCTCTATCACCGCCGAGTATTCTTTCTGAAAAAGCACCTGGAAAAAAGCCCGGTTCAATCCATTCCGGTCCCGGCTCTCGCCCGAATAAAAAATGGACAGGCTTTCCAGCCCGGGCTGGCCAAAATAAGCAGCCAGCGCCTGGCGTTCTTCTTCACGGATTGAAGGCAGGCACAGTTCCAGGTAACCTCCGGCGTTCCTGGTCTCCAGGGCCTTAACCAGGGGTTTGAGGTGCTCGGGCGTGGCCGGCCGGGCCGGGTATAGCTGGAGGCAGAAGACCAGGCTCACCAGCCCCATTAAGAACCTTGCCACTGACCTGATGACTACCCCAAAATTTCCTCCCGGCAACCGGGTGCCATATCTATTATATACGAAGCATCGGCCAGCTCAGTCTTACTGAATCAGAACGGTGCAGGTTTTATGCCAGCCCCGGGCCCGGCAAATAGCATGCTTTCCGGCAGAAACTAACCCACAAAAGGAAAGGAAATGAGCATAAGGCGCAGCAAGAGACTTAAACTTTGATTACAGCCGGCCAAACATCTTTACAATCAGGACTGGGGCTTGGGCTCTTCTTTTTCCTTCTTCTCTTTCTTGATGTATTCTTCCCAGGTGACAAAGCTGTGGTAGAAAATGGCATCCCCTTCATCTATTCCGCGCGTTATCTCGGTGATATGAGAAGTGGTGGCTCCGAAAGCTTCCACCGCGTAGATGACCGCTTTTTCCGGGTCGATGGTATTGCCGCAGGTATAGATATCCAGGGCCCCGTAATTCATCTCCGGCCAGGTATGAGTGGATATATGAGACTCGGAAATCACCACCACGCCACTGACTCCGTTGGGCGGAAACCGGCTGAAAGAAATTGACCAGACCTGGGCTCCGGCGATTTCGGCGGCCTTGACCAGGATCTGCTGGACCTTTTCCACGCTGCCGATGACCCTGGGGTCGCAGCCCGAAGCCTCAACGATGTAATGGTGGCCGATGGTGGAATGATGCTCTTTGGCCATTTAATTCCTCCGACAATATTTTTCAAGTTGATTATGGCATAAACACAAATCATGTCAATAAACTTCTTTGATTCAAAGCGGAAGCCTGGGGTCGTTCTTGACCACGTTGAGCACCAGCTGGGTTACGGTGCGGTCGATGTACCTGATGGACAGGACCTTCTTGATAAACTGGTTCAGGTCCTGGCAGTCGAGGAAGCAGCCTATAACCACCGAGTCCCAGTCCCCGGTGACATCAAACACGGCCATCACCCGGTGGTCCTCGGCAATCTTCTTCTGGGTCTCCAGCAGCTTGCCCTGGGTAAACCGCACCAGGATTACCGCCATCAGACTGAAGCCGAAATATTCGGGGTTAAGAACGGGAATGTAGCCTTTGATGGCCCCCGCCTCTTCCAGCTTCCTTATGGCCTGAATCACGGCCGGAACAGAGACCCCGGTTGCCCGGGCTATCTCCCGGTAGCTTTTCCTGGCATTCCGGTTGAGACAGGCAACAATTTTTCTTTCGGTCTCGGCGGGCATCAAGCCTCCCGTACAAACATAAATTATTTTGGGGTTTATATTGACATTTTTATAAGATATTTTCATATATAAAAGGAAATCGAGGACTATCTCCGGAATGTTCCGGAAGAGTATAACCAGCAGGTCAGCCCCTACGAAATAAAACGTTACCTGCCGATGCTCTGAAGCATCACCATCTGGCTTCGGGCCCGGGGCGGTTATAATTTCTGGCTGAAACCAGGGTGCCGAAAAATTAAAACTAAAAAATGAACGGCCCCATTATCCGGATTCTCTTACCTTTAATCCCCACCCCCATGCGATTTTGAGGCCTGCCTCCGGGAGACCGATCAGGATACGAATCCACATTTCTTCCATCTTCTGGCTTTTTACCATAAGAACAGGGTCGGATTAAGTTTTCGCCCGAAGAATAATACTCTACCCGAGGCCCCGGTAAAGAGTATTTCTGACCGTCCCGACCAAGGCCCAGAAGTTTTCCAGCGGAACGTCGAGCTGCAGGTGGTGGGTGGGCCCGATTATCAGTCCCCCCTGCTTTCCCACTGTCTGGAGCCTCTCCAGGACCTCGCTTCTGACCGTTTCAGGTGTACCGAAAGGCAGGGTATACTGCAGGTCCACAGTTCCCCAGAAACAGAGGCGGTCGCCAAACTCTTGCTTGAGCCTGGCCGGGTCCATCGAGCGTGGCTGAACCGGGTTCAGCACGTCCAGCCCGATTTCCACCAGGTCCGGTATTATGGGATAAATATTGCCGTCCGAATGGTAGGCCACCTTGAGGGCTGGATTGATTTCCTTCAGGGTGGCAATGATTTCAGCCAGCCGTGGTTTCAGAAATCTTCTCCAGTGGGCCGGAGAAATCAACATCCGGTCCTGGGCCCCGACATCGTCGCCCAGCCAGATCATGTCCACTCCCAGTTCGACCAGTTTACGGGCCACCCGCAGGTGATACTTAAAGGGAATGTCAAACAGCCTGTCCACCAGTTCCGGGTTTCTGACCATATCCAGGAGCGTCTGCTGAAGCCCCCTCAAGGCCCAGGCCGTTTCGAAAACGGTTGTAACCACCACCCCGACTATCCAGTATTCATCGCCGAATTGTTCCACAGTTCTTCTGGCTGCGATATAGAGCTCGGGGCGGTCGGGGTCGGGTGCCCGGTAGGAATCAATGGCCCTGTCGTCAGAGAGGGGGTGACCGACAATTTCTGTATAGCGGCCTCGACCGAACCGGGTTTCATACTCCACATTTCGCCAGCCCACTCCCCATTCATCGACGTAGGTCAGGCCATCCTGGCTGTATAACTCCGTGGCATAATAAGAATTGGCCCAGCCCACCGAGGTCAGAAGCAGGTCGCAGCCGGTTAACCTTTCCAGGATGTAGCTGTTGCCCTGCCCGTGGGGGTTATGGGCTTCCGGGCCCAACCCCAGGGATTGTCCCAACCGGTCGGCAAACTCCGGGGTAAAGCTCAACTGCAGCGGACACCGGTCCGGCTCTTCATGGTTCAGAGCCAGTCGGACCCTTTCTCTGGGTTTCATGCCTTTTCCTTGAATTATATTAGTTGATTTTTTGAGCTGTCGCCACCTGGAAATAGTAGCAGGCCATCTTAAATATAAAATTTATGATGACGACTCGCCCCCGACACTTTTCTTTCTTCTGCTTTTAATACTTCTTCCCTGCTGAAAATTCTCGCCAGTTTCCTTTGTTACCGAGTTTACTAAATTTTTGATTCAGTCATATTCAACAATAAAAAAATTTTTCTTGACAATCATTTTCCGGCTCGTATATAAAAAAATCTTACCCGGGGTATTATTAGGTTAAGAAGGAGTTATACATTATTACCAGTTTTACTGGCCGGTGTATATTATTACACTGGAGATTGCCTTCTCTGCCCGGCCGCAGCCTCCACCCTGACCGCTCTTTTACGCCGACCATTTTTTCTAATCGGATGTCACTACTTAATCCTGCCTGGAAGGGCTTTATTCAAAATAATTCCATAAAAAGGGAGGCCTGTTTTGAGTGTTCATCAAACCATCAACCTGGATACCCTCCAGGAAATAGTTGAAAGGCATGGTTATAACAAGAACAAGCTGATTGCCATCCTCCAGGACATCCAGGCCGTTTATCACTATCTGCCCGCTGAGGCTCTGAAGACCCTCTCCAAGTTGCTGAAAATTCCGCTGATTGACATCATCTCGGTGGCCACCTTTTACCGGGCCTTCAGCCTGACACCAAAGGGGCGACACGTGGCCACCGTCTGCATGGGCACAGCCTGCCACGTCCGTGGAGCTCCCAAGATACTGGAAGAGTTTGAACGTCAACTCAACCTTCGCCGGGGAGAGACCACAGAAGACGGAGAATGGTCGCTGGAAACCGTGGCCTGTTTGGGTTGCTGCGCTATCGGTCCGGTGGTGGTGGTTGATGGTGACTATCATGCTCACACCAGCATCAGGAAAGTCCCGACCATCCTCGGCAAGTACCGAAAGTGAGGCCGGCCATGAAAAAGATAAAAAAGTTCAAGAATGTAGAAGAGCTCAAAAAGGCCATAGAACAGCAGGAAGCCAGCCGCCAGCAGGAAAAGAAAAAAAAGGTTATCGTGGTATCCTCCGGAACCTGCGGCCAGGCCCGGGGTTCGCTCAAGGTCATAGAGGCCCTGAAAAAGGCTCTCCGCGAAGAAGGCCTGAAAGACCAGGTGATGATCCGGATTACCGGATGTCACGGGTTCTGCGAAGCCGAGCCCAATATCATCATCTACCCGGACAGGATTTTCTACCAGAAGCTCACCCCGGCCGATGTCCGGACCATAGTTAAAGAAACGCTGGTGGAAGGCCGGGTGGTGGAGAAATTCCTGCACCGGGACCCGCTGACCAGGGAGCGAGCCTGGTACGAGAACGAGATCCCCTTCTACCAGAAGCAGAAAAGAATCGTGCTGGGCGATAATGTTTTCGTCAACCCGACCAGCCTGATGGAATACCTGGCCATCGGCGGATTCCGGCCTTTTATCAAGGCCCTGACCAGGATGAAGCCCGAAGAAATCATCCAGACCGTCAAGCAATCAGGACTGAGGGGCCGGGGCGGAGCCGGTTTTCCGACCGGCCTCAAGTGGGAAGCAACCCGTCGCTCCCCGGGTGAACCAAAGTACATCATCTGCAATGGCGACGAAGGCGACCCCGGCGCCTATATGGACCGGAGCGTCCTGGAAGGCAACCCTTACCGGGTGCTGGAAGGAATGTTGATCGGAGCCCTGGCCATGGGGGCCCGCGAGGGTTACCTCTATGTCCGCGATGAGTACCCCCTGGCTGTCCGCCACGTAACCCTGGCCCTGGACCAGCTTTATAAAGCCGGGCTTCTGGGAGAAAAAATACTGGGAACCGATTTCAGCTTTGACCTGCACATTGCCAAGGGAGCCGGGGCTTTTGTCTGCGGCGAGGAGACAGCGCTTATCGCTTCCATAGAAGGCCGGGTGGGAGAACCCCGCCAGAGACCGCCTTTCCCGGCCCAGAAAGGACTCTGGAAAAAGCCCACCTGCATCAACAACGTCGAGACCTGGGCCAACATTCCTTTAATTATACTCAACGGTGCCGACTGGTTCTCCGGCATCGGAACCAGCAGCAGCAAGGGCACCAAGATCTTCTCCCTGGTCGGTAAAATCAACAACACCGGCCTGGTGGAAGTGCCAATGGGCATCACCCTGCGGGAAATAATCTACGACATCGGCGGCGGTATACCAGAGGGCAAAGCTTTCAAGGCGGTTCAGACCGGAGGACCCTCGGGCGGTTGCCTCCCGGCCTCCTTGCTGGACCAGATCATCGATTACGAATCCCTGACCGCGGCCGGTTCCATCATGGGCTCGGGCGGCATGATTGTCATGGACGAAAAGACCTGCATGGTCGACGTGGCCAAGTACTTTCTCAACTTCCTGCGGGACGAAAGCTGCGGCAAGTGCATCTCCTGCCGGGAAGGCACCCATAGGATGTGGGAAATCGTCCGGGACATAACCGAAGGCCTGGGCAAGCCGGGCGACCTGGAATTGCTGGAAGAGCTGGCCCTGGCCACCAGGGAAGCTTCGATGTGCGGGCTGGGCCAGACCGCGGCCAACCCGGTGCTGTCCACCCTGAGATATTTCCGGGATGAATACGAAGCCCACATCTACGAGAGGCGCTGCCCGGCCGGCGTTTGCAAGAGCCTGATACGTTACGCGATCATTCCAGAAAAATGCACCGGCTGCGAGGCCTGCAAGCGGGCCTGCCCGACCGGGGCCATCCAGGGCACCAGGAAGGATGTCCATCTCATTCTCTACGACAAGTGCATCAAGTGCGGTGCCTGCCTGGAAGCCTGCCGGTTTGAGGCCATCGAAGCCCAGCGCGACGAGGCCATAACCATCGTCAAAGAGGTGAAGCCATGATCACCATGAAAATGAACGGGATGGAAGTCAAGGCTGAAGAAGGCTGGACTGTCCTGGAGACAGCTAAATTTTACGGTCTGGAAATCCCAACTCTCTGTCACCATGAAGGGCTGACGCCTTACGGGGCCTGCCGCCTCTGCCTGGTGGAAATCGGTGAAGGGCCGAAAGCCAGACTGGTTTCCTCCTGCACCTACCCGGCCGAAGAGGGCCTGGTGGTGCACACCGATACCAGAAGAGTGGTTCAGGCCCGGCGGATGATGATCGAGCTGATGCTGTCTGTGGCACCCAATTCCAGGGTCATCCAGGACCTGGCCTCAAAATTTGGCGTCACCAGGATGCGCTTCAAGATCCGCAACGAAGAGTGCATCCTGTGCGGGCTGTGCGTGAGAATGTGCGCGGAACAGATGGACGGCAAAGCCATAGGCTTTCAGAACCGCGGCTACCAGAGAAAAATTTCCACACCCTTCGACATCAGGTCCGAAGAGTGCCGCCTGTGCGGGGGCTGCATGTACATCTGCCCGGCCTGCCAGTTGCGCTGCCAGGGACCGCAGGCCGAAACGGCCATCTGCAACGCCTGCCTGACCATGGACCCCACCTGCCTGGATTTCTACGACGAGCTCCAGTGCTGGATGTATGATGCCGGCCGCTGCGGCACCTGCGTCCGGGAGAAAAAATCATGATTTTAAGAATAGATTCATTATCAAACTCAACAAAGGGAAAAAGGAGGTAAAACCATGACCTTTACAAAAATCAACAGGAGCGCAGCCACCTTAACCAAGAATAGAACCGAAGGTTCCATCAGTCCCTTCAGCGGGATGTGCGTGACCTGCGTGGATGGCTGTATCGGGATGTGCGAGATTGGAAAATCGGCCTACCGCGGAACAGAAGTTCTCTATCCCCAGCCCTTTGGCTTGATCACCGCGGCCGCCGAAAAAGATTATCCGGTAGATCTGTCGCACTTCAACATCATGGGTACGGCCGCCGGGGCCTGGGGTGTGCCGGCCGACAGCGACCTGGCCACTTTTGAAAAGGTGACGATTGAAACGGCCATCGGCCACGACAAAGGAATCAAGCTGCGGGTGCCGTTCGTCATCTCTGGCATGGGCTCCACCAACGTGGCCAAGCAGAACTGGGCCGGCCTGGCCGCAGGGGCGGCCATCTCCGGGGCCATCCTGACCGTCGGGGAAAACGTCTGCGGCATGGATGAAGAAGCTGAAATCAAGAACGGCCGGGTGGTCCGCTCGCCGGACATGGAAATGAGGGTCAGGTCTTTTATGAACTGGTACGATGGCTACGGCACGGTCGTCGTCCAGGCCAACGTGGAAGACACCAGGCTGGGCGTCCAGGAATACGTAATAGAAAAGCTCGGCGTTCAGGCAGTAGAACTGAAGTGGGGACAGGGCGCCAAGAACATCGGCGGTGAGGTGAAAATTAAGTCTTTGAAGAAGGCTCAGGAATTGAAAAGAAGGGGCTACATCGTCCTGCCCGACCCGGAAGACCCGCTGGTCATCCAGGCCTTTGAAAAGGGCAGCTTCAAGGAATTCGAGCGTCACAGCCGCCTGGGCATGGTGGAAGAGGAAAGCTTCATGAAGCGGGTGGAAGAGCTCCGGAAGGCCGGTGCCAATTACGTCTTTCTCAAGACCGGCGCCTACCGGCCGGCCGACCTGGCCCGGGCCGTCAAGTACGCCTCCAGGGCAAAAATAGATATGCTGACCGTAGACGGGGCCGGCGGCGGAACAGGAATGAGCCCCTGGCGGATGATGAACGAATGGGGCATTCCGGGAGTGGAAATCTGGTCATTGACCTATAAATACGCCGATTACCTGGCCAGGAAGGGCGAATATGTGCCGGACATCGTCTTTGCCGGCGGCATCACCTTCGAAGACCAGATCTTTAAGGCCATCGCCCTGGGGGCTCCCTATGTCAAGGCCGTGGGCATGGCTCGTTCTCCCCTGGCCGCGGCCATGGTCGGGAAAACAATCGGCAGCCGCATCAAGGACGGCCAGATACCGGTCTACGTGGAAAGATTCGGCAACAGCATTGAAGAAATTTTCATCACCGCTCCCGAGCTTAAAAAAAGATTCGGCGAAAGGTTCAACGAGCTGCCTCCTGGAGCCATCGGCGTCTACACTTACTTCAAGCGGCTGAACCAGGGCCTGAGGCAAATGATGGCCGGGGCCAGGAAGTTCTCCCTGGGCTACATCACCCGGGATGACATAGGAGCCCTGACCATGGAAGCCGCCAGAATCAGCGGCATCAAGTACATCCAGGACATCGACCAAGAGGAAGTGGATAAAATCCTCAATTCCTGATTCCTCTTTTCCAATCAACCAAAAGGCTGAGCCTGACCCCCAAGGGTCAGGCTCATCTTTTTTTTTCAGCGCAAACAGCGCCCCAAAATCATTTTTCATGGAACTTCACTTCCGGGAAGATTACGACCAGAGGTTATTCCAATTTATTCGGATGTGGCCAGGGCTTATTGGCCTCAGCCTTACCCCTGAGTGAGAAATTTAAACACAGGCTTTTCTCCATTATGAAAGATTGGCTCGAGCCACGGGAAAGACCTTGATAGTTACCAGCCCTCGCCAAAATTAATTCGCTCTGACAGATAACAGCTCGTCCCGCCTGCCACCACCTCGATATTTTAAGCCCCGGGCTTATAACCAGTAATGTTCTGGATGAATCAAAACTGCTGGCGGCATAGACTTATACCCTGTTCTTATGGTATAAGAAAAAGACCTGAAAGAAGATGATTACAACTATCATTAGCCTGTTCATCCTGCTGTTCGCCATCACCATTCACGAGGCAGCCCACGGCTGGGCCGCTTACCGGCTGGGGGACCCGACGGCCATGGCCGCCGGACGGGTGACCTTAAACCCCCTGGCCCATATCGACATATTCGGCACGGTGATTCTCCCCCTGCTTCTGGCCCTGTTCGGAGCCCCGGTTTTCGGCTGGGCCAAGCCGGTCCCGGTCAACCCCCATTTCCTGCGGAATCCGAGGAAAGACGGTTTCTGGATTTCCCTGGCCGGACCGGCGGCCAACGTGCTGGCGGCGGTCTCCGCCCTGCTGCTGATATTAATCCTGAAACTGGTCAGCCCGGTTACCACCACCGCCCTCTACAACTTCCTGACTTCCCGCGGCGGTCTGCCGGCGGGATTGCAGCCTCTGCAGGGACTGGTCATCATCCTGTTCTACCTGGTTCTGATCAACACCTACCTGGTGGCTTTCAACCTTATCCCGATGTATCCGCTGGACGGAAGCGGGGTGCTGGAAGGGTTGCTGCCCGACCGCCTGGCTGACAGTTACGAGCGGCTCAGGCCATACGGCTTTCTGATAGTTATTATTCTGATTTCAGTCGGCCTCCTGGACCTGATCATCAGGCCTTTACAATACTTAATTCTGGCCGTAATCTTTTTTTGAGTGCCGTTGCCATGAGTCAACCTCGAAAAAAAACGGTTCTGAGCGGGATGAGACCCACCGGTCCCCTTCATCTTGGAAATTATGTGGGCGCCCTGCGGGGCTGGGTCAAGCTACAGGAGACCCATCGCTGTTTTTTCACCATCGTCCCCTGGCATGCCCTCAGTTCTGAATACGAAAATCCCAGGGTCATCAAGGAATACACCTTTGAAGTGGCCCTGGACTGGCTGTCTGCCGGTCTGGACCCGGAAAAATCAGTTCTCTTCATCCAGTCAGAGGTTAAGGAACACGCCGAGCTCCACCTGCTGTTATCCATGATCACCCCGCTGCCCTGGCTGGAGAGGGTCCCGACCTTCAAGGAGCAGCAGCAGGAAATCCAGGAGCGGGAGCTGAACACCTATGGCTTCCTCGGTTACCCGCTGCTGCAGACCGCCGACATCATTATCTACAAGGCGGAAGTGGTGCCGGTCGGCGAGGACCAGGCCTTTCACATCGAGCTGGCCCGGGAAATAGTCCGGCGCTTTAACCGTTTTTACGGAGAAGTCTTCCCTGAGCCCCAGATGCTGCTGACCGAGGTTCCCAGGCTGGCCGGGACAGACGGACGCAAGATGAGCAAGTCCTACGGCAACGCCATCTACCTGAAGGACTCGCCGGAAACCATCAGGAAGAAAATCTCGCCCATGGTCACCGACACCAGGAGAAAACGCCGCTCCGACCCCGGCCAGCCCGACGACTGCCCGGTTTTCACCCTGCACCGGGCATTCGTCCCGGAAGAGAAGCGGGCCGAGCTGGCTGCCGGCTGCCGCAGCGCTTCCATAGGTTGCCTGGAATGCAAGAAGGTCGTAATTGATGCACTGATCCAGGAATTTGCCTCTTTCCGGGAAAAACGGACCCACTACGAAAAGCACCCGAAACTGGTCTGGGAAATATTTGAAGAAGGAAATAAAAAAGCGCGGGAAGTGGCCGGAAAAACCATGGCCGAAGTCCGGGAAGTCATGGGCCTGGTTTTCCCCGGCAGCCAAACAACTTCAGGAAAGGTTTGATGGAACAGGAAATTCAGGACAGCCAGGAAAGCCAGCCGCTGGTTCCGGGCAGCATACCTTCAGGCAACGGTTACCAGGTCAGGCTGGAAATCTTTGAGGGCCCGCTTGACCTGCTGCTGTTCCTGATTCGCAAAAAAAAGATAGACATTCACGACATCCCCATCGCAGTCATCACCCGCGATTACCTGGAATACCTGGAAAGGAAAGACCAGATTAACCTGGACCGGGAAGCCGAATTCCTGCTGATCGCTGCCCTGCTGATTTACATCAAGTCCCAGATGCTTCTACCCCGGGAGCAGGAAGCCATCCAGGCCGACGACCCGCGCCAGCTCCTGGTCGACCGCCTGCTGGAGTACCAGAAGGTCAAGGTAGCCTGCACCCTTCTCCGGGAAAAGGAAGAGGACCAGCTCCTGCGCTGGAAAAGAACCTTCCTGCCTCCAGTGACCAAACCGGAAGAAGCCGAGCTGCTGGAAGTCAGTCTTTTTGACCTGGCTCAGACCTTCTTCCTGCTGATGAAAAAAAGGGAAAGGGAAAACCTGAAGGTCATCAAGGGCAAGGACGTTTCGGTTGACGAAAAGATAAAAGAGATGCTCGGTTACTTAGAAGTCCACGGCTCGATGGATTTTCTGGAATACTTCTCGGGCCAGGAGACCCTGGAAGAAGCCCTGGTCTCCTTCTTCTGCCTGCTGGAACTGGTGAAGAACCACCTGGTTATAGCCGTGCAGGAACAACTTTTTCAAACCATAAGGGTCTGGCTGCGCAAGTCCAGAGCCCACAGCCACGGACAGAGTCATGAATGACCGGTTGAAAGCCATACTGGAAGTTTTAATTTTCATTTCCCAGGAACCGTTGACCCTGGACAAAATGAAAGAAGTTCTGGGCGAGGTGCCGGAGGATGAACTGGAAGCCGCCCTGAACTCACTGGTGTCGGATTATGCTACCGGCGAACGAGGAATCCAGGTTGTCAGGTCGGGCGGCGGTTACCTCTTCACCACCAGGCCCGAGCACGACCAGTGGGTCAGGCGGTTGCTGCAGATTGAAAAGAAAACCAGGCTGTCCTCGGCCGCCCTGGAAACCCTGAGCATCATCGCCTATCATCAGCCGATAACCCAGGCCGAGATTTCGGCCATCCGGGGGGTTGACTCTGCCTATTGTTTGAAGACCCTGCTGCAGAAGAAGCTGATCAAGATAGTCGGACGGAAAAAGGCGCCCGGCAACCCGCTGGTCTATCGCACCAGCGAAAGATTCCTGCAGTATTTCGGGCTTAACAGCCTGGATGATTTGCCGAAAGAAGAAGAAATTGCTAAAATTCTGGAGGAAGAGAAGCAGGCTATTTCCTGAAGCCCTGGTGAGCGGCGAAACCGAAGCTGGCCCGGCGGGCTGGATATCCTGAAGCTGAACAGCCAGGATTGCAGACGGATATTCATATCTAACCGGAGGCGTCATCCTGAACCTCAACAAATTAATTTAGAGGGAAGGATGACCTCCGGAGCAAACCCGAAAGCAGGTCGCCCTGATTGGCTCTAAGTAAAGATTATTCCTATACTTAGGGTTGACAAAGGGTTTTGACTTCTATAGTATATGAAGCTATTCTACAATCAATACATTCTATGGAAATCATCGTAGCCAGAAACAGCGGATTTTGTTACGGAGTCAGACGTGCCCTGCAGCTGGCCCGCAAGACCGGGAAAAAGTCCGGGCAACGGATTTTCAGCTGGGGCGAAATCATCCATAACCCCGAGGTCATCGCCGGTCTGCAGAAAGACGGAATCCTGGTGGCTGATTCCCTGAGGCAGCTCCAGCCTGGGGACACGGTGATTATCCGGAGCCACGGGGTTTCCCCGGGCGTCTACCGGGCCCTTAAAAAGAAAAGGGTCAGGCTGGTGGACGCCACCTGCCCCATCGTCAAGAAAATCCAGCAAACCGTGGACGGGCTAAGCCGGCAGAGTGGAGAGATAATCATCGTCGGCAACAAGAACCACCCCGAAATACAGGGGCTCCTGGGCTACAGCCGGGGCAAGGCCAGGGTGGTGGAAAACGAAGAGCAGGCCCGGGCCCTGCCCTTCAGGAAAAAGAGAGCGGTCCTGGCCCAGTCCACCCAGGATGGACAGCTCTTCAGCCAGGTGGTCGGAGTGCTGGCCGAAAAAACCGCCGAGCTTCAGGTGTTTAACACCATCTGCCAGTCAACCCGCATCCGCCGGGTGGCCACGGCCGAGCTGGCCCGCCAGGTGGATGTCCTGCTGATTATAGGCGGCAAGAACAGCTCCAACACCAACAAGCTCTTCCAGATTTCACGCCGTCTTCTGCCCAGAACTTACTTCATCGAATCGCCCGAAGAAATCACCCCCGAGATGCTGCGGGGAGTGAATAAAATAGGGCTTTCGGGAGGGTCTTCTACCCCGCCCGAAGTTATCAACAAAACTGTTGCGGCTATCAGCCATAGCTTCCAACAGAATTCACATCAGGAGAAGGTGACCCATGAGTGACACCAAGAAGAACCCCAAGAACGATGACCAGCTGACGCCGGAAGACTACGAGCGTCTTCTCGACCAGTACCATCTTTCCGACCAGGAACTGAGCGCCGGGACCATTGTCCGCGGCCGGGTGGTGAAAAAGACCCCCAGCCACCTGCTGCTTGACATCGGTCATAAGACCGAGGGAGCCATTCCCCTGGAAGATTTCCGAAATCCCCAGGAATTCGAAGAAATCAAGGTCGGAACCGAAATAGAAGCCATCCTGGAACGGTCAAGACCCCAGGATGGCTATTTCCTGCTGTCCAAGAAAAAAGCCGACGCCCTGCGGGCCCTGGAACACCTGGAAAAGGCCTATCATTCCAACAACTGGGTCACCGGAACGGTCAAGGCCAGGACCAGAAACGGCTACACGGTGGACGTGGGTCTGGACGCTTTTCTGCCCGAGTCCCACGCCGACCTCCGACCGATCAAGGACCCGGATTCGCTGCTGGGCCAGACCCTGAAATTCAAGGTCATGAAGTTTAACCGCAAGGAAGAAGACGTCGTCCTGTCCCGGAAACTCCTGCTCCAGGACGAGCGGGAAAAGAGGAAACGGCGGGTCTTCGGGCGCCTGGTCAAGGGCGGTACGGTCAAAGGGACGGTCAGGTCGTTGACCAGCTTCGGGGCTTTCATCGACCTGGGCGGAGTTGAAGGACTGCTCCACATCTCCGACCTGAGCTGGGGCAAAGTCAACCATCCCTCAGAAGTGCTCCAGGTTGGTCAGGAAGTGGAGGTGGTCGTCCTGGACTTCAACGAGAACGAAGAAAAGATTTCCCTCGGCTATAAACAGCTGACTCCCGACCCCTGGCTGAGCGTGGAACAGAAGTACCAGCCGGGAACCAGGATCACCGGCAAGGTGGCAAGCCTTACTGACTTCGGGGCTTTTGTCGAACTGGAGAAGGGCGTGGAAGGTCTGGTTCACGTCTCTGACCTGACCTGGTCCAAGAAGATGGTCCACCCCAAGAAGGTCCTGCAGGTTGGCCAGGAAGTGACTGTCCAGGTGCTGGAAGTCAACCCGGAAAGCCGCCGGATTTCCCTCGGTCTAAAGCAGGTCACGCCCCATCCGCTGGAGCTCTTCGCCCAGAAGCACAATCCTGGCTCCAGGCTCCGGGGCAAAATTACCAGCCTGACCGATTTCGGGGCTTTTGTCCAGGTGGATAAAGACATTGAAGGCCTGGTGCATATTTCCGACATCAGCTGGGAGAAAGTCAAACATCCCTCAGAAAAGCTCAAGGTCGGAGAGGAAATCGAGGTGGTGTTGCTGAACGTCGACCTGGAAAAGCAGAAAGTCTCCCTGGGCATCAAGCAGCTGGAAGGCGATATCTGGGAGGATTTCTTCCAGCGCCAGAAGGTGGGCGACGTGCTCAAGGTTAAAATCGTCCGGATAGCCGATTTTGGAGTCTTCGTGGAAATCGTGCCCGGAATCGAAGGTGTGGTTTTCAACTCGGAGCTGGATGACCACCGGGTAGAAAACCCGGCCGAAGTTTTCAAGATCGGCGAAGAGAAAATGGCCAAGATAATCAAGCTCAACCCGGCCGCCAGGAAAATCTCCCTCAGCTTCCGGCAGGCCCAGGCCGACCAGCAGAAAAAGGAATTTCAGAAATACCTGGAGGGTCAGAGCGACCGCCTGACCCTGGGTGATCTCTTAAGAGAACAACTTAAGAACCTGCCCGGCAGAGCCAACGGCAAAAAGGAGGGTGAATCATGATCAAGGCTGACCTGGTCAACATCGTCTCGCGGGAGCTTAACATCTCCAAGCAGGAAGCCGAACTCGGCGTCAACCTGTTCTTCGAAGCCATCAAGGAAGCCATCCTCAAGGGTGAGGAAATCGAGTTCCGCGGTTTTGGAAGTTTTCGCTTCCGCCAGCGGGCCCCCCGCTCCGGCCGCAACCCGCGGACCGGCGAACTGGTCAAGGTTCCGCCCAAAAAGGTACTGTACTTCAAGCCATCCAAGCTGCTGAAGGAGATGCTCAATCAGAATAAATGAGATACTGCACCGCTCCCTGGAGATTGAACTACGTTAAAAAGGCCCTGAAGATGAAAGGCTGTGTTTTCTGCCAGGCGCTGAAGAAAAAGGATGACCGCCAGTCGCTGGTCCTCTACCGGGGTCACTTTAACTTTATCATCATCAACCGTTTCCCCTACACCACCGGACACCTGATGGTGGCCCCCTACCGCCACCTGGCCAGCTTCGAAACCGCCCCGCGGGAAATCGTGGCCGAGGCCGTGGAGCTGGTGCAGCTGGCCCTGAGGATACTTAAGAAGAGTTACCGGCCTTACGGTTTCAACGTCGGCCTCAACCTGGGACAGCCGGCCGGGGCCGGGGTGACCGGCCATTTTCATATTCACGTCGTCCCCCGCTGGCCGGGCGATTCCAACTTCATGCCGATTATCGGCCAGACCAGGGTATTCTGCGAGGATCTTGCCGCCACCTACAATCGCCTGAGACCCCACTTCGAGCGGGAAGAAAAGAAACAGGAGAAATAAGCCATGTTAAAGACTATGCGGAAGAACGTCAAATCACTGGCCCCAGTCCTCTGGATTGTCATCGCCACTTTTATCATTGCCATCTTTGCCGTCTGGGGCGGCGCTGGCCGCTTAGGAGAATCCCGGCGTGAAAACACCATCGTCCAGATCGGGAAGGCCAGCATCTCGGTCGAAGATTACTTCAATGTGCTGCGGCAGCGGGTGGAGACCATGAAAAAGGAATACCCTGAGCTCAACCCTGCCCTGTTGCGGCAGCTCAACCTGCCCCAGCAGATCCTGGAACAGATGGTTCAGCAGCAGCTCCTGCTCCACCTGGCCAGAAAAAAAGGCCTGAAGGCCACCGCCAGCGAACTCCAGGAAAAGATAATCAGCTTTCCGGTTTTCCAGAGGGACGGGAAATTCGTGGGCTTCGAGGAATACAAGAGAATCCTGGAATGGAATCACGTCCCCATCCAGAAATTCGAGGACAGTCTCAGGGATGACATCCTGATCAACAAAATATATCAACTTCTGACGGCCGGGGTGGCCGTTACCGAGGACGAAGTCTGGGAAAATTACCGGAATCAGAACGAAATGGTTAAGATTGAATACCTGGTTGCTACAACCGATAAGATAGAGCTGCCAGCCATCCCGACAGAAGAAGAAATCAACAATTTTTTTGAAAAACACAGGGACCGCTACCGCGTCGCCGAAAGGCGCGAAGGACAGATGGTCTTTCTCCGGACCGACGAGCTGAAAAAAGAAATCAGCGTCTCCGACCCGGAAATAGAAAAATACTACAAGGACAATATCAGACAGTTCCAGGAGCCGGCAAAAATAAAAGTCAGCCGGATTTACCTGATTTACACCGAAGCCGACAAGCAGCAGGTCCTGGATTTGGGGAAGAACATCCATTCCCGGTTGACCTCAGGAGAGGACTTTTCCCGGCTGGCCAGCCAGTACTCGAAGGACGACAAGGCTGCTGCGGGCGGCGACTGGGGTTATTACGAGTGGCAGAACTTTACCCCCGAAGAAATCAAGGCCATCACCCAGCTGGAAGCCGGCCAGGTGACCGAACCGCTGGACCTGGGCTATGCCGTCTCCATTCTGAAAGCCACGGAAAAGATGCCCGAAATCACCAGGTCGCTGGCCGAAGTCAAGGCCATGATTCAGAACAGCCTGGTTGAGCAGAAAGCCCGGAACCAGGCCTCGGACCGGATGGAAAAGCTGGCCAGGATCGCCAGGAAAACCAGGAATCTGGAGCAGGCGGCCCGGAGAGAAGGACTGCCCACCCAGCCCACCGGCCTTCTGAAAAAAGGCGACCCGATTCCCCAGGTGGATTCCTCCGGCTTCTTGAGCCAGACACTGTTCGAGCTTAAAGAGAAAGAAATATCCTCACCGATCTTTACCTACGAGGGTGTGGCCCTGGTTCAGCTCACCGGGATAAACCCGGAACACCCGGCCACCCTGGAAGAGGTCAGGGACCAGGTGAAATCCGACCTCATCAGCGAGCTGAAAAAGGAAAAGCTCAAGGAAAAACTGGCTTCCCTTAAGTACGCCCAGGCTGTCAACTGGGAAGATTTCGCCAAAAATAACGGCCTGGAATACAAGCGGGCCGAAACTCACAAGCGCGGACAGTACCTGAGCCTTATTGACGATACGACCGAGCTGGACAGGCTGGCCTTCAGCCTGCCCCTCAATCAGCCGAGCGAGCCCTTCGAGACCAGCGGCGGCTATGCCGTGGTCCGGGCGCTCGAAAGGAAAGAAGTCTCCCGGGAAGACTTTGAGACGGTCAAGAACCAGGAGATGGCCACTCTGCTCAACCAGAACCGGGAGATGTTCCTCTACAGCTACCTCCAGAAGGTCCGGCAGGACATGAAAATCAAGGTCAACTACAACCTGTTCAACCGGGTAACGGATGACGTCCTGGGAAGGCTGGGCGAATAACCCTCTTTTTAATAAATAAAACTAAAATTATTAAGGAGGGCAAATGGAGACTGCCAAAAAATCTCTGCCGCCCGAAGCCTACCGCGAGCTGGGACCCGGTGAAACTTACACCCCGCTGGTCCCGGCCGAAAAGCTCATCCCCGAAGTCACGGCGCGCTCGGTGTTCTGGGGCCTGTTCATGGCCCTGTTCTTCACCTTTTCCATGGCCTACCTGGGCCTTAAAGTCGGCACCGTGCCCGAAGCGGCCATTCCCATCGCCATCCTGGCCGTCGGCCTGGGCTACACCTACTCCCGCAAAAATACCATCCTGGAAAACGTCATCATCCAGTCCATCGGGGCCGCCTCCGGAGCCCTGGTGGCCGGGGCCATCTTCACCATTCCGGCCCTGTTCATCATCGGCCTGCCCATTGATATTTTCAAAATCTTCCTGTCGACTTTCCTGGGCGGTTGTCTGGGCATACTGTTCCTGATTCCACTGCGCCGCTATTTCTGCGTCGAGCAGCACGGGAAACTGCCCTTCCCCGAGGCCACCGCCACCACCGAAATCCTGGTTTCGGGTGAAGGCGGGGGAGACCAGGCCAGGCCACTTATCCTGGGAGTCATAGTTTCCGGAATCTACGAATTCCTGGCCATCGGCGTCCGGCTGTGGGATGAAGTCATCACCTTCCGCTTCCTGCCGTTCATGGACAGGCTGGCCGAAAAGAGCCGGATGGTCCTGAAAATTGACGCCCTGTCAGCCTTCCTCGGACTGGGCTATGTCATCGGCCTTCGCTACAACGCCATCATTGTGGCCGGGGGCTTGCTTTCCCATTTCGCTTTCATCCCGGTCATCTGGTTTCTGGGACAGCATTTTACCGGGGCCATCTACCCCGGCCAAATCCCCATCGCCCGGATGAGCGAAGTCCAGATTTTCACCACCTATGTTCGCTACATCGGCATCGGGGCCATCTTCATGGCCGGAGTCCTGGGCATAATGAAGTCCCTGCCCATAATGGCCCGGGCTTTTTCCCTCGGCTTCAAGGAAATACTCAGGGGCAAACAGAGTTCGGCCGAAACCATCCGGACTGACCGCGATCTCAAGATGTCCACCATTATTGTTGGAATCCTGGCCACGGCGGTGGCTATCTTTTTCTACTTCCTCTGGATTTCCAGCCTTAAATTCGCCCTG
Organism: uncultured bacterium; assembly: GCA_937920515.1. Taxonomy (GTDB): domain Bacteria; phylum Acidobacteriota; class Aminicenantia; order Aminicenantales; family Saccharicenantaceae; genus Saccharicenans. The sequence goes on from CALEUG010000011.1 coordinate 100,942, forward strand.
ATCGGCGTGGTCATCTGCCTGGTGCTATCTTTCCTCTTCACCACGGTGGCGGCCACGGCCATCGCCATCGTGGGCACCAACCCGGTTTCCGGCATGACCCTGATCACCCTTATTCTGTCCAGTGTCATTCTGATAGGCGCCGGGCTATCCGGGCCGGAAGGCATGGGCGTGGCCCTGCTGATCGGAGCCGTGGTCTGCACGGCCCTGGCTGTTTCCGGAAGCTTCATCACCGACCTGAAGATTGGCTACTGGATTGGCGCCACCCCGCGCAACCAGGAAAGGTTCAAGTTCACCGGAATCCTGGTTTCGGCCCTGGCCGTTGGCGTGGCCATTTTCATCCTGGACAGGGCCTTCTCCTTCCAGAGCGGGGCCCTGGCCGCCCCCCAGGCCAACCTGATGGCCGCGGTCATCAGGTCGCTGATGTCCAAAGAGCCGGTGACCTGGCTGCTGTACGGCATCGGGGCTTCGATTGCCCTGGTGGCCGAGCTCTGCAAGATTCCGCCGCTGCCCCTGGCCCTCGGCATGTACCTGCCGCTGGAGCTGACCACCCCGCTGCTGGTGGGCGGATTTCTGTCCCATCTGGTGAAAACCTCGACCAGGGACAAGGAACTGGCCGAAAAGAGACATAACAGGGGAATGCTCATCTCGTCTGGCTTTATTGCCGGCGGAGCCCTGATGGGTATAGTTCTGGCGGTACTCAAGCTGGCCAAACTGGACCATTTTGTCAGCGTGGGCATACCAATGGTCCTGGAAAACGGCAAGTGGGTTGACGGAACCCCGGCCGGCTGGTTCAGCCAGTACGGCCAGATCATCAGCCTGGTGGTCTTCATCCTGCTGGTGGGTTTCGTCTACTGGCAATCAAAAAAGGCAAAATAAAATAAAAAAAGAAAGGAAAGAATAAATGAAAGCCACCAAACTCTATCAGGCAGCCGAAAAGGCCATCTTTCAATCCCTGAAACTCAAACCCCGGGAGAGTTTCCTCCTGGTCACCGATAAACAGAAAATGGAAATAGCCGAAGCCCTGGCCTTTTACGCCAAAAAGGCCGGAGCGGAAACCACCACCTACCTGATGACCGAGACCCTGCGGCCGATAACCGAACCGACCAAACTGTTCAAGCTGCTGACGGAAAAAGCTGACGTTATCACCTACCTGCTGGATGCCCGGATTGAGGAAAAGCCCTTCCGCGGCTTCATGGTCAGCCAGGGAATGAAGCTCAGCCGCATCTGCATGATGCCCGGTATCACCGTGGACATGATGGAAAGGCTGGTCAACATCGACTTCGCCAGGATGAACGAATTCACCAAAAAAGTCATCCGGGCCATGAAAGACGCAGACCGGGTGATAATCGAAAACGAAGCCGGAACCAACATCAGTTTCAGCGTTAAGGACCGGGAGTGGCACAACGACAACGGCGACATCAGCAAAAAGGGCAAGCACGGCAACCTGCCGGCCGGCGAATGTTACACCTGTCCGGTGGAAGAAACCTTTAGCGGCAAGCTGGTCATCAGCCTGATTGATGACAAGCTCGGTTATGGCGAGATGGAATTCAAGGAAGGACGCCTGGTGCGCTGGAAGGGCAAGGGTATCGAAGCCATAGTTAAAAACATCGGCTCCGACCAGACCGGCTTTATCATCGGAGAGTTCGGCATCGGCACCAACCCCGGGGCCCGCATCTGCCCTAACATGCTGGAAGCGGAAAAGGCCTTCGGCACGGTTCATTTTGCCATCGGCGATTCCTACGGGATCGGAAAAAACAAGAGCAAGCACCACTACGACGCCCTGGTGGACAGGGTCACCATCATCGCCAAAGGAAAATATATTGCCAAGAACGGCAAGTTCCTGATCTGACCGGGCTTACTGGAATTAAAAAATCCAGTACAGGCGGAGAGCCGGGCAGTCGTTATTATCCGTGGTTAAATAAGCACGGAGGTTGGAGGCTTCACCTGTCCGGAACAAGTATAATAAAAGAGCCTTTTTAAGGTTAACTCACTGACCCGGGGTACAAACGGCATTCTGGTTTTCCCCGAAAGTAATACTGTCCGGCTTCGCAGGTAAAATCCTTTTGTCAGGCTCTGAGACCGGGGTTAACTTTTGTTAACCTTCTGGCCGATTCGAAAGGACAGCAGGTTACTTTCGCCAGCCTGTATTAATTAAGAAGATTCCCCTGATTTCCCCTGCGGTCCGGTCTAAGCCGGACCTGTTTGAATCTGTATTTTTGGAAACGCCCTCAGTTTGGCCCGGACTTCACCTCTCAATCGAAGCCCGAAAATTCGGCCGTGAGAATTTTTACCAGAACTAACGTCAATAACAGATGAGTCTGAAAAGCCGGAGCCGGATGTAGATGCTGGCACACCACTTGCTCTTTAAGACAGCGAAAGGAGGTTAAAATGAAAAAGGCAGTTGCCATGACACTGACCACAATTCTTATTCTCTCCACACTTTCACTTATTCCGCTGGCCGGCCAGGATGTGAATCCGGCTGACTCATGCTGGGACAACTGGGAAAGGTGCCGGGCCAGGGCTCTGGCTTCAGACCTGGGAACGATCAGAACCACCCTGGCCTTGACCACGTGCGACATCGCCCTGGCCAAATGCTTGCTTAACGCCATCTGATTAAACAAGGAGGAGCCGTGAAAAGAAAACTGGCTCTGGCACTGGCCATCCTGATAGGTCTGTCCATCTTGCTCAGCTCACCCTCCACCTCCCGGGCAACAGAAGAAAAGGATATCTGCCTTATAATCTTCGAAAGATGCGTGGCCCGGGCGCTTAATGCCGACACGAGTACTCTGGCCACCGTTACTGCTCTCCAGCTCTGCGACTACCAAAGGCTCGCCTGTTATATTCTGATGGCGATAATGATCTGAACAGCCGGGAAAAAAGGGCCCTGGCCAAAAAGGTCAGGGCCCTTTATTTCAACCAGGAAAAGGAGGTATCTGATGGCTGAATCAAAAGAACGAAAAGGTCTCCTGGAAAGAGTCGGGGTCTGGCTTCTTCTGGCCTTTTTTATAACCATCCCCTGGTCCGCTTCGGGGCAACCCGTCCGGAGCCGGACTGTAAGAGAAATGCCTCTCGAGGGAACTCAGGACCGGCCTTTTTTCTTCAAACCCTTCGCTTTACTGCTTTCTCCGGACGGGCTCCTGATTTCAGAGTCCGGAGAAAACTGCCTGAAGCTTATCGGGACAGACGGCCGATTGAAAATGACCATCGGTCAACCCGGTCAGGGTCCCGGTGAATTCGACTTCCCCCAGGGTATGGATATTTATGACAATAAAATCTACGTGGCCGATTCCTTCAATCGCCAGGTCAAAATCTTCAGCCCGCAGGGAAAGTTGCTGAGCAGCTTCAGGGTTGAGCTCAACCCGGTTCACCTGGCGGTCATTGAGGCCGAAAGAATTGTGGTTACCGGTCGGCCCGCTCCTTTCAATACCAAACAATCTATTCTGTATTGCTATGATTCTCGCGGGACACTAAAATGGCAGGCCATTGAACCCGTCCCTTCTTCCGATAAAGCCTATTTCACCCTGATAAATGAAATCTTCCTGAAAAGAGATGCACAGGGAAATATATTCGTTCTTCATAAATACGACGACCCTCAAATACTGAAAATTAATCCCCAGGGGAAGATAACAGAAGAAATCAAACTGGATCCGACCTATCCTCTCAAGAAGGTTGTGCTCCCTCTCCAATCCGGAAAGAAATCAATCGCTGTGGTCTGCTGGAATATGGCCTATTATGATGATAAGTTTTACCTTTTGTCTCCGGATTCCGACAGCCGGGGCGACGTCGGGCCGGGAAAAGAGGTCTATGTCATCAACCGCCAGGGTAAAATACTGGAAAAGATAATATTTCCCCGGGCTATACGGCTCCTGGCCACTGACGGGACAACCTTCTACGTTCTGAGCACGGAAGATGAGTTCTTTGTCTACCGGGTGGAGCCATGATGAGAAAATCAGCTTTTATTTTTTCTGTTGTTTCTTTAATAATTCTGGTTTCTCTTTTCAGATTACCCCTGCTCCCGGACCATGGCCAGTCTCTCAGGGTTGAAATTCATAACTCACTCGAAGAAATCGCGGGCTACAGGCAACGACCGCTGGTCCTGGTGTTCATATCGCTAACCTGTCATGTCTGCTGGGAAGAACTCTTTGAGTTGAAGGATTTTGTGGACGGGATGGCTCTGCCGGTCACTCTGGTTGGCGTTTCCGCCGAAAACCGGGAGCGGCTGGCTCAATTCATCCGCCGCTATTCGTTCAGATATCCGGTCATTGAAGACAAAAACAGGACTTTATTCAGGCGATTCCGGGTCAGGCTGGAGCCGTTTGTGGTAATCCTGGACTCTTCCGGGGAAGTTTTTCACCTGGACGACCCCGCCCTTGATTTCGAGACAAGAAGAGAGTTAAACAAGAAAAAAATCCTGGAACTGGCGGCAAAATAAAAGCCGGCCAATAATGGCGTGCCCGTTGCCGCGAAGGGGGCGACTCTGTTCAAGCCGGCTCACTCTGGCCGGACTTTTACAGAAGATGCACCTATAAACCAGGTCCAGCCATTAAATTTCCATTACCTCGCCGCTCTCAGACAGACCCCTCAGACTGCCTAACACATCCTGGCCGGAAAGAACTTTTCTGTTGAAAAATCCTGTTTTTTTTATAAATTAGTAGCTGTCATCAAGGACTTGATGAACACGGCCTGGATTAAAAGAGCTGAAATGAGCCAGTTCGACCTGAAAAATCTGCTCGGCCTGTATGAATGTCTCGGGAACCTCAAGTATGGCGGCACCCTGAACTTTGACCGGCTGGAAAAATCCATGGAGCCGGTCAGACTGGGGCGGGAAGAGTTTTCCAACCAGCACCTGGAGATGCTGGAGCGTGACAACCTTTTCCCGGCCTGGTGGAGACTGCCGAAGCTGACCGGGCCGGAACTGGAAGTTCTGAAAGGAGCTTTCCGGAACATCCAGCCCGGGGACCAGAACCTGGTCCAGAAGCTTTTTGATATTTTCAAGAACATAGAGATCCTGTCCTGCCTGCTGCGGGTCATCTGCCCGCAGCACTATGGAATTTACAGCGCCCCGGTGGAGAACCTGCTTTCCATCAAGGCTGAAACCCCGGTCAGAAAATACCTGGTTTACCTGGAAAATCTCACCGAACTCCAGGAAGAATATGGCCTGGAGCGGATAGCTGATGTGGATATGGCTCTTTTTGCCCTCTGCTGCCTGCTCAATGAAGGCTACATCAGGCAAAACCCGGAGTATTATCAAATCTATCGTGACTACCTGGAGCGACCAAACCCGGTCAAAAAAATTTCAGCCCGGAATGCCCTCAGGAATATCCGGCATGAAAACATCTACTACCTGGACCTGGCTGAGTCCTTCCTGGAAAACGACCCGGAGATAGCCGGCATCCTGGCCGGAAAGGAACTGGAATGCCTTATTAACAGGCTATTTTCTGAACTCCAGACCAGGCACAAAATCTATTCGCCTGGCCCAATGCCCGAGAAACTCCAGGAGCTGGCTCTCAGGAAGGTTTTCAGCGACCAGGTGAAAGAAGACATACAAAAATGGTGGGACACCAGGAATGATTGCGTCCATCTCAACCTGGCCGAAGCCAGCGAGGCCGAGCTACAGGAATTGCGGGCCCGGGTCCGCCAGATGATCACCGGCCTGTGGGAGCTGAAAGCCAGAATCGAATCCTGAATATCTAATCATCAACAAACCAAACCTGACCGGACAATCCGGCAAGAGTCCGGGAAAAAGGAATATGCCCCCGATTTCTGGTAGAGTGTTGAGTTATGATGGCCGGCAAACCCGAGGGTAACCCCACCCCTCCCCCTCTCTATTATAATAAATGAAAAGACTTAAAATTCACCTCAAAAGGGGATTCTCTTAGAAATCGATTTTGAATAAAATAACCAAATAAGATGCAGAAGAGAGGGTCAAAACATCGGCTCTGTGTTAAGAGCTGGTTTCGTTTTCCGTTCAGAACACGAATAGACTCACTTAATTACATTTTGATGTGCTGATGGGAATCGAATATAATTTTACCAAATAACCGATTAAGCACAGCAGAGGTCAACATGGCACGGCAAAGAAGGCGAGATACAAACAAGAATAATCCTGCACTAAATAACGGCGCCACTCTCGGCTTTGAAAAGAAGATGTGGGAGGCGGCAGACGCCCTCCGGGGCGCGATGGATGCCGCCGAATACAAACACGTTGTCCTTGGCCTGATCTTCCTCAAATATATCTCGGATTCATTTGAAGAGCTTCATGCCCGGCTCGAGGCCAAACGCTCTCAGGGCGCCGACCCCGAAGATCCCGATGAATACCGCGCTCTTAACGTTTTCTGGGTTCCTCCTGAAGCTCGCTGGTCCCGGCTTAAAGATAACGCTGTCCAGCCGATAATTGGCCAGCTTGTCGACGAAGCCATGGACGCGGTCGAAAGGGACAATCCATCCCTTAAAGGAGTTCTCCCGAAGGATTACGCCCGCCCCGCGCTCGATAAGCAGCGGCTCGGCCAGCTTATAAACCTCATCAGCAACATTGGTCTTGGTGATGAAGAAAGTCGCTCTAAGGATATTCTTGGCCGCGTGTACGAATACTTCCTATCCCGGTTCGCCAGCGCTGAGGGCAAAAAGGGAGGAGAGTTTTACACGCCGCGATGCATCGTCCGCCTCCTGGTTGAAATGATCCAGCCATTCAGGGGCCGTGTTTATGACCCCTGTTGCGGTTCATCAGGAATGTTCGTTCAATCTGAGGAGTTCATCCGGGCCCACGGCGGACGCCTCAGGGATATTGCCATCTATGGCCAGGAATCAAATTACACAACCTGGCGCCTGGCAAAGATGAACCTGGCTATCCGGGGAATCGAAGGCCAGATAGCCCATGGCGATAGCTTCCACAACGACCGCTTTCCTGACCTGAAGGCCGATTATATCCTGGCCAATCCACCTTTTAACGTCAGCGACTGGCGGGGCGAGCTCCTGAGAGAGGATAAGCGCTGGAAATACGGTGTTCCGCCCGTGGGTAACGCTAACTTTGCCTGGGTTCAGCACATCATTTACCATCTTGCGCCAACCGGTCTCGCCGGTTTTGTCCTGGCCAACGGCTCAATGTCTTCCAACCAATCCGGCGAAGGCGAAATCAGGAAAAACATCATCGAAGCCGACCTGGTTGACTGCATGGTTGCCCTTCCCGGGCAACTGTTTTATTCCACCCAGATTCCCGCCTGCCTCTGGTTTCTCGCCCGGGACAAAAAAAATGGCCGCTTCAGAGACCGCAGGGGCCAGGTCCTGTTCATTGATGCCCGAAAAATGGGCCGTATGGTGGACAGAACGCATCGTGAATTGACTGAGGATGACATCGCAAAGGTTGCCGGCACTTACCATGCATGGCGAGGAGATAAGGGGGCCGACAAAAAATACGAGGACATTCCCGGCTTTTGTAAATCCGCCACGCTCGAAGAAATCCGAAAGCATGGCTATGTGCTTACCCCCGGTCGTTATGTTGGCGCTGAAAAAAAGGAAGACGACGGCGAGCCATTCGCCGAAAAGATGCAGCGGCTGGTGGCTCAGCTGCGTGAGCAGCAAGCCGAGGCCGCTAAGCTGGATGCGGCTATCGCCGCTAACCTCAAAAACCTCGGCTTTCCCCTGGGAGGCGATTGATATGAGGTTGGAAAAAACACCTTGCTTATTAAAGAAATCTGCCTTATCCTTTAATAATGGAGGCGCTTATTAAAGGATGATTAATTAAGGGGAACTTAGTTGAGGAGAGGAATTACCGGGCGCTATGAAGTGACGCTTGTGGGGGGTGAACAGGTCCGCGCCTTCATTCCCGACCCCCTGCCGCCAAAGCCACCGCTCGAACTGTCCAATTCTCGTCAACGGCGGCTCGAAAGAGCAACGCTGGCCCTGGGCAGGCTTGACAGCATAACGCTTCTCCTTCCCGACCCGGACCTTTTTCTTTATTCCTATGTCCGCAGGGAAGCCGTTCTTTCCTCGCAGATCGAGGGAACGCAGTCTTCTCTTGCCGACCTGATGCTATTCGAACTGGAAGAAGCCCCGGGCGTCCCGTTAGATGATGTCCTCGAGGTCTCAAACTATGTGGCTGCCCTTGATCACGGGGTGGCGCGGCTGGGTGAAGGCTTTCCCCTTTCCAACCGGCTTGTCAGGGAAATGCATGCTAAGCTTCTTTCAAGCGGCAGAGGCAGTGAAAGGTCTCCGGGTGAATTCCGTCGCTCTCAAAACTGGATCGGAGGCGCGAGGCCGGGAACGGCCCATTTCGTGCCGCCACCACCCGCTTTCGTCGGAGACTGCATGGCCCAACTGGAGCGTTTCATCCACGATGAGCACACGCCCTATCCGACGCTCGTCAAAGCCGCGCTGGCGCACGTTCAGTTCGAGACGATCCATCCTTTCCTCGACGGCAACGGCCGCATCGGCCGCCTGTTGATAGCGCTCCTTCTTCATCACGGCGGCGTTCTCACGCGGCCGCTTCTTTATTTAAGTCTTTATTTCAAGAAGAACCGCGATGAATACTACCGGCTGCTGGACCTGGTACGTTCTGAAGGAGATTGGGAAGCCTGGCTCGATTTCTTTCTGGAGGGGGTTGAGCAGACGGCTGACGGCGCCGTGAACACGGCCCGGCTGCTCGTGACTCTATTCAAGGAAGACGAGGAGCGAATAAGAGGCCTCGGACGGGCAGCGATGACAGCGGCGGTCGTATTCGGCGCTTTCCGTAGCCGGCCCCTCCTGACAATCAATGAGGTGTGCAAGCGCACCGGTGCTACTTTCCCGTCGGCATCGAAGGCTATAGACAATCTAATTAAACTCGGTATTGTCCGCGAGATCACCGGACGGCAGAGAAACAGGGTTTTCTCGTATGATAGATACCTGACGATTCTGAGCGAAGGCACGGAGCAGTTGTGAAGAGGATGATATTAAGTTCTTTGGATTTTGCGGCTCGTCGCCTTAGCCTTTTATTCTCTTCTTGCCGTGTCTGGCCCGACGGAACGGTCATTGAAACAAAACAGCAAATAGCCAGAATCGGCAGCGTTATTATCAAAGTGTTTTCGAGAGAGCACGCACCGCCACATTTTCATGTCACACACTCTGGCAAAGAGGCAACATACAAGATTGAGAATTGCGAAAGAATAGAAGGTAGCCTGGGCAGTGACAAAGACAAAATAGTTAAATACTGGTTTGACGGTGATGGCAAGTCCATCCTGATTGACGCATGGAATCGAACGCGGCCGGGCGATTGTTCAGTCGGAAAATATGGAGAAGACGCAAATGTTTGATATAGCGGCGATTGCCGCTAACATAAAGGAGCTCGATTATGGCGGGTGAGAAACGCCTAGGCGAAGTCGCCGAGATCATTATGGGGCAGTCGCCTCCGGGCGAGACGTACAACGAGCACGGGGATGGTCTCCCGTTCTTCCAGGGAGTGGCCGACTTTGGCTATCGATTTCCTACTCCGCGCATTTATTGCACGGCACCCTCTCGTGTAGCCAAACCGGGCGACATTATGCTTAGCGTGCGGGCACCTATCGGTCGCGTGAACATCGCAGACCGAGAATGCGCTGTCGGTCGCGGCCTCTCCATTATACGAGCGCGTACTCCCGAGGATACACGATATTTGGAGTTCGCGCTGCGAGCGAAGGAATCCCAATGGGATGCAATCGAGGGTAGCGGTTCCGTGTTTGGTAATGCCACCAGAAGAGACTTGGAGATGTTACCTGTCTCTTGGCCAGAGGAGGCATCACAGCGGTACGCCATTGCCCACATCCTCGGCACGCTGGACGACAAAATCGAGCTGAACCGGCGAATGAGCGAGACCCTGGAAGCAATGGCACGGGCAATCTTCAAGGCCTGGTTTGTGGATTTTGAACCCGTTCGCGCCAAGATGGAAGGCCGCTGGCGCCGCGGCGAGTCCCTCCCCGGCCTGCCCGCCCACCTCTACGACCTCTTCCCCAGCCGCCTCGTGGACTCCGAACTGGGCGAAATTCCTGAGGGGTGGGAGATCAAGAAGCTCACCTACCTTTGCTCCACACAATATGGCTACACAGCGAGCGCTGTTGATGAACCTGTTGGCCCAAAGTTCCTGCGTATCACGGATATCAACAAGCGGAACTAGATCGAATGGGGTGATGTACCTCACTGTAAAATCGACCCGGAGGAGAAGC
>CALEUG010000012.1 GCA_937920515.1 uncultured bacterium
AAAAAAAAAAAAAAAAAAAAAAAAAAAAAAAAAAAAAGAAGTTGCTGGTCATCTCTCTTCTCTGAGATATGTTGTTTTCACCGGCTAATTCGCGTGAGAACCAAAATTTATTTACTACCTGTACTACCTGTACTCAATCACGATCCGGTCCTCTTCTGCCCTCAGCGACTCCAGCCGGTTGACACCGAAGAGACTGCGCAGGGCGTTCATGGCCCCGTCCTCGAAGGCCTGTTTAATCCTGGGGTCCAGGAGCATCGGCCTGATGGCGGCCTGCATGTGGTCTCGCATGGCCGACCTGATTCTGAAAAGGGCATCGTTCATGAAAACGGTGTCCAGGGCTCCGGTGAACCTGATGTCGAGTTCCGGCACCACCTGGATTTCTGAATAGCTCAGTTTGCCTTCCCTTATGACGGGCGTCAGATAAATGTAAAAATCGAGCCTGGTTATATCGATGTCAGGTGCTGAAAGATCATAAAAGACGCCCAGCGTATACTCCCAGCCCCGCAGCTCCACCCGGCCGCCGGTTTCGAAGGGGAGCTTAATCATGAATTTTCCGCTGAAGATGTTCAGCGTGTCACTGCCCAGCCGCCCGGGTCCTCCCGCCAGCAGGCAATCCAGGTCGCGGACGTAATAATGGTAATGGGAGCCGCTCTTTTCAAAATAGATTTCGGGCAGGTTGAAATTCCCCGAGTAATTTTCGGTGCCAACATTTAAGTTAATATAACAGTCGTTGGCGCGGAAAGGGTTGGTCCTGGTAAAATGGTCGTCGTCGGGATGGCCGTTGTCATTATTCAAATGTATCTGTCCTTTAATTGTAGAGCCGAGCATATCCAGGAAACCTTCAGTCAGGCTGAGGGTCCGCGTCGGCTGGGTCTTGAGGCTCTGGCCCTGGACCTGGGCCAGCCTCGGCGGCAGCCGTAAATCCAGCTTCGGGCTCTGGTTGTTGCGCTCATCAGACTCCTGTATTCGGCCGTGCGGGGACATGAATTCTTCATCGGCCACGTCCAGGAAGGCGTAAGCCAGGCCCGAAGTTCCAAGGAAATCGTCGGAAAGGGCCAGGGTCACATAGAATCTTCTGGTTTCGCCGCCCGTCATTCTGTCCACGGTCAGGTACCAGCCGCGGCTTGAGCCCGATATCGTCTGGAAGCGGTAGGTTGACAGCCCCGGGACTTCATAAAAAAAGTAAATCCGGAAAGGCCGGTTGATGTTAACCCGGCTGTCATTTTTGATTTCCAGGGCCACCTGCTGCGCGCATAGGGTTGACCGCCGGCCGCCTCTAACCTCGGTAGAGAGTCGAACTTCCCCCAGAAGTCTGAAACTGAGCACCCTGAGGTCCGGGAGCGGCATGGCCTCGACCGGCCTGGTCTGAGTCTGAAGCTGCCGGGCCAGGGCCGGGCCGGCAGTTTTTATAAAAAATATCGACAGGATTGACAGAACGATGGCCACGGTTACGGAGAATCTTTTTAATCTCATTTTTTCCTCCTTTTACTGGCCGGAAAAGCAAAAGAAAAGAGAGCTACTGATTTCGAGGAATGGGAAAGAGAAATGAAAAAAGAATAAAAGACAGGCAACAGATTGTGCCCAAAGGATGTCCCTTCTTTAGCTTTCCCTGTAAGCCCATACTACTTTTTTCCTGAGCTTCAGTCAACAAATTTCATCGGGTCAAGACATCAGTGACACTTTCAATCTGGGGTTTTAAGAATAAGATTTTCTTAATAACCGATCCAAACAGATTGTCATACAAGATGACTTTAATGTGTAAATGGTAATCCCGGTTGGGCACCGCCTCGGTCTCTCGACAGCCGGAAGCCAGATCGGTGGCGTTCAGGCTGTAGAGGAACTTCCCCTATCCGATAAACACTACCCGCTGCCCATCTCCCCCGGATAAGACCACCTTCCGCCCACAGTTGCCGAGCAGCCAGCTCCCGTAACTGCGATTGTACCCGGTCAGCCCGATAAATTCCTCCAGAACCCGTGTCTTCTCCTTCTTCCGCCCCCTCTGATACCTCCGGGCCAGCTCCCTTAAAATCGCTCTCTTAACTCGCATCTCAGACCCCATAGCCTTGCCTCCTGGCTAATCTCATCCCCAAATCTATCCCCCAGACCAGCCAGAAGACAACCCGATTTCGCGTGGATTTTCTCGTGAGGCAACGAATCATTCTTAAGTGAGGCAGTTCGGTCATCAAGTGAGGGAATAATCAAAAATTTTTGGAAAAAGAAAAGAAAGGAGAAAGACATGCTTATTTTTATGATTATAATTTTGAGGAAAAGGTCATTGCAGGGTTAGTGGATTCAAAAAATTGGATAGAATTTTATAAATTTGGATTTATGGAGCCCGAAATCCGCCTTTCAAAGATTTAAATAATTGAAAAATAACAATATAAGATTTTAACATGAATGGCACGAAATTTGCTCTATATCTAAAACGGTTTGGGTGTTCCTTGTTGCGTGATTTTTTTAAGAAAAGGAGGTGAAAATACAACAAGAAGGGCAACAATTAAGAGGTTTATGAGGGTTGGGTGCGTGTCACCCAGGGCAAGGGTATTTATTATTCCAACCAAAGGAGGAGGAATGAAAAGGTTTTGGACATTGATATTTGTGTTGCTCCTTGCGGTTTCTCTGGGTGCCCAGCAGAGGGCGGGAAACCTATACGGCAAGATAGTGGACACCGAGGGCACGCCGCTGCCGGGGGTAACCATTACGATCAGTTCGCCTTACTTTGCCCCGATGACGGCGGTGAGTTCAGCCGAAGGAACCTTCAGATTCCTGTCGCTGCCCCCGGGCAGAGACTATACGGTTAAGCTGGAGCTGACCGGTTTCAAGACTGTCGTTCAGACCGGTATCATCATCGAAGTCGGGGCCAATGCCAACATGACATTCACCATGGAACCAGGCGGCCTGGAAGAAGAAGTAACAGTTGTAGCCGTAACACCCATAGTTGACACCAAGAAGGTTTCGGTTGGTCAGAATGTTACCCAGGAAGTGTTGCAGGGGTTGCCCACCGCCAGAGACCCGTGGGTTATCCTGCAGATGGCCCCCTCGGTAATCGTTGACCGCGAAAATGTGGGCGGCAACGAGTCGGGTCAGCAGTCCAGCTACGTGGCCCGCGGCGCCAGCAACTACAACAACAATGTCTGGGCCATGGATGGCATCGTGATCACCGACCCGGCGGCCATCGGCGCCTCACCGTCCTACTATGACTTTGACGCCTTCGAGGAAATGCAGATAAGCGTCGGCGGCAACGATGTTAGCGTTCAGACCGGTGGTATTGCTCTCAACATGGTCACCAGGAGAGGCAGCAACCGGGTAACCTTCGGTGGACGTTTCTATCTTACCGACCAGAAATTTCAGTCCTTGCATACTGAGGAAGTGGCCGAGATTAAAGCCAGGGAGAACCCCAACAACCTGAGCACCCTGTTCCAGGGTATTAACGTTATCCGCAACAACAAGGACTATGGCTTCAATGTCGGCTTCCCGATCGTGAAGGATAAGGCCTGGGCCTGGTTCTCCTACGGGATCCAGGACATCAAGACCAACACCATTTACGGCACTCCCGATGACACCCTGCTGGAAAACTACGTGGGCAAGATCAACGTTCAGCCCATCAAGAGCAACCGCCTGGAAATTTTCTATCATTCCGGTGGTAAGAAGAAATGGGGCCGTTCAGCTACTTCATCCAACCCTGAAGGACTTTACCAGGCAGGCCGGTTCTATTTCGGCAGCCCCATTCTGAAAATTCAGGATGAGCAGATGTTCGGCAATAACCTGTTCCTCTCCTTGAAATTTTCTTATTCCGATTCCGGTTTCAGCCTCACCCCTATGACCGACCTCAAGTTCGAGAAGATCCCCATCTGGGATGTGAAGGCCCAGAGGTATTATGAATCTCAGGCCAGCAGGTACTATGTCGAGCGGCCGGTCTATCAGTACAACCTCATGGCTCAGTACTTTAACGATAACCTGTTGGGCGCCAGCCACGAAATCAAGCTTGGTGTTGACTTTTCCAAGAGGAGACAGTATGTGGAATCTGTCTGGAGCGGAAACCTGATGGTTTCCAGAAATTACCGGGATACAGATACCATCTGGGATATAACCGGAGACGGAATTCCAGACCCCCTGAGTGCATTTCCGGCAGCTGACCGACCAAAAATTCGGTTTTTCGAGTACTGGAGAGGTTATTACCGTGACCAGAAGGTTGATGCTCTCGGTCTTTACCTGAGTGATACTGTTACTTTTAACCGGTTCACCTTTATCCTTGGCCTGCGCTATGACTACCAGGTGCCTTACCTCTCTCCCTTCACTCTGGCAGCCATGGACGGCGGTGCTGCCTGGAATAAGATTACAGGCGGAAGCGCAACAGCCCAGAGTGCTTTTGATGCTCTGCTGCCCGGGCTGCAAATTCCCAAGAGGTATCACTACTATTATGATCCCGCTACCAATTCTATCTCTACTCAGAAGTACCACTGGTCTGTCTTCTCGCCCAGAATTGGCCTTACCTGGGACGTTATGGGCGACGGTAAGACCCTGCTGAAAATCAACCTGGCTCAGTACGGCGACTTCATGGGCACCGGCTGGGCTGACTGGGCCTCACCTTCAGGCACCGGTGGCTGGATTGACTTCTGGTGGTTTGACCAGAATAACGACATGATTGTTGACCCGCTGGAATTGTACTGGCTGTGGAGAAGAAACCCGCCCGCTGGCGCCAGCTACTATTCACCTTACAGGGTGTTTAATGCTGACTGGTCGGTGGCCCTGACTTCGGCCCAGTGGGCTGACGCTGCTGACTACTACTGGGGCGGATATGACCCTAACAACCCGCAGGCTTTTGGCGAGCCGTATACCTCCACCAGGAAGGGGCTGGGCTCCAGCCGGACCAGGGAAGCCATGATAACCCTGGAAAGAGAAGTCCTGCCCAACTTCGCCGTTCAGTTAGTGGGAACCTACAGAAGATATGACAAGATGAACTGGTCTCTGAAGTACTGGTTGAATTCTGATGGGACCAGAAGATATGCCGACGCCAGCATGTTCCTGGATAGGGGAAAACCTGCGCCCAGCTACTATAACAGCGCCAGCGGACAGGTATTCATCGATGACACCAAAGAAGCCAGTAATTTCAACTGGTATTCAGCCAGCAATGAATATCTTGTTTATTCTCCCTATTCGGAGCGCCAGCCGCGTCCCAACTACTATATGGATTATTTCGGTATCGACCTGATCTGGAACAAGAGGCTGGCCAATAAGTGGATGCTCAACGGCAGCTTCACCTGGCAGTGGCAGGCCCAGCACTACGGCGAGGGAAGCTACATTAACCCGACCAACCTCTGGGCTTATGACGGCAAACCGCAGGCAGCCTTTGTTGGCGGCGCTTCCGGAAAGATTGACCAGTACATCTATTCCAGGTGGATGTTCAAGCTGGGAGGGATGTACCAGCTGCCGTTTGATATCAACGTCTCGGCCACCTTCAGAATGAGGGAAGGCTGGGTCCAGGATGAATACTTCACGCTGGTTGACTACCGTATTCCCGCCAATCACACCAGAAGCGCGGACATCCGCATGGATTATTTCGGCACCCAGAGGCTGCCCCTCTTCTACTGCCTGGACTTCAGGCTGGAGAAGATGCTGCGCCTCGGGCAGACCGGAAGGATTTACTTCATGCTGGATGTATTCAACTTACTGGACAAGCTGATTGAAAACCGTCGTTACCAGAAGTACTGGGGCACTGTTAGAGTCTACGGCGATGCCCAGGGCAACATTGACTGGACCAGAACCACCTTCACCCCGAATACTACTTTCAATGCTCTGAATGAACTTCTTAACCCGCGGGTGGCCAGGCTCGGAGTCCGGTTCGAATTCTAATAGCAGCAGACAGCTGAGCTGATGTTCGGGCCCTTCTCCCCGCCCGGGGAGAAGGGCCCTTTTTTTTAAGAGGGGACACCTGCAGGTGTCCCCTTTTGAGCCGGGGCCGCTCCTCCAACTTGTTATTAATCAGTAATTTGTGAAGGCAGAAATCGGGGACACCTTAAGGTGTCCCCTTTCCCTTTTTCGTCCCATTTTTTCGCTGCCGTCGCCTCCGTAGACTCTGTTTTTAACTTAAATTCAACCCGATTCTTAAACTTAAAATCAGTCCGGATAAATCAGCGCGAACGACCCATCATACAGGTAAGGAAAGGTTGCTTATAAGACCGTAAGATGCTTGCTTTATTGCTTTTGCTGGTGGCAAGGGCTGCGATAAATATAAATCTGGCCTGAAAATTGCATTATTTATTAATGAAATAAAAATATGATAGAATAAATGACCGGGCATTCGCCGGAAAATATTTATGGCGTGGCGGAGGTATAAAATGAAAAAGGCTTTCCTGTTTATGATGACGATATTATTCATAACATGTTTGCTCCTGGCCCAGGAATACAAGGGAAAAGGGCGGGCTATAGGTGTGGTCACGGATGAACAGGGCAATCCACTCGAAGGAGTGACCGTAAAATTATTTTACGTCAAGGGCCAGCAGGGTTTCAGCGTCAAGACCGATAAGGAAGGCAAATGGGTGGCCGCCTGGATAAGGGGTGGACAGTGGAATATAGACTTCGAGAAGATCGGCTATGCCCCGAAGAAGATATCGGTAGAGTTACAGGAATTCCAGAAAAATCCTGAAATCAAGATAGCTCTGGTTAAGGTAACTGGGCTGGTGGTTACCGATGAGGTCAAAGCCCTGCTCGAAAAGGGAAACAAACTTTTTGATGAGCAGAAATATGATGAGGCCAGGATGGTTTATGAGGATATTCTCGCTAAGTTCCCCGATGCCTATCCGATCTGGCAGAATGTCGGCAATTGTTATTTTGCTCAGGAGAAATATGCTGAGGCCGAACAGGCTTATTTAAGAGTTCTGGAGAAAGACCCCAATAACGCCGACGCCTTGGTGGCCATCGGCAATGCCTATCTTAACCGCGGTGATAAGGATAAGGCCTTCGAATGGTACGGCAAGGTCAACGTGGATAAGATTACCGACCCGGTCATCATCTACAACGTGGGCACGATGTATTACAACAATAGCCGGTTTGCAGAAGCCCTGGTGTATTATCAAAAAGCGGTGGAGAAACAGAAGAATTTCACCGATGCTCTTTACCAGCTCGGGCTGACCTATCTCAACCTGCAGAAAAACCAGGAAGCCATCAACGCCTTTGAGGAATATCTTAAGGTGGATTCCGAGTCGCCCCGGGCCGGCCAGGTCAGGGCCTTCCTTAGTTATTTGAAGAAGTGAGGCAGGCTAAATCCGGTGAATCTTATAATCCGGTAAATCTAATAATTAGCAAATAACCGGGGCCTTGATAAGAGGGGCGAAAAGACCGCCATTTTGGGCCATTTGGGTGGATCCGGCTGAAAGTAAGCGGTAATGGAGCTGGGGATTTTGGAGACCTGATACTAACCCCATACAGGCAGACTGAGCTTTTGCGGAATGTCAGGTTAATAATGATATAATGAAGCAAGTCCAGGTTATGGGCATGGTAATTTAATATTTGGGGGTAAAGGGTGCAGAAAACAAAAGAAAGACCAGGAAATAAGGGCCGGTTTTTGTTTTTGGGCGTGGCTCTGGCAACGATGGTTGCGGGCAGCCTGTTTTTGGTGAGCTGCAGCGGCCTGCCCAAAACCAAACTCGACCCGGAAAGCCAGGAATTCTATGATGTGGCCCAGATGATAATGAGCCGGGAAGAGGCCAAAATTTTTAAGCTGTTGCCGGATGCCGACTCCCGGAAGGAATTCATAAAAGAGTTCTGGGAGAAACGCGACCCCTTCCCGGAGACATCGCGTAACGAGTTCAAGGACGAGTTAATGGCCCGGATCATCTACGCCGACCAGAGGTTCAAGGAAGGTGGCAAGGGACGGAATACCGACCGCGGGCGAATTTACATTTTTATGGGCCCGCCGGACAGGTTTGAAGAGATCTTCACGCACGATGACACCTCGGTTCGAGGCTCGGTAATTTACTGGTATTATTACAATTACAATCTGGGGATTGAGTTTGTGGACGAGAAGGGAACCGGCCAGTACCGGATAAGGCGGTATGAAGGCGATTTTTTTGAGGCCATGGATATCCTCAAGCTGGGTGGCTCGTTCGGGCCCGATAATATTTTCAATAAGCGGGTGGTAAAAATTCAGCTTGATTATGATAAAGAGGAGAAAAAGGTCACCGTCGTGCTCCCGGCTAAGGACCTTAATTTCAGCGAGGACGAGGAAGGCGCTTTTTACGTTGACCTGGACTTCGTGTTTTACCTCTACGACCGGATGGGGAAGAAGCTCGGCAAGTACAGCGAGAACCGGGTGTTCAAGGCCACCATCCAGGAATACCCTGACCTCAAGGAAGTCCCCTTTTATTTTGAATACGAGCTGCCGGGGGGCAAGGGCTATATCGACGTGACGATATCGGGCCGGGGGGAGAAAAGCGGCCGCATCCGCCGCCTCTTCGAAATCAAATAGGGGACACCGTACACTGTCCCCATTATGCCCCATGGCGCCCCCATAATTTATTTCTTATCAGGATGTTGGAAAATCAGAAAAAGGGGACACCTTAAGGTGTCCCCTTTTTATTCCTCTCTGTAAACCCGGCTTAATTTATTTCCGATGAGGGCCGAATTTTATGGTAGAATGTTAAAAATATTTTTTCAGGAGCGTCAGATGAAATTCGCCCGGATAATCTTCATCACCCTGATTTTTTCGGCCGTCCTGGTTTCCTGCGGCGGCCCCAAAAAGGAGAAACCGCCAGTGTCTGAAAATCCGTTTTTCACCGACTGGACAACGCCATTCGGGGCGCCGCCCTTCGACCGGATAAAGGTTGAACATTTCAAGCCGGCTGTCCTCGAAGGTATTAAACGCCACCAGGAAGAAATAAAGGCAATTGCCGAAAACCCCGACCCGCCGACCTTTTCCAACACCCTGGAGGCCCTGGACCGCAGCGGCCTGTTCCTCGACCGGGTCGAGAAAGTAATGGAAAACCTGCTTTCGGCCCACACCAGCGACGAACTGCAGGCGGTAGCGGAGGACCTGGCCCCGACGCTTTCTGCCCATTACGACGCGATTTTTCTTGATGCAAGGCTTTTTGCCCGCATCAAGGCCGTCTATGACCAGCGCCAGCAGCTTTCCCTTAACCCGGAGCAGAAACAGCTACTGGAAAAGTTTTACAGGGATTTTGTCCGGGCCGGCGCCGGCCTGGATGAGGTCAGGAAAGCTCGACTTAAGGAAATCAACCAGGAGCTGGCCGTCCTGGAGTTGAAGTTCGCCGAAAACGTGCTCAAGGAAACCAACGCCTTCGAGCTGGTGATTGACAACCAGGCCGACCTGGAAGGCCTGCCGGCGAACGTGGTAGCGGCCGCGGCCGAAGCGGCCAGGGAGCGGGGCAAAGAAGGCAAGTGGGTCTTCACCCTCCACAAGCCGAGCCTGATTCCTTTCCTTCAGTACTCGCCGCGCCGCGAGCTGCGGGAAAAGCTCTTCAAGGCCTACATCAACCGCGGCAACAACGGCAACGAACGCGACAACAAAGCCCTGGTGGCCAGGACTATCGCCCTCAGGATCGAAAAGGCCGGACTGCTCGGATATAAGACCTGGGCCGATTACGTGCTGGAAGAAAACATGGCCAAAACCCCGGAGAACGTCTACAGGTTCCTGGACCAGGTCTGGAAGCCGGCCCTGAAACGGGCCAGGGAAGAGGCCGGCGAACTGCAGAAGCTTATTCAGGCCGAAGGAGGGAATTTCAAGCTGGAACCCTGGGACTGGTGGTATTATGCCGAGAAGCTTCGCAAGCAGAAATATGCCCTGGACGAGGAGATGCTCCGTCCCTATTTCAAGCTGGAAAACGTCATCGACGGCGTGTTCCTGCTGGCCAGCAAACTCTACGGGTTGAAGTTCGAGGAGCGGAAGGACGTTCCCGTCTATCACCCCGAGGTCCGGGTGTTCGAGGTCAAGGAGGCCGACGGCCGGCAGGTGGGCCTTCTCTACACAGATTATTTCCCGCGGGCCTCCAAGGGGGCGGGCGCCTGGATGAACGCCCTGCGGGACGAATACAGGGTGGGTGGCGAGCGCATTGCCCCGATTATCATCAACTGCGGTAACTTCACCAGGTCCACGCCGGAGCAGCCGTCCCTCCTGAGCTGGGAAGAGGTGACCACGCTGTTCCACGAGTTCGGGCACGCCCTGCACGGGTTGCTTTCGGATTGCGCTTATTTGAGGCTGACCGGGACCAACGTGGCCCGCGATTTCGTGGAGCTGCCGTCGCAGATCATGGAAAACTGGGTGGCTGAGCCCGAGTTTATAAAGCTGTTCGCGCGGCATTACCAGACCGGGGAGCCAATCCCGGATGAGCTGGTGGCTAAAATAAAGAATGCTCAATATTTTAACCAGGGATTTATCACGGTCGAATACATGTCGGCCTGCTACCTTGACCTGGACTGGCACATGCTGACAGCGCCGGTGAAAGCCGAAGAGGTTATGGACTTTGAGAATAAGTCGCTGGCTAAAATTGGCCTGATACCGGAAATCGTGGTGCGTTACCGCAGCCCGTATTTCAGCCACATATTTGCTGGCGGCTATTCGGCCGGTTATTACAGCTATATCTGGGCCGAGGTGCTGGATGCCGATGCCTTCGAAGCGTTCAGGGAGAAGGGACTGTTCGACGCGGAGACGGCCCGCGCTTTCAGGGAGAACATTCTGGCCCGCGGCGGCAGCGAGGATCCGATGACCCTGTACGTGAGGTTCAGGGGACGCGAGCCCAAGGTCGAGCCGATGCTCCGGCGCCGCGGCCTCTAAACAGGGGACACCTTACGGTGTCCCCATTTCTCGCGAGCGGGGCAGATTCCTCCGTGCTTAACATATTGATATTTAGTAATTTGCGCTTTTTGCTTTTAACCCAAAAAAGGGGACACCTTACGGTGTCCCCTTTTGAAATAAATGGTACAATGGTTTGGATGACTTATTTGGTTATCAGGAGGGATTCCCATGACTGAAAAAAACAGGAATAAAGGAATTGACAGGAGGAAATTCCTGGCGACCGGGCTGGGCCTGGTCGGATTTTCCGCGCTCGCTGGCAAAAATCTTCTGTCGTCGGGCCTGAAAATAGGCGAGGGGCCTGCGGGCGCATCACCGCCTATGACGCCTTCGCCGGGTGCCGCCGTTTCAGGCCGTGTTGCTGTGAGCTCAAGTTTATCTAACGCCGGCGGCGTTTTCCCCTCTGACCCCCTGGCTCCAGCCGGCAAGTCCCGTGTCCTGCTGATAAAAACCGACGACCGGGCCGACGGTGTCCGCAAAGCCTTTGCTTTTTTCAAGGACACCAGCCCCTTCAAAGGCAAAAAGGTCCTGGTCAAGCCCAACTTTAACACGTCTGATGAAACGCCGGGCTCAACCCACAACGATACCCTGAAGGAAATCCTGAGCGAACTGCGCAAGGCCGGTGCCCGGGAGCTTTCAATCGGCGACCGCAGCGGCCCCGAACCCACCGAGCAGGTTTTCGACAAAAAAGGGATCCGCCAGCTGGCTGCGGCCTTCGAGGCGCGCCTTCTCAACTTCGACGACCTGGGGCCCGATGGCTATGTCAAGGTTACCCCGCCCGGGTCTCACTGGCAGGATGGCTTCCTGGTGGCCCGGCCCGTGGTTGAAGCCGAGGCCCTCATTTCCACCTGCTGCCTCAAAACTCACCAGTTTGGTGGAGTCTTCACCATGTCGCTAAAAAATTCGGTGGGTGTCGTTCCGCGCAGGGGTTACACCTACATGAGGGAGCTTCACTCCTCCCCGCACCAGCGCCGGATGATTGCCGAAATAAACTATGCTTACAGGCCGACCTTCGTCATCCTCGACGGCCTGGTGGCTTTTATCGACCAGGGCCCGATGACCGGCCCGCGAAAGGAAGCCCACGTCTTCCTGGCCGGTGTTGACCGCGTGGCCATCGACGCCGTGGCCGTGGCCATCCTGAAGGACCTCGGTTCCAACGATGCCATCATGAAGCCGCGCGTCTTCGAGCAGGAGCAGATTGCTCGCGCCGCTGAACTCGGCCTCGGCGTCAGCTCGCCTGATGACATCATAATCGAAACCCTTGACGCTGCAAGTGCCGACTACGCCGCTAAAATCCGCCCCCTCCTCGCCTGATGAAAAGAGGGGACACCTTCAGGTGTCCCCAAAAAATTGACCCCGTAAGTTATTTATTATGAATAACTAAATTTTATGCCAACGTTGTTGATTTTCGGCCAGGGGAAAGGTGGGCCACTAAGTTATTTATATTCAAGCATTTGGAACAGAGCCCGGCGTCCTGCAAATGGGGACACTGTTAGGTGTCCCCTCTTTCATCCCTCTTTCAATCCCAGGCACGGAGGTTTTCCCTGATCTGTTCGTGGTTGGCCATGGCCACGGCCATGGCGTGAACCACGCCTTTCTGCATAATCCAGCGCAAGGCCTCCGCATAACCTGGCTTTACCTCCACCGACGGCGAATAGGGCCCACCGGAGCAGGTTTTCATGGCCACCAGCCCGACGCCCCTATTCCTGGCTGCCTTAAGCTCTCTTTCCAGCGCATCCTGGTCCCAGCTGCTCTTTCGCCCGGTGTTCATGTGGACATACGCCCCTTTGTGGTTGTAAGTTGTCATGATGACATCATAAAAGCCCGCCTCATTTTCCGCCCTAACCAGCTCCACCTGGTTCTGATGTGTAGAAAAGCCATGCGCCCGGATGACCCCCTCAGCTTTCTTTTCCTCGAAAAATTTCATTATTTCGGGATGATGAATAACCGCCGCCTCTTCCGCCCCGTGGATTAGCATTATATCGATATAATCGGTATTAAGAGCCTGCAAACTCGCGGCCAGCGAATCCTCCATCTGCTTTAAAGCCCGGTCGATGTCTTCCCTGGATTTAAGCTGTCTTTCGGTCAGATTTACCCGCAGCTTGGACTGGATGACGACCTCCTTCCGGCGCGTACCCAGCGCTCTTCCCACCATTACCTCGTTCTGCCCGCGAAAATAGGAGCGGCCGGTGTCCATGAAATTAATACCGGCCTCCATCACGGCCAGAACAAGAGCCGGCTCCATAGTCCGTGATACCCCAAACCCTATGGTCGAAACTATAATCCCGGTCCTGCCCAGCTCACCATAACGGGGAATTTTCGGGACCGGCGATCTCTGGACCGAATCAACCTGCCCATGCCTAACCACATCCCTGAGATTACTCCCGGGCCCCGCTCCCCGGTCTGAGGACAGCGTATTGCCTGATAATTTCTGAGTGAATTCAGCCAGGGGGACTCCGGCCAGCCCACCTGCAAATAACTTAAGAAATTCTTTTCGTTTCATCCTTTTTGTCATGACTTACCCCTTCATATTTTACACGAAACCTGGAAGAGGGGACACCTTAAGGTGTCCCCTCGGTGAGGCGCTGTAATTTATTGATAATAAAAAAGTTAAAATTTGGGCTAATTTTAGATTTTTTGGGTCCAACCACAGTTGCGCCTGCAATATATTTATTATCTTGAGGTTATACGAGGTAAGGCTGCGAGAAAAAAAGGGGACACCTGCAGGTGTCCCCTCTTAAATTTCACGCCCGCTTGTGCTACAATATGCCCGTTCTGGCAAAGGAAACAGGGAGAACAAAAGGGCAACTATGCTTTGAAGAGTTTTTCTTTTCTGGCTCTTGCATTTTTATTTAATATTTTGATTTGATTTATTATTTATAAGGAATTGCTCCCATGTGCGGCATAGTCGGCTACATCGGGCACAACGAGGCTGCCCCTATTCTCCTTGAAGGCCTGCGCCGCCTGGAATACCGCGGCTATGACTCGGCCGGCCTGGCCATCTACAACCCCGACGGCCTCAAAATCCTGCGCTCCGTCGGAAAAATTTCTGCCCTGGCCAGCCTGGTCAACGCCTCCTGCCCCCGCGGCACCTTCGGCCTCGGGCATACTCGCTGGGCCACACACGGCCGCCCCTCTGAAAACAATGCCCATCCCCACCAGGTCAACGGCCTGGCCGTCGTCCACAACGGCATCATCGAAAACTACGCCGAGCTCAAGGCCCGTCTCATACAGCAGGGCTGTGCCTTCGCCTCCGAAACCGACACCGAGGTCATCGCCCACCTCATCGACCTCGAACTCCGCTCAGGCTCCGCCCCCGACCTCTACCAGGCTGTCAGCCGCGCCCTCTCCCGAATCGAAGGCACTTACGCCATCGCCGTCATCAGCCACGCCCACCCCGACCACTTCATCGTCGCCAAGAATTTTTCGCCGCTCATCATCGGCCTCGGTGACGGCGAAAACTTCGTCGCCTCCGACATCCCCGCCCTCCTGCCATTCACCCGGCGCATCATCACCCTGAAGGAATTCGAAATCGCCCGCATCTACCGCGACCGCGTCGAGCTCTTCGACTTACGCACCGGAGAGCCCATAGCCTCGCCTCCCCAGACCGTAACCCTCTCCCTCCAGTCAGCCGAAAAAGCCGGCCACAAGCATTTCATGCACAAAGAAATTTTCGAAACGCCGCGAATCTTCACCGATACCTTCCTCGGCCGCATCAAGCGCGACCCGCCCCGCATCGTTTTCGATGAGCTCAGCCTCGACCCCGCGACCATCAACCGCATCCTGGTCATAGCCTGCGGCACCTCCTACCATGCCGGGCTCATCGGCCGGTATTATTTTGAGGAAATCGCCGGCCTGCCAACCGAGGTCGAATATGCTTCTGAGTTCCGCTACCGGCGCTCGGTGCTTCTTCCCGGCGACCTGGCCATCTTCATCTCGCAATCGGGCGAAACCGCCGACACCCTGGCCGCCCTCAAGGAAGTCCGGGCCCGCGGCCTCAAAACTCTGGCTGTCTGCAACGTCATGGATTCCTCCATCGCCCGGGCGGCCGAGCAGGTCGTCTACACCCGGGCCGGCATTGAGATCGGCGTGGCCTCGACCAAGGCCTTTATCGCCCAGGTGGAGGTGCTGCTACTCCTGGCCCTTTACCTGGCCCGGGAACGCGGCCGGCTCGCTCCGTCCGACCTGGCCCGCTTTATCGACCAGTTCTACCGGATGCCGTCCATCCTCGAGCGCCAGTTAGCCACCGAGGACGAAATCAAGGAACTTGCTTCCCGCTTCGTTCGCGCCCACGACTTCATCTTCATGGGCCGCGGTCTTAATTATCCCATCGCCCTGGAAGGCGCCCTCAAGCTCAAGGAAATTTCTTACATCCATGCTGAAGGCTACCCGGCCGGCGAAATGAAGCACGGTCCCATAGCCCTCATCGACGAGCAGGTTCCGGTTATGGCCCTGGCCACCCGCGGCAGCCAGCTCAAGAAAATCATCTCCAACCTGCTGGAGGCGAAGTCGCGCGGGGGCATCATCGTCGGGCTGATAAGCCGCGGCGACAGCGAAACCCGCGCCCTTCTGGATTACGCCCTCGAAGTGGAAGACGTTGACGAATACTTCCAGCCCTTCGTCAACACCGTGCCGCTGCAGCTCTTCGCTTACTTCGTTGCCGACCTCAAGGGCACCGA